>NC_003910.7:4029885-5373180 GCF_000012325.1 Colwellia psychrerythraea 34H | reverse complement strand
ATATTGACTTTTAACTATTATAATTGTTTTTTAACAACACAAAGCTAACACATTGTTAATATTATATAAAAAGAAAGAATATCAACAAAAAAAAGTATACTATTTATAAGTGAATTTTACTTTAAACCAGCATTTAACTGAATTAGTTATTAAGATAATAAAACACGAATGTGGTAAAACTGTGAATATCATTAGTAATACCAATGAAGATCACTACGATCCTTAATAAAAAAGTAAGGATCATAGTGAAAATAGCTAACATAAATGATTGACAATTATCCTAGTAAGCTTTAATATTCGGCCTCATTTTTTAGACATGTGTGCTCAATAGGCTGTTTTGCCAGGGCAACAACAACCGACGGATTAGCGTAATGAAAAGAACATTTCAACCTAGCGTATTAAAGCGTAAGCGTAACCACGGATTCCGTGCTCGTATGGCAACTAAAAACGGACGTGCTGTTATAGCTCGTCGTCGTGCGAAAGGCCGTGCACGTCTTAGCGCATAGTATCAAATCTTGTTTACAATATTTGATATAAGGTAGCCTGACTATGGCTACTTACAAATTTAATCGGGAGTCACGTTTGTTGACTCCCGGTCATTTTCAAGCGGTTTTTTCTAAACCTATCCGCTTTGGCTCTCGCCACTTTACTTTATTAGTAACACCAAAACCTCATACTTTCGTCTCTGATAAACATAATTCTGTTGCAAAAAACCGTTTAGGCTTAGCTATTGCTAAAAAACGAGTAAAACTTGCTGTGCAACGTAATCGCGTTAAAAGACAAGTCAGAGAAAGTTTCCGCTTAAATCAAGATAATTTACCTGCTATCGATATAGTCGTCATGGTAAAATCTGGCATTGATCAACTTGATAACAAGACGATTAATCAAGAATTAGAGAAAATATGGCGAAAAATAATTCAACGCCACAAAAACTAGTAATAACCGGCATAAAAGGCTATCAACGCTTTATCAGTCCGTTACTAGGCTCTAATTGTAGATTCACTCCAAGCTGTTCTGCCTATGCAACTGAAGCTATCAATCGCTTTGGTGTAATAAAAGGTGGTTGGTTAGCAAGCAAACGTATTTTAAGGTGTCATCCGCTCAATGATGGCGGCGAAGATCCGGTTCCACCAATAAAAAAGAGTAAATAGCCTATCTAGACTAAAAGATAGTAGGTTATCAAGCTAACCTATATTAATATGCCACGCACTTATCAAATTTAAATTATGCACGGGAAAATAATCCCCTGCCAACAAAGAAGAGAAGTTAATTTTATGGAATCCCAACGCAGTCTACTTTTTATTGCGCTTATGGTTGTTACCTACTTACTGTTTAGTCAATGGCAGCAACAAAATGCCGTAGTTCCTGAGCAAACAAGTATTAGCCAAAACCAGTCAGTTGAAAATGCCGACGCAGACTTCGTGCCTGAATCTTCAGATGCCCAAGTAAGCTCGATAAAATCAACCAATACTTCTGCCAAATTAATTACAGTGACCACAGATACATTAATTTTAAAAATTAATAGTCAAGGTGGTGATATTGTTGAAGCTAAATTACGAAAATTTGATACTGAGCAAGGTAACGATATCCCTTTTACTATTTTACAAAATGGTAATCAAAAATATATTGCTCAAAGTGGTTTAACAGGCGCTAACGGTATTGACCGTACAATCAAAGGCCGTCCTATATATACTAGTGCGAAAAACAGCTATGAATTAGTAAATGACAACTTAATTGTCGATTTAGTTTTTCATGATGTTAGTGGCATGTCAGTGACTAAACGATTTACTTTTAATAAAAATAGCTACAGCGTTAATGTTGATTACTTAATTGACAACAACACGGCTAACAGCGTTTCTGTACAAATGTATGGTCAACTTAAACAATCTACCGTAGTAGAAACTGGTGGTGGCATGTTACCTACCTACCGCGGTGCTGCTTACTCAACAACAGAAGAACGTTACGAAAAATACGATTTTGATGATATTGAAGAAGCAAACTTAAATGCAGTAACTGCAGGCGGCTGGATTGCAATGCTTGAACATTACTTTGTTTCAGCTTGGGTACCAAACGCAAAAGACAGTAACCAACTTTATACAACGTATAGTAATAACTTTGAAGCAGTTATTGGTTTTAAAGCTCCAGCTGTAATCATTGACGCTGGTAAGCAAGGTTCTACTTCAGCAATATTTTATGCTGGCCCTAAAGACCAAGAAGTATTAGAGAAAATAGCACCAAACTTAGACTTAACCATAGATTACGGTTTCTTATGGATGATCAGTCAACCGTTATTCTGGTTACTACTAACGATCCAAAGTTTTGTTACTAACTGGGGTGTAGCTATTATTATCATCACCTTAATCGTTAAAGGTGGTATGTACCCATTAACTAAAGCGCAATATACCTCAATGGCTAAAATGCGTGATTTAGCACCAAAAATGGCACAACTAAAAGAGCGTTTTGGTGATGACAGACAAAAAATGTCACAAGCCACAATGGAAATGTATCGTAAAGAAAAGGTCAACCCAGCAGGCGGTTGTTTACCACTAATACTACAAATGCCAATTTTCTTAGCACTTTACTGGGTATTCTTAGAAAGTGTTGAATTACGCCATGCACCTTTTGTTTTCTGGATTCAAGATTTATCAGCAATGGACCCATTCTTCGTATTACCAGTACTTATGGGTATCAGTATGTATGTAATGCAAAAAATGCAACCGATGACGATTCAAGATCCAATGCAACAAAAAATCATGCAATATATGCCCGTAGTATTCTCAATATTTATGGCTTGGTTCCCATCTGGTTTAGTACTTTACTGGTTAGTAAGTAACTTAATTTCAATTACACAAATGAAAATAATATTTGCTGGTATTGCTAAGAAAAAAGCAGAAAAAGCAGCATAATTTTTGTAAAGAACTAAGTTATAAAAATAAATTGAAAGGCGATTACTGATAACACAGTAATCGCCTTTTCTATTATTGGGCATTTAATCTTGAAATAAAGTAAAATAATCATCAACCACTATTTGAATTAATTACCTCGCTATGACATCAATTTCTCAAACAACGACAATCGCCGCACAAGCAACCGCACCCGGACGTGGTGGCGTCGGTATAATTAGAGTATCAGGCCCAGAGGCTAAAAATGTTGCTCAAGCTATTTTAGGTAAGCTACCTGAAGTAAGAAAAGCTGAATATTTACCCTTTTTAGATTGCACATCAACTGATAAAACACAGGTATTAGACCAGGGAATAGCACTCTATTTCAAAGCGCCTAATTCATTTACCGGTGAAGATGTTATCGAATTTCAAGGCCATGGTGGTCCCGTAATTTTGGATATGCTACTCAAAGTAATTCTTGCGCAACCCAAAGTTATCATGGCCAAACCTGGTGAGTTCAGTGAACAGGCCTTTTTGAATGACAAACTCGATTTAACCCAAGCAGAAGCAATTGCCGATTTAATTAACTCAAGTTCAGAACAAGCAGCTCGCTCTGCCCTGCACTCTTTACAAGGTGACTTCTCTAAACTTGTCAATGAAATGGTAGAAAGTATTATTCACCTACGCATGTATGTTGAAGCTGCGATTGATTTTCCTGAAGAAGAAATTGACTTTCTTGCTGATAAAAAAATTGTTACTGATTTAAAAGCTATTATCAGCCGAGTAGAAGACGTTCGTAAGCAAGCCCAGCAAGGTAGTATTATTCGTGAAGGAATGCGTGTAGTGATTGCTGGTCGTCCTAATGCTGGCAAATCTAGCTTACTCAATGCATTAAGTGGTAAACAAACAGCCATAGTTACCGATATCGCTGGCACTACTCGTGATGTACTAGCCGAACAAATTCATATTGATGGCATGCCGTTACACATTATTGATACCGCTGGATTACGAGATAGTGATGATGTTGTTGAGAAAATAGGCATTGAGCGTGCTTGGCAAGAGATCAATCAAGCCGATCGCGTTTTATTAATGGTTGATGCCAGTGAAGATCACAGTATTTTAGAAGACGATCAAGACATTAAAGATTTCTATCCCGAGTTTTTTGCCAAACTTCCAGAAAAAATTGGCCTTACATTAATTAGAAATAAAGCCGATGTTAATGATGCTAAAACGGGGTTCACTGAGTTTACCGATACCGATGGTACACAGCATGCCATTATTACTTTGTCAGCTAAAACAGGCAAAGGCGTTGATAGCTTAAAAGAACACTTAAAAACAATAATGGGCTACCAAGGTGGCACTGAAGGGGGCTTTATGGCGAGAAGACGTCATTTAGTGGCCTTAGAGAATACGCATCAGCATTTACTTACAGGATTAGATCAACTTGAATCTTATGTCGCTGGTGAAATATTGGCAGAAGAGCTGCGTATTTGTCAGCAAGAATTAGATCAAATCACCGGGGAATTCACCAGTGATGACTTGTTAGGTAAAATTTTTAGCTCTTTTTGTATTGGAAAATAGTTCCTGATAAATATTTTCCGATGAATAATAAAACGTGACTTCCTCGTTACGATTTATAAAAAGGGCTAGTGTTTATTTACAATACTAGCCCTTTTTATATTTATTGAAATAAACAATTATATTCGTAACTAACACCATTTTATGAGTTTCTTATTTGAGTCTACTTAGCAATAAGTCTGCTTTATTAACCTTTTATCTACCCGCTAAACTATCAATATACTCCCTCAAATTTGCTTTATTTAACTAAAATAACAAACTATTTGTTTATCCATACTTAGCTTAAGTAATACAATAACAATGTACTTATTATCATTGTAAATAACCCCATTTTATTAAAAAGAGACCCCTATGAGCTCAGTTCAAATCATTGTTGGTAGCATGCTTGGTGGCACAGAATATGTTGCAGAAGCCTGTGAAGAAACCCTAAATAAACTTGATCATACTGTTGATATACACCTTAAACCGGATCTTAAAACCGTCATCAACAACACTTTTCACGCGAATAATGAACAAAATAACGACAGTGTTCTAGCCCAAAATCCTATTTGGATCATTTGTACCTCCACACATGGTGCTGGTGACTACCCTGACAACATCAAACAATTTGTTAGTGATCTAAGTAATTGTGATCAAGATCTATCCACGGTTACTTTTTTAACAATTGGGATCGGAGATTCTAGCTATGATACTTTTTGCAAAGCAGCAATAGATTTATCAAACCTATTAATATCAATTGGTTGTAAAGAAATAGTACAAATTAAAACCTTAGATATGTCAGAAGATATCGATCCAGAAGAGCTCGCTCAGCAGTGGATCAGTACAAATAAAGATCTGCTTTCGATCTAAGGTGATCACTTACCCATAAGTTATCAACAGATTACGATCTATATTTTTACCATTGTGGATAAAACAGTTAATAACCAGTTAATTTACTATTATTATTCAGTTGATTAAAAACATTTTAAATCGCCCTGTGTATAACTTGCCGTTTTGATCAAAGGTTATTTGCTGATTGATCAAAGGTTGATCACAACGTTATCATTGTCTTTAGTTATTAATAAATAAAAGAAAAAAGTGCTTATCCACAGAAAACAACGATCCTAATAAGTAATAATAATAAGATCTTTATAAAGATCTCTTTTTATATATTAAGGATCAGCCCCGATCTTTTTTACCAATTTGATCGTATCCCTGAAGAGAAAAAAGCGGTAAAATACGTTCCCTTATTTTTGAGTCTTGTAAATTTTGCAATTCACTTTAAATAAAAACTTTAACTAATTTTAACCAAGCAGGATTGTTATTTTATGTGGTATCAAGAGTCTTATGACGTAATTGTTGTTGGTGGTGGTCATGCGGGAACCGAGGCCTCACTTGCTGCTGCGCGTATGGGCTGCAAAACTTTGTTGTTAACCCATAACATTGACACGCTAGGCCAAATGTCTTGTAACCCCGCCATTGGCGGTATCGGCAAAGGTCATTTGGTTAAAGAAATTGATGCACTGGGTGGTTTGATGGCAACAGCCATTGATCATAGTGCCATTCAATTTAGAACATTAAATTCGAGCAAAGGACCTGCAGTGAGGGCAACTCGTGCTCAAGCAGATCGCATTTTATATCGTAACTATGTTCGTAATACGTTGGAAAACCAAGAAAATTTAACTATTTTCCAACAGCCCTGTGATGACTTGATCCTTGAAAACGATCGTGTTGTCGGTGTATCGACACAAATGGGCCTTAAATTTAAAGGTAAAAGCGTAGTACTTACGGTAGGTACTTTTCTTTCAGGGCTTATTCACATTGGCTTGAATAACTACCAAGGTGGAAGAGCAGGTGATCCTGCCAGTGTAAATCTAGCAGCAAAAATGCGAGATATGCCGTTTAGAATGGATCGTTTAAAAACGGGTACTCCACCTAGGTTAGACGCAAGATCATTAGATTTTTCTGTTATGGAAGAGCAAGCAGGTGATACACCTAGTCCAGTATTTTCTTTCATGGGATCACAGGCGGATCATCCAGAACAAATATCTTGTTTTATCACACATACCAACGAGCAAACCCATCAACACATTCGAGATGGTTTAGATCGATCTCCAATGTATACTGGCGTAATTGAAGGTGTGGGTCCAAGATATTGTCCGTCTATTGAAGACAAAATCACCCGCTTTGCAGATAAAAGTTCACATCAAATATTTGTTGAACCTGAAGGTTTGACTACTCATGAAGTGTATCCAAACGGTATTTCAACCAGTTTACCTTTTGATGTACAAATGAATTTAGTACGTTCAATCAAAGGCTTTGAAAACGCTTTTATTACTCGTCCTGGTTATGCCATTGAATATGACTACTTCGATCCTCGTGACTTAAAACAAAGTTTAGAAAGTAAATTCGTTCAAAATTTATATTTTGCCGGACAAATTAATGGCACCACAGGTTATGAAGAAGCCGGTGCTCAAGGACTCATCGCTGGAGCTAATGCTGCAAATAGAGTTAAAGAGCGTGATGAGTTCACTCTTGGTAGAGATCAAGCTTACATGGGCGTGTTAATTGATGATTTAGCAACGCTAGGTACGAAAGAACCTTATCGTATGTTTACTTCTCGTGCTGAATACCGTTTATTGCTTCGTGAAGACAACGCTGATATTCGTTTAACAGAGCAAGGTCGTAAAATTGGTTTAGTTGGTGATACTCGTTGGCAGCGATTTAATGAGAAGATGGAAAACGTTGAACTTGAACGTCAGCGCTTACGATCTACTTGGGTACAAAAGGATCATACAAAAATAGATCAAATCAATGCCTTGCTGAAAACACCAATGAGCAAAGAAGCGAGTTTAGAAGACTTAATTCGTCGTCCAGAAGTAAACTATACCGATCTAATGAAGATCGAAGGTTTGGGGCCAGCGATAGAAGATAGTCAAGCTTCTGAGCAAATTGAAATTCAAACTAAATATGCAGGTTACATCGACAGACAGTTAGATGAAATAGCCAAGAAAAAACGTAATGAAGATACTAAAATCCCGAGAGATTTTGATTATCAACAAATTTCAGGCCTATCTAACGAAGTTGTAGCCAAGTTAAAAGATGCTTGTCCAGAAACTATTGGTAAAGCTTCACGAATTTCTGGTATTACTCCGGCGGCAATTTCGTTATTATTAGTCTACTTAAAAAAACACGGTCTTTTACGCAAATTAGCGTAAAAGCAATAGGTAGGGGCGAGCCGCTGATTAATGTTCAACTTAACGTTAATTAGTCAGGCTTGTCTAAATAAAAATGACTTTATCACAGCAATTATCGACACTGATTAGTAAAACGCAGCTTGTCGTATCTCAAGAACAAATCGATTTACTTATTCAATACGTTGAGTTACTCAATAAATGGAATAAAGCATATAACCTAACTTCTGTTCGTGATCCTAGTGAAATGCTAGTTAAACATATTATGGATAGTTTAATGGTGGGTGAAGTGCTTATAGGTAAGAACTTTATTGATGTTGGAACGGGTCCTGGTTTACCTGGCATACCATTAGCTATTTTGTATCCAGAAAGAAATTTTGTTTTACTAGACAGTCTAGGTAAACGTATTACTTTTCTTAGACAAGTGGTTTTTCAATTAAAGCTTAGC
The DNA here is from genome assembly GCF_000012325.1 of Colwellia psychrerythraea 34H. Lineage (NCBI taxonomy): Bacteria > Pseudomonadati > Pseudomonadota > Gammaproteobacteria > Alteromonadales > Colwelliaceae > Colwellia > Colwellia psychrerythraea. Next base: position 5,365,099 of record NC_003910.7, on the reverse strand, counting down.
AATGTGACACCAGTGAAAGCAAGGGTTGAAGAGTATCAAGGTGAGGAACCTTTTGATGGGGTATTAAGTCGTGCCTTTTCTTCTCTGAATGATATGGTAAGCTGGTGTAAGCACTTAATTACCACTGAGCAAGGACGATTTTTTGCACTCAAAGGGCAATATCCTCAGGATGAGATCTCACAATTACCTGAAAATATTACTTTAGTAGATAGTCATGAAATTATCGTGCCTGACTTGGTTGGTGAACGCCATGTAATAGTACTGAAGAAGTTGCACTAGAAATAATACCAAGTCCATTAAGTTATTGGCCACTCAGCGAGAAATAAAAGGCTTAGAGGCAAGGCATTAATTGATGATAATGGTTATTCCCTTATCAAAATTAATAACGCAGCATATATGCCTTTTAAACTCGCCCTTTGGGAGCTTATTAGCAAACTAATAACTGCATAAAATTAATAAAAGATAGACTAACTATGTTTAACCAATTTTTATTGTTATAAGCTCGCTAATATAGCTCTGAGTTGATAATAAATTTAATGTAATTGGTATAACATAACATTAGAGGTGCTTGTGGGAAAAATAATAGCAGTTGCAAATCAAAAAGGTGGTGTGGGTAAAACTACTACCGCGGTTAATTTGGCTGCCTCGCTGGCGGCGACGAAACGCAAAGTTTTATTAATCGATTTAGATCCTCAAGGCAATGCCACTATGGCTAGTGGCGTTGATAAATACCAAGTTCACGCGACTTGTTATGAATTATTAGTTGAAGAGCAAAGTGTTGAGGACGTTGTTATTAAAGAAACGTCAGGTCTTTATCACTTAATTTCTGCCAATGCTGATGTTACAGCAGCTGAAATAAAGCTAATGGAAGTATATGCTCGTGAACAGCGTTTAAAAAACGCATTAGCGCCAGTAAAAGATTTTTATGACTTCATCATCATAGATTGTCCACCATCATTGAATATGCTTACTGTTAACGCTATGACGGCAGCAGACTCTGTTCTTGTGCCAATGCAATGTGAATACTATGCATTAGAAGGCCTAACGGCGCTGATGGACACCATTACTAAGTTAACGTCAGTGGTGAATGATAAATTACATATTGAAGGCATTCTTCGTACTATGTATGATCCTCGAAATCGTTTAGCTAATGATGTATCTGAACAATTAAAGCGGCATTTTGGTGATAAAGTTTATCGCAGTGTAATTCCTCGTAATGTTCGTTTAGCTGAAGCGCCAAGTTTTGGTACACCAGCCATGTATTACGATAAATCTTCAACGGGCGCCAAAGCTTATTTAGCGCTAGCTGGTGAAGTATTACGTAAAAATGATTATGCTAAAAAATCTCCGCAAGCTAAGGCAAGTGTTGCTAGCTAGCACAAAGGAAAATTATGAGTACAGCAAAACGTAAAGGCGCTAGTCGCTTAGGTCGTGGTCTTGATGCCTTATTATCACCTGCGATACCAGCAGGTGAGAGCCAAACAGAAACTACTGAAGCAAGCAATAGCGTAAAAGCGACAGATAATGAACTGATTAAACTACCTATTTCCAAGTTAGTACCGGGTAAATATCAGCCACGTCGTGAAATGTCTGATGCAGGTCTTGAAGAGTTGTCATTATCTATTCAATCACAAGGTATTATTCAACCGATTGTTGTGCGTTTAGTTGGCGACGATCAATATGAGATCATCGCGGGTGAACGTCGATGGCGTGCGGCTAAATTAGCACAGCTTGATATTATCCCTTGTTTAGTTAAAAACGTACCGGATGAATCAGCAGTCGCGATTGCACTCATTGAGAATATTCAACGTGAAGATCTTAATGCAATGGAAGAAGCGGTTGCATTAGAACGCTTATTAGTGGAATTTGATTTAACCCATGAAGAAGTAGCCATTGCCGTTGGAAAATCGCGTACAACAGTGAGTAATTTATTACGTTTAAATAAATTAAATGATGAAGTAAAAACCTTATTAGAAAATGGTGATATTGAAATGGGTCATGCCCGAGCTCTATTAGCCTTAGAAGGTGAAGTACAAACTTCTGCAGCGCAAACTGTTGCGACTAAAGAATTAACCGTACGAGAAACTGAAAGTTTAATTAAAAAGATTCAAAATCCTGTAGCTGAAAAAGAAAAAGTTGAAAAAGCTATAGAGACTATAGAGTTGGAACAAGGTTTAGCAGAAAAGTTTGGTGCGAAAGTGTCAATTAGCCACAACCAAAAAGGTAAAGGCAAGTTGGTTATTTCTTATACCAACCTTGACAAATTAGATGAGATTTTAACAAAAATAAGATAATTTAACTTTGTGAACCTTATCGCTATAAAAACCAGCCTAGTGCTGGTTTTTTTGTTTAAAAAATGTAAGAAATACCTAATATTGCTCTGTAGCTTTAATTAACTTGGTATAGTTATACCAAGTTAATTAAAGCTACAAATAATCTTAAGGATTAGTTTATGTTGAAGTTACTTTTATCCGTACTCTTTTCACTTGTTGTCTATTTACCTAGTTATTCATGTTTCGCCGATGATGATGCTGCCACTTTATTAAAAAAAATGGATGAGTTATTTCGCTCTAAAAGCTCCATTGCAATGATGAAAATGCAAATTATCACGCCTAATTGGCAACGTACCCTGGAAATGCAAAGCTGGACCATAGGTATGGACGATACTTTTATTCGGGTATTGTCACCAAGGAAAGATCGTGGTGTGGCGACCTTAAAAAAAGATAAAGAGATGTGGAATTTTTTTCCTAAAATTAATAAGGTTATTAAAGTTCCACCATCAATGATGATGGGATCTTGGATGGGATCCGATTTTACTAATGATGACTTGGTCCGTGAAGTTTCATTGGTTGAAGAATACCAAGTGTCTAAACGTATTGAAGGTGAAAACTATCGTTTAACCTTAGTTCCCAAAAAAGATACCGTGACGGTTTGGGGCAAAATTGAATTTATTGTTAATCAAAAAACACTATTGCCATTGGAGCAAAGTTATTACAACGAAAAAGGTGCAAAGGTGCGCACTATGGTCTTTAGTAATATAAAGGATTTTGCTGGTAAAAAAATGCCAGCGGTTATGACGATGATCCCATTAAATAAAACAGGACATAAAACGGTTATTGAATATGTTGAAGCCGAATTTGATATTGATTTGGGGGATAATGTTTTCACGTTACGCAATTTACAAACGCGTTTTTAATCGCTTTATTTCATTTCATTTCATTTTATAACGATAAATGTAAATACCTATGCTGATAGTAAAACTTGCCTTTAGGAACATATTACGTAATCGACGCCGTTCATTGTTAACATTATTGAGCATGGGTGGCGGCTTTTTTTTACTTTGCCTAACTCTCTCTATGTCAGAGGGAAGTTATAGCAACATTATTAATATATTTACCCAAGATCACACCGGGCATGTGCAAATTCATAAAGAAAACTACCTAGAGCGCCCTTCTCTATACAAAACGATCAATCATGCTGATGAGATCATTACTCTATTAGAGCAAAAAACACTGGTATTAGGTGTTGCGCCACGAATTTATAGTCCTTCTTTAGCTTACGGCAAGAATAAAACTTTTCCAGCTCAGGTTATTGGTATTGATCCCGAGCGAGAAGCTAAAACCACAGGGTTAGATAATAAAGTTAACGAGGGATATTATTTAACAAGACCGTTGGCCAATAAAATAAGTAAGGATGCTTATTTTCCCGCCATGATCGGCTTTAGTCTAGCTAAAAACTTACAGCTTACAGTTGGTGACGAACTGGTACTCATTTCTCAAGGTATTGATGGCTCTATCGCCAATGATATTTTTAATGTCGTTGCTATTGTGGGTGATGCTAGCTCATATGAACGTATGAATGTTTATATTAGCTTAACAGCCATGCGAGAGTTTTTATCAATGGCAGGTGATACCAGTAAAGTTCACGAATTAGCGTTAATTTTATCGAGTCAAAGCCAAGCAAGGGAATTCGCTGCTAAAACTCAATCAGCGCTTAAAGATGAGAGCTTAAGTGTAGAACCATGGCAAGTGGTTGAATCCTCTTTTTATAAGAGTATGCAAGCGGATAAAAAAGGCAGTTATGTCTCTATGGGCATTATTATATTTATCGTCTCAATAGGCGTATTAAATACCATCTTAATGGGCACCATGGAGCGAACCCGCGAGTTTGGCGTTTTGAAGGCTATTGGAACTCGGCCTTTAGCGGTTTTTACCTTAATAATGTTAGAGTCTTTTGTACTGGCTATTATCGGTTGTTTACTTGGATTGCTACTCGCGCTACCTGTTTGTTTTTGGCTGGCAGGTGTTGGTATCTCTATGCCAGAGCCAATAGATATGGGCGGGATTATATTTGATACCATGCTAGGAGAAGTAAGCTGGTTTGTAGTGTTATTACCCTCAATTGTTGTTATTAGTAGTACGTTAATCGTTAGTTTTATTCCTGCGATTCGGGCAGCTAAAATATCACCGTTAAAAGCATTACAGGCGGTTTAAATATCATTATGGCAACACGAACACCTAATTCATACAATGCTTCTAAACTCGATAACAACGGCTCATCAGCTACTGTCAATGAATCCAACTCGACTCAACATAACAGCAGTCAAAATGCGATAATTGCACGTTTAGCCAAGCGCAGTATTTTTAGAAATACTCGTAGAACACTATTAACCGTACTTCTTATTTCATGCAGCCTAGCGGCTATTTTATTTACCGATGCTTTTGTCAGAGGCATGGTAGAAACCATGGTAAAAATCAGTACACAAACCTTCTTAGGAGAAGGACAAATTCATCGGGTGGGTTTTCGTGAGGCAAACGATATAGATTTATACATTGAAGATACTACAACACTATATCAGCAACTTAACGCCACCACAGCCATTCAAGCATTTGCCCCAAGGGTATTAACAGGCGCGATGACCTCCTCTTCTGAAAATGTTGCCTCAGCAATTGTTTATGGTGTAGATGCAATACAAGAAGCACAAGTGAGTAAGTTAAAATTAGCGGTAACTCAAGGGGAATATTTATCAGGTATTGATGGTGAAATCATCATAGGAGAACAACTTGCTGATTTATTAGAAATTAGTTTAGGTGACCGGGTGGTTATTACTGTTTCAGAAGCTAATGGTGGCGATTTATCTCAAGCACTGTTTCGTGTTTCAGGCTTATTTAGTTTTAATGAAAGAAGCATGGATATAGGTATGGCTTTTATTAACTTGTCACAAGGACAGAAATTGTTAAACATTGCTGGTGTGCATGAAGTTGCTCTTCGTTTACAACACTTACATCAAGCTGAAGATAGTACCCTACCCTTTTGGAAAACACTTAATAATGACCAAATAGAAACGTTAAGTTGGAAAGAATTAGTGCCTCAATTAAGTAGTATGCTGGCGATGACCAAGTACTCGACACTGATTGTTTCAATCATCATGTATGTACTGGTTTGCTTAGGGTTAATAAACACTATGTTTATGTCTATTTTTGAGCGACAAACAGAGTTTGGTATTTTACTGGCTATAGGAACACGATCTAAGCAGCTCTTTTATCAAATAATGCTGGAAGGTTTTTTCATCGGTTTGTTAAGCGTAACTGTTGGTTTATTAATGGCTTTTCTCTTGTGCTACTGGGGTTCTATTGTCGGTATAGATTACTCTGAATTAGAAATGTCAGGTATGACTTTAAATGAACCCATCTATTTAATACTCGACGCCAGCAGTTTTGCCATTATGGGAGTCGCGACGTTAGCAGTTACCCTTATTGCGAGTGTATACCCTGCTTTTCATGCGGCGCGTTTACAACCTTCTTTTGCCATGCGAAAAACCCTCTAATTGGTTAGTTGAGAGTTAATAGTTAATTCAAGAATAAGAAATTACTGAGTGAAAAGGAAATTATTAAAATGACAACTCAAGTGGATATTGCTGGCGTCAATAATAAAGCGACGGTTAGCCAAAATACTGTCATTGAAACGACTCATTTGTGTAGAGAATTTGGTCAAGGTGATACGTTAGTTAAAGCGCTGACTGATGCCAATATCACCATAGAACGAGGTGAATTTACCGCGATAATAGGCCCTTCTGGCTCAGGTAAATCAACTTTATTGCAATTAATTGGTGGTTTGGATAATTCAAGTTCAGGTGATGTGTTTTTAGATAATAAAAATATTAATCGTATGACAGGCACCGAGTTGTCAGATTTCAGACGTGATCATATTGGCTTTATTTTTCAAGCCTATAACTTGATACCTGTGTTAAGCGCCCGAGAAAACATTGAGTATATTATGTTACTGCAAGGCGTACCTACAGCAGAGCGAAACAAACGCGTAGATAAGCTAATGCATGCGGTAGGTTTAGAAGGTTTGGGAGATCGTCGCCCTGCTGAATTATCAGGGGGGCAACAGCAACGCGTAGCCGTAGCAAGGGCTATGGTATCAAAGCCTAGTATTATTTTAGCGGATGAACCGACAGCTAATCTAGACTCGAAAACAGGTGCTGATTTGCTTGATATGATGAAAGAATTAAATGAAAAGCAAAATATGACCTTTGTATTTTCAACGCATGATCCAAAGATAATGGAACGAGCCAAACGTATTATTCGTTTGGTTGATGGCTGCATTGTTGATGATGAGCGCAGAAGTTAATGCATGAATTAGTGCAAAGATTAAGCTTGCCCGTTAAGTTTTTATTAGTATTAACGCTACTTGGCGCTACTGTCTCGCCTATGAGCAGCTTTGCGGATAGTTTTTCATTTAGTGGTTACATGAAAAGTTATGCACTCGCACAAGACAGCATATCTATTCAAAGCGATTCCATTGATAAAAGTACTATTGAAAATATCACTACTGAGAGCAACACAATTAAAAATAATAGTGTTCAAAATCAAGCTCAAAGCATTGCCGGTAACTTTCAATCACAAAACGCACTACGTTTAATGGCGTCTTATTTGTCCTCAAGCAAAGGTAATATTGAAATAGATTACGAAATACAGCCACTGTATTTCTCAAATAGTACAATGGCTGAATACTATACCAAGGGAAACCTAGGCGTTATTGGTGGTACAGTTTCTTCGGCGAGTAATCAATATCGTTATAAAGATTTTGATGCCGTTTTGAGTGATGTAGGTAGTCATGGCGTGGTTTTGCAAAACCTTGACCGATTTAATTATCAATACAGTAATGACTACGGCGATTTAACGATTGGACGACAAGTATTATCATTTGGTTCTGCTCGCTTCACCAATCCAACCGATATATTTATCCCTTTTGCTATTCAAACTCTTAACCAAGAGTATCGTGTTGGTATTGATGCTATTCGATATAAAGCTGATGTCGGTGATTTTGCTGTGATAGATATGGGGTTGGTTATCGGTGAGGATGGTAAAAAACAAAACAGTGCCGCTTTTTTACGTGGTAAAAACTCTATTCAAGGTAATGATATAGAAGCTATCGCTATCATACTTGATGATGCCTGGTTACTGGGTGGTGGCATTGAGCGTTCAATAGGTGATTTTGGTTTTTGGTTTGAGGCCGCTTATATGGACTGGCGCCAAAGTAACAATGCTGAAGGTAATGCTTCTGAAAATAATACTGACGGAAATAATTCATTAGAAAACATCACCGTAGACAACTTTGCAACAAACACCCTACCCTTGGCTGGCGCCTACACTGATAACTATTGGCGTTCTTCAATTGGCTCAGACTATGCGTTAAATGAAGATGTAATTATTATGATCGAGTATCACTATAATGGTGCGGGCAGTAATAATGTTGAGAATTACACCAAACTGGCGACACAAGCGCCCTACCAGAAAGCTGGTGTGTATTTATATGGTGAACACTACCTTATCCCCGCATTAACTTGGTTAGTCTCTCCTTTGGTGTCTGTTAGCGCCAGTGCTTTTTATAATATCAGCGATAGCTCAGTGTTCTTAACTGTCAGTAGTGAAACCAGTTGGAGTGATAATTTATACTCTGATTTTGGACTGTATATAAGTCATGGGGATACCTTGCAATATAATGCGAGTGGCGCCAATGGAAATTATGCTTTTGGCTCAGAATTTGGGGCTTACCCTTTGAGTGTTTATGGCAGTCTTAGATACTATTTCTAGTGCTATCGCTTTAATAAAAGCTACGACCCTAACATTATTATTAAGTGGCTCTGGGCTTTGATTTACCTAATTAATTGACGTAGAGTGTTATTAGTTATTACTTTCAAGGATGAAAATATGCAAGAACTACCACCATTAGCTCTAGTTAAAACGTGGCTTGAAGTTGTTCAACAGCTCGATTTTCCTATTACCATACGTGAAAAACGCGGTAAATTACTTACTTATTATTTTGGTTCAATTAAACAAGCTCAAAGGTATGTAGAGGATAACGATGATTACTGTCAGCGAGCCTCTTAATTAACTCAGTTAAGTATATTACAAAGCGCTGAAACATGGTCTTCGTAAGTTAACAAATTTAGTCTATATCCAACTCTCGAATAAATTTATCAATATACTTAACAAAAAAAATTAAGTACTGGTATTCGTTCGAGGCTTTTTATAGAATGCCATTTCTTATTTTCCACCCGTAGCTCAGCTGGATAGAGCGATGCCCTCCGGAGGCATAGGTCACAGGTTCGACTCCTGTCGGGTGGACCATTTAGAGCAATTTTATTATCTAGATTACAAAACTTAACGTTAGTAATTATATTGCGAAAGTTAAATGTTATAGCTGTTGTTTTTAAAATTTAGTTCGCTATTGATATGTGCGTTTTCGTAAATATTTAAACCCGACACCAATCGGGTTTTTTTATGTCTTAAAATAGCTATAAAAAACACATAACCGCAATAACATCGATAAATATCCAAGCCCTTCAAGTAGTTTGGGCATAGTAATTAATAATAGCCATAGCTTCGAATCAGTAGCAATCAGGCCAAAACAGGGAATATCCATGAAAAAAATAATCACCACCGCTTCAGCCATACTGCTGTTACAAGCTTGTACAACATTTGACCCTTATACTGGGGAAAGCAAAACCAGCAAGACCGCTATTGGCGCAACAACGGGTGCTGGCCTAGCAGCAGTTGTGGCTTATATAAGCAATAAAGATGAAGACAGCAATACACGCAATAAACGCATTCTTGCAGCAGCAGCTGGTGGTGCGGCTATAGGTGGCGGTATTGGTTTTTATATGGATTCTCAAGAAGCTAAGTTACGTAAGCAACTGAGAGATAGTGGTGTAAGTATTCAACGTGAAGGTGACAAAATTAACCTGATCATGCCTGGCAACATCACTTTTGCTACTAGCAGCTCTAACATCAACACTAACTTTACTGGTGTATTAAATTCTGTTGCCTTAGTGCTTGAAGAATATAACAAAACACTTGTTGTTGTTTCTGGTCATACAGATTCTAGCGGTTCTGCTCAGTACAACCAAAAGCTATCTGAAGAACGTGCGGGCTCGGTAGCCAATTATTTACGTGGTCAAAAAATTCTTAGTGAGCGTTTAGAGGTAGTTGGTTTTGGTGAAGCACAGCCGGTAGCAGACAATCAATCAGCTGGCGGTCGCGAACTTAACCGACGTGTTGAGATAACTTTATTACCTATTGCTGAGTCATAATAATGATTAAAAAAATGAATATCGGTATTGTGGCTTTATCCGCTGTGTTATTGGCAGGGTGTCAGACTAGTAATGCTATTAAAAATGCTTCATCTGATGGCATGGCTAATATGTTTACTTGCGATAAAATTGAAACAACCTTTGACGCTTACGACAAAGACAAAAATTCATTCCCCGCATTACAACAAATTACTGACATGGTAGGTATTGATAGCAGTAGCTTCGATAGCTCAAATACTGCCAGTTATTTTGGTATGGTAAAAACAGGGGTTAATACTGCATTAATGCTGAAAGGTTGCGCTGCAATTTAATAGCGTTTTATAACCAGGGTGAACCTACCCTGGTTGCTTATTCAATAGTTCTCTACTTTTGAATATACTGAAAAAAATAATACATACACTTCATAAAACCTTTATTCTTCATAACGCGAATTAATTATTAACTCTGTTGGTAAACAGTGTTAAATCTTTGAATGTAATTGATCTAATCCCTAATAGTTATTACCATTAATATTAATCTGTTAAGTCTAATTTATATGGATAAATTCATAATTAAGTAAATTTCAGGATATTAAATAAAAAGGAAATAAGATGAAAAATAAAGTTTTATTAAGTTTACTACTCTCAGCAATAGGTACTTATTCTGCATGTGTATCTGCCGACGAATGGAGTTATCAACTAGAGCCCTATTTAATGGTCACTTCTATTAAAGGTGATGCAACAATTGGTCGTACTAATACAGCTGATGTGGATGTTGATTTTGGAACCATATTAGATAACTTAGACGCTGCGGCTATGGTTCATTTTGAAGCTCATCATGACTCAGGTTGGGGGGTTATGTTTGATTATGGCTTTATGGATCTTGGTGGAGATAAAACTAATGACAATGGCAACTCTACTGATGTTAGTGTTCGACAAGGCGTACTTGAACTTCATGCCTTATACCGAAATAAATTGAATGATGGATTTCTTGATTACTTTGCCGGTGTTAGGTGGTGGGATAACGATATAGACGTAACGCTTGATTTTGCAATTCGCCCTGAAAAAAATTTTGAAAAAGAGGTTGAGGCTGATTGGATAGACCCTGTCATTGGTGTTAGGTGGATAAAAAATATCGATGATAAGTGGATGTTTTTAGCTCAAGCAGATGTAGGCGGTTTTGGTCTTGGGTCTGACTTTACTTCTTCTGTTCAAAGTGGCGTTATGTACAAAATCAGTGATTTAATGACTTTGGATCTTAAATATAAAGCGACTTGGGTCGATTATGAAGAAGGTAGGGCAGGACAAGATGGATATTTTGGTTATGACACAGTGACTCATGGCACTGTGATTGGCCTAGCTTTTAATTTCTAACTGCAAACACGAGTCGTTGACTATCCTCCGCGTAGCTTGTGCTTAAAGCCTGAGCTACGCGAAATTAGTGCTTATCACTCAATAAAACCCTAATTAATTAGCCCGTTTATTTGATCTGGAAAATTTATATTTACCTTATGATTAATATTTATGTACTTTGTAAGTAAAACTGCCTAAAGTTATGAATCCTCTAATAAATTTTCGGCTAAACTCTCAAAATGAAACCTCGTCTTTTTAGATTGCTTTCTGTTCTATGCTTTACCAGTTTGTTCTTAAATGCGCCTATTTATGCGCAAGAACTTGAAACCAAAATAATTAAAGCTGAACCTATTGTTAAGAAGATTAACCGCACGGGCAAATTAACCTTTAAGCGAACGTTAAATTTATCTTTTAAAAGTAGTGGTTATCTCGAAGAACTTACTATTGATGAAGGTGATAGTTTTATTAAAGGCCAGTTATTAGCTCAGCTTGACAGCGAAGAACTTACCGCGGAAAAAAATGCTAGTTATGCACGTTTGTTACAAGCAAAACGTGAAATTAAGCGCATTAAAACGCTGCTAAGTAAAAAACTAAGCTCACAACAAGCATTAGATGACGCTATCACCTCAGTTGAAACCACACGTGCCCGCCATAAAATAGCCCAATACAATCTCACTAAAGCGCAGTTAATTGCACCTTTTGATGGTGTAGTACTCGCTCGATATACTGATTTAGGTGAACTGCAAAGCCCTAGCCAAAGTGCTTTAAAAATAGCCGCAGTAGAAAATAATTTAGTCGTTCGTGTCGCGTTAACTGCATCGGAAGTTAATCTAGTTAATTTACAGCAAAGAATAGATCTTAATTTAACGCAATATGGTTTAGTCACTGGCACTGTGAGTAAGGTTCCAGCTATTGCAGATCAACAAAGCCATTTATTTACTATTGAAGTTTTATTAGAAAATTTAAAAGTGAATCAAGTTGTTGTTGGACAATTAGTTCATGTATTAGCTGAAGTCATGACTGATACGTTTTCCTATCGATTACCGCTTGAGGCGCTAAATAGTGTTGATAATCAAGGGAAAGCGTTAGTTATGGTGTTAGATACTAACGCAACAGAAACCAAAAATTATCGTCAGCAAGAGTTTTTGATTAAACAGCTCTCAAATGAATATATCTATTTATCTGCTCAACCAAGTTCTCCTCCCTTAACTATTGTCACGCGGGGCTGGCAACATCTAGCATTAATTGAAAATAAGCCGTAGATGAAGCTCAGTAAAGAGAAATAAGCAATGAAACTCCCTAGATTAGCGATAGATAATGCACAATTCACCTTAACAATATTTTTATTGTTGGTTTTAGTGGGTGTAGTGTCCTATTTGAATATGCCTCGCTCAGAAGACCCTCAGTTTGATTTACCTGTCACCTTAATTGAAGTGGTTTATCCTGGCGCTTCGCCCAGTGATATTGAAACTTTAGTGGTTGACCCACTTGAAAAAGAAATTGCTGATATTGAAAATATTAAAAAGATAGAAGCAAAAATCCATAATGGTGCGGTAAGGATTACCATAGACTTTCTTTATGGCACGGACGGTGAAACTGCGTTTAATAAAGTAAAACAGGCGGTATCTACCGTAAGACCTAGCTTACCTGCAGGTATCGCAGAGTTGTTGGTATTAAAAGCAACACCTAGCAGTGTTGCTATAATGCAGTTGGCTTTGTGGTCTGAGCCTACCAACTATAAAACGATGGAATTGCATGCCAAGTTATTGGAAAAACGACTAGAAACAATAGCCAGTGTACGTAAGGCAAGTATTTGGGGATATCCGCGGCAAATTGTTGCGATAGATATTAATTTACCCTTATTAAAATATTATGACTTAGCGCTTACTGATATTACCCAAGTGCTTCAAGGACGAGCATTAAATATCACGCCTGGATTTGTAGATGCCAGCACACGACGTTTTAATGTTAAAGCCAGTGGTAACTTCACTCAATTAGTGGATATAGAAAATACTGTTATTAGCGATAACAATATGGTCAGTGCGAATGGTGTATTAAAAGTAAAAGATATTGCGGGCGTTACTTTTACTGATGCTGAGCCAAGTTATTTAGCTTATTTTGATGATATACCAGCGATATTTATTACGGTGGAGCAACGTGAAAAAACTAATATATTTGTCTTAACTGAGCAAATAAATCAAGAAGTTGAGCAGTTTAAAAATAGTTTACCTCGTGGTATTAAGCTGGAAAAATTATTTCAACAAGCGGACAGTGTTAATGTGCGTGTTAATGGATTTTTTGATAATTTAACGCAAGGCCTAGTTATAGTAGGTTTAATGGCTTTACTATTTTTGGGCATCAGAGAAGCCTTAGTGGTGATCCTCGCTATTCCGATTTCATTCTTGATGGCTATTGGTTGGCTTGATTTTAGTGGCTATGGCTTACAGCAAATGTCGATTGTTGGTTTAATTATTGCGCTGGGTTTGTTAGTTGATAACGCTATTGTGGTAACTGAGAGTGTTCATAGAGAAAGTAAGCTTGGTAAAGATATAAGGACTGCTGCAGCATCAGGCACCAGTAAAGTCGCTTGGGCTATTGCTAGTGGCACTATCACGACGATGTTAGCCTTTTTACCAATGCTGATGATTCAAAGTAATACCGGCGACTTTATTCGCTCAATGCCCGTAACTGTAGTGTTAGTATTATTTGCTTCGTTATTAGTGGCATTAACGTTAACACCACTTTTAGCCAGTAAATTACTTGTTGTTATTGAAAAAGACGATAAACCTAAAAAGATTAAAATTAAGACCCTGCAACACTACGCCAATAAATTTGCTGAAAAGAGCTATACCAATACGTTAACGATTTTAATGCGTAATAAAGCTGCCGTTATTGTTGTGAGTTTACTGATGTTAGTAGCTATGTTTTCTTTATTTGGGCAAGTAGGTGTAAGCTTATTTCCAAAAGCAGAAAAACCTATGTTATTAATTAATGTTACTACTCCTGCTAACTCATCTCTGGCATATACAGATAAAGTGCTACAGCAAGTTCGACTGCATGTTAAGCAGTATGATTTAGTTGATAAAGTAGCGCTAAATATTGGTAATTCAAATCCACGTATTTATTATAATGAGGTCCCAAAACGCGGCATGATTCGTTTTGGCCAAGCGTTATTGGTATTAAAGGATTATCAGGCTGATGAAGTCACCACGTTAGTAAAACGTTTACGTGATGATTTTAAAAATTGGCAGCAGGCGGAAATCACTGTTAAAGAGTTTACTCAAGGTCCGGTGACCGATCAGGTTATTGCTATTCGGTTGTTAAGCGAATCCTTAACTGACTTAGAGCACGTTGCCAATGATCTTTCGGCTAAAATGCGACAGTTATCAGGTATTGTAAATATTGATAACCCTATTGGCATGGCAAACACTGAGTTGGCGCTAACGATTGACTACCAGCAGGCAGCATTAAGTGGTGTGAGTGTTGAACGATTAGATAAAACCATTAGTACCATCTTATCAGGTACGACTGTTGGCCAGTTTAATGACGTTAACGGCGAAGATTACCCTATAATGATTCGTCAAAAAAATCCTAGTATTGATAGTTTGTCAGCCATTGAAATTAGCAATAATCAAAGGGTTTCAATTCCCCTTGAGCAACTCGCCACTATGGAGTTAAAAAAGGGTGACAGTGACTTTTTTCATTATCAGAAGTTACGTATGGCTAAAGTATCTGCCGATGTTGAAACCGGTTATTCAGTTGGCGAAATCACTAAACAATTGGTCAATTATCTTGAACAGTATGATCTACCTGCAGGTATGCATTTTACTTTAGGTGGAGAAGAAGAATCTAGACAGAAGACTTTTGCAGGTTTAACACAAGTTATGTTGATTACGGCGATGGGAATATTTGCAGTATTAGTGTTGCAGTTTAAATCTATTTTACAGCCAATGATTATTTTTAGTTCAATCCCTTTTGCCATGGCAGGCTCTATCATAGGCTTGTATTTAACAGGGTTATCTTTTTCTATGATGGCTTTTGTAGGTTTGATTAGTCTGTTTGGTATTGTTGTCAACAATGCCATTATTTTGATTGATAGTACCAACGTTAATTTGCGTTTAGGCTTAGACAAGCATTCGGCAGTATTAAAGGCTAGTGCTGTTCGTTTTACGCCAATATTGTTAACCACACTAACGACCATAGGCGGTTTAATTCCATTAACATTATATGGTGGCAGTTTATGGCAACCACTCGGTGTGGTACTTATTTCTGGTTTATGTGTGTCAGCTATTTCAAGCTTTTTATTGGTACCTATTTTAACTGAACTCTTTACAGAGCGAGCGTCCGAAAATAGAGCTGACTAGGCTATTTCATGGCTAAATTAGGCCAATAAAACTAAGACATCATGATGAATTACTATATAATAATTTCTGTTCCAACAAAGATGTCACCATAGTAATACCAACATTTTAGGATTTAGATAAATGGAAGTAATTGGCACCTCAGGTTATTTTTTAGCAGCCTGTGCTTATGCGGTTTTTATTTTATTACTTTTAGCTGCTCGTAATAAAACCTTAGCCGGTGGCTTAATGCTGTTAGCGGCATTATTAGTTTTTTCTTCCTCTCTTAGCGCAGCACTACAACCTAAACAAGGTTTTTCATTGCTTATCGTCATGGCAATAGAAACGTTTAAAGTTGCTGTTTGGTCCTTATTGATTATTTGTACTCAAGCAAATATCACGTCGGTTAAAGCACTAATTTCTCACCCTAAAGTTAAGCAATATCTGAAAATATTCAGTGGCTTATCTGTGCTTTGTTGGGGAGCTGCGCTATTTATGCCTGATAGTGTGAAATATCTATTTTCATTGTTTTTATTACTTAACTTATGGTTACTCGTTTTACTTGAACAGCTATATCGAAATGCCGATGTTAAAGTTAAATGGGCCATTTGGTCTTTAATTATAGCCTTGGGCATGGCAACTGTTTTTGATTTTGTGCTGTTTGCGCAGGCGGCTATGGTTAACCAATTAGACTTTTCTTACTGGTATGCGCGTGGTTTTATTGCGGCCATAGGTATGCCCTTAATATTGGTAAGTACTCGGCGTATTAAAGACTGGTCTGTCGATGTTTTTGTTTCCCGTGAAGTGGTCTTTTATAGCTCAATGTTACTTATTTCGGGTTTATACCTACTTTTATTGGCTATAGCCGGTTACGTAATTAATTACTTTGGTGGAGCTTGGGGCGACGTTATAAGTATTGCGTTTATTATTTTAGGTGGCAGTGTGTTAGCAGCCTTATTAATAGCCGAGAGGTTACGTAGAGAAGTTAAGGTGTTCATCACTAAACACTTTTTCGCTAATAAGTATGATTATCGAGTTGAATGGCTCAAATCCATTGAACAGCTCGAAATCGGTGAAAATGATGATTGTTATCACACTGCAACTCACATTATGTGTTCATCGTTGAACATCCATCAAGGTGCATTAATTAAAAAAGTCACAAAGAATCATTATCAGGCTATTTATCAGCAAAATTTTGAGCTAGAACAAAGTGATTTACATTTTTTAATTGCTGTCGATCAATTCTGTCAACAAAACGGCTGGATTATTGATGTCAGAGAGTTGGCAATGGTTGAGGATAGTTATCCTGGTTTAGTGTTAGATGCTCGAGCGTGCGAGCAAAAAAATATTGATATGATTATTCCTATTTTTATGAATAAAGTAGTTTACGGTTTTTTCTTGTTAGCACTGCCTGAAGAGCAAGGGGAATTAAACTGGGAAGACAGGGACTTACTTTTTTCTCTCTCTAAGCAGCTCAGTAACTACTTGTCACTTAATGAAGCCAATGAGAGTTTGGCTGAATCTAAGCAGTTTGATGCTTTTAATCGCATGTCAGCTTTTTTAGTTCATGATTTAAAAAATATTCAAGCACAATTGGCGTTAGTTAATAGTAATGCCAAACGCCACAGAGATAATCCGGCTTTTATTGATGATGTTTTTGAAACCATAGAATCAGCAACGGGGCGACTTGATAAAGTATTAACACAGTTACGCAATAAACAAGTGGTAGAGTCAACAAAAAAGACTATAGACGTACAAGCGCTGATCGAGACGGTGATTGAACAGCGTAATGTGCAGTTACCACATATTAGCGCACAACTCGCTATTGATAATATGATTTCAATTGATGAAGAAACGTTTTCTTCAGTATTAAATCATCTATTACAAAACGCACAAGAAGCGACAAATGAAAGTGGCTGGGTTAAAATAAGCGCAGAAAGGATATGCAACAATTTACACATTTCTATTGTTGATAATGGTTGCGGTATGTCAGTTTATTTTATTAGAAATCGTTTATTCAAACCCTTTGATACCACCAAAGGAAATGCTGGCATGGGGATTGGCGTTTATGAAGCTAAACAGTTTGTTGAAAGTATTGGTGGTACTATGCAAGTCGCTAGTTTTGAGAATGAAGGTAGTATTTTTACGCTTGTTATTCCTTGTAGTAGCAATGATTAGAAAAGAATAAAAATAAAGGATATGACATTGTTATGGAAAAATTATTAATTGTTGATGATGATTTAGGTATACAAAAACAACTTAAATGGAGTTTAGCTGACTACGAGGTAGTGCTCGCTGGTACCCGTGAAAGTGCTATTGCTGCAGTGAGACGTTATGAGCCTAAAGTGGTTACACTAGACTTAGGTTTGCCGCCAGATGCGGCTAATGCTAGCGAAGGTTTAGCGGCATTAAAACAAATATTAGAAATTTCCCCCCATACTAAAGTGATTGTTATTACGGGTAACGATGACAGAACGAATGCGCTAAAAGCCATCGAAATGGGCGCTTATGATTTTTATCAAAAACCTGTTGATGCGGATGTTATTAATGTCATAGTTTCTCGTGCTTTTAGTTTAGCAACGATAGAAACAGATAACCGTAGTATGAAGTCTATTGTAGGCTGTGATACTGGCATTATCGGTAGTAGTGAGAGTATTGATAGATTACGCCTTATGGTGCAACGTATCGCTCCTACTGAGATTACAGCGCTGCTTCTTGGTGAAAGTGGTACTGGTAAAGAAGTTACAGCTAAAGCCATTCATAAAGTGAGTGATCGGAGTGATAAACCTTTTGTTGCTATTAATTGTGCCTCTATTCCTGAAAATTTATTAGAAAGTGAGTTATTTGGCTTTGAAAAAGGTGCTTTTACTGGCGCGCATAAAACGACGTTAGGAAAAATAGAATGTGCCCAAGGCGGGACCTTATTTTTAGATGAAATAGGTGATATGCCTTATCAATTGCAAGCTAAATTATTACGTTTTTTACAAGAAAAAATAATAGAGCGCTTAGGTGGACGAAAAGAGATTCCGGTTGATGTGCGGGTAATATGTGCGACAAACCAAAATCTTGAAGTGATGGTTTCAGAGAAAACGTTCCGTGAAGATCTTTTTTATCGTATTACCGAGATTACTTTAAATATACCACCATTACGTGATCGTGATGAAGATGTACTTATCTTAGCTAATTTCTTTTTACAGCAATACGCCACTGAATATAAAAGCAGTGCTAAATCATTTGCGGATGATGCTTTATATGGCTTACGACACCATAAGTGGCCTGGCAACATTCGAGAGCTACAGAATAAAGTTAAATCGTCAGTGATTATGAGTACCAGTAACCAAGTAACCGCTTTTGATTTAGGTTTCTTCGATAAAGAAAATGCAGAGTATGAATTATCGCTAAATTTACGTGTTGTGCGTGAACAAGCCGAAACTATAGCAATTCAAAAAGCTTATGCACTTACGGATGGGAATATGTCGAAAACGTCGGAATTATTAGGTATTACCAGACCGACGCTTTATTCTTTAATTGAAAAATATCAGATAGCTATTAACGTTTAACTACCAAACTGCTGATAGTTATTTACTATCAGCAGTTTTACTCTGTAATTCAGCAAATTCACGATTTTTTTGTTTTAAAAGCTTATCAATATAACGTGTCATTTTAACTTTCTGTTGAATTGAGCTTTCTAATATTTCTTCTACTTCACGTAAGACATTTTTAATATTTTCAACATTTTCCGTCGAATTGATTACTAATGGTTGATGTTTGTTATCACTCTCAAGGACATTTCCACTCAGAGAGCCGGTAAGCTCAACAGACATTTCCTTGGCAACTTCATTGATGGCATTGCAATCAATATTATTTAACTCCTCTAAAAAACCAAACAATAATAAACGATCAACAAAAATATTTATTTTTCTTGGTACGCCTAGCGTTTTTTCAAAAATAAGCTGAAATGCTTCATCTGAAAACAAGGCTTCTCTATTGCAATTAGCTTGCGCTAATCTATGATTGATATAGTTTTTTACTTCTTCGGCATTCAGTGGTTTTAGGTGTGCAGAAGCAATAATACGTTGTCTAAATTGTTCCATATCAGGTGCAGATATAATTGCTTTTAACTCTTCTTGACCCAATAAAAAACTTTGGATAAGTGGTTTATTATCGAGTTGAAAATTTGAAAGCATTCTCAGCTCTTCTACCGTTTCAACGGGTAGGTTTTGAGCTTCATCAACCAATAATAATGCGCGCTTACCTTGTTTGTTCAAATTAATTAAGAATTTTTCTATACTTTGCAGGACATCAGCCTTGCTGTTACCTGTTACTGTGATTTTAAATTCAGCCGCAACGAGATCAAGTAATTCATTGGGTGTTAATTTAGTGGTAACTAATTGCGCGGCAACAATATTTTCATCAGCTATATTAGCTAATAAATTGCGGGCTATCGTTGTTTTCCCTGTGCCAATAGGCCCGGTAATAACAATAAAGCCTTCACCTTGATCTAAGCCATATTGTAAGTAAGATAAAGCACGTTGATGGTGGTTGGTTGCAAAGAAGAAACGCGGGTCAGGGCTTAACTGAAAAGGTCGTTCACTAAAACCATAGTAACTTTCATACATGTTAGAAATCTTTTGTTAAATTAATGGAAGCGCGTGCTTCAGTGTAAGTGAAACGCTCAAAATTTGATTCTCGATCTAGATATTGTAGCGTTAAAAAAGCATTGAGTGATGATGCTAGACTTCTGTTGTAAGTGCTGGACAGTGTTTTATAAGTATCTTCTTGTCTTGGACCATCAGGCCTATCTTTATCAAAAATATTTTTGTTATAGTTAACAGAGAAGATAATATCACTTCTAGCACTCATTCGGCGAGTAATGCTAAAACGCGCATCAAGGTAATTATCAATGATACCAGTACTTAAGCTTTCTCTATCACGGTTAGATAGGTCAAGGGTAAAGGTCGTACGTGCTAATGCTAACTGAGACTGCCAAGCTAATCGCTTGTTTAATGTAAACTCATTGTTCTCTTCTAAAACTAATGAAGTTAACGGTATGCTCACGAAGCCGTTGTTATCATCTGGCGACTGACCAAGGGGTAAACAAGCATTAATATCTGTGGCATTTTCTGGGCACCATATCTCGCCAACAGATACTTCTCGGTAACTATTTCGATCAAATACTTCAACGGTTTCATGATACGAAATAGTATTAGTTAGACGTCGAGTACGGTGAGAAAAATCCAACTCATAAGAATCACCAAAAAAACGGTTAGAGTAACCAGCTTTTAGTGATGTACGTGCCGATGGTTGCCAATCAATATCAGCAGCTATATAGTCACTGTCATCACTCGCTAGTGAGTCATCTCTAATGTAATTATACGAGACATCAATAATTAAATGCTTAGCTGCTTTATAACGAAAACCAGGTCCCCAGGAGGGAATGGCATCAGGGTTACTTCCAGCGGCAGTACCAGTGACGCTTTCATTATAGAAACGAACAAAAGGGGTCAGCTTGTAGGGGGTTATAGCGCCAATTTTGGTTTCAAGTCGGTAATTCTCACTCGTGAAGCCGTTATTTTTTCGATTGCTAAATGAGCCATCTACTTGCCAAAAAATAGTGCGAGCAGCATTACCATTCACACTGTTGATTAATGCCGTGTAACCATTGCTTTCGCCTATGTTATCTTCTGTTTCTACTAAGTTGTATATGAGGGAGGAGGATAGAGCATAATCGCTATTAGCCGTGTTATATTGTAAACCAGCAGAATGGTTACGTTGCTGAACGGTATCACCACTCACTAAATCAGCTAAACTATTGCCGATATCATTTTGACTGACGTTAGTTATTGCTGAGCTGGCAATCACTTGCAGCTTGTCATGCCAAAGTGAGTATGAGGCATCAGCCCGTAAAGTCTGGTAGTCATCATTAAGCTCACTATTATGACTATAACCAACAAGCGTTTCTGTGCCGGCAAATGAGAATTGTAATTTTCTCGAACTATAATTAGCATCCGCGCCAATAATGAACTGACTCACTAAACTCGATTGTTTATCTAGTTGATTCAATTCAACATTATTGGTGTATGTTTCGGTCAGCCCCAAACTAGGATCAAATTGCCAATCACCTGCTAAAGCGCTGACGGATAAAAATAAGCCAGCGATTGCAAAACCTTGCAATTTCAGATGAGATTTACTGGTTTTTTCTGCCATAGCCATATCCATAATAGCCATATACATCCTTTTTAGATCTAATGGTTTTGTTCATTACTAAGCCTAAAGCAATATCACTATTTAGCTGACTTACCGCGGTCTTAAGATCTTCAGTTTTAGTTTTTGACTCTTCGACAACAATAAGTGCTTGGCCAACGAGATCAGATAACAGAGGGGTTTCTGTCACACCAATAATGGGGGGGCAATCAAAAATAACGATTCTGTCTGGGTAGCGCTCTGCTAATTCTTTAGCTAGGCTCTCCATGCGTTCACTGGCCAATAGTTCATTAGTCAAATGATGTGGTTTACCGGCAGGAACTAACTTTAAATTATCAATGTTAGTACTGTAAATTATATCGGACAGCGATGACACTTCAGAAAGTAAGTATTCCAGTAAGCCTTTTTTACTCTCAAACTCTAATTCTCTATGTAAACTAGGTCTCAATACATCCGCATCTATCAATAGTACTGTTTTATTCTGCTCAAGGGCGATACTCAATGCTAAGTTAATGGCAACATAAGTTTTCCCTTCATTAGGGAGGGAACTGGTTACCATAATTAAGTTACTATTATGTAGTGTCTTGGACGCTAAACCAAAAGCATTGTTCAGTAGTTTTCGCTTAATATGGCGAAACTCTTCTTGAATATGATGAGCGCTATCCGGACTATAAATAAAACCACGTTCATTTAATCTATCACCATTTAATATTATTTTTTCTTTATTACTGCTTACTTTCTTTGTTGCTGCAGGCACGGAAATACTACTAATCTCTTGAATGTTATTATCAGCTTTGGTCGCATATTCAGAAGCGTTTTCAAGTTTTTCATGCTGAGCTAATTTTTGTTTAGCCAGGGCTTTTTCAATGGTACTCATGGCTAAAATATCCTTTTTAATGGTGCTTGAATAGTATCAGGAAATAAAAAGTAACTAACAAATAACACTAACAAGCAGAGTAATAGCACGTTAGAGCCTATAAAAATGAAAGTTTTCTTTTTATGCCATTGTTGTAAACCTAAGTTTTCATTGGCAGAGATAACACCAAAAATAGGTACGCCGGTAATTTTAGATAATTGAGCGGTAGAGGTTGCTACAGGGTTCAATTGACTCATTAATAATGACAAACCAATGCCAACAGCAAACCCTATAAGAGTGACGACACCAAATAAAAGAAAGCGCTTTGGCCCTGAGGGTTTAGTTGCTTTACGTGGTGGGTCAATAACACGAAATTGAATTTTATCAGTAGTTTCATCGGCTTGTTGAGCCAGTTGTGCAGTTTCTTTACGTGATAACAGCTCTTCGTACTTTTCTTTGGTAATACCATATCCACGGTTTAGTGCGATTAACTCAGCCTCAATTTCCGGTAAAGTATGGACTCTATTTTCAAGTTCGATAATGCGTTGGCGGTAATTGTCAGCTCTAACATTGAGTGAAGCAATCAAATTCTCCAGTTGATTAACATGAATTTGTACTTCTTGAATAACGGGATTAGCACTTAAGCGTTTTAAACTGCCAGTGTTCTCATTATTTTGTGCTAGATACTTTTCAATTTCAGAGCTACGCAATTTATTTAAATGTTCTAAATTTCGGCTAGTTTCGATCACATCTGGGTGTTTCTCGGTATAACGAAGCTTTAAATTATCCAGTAGAACTTCTAATTCATTTATACGGTCATCATAAGTAGTTTGTATTGAATTTTCACTTTTAATTTTGTTATCACTTCCAGTGTCAGCTACTACGGATTGGGCTAGCTGCTTTTTAGCGGAATCAAGACGGGTTTTATTCTCCAAAAGATCCAACTCAATTGCTTTTAATTTTTCTCTATTACCATTGAGCTTTGCATAATAGCCACCTGATTGATCAGGTAAAATACCACTATACTTTTGTTTGAAACTCGTCAGTCGGGCTTCTGAATTTGACAGGCGGTTTTCATAATCTTTGATTTGAGTATTTAAAAACTTTTGCGCACTATCTGAGTCACTTCGAGTTTCGCCTAAAGTATTTTCAATGAAAACAGTCAACGCTGAGCGAACTATGTTTTTTGCCATTTCAGGATCTTCATCTTCAATGCTTAAGGTATAAATGTTTTCTCGGCGAGCGCTTGATATTTTAATGTTATCTTTTAGGTTTTTGATTATTGCTTCATATTGAGCAGGAGTGCTAGCCTGTACATCTAAATCTGTCATACGCGAGATACGCTCTAAATTCGGACGGCTTAATAGTGTTTTTACCATAAGACGAATTTGCGTATCAGGATTGGTTTCGACGGTTAAACCCTTTAATAAAGGCCGCAATAAAGACTGGGTATCAACATATACTCTTGCTTCTGATTGATAAACATTGGGCATAGCAGCAACGAAATACCAGCCAATAGGGCAAATAAGCCAAGTTGCTATGATGATATAACGACGTTTTAACCAAATTCCTTTTAGATAATCAATTATCTCTTCAAATATATCTTGCATTACTACCCTTTAATTTTGTGCTAACTTATTGATGTACTGAGTGTTTGGTATATTAAAACCAAGCTTCAGGGATAATGATAATATCGCCCGGTAACATATCAACATTGGCACTTATCTCTCCATCTTTAAGTAGCTGGTCTATCATTACTTGATATTGGTTTTGTGTGCCACTTTCAATACGTATGAGTACAGCATCGTTACCATCAGCAAATTCGGTTAAACCGCCAACTTGAATCATAACATCGAGCAAGGTCATATGCTGAGTATAATTAATAGCTCGTGGCTGTGCGGCTTCACCAATAACACGAATTTGCTCACTAAAAGGACCAACAAAATTTTCAACGGTGACCGTGACAATAGGGTCTCGTAGATAAGTTGCTAAGATTTTTTCAATTGAACGCGCTAATTCAGTAGGCGTTTTACCACTGACTTCGATATCTTCAACTAAGGAGGTGGTAATCATGCCATCAGGGCGTACTACAAATGAGCCTGAAACTTCGGGATTACGCCAAACAAAAATATTAAGCACATCGCCAGAGCCGATTAAATATTTATAGCTATTTATATTTTCTGTATTGGATGGGTGTAAAGTTGCACTAGGTAGCGTATTGTGTGTAGTACAGCCTGAAAGAAAAATTACTAGCAATAGTAGACCAACTTTTAATGTGCTGGCAAAGCGATTATCCATAATTTACACCTTTTAAAGACAATTTTATTTGAAAAACGATGTGTAATTGTATGGTATTTTATTGTCTTTTAGCAATATCTTTTAACATGTGTAAATTAATCGTTAACTTTAGTGCGTTTTTTGTTAGAATTAGCGCTGTTTTTGTCGGTAGAAGATTGTTATTTATTAGCAAACCTTAATTAAAGGGATCCTAGTCAGTTATGTCTAGTTCGAAATTTCGTGATTTATCAGCAGGTACTAAATCTTTAATTATTGTAGAACAAATCTTATTTGTTGGAGCTTTGATTTTAGCTGTTCATTTGAACGGGGAATATCAAATTGTTGATTTTATAGTGGTATCTGATGGTTTCTTATTACTCTATGCTGTTATTTTTGCCCTATTTAATCAATTAAGTGCCTTAGCGCTAGGATTGTACAACTCAAAACTGAGAGAAAGTTTTCGAGGGATTTTTCGTCGCATGTTGATGTGTGTCTCTATCGGGTTTTGTGCGACAACACTCATTAATCCTTTTTATGGGGTTTATCATTTACCAATAGAATTATTGGCTATCGCCTCTTCACTTAGTGTTTTTCTAGTCAGTTCTTTTCGCTATTTTACCTTTAAAATAGATTTCTTTGGTTTTGGCAAACGTAATATTTTGGTATTAGGCTCTGGACAACGAGCATCAATTATAGAAAGGCGTATGCGACGTGATGTTGATCGGCAAGACTTCACTGTGCATGGTTTTGTTATCATGGAAGGTGATTCAGCTGATGGGATTCAGCATGAAATACGCATCAAGCTAAATGAATCATTAGTTGAATACACCTTAGCCCATGATATTGATGAGATAGTCGTCGCTAATGACGAGCGTCGTAATAACTTGCCTGTAGATGAGTTGTTTGCTTGCAAGATCCGCGGTATTGAAATTATAGATATATTGGATTTCATTGAGCGTGAAACCGGACAAATAGCCGTTAACCTTATTTATCCTAGCTGGGTCATTTATTCTAATGGCTTCGCCTCTAATAATTATTTACGTAATACCTTAGATTGGATCTTTAATGCAGGAATGGCACTGATCTTGTTATTACTTACTTGGCCGGTGATGCTTATTACTGCGTTGTGTATGAAGATCACCGAAGGTCTTAATGCGCCAATCTTTTATAAACAAGAGCGGGTTGGCTTAGATGGTGAACTGTTTAATATGATCAAATTTCGTAGTATGCGTTTAGATGCAGAAAAAAACGGTGCCCAAATGGCAAGCGAAAACGATAACCGTATTACAAAAGTCGGTCAGTATTTACGTAAATATCGTATTGATGAACTGCCACAAATTTGGAATGTTTTGCATGGTAGTATGGGTTTTGTTGGACCAAGACCTGAACGACCTCAATTTGTGAAAAGCCTTATTAATAATATCCCTTATTATAACGAACGTCATAATGTTAAACCAGGTTTAACCGGTTGGGCGCAATTAAAATACCCTTACGGCGCTACGGAGGCTGATTCTTTAGAAAAGCTGAAATATGATTTGTATTATATTAAGCACCGTAGCTTTCTCTTGGATTTATTGATATTAATTCGAACGTTTGAAATTGTGTTATTTGGTAAAGGAAGATAATCTCACTGGCTTTTATTAGCGGCGTTAAATCAGGTTACTTATGGTTATCAATGGGGCTGGTCATTACTATATAAATATTAGCGCTCCCAAGTGCCTTTACATCGCTTGAGAAAATTAAATTGGTTGCCGCTAGTTCAGTGCTCGATACCTCTAATGTCGCATCGTTACCATCTTATAACTTTTCAATTTTAGTTTGAATAATATCAAAACCTATTACTTCAAATTTTTACTATTTTTTTTAATATGTTATTTTGATTTTGCACTTAAAATCATTTCTTTAAATACTCTTTCATTAAAAGGCTGATCTATTGAGAATCGTCCTATTTCAAAACGATTTTCATTAAGGTTCTTATTTATTATGGCACTAAATGAAAATGCTAACTTATAACCGTTAGATGAAATAGCTCCATACATACTCTTGTCATACGTTGTAGCACTACCGACAGGGTAAGATAAGCTACTGATATTACCCAACATGTTTAAATCTATTAAGCGTTTAGATTCTTTGAGTTCAAAGTTTAGCTCAGCTTCAGATAAACAAGAGAAAACTTTATGGGTATGTGAATGTGCACCAACCGTCATATTGTTTTCAACCATTTCAGTAACTTGATGCCATGTCATAAATAGACTTTTAATTTCATTATCAGAGATTTTTGCAGGTGTTAATGCCCGTAATTCATCTAGTTGACTTTCAATTAAAGAAGGGTTTATTTTTATTTGTTGTAAAACATTGCGTATGTTTTGTCGAGATGGTGTCTTATCAATAGTTAAAGCATGATGCCATGGGGCAAGTTTAATGGTTTTATTTGCTAACTGCCTTACATGCCAGGCAATTTCATCCCACCATGGAATAAGGTTAGAGTCTATTAAGCTGGTGGTGATAAAAAAAGTAGCGGGTAATCCTAACGATTTTAATAGTGGGAAAGCAATATGGTAATTATCACTATAGCCATCATCAAAGGTAATCAGTGCTAATTTCTCTTTAATTGGAATGTTTTTTTCAGCAATATTATTAATCTCATTAAGAGTAACAACTCGGAAATTATTTTTTATAAAAAAAAGATAGATTTCAAAGTTTTCAGCGTCACAAGAAAATACACAAGGATCATAGCTTGTTTCTTGCCATGAGCCAATACGGTGAAAGTTAAAGCAATATAAACCGTTTTTTAAAAAAGGCCATAAAACCGTTGATAAATTAAGCCGTTTAATGAACTGATGCTTTATATTCATAGAGGACGGACTTTAAATTGTGGGCGAGGTAAAAAGTAGTCGCGATATTGGTTTGGATTACCTTGCTTTCCTTCTTCGGCTGCTTTAATCATATTGTACATTTCGCGTGAATTGACATAATGTAATACATAGTTCTCACCATCATTGTACTGGCTTTCTAAATAGGAAAACATCTCATCACAGGGCTGGCCTAATAAAACGTCCATATCTCGCTCTTGAGTGCCATGGGTGTGTACTTTAATAAAACGCCATTCTGGTCTGCCTTCAACATGCACATTCGCATCTACCCATAAATCGACACGATCTTGAGTGGGCTCCATACCTTTGCGGACATCAGAGTTTTCAATCTGTGGAAATATGCCTCTTTTAAGTTTTTTCCAATTCAGCATTAAAGGTCCATTAACCATTAAAATATCACCCCAAGGTTTTCCGGCAACTTTACAATTAATACCGGTATTGTGGGAGTTCGGCTTATTTGGATCATCTTTTGCGTAATAAATGCTATTAATGGTGTCAGGCTGAGTTGGGTGAGGCGCTGAAGGGAAAGTAAAATCTGCATAACAGCCAGTTTCTCTTAAAATAATCAGTTCGTCATTTACACCGCAATTATTACCGGTTGGATCACTATTATCTAATGCCCAGTTACCATGTATAAAACCATAGTTTAGCTGGCCTGTCTCAGGGTTGTGACTAAGAGCCCCATGTTTTTCGTGTAATGTTTGGCAAAAACCAGTGATAAGTGATCGTAAGTTTTCAGAATTATCATTATGATGATGCAAGTGTAATTCTATTTCACCAAAACCATCTTGGCACATTTTTGCTATTTTGTTCAGATGCTCAAAACGGTATTCTTCTTCAGGATAATAAAAGGTATGTTGTGGATGAAAACCATCAGCATCTTGATGCTTTTTCGCCATTTTAGGGTATTCTGCTAACCACCGATCAACTCGAGAACGCTCAACATTAATATCATTAGGTTTACCCCATTGAGGTTCATAATGATCAACAAATGAAAAGATAATATGCGTAGGGCCTTTAATTTCTACTGCTTTTTTTAAGCGCTGTTTAATGTATTGGGGCAACCAACCTGACATATTCTTTTTTTTAAGAATAAATATAAAAGCAAACACAAATAATAAAAGTAAGCTAAAAAAAATAATCATCTTGTTGTTCTTTCCCATGTGCCTTGGACGTTGGAGCTAAAATACCGAATAAATCCTCGCATTAACGCGATATTCATAGAAACAAAAAAGGCAATTATCCCTATAATTGAACTGACTTTTTGCCGTTTTTGTTGTTTTTTAATACCATAAAAAGCAACGGAATAAAAAAGGATTTGCCCAATAAATAATAATTGATATAAAGGGTTACTAATGAGTAATAAATTACTAATCAAGGTAATAAGCATTAAATGAGGGACAAACCATCGGCATACTTTATGGCTGATATAAGCGATAAAGCGCCAACCTAACAAAGGATTTAGTGCCCAAGCCATGGTGAATAATGCTTGGTAATTACCTAAGCCAATTCGTACCCTTCTCCCTTCTTCCGCTTGCAGATTTGGCGCTATCTCTTCAATTGCAATGGCTTCAGGATCATAAATTAGACGGAAACCTTGTTTAGCAACATTCATTGCAATCTGGAAATCATCTACAATAGTATTGGCTGGTAACGGGATGAAAAGTTCTTTTCGAATAGCGTAAATTGCTCCATTTGCGCCTTGTAATGCATTTAATCGAGCTTCATGAAACTTTAATACTTGTTCGTAGCGCCAATAAATATTGTCTTTATTATCGCCTGAATCAACATCTACCAGATGAAGCTCTCCACATACAGCACCAATATTATCATGATTAAAGTGTCTGACTAAGTACTCAATGGTATTTTTGTTAAAGTGTGTATTTGCATCAGAGAAAACAATGTAATCACTGTTTACTTGTTCAACAAGATCATTGAGCACACTCATTTTACCACGATTTTTTTCAAATATATGAACCTTTAAATTCACAGCATCAAATGAAGTTAAAATTTCTGCTGTTTTATCTTGGCTGCCATCAGAGCCAATTAATATAGTCAGTTTATCTTGCGGGTAATCGAGGGAAAGTAAATTTTCCACCCTAGCTTTAATGCAGGACTCTTCATTGTAAGCGGCTATTATTATCGATACAGGGGGTAGGTTGTCTTTGTCTACAACTCTACGTTGGCTCTTTTTCCAAAGATAGCGTGTATCACTAATAGCTTGCTTTACAGCACTAAATATTAGCAAAATGAATGGATAAATAAAATAACTGTAAATGATGACAGCTAAACTGAACCAAAAAATATTTACCATTATAAATTTGTGCCTTTGTTATTTTTTAAATAGGCTTTTGCTGGAATACCCAGCATGGTTGAACCGTATTTAGCATCTTTTGTTAAGACAGCATTCGCACCAATTTTCACATTGTCTTCAATGGATAATTGGCCAATAATTTTAGCGCCAGAACCGATAAAAATATTATTTTCTAAGCAAGGCGATTTACCTTTCTCATCACCAATGACAACACCACTCTCTAAAGTAATATTGTGCCCACCAATTACTTTAGAGTTAATAACAATGCCAATAGGATGCATAATGACAAAACCAGAGGAAAAATTTGCACCACTGCCGATCACACAACCATTCACCAATTTATTTAGCCATTGAAAAAAATAGGCTACCAGGCCTAAACGATGTGTTGCACACCAGCGCATACATCGATAAATAATATTTGCACTAGTGCCATCAGCCATCAAAATTCTTAACATGCTTACTTTAGCACCATCGTCTGCAAAAATTTGTTGCTTACGCTTTAAATCAGCTATTATTTTTTGCATCAAGCTTTCTCTCTAGCAGTAACTAATGATAACAATTGTTCAGCATTATGTTTCCATTGTCGTTCGTTTTCAATATAGGCTCGAGCCTTTTTGCCAACTTCTTGATGAGCTTCTCTATCATTAACAATCTCAAAAACCTTGTCTATACACGCTTGTTTATTGCTCGCTGGAAATAACCAACTTGTCGCGTTATCTTGAACAACTTCTGCAATAGGGCTGAAATCTGGAGCAATCATGCCTTTGCCCATCGCCATAAATTCAAATAATTTCATCGGTGAACCATAATCATTTGAATCAGGTAATATACCTAAATCCATTGCTGACAAAAAGGATGAAACTTCATGATGCGGGACTTTACCAGGTAAAATAACTTGAGATTCAACACCTGCTTCAATAACGCGTTTTTTAATGCCCTCAAAAGCGACACCGTCTCCTACTAGCAATAATACTAACTCAGGTGTTTCCTTTAATTTTTGACAAGCCAAATCAACAAACCAATCAATACCATGCCAATGAACGAATGCACCAACATAACCAAGCACTATTTTGTTTTCAACTCCCAGTTT
The DNA here is from genome assembly GCF_000012325.1 of Colwellia psychrerythraea 34H. Taxonomy (NCBI): domain Bacteria; kingdom Pseudomonadati; phylum Pseudomonadota; class Gammaproteobacteria; order Alteromonadales; family Colwelliaceae; genus Colwellia; species Colwellia psychrerythraea. The sequence continues at coordinate 5,334,213 of NC_003910.7, read as the reverse complement.
ACTTCGTAATGCTAAGCCAGAGGTTTCATCAATGATAAATTTATCTAAGTCGGCGCCATTAGGTGATACAACAGAATTTGAAATTTCACCGTATGCTTGCTCAGCCACTTCCTTAAAACGTGTTGAAATAAACACTAGGCCGGTAGCATTTTTAAAAATCCAGCCTTCAATTTTTGCAGCAAGTTTTTTAAAGGTTAATGAACGCACCCTTTGGACTTGGCAAGAGTCGTTGATTTCTAACACTATAGGTAAGTTATGACGTTTTGCCCACCAAACACTGGCAAACATAAATAAGGAATAACGCTCGTAAATAAGGGTAATGTTTTTTTCTTTAACGGTTTTACGTAAACGTATTACCGCGATTAAATTAAACGCAAGCTCAAAAAGTTCGAAAACAAATTCTGGTACATGTTTAGTGAGATCAGAAAGTATGGAAAAACTACTTTTTTTAGTCGGAGGCTGATTCACCTTTTCATCAATAGCTTTTGCTTCTTCAACTTCAGGCTCAGCTCCGGGCAAGGATAAGATATCAACACGATTATTTAACTGCCTTAAACCTTTGACCACGCCTCTTATATGAACACCTTCGGCACCACGCCCACGAGTTCTATGATGAAACAGAATATTCACTTTTATTTATTCTCCAATGCGTTGAGACTAAAACCTTGAGAATGCCAATGGGGTATTAAGGTTTTTAACGCCTCGATACAACGAGAGTTATCATCATGAAATAATATAATGTCGCCATTCTTTACTGGCTCATCAATAAAACGTTTCACAATTTTTTCTGGTTGCTCTTTAAGAAAATCCATAGAGTCTCGACTCCAATGTACTGCTGTCATTTTTAAACGAAATAACTTAAACAGTAACCTGATACTCCAGCGGCCTTGGGGGGCGCGAAATAATCGACAACATTGTTGAGTAGTTGCCCTAATTAGCTCATTTGTTGTGATTATTTGTTCAAGCATTGTTTCACTTGATAACTTAGTGAAATTAGGGTGGCTGTATGAATGATTTGCAATTGTATGTTTTTGTTGATGTATCTTTTTTAGTAAATCCGATGATTTGCTGATGCGAGAGCCAATAATAAAAAAAGTAGCTTTTACTTTATGTTGTGCAAGTAATTCAAGTAACTCTTCAGTGACACCTTGAACAGGACCATCGTCAAAAGTTAAATAAAGTGATTTAGACTCTCTTTTCCCATTGATCAAAAACAAGCTATCAGGCAAGAGCTTAGATCGTATGAAATATATAATTTTATTTCGCATTAAACTTCGAGTCCGTCGAAAAATGAAACGTTATAAAAACATTGTAACAGTAATTTAACCTTTGCCAATATAACTTTATTTCTCAAATTAGTTATTAACTGACAGTAACTCAATGAGTTGGCGTTTATTGTTTTCCCATGTGAATTTTTTACTATGCGCTTGTATTTGTTTCTTATTCCAAGGTTGATTGAGTATGTAATTTAAGCCATTCTCTACCGCTATTTCACAGCGTAGTTTAATTAACTTGCCACAGATTTTTTCGTCTATTACTTCCGGAATTCCACCAACTCTTGTTGCTAATACAGGCGTGCCACAAGCCATAGCTTCTAAAATAACATTAGGAACCCCTTCGTTATAACTGGGTAATACTAATGCTTTAGCGTGAGTAATCAGCGCGGGTAATTTATGATGTTCAACAGAGCCCAGTAATTGAACTTTATCAGCAATATTGAGTGTTTTTGACAATTCAACAAGCCGTTCTTTCTCTACGCCAGACCCTGCATAGACAAGATGTAATGTAGGATAATTCTCACAGATGTTTGCAAACCCCTTGATAAGCTCGACGACACCTTTGTCATGCTTTAAGTTTCCAACATATAAAAGATAGTCACCGCTTAATGGTGTTTTTGTTTCTACACCGAACCTTTGATGGTCAACGCCATTATAAATAACCGATATTTTTTTCCGTTCAATACCCATGCCTACCATTTCATCTGCGAGTGCTTTTGAAACTGATAAAATACCCGATGCTCTTTTAGCTGCCTTTACTATTTGTTGAGCCCGAGCGGGAATTTTTCCATGTAGGTTAATATCGCTACCGTGAACTTTAAAAAAGAAATGACAGTTAAATAACTTACTTAACCAACTGGCGGCAACCGCTTCAGGAAAAGCCCAACTCGCCAATATTATTTTCGGCTTTTTATTAATTAACCACCAACCAGAGTGCATTAAAATAGACAAAAACATAAAGACACTATAAAAACGACGCCCCACTTTAGGCAGATAAAAGTAGGGAACGTATCTTAAATTTTCAGTTTGCTTTATTTCCTTTTTATGAGAAAACCATTCAGAAAAGGCTATAGGCACTAATACACTTTTGTCAAACTCGTCATCAAGTTGAGCGAATTGTTGGCGGTTAAAGGTTGCTCTATTAGGCTCCCAAGGAAGTGGGAATAAATTAGTTATAATTACCAATGAACTTTTATTTTTTGTATCAGACTTCACAAATAGTCACTCTATGTTTGCCGCTAATAGTTAATGGAATGTCATCAACTAATTTAAATTTTAAATTAAGTTCATTGGTTGCATATTTATTTATTTCAGTAGTAATGTTGTTTTGATCTTCTTTTGTGAATTTTTCGTTGGCAATAATGAAAATATGCACTTCATCAATTTTGCTCTGCTTCACTTGAAAACGGGAAATACCTTTGAACTCTTTAAACAAGTGCGGAAATAATTCTCCGGGAATGGTTTTCCCTGATGGTGTTTTTATAATATCTAGTTTCCTGCCATCCACACTACTCATCAAAGGTAGCGGGTTACCACAACGGCAGGGTTCATTTATCAGTGTAGCTCTATCACCATTTACATAACGAATAAGAGGCATGCCAAAATTATACAAATCGGTTATAACTAAATCGCCACTCTGCTCATAAACCGGTTTACCTTGCTCTGAAAGCGTTTCAACTACTAAGTGATCACTATTAATGTGTAAGTTCTTATACTCAGTGCACTCCGCAGACATTAACATAAATTCTCGACAACCGAAGGTGTCGTAAACATTGCAGTTAAAAGCCTTTTCTATTTCAGTGCGTTGGAAGTCATGAAGGGGTTCGGCTCCCGTTAAAATAGTGTTAGGAGAAAAAACCGGTGTATTGTTTTTATTGATATAACAGGCAAGTTCATAAAGTGGATTAACATAAGACACTAATGCCTTGGGTTTATAAGCACTAATCTCTTTTACATAATCAATCATATTATCTTTATCCATTGCAAATGAATTAAGCATTTTGCGATTATAAAACTTATGATAAAGGTCTGTTTTCATTCTTTTTAAAAAGGTGGGTTCGCCAACATCAGCTCCCCATAAATAAAGGGTTTTATGTCCTAACCCTGCACCTAGCCAGCCATAGCCACGCCACATTATGGCTTCACGCCTAGTATTACTGTCGGTGTTTAATTCGAAGCTAAACGGTTGACCAGTGGAGCCACCGGTAGATTTCTTTATATTATTTGAATAATTACTCGCGAGTAAATCACTATAATGCGCGGAAATATCATCTTTAGTAACGACAGGGAGTTTGGCAAAATCAGCCATGCATTTTATATCATTTCTTGAATTTATTCCTGATTTAGCCCAATGTTTAGGATAAAAAGATGTGTACTCAAATGCGTGTGTAATTAAAGCCTCAAGGGCTTGCCACTGTTTATCCTCAAGCTGCTTTTTCGTTAGTGTTAAATTACTTTCATAAATTTCAAGGTGGTGCAGTAAATTTTTGCCTTTTATTTTTTCATAAGCAGGCATTAAAAAACGTCGTAAAATAAAAGCGTACATAACTGCTAAAATCCTAAAATTGAATGAATGAGTATAAGTGCCTTTAATTTAACAAAAAATACAAATGAAAGTAACATTTTTGTAGTATTAGTTATAGATTTTTATTTACTTAGAACAACTCGTATTTTCAACAAAGATAAAGATAAACCGATTACATAATGTTACATTGTGATGATTTGATAAATAAGGAAGTTTTGTGACTCAGTATTTAGTGTCTATTGTTGTACAAGCGCGTAATTACAGTTATTTTGTGCCATATTTTTACAAGGTTAGTGCGGTTAAGTTTTAATGAAAAAACAATTAATTAAAAGTTCAACGTTTAGAACATTAGAAGTTATTATTATTACCGTAATATCGCTAGTGTTAACACCCTATCTTATTCATCATCTAGGTGATGCCCACTACGGGCTATGGATTCTAATTCTTTCAGCATTAGGTTGGTTTAATTTTATAGATCTTGGCTTTGCTTATGCAGTACAAAGAAACATCGTATTAGCACTGGAAAATAAAGACAACCACCGTATAAATATAGTTTTTTCAGTTGCTGTAGCCTTATTTTCTGTTTTGGGCTTTATTGCTGCTTTTTGTGTTTTGGTGCTTGCCTTTTTTCCTGAGTTACTCGGAATAAATGAAAAAGAACAGTCAATTGCAACAATAGCTTTTTCGATATTAGCGATTAAAGTTTTTTTAGATTTTATCATGAATTGTTTTCACGGTTTCTTCACTGCGTATCTTCGCATGGATATTGATGCGAACCTCGGTACTCTTAATATGGTGGTAAAATCAATACTGGTATTTTACCTAATTATTGATATGAATATTTATGGGGCAGTGTTTGCCACAATTGCTGCAGATATACTGACACACAGCTTAAAAATGCATTTTGCCCGTAAACTTCATCCGGAATTCAAGTTTGTTCTCCACTTGGTTAAGTTTAGCGAAGTTAGGCAATTATTCGCATTCTCCAAACATCTTATTTTGATGGGAATGGCAAAGAGTGTTAATCGACGAGTAGATCCCATTATTATTAGTCATTTATTAGGTTTGAAATTTGTCGCTATTTACAATGTAATTAATAGTTTGATGAATCAAGTTGAATCACTAGTTGGAGCTATCGTTGGTGTTTTTCAACCAGTACTTACCAAAATGGTTGCTAGAAATACAGGGCTGGATGGGACATTCAAACTGATCATCAGTATTAATTTTTTTACCGTCATTTTACTGTATATGCCATTGGCTATTTTAGCCGAAGATTTTATCACGTTATGGATAGGCCTTGATTATGCTCAAGCAGGGCAACTAGCTCCAATACTCGGGTTTGCTTATATTTGTCGAACGGTTTCTCGCCCGATCAGTAGTTTATTGTTAGCAAAAGCTCAACACCAGTTGTTGTCGGTTGTTAATTTGCTTGGGGCTTTATTAAACATCGGTTTATCGTTAGTGTTAGGTAGTCAGTGGGGATTATTGGGGATAGCCATTGCGACTGCATGTAGTTTTTTTGTATCTGATGTTATTTTGCATTTAGTCTTATTAAATAAATATACAGAATTACCAGTTTTAAAACCAATCTTGGAATTCATCAAACTTGTGGTTTTATACATTTTGCTTGTTGTCTTGGGTATAAGTATGATGCAATTATTTGAACCTCTTAATTGGGGGCAGCTAATTATTGCAGCGATTGCTTGTGTTTGTATAGCGTTGCTTATTGCATGGCCTATGCTGCTAGATAAAGAGGTTAAACAGAAGTTGCTTGGTATGCTAATAAAAACAGGAAAAGCTCATGACTAGAATCTTAATTGTCATCACAGAATATGAACCATTTTCTGCTAGTGGGGTAAATCGTATTCGTTTTTTCAAAAGGTTTCTTGAGCAGCACGGCCATTTTGTCGCAATATTATCAACGATTACATCCGCACAAGGTTTAAAATCAAACCAGATATTTGATAGTGAAAATAATATTTATCGAGCTTTTACATTAAGTTTGTTACAAAGACGATTATTAAGCAGTAGGCGATTACCAATTTATCCTTCATTAGCTAAAACTGGAAAATATGCAACATGGATCCCTTTTGCTGTTAATAAAGGTAAAAACTTAGTTAAAAAACTTGATATTGACCTTATCTTTACCTCTTTCCCTGATTTTGCTTCTGTTGATGTCGCAGAAAAAATAGCACGTGCGACAGGGAAAAAATTGATTACTGATTTTAGAGATCCTCCTTATTGGATTTACGATAAAGTTGATGAAAGTGCAAAAACAAAAGTTTGTCAGCCGATTGTTGAGCGTGCTGTATCACTTAGTCAAGAAATAATAACCTGTACAGAAGACAGTACCCAAAGCCTAAAGGATTACTATCAGTTCAATACAAATACGACTGTAATAGGTAACGGATTTGACCGAGACATAATTAATCAAATAAAGGCTGACAATCCTAAATTAAATAACACGTTTGAATTAGTTCATATTGGTTCTTTCTATAATGAAGGCCGGGATATAAAGCCAATTGTTCGAGCAATAGAAAAAAATTGCAAACATACAGATAAAAAAATCAAATTGAGGTTAATTGGTGATATACCTGATTTAAGCACGCAAAATCACCTAAAAAATACCGCTAAATCATTTGAGGTATCCATTGAACCGCCAGTACCTATGGAAGCTGCTTTAGCAATTGCCAAAAGTGCTGATGCATTGTTATTACTGCAAGGTAGTCGATTCGATAGACAGATCCCAACAAAAGCGTATGAATATTTGGCACTAAACCGACCCGTATGGGCGGTAATCGGTGCTGACGGTGCAACAAAGAAATTACTTGATAAATATTCCGATAATGTCGTGTACTCTGATTATGATGACGAAGATTGTATTGTTAGCGAATTCCCTCGCCTTCTAAATTTTCAAGTTAACGAACGTAATTGTGATGAGTTAAGTCGCCAAGCACAAATTGAACAAATACTATCATTAGTAAATTGTTGATATCTATTATGGTACCGGGACCTAGGGATTTGAAATGAAAGTAATAATTAATAAGGATATTTCCGCCGCTGAATGGGATAAACGAGTAACTCATTGTGGGGGGAATTATTTTCATACCCATGCATATGCCTTGTATGAAACGAATAACAGTAGTGGCACGCCGTTATTTCTTTCGCTCGTCACTCCAAACGGAGATGTTGAAGGTATAGCTGTGGTGCACCTTGAGTCACCAAAGCTTTGGCCGTTTTCAATATACTGTAAAAAGGCTAGTTTTGGCGCGTTACCTGAAACATTAAATTCCGACGATTTATTGCCATTTATGCGTTTAATTGAAGACGAATTAGCTAAGTTGGGTGTCTTTTATATCTTTAATCATGCCTATGAATCTCGTCACTCAAAAGATATTTTAACGGTACTAGGTTACCAATTAAATGAACGTAGTGAGTTTTATATTTCGCTGGAAGCGAGCGAAGATGATATTTGGAAAAAATTGAAAGGAAGTAAACGAACTGATATTCGTAAAGCAGAAAAAAAAGGGGTCGAATCTGTTTTTAAGCATTCAATAGAAAGTGTGGCGCAATTAAAATCAATGCAAAAGTCTGCTCTTGCACGAAAGGGGGTTGTGGTGAGTAATCATAGTAAAATGGTTAAGCGCATTAAAGATAAGCTAATTGACCTAGACCGTGCTGTTGTTGTAACCAGTAAAGTCGATAATGAAGCTATTAATGCCGGTCTCTTTGGTTATTACAATGATAAGGTATACTACGTTATTAGTGGCTCGACGATTGACGGCAACAAGTTCTCAGGTCCTGCTCACATGATTTGGCATACCATTTTGCAATTTAAAAAAAAGGGCTTTAAATCCATTAATCTTGGTGGTGTCAGCGAAGGAGAATCACAAAATCAAGCAGGTCTATTTAGTTTTAAAAAGGATTTTGGTGCTGAAATTGTTAACCAACCATCAGGACAAAAAATATTATCATCCACAGGTAATTTACTTAACAAAGTAAAAAACTGGTTGCAGCTATTAAAGGCAACTAAGCTTAACTATAATTCGTAATTAAGTAGGTGATTTAGTTGTATTATAGGAAAGAAATTGATGGTCTTAGAGCTATAGCGGTGATGCCGGTTATATTCTTTCATGCTGGTTTTTCTAGCTTTAGTGGGGGATATATCGGTGTAGATATCTTTTTTGTCATTAGTGGGTATTTAATCACTTCTATTCTCCTGAAAGAAATGGAAAATGATAAATTTTCACTACTTAGCTTTTATGAACGACGTGCGCGAAGGATCCTACCCGCATTATCTGCTGTATTGATTGTTACAAGTATCGCGGCATTTTGTTTAATGCCGGCAGAGCTATTAAAATCTTATTCACAAAGTGTTGTGGCTGTTGTAACTTTTTCGTCTAACATTTTTTTCTATTTAACCAATGGTTACTTTTCTACGGCTTCAGATGAAAAACCTTTACTGCATACGTGGAGTCTTGCCGTAGAGGAGCAGTACTATTTATTTTTCCCTATTTTAATGTCAGCATTATGGTCTAAAGGCAAGAAATACTTATATAGTTTGTTATTTATAATGACGGTAATTTCATTGTTTTTTGCTCAGTATTTGGCGATGAATAATCATATTGATGCAAATTTTTATCTTATATTTAGCCGTGCTTGGGAGTTGTTTATTGGCTCTTTAATCGCTTTCGGTAAGCCGATTAGTGTTGCGGATAAAAGGATTCGAAACGAGCTAGGAGGAATTGTAGGCTTACTGTTGATCATCTATTCGATCTTAACATTTGATAATGAAACACCATTTCCTAGTTTTTACACCTTGATACCAGTTCTCGGGACTGGATTTATTATTAGGTTTGCGCATGCCGAGACTTATATTGGGCGCCTTCTTTGCAATAATTTATTTGTTTCTATTGGGCTTATTTCTTATTCCCTATATTTATGGCACCAGCCAATCTTTGCCTTTTTAAGATTGAAAACCATTGGAGAACCCCTGAATATTTGGTTTTATATGGCAATTATTTTGACTTTTTTTCTTGCCATCACGAGCTATCGGTATATAGAGAAGCCTTTTAGAAATAAATCAGCTTATTCTAAGAAGGCAATTTTTAAATTGTCCGGTATATCGTTAAGTCTGTTCTTATTAATAGGCGTATTAGGGCATGTAGGTAATGGTTTTAAAGGTCGATTTCCTGAGAATAAATTTACAGATTCTATTAAGTTCAGCCCAAAACGTGAAGCCTGTCATACTCAGGGCGATTCATTTTTAAAACCTTCGGCAGCGTGCAGGTACTTTGAAAAAGATGTTAAATGGGCAAGTTTTGGTGATAGCCATATCGTTGAACCAACCTATGCATTAGCCAAACAACTTGAGGAAAATAACCTTGGAATATTACATTTGAGCTTTAGTGGCTGCCCACCAGCACTATTGTTTGATGTAAATGTAAAAGGGTGCTCAGAATGGATAAAGCAGTCATTGGACTATTTGGAGAATGATAAGACAATAACTAATGTCTTATTGGGTTTTAGATATAGTGAATTTTTATTTGGCGGGCAACAACATAACTACCCTGAACTGCCAAACATTAGCCCTAAAAATCGAATTAAAGTTACGCAGAAAAGTCAATCTACAGCTGAGTTAAGAGATATATACTGGGATAGCTTAGATGCAATTGTTCAGCGGTTACTCAGGGCAGGAAAAACTGTACATATTATGTATCCAATACCAGAAATGCCATTACATGTTAATAAAGCCATTTCACCCTTCTCTATATTCAGTGACGAATCAATGTTAGATCTCGAACAGTCGGTTTCTAAAAGCTACTACATGAGAAGAAACGAGTTTATTATTAACAAATTAAATTCTTTAGTATACGGAGATAAGCTATATCGAATTAAGCCATTTGAGCGTCTATGTGGAGAAAGTTATTGTTCGATAATACATAAAGGAAGTGCATTATACTTTGATGATAATCATTTGAGTTTAACTGGTGCTGAATTACTCATGAGAGATATAGCGAAAAATCACCGTAAATCATAAACCAGATGGATGTCTTAAATAAACTAAAATACCTTTAAATCGGCAAGAAATAGCAAAATCAATATTATGCTCACTGTCGAATTTTAAACAACTAATTAACAATGTATTAGAGGTAATATTGTTAATTAGTTTATCATCTACGATAGTCTAAACAGAGATCCAAGTATGATTGTTAGAGAACAGCTGCAGTACATGAAGCTTGCCTACTCTTTTGAATCCCATTGATGAAAATGACTTATGTGAACTTTTGCTTTTGGGCATTATTAAGGCCATAAGGCCTTTTTTGTTATTATCTTTTACCAATTTTAATTGCTCATTCATAAGGCAGGGTAAAATCTTTTTCCCTCGATGAGAAGGCTGTACAAAAGCCATGAATGCATAGCCATAGTGATTTTCTATCGCCCAATCTCGTAAAGATTTACTCTTACTAGGAAAAGGAAAGTTGTCGAAAGCAAGCCACATGTCACCAATAATATCATTATTAGGTAAAGATCTTGCAACTACTGTTTGGTGTCCTAATGGAAGCCAATTTTCGATATAACTGTCAGTCATATCACTTCTCTTTTCTAAGTAGGTAGTTTTGTTTTTGCAAAAATCACTCTCACTCCACCACTTTATTGAATAATCATTTTCGTTGGTATTTATCGCTTCGTTTACTGCTATAGCTGGTGAGCTTGAGTTCAAGTTATAAGTGTAAATAAAGTAATATTTATACGAGAACTTAAATTGTGCGGCTACTTTAACAATAGCTTTACGTATACCTTGTGTTTTTATAGTTGCTATGAGTTTATTTATCTTATGAATAACCATAATAATCCAATATTTATTTAATTTCTAATGCCAATAGTTGAGCGTCAATATAGAATTTTGCCGCCCAGTTCAGTTGTTGGTAACGCCCATAGCCACCTTGTACTGGATACGAACCCTGTACACCACCAGAATAAGCTTTATCTTCTTCAATTTTTATTGTTTTACGGACAAAAGTAATCGCTTGTAATGCTGCTTTAACAAATTCTGGATTAGGTGATACATCATTCAATAATAATAAGCATGAAGCAATTTGTACTGAGCCTGTTAGGCAACTCCAGTCTACCGTACCCTGCCAATCTTTATTTAATCTACCCGGTAAAAAGGAGTCTTTTATTAGCAGTGACGTAAGTGGTTTCGCTGTAATTAATGCCGCTTGATAGTACTTATCATCTTTGCTATGCAAATATGCTTCTACAACACCACGAAGGACATAACCGATAGTATGCGTTAGCGGATTTGTTGGATCTTCTAAGCAACAATCTACAAACCAGCCGTTGGCTTGCTGCTTTGTGAGAGCCCAGTCAACATTTTTAAGTGCATATTCAAGATATGTTGTATTCCCAGTAGATTTTGCTGCTTCCATTAACCCCCAAGCTACGTGCGTTTCATAGGCTTTCTCACCATTTGCCGCAAATGGTGTTGGGAACTTTCTCCAGCAACCATCATCATCTAGAGAGTCGCATAACCATTGAGCAGCTTTGTGGGTAGCTACTGAGTATCTATCTCCGTATTCACTCAAACCGGCAGCTAATCCGAGCAATATTTGGCCGGTATTAAATGTTACAGGTACAACGGGAGTGCTATCAATTCTTCCCCCTTGGAATGAGCCGTCATCAAATTGTATTGCCACTAACCAATCAAGTGCTTTTAAAGCGCTATCATTTAGATCTGGGCGTTGAAGTTGATGAGATGCTTCAATAAGCGTAGGGATTATATAGCCAGTGGTTTCAGGATAGGAAGAAGCCCAGCCATTAACGAAACTGAAATGACGAGCATAACCATTGTCATTTAATTTATTGTCTGATTGCGCTTTTAATAACCAAGAACAAACAACGTCTAGGGCTAATCTTTCATCAATATCGAATAAATCATTAACATGGACAGCATCTCTTTTTTTAGCCTCTTTTGCTGTCTGAGGTAGCTTAGCATTATATTTTATCGCTCTTAATGTATCTAATATAAACATTCAATCTTCCCTGTTATTTTCTGAAGCTCTAACTGATTCACTGCTTGTTGGTAAACTATAGTGCCAAAGAGTTTTTAGCACTATCAATTTTTTTATTGGGCGCCCATTTTTTATTGATGAATTTTCGCATCGGATCTTCAATAACATAATATGATGCTATACCTACAAAAATGGCTAATAACAATGCTACGCCGATAGGTAGTTTATCTTGAATTTTGTACAGAGGTTGTTGCCATAAATATATCGAAAAAGAGTATAGGCCTAATTGTGTTAATAGACGTGTACTTAAAAATTTTTGAATTGCATTTGAAGTGTCTTTAAGGTGATTAACGGTGAATGCTAATAATATAGGAGAGAAAAAACTACTCCACCAAGGCATTATGTTTAGATAGCAGGTTACCGCTACAATAAATGTGACCAAAGGTAGTGCGGGGTGAACTTTGATAAGTTTCGATTCAAGAAAGACTCGATAACCTGCAGCGTAGAAGATAAATGAAAGTGCTGCTTCAGTTCTAATTTCAGCGTTAACGGGCTGAGTTAATATATTGGTAGAGTAGAGCAAGAAAACTAACTGTGAAATCACTGCTAAAGCAATTAAGTTCAAAGAAGACTTTCTAAGGTTGATTACAAATAAAGTGATAAAACTCATTATGACATAAGCATGTTCTTCAACATTGAGCGACCATAGGTGTCCTATAGGTATAGTTGATTGATATATACTAATGTCGCTAGGAAAATAGGTGCGTAAAAAAAACAGTGTGGGGAATATATGCTCTGTTGGTGTGGTATCACCCAAGAGCCAGTATATGCTAAACAGTACCAATACAAAGACGAGAAAAACTGGAATAACTCTTGAAAACCGTCTGATATAAAATGTTCTTAGATCAGTTTTTTTAATAAAGAGAATGTTACCCATTAAGGTGCCGGAAAGGACAAAAAATATATCAACGCCTAAACGACCAGCATCCATAAAATTAATATGAAAAAAATGCGATAGCAACACTAAAAAAATGGCAATTCCACGCCAGCCATCTAAATATTGAATATGTCTAGTCTGATGCTCCAAAATTTCTCCATATGCTATTAAATATTGCTTTCACCACAATATTAATTTTCACCGTAATAATATTGTAAATCAGAAATTATATAAAAAATTAATAAGTTTACAATCCCATTTTCAAAGAAATATACACAGCAACTATAATGACCCAGCAATACCCCATTGACTTTATTGCATTAGCTTTACTGAAAATAGTGCTAAGTTCAGGCATTAACTTGATTAAACGAACATGTGACGCAATAGTCATTCCCATAAATATAAATAGTAATAATGTAAAAGAGCGACTCAAGAAAAAAGCTGTAATCATAAAACCTATCATTGAGAAAAATAAAGTTTTATTTAAGGCTAATTCATTTTTGCATTCAGTATTGTACTCTTCTGGTGATTGTGTTTTTATTATAAATAAGTAACCCACTAAAGCTGTAAATACAAGCGCTCCACCCCATAAAGAGTAACCTGGAATTCCAAGCTCACCAGCAATGTGGATATAAGAGTTATGGGCAACTCTTTCGTGTTCCTCCATAAAGTTCCCTGTACCCACGCCGAATATTGGATTAGATATCAACATCAATATTCCCGCGTACCAAGCTTCTAAGCGTCCGTCTATTGAAGAATCAATATTACTTTGCAAAGACGTGATAACCGTTGCTGCAATTGGCGATAAAATTGCTGCCGCAATAAATAATTTTGGACCTGCGCTCATAACGAGCCAATAAATCCCAAGTAAAGCGCCTACTCCTAACATGGTTCCTCGAGAGCCGGTTAAATAAATGCCATAGCCTAAAGCAGTAAGTGCGGCAAGCATGGTGACCTTTGTTAAGAAGTTACCTTTTGTATAAAAGTATAAAGTAAAGGGGATATTCATCACCAGAAACATGCCAAGGTCATTGGGATCGTTAAAGAAACCTAAATAAGTAATTCTTTTTTCGCCTAAACTAAGGTAACCAACCGAATGGGTATCTAAAGCCCAGCCATAACCTAAATAGCCAGTTTGTTGAGTGTGGCCATTGTGAACCATAAAAAGTGCAGCAACAATACATATTAGCATTAGAATATGTTGACGTTTGATGCTGGTAATACAGCTGCTATATAAAAAAAGAGGAATTATAGCGCTAATAAATAACTTTCGTGCCTGTTCAACACCATCCATACCCGAGCCATTCAAAAATCCTGAAACGACGATGAGGGGGATTAAACCTAATAGCATCCAGTGCTGTGAATAAAGCTTTAGGGGACGTTGTGCTGCAATAGTGGCGATGAAGGCGATGATGGCAAACACTTTGATAGTGATCCATTCCACACTAGAGAGAAACATTTCGTGCGGTCGTATCAATACTGATGCGGTATATAACACTAAGAAGAAAAAAGCAAAAGTGGAATCAGTGTTTTCTTGTTCAGGGAATTGTCGAGCCATGAAAAATATTAATCCTTTATTTTTATTTGTGACAACATTTTGGTTAAATATGCTTTTATGTTTGATTTTAGTATCTAATAAAAAAACATTATGCTATTAGATAGTTTATTGAACATTTTAAACAGTTATAAAGTTATTTAATTAAGCGCTAAGATACTTAACTTTAATTTTTTCAAAAACGCTATAGAACAATAGCTTAATGGGGCTAAAAGTTAATGTTATATTGTACATAGGCTGTTGTAGGGTAGCAAATTTAGCCTTATAACTGTCTTTTTTTTTGCCCATCATGAAATCGTAATAAGGTTTGTTATTATTCTCTATGGTCCATAAATGCAGTATTAATCCGGGTGACAAATGTGAGTACTCGCTTTCGTTCCAGCCTGACTGATAAAAGTATAATGTGGTAGCGTCTGAAAAATAATAATGTATCGCTATGGGGGTATCGTTAACCCATATGGCACTCATGGCGATATTTTTAGGTGACTTTTCTCGAAACTTTGCATGAAATTGATTGAATTCATCGCTACAGAAAGCGCCCTTTGCATTCTTACCTTGCCACCTTTTTTGGTGTAATTTTTTCATCAGTTGCCAATACTGGTCAAAGTCGCTTTGTTCAACCCAGTCAATCGTTGCATTTAATTTGTCTAATTGGTTTAAGCCTCTTCTATAACGAGAACGCATATTTTTAGATAGATTTTCAAGTGACCAGTTTAAGCCATTAACAATGTAGCGGGTGGCCTCATTAGACTTTGTTTGTTCATAATCAGCGAGAATGTTTCTAGTAGAGCTATTATGGAGTAATGCATGCCAATGTAGTTGGTCAGCTTTTAAATTCAATATCCATTGTTGAATTTTGGGTAATAAGTGTTCTTGAAATTTTTCGTTAATTAGAATGTCAGTATATTCGGTTGATATTTCTTGTGCTTCAGCTTCGCCTTGACCTAAAGGATAAAGTACTTTCATTGGAAGTATTGAATTATTTTGTTGGTAATAAAGAGGTACAATTGCAATCAACTCATCATCACACCAAGCAATTAAAACATTTAGTTGCCAGTTTTTTTGCCAGAACGTTTCAAGCCAAGAGGCAACCCAAGAAGTAGAATTAAATATTTTGCTTGTCGTTTGAATTTTAATTAATTTTTCCCATTGAGGAATTATTTTTAAGAGTTGTTCTATTTTAGTTAGCTCAGCCCAAGTGATTTTATCCGCCACGTTATGTATTCTCACCTGATTGCACTTGATTGATTGGTTTATCCTGGCGTTTAGCATTTTTAATTTTTGTTCTTAATTTTTCTATAGGGTTATCTACCCATTTGATAATAATTAAAGAAAGTAAGAATAAAACGGCAAAAGTTAATAAAACAGAATTGATTGTTATGCTTCCTTTAAACACTGTTACTTGTCCAAAGATTGTATAACTGGCTATTGCCGCCGCCTGATAATGTAGTAAATAAAAAGGATAAGAAAAATCTCCAAGTTTTTTATCTAAAGCTTTAGGGATAAACGAAGTGAATGGTTTCCCCATCGCTAAGGAAAGTACAAGCAAGAAGCTAATGATTAAGCTGCAATAAAATAATATTTCCATTGCCCACAAAGGCAAACCTTTTGTAATTGTAATTGATACAAATATGGCTATAGCAAGCATGGTTCCAAATAACGTAAGTGGGTAGTTAACCAAAACAGGAGGGATAAATTTAGTTTTATTATCTTTTACAAGAAAGAATATAAGTGCACCGAGCGAGAAGGGGAGAGAACCAGCGGGTATCGAAAAATATCTTGCATGCCAAAATAAATCTAAGGCATATGTGGCTAAAATAAATGCTAATGAAAGTGCCACCCAAATATATGTTCTGTTTATGGTTTTTGAAGCGCCCAAGGCTATTGCCGTATAAAAAAATAATTCTACTGTTAAAGCCCAAGTGGCTGGAGATAATCTAGGTTCAATCTGGTTTGGCATCCAATGAGGAAAAATTAAAGTAAAATTACCAAATATGGATATTATAGTGTCAGGAATAAACATGATGGCGTATTTCCCATCTTCTGAAAGGTCAAATAAAAGTATTAATAAAATAGTAGTGGCACATGCAAGCCAATAAGCTGGAAATAATCGCAAAAATCTATTTTTCGCAAATTTTATTTTTGAGGAATGAGCGTAGCCATAGCTGTTTTGCATGACATATGTCATTAAGTAACCACTTAAAATATAGAAGCCAAAAACAGCAAACCTTCCAAAATCGCTTACCCAAAATATATGGCCAACAACAACCATAATGGCCCAAAGGGTTCTTAAAGATCCGAACATTTAACTTCCTTTTTTATAGAATACTTTTAGTTAAGATAAATACATTCATATTTCTCAATGGCTTGATTAATTGAATAATTGCTTTCTAATAATAAACGCCCTTGTTTACCATATTCGGTCAATTTTTTAGGGCTTTTAATAAAGCTTTCTATTGCTGTAATTAAGCCCGCTTTATCTTTGTTTTCAACTAATATTCCGGTTTCGTTATTAAGAACAACCTGTGGTATTCCACCTACATTTGTTGCAATAACAGGTAAGTTTGCTGCCATCGCTTCCAGAATGGTCATGGGTATACCTTCTGAAGAAGAGGTTAAGGCAAACACATCTAATGCGTTTAGAATGTTCGCGATGTCTTTTCTTTCTCCTAACATAGTAACTATGTTTTCAAGGTGGTTAGCCTTAATATAAGTTTCTATTTTATTCTGAAGTGGTCCGCCACCAACAATAATTAACTTAATATCTGGAAAGGTTTTAGATATAGCCGCAATAGCATCTATTAATAACAAATGATCTTTAGGCTCAGAAAGGCGAGCAACAATGCCTACACAAAACGTGCTTTGGCTAATACTAAGCTTTTCCTTTGCAAGCTCTTTAGGAATTTGTTCTTTAAAAGCGGTTAACGATACACCGTTAGCAATATACTCAATGGGTGACTTATTTTTGGCGATCCATTGTTGCATTATCTGGGTTATATCAGCAGAAACACCAATTATTTTACTTTTTTGTAAAGTAAAATAATTGATTTTTGTGGTTAAGCCTGAAGTAGGAATGTGCTGGCCGTGCTTAGTTAATACTACCCGGGTTTTAGGAAGTAACTTTGCGCAAATTCCGCCAAAAAAATGTGCTTGCAAATTATGGCAATGAATAACATCTGGTTTAAGTTTTTTAAGCCTTTTATACACTAAAAATGTCGCGATCAATAAGTTATTTGGTATGTTTAACACCTCAATTGAAATGTCATTCTCTATTTGCTCTCCAAGCGCGCCTAAGGTATTTAAACATAAAATAGAGGTTTTACCTGTTGTTCGGCCTATGGCTAAATCAGATACTAAGCGTTCCATACCGCCAACTTCCAAAGAAGGTATTAAATGAATTACATAAAGGCTGTTACTACTCTTAGCCATATATTAAGCACTCATCATGGTATTTAATAACTGTTCTTTACTTTGCCCTAAGCAATGTAATCTTCCCCATAACTCGATATTTAGTAACGTCCATCTTGCGGGGTCTGATTTAGGTAAAGATTCGAACACACTGGAAACATTTGCGCATAATAAATCTTGTAAAAAACCACCTTTTAATAATTTTGCCGAAGGCTCTAACCAAATATGAGTGAGCGTTGGAAAGGCATATTTCTTTCTAAAGGCAACATCATGCCCAATATATTCACTGGTGAACTTACGCCAGAGCCATTTTTTGTGTCCTTCATTGACTTTATATTTATAGGGAAGGTGTAAGCCTAAGTTGATTAGGGCTTCGTGAGCAAAAGGATAATGGGTAACACCACCTTCGAATTCGTCTTTTTCAAAGAATATATGGTTTAAGCCAGTGGGTACTTCTTTTATTTGGATCCAACTAAAAATATCGGCATAACGCTCAATAGCACTATCACCTTTTGGAAAGTCTAGTACTTCGGCTAACAGTTCAGCGCGTTCCATATCGCCCATTGCTATTCTGGAAATATCTTCTGTAGGGGCTACTTGAGAAATGTCCATAACCCAGGCCGCTTCTGAGATAATGCCACGATCTAATTGCATTCTTAATCTTTTCGGTAGTTTCGATAACATTCGAAATAAACGCACCATTGGCATTAATCGAGCAAAGGGTGATAGTCCACCAAAAACGGTGTCGGCTCCTTCTCCGGAAATGAAAACTTTATCACCAGCTTCTAGTGCTAGTTTTCTTGCGTAAATCCCGCCAACAGAATTTGGGCCTGTCATTGGTTGATGAGATTGCTCCATTCTGTCTAGAAAGTTATCTAAAAAAACCTGTTTATTTAAGTTTGCATACTCACAAGGAATCTTGAGTTGCTTAGATAATGGTTTCATCCATTCGTCTTCACTCACAGGAGCGTCGGGTTGGTTAATGCACCAAAAGGTAACGTCTTGCCCCCGTTGGGCTAAATAAGCACCAAGAAATGAAGAGTCAACCCCTCCACCACAAGGAACAGAAACATGTGGTTCATTTTCTAAAGGTTCTAGTGCTTTGTCCATCGCCTTTTTTATTTCTAACAAGACTGCTGATTCTGTCATTGATTTAAATTTTGACTTCAATTCAGGGCTATATTGAGATTTTTCAGTAAGTAACCACTGATGAACGACAAGTTGATCTTGTGTAAAAACACTGACACCACCTGGGGAAATAGCATTGAGGTTTTGCCATAAAGTTCGTTTGCCTGTTCTATGGGCATAAACAAGCATTTCATTTATTTTATCGGTGTTAACACCACTAAATTGTGTGTTTTTGCGTACGGTTTCTAAATTAGAAGAAAACACTAAAGTATTTTGACTAAAGTGATAATAAATAGGAAGAAACCCGCATGCGTCACGAAGCACCACAACTCGGCCTAGTTTTGCTTGAATGGCAAAAACGATTGCGCCGGGTAAAAGTAGGTTGGTTATTTCTTTTTTTATATCGGAAAAAAGTGTTTTTTCGTTTATATCAGCATCATTAAAAATAGACTCATTGATAACTTTGTTACATATGTCTTCAAATTCAATTTCGCTGAGCCCTTGAGCAAAAATAAACCAATCATTACCCACTGACTTATAAGAAACAGTAGACGTAGATTCAAAGAAAAACATTTCGCTTTGCCAGTTTGAAGCAGCTTCTTGCACCTCAAGTTCATCAAATGTTTGGCATTTTATCCAACCTGAAAAACCTGTTTTTACATGTGGCATAAGCCCTGACCAGTTCATAATGTTTCCTTTTATTTTTATCTACTAATATATGGTTGTTTTTAGTTGTTCAGTTTACCGCTTGATTAAAAATATCAGTATATTTGTTGACCATATTGGTAAGTGAAAAATGTTCAGTAATACGTTTATATCCATTTTCACCATATTGCTGACGTAAAGGGGGAGAATTTATTAATATCGCTAATGCATGCTCTACTGCTTTAGGTGAAGAAGGAAGTACTAATAAGCCGGTTTCTTTAGATACTATTATTTCCTTTATACCACCTACTGTGGTGGCAATTACAGGTTTTGCTTTTGCGCCTGCTTCGACAAAAACCAAGCCGAAGGCCTCTTCTACTGAAGGTTGAATAAAAATGTCACACGCTTCTAACCAGCTGAATGCATTATTTATTTGCCCAAGAAAGGTTACATTTTCGTTTATTTGCAGTTTGTTGACCAGTTCAGTTAATTTTTGTTTTTCTTGTGCAGCGCCATCACCAGCAATGTATAAATGCAACGCAGGCATTGTTTTGGTGAATTTTGATAACGCAACTAAGGTGTCTTGATGACCTTTGATTTCTCCTAAATGGCCAATACTAAGCAACATTAATTGATCAAGAGGTATGCCAAGATCAGCCCTTGCTTTATTAATTGACGTTACGGTTGGTTTTTTTTCTATTACAGAGCCGCCATGAACCACATGACATTTGTTTAACGGTAATTTTAAATTGTTGGTGAGTAATGACAGTCGGTCGTGAGAAACAGCAACAAAGTGAGATGCAAAAAGCTTAATTAATTTGTTGACCATATTAGGTTGATATTTAGATAAATCAGAACGATGAAAAGTGGCGACTGTTTTTATGCCACAAGTAACACCTGCAATACTTGCATATAACTGGCTAAATTCACAATGAGCATGAATAAGGTTAATATTATTTTTTATTATTTTTTTTCTTATTTGAAAAACAAGCTTCCAATTGATGCCTGCTGTTTTGTGGAGTACTTCTAAGTCGGGAATACTCACCCAAGATTCGGGTTTGGAAATACATAACGGAACGGTAAAAATCTTCTGTGCTCTTAGCCCTGCAACTGTATCAGTAAAGCGGGTTGTTCTTCCTCCCTTCTCTAAACTTTGTACAACTTCCAATACTCTTAATTGAGCAGGTAATGACATTTTACTTCCTTGACTTATGTTATTATTTTTATAATGTTCGTATCAAAAATATTGAAACTCAATTATCATTTAAAATAATTACTAATATATCTTATTTAGTGGTAGAAGTTAACTATGAAAAGTGGGTGTGTAAAAATTAAAGTTGCTTATATTGTGGGTAGTCTAAATGTTGGAGAAGCAGAGCGTTTTGTTATTGATTTATGTAGTATTCAAAAACAATCAAAGATGAAACCCACCATTATATCATTAGGCAGCCCTGATGATATAATAGTGGGAGAATCTAGGGTTAACAATATTCCTGTTGCCAGTTATGATGGCGGATCGTAAATTAAAATTATTAGCGTTTTTATTGTGCTATTAAAATTTGATATTATTCATATTCATTCACCTTATGCACTACAGTTTTTAAGCTTAGTTTTGCCTTTTTTAAAAAAAGGTAATTTATACACGACATGGTGCTGATGCTTTCACTTACTATTAGTGATAATTTTTCGATAAAAAATTCAGTTAAAAAATATGAAAAACTATATGTGGGATAAAATAAAAAATAACTTTCATTATTTTGTTAACTTTTATTTTATCGCGTGTTGCCTCGCATGTGCGCTTGTTACCCTGCTTCCTTGGTGGCCTTCAACTATTTTTCTTGTTATTCCTAAATATATTTTATTATTTGCACCACGAAGGTTATTATTTCTAGCCTTATTGGTTTTATTGTTTTTGTGGAATAATCTTTCAAAAATTCAAAAGTATTCTTTACCTTTATTATTCTTTATTTCAATTAAATATTTAGATTTCGGGATGAATTTTAATCCAAATAATATTGTGGAAGAGCATAAAATAGTTAAGATTATTACAGCCAATATTGGTGAAGGTGGGCAAGTAAAGAAAATAAAATTGTTATTGAAATATTACCAACCTGATATTTTACTTTTACAGGATGCTAATAGCATTTCTCTAAAAAAAATAGATATTGATTACATGTTTTTCGAATGTGTAGGTGAATTATGCATATTAAGCAAGCATCCTTTTGAACGAACAAACCAACTAAGCAGAGCTTTAGTGGGGGGGTGGGGGAATTTTGCAGTTTTTTATAAGCTATACCTAGGTGAGAATACCCTTAATATTGCTAATGTTCATCTACAATCTGTACATTCATTGTTAGTTGATATACAGAAAGGTAGTGTTAATTTTTCAGATATTGTACAACTTGAAGACAATAAGCGTATTGAAACTGGAATTCTAAGTTCTTGGATAAAATACGAACCTTATTCCCTTATTGTGGGGGACTTTAATATGCCAATTGAAGAGAATATATACCAAGAAAATTTTTCAATGATAAATAATGCATTAAGTGATGTTGGGATTGGTTTTAACGATACAATACGAATAGATGGTTTAAGTCTTAGAATAGATCATATTTTATTTAGTAACCAATTTGATTTAATTGATGCTCAAGTTATCGAGTCATTAGGGGGAGATCACTTACCTGTAATGGTAAGTTTAATTATTAAGTAGTAGGGTTATTGTAATGGGAAAATTAACAGTTTTGTGTGTTGTTCTATTTTGTTTAATATCTAGTGCTTTTGGTCAAATATTGATGGAATTACTTTTAAATTTTCATTAGATAAAGAGGCTGCTCGGTTATTAGGTAATATCAATCTCACGAAGTATGTGATCATTTCTACTGATTAAAACAACTAGTTATTGAAAATAATGTCTTGTGTTTTGCCAACTAAATATCGCTACCAAGTTTTAACTGGATGTTGGATTAAGAGAATGCGAATTAGTTCGGCAAACATGTGAGTACCTTGAAATAGAAGTATTGAAAGTAAAGAGCATGTTTATCTATTAGACGCTAATGCTTTCGCTTACATTTGTGATTATTTATCGATAAAAAACTCAGCCGAAAAAGGATGCAGCAATATATGTGGGATAAAAAAAACAAAATTTTTCATTATTTTGTTAACTTTTATTTTGTCGCATGTTGTCTCGCATGTTTACTTGTTACCTTGCTGCCTTGGTGGCCGACATTAAATTTATTTATTATTCCCAAATACTTATTGTTGTTTGGTCCTCGTTGGTGGTTATTAGTTATTGTATTGTTAATGCTTCTATTTTGGCGTTTTCTCTCAAAGCGTCAATTTGTTATTTTTCCTTTATTGGTTGCTTTAGCATTTAATTATTTAGATTTTCAACTACCAAATTTAGCTACTTTATTTGCCAATAACAACGACAAAGCTAGTCAAATAAAAGTTATTACCTTTAACATTGGTGGTGGCTCAAAAGACGAATTACAGCTATTGGTGAAATATA
The DNA here is from genome assembly GCF_000012325.1 of Colwellia psychrerythraea 34H. Taxonomy (NCBI): domain Bacteria; kingdom Pseudomonadati; phylum Pseudomonadota; class Gammaproteobacteria; order Alteromonadales; family Colwelliaceae; genus Colwellia; species Colwellia psychrerythraea. Next base: position 5,311,216 of record NC_003910.7, on the reverse strand, counting down.
TGAAGCCTGATATTTTGCTTTTGCAAGAGGCATTAAAAGTAAATTTAGAAGTATTATTTGATCAGCGCTATTATAGTGAATGTATTTCAGGTTTATGTATTTTAAGCAAGTTTCCTTTTCAACAAACAAATAGACTAAATCGAAAAATGTTTGGTGGATGGGGGACATTTGCTACTTTTTATAATGTAATCACACCTTATGGTGAACTTTCGTTGGCTAATATTCATTTAGAAACGCCTAGGTCTGTATTAATGGGGGCTATATATCGTCACCCTGATCAGCAATTAGCCGAAAGCACCGAAAGTAACCGTGAGTTGGAAGTTAATTTACTTAATTTGTGGGCGACAAATAGACCTTATACAATCATTGCTGGCGATTTTAATATGCCCGCTGATGAAAACCTTTACCAACAAAATTTTTCTCTGCTTAATAATGTTATTGAAGTAAAAGGCTTTGCTTTTAATCGCACTAAGTATACCTCTTGGCATGGCGCAAGAATTGACCATATATTATATTCGGATGACATATCTTTATCGTCGGTAGAGGTTGTTGAACGGGTAAAAGGTGATCACCGGCCTGTTATGGCTACTTTGGTGATTAAAGCTGTTGATAGATAATGGTGCTAGATAGTAATGGTGAATGTTCACAATAAGGGATGGCAAATGATAAAGTCGCTATGGTCTTTTTTTTGATAACTTATTTACTTTTTCCATGAATGCTTTTGCTAATGCGCAGCAACAGAAAATTAGTTTTGATGTTTCATTAAATAGCTCCTCAACATTACTTTTACCTATTCCTAATCAGTTAATTTATACCAATACAACTTTTGAGTTGTGGCAAAATAAGAGAAGAGTGAATGCGAGTTATTCACTTGTTAATAAATGGCCAGTATTACATGGTAAAAAGTATATTCGTTTATTAAATATTACGCCCGACAGTATTAATGGTTTATCTGGGGTGTTAACTTTAACTTGGCAAGAAAGTTAAAAAGGAAATGTTCGATAATATAGCATCGCTAATAAAAATAAATCGTTAAATACAAGCTTAGTTTACCCCTCAAAAAACTGGCTAGAGCAAAGTTTATTACTTCACCCTAAAATGAATGATATTGATAACCGCTGGTATACAGAGCCGCAAAAGAAGTATGCTAACTATGTAACCAACGTTGTTTTACTTACTCAAAAAGGTTACTCCTCAAATAAACCATTCACAATGGTTATACGACCGTTCTCAAGCGGTTTATCAACTATATATATGACCGGTGATAAACAGTGGTTAAATAAAGCGAATACTTTAACTGATTTGTATCAAAAAAATATTGATGATGGAGGCAAGTTTAAGCTAAAAAAGAGTTTTGATGTTAAGTCTTTAATGCCAAAGGGCTTACTATATCGTTATTTATTCAGTGGTGATGTACAGGCAATAAGCACTTTAGTTAAAATATAATAATCGCTCGTTATATTGGGGTCCATAATATGCCTTAAGGCGAGGTTTTTGGACCGAGCGTAATCAGGCTACTGCTTTAAATACTGCTGTTTCTTATTGGGAATTAACTAGTGATAAAGGAGCGCAAGATCGAGTAAATGCTATTATTGATGGCAAAGTAATAATGATTTTTAATCCAGAGAGTAACTGGGTTATTAGAGGTTGCCCTTAGCATTCTTTTAAATCTCATAAAGGTTGGAGTGATACACACCCACTTGCTCTCCGTGGATGATGGCATTACTAGGAGATGCTTTATGGCGATTTTATCAGTTAACTGGTGATAAAAGATCAGTGGCTCTCATTGATGCTTTTGGTGATTTTGTTTTTAATTACGGTTTATTTTATGGTGACAAGCAGGTAAAAACATTGTCATACCTAAGTATATTGTTTCTATTGATAATGCAGAGCAAGAAGAGTTAAATCAATTGAGTGATCCCCAGCATGTTTGTGATGTTGCAGGGTTATTGGATAAGTCAGTTTATATAAAAATAAAGCGGGTAGTGATAGTTTTCTCATTCAATATTTGTTCACTGCTTTTGTAGAACAATGTCGGCAGAGTTATGTTAGATTAAAAAAAGAACAAAACAAACCATGTTGCTCACTAAAACCTCCAAGACGCTTTGCTTGGATGTGCTCTACTACAAGTGATTTACCTTAGTTAAATAATTTAATCAACGAACAGTATTAACCAAGAAATCTTGAATAAAGGAATTAAAACATGACACAAAAAAAAGTAACAATTGTAATCTCACCCAGAGATCGATTTAGTGGTTTGTCTGATTGTATCGATCTGGTTTATCGATATACCGATGAAAATTTATTTGATCTTGTTATTTTAGATCTAGGGTATCCAAAGGCGGAATTATCAAAAGCACAAAAGAGTATCTCTGGTAAGTCTAATGCGAGTATCTCGTCTTATGGTTTAATGATACCTATGGAAGGGCTTTTACAAGTACAGGGGAAAATAAAAACGCCTTTTACTTTTTTACTTGATAATGATTCAAGAGTATCTGAAAACTGGTTACCGCCATTAATTGAAACTGGCGAAGAAACGGGAGCAGCGGTTATTGCCCCTTTAATTCTGGAAACCGATGGTGTTGATGGTGCTTATACTCGTAATCACTCGTTTAATGTTGAAATAAAAGTGGTAGATGTTGAAGGCACCCCTTATTTAATTGAAAATAAATTATATCGCCGTGAATTGCCTGAGAACATGCCTACTGAAATTCAGCCAACACATGCATTTGAGTTACATGGTGTTATGTTTAGAACGGATGCTTTTGACAATATAGAATTGCCTTATATGACCATACGGGAGCATTTAGATATTGGCATGCAGTTAACGGCTAAAGGTGAGCTTTTATTTGCTGAACCAAAATCAATTATCTATTTTGATAACCTAGGCACTAGAGGAGAGTTAAATGATCTTAAATATTTTAACTATCGCTGGAATGCTAAAATAGCTAAGTATTCTCATGATTTATTTGAAAAACGCTGGGGTTATAAATGGTATGGCGAACAAGCTATTTATTATTGGTGCGTTCGTCGACGCATTTATATGTTACTTCGTTGGCTTTATATTCCTATCCCGGCAGCAAATTTTATTGATCGGCTAGTTAGTAGCCTTAAAAGACGAATCTCGCCTATTTGGGATCCAATTAGTAATCCTAATGAAGTATCTACGTTGCTTTATGATAGGCTAGAAGGCAACAAGGCTGTACCATTAAGTCATGATATTAAATTATAATAAGCGGTTAACTGTTTACTAACAACTTTGGTTAGTGGGTAGAGTCTAATCCCACTACCACCTGCTAATATAATTCATTTTCTCATAATAAAACCTTTTTTGTGTGCGAATTTATTGCTTGTGCGTTTATTGTATTTAATTGAAACTGCCAATGCAATTTAGTCTTTCTTTTTCCCAATAATGCTTGTTTTAATCTTTCAAGCTTGAATCGTGAGGAACTTCCAAATTTTAGTTCTGATATTTCATAACTGACCGTAATGGTGGCAGTTTTTAGACCTTTTGTTATTTTAATCACTTGCTCTTCATTGCTTATAACTTTACTAACAACAAGCCAGTTTTTAGGAATAAAGTTATTTTCATAAAAAGTAGGTTTTGATTCTAGATTACTTTCACTAAAATTGTAAATTAATTGCGTTTTTATTGAGCTGTTAGTGATAACTTCAACCGTTGAAGCGTGATAAATGATAGGTTGAACAAGCACATTTTTAAGTTTTGTTTCAGGCTCTGTTGTTGCTGACATTTGTAATGAGGTAGAAGAAAACAATAAAATTATAAACAAAACAACTCCCAACTGCCCATTAGGTGTATTCAGTTGTAATTTGGCTGAACTGTCAGATGCGATTGGTTTGTTGTTTTCTTTATCAGCAAGGTACCCACCAAACTTAAACAGTAAGAACATAAAGGGAATATAAATGTACCAACCAAACATATTATGATCAGTCATTAAGTCACTGGTCATTTCTGTTTGGTGACCAATTATAATTAAAGCTGATATTCGTAACCAGTTTGTTAATAACGCACCAAGTATTGCCACTGAAATAAATATTGCGGTATTTTTTATTGTTCTAAAATATAGAAAAGAAAACAAAGTACTAATTGCTAGAGAAGTAAGCAAGTAACGTAACCCACTACAACCACCGGCAATTTCAAATACTCCTGATGGAATATGTACAAACTGCTCTTCAACAAATACAGGAATAGTAGTGAACCCCATAAGGGTCTGAGCCGCAAATACTGATAGGTTTTGTAGGGGAATGGTTAATATCCCCCAAACAGGAAGTAAAAAAATAAAATAGGATGCGGCTGCAGCTATTTTGATATTAGCATTGAAAACAAAAATAATACTTGAACAAAATAATAATAAAATGGTCAACCAGTATAACAGGCTAATTTGCGCAGTTGACGTAACAAAAAGTATATAGGCACTTATAATTAGTAGTACTGAAGCAGGTAAAGATATAGTTTCCCTATACTTTAATTCTCCATTGTTATTTATCACATAAAATAAATAAGCAACAATAAGAGGAATCAAATAAGCGTGTGAATAAGTGCCATCATCAAAACTATATCTCCATAGGGTCTGCATGATAGGAATATTTAATAGGGCTATTAATATTGTAATTGCAAGTATTAAGATGACAGGTGAAAAATTATGTTTAAATATATTTGAATTGATTTTTTTTATATTCAAAGTATTACCCTTAATGATATTATTTTTCTATGTAGATAAAATTTTGTAAATTACTTTACTTCTATGTTTTAATAAAACAGGCTACAGCTAAATTCAACGGGTAATAAATGGTATTAAATGTATGTAAATTATACATACATTTTTATGTTATTGTCGTTAGTAAAAGTTAGTTTAAACGGGATAATACACATTTAGATAATATATATCAAAGGCTATGTTCCCGTGTTAACGGTACGAGATAGAGGGAAACATACCTATGAAGCTAGTTATTCCTTCGAGCAACTCAACAAAGAGTCACAAGGAAAAATAGCCAAAGATTGCGTCTTGTGCCGCGATGGTTTTAGTGCTTATATCAAATTTTCACAAGGTAATGATTTTATTCACAAACGGCTGAATGTAGCCGTTGGTGTTCAGGTTATTGAAAAAGTATTTCACATTCAAAATGTTAATGCTTACCACCGTCGCTTAAAGGCTTGGATAGATAGATTTCATAGTGTGGCGACTAAGTATGGAGAAAATTACTTAGGTTGGTTTAGGTTTTTAGATACCAGTTAAAATCCTAACAAAAACAATCAATTTAAAGCTTAGCAACACATGGCGGAACATAGCCAAAATCTATTGTCCTATTACTTGTTAATGAAAGATAAAAGAGGTTTTACTCTCTATTAGTATCGCTTACTATAACCGCATTATTTTCTATGAAACTTCAACATCATCAACGGAATAAATATGAATACAAAAACAACTTCTTCTGCTGTATCTATTTTCCCTGCAATAATGTGTGGCGGCAGCGGCACACGTCTTTGGCCACTTTCTCGCGCACTTTTCCCTAAGCAATTTTTACCTTTAGTTAACGATACTAGTATGTTGCAAGATACGCTTTTACGCTTACCTGAAAATAGTAAGGAAGCCGTATTTATTTGTAATGAAGAGCACCGATTTTTAGTGGCGGAACAGGTGAGACAGTTATCTTCATCGCAAGGAACAATTTTACTTGAGCCAGAAGGGCGTAATACCGCTCCAGCTGTAGCATTAGCGGCGATTAACGCCCTAGAAAAAGATAAAGGTGCGCTTTTACTGGTGTTAGCTGCAGATCATGTTATTCAAGATACTGCTGCTTTCCACCAAGCGGTTGAGCAAGCAAGTATTGTTGCACAGCAAGGAAAACTCGTTACCTTTGGTATTGTCCCCACTCACGCCGAGACTGGTTATGGCTATATTAAAAAGGGCAATGTGCAAAGCTCAGGTACTTTTGATGTTGCAGAATTTGTTGAGAAGCCTAAACAGGATATAGCCGATGAATATTTAGCTTCAGGTGACTACTTGTGGAATAGTGGTATGTTCTTATTTAAAGCCTCGCGCTATTTAGAAGAGCTAGCTAAGCATCGTGGTGATATTTTAGAAAACTGTCAGCGAGCTATGAAAGGTGTTGAGCAAGATCTTGATTTTATGCGTCCAAATAAAGCAGACTTTTTAGCTTGTGCTAGTGAGTCAATAGATTATGCGGTAATGGAGAAAACAGACTCTGCGGTAGTCATTCCACTTGATGCTGGCTGGAGTGATGTCGGCTCTTATTCTGCACTTTGGGAAGTCTGTCAGCAAGATGATGACAAAAACGTATTAAAAGGTGACGTAATCGCTCAGCAAACGACTAATAGTTATATTCACAGTCAAAACAAGCTGATTGCAACAGTTGGTGTTGATAACTTAGTGATTATTGATACACCTGATGCTGTATTAGTTGCCAATAAAGATAAAGTACAAGAAGTTAAACAAATAGTTGAGCAGTTAAAGGCCGATAAGCGTAGTGAGGCAGTATTACATCGTGAAGCCTACCGCCCGTGGGGAAAATATGACTGTATTGATACGGGAGAGCGTTTCCAAGTTAAGCGCATTACTGTAAAGCCAGGCGCTAAACTATCAGTGCAAATGCATCATCACAGAGCTGAACACTGGATCATAGTGTCAGGTACAGCGAAAGTAACGATAGATGAAAAAGTTGTGTTATTAACTGAAAACCAATCAGCTTATATTCCTGTTGGCGCTGTTCATGCGCTAGAAAACCCAGGGAAACTACCATTAGAAATGATTGAAGTACAATCGGGTAGTTATTTAGGTGAAGATGATATCGTTCGTTTTGAAGATAAGTATGGCCGTTCTTAGTTAGCAAATTATGTGCAGGTTACTCCTCAACCTGCACATAATTATCGCCACTAGCAAAAGCAATCAAACGACTTAATTGCGTTAAGTTATAGCCACTTTGTGTTTGTAATGTATTAAAAAACGCTTGAATAGCTGTTAAGCTTTTTTTACTTTGCAAACCACCATCAATTATCTGCTGTGCTCTTAAATAAGCTTCAACATCACTGCTTAAAATGAAGGTATCTTTGCCTAATAATCTAAGTGCGTATGGGCCAGTATTACCACCTAAGCGTTGACCATGCTTTTTCAAATAAGCCCACAAGCCTATGATGTCTTCACTTGGCCAGTCATTAATAAATTGCGCAAAGCTGATGCTTTTTTCTAGTGAGATATCAAACATCATCTGCGCATTGGCTTTAATAGTCTTTACTTTATTGTAATTACGAATAATCTTCGGATCTGCTGCTTTTCGTTCCAACATTTCTTCAGGCATCATTAGCATTTTTTCGATATTAAAATTAAAAAAATGTTCCTCAAAGTCAGGCCATTTATTCTCAACCACTCGCCACACAAAACCAGATTTAAAAATCTGCTTGGTAAAAGCGGCTAACACTCTATCGTCAGTGAGTTGGCTAATGCTTTCTTCTGCGGCGTTATCATCGAGTAATTTCTTGCCCAATATTCTTTTACCTAGCAATAGCTCAAGTGCCAACTTGCCACCTTTTCGATCGGCGGCACGCTGGTATAATGATTTAAATGATTCGTGGGTCATAACTTCTTAATTAAATTAGGCATTATTATTGGGTGATGTCATTCCCACATTATCTGAGCAGGAATCCATATTATGCACAATAAACCTTGGGTGTAAGTGACACAGATACTGGACCCCCGATTAATACACCTCGGGGATGACGTCCTTCATGTTGAATGTTTACATTAATATTTACGCTTCAATACCACAGTGACGCAATAGCGCATCAATTTCTGGTGCTCTGCCTCTGAAGTTTTTAAACAACACGCTTGGCTCTTCGCTGCCGCCTTTTTCTAAAATATTGTTTAAGAATGACTGACCGGTTTCTTCATTGAAGATGCCTTGCTCTTCAAATAAACCAAATGCGTCAGCGGATAATACTTCAGCCCACTTGTAGCTGTAGTAACCTGCTGAATAACCACCGCCAAAGATGTGGCTAAAACCATGTTGAAAACGATTAAATTCAGGCGCTGTTACTACAGAGTACTTGGTTCTAACATTATCGAGCACTTGTTGAATATGTTTTTCATTATTCAATGCATTGGGGTTATAGCTTTCATGCATAGTGAAATCAAAGATGCTGAACTCAATCTGACGCAACATTTGCATCGCTGATTGGAAATTCTTTGCCGCCAACATTTTGGTTAACATTTCTTGAGGCAATGACTCACCACTTTCAAAATGGCCTGAAATAAACGCAAGTGCTTCGGGTTGCCAACACCAGTTTTCTAAAAATTGACTAGGAAGTTCTACTGCATCCCAAGGAACGCCATTAATACCGGCAACACTGCTGGCGTTTATTTGGCTTAACATGTGATGAATGCCATGACCAAACTCATGGAATAAGGTAACAACTTCATCATGGGTAAATAATGCCGGTTGATTGCCTACAGGGCCGTTAAAATTACACGTTAAATAGGCAACTGGATATTGAATAGACCCATCAGCTAGCTGGCTTCGACCAACACAGTCATCCATCCAAGCTCCACCACGTTTTTTCTCGCGGGCATAAAGGTCAAGATAAAAGCTGCCTCGTCTTTCACCTGATTTATCAAATACATCATAAAAGTTAACATCGTCATGCCATACATCAACACCTTCACGATGTTTGATAGATAGGCCAAATAACTTATGGACCACTGCAAATAGACCAGAAACAACTTTGTCTTTAGGAAAATATGGGCGTAATTGTTCATCTGAAATGGCGTAACGACTTTGTTTTAACTTTTCGCTGTAATAAGCCAGATCCCAAGCCTGTAAATTATCTTTCTTGAATTCAGTCGCAGCAAAGTCGCTTAGTTCTTTAAAGTCTCGTTTACCTTGGTGTTGTGATTTAATGGCTAAGTTTTCAAGAAACGCCATGACTTCACTCGTGGTATTGGCCATTTTAGTGGTTAATGAATGTTGAGCATAGTTGTCAAAATCAAGTAAATTAGCTAATTCATGTCGCAAGCTTAGTAACTCATCCATGATGGCGCTATTATCAAATTTATTTGCATTAGGCCCCTGGTCTGACGCACGAGTAACAAATGCCGTATAAAGTTGCTCACGTAAATCAGCATTATCACAATACATCATTACCGGTAGATAACTTGGAATATCAAGAGTAAAAGTAAACCCCTGTTGCTCTTTTGCTGTGGCAAGTTCTTTTGCCGCCGCTAAAGCACTCTTCGGCAAGCCGGTAAGCTCTTTTTCGTCTTCAATGGTAATACTAAAGGCATGGGTAGCATCGAGCACATTATTGCTAAAACTAGAGCTGAGTTCTGATAAGCGAGTCGCTATTTCACCATAACGCTTCTTATCATTATCACTTAAAGCAATACCTGATAGTTTAAAATCACGAAGGGCATTCGTGATAACTTTTTGTTGAGCTACGTCGAGCTGTTCAAATTGCTTACTGTTTTTAACGCTAAGGTAGGCTTGATATAAACCTTCATGTTGACCAACAAAGGTGCCATATTCAGATAAAAGGGGCAGACAAGACTCATACGCATCACGCAATGCATCACTACTCACAACTGAATTCATATGGGAAACAGGTGACCAAAGTTTAGATAGCACATCATCAACTTCATCAATGGGTAATACTAAATTATCCCAAGTAAAGACATCATCATTAGCGAGAACTTGCTCAATAATTTTTTTGCAATCTTTAATTGATTGCTCAACAGCAGGTTTTACATGTTCAGGCTTAATTTTTGAAAAGGCAGGTAGTTCGCTAGATACTAATAATGGATTGGTCATAATGCTTAAAAATTAGTTTATGTTATTAAGAGATGTAAGACCTAGAGAGGCTTTATTCAAGGCTATTCAATCAATAGTTATGAAATATTCATCATATGAAGTTATAAATACACATTGTTAATGTTTTACTCAATTACTTATTGGTGTGATTTTATTGTATAGCGTAAGTAAACCTGTTGTTAGCAGTTGTATTTTTTATTGATTTTTGTTTGCACAAAGCCATCGTAAACTATACTTTATGGGACCTTTATATTTTTATAATTAATTCTGTTGTTGAGTAACTATGCTTAAGAGATTACTTATTTCCTGTCGACTATTGTTAAGTATTTTTTTTAGCGTTATTTTTTTTAGCGTTATTTTCATTGGCGGCATTGTCGCATCTAGCACCAGTTATGCTGCAATAGAAAACCTTTCCCTAGAGCTTCTTTCTGTTGATGATGGTTTGTCACAAGGTAGTATTCATTCAATTATTCAAGACAAAGCAGGTTTCATTTGGCTAGGTACTGAAAGTGGCGTCAATGTTTATGATGGTAATGAAGTTAGGCAATTGCCAGGACCCAAAAATAGTTTTGAAAATGTTGCTATATACAATGTACTTGAAGATAAAAATGGTTTTATTTGGTTAAATGTTGATGGTCGAAAACTTTATTGTTATAAGCCTAAAACAGATAGTTATCAGCATATCCCAATAAAACTTGCGCAAGGCTTTGATTACTATATTAGGGACTTGATTAATGATTATGACAATAAAATATGGGTGTTAACATCAAAAACGCTCGGTGTTTATAATCAAGTTACTGACGAGTACAAGCAAGTAGTAGATTTAGAATCAGAATTAGCAGGTAATTTATCACTATTTCAGATGTCATTGTATGATGGCGTGATCTACCTGGCTTCTAAGATAGGTATTTTTGCTTATGATATTGAGAAAAATCATTGGAAAAAACTACCGCAAATACCCGCTGATATATCTAAGCAATCAAGCATTGAAGAACTTAATAAAATATATACTGTACATGCAGATAACAATCATACTTTATATTTAGGCTCCTTCGATGGTTTTTTTGCTATAAACGTAGCTGATATTAAAGCATATATTGCGGAAAAATCGCAATTACCAAACTACCAAAAACTTATTGAAAATATGGCCGCATGGCAGACCTTACTTGATGGCGAAATGCTTTATGTAGCCTCTGATAAAGGTTTGTATGTTATTAATACACTCAATAATAGTAGTGAGTTCTTGTTTGGTTTTAGTGATTATTTTGACAATATTACCGATGACAACATACATACATTGATTAAAGATAATCACGGAGTTTTCTGGTTAGGCTCAAATACTGCAGGGGCTTATCAATGGGACCCTCAAAAAGAATTAGTTAAAAACTATGGTTATAAAAAAAATAATCCCGCTAGTTTGAGTTATAACGAAGTGTGGCATGCTTTACCTGACAGCCTCAATAATGATTTACTTTGGGTTGCTACCTCAAATGGTTTGAACTTAATTGATCTAACTAAGCAGCAAGTGACTCCCTTTTTGGTGAATGATGACTCCAAAAGCATCTATACCCAGAGCCATATTTATAGTTTAGTGACGTTATCGCCTGAGCAGTTACTTGTCTCTACTGCTCAAGGTGTACTTCTATTTGATAAAAAGCAGGAGAAAACATTAGCATTACCCTTTAATGATGAAGTTAATCAGCTGCTGGCATTAGAGCAATTTGACATTCTAAAAGAAGGTGATTTCTTATGGTTAACGAATGAAAAAGGTATTTTTAGAATAAACTTAATTACTTATCAAGTTGATACGTTAAGTGAAATTACGACTCAGTTTTCCCCTGAACGTTTATTGTATTTCTTGGGCTCATTACCAAATAGTGATTGGTTTTTACTCACCAGTAATGATGGTTTATGGGGCTTTAATGTCAATACACGAGAATTTGTACAGCTTTATCAACTGGAAGGGATACTCGCAGGTGAAAACGTTTATATCGATAACTGGGCGATTGATAAAAACCAAGTGCTCTGGTTGAGCTACAGTGGTAAAGGCCTTATTGGTTTAACATTACCTGATTTTAAAGAAAAATATTTTTACCATAAAGCTAACTCCATTATTGAAAATAACGTTTATGGTGTCATGGCAGATGAATCTGGGGATATCTGGTTCTCTAGTCATGATGGTATATTTATGTTGGATTCTGATAACCAACATATAAGTCATTTCACTCGTAAAAATGGTCTTGGAGCGACAGAATTTAATGCTAGGGCTAATGCAAAATTAGCGAATGGTTTATTTGTCTATGGTTCTATGGAGGGGATTAGTCTTTTTGACCCTTTACAGCTAAAAAAAATATATGATAATGAAAATATTACAGTCAAAGTTACCGCCGTAGAATTATTATCTCGAGATTTAGTCCTACCTTTAGTCATTGAAAATAATGCTGTTATTAACCTAAACCATGATGATGTAGGTATTCGTATTGATTTCTCTACTTTTTCTTACGGTAATGAGAAAAGCATCATCTATAAATATCATTTAACGGGACAAGACAACATTGATTTTCCGGCAAGTCGTGAGGCTCATGTTACCTTTCCTAGTCTCGCTTCAGGTAAACATACTTTATCAATTCAAGCTAAATCTCCTTATACAGGAGAGTTCTCTTCGCCTGTATATATTAAATTTAACGTAGGCTTTGCTCCATGGCGTTCACCTTTAGCGATATTACTTTATTCTATCGCCTTAATGTTAATGATGGTGACTTGGTATCGTTATCGTAAAACCCAGCAACAATTATTACTTGATGTTCATGAGCAAGTAAAATATCGAGAAAACCGCTTACAACTAGCCTTAACGGGTAGTAACAGTGAGGTCTGGGATTGGCAAGCCGATGAAGACTTAATATTTGGCAAGCGTATTTCTTTAGATTTAGGTTACCGAGAAAAAGCGCTGTTTTATAGTTTAGAAGAGCATGTAGCGCTTATTCATCCTGAAGATCATGATAATTTTATTCATTGTTGGCAGCTATTTATTAGTAGCGCTAATCTAAAGGATAACTTTTCCTGTACCTATCGTTTGAAAACATCAGATGGTCAGTGGTTTTGGTATAAAGATTTAGGAAAAATTGTTGCTGTAGATGCTAATAATCATCCTGTCAGAGTGACAGGATCTTATACTAATATTACCGAGTCGCGCGCTAATGAAGAGCGCGCTCAGTATTACGGAGATGCCTTTCAGCAAACCCAAGATTGGGTATTTATTATTGATGAAAAAATATCCCGAATCACTGCAAACCAGTCAATGCGTGCTGTTTTTGATTGGCCAGAAGAAGAGTTTGATTTTAGTGACAAACTCTTAGGCGTCAGCCAGAAACGTCGCAGTTTTTATCGTAAATTAATGCTTTCGCTAAAAGAGGGGGAGCATTGGCGTGGAGAAGAGTTGATAGTTACCGCCAATAAGGATGAATACCACGTCATTATTAACGTCACGGTAGGGTTTAGTTCAGTAACTAATGCGTTACATTATTTGTTTGTTTTAACGGATATTAGCGCGCAGAAAAGTGCGGAAAGTGAATTGCGATTATTAGCAAATTATGACCATTTAACCGGATTACCCAATCGTACGTTATTACTTGAACGTATTAAGCATGCGATAGATTTTTCTAATCGACGAGATACCTCCATTGCGGTATTTTTTATTGATCTTGATCGATTTAAGCAAGTTAATGATTCTTTAGGGCATGATTTCGGTGATTTATTATTACGAGAAATCACTAATCGCTTACAAAGTACATTACGCATCGATGATACGGTAGCACGTATAGGAGGTGACGAATTTGTTGTGCTACTAGAGAGTTTCGCTAATGAAAATCAATTGGGAAGAATTGCAGAGAAAGTTATTGACACCATTGGTCAATCCGTTGATTTAGATGGAAATTTAGTTAGTGTTGGTGCAAGTGTAGGCATTGCGCTATACCCTAATGATGGTATTAATTCAGACGAATTATTACGCCATGCTGATGTTGCTATGTATCATGCGAAACAAGCCGGAAAAAGTAACTTTAAATTTTATACTGCACAAATGAACGTTGAAGCAATGGAGCGCTTGAGTCAGGAGTCGGCATTAAAATTAGCAGTAAAAAATAATGAGTTTATCAATCACTACCAACCTATTATTAATGCTTATACGGGTAAGGCTGTGGGAGTCGAGATGTTAATGCGTTGGCAAACGTCTACTGGCTTAGTGCCACCAAGTGACTTTATTCCTTTATCAGAAGAGCTCAATTTAATCATCACGATGACAGAAATGGCACTTGAGCGAGTATGTAAAGATCTAAAAGAATGGCATACCATACGACCTGAATTTTATGTGTCGATAAACTTATCAGTACAACACTTTGTTGAAGCAGACATAGTCTCATTTATTAGTGAGTTATTGGCACGTTACCAATTACCTGCAGCAATATTACGTGTTGAAGTAACAGAGAGTTCGCTAATTTTACAACCTGAAAATGCCATCACCACCATGCGTAAGTTATCTTCACTAGGTCTTACTTTAGCGCTTGATGATTTTGGCACTGGTTTTTCGTCATTGTCTTATTTAAAAAAGTTACCTTTAGATATTATAAAAATTGACCGTAGCTTTGTTGCTGGTATTGGTATAAATGAAGCAGATGAAGCGATTGTTGATACCACGCTAGTATTAGCAAAAAGACTTAACATGCATTGTATTGCAGAAGGTGTAGAAACGGTTGAGCAATTTAATTATTTAGTGGCCAAACAATGTCATTATCTACAAGGTTATTTATATAGTAAGCCAAGCTCAGCGGAAAAGATTATGAAAAATTTGCTGATAGATAAGACAGAACTTACTTATAGCCAAGCCCTTTGAAGGTGGGTATTACTGAGCGATTTACGATTAAATGGCTCATTTTATTAATAGTTATTTCCTTAAAAATAAGGCAATGAAGAGCATAAACTGTTCGGAAGACCCCGCAGGGCTAGTATAGAAATGTTTTATGCTACGTTATTAATTTCGCAAATAGCATACTATCCCTCCAACCATTGCCTTGTCTGAGGGCGTTTCTGATTTCAGCTAAAACCTACATCTGGATGTAGTTTGGGTGTATACCAATAACTAATTCGATAAAGTGGACAACTAATTACAGAGAAAGTTATTAAATATTATTACTTTAATACTTGAATAAAGTGTATTTTGCGCCCACATTCTATTTAAACAATACGTTAACTAATGAGTGAAACCATGACACAACATTTTGATTATCTAGCCATTGGCGGTGGCAGTGGCGGTATAGCATCCGCTAACCGCGCAGCAAAGTTAGGTAAAAAGGCAGCAGTTATTGAAGCCAAATACATTGGTGGTACTTGTGTAAATGTTGGTTGTGTACCTAAAAAGGCGATGTGGTATGCAGGGCAGATATCTGACGCATTGAAATATGCGAGTGATTACGGTTTTGCTCAACATCTTACCCAAGACACTCCTCAGTTTGATTGGGCTAAATTGGTCGCTAACCGAGAAGCTTATATTGAACGAATTCATGCGGCCTATCAGCGTGGTTTTGATGCTAACGATGTAACCGTTATTGATGGATTTGCCAAATTTGTTGATAAAAATACGGTTGAAGTCAACGGTGAGTTAATCACCGCAGATCATATTACTATTGCTACGGGTGGGCGTCCCACTCTGCCAAATATTGAAGGTGCTGACTATGGCATCGATTCAGATGGTTTTTTCGCCTTAACAGAGCAGCCTAAAAGTGTTGCTGTTGTTGGCGCAGGCTACATCGCGGTCGAGTTAGCGGGTGTGTTTCATGCCTTAGGTACAAAAGCGCATTTATTGGTGCGTAAAGAAAAACCATTACGTGGTTTTGATAACATGCTGAGCGATACCTTAGTAGAGCAAATGGCAAAACATGGCCCAACGTTACATAACCACAGCACGCCAGAACGTATCGAAAAATTGGCAGATGGCAGCTTAGTAATACATCTAACTAATGGGAAAACTATTGGACCAGTTGAAACCTTAGTATGGGCAATTGGCCGTGAACCAGCAACCGACAATATTAATTTAGCGGCCGCTGGTGTTGCTATGAATGAGCGTGGTTTTATCGAAACAGATAAATATCAAAATACCAATGTAGACGGTATATATGCAGTAGGTGATAACACCGGTCGTGCACAATTAACGCCGGTAGCTGTTGCTGCGGGTCGTCGTTTATGTGAGCGTTTATTTAATAATAAACCTGAAGAGCATTTAGATTATTCCGGCATTGCTACGGTAGTATTTAGTCATCCAGTTATCGGCACCGTTGGATTGACTGAAAACGAAGCTATTGCGCAATACGGTGAGGAAAATATTACTGTTTATAAATCGCAATTCACTGCACTGTATCAAGCAATCACTGAGGACCATCGTGATCCGACACGAATGAAGTTAATTTGTGCAGGCAAGGAAGAAAAAGTAGTTGGTTTACACAGTATTGGTTTTGGTAGTGATGAATTATTACAAGGCTTTGCTGTGGCAATGAAAATGGGCGCAACGAAAGCTGATTTTGATAACACTATTGCTATTCATCCGACCTCAGCAGAAGAGTTTGTCACTATGTAAAGCAAGCTGAATGTTGATTGCTATGCCTTTAATTAATTGCTGCTATGTTATGTTCAATATTATAAAGCTTATATTTGTATAGCTTTCTTTCATCAAGCTCATAGGTCCATTCTAATGCTTTAACGAGCATTGTTTGGGCCTTTTTTAGTTTGTTTTGTTTTATATAAATTTTATAAAGTCCCATATACGCTTGGTTGAGGTATGGTGCCTTTGACAATGCTTTCTTAAAATAAATTTCGGCTTGTTTAATATTGCCAACATTTTTCGCTGTATAAGCCTCTCCTAACCATTGATACGGGTCTGGGTCATCTAGTTGGTTTAGTTTGTCTTGTAGGGTGTTAACTTCGTCCATACGCCGTTGAGACTTGAGTAACATAATATAGTTACTTAATAGCGCTATATTCGTTTGCCCTTTGTCCATACCTGTTTTATATATCGCCTCTGCTGTTTGTAAGTCGCCTGATCTTCTGTGGATAACAGCTAATAGGTTAATTGTTTCAATATTGTCAGTATCTAATTGGTAAGCTTTATTTGCGTATAAAAATGATTTATTTAAATCTTTATCTGCTAAAGCATCGGCGGCAATATTCTTATAATACATAGCGAGAAAGGTCTCCAACGAAAACTTTATCCCAGAACGATGACTTTTACTTGGGAAATAATCAATAACCACCGCAGGATTTGCGAGGTAAAAAGTATTTTGATCAGCGATAAAACTAGGATCGTAAATTATTGTTTGTACATGTGAAGAGGATAAAATAACATCCTCTTTTTTAGTGAATATGGGTAGAGTGCTTACTTTTCGATACGAAAAATCAAGGCCTATAATTTTTGCATAAGCCGTTGTTAAAATCGCTAAGCTCATGCAGTTTCCCTTATTTAAGCGAAGTGCGGTTGTTGCATCGTAGGTTTCACTTAGCTAATCTTTCTGCTAAAACTTCGCTTAATGCTTTATGAGGGGCTAAACCGTTTGCTATTTGTTGATCAAAATTAACAATAAATTCTTTTTGCTGTACCTGTGTCAGAAAAAAATGTCTTCTGTATTTAATTGCTCGTTTTCTATATTGGGGAAGAGACGATAATTTATCGGAATTTACATTGCTTGATTAACATCCTCACTTTGCTGAGGTTTGGTTATAGATGAGCAAGAAGAAACAAGTAAGCTGAGTAGTAATACTAAAACTATTGGCATGTTATTCATTCATAATCCTTTATTATTCCTTAATCATTCCATAACTATATTTTCTATTAATGATACCCAAGGTGTTTATTTTTTGAACAAGGTAGAGCTACATTATCACGCTTAGAAAAATGAGTTAAATATAGTCATTCTGTATCTAACTCATTTTGAGGTGTCATCAGTTTACTAATGAGCTTTCGAAAGGCACTTTAAACGATATATATGCTGTGCTCTTGTTTAATTCAATGAAAAAAACGCTTTGCATATAATTGTAAAGTCGCCAACGAATTCATTTTTTAAGTACGTTTTATTCTCAGTTCAGCAGTATTAAAATTTTACTCTACCGTAATAGTAATCTTCTTTGAAACAACCGCAGGCTTATGAGGGATATGATGATGATCGCCTAAAATAAGTTGTAAAGTATGCTGTCCTTTCGGCAAGGTTAACGTTGTTTGTGTTTGTCCACCGCCAAAGTGCTGAACATCGCCGCCCATAGGCATATCAAAAGCAGGCAGAGAGTCTTTGTCGACTAATAAGTGATGATGACCTGTATGTTTTTTCTCGATACCTGCGGGAGATACTCCCATATCTTTTAAACCAAAGGTTACTGTAAACGTAGCTGGCACTGTTGCGCCATCTACAGGTGAAATAATGTATACCGAGGCATTAGCCGGAGATACTGATTGCGGCAAACTATTAGCACTGACTAGCTCAGAGGCTAATAGAGCTGGGGTTAAAGCCAAAGTGAGTAGTGATAATTGAACAAATTTTTTCATAATATAACTCGTTAGTAGGTATATAGGTAAGGCTAAAGGTAGCTAGAGCCCAGTTTACTGTCAATGATTTCGATTAAAACGGATTATCAAATTTGAACTTGAGTAAGTGTCAGAATAATAAGTGCTTTACTTAGCAAGAGGAACGGCGATTGATGAATCCCTTAGAAACCTCACAAGCAAATATAGCAAAATTATAAGGTTACCTAAATAATAATACTTCTTATTCTTAGATTTTATTACTTATTAGGGTCTGTTGACCTTTCGAGATTGTTTTTACAGCGGTTTGTTGGGTATTTATACAAGGCAGAGTCTTTGCCATGTGGTTGTTCCACATAAAAAGGCGATAACGCCGTAAAAATGACCAACAAACGCTGTCCGAAGGATTCGGCTAAAAGCGTTTTACTCTTTGTTGAGTATAATTTGCTTAGAATGACTAGGCTACACACTACTCGCCGCGATTAAAACGCTTTTATCTCGAATAAAATTTAACCGCGAAAGATCAACATACCCTAATCTACCTACGATTATAACAAAGTAAGATAAACCAATTTGCTCAGAACTAAATTAAGTAAATTTTACAGTCCCTTTGTTTAAGACAAAATTCAACAAATAATATCTGCACCTCTATTATTATATCAAACGGATTAATTTATGGGGCAGAATAGCGCCACATTCACGAGCTTAGAACAAACAAAATTATTTAAATAGAGTTATCCTATCGTGCATTCAAAACCATGACGAAAATACTCTCTTTGTATAGTAAAAAAAATATTTTTTACTATACAAAAAAATTATTTAACTGGTGGATCTCTTGCTAGCTATTGCCCTTACTCGCTTATGTTTTTTTGTTATTTAAAAGTGTCATTATTTGGTAAAAAAAGTTTAATAATGCACTGGTAATCACGCCAAATTCTGATAATCTCTTACCACGTTATTTTCTTCAGCCGATTTTTCGTACAGCTAAAAAATAACGCGATAATAAAATTATCCACATATAGTTAAAATAAAATCACTATGTATTTAAAGGTATTGTAAAAACCTTTTTATTCAATAAAAACAAAGTATTATATTGACAAGGCCAGGTTTGACATTTACAAATCTCTGGCTGTTTTTCGTACTTGACCACAAGGTTATCCACAAGCAGCATCAATAAAGCATACTGATAAAGTGGAGCCTACTTGCGCTTTGTGGCATGCTTAGCCATCTTTAGCTTAATTTAGTCGCTTCGCGTATTTCTTATGACAATTTCTGCAACCACCCAAGACTCTAATAACTCGCAATCACCCTTAATATTGGTCGATGGTTCATCGTATTTATTTCGAGCCTATCACGTACCTTATTTGCAAGCTCTTTCAACCGCTGATGGTCAACCTACGGGAGCTATTACTGGTGTATTGAATATGTTTCGTAGTTTAAAAAAAGACTACCCCAATGGCAATATCATCGCTATTTTCGATGCTAAAGGTAAAACATTTCGTAATGACATGTTTCCCGAATACAAAGCCAATCGTCCACCAATGCCTGATGATTTACGTACTCAAATTGCACCAATACATGAGATTATTACAGCAATGGGTTTGCCACTTTTAGTTATTCCGGGTGTTGAGGCCGATGATGTTATTGGTACATTGGCAAAACAAGCTGATGAGCTTGGTATTGAAACCGTTATTTCGACCGGCGATAAAGACATGGCGCAGCTTGTTACTAAGCATGTTCGTTTGATTAATACCATGACCGATGTAGAAATGGATGTTGCTGGCGTTAGTGAAAAGTTTGGTGTTAGACCTGATCAAATTATCGACTATCTTGCATTAATGGGGGATAAAGTTGATAACATTCCTGGCGTTGTTAAGTGTGGTCCCAAAACTGCCGTTAAATGGTTAGCAGAACATGGCACCATGCAGGAAGTTATTGCCAATGCGGACAAAGTAAAAGGCAAGATTGGTGAAAATCTTCGTGATGCATTAGAACAACTGCCATTGTCTTATCAATTAGCCACTATTAAATGTGATGTTGAATTAGAACAAACGGCTGGAGAATTAGCGGCTAGTGAACCAGACGTAGACGCATTAGCTGAACTTTATCAAAAGTTCGAACTAAAACGTTTGTTAGCTGACTTAGGTAAAGGTGGAAGTGACGTTGGCGCGAGCACTAGTAGCGTAGCTAAAAAAACTAAAGCAGACTCTACAGCTTCGGTGGGCGAGCAGGCCGTTGAAATTAAAGCTGTAGACGTTGAAAAAACTCAATACGATATTATTTTAGACAAAGAGCTTTTTGAACAGTGGTTGAAAAAGTTACAAGCGTGCGAGTCTTTTGCTTTTGATACTGAAACCACTAGTGTTCATTATATGAAGGCTGAACTAGTCGGAGTATCGTTTGCTATTGAAGTGGGGAAAGCTGCTTATGTACCATTGACTCATGATTATGAAGATGCCCCTGAGCAACTTGATAAAGAGTGGGTATTAGCGCAATTAAAACCGTTACTCGAAAGTAAAACCATTAAAAAGATTGGTCAAAATCTTAAGTATGATGCCAATGTATTAAGCCATTATGATATTGCTTTGCAAGGCATCGAGTTTGATACCATGATCGAGTCTTATTGTTATAACAGTGTTGCTACCCGACATAATATGGATGCATTAGCACTGAAATATCTTGATTATCAAACCGTGCATTTTGAAGATGTAGCAGGTAAAGGTGCTAAACAACTTACTTTCAACCAAATTGACATTGAAAAAGCGGGTCACTATGCCGCGGAAGATGCGGATATCACCTTGCGATTACATCACGCTATTTTCCCCGCGTTAGCAGAAACCGCTTCAATGTTAAGTGTTTTCAATGAAATCGAGATGCCATTATTACCTGTACTGGCCCGCATGGAGCAAACCGGTGTATTAATTGATAGTGATATCTTAGCTGAACAAAGCTTTACCCTAGGTCAGCGTTTAGATGAACTAGAAATTGAAGCACATAATTTAGCAGGTAAAAGCTTTAACTTGGCATCACCGAAGCAATTACAGCAAATTCTTTTTGAAGATTTAAAAATCCCGGTCATCAAAAAGACACCCAAAGGTGCTCCTTCAACAGCAGAAGAAGTATTGCAAGAGTTAGCGCTCGATTACCCATTACCCAAGGTTATTTTGGAAAATCGAGGACTTAGTAAACTGAAGTCGACGTACACCGACAAGTTACCATTAATGGTGAGCGATAAAACTAATCGTTTGCATACTTCGTATCATCAGGCGGTTACGGCAACAGGGCGTTTATCTTCAACCGATCCAAACTTGCAGAACATTCCAATTCGCAGCGAACAAGGCCGCAAAATTCGCCAAGCTTTTATTGCACCAAAAGATCATAAAATAGTCGCGATAGATTACTCTCAAATTGAATTACGCATAATGGCACATTTGTCGAACGATAAAGGTTTAGTCACTGCCTTTAGCGAAGGTAAAGATATCCATCGCGCGACAGCGGCAGAAATCTTTGCTGTTGAACTTGGTGAGGTTACTACCGATCAACGACGTAGTGCTAAAGCTATTAACTTTGGTTTAATTTACGGTATGTCAGCATTTGGTTTAGCCAAGCAGCTCCATATTGGTCGTCAGCAGGCGCAAGAGTACCAAGATAAATATTTCCAGCGTTACCCTGGTGTATTAACGTATATGGAAGATACTCGTCAACAAGCGAGTGAGCAGGGCTATGTTGAAACCTTATATGGTCGTCGATTATATCTACCTGATATTAATGCTAAAAATGGTATGCGTAAAAAAGCGGCCGAGCGAGCTGCAATCAATGCACCGATGCAAGGAACCGCTGCGGATATTATTAAAAAGGCCATGTTAGCCGTAGATTCATGGTTACTTGAGCAAAATGATGACCGTATAAAAATGACTATGCAAGTTCACGATGAACTGATTTTTGAAATTCATCAAGATATTGTTGAAGAAACCACAGCTAAATTGGTGACGTTAATGAATGATGCGGTAGAGCTGAGTGTGCCATTAATTGCAGAGGCTGGCATTGGCGATAACTGGGATGAGGCGCATTAATTTTATTTTTAACCTGAGCTAGTAGGTTAATACACTGATAAGAGAAAACCACGCAATGTTAGCATGTTGTGTGGTTTTTTTATGGCGTTCTGTTTATCCAGTGCCTTTTCTGACAAGCTCCCAAGGGCGAGTACCTAATAAAAAAGTAAAGGCTTACATACAGCGTTATTGATTTTGACAAGGACGCTGTATGGATGCAGCTTATTAGAGAATGCAGGAGCATATGTTCCTGAATAACCACTCTCTTCGATCAATGCCTTGCCTCTAAGCCCTTTAATTCTTGCTGAGTGGGAAATAACGTAATGGACTTGGTATAACTTTTAGGCGTTAGAATAACGCTCTTTATTACCTAACCAACGTTGAATTAATGCTTGAGCACATTCAGGTTGTTGGCGTGATAATAAATAGGCCTTTTGCTTTATTTCAGGTATTAAGTAACCATCACGCAATAGGTCGGCAATCTTAAGATCTGCTAAACCTGTTTGCCTAGTACCGAGTAACTCCCCAGGCCCTCTAATTTCCAGATCTTTTTCTGCAATCACAAAACCATCATTACTTTCTCGTAATACTGCTAAGCGTTTAGTGGCTGTTTTTGATAAGGGCGCCTTATATAATAACACGCAAAAAGAGGCGACAGAGCCTCGGCCAACACGACCACGTAATTGGTGTAACTGGGCCAATCCTAAGCGTTCAGGGTTCTCTATAACCATCAAACTGGAATTAGGTACATCAACTCCCACTTCAATCACCGTAGTAGCAATTAGCAGGTGTAAATCACCCGATTTAAAAGCATCCATCACTTCTTGTTTTTCAATGGCCTTCATCCGGCCATGTACTAAACCAATTTTTAACTCAGGTAATTGCTCTTGTAATAAAATCGCAGTATCTTCAGCAGCTTGGCATTGTAATACTTCGGACTCTTCGATTAAGGTACATACCCAATAAGCTTGCCTACCATCATTAACACAACCTTGGCGAATTCGTTCAATGACATCCCCGCGGCGTAAGTCAGGTAAAGCTACTGTATTGATTGGGGTACGACCGGGTGGAAGTTCGTCAATAATCGAGGTATCTAAATCTGCATAAGCGGTCATAGACAAGGTACGAGGAATAGGGGTTGCTGTCATGATCAACTGGTGAGGGTATTTATCATCGAACACGCCTTTTTCACGTAAAGTGAGGCGTTGATGAACGCCAAACTTGTGTTGCTCATCAATTATAACTAACACTAGGTTTTTAAAGACTACATCAGCTTGAAATAGTGCATGGGTGCCGATAACCATTTGCATCTCACCACTAGCAATATGCTCAAGCGCCAGTCTTTTAGCTTTTGCCTTGGTTTTACCAGCCAGCCAGCCGACGCTAATATCAAGTGGTGTAAACCAGTTAGCAAAATTAATAGCGTGTTGTTCAGCAAGAATTTCAGTAGGTGCCATCAAAGCGACTTGATAACCTTCACTAATAGCGGTTAATGCAGCAAGGGCAGCGACTAACGTTTTTCCTGAGCCAACATCGCCTTGCACTAAACGCATCATGGGTTGAGTTTTAGCTAAGTCAGTTTTTATTTCCTCGACTACGCGTGCTTGCGCATTAGTGGGGGAAAAAGGTAATGCGTTCAAAAATTTTTGACTGATCTTTTCATCACCCAATAGTGATACCGCATCATGGATATCACTATTTTGTCTAAGTTTAAGCATACTTAAGTTATGGGCAAGTAACTCTTCTTTAATTAACCGTTGCTGAGCAGGATGACGACCTTGTTCTAATTGCTCAACCGATACCTCGGGTGGCGGACGATGAATGATGGTTAACGCTTCACTGAGAGAATACTGCTCATTAAAAAGATTCGCGGGTAATAACTCTTCAACTTGCCCTCGCTGTAATCGAATCAACGCTTGTTCGGTTAAACTGCGTAGGGATATTTGTCTTAGACCGTCGGTGCTGGGATAAACAGGCGTTAAGGTTTCTTCAACCGGGGTTAATTCTATATCGTCATCAAGGGATTTATATTCGGGGTGAACAATTTGATAACCACGTGGCCCACGTTTTACTTCGCCGTAGCAGCGGATAGTTTTGCCAATCGCTAAGCTGTTTTTTTGACTGGCGGAGAAGCTGAAAAAGCACAGTTGAATACTGCCAGTGCCATCATGAAGAGTAACCACCAACATTCGGCGTTTACCATGGGTGATTTGGCTATCAGTTATTTCACCAATAATATTGGTTGAGGTACCGACTAATAAATCACGCACTGTAGTAATACGCGTTTTATCTTCATAGCGTAAAGGCAGGTGAAAAAGCATATCTTGCACTGACAGCAAGCCAATTTT
This sequence comes from Colwellia psychrerythraea 34H, assembly GCF_000012325.1. NCBI lineage: Bacteria > Pseudomonadati > Pseudomonadota > Gammaproteobacteria > Alteromonadales > Colwelliaceae > Colwellia > Colwellia psychrerythraea. Next base: position 5,286,419 of record NC_003910.7, on the reverse strand, counting down.
CTCTAGTTTTTCCGCTAAACTAGGTCCGACACCTTTGAGGGTACTCAGGGGAACTTGTGATAATCGGCTTAACGCTTCCAGTGCCATAGGTAACCTCAGCTCAGCTTAGCTCTTGTATCTAGATAACTAGTCATCGAGATGTTGCCAAGCTTTCTTGTTCATTTGCATTTTTTGCCACCATTTTTCATCAGCTACAATTTGACCTGCTTCATCTATTTCAGGGTACGGTAACCCCTTACGCTGACAAGCTTCTGCAAAGATAGGGTGACCACCTTCAAATAAAGTACGTTGACGGCGCTCATTACTTAAGCGAGGTTGATCATACATACCCGCTGCAGCGCGCTGGCGTTGTGCTTCGTATAAAACGACTGAACAAGCAACCGAAACATTCAGTGATTGCACCATGCCGACCATAGGAATAACAATATGCTGATCAGCGAGCTCAAGTGCTTCTTCTGAGGTGCCAAACTTCTCCTGGCCTAAAATTATAGCGGTGGGCTTGGTATAATCAATTTCGGTAAAATTAACAGCAGTATCAGACAAGTTGGTCACCAATACCTGCATGCCCTGTGCTTTTAACGCAGCAATGGCATCGGCTGTTTTATGGTAATTATGGACATCAATCCAATTTTGGCTACCTGCGGCACTACCACCGCGTACTTCCGCCTCTTCACTCTTCCATACCGCATGAACATCACTAATACCAATAGCATCACAAGTGCGTACTACGGCGGCTAAGTTATGAGATTTGTGTAAGCCTTCCATGCATACCGTTAAATCAGGTTGGCGTTTGTCTAACATGGTATTAATACGTGCTAATCTTTCTGGAGTCATTTTTTAATCTTTTAAATAATTTTGAGCTGATATGTGGCTTTTATTAGTCACTTAAACTTAACTTGGGCCAACCAAATAGGCAAAATGAATGTTAGTTAGGCAAAGCCGTCAAGCTGTGAGTCTATTGAGCTTATATCTATAAGTGATTTAGACGAACAGCGCAGACAATGCCGACTAATTTTCATTCATGAAGCATATTTTTAGTTAACGCTAGGAAGTTCCATCACACCGTCAATTTCAATATCAACATCTTTTGGTAACTTAGATACTTGTATTGCCGCTCTTGCTGGGTAAGGTTGGCTAAAGTAACGACTCATAATATCGTTAACTGTGACGAAGTTACTTAAATCCGTTAAGAATATATTCACTTTAACCATATCGTTAATGTCGCCACCCGCGGCTTCACATACAGCAACTAGGTTTTTAAATACTTGTTCTGCTTGTTCAGCAAAGCCACCTTCAATTACTGTCATTGTTTCAGCAACAAGTGGAATTTGTCCTGATAAATAAACTGTATTGTTTACTTTCACTGCTTGGCTATATGGGCCAATGGCGCTAGGTGCTTTGTCTGTACTGATTATACTTTTCATAATCTTTCCTTTAGAGTAATCTTTGGAGACTGCTGTGGTAATTGTTTTGTTTATTTATTTCGAATGACGCGTTGTACATCAATCATGACTTTAATTTTTCGAATAATATCCGCTAAATGAATACGATCTCGACAGGTTATTTCCATGTCTATTACGTATAAGCCAGCTTCTTTTTCACCAGAATTTAGGTTGTGAACGTTAGAGCCACACTTTGCAACTGCATTAGTTAATAATGCTAATGCACCTTGATGGTTAATGATTTCTACCCGTAATTTAGCAATAAACTCTTTATCAATATCGCTATCCCATTTGACCGGGAATAAGCTGCCTTGGTCGTGGCCTTTAATGTTTCGACAACCTTGCTGATGCACCATTAAACCTTTACCCGGGCTTAAGTAAGCCAAAATAGCATCGCCAGGGATAGGACGGCAACATTTACCGTAACTGACTAACATGCCTTCGGTACCCTTTATCGGCATTTTGGTCTTGGGGCTGGTAGTCGATGTTAATTCATTGTCTTCAGTAAAACCATCGGTTAATTGTCTAGCAATACCGATACTCAAGGCATTACCTAAACCGATATTCGTCAATAATTCTTCAAAAGTACTATTGCCACTTTGTTGCACTACTTCATCAATTTTTTCTTGTGCTAGATCTACAAGTTTAGTTTTACCGAGGGCGTGACTTAACAAACGCAAACCTAAAGCATGAGATTCATTTTTTTCACAGCTTCTTAAATAAGTTCTGATTTGTAAGCGAGCTTTAGCGGTAACGACAAAGTTTAACCAAGTTGCATTAGGCCTTGCTGATGCTGACGTTATTACTTCAATGGTTTGGCCAGAGTCAATGGGTCGGCTCATAGGATAAGGTTTGCGATCAACCTTAACGCCGACACAAGAATTACCAACATCAGTGTGCACTGCATAAGCAAAATCGATTGCGGTTGCGCCCATTGGTAGCTCAATAATACGGCCGTCCGGAGTGAAGACATAAATTTCTTCAGGAAATAAGTCAGACTTAACGTTTTCAATAAACTCGAAAGAGCTGCCTGCACTTTGTTGTAGCTCTAATAAACTTTGCATCCAACGACGGGCTTTCATTTGCGCCGTTGTACCCGTGTTGTCACCATCTTGTTTGTATAACCAATGAGCAGCAACACCTTTGTCGGCCATTTGGTCCATATCATGGGTACGGATTTGAATTTCTACTGGAATGCCATGCGGACCAATTAACGAGGTGTGCAGTGATTGATAACCATTAGTTTTAGGGATGGCGATATAATCTTTAAAGCGTGTTTCAATCGGCTTGAATAGGTTGTGCATAGCACCTAACGCGCGGTAGCAGTTATCAATTTTATCATGCACGATAACGCGAAAAGCATAGATATCCATCACTTCATTGAACATTAATTCTTTATTTAGCATTTTACGATAAATTGAATAAAGGTGCTTTTCTCTGCCTATAATTTGCGCGTCAATACCGCTTTCGGCCAAACGTGCAGCAATTTCTTTTTCAATGTTATCAATAATAGCTTTACGATTACCGCGGGCACTTTGTACTGCAGATTTTAAAGCGCGAGAACGCATGGGGTAAAGCGCTTCAAAGCCGAGAAGTTCTAATTCATTTTTTATATCATGAATACCTAGACGGTTAGCTATTGGTGCATAAATCTCTAACGTTTCGCGAGCAATACGTCGACGCTTATCTGGTCGTAAAGAGCCTAAGGTACGCATATTATGGGTACGATCGGCAAGCTTGATTAAAATAACTCGGATATCTTGCACCATGGCAAGTACCATCTTACGGAAGTTCTCCGCTTGCATTTCTTCTTTGTTATTAAATTTAAGTTTATCGAGTTTACTAACACCTTCAACGAGTTCAGCCACGGTATGACCAAAAAGTTCAGCTAATTCATCTTTGGTTACTTCGGTGTCTTCAATAACATCGTGTAATAACGCCGCCATGAGGGTTTCATGGTCTAGATTCATTTGCGCTAAATTAATAGCTACAGCAACGGGGTGAGTAATATAAGGGTCACCACTGGATCGCATCTGGCCATCATGGGCATCACGCGCAACAACATAAGCGTGTTTAAGCAAATCAATTTGTACTTTTGATAGATAAGTAGAGCTAAGTTCTTTTAAAGGTTCAAATAAGTACACCTAAAACTCCAAATTGAAGGGGGCAAATGGGGGTAATTCGAGTATATACCCTAGTATGTACTAATGTTACCTCGAAACGCACGGTTCAGCGAGCATTAAAAGGGCTAGAGGGGAGGCATTGATTGAAGTTTCATTAGTATAACTACAATACGCAGCAATACGGTCTATGTACAAGGAAAAAATAAAACTTAAGCAATAAAAAAACGCGTAATCTATATTCTGCTTTATATCAGAATATAGATTACGCGTTTTTAAGAGCTTAAATTAATTCATTCTCAAAAGAGAAATAGTAACTTTAGCTTAATTCTTCTTGTTGACCACCAACAATCGCTGCAACAGCATCTAATTCAGCAGTATCTTGCTGGATTTGTTGTGCACGATCAGAAGTGTTCATAATGTCTGTAGTAATTAAGCCTGCTTCGATTTCACGCAAAGCAATTACAGTTGGTTTGTCATTCTCGACATCAACCAATGGATCTTTTCCACCCGTTGCAATTTGACGAGCACGACGTGATGCAACTAGCACCAAATCAAAACGATTGCCGACTTTATCTACGGCATCTTCAACAGTTACGCGAGCCATCTGGGCACTCCAACTAATAAAACAACTTACAAAATAGCTGCGTAGTTTACTGCCCACTCACTAATTAAGCAAGCGATACCCTATACAACTGGAGAGATTTTTGCCTATTCAGTTGGCTCCACGGCTTCAATGTTTAGCAACTTACTAAATAAACTTTGCTGCGCGATGCTTTGCTGACGACATTTAAGACGCTGATTATTTACAATAGTAGTGAGATCAAGCAAGGCTTGCTCGAAATCGTCATTAACAATGACGTAATCAAATTCATTATAATGAGAACATTCAGCTTGCGCTTGTGCCATACGACTAGCAATGACTTCATCACTGTCTTGGCCACGACCTCTTAAGCGACTTTCTAACTCTTCTTTAGACGGCGGGCTAATAAAAATAGTTGTTACGCCAGGTTTTTTCATACGAACTTGCTGAGCACCTTGCCAATCAATATCGAGAAAAACATCAATACCTTGAGAAAGTTGCGCATCAATAGCTGCTTCAGAAGTGCCGTAATAGTTGCCAAATACTTCAGCATACTCATAAAAGGCGTTGAGGCTGATTTGCTTTTTAAATTCTTCAACGCTAACAAAGTGATAATGTTCGCCATTATTCTCACCAGGGCGGGCATCTCGCGTGGTATGAGAAATAGATACCTGCATGGCTCTTGCGGAGGCTTGATTATCAGGTTTTAGCAAGGCATTGATAAGGCTTGATTTTCCTGCGCCACTTGGCGCAGAAAGAATAAATAAATTACCGGGAACAATCACAGGGTTTTCCTTGAATCACATATTAAGTTGTACCAAGAGGAGTCATTAATTAGCCAGCTTGGGAATAAATTGCAGCCAATAAAAAAGGCTAAGCCATATTTTACTCTATTAGAATAAAAAAAGCTCAGCCAGATTTTTTTGCTATTTTAGCAGATGACTTGCGAGAGTGCTAAAGCACCTTAGCAATAGATTTTGCTAAGTAATCAACATTGCTATTGGCAATACCAGCAATACTCATTCGGCTAGAGCCTACTAAATAAATGCTGTATTCATCTTGTAGCTGTTGAACTTGCTCAGGCGTAAGACCTAAGAAAGAGAACATACCACTTTGACGACTAATAAAGCTAAAGTCACGTGTAACACCATTTTCTATTAACTTATCAACGATTAATTGACGATTACCGTTAATGCGGTCACGCATTGCTTTTAATTCAACATACCATTCGTTGCGAAGTTCATCTGAACTTAAGATGGTTTCGACAATAGCGGCACCATGTGCTGGCGGCATTGAGTAGATAACGCGCACAACGTAAAGTAAAACAGAGTTAGCAATATCAACAGAAATACTTGATTCACCAATAATGGTACAAGCGCCAATACGTTCTCGGTATAAGCCAAAGTTTTTAGAACATGAACTACAAACAATCATTTCTTTAACTGTTTCAGCCATAAGACGCAGACCGTAAGCATCTTCGTCTAAACCTGAGCCAAAACCTTGATAAGCCATATCGATTAATGGTGTGAAACCAACATCTTTCGCTACATCAGCAACTTGTTGCCATTGCTCATTATTTAAATCCATACCACTTGGGTTATGACAACAAGCGTGTAATAACACCACGTCATCGCTGCTCACTTCTTTAAGGGCATTTAACATACCGTCAAAGTCTAAGCTTTTGTTTTCATAATCGTAATAAGGATATGTTTTAACGTTTAAACCAGCAGCCGCAAATAAGCCAGTATGATTTGCCCATGTTGGGTTGCTTACCCAAATAGTTGCACCTGCTTTACAAGACTTAATAAATTCCGCCGCAACGCGTAATGCGCCAGTACCGCCAGGTGTTGATATAGTGCGGGCACGGTTTTCATTTAATACTTTATGCTCACTACCAAAAATAAGTTTGGCCATTTCGTCATTAAAGACAGGAGAGCCTGTAGGGCCAATGTAAACTTTACTGTCTTCAGTATTGGTACGATGTTGTTCAGCTTTTTTTACACAATCTAAAACGGCAGTATGACCTGCTTCGTTTTTGAATACGCCAACACCCAAATCAATTTTATTTGGGTTGTTATCTTTTTTATATTTAGCTAATAATCCAAGAATTGGATCGGCAGGCAAAGCCTTTAAACTACCAAACATGACAGAAGTTTACCTTATGGTTTGAAGAGAGTTACGTCCATAAGGCATCATCGCGCTTATGAGTTCAAACTCTCTAATTTTTAATCACTCAAGCATAACGTAAAGTTAGGGCGTAATTAAAGTGATTTTTATGCCATATCGTGACAAAAGTAAGATTAATTTGTACGGATGTCAGTCTTTATTTTATAAGTGCAAAATTATTTATCAAATAAGAAATTTTACTATTGATAAAACGAACTAAAAATTATTCGTAATCGCAGCAATTACGCCAATAACACCGCCAAATATGCCCCCCCAAACGACTAGCCAACCAAGATGTTTTTTTATCATTTTTTGAACTATTTCTTTAACTAATTGAGGGGTCAATTCATTAAGACGTTTTTCAATAATATCGCTGACTTTGTCCCGCATGCCGGAAATTATATCTGGTTGTTCTAATTCTTCTCGTAACAAGGTATTAAATTGCTCACTTTGCGCGATATCTTGTATAGAGATTTTCATCTTCTCAATAAATGGTTCTCTCATAGGTTGCAAAGCTTCACTACCTCCGACCATGGCAAGCATGCTACCAAAAGAAGAACTTTCAATAACAGCAACTAAGCTGTCAAAGGCGGGGGATAGGTCAATCTTCTCGATGACAGGGGCCAAATTAAGGGTACTGGCTTTGCCTGAACTATCAGAAAGAAATCGGTCAATGTTTTGCTCAGTGAAAAATTGTTCCATCATCAATTGACGAATAGCAATTTTGAACTCTTCAAAACGCGCAGGAATGACACCTGAGCCATACAATAATGGCACCTTTTCAAATAGCATATACACAGCAAGCCAGTTAGTGATGGCGCCAGATAAGGCAAAAAGGCCTAATGTGAAAAGAATATGATGCTCGCTAACATAGCCCCCTACTGTAAAAGCTAATGCAATAAGGTTAGTGATAAGGCTTTTGTTCACGAAATACTCCAAGATGATTTGGTTAAATTTTAAAAGCGGCTATGATAGCATTTAATTTACTTAAAATAGATAACCCAGCAATGACAGCTTCTTTGAAAAGTATCTTGACGTTAACAACGTTATTTTTTATTAACGCCTGCGGCGCGGATAACTCAGCAGATTCTGTTTGGCGTGAATTATCACTAAACAATACGGTGTTATTAACCTTGCCCCATGGCAAAGTGGTTATTGAATTAGCTCCTCAGTTTTCCCCTATACACGTAGCTCAATTCAGTCAGCTAACTCAACAAGGCTTTTATGACCAGACAAGTTTCTATCGCGTGATAGATGGTTTTGTCGCTCAAGCTGGCCCGAAAGATGGCAGTAAAAAAGACCGCTCGGTACCACTTCTGGCGATGGAAGCAGAGTGGCAGACAGATAAAAAGTGGACATACACATCGGTACAGGAAAATGATTTATTTGCCGAACAGACAGGTTTTAAAGACAGTTTTGCTCTTGGCTACCAAGCAAGTAATGACGGAAATACTGGTAAAGCTTGGCTAACACACTGTCCAGGTACTGTCGCAATGGCTAGAAATAATGAAGCCGATTCAGCATCGAGTCACTTCTATTTTGTTATTGGTCAAGCACCACGCTATTTAGACCGTATTATGACTATCTTTGGCCGTGTGGTTTACGGTATGCAACATATCCAAGCAATACAGCGAACGGAGGTTGTCAAAGGCGATTATGCTGTAGATCATCGAGATTTTACTAAAATAGTCAGTATGCAATTGATGAGTGATGTGACAAAAGCAGATCAAATTCATATCGAAGTTGAAAATACCGAATCAACAAATTTTGCTGATCGCCTAGTGAAACGTCGTGCTCGTGATAGTGCTTTTTTCTATAAAAAGCCCCCACCTGTGCTTGATGTTTGTCAGATCCCTATTAGAAGTCGACGAGTGAAATAAAACAGCCGATAAATATTTTTTAGCAATGTGGAAAGTGCTGTGTAAAGTTGTTATGACTTTGTAATTTAATCCCTTTACCCGTGTTCTGTTGTTCTCAATATGTTAAAGTAGCTCATTAATAATACAATTATCTATAGTTAATAGCTGAACAGGGACGATATTTTGCCATTATTCTCATTAAAATTATTAAAAAGCGACTTCCTCAAAGCTGTAGCTAAGCACAATGGCTTAGCTACAGTAATTACTTTTCTTAGTCTGTCCGCGTTAAGTAACTCTGCTTGGGCAGATATTCAGCCACGAAGTGCTAGCCAAAATTATTCGCAAAAATCACTGTCAAATGCCGGAAATCCTGCAGCGGCAGCACTTATTGTTGCGCGTAAAGACCCCCATGTGATGACCGGTGGTTCTTTTGAAATAGGCGGCGGTGTTGAATATGGTAATTTAGATGAATTATTTGGCAAAATAGATGAATTATCATTATTGTTTAATCCGCCGAGCGAAGGTGATGACGGCGCTGGTAGCGAAGCTCCCCCTAGCCTAGAAAATCCTGATAAGGATTACCTATGGGAAGATCTTTTTGTCGAATACCCGGAGCTAGAAGATCGCCTTGAGATTATTAAAACAAAGGTAGTGACCACCGCAAGTTTGCTAGCCTTAATTACCGCTGAAGGCTACGGTAAAGCGGAATTAACAAGCGAGGCGAGTTTTGTTTTGCATGAAGACTTCTTTGGCGGCACTTTATTATTCGGTATGGCATATAAAGGCAATTCAGAAGCAGTGGGTATTTTTGAGGAAATTACCTTTGATTCAGACTATGCAAAGGCGCAATTGAAAACAATCCCTGATTTTGATGAAAATGATCCGATACAAGAAATCGACCTATCTGATGGCATTAGCTTATTTTATAACCCCGCGAATAAAAGAGTTAAAATGTCTGTCGACAATGACAGTTTGTTGCTGGTTAAAGCAACAAAAATAGCGCAGTTTTCCTTATCTTACAGTCGCAATGTTATACAAAGTGATGCCGGCGATTTATATTTGGGCGTAAAACCTATCTTTTATCGGGTTGGTTTAACCCATACCAGTACTCGTATTGGTGAAATTACCGATACTGAAGATTTGTTTGAGGATATTAAAGATGCTGATTTTATTTACCAAAATGGTTTTGATGTCGATTTAGGAATTGTTTGGGCGGCAGACCATTATCAGGTAGGCGCCTCTGTAAACAGCCTCTTTGAGCATACCTATGAATTTCCTGACTTCGATAGAAGATCATTTACGTCATTAAAAATATTAAGTCAGCTTAATGACCAAAGCTCTTATACTATGGAGCGTCAATTGAAGTTAGAGGCAGGTATTTTTACTGACCAACGTCACTGGAGTTTAAACCTTGAGTTAGATGCCAATGCGGTTGAAGATCCTATGCATGATGATTACCAATGGTTCACATTAACAGGCGGGTATGCCGCAGATAGTTGGTGGTTGCCTAGTGCACGTTTAGGTTTTAGCCGTAACTTAGCGGGTTCAAAGCTTGCCTATGTAAACGCAGGAGTGACCGTCATGAAATTTATTAACATTGATGTGGCAACCACTTTAGATACGGTTACGTTAGATGGCAGTGAGATGTTGCGTGGTGCAAATATTCGTTTAGGCGTACAATTTGATTACTAAATTCTATCTCTAGATTTGAAAAGAAATTAGCGAATTAACTCTGTAGTTAATTCGCTTTATAAAGACAATATTACGATTAGCGTTATTTCGTTAGCTTGTAGCTAATATTGACAATATCAAAAACACGCTCACCTTCAGGTGCATTTACAACTATCTCATCGTCAACGGCTTTACCTAACAACGCACGAGCCATAGGGGAGTCGATACTAATTTCTCCTCGTTTTACGTCCCATTCATCAGGACCGACTAAACGATAAACAACTTCAATATCATCTTCGTTGATTAAAGTGACCCAAGCACCAAAAAATACTCGGCCCTCTTGCTGAGGATCGGGATACACTATGGTTAAATCTTCTGTACGCTTCATTAAAAAACGTACTCGGCGATCTATTTCACGCAAACGGCGCTTACCATAAATATATTCAGCATTTTCACTGCGATCACCTTGTGCCGCTGCTTCACTGACTGAGCGAGTAATTTTGGGACGTTCATCTTTCCAAAGAAACTTAAGCTCTTTATCTAAACGGTCCCAGCCTGCGCGAGTTATATAACTTGATCTTTTCATCGTGCCATTTTACATAATAAAGTAGTGTTTTGTTAAAATATCGAAAATAACTTATGCAAGGTATTGCATAGAGTAATCAGCTTGGGGGCTGCAGTAAAATTTTCGTCGCAACAGTTTTCTGTTATTATGCTGTCCAACATATTATCCTGCTGGAATCGCCTTTCAATGTTAACTATTGCCGAGCAAATAGCTCAAGAACTCAATGTTAACGCGGTACAAATTAATGCCGCTATTACCTTACTTGATGATGGTGCTACTGTGCCATTTATTGCCCGTTACCGTAAAGAAGCTACTCAAGGCTTAGACGATAACCATCTTCGTCATTTAGCACAGCGCTTAAGCTATTTACGCGAGCTAGAAGACCGTCGACAAGTTATTTTAGTTAGCATAAAGCAACAAGATAAGCTCAGTGCTGAATTAGAAAAATTAATTAAACAAGCAGATAACAAAACTCGACTAGAAGATTTATATTTACCCTATAAACCAAAGCGTCGTACTAAAGGTAAAATAGCCAACGAAGCAGGCATAACTCCCTTAGCGAATAAGCTTTTTAATAACTGGCAACTATCTCCAACAACTGAGGCGGTCGCTTTTATTAATGAAACGGCAGGTTTTTCTGATGTGAAAGCTGTGCTAGAAGGTGCGAGCTATATTTTAGCGGAGCGTTTTAGTGAGGATGCTAACCTACTAGCAAAGCTGCGTAGTCATTTGTTAAAACAGGCGCATTTAGCCAGTAAACTTGTTAAAGGCCAAGAAAGAGCAGGCGCTAAATTTCGTGATTACTTTGAGCATAGTGAAAAGCTGAGAACGGTTCCTTCTCATCGCATGTTAGCGATGTTACGCGGAAGGAATGAAGGTTTTTTACAACTCAATATTGATGTCGATCCAGGACAAACTATCACAACGTTTAATAGTGCAGAACAACTTATTATTGAGCACTTAACACTTAAATGTTTATCATCAGGTAATAAACAACCCGCTGCGGAATTTTTAACGAAAGTAGTGCAATTAACATGGAAAGCTAAATTAAACATCAGCTTAACAAATGAATTGATCACGAGTTTACGCGAGCAGGCAGAAACACAAGCGATAGACGTATTTTCAAATAACCTATCCGATGTATTAATGGCAGCACCAGCAGGGCCTCAAGTAACATTAGGCTTAGATCCTGGCTTAAGAACAGGTTGTAAAATTGCCATTGTCGATGGCACAGGAAAACTATTACATACTGCTACTATATTCCCACATGTCCCACAAAATCATTGGGATAAGTCACTTCGTACATTGGTGAATATTTGCCGACAACATAAAGTTGAGTTAGTGGCCATTGGCAATGGTACCGGCTCGCGAGAAAGTGACAAATTAGTTGCTGAGGTGATCCAACTCTTTAAAGCGGATGAAAGCAAAGTGCAACTCACTAAGATGGTCGTTAGTGAGGCTGGTGCTTCTGTTTATTCCGCTTCTGAATTTGCCGCGAACGAGTTTCCTGATTTAGATGTGTCATTACGTGGTGCTGTCTCTATTGCTCGTCGTTTACAAGACCCCTTGGCTGAGTTAGTAAAAATTGATCCTAAAGCGATAGGTGTTGGCCAGTATCAACATGATGTCAGCCAAAGTCAGCTCAGTAAAACCCTTGATGATGTCGTTGAAGATTGTGTAAATGCGGTTGGTGTTGACTTAAACAGTGCTTCAGCGGCGTTATTAACGCGCGTTTCGGGATTAAACAAAACAATGGCTGGTAATATTGTTGCTTTTCGCGATAGCCAAGGTCGTTTTACCAATAGAAAACAGTTGAAAAAGGTAGCACGTTTAGGACCAAAAGCTTTTGAGCAAGCCGCTGGTTTCTTACGTATTACTAACGGTGATAATCCGTTAGATCAGTCAGCACTTCATCCTGAAAGTTATCCAGTGGTTGAGAAAATCCTCAGTCAATTACAACTTGATGTAAGTAAAGTACTTAATAATAACGAGCAATTACAATCTCTCGATATCACTCAGTTTACCGATAATGATATAGGTGAAATAACCATTAAAGACATCATTAAAGAGTTAGCTAAACCAAGTAGAGACCCTAGACCGGCATTTAAAACCGCTAGTTTTGCAGAAGGGGTAAATACCATGGCAGATTTAACCCCAGGTATGATACTTGAAGGGGTGGTCTCTAACGTAGCTAATTTTGGCGCCTTTGTTGATATTGGGGTACATCAAGATGGATTAGTACACATTTCATCAATTACAGAAAAGTTCATCAGTGATCCGCGTGAAATTGTGAAAGCTGGTGAGGTTGTTAAAGTGAAAGTGGTTGAAGTAGATATAGCTCGAAAACGAATTAGCTTAACTATGCGTTTGGAAGAGCAGGTTAGCGCACAAACTAGCAAACCTGCTTCAGCTAAAAGTGACGGGAAACACGATAGCAATAAAGCAAAGAATCACGAAAACAGTAGTAATAATAAAGGTAAACCAGCCGTAAAGCACAACAAATCAAAAAGTAAGAAAGTAGACAATGCCGCTATGGGTAACGCTTTCGCCGATGCTTTTGCTAAGCTGAAGAAATAAAAACAGTTATTTTAAATTATTTGTTAAAATAGTGTTGACTATCTTAATGAGAATGATTATCATTTATTTAGTTGCTTAGGCAGTGAATGCTCTCTCACTAAATAGGTAATAGCAAAGCAGGGAACTTAGTGGTTATGCTCCAGGACACATAACCACTAAGTGACCACTTTGGGATTCTACGGAGTTTATTCGACATTAAAATTTTTGATGGTTTAGCCAGTAACACTTTCTTGATGGTAAGTGTCACTGGCTTTTTTATGCTTGTTATATTTAAACTTTTTATTAATTAATAAAAACTGAAAAATAGTGTTGACTATTCAAATGAGAATGATTATCATTTGTTTCGTTGCTTAGGCAGTGAATGCTCTCTCACTAAATAGGTAATAGCAAAGCAGGGAACTTAGTGGTTATGTTCCAGGACGCATAACCACTAAGTACCACTTTGAGGTTTTACAGTTTTAATTCGATTTTAAAAATTTTTGATGGTTTAACCAGTAACCCTTTCTTTAAGGCAAGGGGTACTGGTTTTTTTATGCCTGCTAATATACCTATTGATTGTTCTTTGTTACGCTATTTTAAAGCGACCGACTACCTCAGACATATTATTACTGCTGACTTTCAATTGTTGACTAGTTTCGCTGAGTTGTTGTGTTGTAGCCAGAGATTCATCAGTCATACTCGCTAAATCATTAATGCGTAAATTAACCTCATCAGCTGCTAGGCTCTGTTGCTCGGTAGCTCGAGCAATTTGAGTATTCATATCGGAAATGACTTGCATTAAGCGATCGATTTCAGAAAGAGAATCATCAGCCTTACCTGTTTGAGCAACCGTTTGTAATGAAATATCTTGACTGACTTTGACCGCAGAGACAGCTGCTTGTGCGCCCGTTTGTAGTCTTTGTATCATTTGCTGAATTTCATTAGTACTTTGCTCTGTACGATTAGCTAAGGTTCGCACTTCATCAGCGACTACTGCAAAACCACGACCTTGCTCACCAGCGCGTGCAGCTTCTATGGCGGCATTAAGGGCCAGCAAATTGGTCTGTTCGGCTATGCCTCGAATTACATCCAGAACTGAGCCAATATTGTTACTCTCAGATGCAAGACTGGCGACCACTTGGCTTACTTCATCAATATTAGCCGACAGCGACTGCATTTGTGTAATGGTGCTCGAAATAATTTTTTTACCATCCGTGGTGTTATTTCTCGCATCGTTTGCTGCTTGCTCCGCTGAGCTGGCATTGTCACTCACTTCCTTTATTTGAGAAGTCATTTCTTCCATGGCAGTTGCTACTTGAGTGGTAATGTCATTTTGGTTGTGGATAAGAGCTTGGGCAGTATCACTGGCGCCAGAAACAGCTTGTGCATGATCTAAAACCTGTGCGGTATTGTTAGATACATCTTGTAAAGATTGGCGCATTTTGCCAGTAAAGTTATTAAAATAATTAGATAAGCGAGAAATCTCATCGTGACCTGTGTCATCTAAATAATTAGTAAGATCACCATCACCTTGGGCAATATCTTTCATTAACTCAGCAGCTGACTTAGTGGGCAGTAGAATACTTTTTCCGATAACATAGCTTAAAACAATAATAATAATAGCGATAATGAGGCTATCAATAATGAGCATATTACGTTGTTTGGCAAAGGTAGCCTCAATATCATCAAGGTAAGTACCTGAGCCAATAATCCACTGCCATGGGGTGAAACCTTTAACAAAGCCAATTTTATCAACAGGTTCATCAAAACCAGGTTTAGCCCACTTGTAATAAACGAAGCCATGACCTTTAGCCTCGGCAACCTTAACCATATCGATAAATAAAGGCTTACCATCGGCGTCTTTAATGCCCGATACATTTTTACCGTTAAGCGCTGGTTTGACCGGATGCATTATCATGTTGGGCGTAAAGTCATTTACCCAAAAATAGTTATTTTTGTCATAGCGCATACTGGCAAGGATACTTAACGCTTGCTCTTTTGCTTTACTTTCATTGAGCTCACCTTTTTGTTGCAATGCATAGTGGTGTTCAATAATGCTGTAAGCACTATCAACTAGCTCTTCGGTTGTATGTTTTTTTTGCTCCATTAACGATTTGTATTCTCCTGACAAACTCATAACATCGAGTACTGAAAGACCAATAATAATTAATACCACCAGAATGAATAATCTTTTCTGTATGGTGAATCTCCGTAAAAAATTCATAAAATTCCCTTTTAAATTAGTAAACTATGCTAATTAATATAGTTCAATTTTAGTGTAGCTCAATTTTTACGATAATTACGAATAAGCTAAATAAAAGTACGTAGTTGAAAGTTAAAAATAAATTAATCACTGTTGATGAAATATTTCATACAATGCCGCCCTTGCCTTGAGCCAGGTTTAATAGGATAGAAAGAGTAAATAATGTAAAAGACAATAAGGTAATTAATGTACTAAATGACATCAAATGCTCTTTTTCATTTAAAAAAAGAAGAGAGATTGTTTTACTTTATTCTCTGCAGGTTAGCAGCAGTAAAATCAGTATGGTGAGAAAACCGAATTTAACTTTTTTATAAGGCACCTTAAGCGCCTGAAGTATGCATTTAGATTGTTAATAAAAGCATAAAAAAAGGGAAGCATATGCTTCCCTATAAAATAACCCCAACAGAGGTTAACTAACGCAAGTTGTGAGACTAAATTTACGCTTTAGTCGCGTGTAAAACTATAAAACGTATTTAGCTGAGAATTGTAAGTAGTTCGAATCTTTACTTACTTCATTCATTTCAAAATTACCTACTTCAACACCAAAAGAAAGTTGCTTGGTAAAGTTTTTAAATAAGTTAACAGCGACATGATTACGCTTTGTATTGGCTACGTCAGCATCTGTGCTGCCGTAAAATACGGTTGAGCGCATTTCTTCGGTCCAAAAGTGACGGTAAGCCACCATGTACGAGGTAGTTTCTTCAACTTCTTCACCCACTAAATCTCTCGCTGCAACTACACCCACGTAGCGACCAGTTTCGCCACCGTGCACTTGAAAGCGGAAATCATCTTTACCGAAAGTTTTAATACGACCAGCAATACCACCACCAACCGCTGTTTCCGAATTTCCACCAACAGTATTTAACTGACGGGCTAAACCGGATACTGAAACATTACCCCAGTCGCCTTTGAAGGTATATTTGGCAATAAAATCAGGAATGGAATCTTGACTGCTGTCACCTTTATCTGAATGTGGATTTTCTAAAGAAAGTTGTAAACCACCCATGGTGTAACGAACTTGTCCTTGTCTAATAAACGCAGAGGCATTTAAAGCACCACCAAAGTTAGCCGCTTCTGCAAGCGCGCTAGTATTCATAAAGGTTGTCCAAGTTTGCCCAACTAAAATATTTTTATATTTGATAAAAGCGTGACGTAGTCTTGGATGTGATGAGTTTGAAACAATTTGGTTGCCGCCGCCGCCGTAAAAATCTAATTCAATAAAGCCAGTCACGTCGCCATGAACATACTTAGTATTGAAGCGAGTTTCATTGGCTGAGAATTTGGTTGTGGATATATCATCAACTACTGCGGCGTTACCAATCCAGTAATCATCATTGGTTACGGGTGAACTAACATCACCACTGATTGAACGAACGTCTGCTTTGATGTAACCACCAAAAGTAATGGTGTCACCGTCATCTAATTTAACAGTGTAACCGGCATTAGCAGCACCAGTAACCGCTAATAAACTGGTTGCGAGTACTACTTTTTTTAATTTAAATAATGAATTATTAAACATTGTATTTCCCATTTTTGTTTTATTTATTTTAATGTGACTTATTATTATGAGGTCTTAAGTGCCTCTTATTATTTTCTTTTTAGTTTGCTTGGTTGTTATTTTTTGTTATCGAATAATAAGTTAGTGTGTAAAGTGAACAAAAGGAATTAGACCTAAGTCTACATTGCTAAAAAAAGGGGGTAGACTTTAGTCGATTTCAACTACATTTTAAGGTATTTCAATACTTACTTGGCTTTAAAACCAATTCTAAAACCACCCCAATGCTTACCTTGAACAAATATTGGTGCAGAAACATCATGCATAATTTCACCAGTATCACGCTTGTATGTTTGCAGTAAAAACTTATCGGTGTGCTTGCCACAACGAATGCCCGTGGGGTCATCAAATAGTCGTTTAGTACGGTTATTGATAATATCTGTTGCTGCATTGCCGGTTAGCGGCTTAGAGAAGCATTTATTATGGGTAGGGAAGTAACTGTTAATATCTACAGCGCCAGCGTAAATCATCTCAGGAAACTGAACTAGCAATGGTTCTTGGATTTTAGGTAAATGCTGGTCGGTAAATTTATCAAAAGAGGTACTGTATTTCTTCGGCTCACAGCTGCCTAGTTGTTGATAGCTAAAGTTAAATAACTGTTGTTGAGTAATAAGGTTTTTTTCGATACTTTGCTCAAATAACAGCCCTACTTGATTCGCGGAAAGCTGTGCTTGTTGACACATGTTAGCAATGAGAGAGTTACTTTCAAAAGATGATATATGGACGAAAATTGATTCCGAACTATTGGATAGGGTTTGCGCTTGAATTGACGCGTCTTGCGTTTCACTACTTTTATTTAATAAAAAATCATGTAAACGTACAACTGAAGATGAGATTTCTTCTGCTGCGAAATCTTGCTCTGTTAACGCATGACTTATTTGATCGCTTGCCGCAGAAGAGTCAGTCAGTAATTGATCTATTTCAGCAAAGCCGTGTGACAATTCCGTCATGGTAGAAACTACACTGTTTGTTTGTTCAACAATCTGTGACATAGCCAGAGTTGTTGCACTGGTTTCATCACTTGTTTGCTTGAGCATCTCACCAATTTGCGCCGTTGCATCAGCTGTTTTACCAGCTAAAGCCCTAACTTCATCAGCCACGACGGCAAAACCACGACCTTGCTCTCCAGCACGTGCCGCTTCTATGGCGGCATTTAATGCTAATAGATTAGTTTGTGCAGAAATCCCATCGATAACATCAGTAATACTTTGAATGGCCAGGGCTTTCTTTTCAAGAGAACGTATCTTTTCTGCCGCGCTATTTACCGACACATTGAGCTGATTAACGATATTAATATTGTTACTTAACTGAGCTGAACTGGCATTACTAGATGACATAGCATGACTCGCTTGCTGAGAAGCAAGTACGGCATTGTCGTTAATTTGTTTGGAGTTGGCAGACATTTCTTCGGCTGCAGTCGCTAATCGGTCAACATCTTCACTCGATTGTTCAATTGCGCCACTAAGTTGTGCTAAGAAATAGCTTATTTCGGCTGAGTTAATCGCAAGTTCGCTTGCTTTATTACTAATTTCGCCTCCAATGACGCCAAGTTCAGCATTGCTGTGAGTTTGCTCTTGCTCAGCTATTAGAGCCGCAGTTTTCAGGGTTTGTTTGTGTATTATGTTGGATAAAAACAAGAGAGTAAAAGCGCTAAGAGTGAACAAAAAAAGACTATAAAGTTGCGCTGAAACTAAATAGGTTTGGCTTAAGTAAGCCAATAGAGTGAGTAGCGTTGATAGTAAAAGGACGGTAGAGAGTAACTTCTTATTCATGGAATTCTCATTAACAGTTTAGTGCATAAGGCACTGTAAAGTAGGGTTAAATAATTTCCAGAGGCGGTTTATCTATATCTAATAATAATCCCTTGTAATTTTGGTAGCAACTCGCCGACTAGTTTAACATTACAGCACTAAAAACAAGGGTTCAGCTATTAGACTTTAGTGTTGCAAGCCCTCAACTTTATAATGGTTTTCCCGTAACTGTAAGTAGTCGTTTACAGTTTTAAGCGACTGAGCAATAAAGGAATCAGCAAAGTATTTTTATTAGTAATATGCGTGTTAACCTAGCTGAAAAGTCAAATTCATTTAAGTATTTATTACGATAATTATTAAGATATACAAAGGACGTGTTATGAAAAAATACATTATAGTATTTATGTTGTGTTTGTTAGCTTATTCCGCGGTAGGGGAAACGGCATCATTTAGTATGGGTGATAGGGTTTCTATTGACTCGAAAGTACTATCTACCGATCGTGAACTGCAAGTTCTGCTGCCTGAAAATTATTTTGCAAATACACAAGCCACTTACCCCGTTATCTATTTGATTGATGGAGATTATAACTTCCACGGCGTGTCGGGCATGCTGGATTTATTGGCGAATAAAGGACAATTAATTCCTGATGTGATTTTAGTGGGCATTGCTGATAAAGGCACAAGTCAATACCATGAATACATGACACCCAGTGTATTTGATTCAAAAGCGAAACCAAGTAAAGGAAAAGCTGCCAAGTTCATTCGTTTTATTACTGAAGAAGTAAAACAATATATTGATAATAATTACCGTAGTGCAGAGAGTTCTACCTTGGTTGGACATTCAATGGGGGGGTTATTTGTGTTAAATATGTTACTTGAAAAGCCGTCTGCTTTTAATAACTACGTGGCAATTAGCCCGTCAGTATGGGTTGCTGATCAAGGCATTGTTGCTAAAGCGAAAGAAAAACTGAGCAAAGCGCAACACAAACCCGTGTCATTATTTTTGTCACTCGCGGATGAAACTCGGATGGGGCAATATGATTTTATTAATGCCTTAGATCTAGCACAACCCAATAATATTGATTGGCAATTTAAACACTATCCAGATGAAAATCATAACTCGGTAGGTATTATTGCTTTACGGGATAGCTTAAAAATTATCTATAAACCTTGGTATATTGTTGAGAATAAGCTGGCTACATTTAAAACGCCAGAGTCGATAGTACAGCATTATCAAACAATAATGACAGAATTCGGTTTTAGCCAACCGATGCCCTCAACGAGTGTTCAAGAGATATTTAGACGCCATTATCGTAATAAAAATGCAGCCTTATTACCTACTTTTATTGACGAGACAGTTAAGAAATTACCCGCATCTAAACAAGCATTGATTACTATGCAAGCCAAGTATGTCGCGCATTTTGATTCGCCCAAGGCCTCATTACCTCTATTAATAGCGGTAGAAAAAGAGTTCTCACAATCCATTGACCACTTAAAAGCGATAGCGAGTACTTATGAGCAATTAGAATATAAGGGGATGGCGCATGAATACTATCAGAAGGCGCTTGTGCTAGCTGAAAAACAAAAAGCTAATCAGTGGCAGTTTAATATTATTAACGCTAAATTAGTGGCAACTAAGTAGGCACAGGTGATGTTAACACTGTGTTGAATTAATAAAAAATGCAAAAAAGCCTAGGTATAAGCTGTTTACATCTGCTTAAATTCTAGGCTTTTTGTTGTAACTTTTGTACGACTATTTTTTATCTCATTAAAAAGCAATCTGCATGGCAAGACGGAAGTTTCTGCCATCTCCCACTGTCACGTTAGACACTCCGCCACCAGCGAGGTAATCAGTATCAAATAAGTTTTGCACGTTAAAACGTAAGTTAATATCGGTATTTTGTAAGACTATTTTATAAGTAGCACCCACATCAACACGGGTATAAGCATCTTTTACTATGGTGTTATCGGTATTAGCAAAACGTTCGCCTTCATAAAAAGCACCGGCATTAATAGAAAAGTTTTCAGTCAATTCATAACGTGACCAAACGGAGGCTGACCACTCTGGCGCATCTACAGGCGTTGAGCCATTAAACTGACTATCTGTACCATAGGCGGCATCCAAGTTCATCATAGATGCCATGATAAATAATTTATCGGTTACCGCGCCTTGTGCCGCTACTTCAAAACCTTTGTGGCGTTGTTCACCTGCTTGCGTAGTAATTTTAGTGATATTTTCATCCACGCTTTCATAGTCTTCGGTTACTAGTACGCCCGATTTAGTGATGTCGAATAGTGCAGACGTTAACAGTAAGCGGTCATCGAATAATTGCCATTTTACACCAACTTCGTATTGCTTCGAAGTCTCGGCATCGATCTCCATACCGTGGTTAAAATCATCTTTATCATTAATGGTTTCACTACTTTGCGGCTCAAAACCTTCACTATAACTGCCATAGAAGGTAGCACTATCATTCGGGTGATATAGTAGACCCGCTTTAGGTAATACCGACTCATTATCAGCACCTGTTTTGCTTTGTTTATCGTAACGGCCACCAATCATCACCTGCCATTCTTGGTTAATAGTGATTAAGTCTTGGATATAAATACCATAATAATTGTATTCGCTGGTATATAAGCTGTCATCAGTTGCATAGCTGATATCAGGGCGGGATGGTTCAACTTGCCCTGCAGAATATTCAAACGAGTCTGACTTATTCTTTGTTCTTAGTTGGCCATAATAATAGTCAAGATAGTTAGCACCAATAAGTAAATTATGTTCTACACCTGCCAGTTCAAATTCACCGGTAAAATCTATAAACGTAGTAGTAAATTGCCAATCATCATAACGGTCATATGGATTTGAGGTATAGCTATCGCCCTCTACAAAATCACTCGGTTTGTTCGGAGCAGATTCAAAACGCTGACGCTCGAATGTTTGTTCGTTATAACCAACTTTTACTTGCCAGGCATCACTTAAAATATAACTAACATCAACACCGTAATTTTCTACTGTGATGTCGGTAAAAGCCCATGACATATCACGAATAGTTTTATCATCACCAATAACATCGCCGTTATCATCAAGCCAAGCACCAGTATCTAAACCCGCTTTGTCATTGGTTCTATCGTAATGAAAGCTAACGAGTAAATCCTCATTCACATCATAATCAACTACCAGTGCGCCAAGGAAACGTTCACGTTCTCTTTGTTCGCCATTTTGATATTCACGTTGGTAAGTCACATCTTGTTTAACTAAATTAGCGCGATAACGCAGTGATTCATCTTCTGTTATGGCACCACCGGCATCTAACGTTATACGGGATGAACCTTCTTGATCAAAATCGACACCTAGGTTAAAAATACTATTAGCGGTAGGCTTTTTTGTCACCATGTTAACTAAACCACCGGGGCCTGATTGACCGTATAATATGCTTGAAGGTCCTTTTATTACTTCAATACTTTCCAGTGTTTCAATAGGTTGTTGATAATGAGACCAATGCTGATGACCATCGCGTAAATAACCATTTGATGAGCTTAATTCAAAGCCACGTAGACTAAAGACTTCACGGTTACGTTGTTTTGAACCAGCGGTTAAACTAGCGTCATTAACGAGTACTTCGCCTAACGTAGTGGCTAATTGCTCGTTTATTATGGTATCAGGAATAACGGTGACCGATTGTGCTGTTTCTAATAAGGAAAAGTTACCGCGCATAGCTCCATTAGCTTCATCAACTTTATAACCATGGAAATAACTACCTTTTACTTCAATGACTTCCATAGCCTGTTTATTTGATGAGCTGTCAGTTGCACTGTCAGCTGTGTCAGCAAAAACTGCTGTTGAAGAGAGAACCGCACTGACGGCTAAAAAGAGTGGAGAAAACTTCATAAATAACTCAAACCTTAATGATTACTAGGATGAAACTCCTAGGTAATAATGATGGTGCGAAGTCTAATGATAACGATTGCTATTTGCAATGGTTGTTTTGCTTTTATTTGGAGTATTTATTCTAGGCTTGATTTAGCGCATATTTTTTACCAAGGCATAATACCAAACGGATTAATTTATTGGCTAGCTTAGAGTTACATTAGCGAGCTTAAAACAAGCAAAACGAGTTAACCATAGTTATTCTATATTTCATTCATTTTGTGATGTTATCAGTTTGCTAATGAGCTTCCGAAGGACGAGTTTAAAAGGTTTACATGCGGCGTTATTGATTTTGACAATAGAATAACTATTCTCTTCAATCAATGCCTTGCCTCTAAGCCTTTTAATTCTCGCTAAGTGATCAATAAATTAGTCCGATTGGTATAACACTATTTATCATTAATCGAGCATTATATAAAAGGCCAGCTAAGCTGACCTTTTATATAATGGTTTGTAACTAAAGCGACTGTAGATTATTTCTTATCAGCTTCTTTTTGTGCTGTTAAGTTAGCTGCATGAGGTAAGTCATGAGCTGGCATCGGTTTGTTATCATGTTTTAAATAGTTATCCATCCAACGCATTAAACGCAAGCTGTAATCGTACTTGGCTGCAGCACGTTTATTGCCGTGTCCTTCGCCTGGGTAATAAACTAAACGCACTGTTTTGCCATGGACTTTCATATAACGGTACATTTCCATAGATTGTGCTGGATGTACACGAGGGTCAGCTTTACCGTGCATAATGAGTAATGGCGTTTCTGACTGTTCTACCCAATAAATCGGGCTGCGTTCTAAGTACCACTGCCATTTGTCCCAAGGGTAAGAGCGTGCATGAACTAAATGCATTTCATTAGAAATATCGGTCGTACCAAACTTTGATAACTGATTAGAAATACCAACAAACATAACACTGGCGGCAAAATGTTTAGTTAATTTAGTTGCGCCCCAAGCTGAAGCATAACCACCGTAGGAACCACCGGTAATACCGACTTTTTTCTCGTTGACTAAGCCGATGTTAACTAAATGATTTTTAAGGTCGACCAAGTCATCGAACTCTTTACCAGCGTAATCATTTTGACCTAGCTTAGAGTAGTCTACGCCTTTACCTGTGCTACCGCGGTAGTTTGGATAAAACACGGCGTAACCTTGTGCAGCCGCCAATTGGCCAGGACGAGAATATGCTGTCATCCAACCATCTTTATCATGGCTTTCAGGGCCACCATGTACTGACATGATTAATGGGTAACGTTGACCGTTTTTGTAATCAAGTGGGTAAACTAAAACGCCACCAATCTCAACACCATCACGGGCTTTAATGGTAAGGTTTTCTTGTTTAGCTAAAGCAATATCATTTAACCAAACATTTGAGTCCGTTAAACGTGTTTGTTTTTTACCGCGTAATATAAACACTTCGTTAGGATGTTGGGATGTATGGCCTTTTACCACAACAGTTTTGTCTGAGTTGGAAATACTTAAATTACCGGCAATAAATTTACCCGCATCGACAACTGTTTTGTATTTGTTAGAACCAGGTTTAATTTTGGCAACCACTGATTGCGTACCAATATTAGCAATAAAGAATAATTCATTACGCTTATTAGACCATTCAAAATCACTGACGTGACCTTTAAAGTTTGGGAGCCAGTTACTTATTTTTCCAGAAGCAACATTGGCAATAAATAAACGACCATTTGCTGGATCATGTTTGTCTTGTGCGCCGTGCAGGGCAACATATTTACCATCGTAGGAAAATTCAGCAGCGCCTAATTTTCCTTCAGTAGCAAAAGACGTTTTAACGGCTTTTTTAGCGATGTCAACAATGTGCCATTGTGACTTCATGTATTTGTCATCAATTAACGCAGTCGGTTGAGTTTTAATTAATAAATCTTTACCGGTTGGTGAAAAATGTACATCAGAAACATAACCTTTGATGTCCCATGCTTCAGGCGTGATCGCTTGATCAGACTGAGTAAGATCTGTTACGTATAAAAATTGATTAGTTAGCTCTTCTTCGAAAACTTCGGCTTTAAAGCCTAAATCGGTCAGCTTTTTAACTGATTCATCTTTCGCTTTTTTAGCTAAAATAGCGATTTTTTTGTTATCACTGCTCAGTGCGTAGCTACTAATGTTAGTTTCTTTTAACGCCACCGTTTTTTGCGCTTGACCACCGTTTGCTGGTATTTGATAAAGCGTGGTGAATTCATCATGGTTCATTTTTGCTAAGAAATATATTAATGAGCCGTCAGCAGACCACTGAATGTTTTTAACATTTACTTCACCAGTAATATAAGGACGCTCTACGCCTTTATCATCTACTAGGTAAAGTTCACCCCAGTTTTTACCATCTTTTTCAACATAGATTTCACGCGGAACGGAGCGAGTATAAGCAACGTATTCACCACTTGGGCTTACTTGTGCTTGGCTGACTGATTGTAGAGTCGCAAGGTTTTCAGCGGTAATGACTTTACTTACATGCTCAGCCATTGCGACGGAACAAGTAAGCAAACCTAAGCTGATTGCTAAGGCTCGCTTTAATGAGTTTATTTTTAGTTTCATTTCTAGTCCTAAAGGTCTATTCGAAAAAATTTCACTGACGAGTTTATGTTTTTTTGCAGGGTAAACCAATGAAAAGTGACTTAAATTCGATGAGAAGCGTGAAAATTGAGATTAAATAATTTAGCAACTAAAACACTCAATAGAAAAAGCCTGCATTATTATCTTGGGGATATAAAGTGCAGGCTTTTTATTGTTAGCTTAAGAATGTTAATGACTAAAATCGTATTAGTTAAATCTAGCTGCTAAGTAATCGAACACGGCGCGAATACCGAATGCTTCACCACCTAACGGACGCCCTGACAAATGGCGAACATTAAAGGCCATGACATCAAAATGTACCCAATCTGTCTTTTCGACAAAACGTTGTAAATATAATGCTGCAGTAATAGCACCACCAAAAGGCTGTGTTGGGCAGTTAGTCATATCAGCAATGGTGCTGTCGAACATATTATCATATGGGCTATAAAGTGGCATACGCCATACGGGATCACTAATTTTGCTACCCGCTAAGGTAATGCCTGCGGCAACTTCATCATTGGTAGAGAAAAAACCAGGTAATTCAGTACCTAAAGCCACGCGCATCGCACCTGTAAGGGTAGCGAAATCTATAATTAATTCAGGTTCATCATTTTCAGCCTCAGCTAGTGCATCACATAACACTAAACGGCCTTCAGCATCGGTATTATGAATCTCTACAGTAAGGCCTTTACGAGTAGTAACTACATCGCCTGGACGAAGTGCGTTGCTTGATACTGCATTTTCTACTGCTGGAATTAATACACGTAAATTAATCGGTAAGTTATGCGCCATAATTAATTGTGCTAGACCTAACACATGGGCAGCACCGCCCATGTCCTTTTTCATGTTTCGCATGCCCGCAGCAGGTTTCATATCTAAACCACCGCTATCAAAACAAACACCTTTACCAACTAAAGTGACTTGTGGGTTTTTACTATCACCCCATGTTAAATCGACTAAGCGGGGTGTATGAATACTGGCACGGCCGACAGCATGAATGGTCGGATAATTCTGTACTAACAGTTCATCACCAATAATTTGTTTAACGTTACCGTTAAATTTTTCTGCGAGTTCCAACGCAGCTTGAGCAATGTCTACCGGCATCATATCGGCAGCGGGTGTATTCACTAAGTCACGAGTTAATGTAGTCGCTTGAGCAAACTTTATTGCGTTCTCTACAATATCAACATTGTTAATCGCTAAACTTGCTAACTGCTTAGTTGATTTATTACTGATGTATCTATCAAATTGGTAAGCACCCACTAACCAACCGAAGCTAATAGGTTCAATATGTTCTGGCTCAGCTTGTAATAAATATTGCCCTTGTGGTAACTGCTTAATTAAGTCGCCACAAGCAAAGAAGTCGCTGGCATCAGTAACCACAAATAACACCTGACTGAGTTCGCCTTGGTTATTAGGGATAAGGGCTAAGCCTTTACCGCTAAATTGCGTATTTGATAACCACGTTTGACTTTGTTCGGTTTGGTTTTCAAGCCAAGCTTGGTAGGCTGATTTTTCAATGATGATTAATGGTGTGCCGCCGTTTTGTGCGTTTAATAAGTTATTCATGAGCATCCTTTTTTGTAGAGATTCTACTAATACCAAATCCATTTAGTTAGTTCTCACTCAGAGCTTGCCAGCGGTTTGAGAACAAATAGAATTTTTTTGTATATAGTCACTCTATATGAAAGAAATTCTGTGCGGTTATCGAATCGCTGGAAAGTTCCCAAAGGGCGAGTTTAAAAGACTTATATGCGGCGTTATTGATTTTGACAAGGGAATTACCATTCTCTTCAATCAATGCCTTGCCTCTAAGGCTGTTAACTCTCGCTGAGTGGGAAGAAACTTATTGGAATTGGTATAACATTTCATGATTGTAACCTAAGCACGGTAAAGCGGAAGAGGTACAGCTCAAAAGGACATATCATTTAACAAAAAAAATGCAGAAGTTGTATTGATGTTATTACAATAAAACATCTTTAAGTGTTGTTTTACCGTCTTTATTGGCTTTGCTCATTTGTGCCATAAATAATTCAGCGGTAGCAATCGCGTCATTTAATGCATTATGGGCATGGTGTTCGGGTAGCTGAAAATTATTGCGTAAGTTAGTCAGACGTAATTCTGATGGATCATAGGCCACATCACGTTTATCTAAACGACGTTTAGCCAGTGCAAGGGTATCTATCATGGGAAAAATCGGTGCCATGCCATATAACTCATAACAAGCTTCAGCCAAAAACTGTCTTTCAATACGGGCAAAATGTACCAGCATTACTTTACCCGCTAAAGCTTTTAATAATGCTTCAACCACTATCGCTAATGCTTGTCCCTGTTCTTTTTGGCTGTCGGTAATGTGATGAATAATGACATTACTTTCTTCAAGTTGTGCTTTAGTTTTGATGATTTGGTGATAGCTTGTTTTGAGTGACATTTGCTGTTTTTTCAGTGTGAGAAAACCAACACTCAGTAGCTTGTCTTGTTTGGCATTAAGGCCGGTTGTTTCGAAATCGACCGCTAAGATTTCTACCTTATCAATGCGGGTATTTATATCAGGTAAAGGTACGGATAAATAATCTCGTAATGCGCCTTCAGGCGCCTTTTTCAACAACTGCTTACGCTTGGCTTCATACCCAAGTAACCAGCCGAACATATTTGAATTTACTAAGGTTGTAGGGGTCATTAGTAACTCGATTGTCTAGCGTCTTGCAGGCTTTTAATTACCTTGAATGCATCTTTAAGGTGTTCACGCTCTAGCTTAGAAATTTCTTTTGGTGATAAAAAGTTATCAGCGCTTTCGCCTCGCGCTAACTCTTTAGCTTGGTGTTCAACTCTGAGCATACCTAAAAACTCGTAAGCATCAATCAAGTTTTCTGCGGACGCTTTCGTTATTGAAGGGGTGCCAGCCGCTTGTTGAATTCGCTCTATGGTATTTACCGCGCTGATGCCTTCTGCAAGAGCATAAATTCGTGCTAAATCGACCACAGGCGCGATACCATTATGTTTTAAATCCAGTGTTGCTCTATGTTTACCATTTTGTTTTAAAACAAAATCACGGAAAAAACCAAGAGGTGGACGTAAATTTAAGGCATTTTTTGATAAGTGGGCAATAAACAAGGTACTCTTTTGCGTTTTTATCAAGAGCTGCTTTCTTACTTTGTTAAGTAAAGAGGCGTCCCCATAAATGGTTTCTAAATCAAAGAAAACGCTACTATTTAATAAGGCCTTCGGACTAGGGGTTTCTACCCAGTCAGAAAAGTACTTATGCCAGACTTTTTGGGGCTGTCGCCATTTGGGGTTGGTTGCCATAATATCGCCAGGACAGTAGATAAAACCACACTCGGCTAAGCCATCACAGACAAAAGTAGCGAGGCTCTCAAACCAAGCATCATCATAACGATTCATTGAATCACAGATGATAATGGCATTATCTTGATCTGAATGAGCCAGTTGTTCTTGTCGTGCTTGAGAGCCTGCAGCAAGCCATGCATAAGGCACTGGGGCTTGACCATATTTGTATTCAGCCATTTCAATCAAACGTTTGGTGAAAGCCATGGTGATTGCGCTAACACTTTTACCAACATGGTCGGCACTGCTACCTAATTTGGCTAATCTTATTTGCAGTTTAGGTAACAAGTGGCTGATTTCTTTTAACTCGGCTACCGTATTCGCTTTGTTAATAATGCCAGATAAATTTATGGCATTATGGCCTTCGTTATTAATTAGATCTGTGACGGTAACCATACCGACAAGGTTGTCATATTTTGTGACCGGAAGGTGGTGGATATGTTTAGCTGTCATCATCATTAAAGCATCATATGCGTTGCATTTTGCGTCAATAGTACACATATCGCGTGTCATAATTGCGCTAATGACTTCACTGGTTGATAACCCCTCAGCTACGCAGCGTCGGCGGATATCTTTATCAGTAACAATGCCGACAGGATTATCATTCTCAAGCACAACTAAGCAAGAATAGCCTTGTTCTGTCATTTGCACTGCTGCTTGCTGAATTGTTTGTTCAGCACTAATTGAGGCGACAGGACTTTGATAAAAGTTACTGACTGAAGTATTCATCAAGGTAGAAGATAAAATGGCCTCTTCATTGACCTGACTCATTTTAGTTTTTAAGCGCTGAGCTGAATTTTGGCTAAAATAATCACTAACACAGGGAAAATGCTCACCTATTTCATGCAATATACTTGCTTCGACACTGTAGATTAAGCAATCTTCATCAGTATGCACGTTAAGCTGGCTTTCTACTGTGGTTTGATTATTGCTGAGTACGTCGGCATCACTGTGATAAAAAGCGTCACACAAGTCTCCTTCACCTAAACGGCTAACTAATTCTCCATCTGCAGAAAGGCAGCTAATAGCCCCTTTTCGTAATATGTATAACCTTGGTTCATTAATGCCTTTGGGGGGGAAATCATCACCTTTTCTAACGTAATTGATGGTTAATTCACGAACAAGCTGAGCAAGCACTTGTTTAGGTAAACTATCAAAGGGCGGAATGCTGTGAATAAATGTGCTAATTTCTGAAAGTTCAGTATCCATGCTATTGCCTCATCCTTTAGGTATTGATGACCAAGATTCGAGTGATATCGTTAATTTAGAGTCTTGTATGCTTTTAGACAAGTGTTATTGGTTAAACCTAGACTAAAGTTCGAGACGTTATTGCAATAAAGGGTGTATAAACTTGGTTTCTGAAGAAAAACTAGCTTAAAAAGGATTAAATAGAGCTAAATTAAAAAATAGACTATTTACTCAGTTAACCCACTGTTTTTAGGATTTTTTTGTGATCTAGACTAAAGGCTAATACCCCGTCAAAACAAAGCTTGTTAGTGTATTTAACAGTTAAAAGTTGAATATGGATTTTTGCCACTGTTAGCTCCTAGGAGATATTTTGACAGAAATCTATATCCACACTTTTACTACATGTTCATAAATTATTACTAATTCTTTTTATAAGAAAGGCGTAATGAAGCGAAATAAAAAAAGAAATCGCTAAATACGCTATGTCGCTAGGAGACTATTGTGGAAAATAAAGAAACATATTGGTCGGAGAATATTCGAATCATATTGATCTGCCTTGCAATCTGGTTTGTAGTTTCATTTGGTTTTGGCTTGCTACTTGTAGAGCCGCTAAATGCAATTAGTATAGGTGGGTACAAACTTGGTTTTTGGTTTGCACAACAAGGTGCAATCTATGCATTCCTTGGCTTAATCTTTTGGTATGGCCACAAAATGAATAAGCTTGATATTAAATATGCAGAGGGGAGTGAATAATGGATGAGTTAAAACTCTATACTTACATCGCAGTATTTAGCACGTTTGCTTTATACTTTGCTATTGCTTGGTGGGCTCGTGCGGGTTCAACCAGTGATTTTTACGTAGCGGGCGGTGGTATTACCCCAATGCAAAATGGTATGGCAATTGGTGCCGATTGGATGAGTGCAGCGTCATTTATCTCAATGGCAGGTTTAATTGCCTTTTTAGGTTACGGTGGCTCAGTTTTCTTAATGGGTTGGACAGGTGGTTATGTATTATTGGCAATGCTTTTAGCACCATACATGCGTAAACACGGTAAGTTCACAGTACCTGAATTCATTTTTGATAGATATTACTCAAAAACTGCACGTATTGTTGCGGTTGCTTGTTTAATAATCGCTTCATTAACTTACATCATCGGTCAAATGAAAGGAGTGGGTGTTGCTTTCTCTCGTTTCTTAGAAGTTGATTACGGTTTAGGCTTAGGCATCGGCATGTTCGTTGTTTGGGTATACGCTGTACTAGGTGGTATGAAAGGTATTACTTACACGCAAATCGCTCAGTATGTAGTAATGATTTTTGCTTATACCATTCCAGCAATCTTTATTTCATTACAACTTACCGGTAACCCAATTCCACAACTAGGCTTAGGTAGTACTTTAGCTGATGGTAGTGGTGTTTACTTACTTGATAAGTTAGATATGGTTGTTACTGATTTAGGCTTTAAAGAGTACACAACAAGTAACTTAGGCGGAACATTGAATATGTTCGCTTACACTATCTCTCTTATGATTGGTACTGCGGGTCTTCCTCATGTAATTATGCGCTTCTTCACTGTTCCTTCAGTACAAGCAGCACGTCAATCTGCAGGTTATGCACTTGTTTTCATCGGTTTACTTTACACAGTTGCTCCAGCAGTTGGCGCTATGGCTCGTCTTAACTTGATGAATACCATTGAACCTACAGCAGGTCAGAACCTTGTTTATGATGAACGCCCACAATGGTTCAAAGACTGGGAAAAAACTGGTTTATTGAAGTTTGAAGATAAAAATGGCGATGGCAAAATTCAGTATACATCTAATGCAACAGATCAAACTGTCACCAAAATAAATACAATGACTGGGAAAGAAATAGTAGTGGTTCCAAATGAAATGGTTAAAGTTGACCGTGACATTATGGTACTAGCTAACCCTGCAATTGCGAATTTACCTAACTGGGTAATTGCTTTAGTTGCTGCTGGTGGTCTAGCGGCTGCGTTATCTACTGCGGCGGGCTTATTGTTAGCAATATCCTCATCTATCTCACATGATTTAATGAAAGGGGTATTAACACCTGACTTGTCAGAGAAAAATGAGTTACTTGCCGGTCGAGTTGTGATGACTATAGCGATATTAGTCTCTGGTTATCTTGGATTACATCCTCCAGGGTTTGCTGCAGGTACGGTTGCACTAGCCTTTGGTTTAGCAGCATCAAGTATCTTCCCAGCATTAATGATGGGTATATTCTCTAAGAAAATGAGTGGTACAGCAGCAATTTCAGGTATGGTTGCAGGTATCGGTGTAACAATGATGTATGTGTTCCAACACAAAGGCATTATGTTTATTCCAGGTACTTCATTCCTAGGTGACATGGGTAAAGATTGGTTCTTTGGAATCTCTCCTAACGCTTTTGGTGCCGTTGGTGCAATAGTTAACTTTGGTGTCGCTTTCATCGTTCTTCAGTTTACTGGACCATGTCCAGCTAATATTGTCGCTATGGTAGAAAACATGCGTGCTCCAGGTGACTGTGCTGCAGCACACGATCACTAGTTCTCCACTACTAGAAACACTTTAGGCTAAAGATATATTTTAGCCAACAGGTAAACTAAAAAGGCTAGACGACCCATTTTAAAAGTCGCCTAGCCTTTCTTTTTCTAGGGCAATTTGTTTTAATGAAATCAAAAATAAATAACCCAATATAACTTAAAGATAATCTTATGAATAAACACACAAAACTTGCCTTCATGGTCGCGCCTATTCTTGCCGTTGTGGGCTTTATTGCTGCCGATTATTATGAAGAGAATGAAGCTGCAGCAAATAAAATAATTCAACTAGTGCCAGAAGGGCATTGTGATATTGCTAATAAAAATTGTGTACTTATCTCAGGCGACTTTAAAATAAATGTCTCTGATGAGGCTGGAGTTACTGAAGTTAATTCTACTTTTCCACTAGATAGTGCGACCCTGTTTTTAGTCGATAAAAGTGACAAGATGACACCGTATCCTTTAGGCATGAAAAAGAGCCCTTATTATTGGCGTAGTAATACACCTTTAGGTGGTTTATTGGCTAATAAAGGAGATAGTTATAAACTACGTTTAATTGCTAAAATTAAAGGTGGTCAGTACATTGGTGAGTTTTACACCCAAACAGTGAAATAACCGGCTTCACTTCGTTGCTTATAATGATCACTGTCAGGAGTAAAACTGGCAGTGATAAGCTCAATTTAAGTTGATAAATCGACTCGTATTACCTAACTACTCACTTTCTTACTGTATTGAAAACTCTGCACTGTCTAGGTGCGCCCCCCCATAAAAGTGCATATAACACCTTCTTTCCCTAGTGTGCCTAGTACTAACGTTATGATATATATGATTATAAATAATTATTGATTACTGGCATTTTGCTTGCTCTATAAAGTTATATAAACTTTAAGGAGTAAACAATGAGTAGTGAAATTGGCATTAAATTATGGTCATTTACTGGGAAAATGAAAATCCTACATTTAAGTTGGATGGCCTTTTTCATCACCTTTATGGTGTGGTTTAACCATGCACCGTTATTGGCGGTGATCGCGGATAGTTTAGGGCTGAGCAGTAGTGAAATAAAAACGCTGCTTATTTTAAACGTAGCATTAACCATACCTGCACGCATTATCATTGGAATGTTAACGGATAAATATGGTCCTCGACTAACCTTTGCTGTTCTGCTAGCCGTATGTAGTTTGCCTTGTTTTATGTTTGCTTTATCGCAAAATTTTGAACAAGCAGCCTTAGCTCGTTTTTTACTGGGCTTTATTGGGGCCGGTTTTGTTATTGGCATTCGACTGGTTAGTGAATGGTTTCCCGCTAATGAACTCGGTACTGCGGAAGGACTTTATGGTGGCTGGGGAAATTTCGGTTCTGCTGCCGCAGCAATGTCGTTACCCTTAATAGCCCTCTATATAGGTAAAACCTTCGGCGTTGAAGACGCTTGGCGTTATGCTGTTGCTTTAACTGGTTTAATGAGTTTACTTTTTAGCTTCATTTGGTATGCAAATGTTAGTGATACGCCTAAAGGTGCTACCTACTTTAAACCGACGCAAACGGGCGCAATGGAAGTGACCAGTGTAGGCGATTTTTACTTACTCTTGTTGATGAAATTACCCATGTACGGTGCGTTAGCTTTACTTACTTGGAAATTATCACCTCAAGGTGTGAGTTTGTTATCCAGCAATATGACTATAATTGCATATGTTTCTTTAGTTATATTATTTATTGCTGAAGTTTGGAAAACTTACCAAGTTAATGGTCATTTATTTAAAGAAGAAGTTCCTGAGATTCATCAGTATCAGTTCAAGCAAGTGGCTGTACTGAATGTCTTATATTTCGCAACGTTTGGTTCTGAATTAGCAGTAGTTTCTATGTTGCCATTATTTTTTGCAGAAACCTTTAGTTTAGATATGGTTTATGCAGGCATGCTCGCATCGCTTTATGCTTTTATGAATCTGATGTCTAGACCCGGTGGTGGTTGGTTAAGCGATAAATATGGCCGTAAGAAAACCTTATTGATATTAACTGCAGGTTTAGCGCTTGGCTATCTTGCTATGGCATTAATTGATAGTTCTTGGCCACTGGTGTTGGCAGTGATTACTGCTATGGCTTGTTCGTTCTTTGTACAAGCAGGAGAGGGGGCGGTATTTGCTGCAGTCCCATTAATTAAGCGTCGATTAACGGGGCAAATAGCAGGCATGACTGGAGCATATGGTAATGTCGGAGCTGTGGTTTATTTAACGGTATTATCTATGGTTAGCTACCAAACCTTTTTCTTAGTCATTGCAGCAACGGCGGTATTAGGTTTTGTTACTTTACTCTTTATGCAAGAGCCAAAAGGGTCAATTACCGAGATTCGAGAAGACGGTACAGTAGAGTTAATTCAAGTTAAATAATGGCGTCCCATTTATCAGCAGTTTAGTCATGACTTTTTTCATAATGATAAAATATCGTGATTAGGCTGATGGTAATCCGTTTGGTATAAGCTCAAAGAGGGTATAAATGAAAACTGATCAAAACGCTTATACAAAACAAGCTGCTCAGGCGCCTCCTTTAACGCCAGCAATACCGCTAACACAGGCAAAATTACAGGTGTTTTTGGGCGGTCATAGTAATGCGGGTATAAAAGCAACCAATGAAGATGCTTTTGCTTCACTAGTGCCCAAAGATGCAGAATTAACGGCTAAAGGTGTTGTTGCTGTCATTGCTGATGGTGTATCAAGTGCCAGTAAAGCAGCGGAGGCAGCGCAATTATCAGTGACACAATTTATTAATGACTATTACGCAACGCCGCAAACGTGGTCAACACAAAAGTCTGCTAGTAAGGTGTTATCTAGCTTAAATCAATGGTTATATGCACAAACCGATGCGGTTTCTGGTTACACATTACAATGGTTAACAACCTTTTCAGCATTGATAGTCAAATCGTCTACCGCCTATATTTTTCATGTCGGTGATACGCGTATCAGCCAGTATCGGCAACACGAGCTAGAAGTACTAACTAAGGACCATCAACAAAAGCAGGGACCATCTCATAGTGTGTTAACCCGAGCTTTGGGCGCTGATCATCGATTGCAAGTTGATGTGCAGCAAGTTGCTATTCAAGCGGGTGATATTTTTGTACTTACTTGCGATGGCGTTCATGAATATTTATCAGCTCAACAAATAAAAAAACAGTTAAATCAATTGCCACAGTCGCCTAGCACGCAAGCGTTAGAGCAGATGGCGAAATTACTGACGGAATTAGCGATAAAGAAGGGTAGTAAAGATAATGTCAGCTGTTTATTAGTTTATATCGGCGGTACGCCTAATAGGGCGTTAGTCGAAATTGAACGAGAACTGTTAAATAAAGCGATACCACCAGCGTTAGCGGTTGGTAATAGTATTGATGACTATGAAATTTGCAAAGTTATTCATGCCAGCATTCGGTCACATTTATATTTAGCGAAACACCCTAATGAGTCTGAGCCTTGTGTTCTTAAGGTTCCTTCAAAAAACCTCGCTGATGATAGTAGTTATTTACAAGGTTTCATACGTGAAGCTTGGCTAGGGGAAAGGTTAAGCAATAGTCATGTGATGAAAATAAAACGTGGCAGCGAGAATAGTCGCTTTCTTTATCATATTTGCGAATATATTGATGGCCAAACATTAGGGCAATGGATGTTTGATAATCCAAAACCTAATCTTGCACAAGTACGTGATATTGTCGGGCAAATTATTATCGCCTTACGTTCATTTCAGCGCTTAGAAGTTATTCATCGGGATTTAAAGCCTGACAACATAATGATTGATTCTTACGGCAAGGTTTTTCTCATTGACTATGGCACTGCGCTTATTGCATCACTGGCTGAAAATAATGATGTTGTTACCGAAACTGTGCCACAAGGCACATTGAATTATATCGCACCAGAAACCTTATTAACTTTACATGCTGACCACCAAAGCGATTTATTTTCCTTAGGCGTTATCACCTATGAAATGCTTTGTGGAGAATTGCCTTACAAGCCGATGCAAAGAGCTGATATGCACAGCTACACTGTTGATGACGAAAAAAGTCGCGTAGAAAATTATTCACAGTGGCAGTATCGTAGTATTAGACAATTTCGCAGCGATTTACCTTTCTGGCTTGATATGGTGCTGTCAAAAGCGACACAAGCCGATCCTAAGTTTCGTTTACAGGCGTATTCTGAATTTAAAGCTGATTTAAGCAAACCGACGGCTTCGGCATTGGAAGAATATAAAAGTCAGCCTATCTTACAGCGTAATCCGGTATTGTTTTGGCAAGGAGCTACCGCGTTATTTTTTATCTTATGGTTATCAACGATATTTTTCTAATGAACAATGAATTGATGGTTTAACTCATTAAGCTTTTAAGTTTTATCATCTATTTTTACTCTCACTGTAAGTTTGTCATCCTGCATTGAATTAACAACGAGTGGTGGACAGTGCTTGCGTTGCCAAGTGGTAAATAATACTCAATACGCTTGAGAAATAAAATTATTTAAGCTAGGTTTAGGCACAGAGTATCTGAAAATTAAAGTAATTATTCGCTTTAAATTGAAGAGGAACTTCAATTCTTATTATTAATGTTTCTAGTGCCAAGGTGAAAAGGATGTCTTCTATTAGAGCTATTGTAAAAGCCAAAAATACTATTTTGTTTAAGTTTTCTTTTGGTATGAGTCTGTTGTTTTTAGTGATGACTGCGGCGACCTATATGGTGGTTGACCTCGTGGTTAAAAATTACCTAGTCAATAAAAACAAAGAGTCGATCGACGAGATTGGTTCGCACATAGTCTCAGAGATATCCCAACGCATTAGTATCGCAGAAACCTTAACCCGACATTTGGCCGCAGCAGGGGAAACTTGGCCTCAAGACCCACAGCTATTCTACAAAGTTATTCCTCAAATGCTGAATATGAAAGAATACCAAGACATTATTGCTGGCGGTGGCGTGTGGCCTGAGCCTCAACAGTTCACCCTTGGTGTAGTGCGACGGAGCTTCTTTTGGGGTCGAGACAATTTTGGGGAATTGCAATACTTCGATCAATATAATGATGTCGAGGGCACAGGTTATCATGATGAAGAATGGTATGTGCCAGGTCGTTATAGCAAACAAGGTGAATGCCTTTGGTCTAAATCTTATATGGACCCGTATACATTAGCGCCGATGGTGACTTGTACCGTCGCCATGTTCAAACAAGAAGTATTTTCGGGCAATGCAACAGTTGATGTCAGTCTTCAACAACTCAAGAGTATATTACACCAAGGTAGTGCCAAACTCAGAGGATACGCTTATGCTGTAGACCGTAATAATAAGTTTTTGTCTTTTCCTGATGATGAGTTAACTAAAGTAGCCAATCGAGATAGTAATCACTTAACTCAAGAATATATTACAGTAAATCAACTGGCTGAAAAGCTTGAGTCCTTCCAACCTATTGCCGAAATCTTAACTGAGATAAACCAATCTTTGATTCAGTCTATAGCAGACAAAACAAGAGTACCGGCTGCAAATATTACCGAACAAAGTAAGCAAATATCTCCCTTAGACGCGCAATTAATTGTTGCCAATATGTCAACTATGCCAGATCAGAGTTCTCATCGTAATACTAAGACTATTTCAGTGATAAGTAAGCAAGATTTTCTACTTGGTGAAGCAGTGAATGTATCGGTATTTATTATACCAAAAACGTTGTGGAAGGTTGTTGTGGTCACCCCGCAAATGGTGGCGATAAATAGCGCAAGTAAGGTATCAAACCTGATCTTAATGTTGCTCATCGCAATCATGATTATTGCGGCTTTTTTGGGTTTTATTTATTGTCGACGCAGTTTAATTATGCCTATTTATCAAATGGTTAATCAGCTGCAACGGCCAGTTACTGAAGGTGGGCAGGTTTACCCAGAATTGCTCGATGACCGCAGACAGGATGAATTTGGTCTGCTGGCTTACCACTTTAATCAGTCTAAAATGGCGCTAGATAGTAACAACCGAGATCTAAAATTACAGATCAATGAACGTAAGCAGGCAGAATATCAATTAAAACATCTGGCGCTACATGATCCGCTGACGGGTTTGCCTAATAGACTATTATTTCAGGATCGGCTGGAACAGGCGATAGCACTGTCTGACCGTCACCAACATAAATTTGCCGTATTTTTTATGGATCTAGACAATTTCAAGATCATCAATGACACCATGGGTCATGACGCTGGTGATGAATTATTAAAGCAGGTTTCGTTAAGACTCTCTTGCACCGGGCGAAAGACTGATACGGTAGCGCGCCTAGGGGGTGATGAGTTTGCTTTTATTATCACTAAAGTTAATACAATTGAAGATGCGGTAACCTTCGCTCAGCGGCTCAACTCGTTATTGAAAACACCAATAGAAATTAACGGAAACAATATTAATATGGGTAGTAGTATTGGAATCACTATTTATCCTGACGATGCAGCTAATAGTGAGGAATTACTACGCAATGCCGATATTGCTATGTATCAGGCGAAGGATGATGGCAGAAATACAGTCCGCTTTTTTACCAGTGAAATGAATGCAAGATTGCAAAGAAATAAGGAAGTTTTGACTGACTTAGCTGAGTCTTTGACTAAAGAGCATTTTGAACTCTATTACCAACCGCTCTTTACTATCGACCAAAATATCTTGGTTGGAGCGGAAGCGCTCATCAGATGGCATCATCCTGAGAAGGGCATGATTCCTCCGGATCAATTTATTGCAGTTGCCGAGAAGAGTGGATTGATCAATGAATTGGGTGATTGGGTCTTAGCGCAGGCATGCCGCGAAATAAAAAACTTTTTGAATGCGGGGATTACAGTCTTTAAGGTGGCGATTAATATTTCTCCTGTGCAATTTAGGCGTAAAGATCTTTTACAGCATATGTTAATGATTCTTGCGCAACATGATGTTAGCGCAGAGCTTATCGAACTTGAAATCACAGAGGGTGCGGTGATGGATAATGTCGATCAAGCTATCGAGACAATGCAAGCCTTGCACGATGCAGGCTTTCAGTTGGCGATGGATGATTTTGGTACCGGTTATTCCTCACTAAGTTATTTGAAGCGTTTTCCGATCCAAAAGGTGAAAATAGATCGTAGTTTTATTTCAGACCTTGAGAATGACGATGATAGTAAATCTATTACCACCGCTATTATTCAAATGAGTCACTCGTTAGGATTGCATGTACTTGCTGAAGGTGTTGAAACCGAAGAGCAACTGCATTATCTACAAGCCGAAAAGTGTGATTATGTGCAAGGTTATTATACGGGAAGACCTATACCAGCCAGCGAGTTTATTAAAAACTTCAGCGAGTCCAAAAAAGGGAAATATGCTAACGGCGTCTGGACTGAATCAACGACAATGACTTAATCAAGACGCATGTTTCAGAGTGCCTGGGCTATATCACTTTTTCGATTAGTTAAAAGTCACTCTATTAGGCTTACTTAAATACTATCTACAAAATATCGCCTCGATAATATTAACCCATTCATCATCAAGAGAAATGACTATTGAATCACTCAATAGTCATTTCTTGACCCACGTTCAGCTTGTTTACCTTTTGTGAGAACGCTGCACCGTCCGAGTGCTAAATAATATTCACCCTAGTGCAAAGGGGTGATTTCCTAGGATGCAACTGGCATTAAATAATTGTTTTTATTGAAAAAAATATGTTGGCATCTAGCTTGCTCTACTAAACGCATCTTGAATAAAACCATGTTAATAGTGTGTCTTTGCTAAACGGTTTTATTTTATTCCCGCATTTTGAGTAGGATCGTCCTTATGAATACAGATAAACAGCTATTAACTAAAACTAATATTGTTGTGGTAGGTAACGGCATGGTTGGCCATCACTTTGTTGAGGAAATGGCTAAAAATCCAAACTATCAAATAACAGTGCTCTCAGCGGAGTCTCGCTTAGCTTACGATAGAGTTCACTTATCGGAATATTTTGGTGGTAAAACTGCTGACGATTTAGCAATGACTACACCGGAACATTATGAAGCCTTAGGGGTGACCTTTAAAACCAATGCTAAAGTGATCCTGATTGATAAAATCGTTCAATATGTGACGACTGAAAGTGGCGAAACTTATCATTATGATAAATTAATTTTAGCTACCGGCTCGTACCCATTTGTTCCTCCCATTCCTGGTAAGGACCAAGATCATTGTTTAGTTTATCGTACTATTGATGATTTAGAAGACATCGCCGCTAGCGCTAAAGAAAGCAAAGTCGGCGTGGTTATTGGTGGTGGTTTATTAGGTCTTGAAGCGGCAAACGCTATCAAGCAATTAGGTCTACAAACACACGTTGTTGAATTTGCCCCACAATTAATGGGTGTTCAAATTGATGGTGGTGGCGGTCGTTTATTAAGACAAAAAATTGAAGACTTAGGTGTACAAGTTCACACCTCTAAAGCGACAAGCGTAATCGAAAAAGGCAATACTAGCCGCTATAAATTATGTTTTAGTGACGAGACTGAATTAGAAACCGATCTAATTTTATTTTCTGCAGGTATTCGCCCGTATGACAACCTTGCACGTGAATTTGACCTTACTTTAGGTGAGCGTGGCGGTATTGTTGTTAACAATCAGTGTCAAACCTCAGACGAAAATATTTACGCCATTGGTGAATGTGCTTTATGGAATAACTTTATCTTTGGTTTAGTTGCACCGGGTTATGCTATGGCTAAAGTTGTCGCCAAACACATTGCTGGCTTTACTAATGAAGGAAATGGTGAAAACGGAGAAATTGCTGAGTTTACGGGTGCGGATATGAGTACTAAGTTAAAACTCATGGGCGTAGAAGTTGGCTCAATTGGTGATGCTCACGGTAAAACTGAAGGTGCATTAACCTACACTTACGAAAATCAACCTGAAGGTGTTTATAAGAAAATAGTAGTCTCTTCGGATAAAAAATCCTTACTAGGTGCTGTGCTTATTGGTGATACCAGTGAATACGATACCTTATTGCAATATATGCTTAATGCCATTGAATTACCTGAGTCTCCAGAAGGTCTTATCTTACCAATGGCTGCTGATAAGCCGACATTAGGTGTTGATGCCTTACCTGATACGGCAACCATTTGTTCATGTCATAACGTCACTAAAGGCGACATTATTGCTTCTATTGATGCAGGCGCGATGACCGTTGGCGATGTTAAAAGCTGTACTAAAGCCGGCTCTGGTTGTGGTGGCTGTGCTGCCTTGGTTAAAAGCGTTGCTGATAACGAATTTGAAAAACGCGGTGTTGAAGTTAAGAAAGACATTTGTGAGCATTTTGCTTATTCACGTCAAGAAATATACGACATTGTTAGTGTTGGAAAAATCAAAACCTTCGACGAGCTACTTGAAAAACATGGTCGTGGTCTAGGTTGTGAAATTTGTAAACCGGTAGCTGGCTCTGTGCTTGCTTCTGTATGGAATGACTACATTCTTAAAAAACCTCATTTATCTCTACAAGATACTAACGATACCTACCTTGGTAACATGCAAAAAGATGGTACCTACTCAGTTGTTCCTCGAATTGCTGGCGGTGAAATTACCCCTGACAAACTTATCGTATTAGGTGAAGTAGCTAAAAAATATAATCTTTATACCAAAATTACCGGTGGCGCACGGGTTGATTTATTCGGCGCACGTGTTGAGCAATTACCGCCAATTTGGAAAGAATTAGTCGATGCTGGTTTTGAAACAGGTCATGCCTACGGTAAATCATTACGTACGGTTAAATCATGTGTTGGTTCTACTTGGTGTCGTTACGGCGTTCAAGACAGCATGAGCATGGCTATCGACTTAGAGCACAGATACAAAGGTTTACGTGCTCCGCATAAGATTAAGTTCGGCGTGTCGGGTTGTACTCGTGAGTGTGCTGAAGCACAAGGTAAAGATATCGGCATAATCGCAACAGATAATGGTTGGAACTTATACGTTGCTGGTAACGGTGGTATGAAACCTCGCCACGGTGATTTATTCGCCACGGATTTAGATGATGAAACCTTAGTTAAATATGTTGACCGTATCTTGATGTTCTACGTACAAACGGGCGACAGATTACAACGTACATCAACTTGGATCGACAACTTAGAGGGCGGTTTAGCTTACTTACAAGACGTTATCATCAATGACAGCTTAGGCCTAAATGATGCGTTAGAAACACAAATGAAAGCCATTGTTGGTACCTATCAATGTGAATGGAAAACAACTATTGAAGATCCAGAAGCATTAAAACGTTTCCAACCATTTGTTAACTCAGATAAAAGTGATAGTAACATCCAATTTGTGACTGAACGCGAACAAATTCGTCCTGCACGTGGACAAGAAAAAATTGATGTTAAATTTATCGACGCAACTGAAAAAGAAGCCGTAGCTGAAGAAGCTTAAGAGGAGTACAACAAAATGACTACAACCACGAACAAAGCATGGCGCACTATTTGTAAGGCAACTGAACTAGTAAAAGATTCTGGTATCAGTGCTTTAATAGCTAACTCGGCGGGTGAAGATGAGCAAATTGCCATCTTTCATATACCTAACAGCGAAGAAAAAATATATGCCGTAGGTAACTACGACCCTATTGGTCAAGCCAATGTCTTATATCGCGGTCTTGTTGGCTGTATTGATGATGAGCCAGTGGTTTCTTCGCCATTATATAAACAACATTACTCGTTAAAAACAGGTCGTTGTTTACAAGAAGATCAGACTATTGCCGTTTACGATATACGGATTGAAAACGAGCAAGTACAACTTTTTTACTAGCGTATATGGCTAATTTTCAACCTAACATTGTTGGAAATTTTCCGATAGCCAAGGTTAATTTTTTTGGAGTTCAGTTTGAGCGATTTATTACCGACATCACCGCTTACCTCACCTGTAATTAAAACCGGTGAACCGTCACTTATCCAAAGTACTTGTGCCTATTGTGGCGTGGGTTGTGGTGTTGATATTGGCGTAGCAGATGGCAAAGCAACGTCATTAGTAGGCTCCGCTGCCCATCCTTCAAACTATGGCAGACTATGTGTTAAAGGTAGTAACTTACTTAATACTATCGATTTAACGGGTCGCTTGTTATCCCCTGAAATCGCAGGTGAGCAAGTAAGTTGGGATAAAGCGACTGATTACGTTGCTGAACAATTTAACGACATCATAAAAAAATATGGTAAAGACTCTGTTGCCTTCTATGTGTCAGGTCAGTTATTAACTGAAGATTACTACATTGCTAACAAGCTGATGAAGGGTTATATCGGCTCAGGTAATATTGATACTAACTCTCGTCTTTGCATGTCGTCAGCCGTATCAGCATACAAGCGTGCTTTTGGTGAAGATGTTGTTCCGTGTACTTATCAAGATTTAGAAGAAACTGATCTATTATTACTTACGGGTTCTAATGCGGCATGGACTCATCCAGTTTTATATCAACGTATTGAACGCGCTAAAAAAATTAACCCTGCAATGAAAGTTGTAGTGATTGATCCGAGAAAAACAGCAACTTGTGAATTAGCCGATAACTTTATTCAATTGAAGCCTGGTACTGATGCTGCTTTTTTTAATGGTTTATTACACTTTTTAAGTGAAAACCAAGGATTAGATACAGATTATATCGCTCAGCACACCGAAGGATTTGAGCAAGCACTTACCCAAGCCACAAGTTGGACAGTAACGAAGGTTGCAGAGTTTTGCCAAGTTAGCATAGAAGAACTTACTACCGTTTATCAATTATTCTGCAGCAGTGAAAAAGCAATTACCTTTTATTCTATGGGCATCAATCAATCCTCATCCGGGGTAGATAAATGCCAAACTATTATTAACTGTCATTTAGCCAGTGGTAAAATCGGTAAAGCTGGCAGTGGTCCTTTCTCTATTACAGGACAACCTAATGCTATGGGCGGCAGAGAAGTTGGTGGATTAGCCAATCAACTTGCCGCGCATATGGATATCGACAACCCACAGCATCAAGACAAAGTGCAACGTTTTTGGCAATC
This sequence comes from Colwellia psychrerythraea 34H, assembly GCF_000012325.1. NCBI lineage: Bacteria > Pseudomonadati > Pseudomonadota > Gammaproteobacteria > Alteromonadales > Colwelliaceae > Colwellia > Colwellia psychrerythraea. The sequence continues at coordinate 5,242,348 of NC_003910.7, read as the reverse complement.
ACCCACCATAGCCAACAAGCAAGGAGCTAAAGCGATTGATCTGTTTGATAAACTTGCTTCAGGTGAGATTAAAGCGGTCTGGATAATGGCGACCAACCCAGTGGTAAGCCTACCTAATCGCGCTAAGATTACTGCCGCGCTGAAAAAGTGTGAGTTAGTCGTGGTGTCTGATTGTGTTGAGCAAAACGATACCTTAGCTTTTGCCGATGTAAAATTACCGGCAACACCATGGTTAGAAAAAAACGGAACAGTGACTAACTCAGAGCGCCGTATCTCTCGCCAACGTAATGCCGTCTTACCCGCAGGACAAGCTAAGCACGATTGGCAAATTATCCAAGACGTTGCCACCAAAATGGGTTTTAGTGGTTTTGATTTTGACGATGTTAGTGATGTGTTCAAAGAACATGCTCAACTTACTCAATTTGAAAACGACGGTGAACGTCTGCTTGATTTAAGTGGTTTAAGTCAATTAACAGCCAAAGAATATAACGAACTTGCACCAATACAATGGCCAGTAAATGATGCTAATCCTGAAGGTTGTGCGCGCGTTTACGCAGACGGAAAGTTTAATACACCGTCTGGTAAGGCGAAATTTATTCCTGTTAAACCACAATTACCACTTCAAAAAACGTCTGCTGAATTCCCGTTTGTATTAAACAGCGGTCGATTGCGTGATCAATGGCACACCATGACACGAACTGGTAAAACAAATAAGTTGTCAAAACATACAGACAAGCCCTACCTTTATTTACACCCAACTGATGCTAAAGCATTAGCGGTACAAAATGACGATATGCTGTCGATCACCGCCAGTACAGGACAAGCGATCGCGCATGTAAAAGTCGATGCAAAGCAGCGGTTAGGTGAATGTTTTATGCCAATTCACTGGAATCAGAACTATGCCTCACACGGTAATGTTAGCGATTTATATCAAAGTATTGTTGATCCTCTTTCTGGTCAAGCGGAGAGTAAGCAAGGTGCTGTCGCCTTAGGTAAAAAAACGTATAAGCAATATATAAGTGTACATACCACCAGTAAGATTACGTTAAGTGCTGACTTCTGGGTTAAAAGTACCACCGCTTATGGTGATTCATATCAAGTTGCTTTAGATGAACCAACCATTGATGCTTTGCTGTTGTGTCAACAAATCAGTGGTTTATCAGGTGAATGGTTAACGTTTATTCAAGACAACCAAAGTTATGTGGTTTGTTTACAAGCCGGCAAGCTAGCCTTTTTAGGTTACTTCTCAGCAACGTGGCCTGAAATAGAGCAATCATGGCTTGAACATGTTTTTGGTTCAAAAACCTTAGAGTTTGCCACTATTCAATCGCTACTACTTGGCATTTCTAGTGATGAGTTTAACCAAGGAAAACAAGTGTGTAGCTGTTATAGCGTTGGAGAAAAAACCATTAACGAAGCGATAGCACAAGGCTGTGGTAGTGTTGAAGCCTTAGGTGAAAAACTACAATGTGGTACTAAATGTGGTTCTTGTAAGCCTGAATTAGCCAGTTTAATCAGCCAGTACAATGCAGACCCTATTGAAACTGCCATAGTGCTGGCCGAAGATTGATCAAAATAAAGAGCAACTATTTTAATCGTGAAAGGTCAACAACCCCTAGCCTAAACAGTACAAACTTGGTTACAATACGCGCTCTTAAAAATGCTCAATGAATGGATTTATTATGTCACTTTCTGTTGTTATTCTTGCCGCGGGTAAAGGTACCCGTATGCGCTCCTCTTTGCCAAAAGTACTTCATAGTGTAGCTGAAAAGCCTATGGTAGGTCATGTTATTGATAGTGCACGTCAACTTGGTGCTAGCAATATCTATGTAGTGTATGGCTTTGGCGGTGACGTATTAAAAGCAACACTCACTAAAGATAATACCGGTGATGACTTAACGTTTGTTGAGCAAGTTGAACAACTTGGTACAGGCCACGCCGTTGATCAAGCTTCACCATTTTTAACGGATGATGAAGACGTGTTAGTCCTTTATGGTGATGTCCCGTTAACTAAAGTCTCTACTTTAGAAAGTTTATTAGCCGCTAAGCCTACAGATGGTATGGCGCTATTAACGGTTCATCTAGCTAACCCAATGGGTTATGGCCGAATTGTTCGTCAAGAAATTTCAGGAAAACAGCAAGTTGTTGGTATTATTGAGCAAAAAGATGCTAACGAAGAACAGCTAAAAATTAACGAAGCCAATACCGGTATTTTATTGGCCAATGGCGGCGATCTAAAACGTTGGTTAAGTAACTTATCTAGTGATAATGCTCAAGGTGAATACTACCTAACAGATATTATTGCTGCTGCTCATGGTGAAGGTAAGGTTGTTGCTACAGCTCATCCTGAGACAGAAATAGAAGTAGAAGGCGCTAATAACCGTGTGCAATTAGCAACATTAGAACGTGCTTACCAAGCGAGAATCGCTGAAGAACTGATGATAGCTGGCGCAAGTTTACGCGACCCTGCTCGCATTGATGTTCGTGGTAATTTAACCACAGGCACTGAAGTGAGTATCGATATTAATTGTATTTTTGAAGGTGAAGTAAGCCTTGCTGATAACGTGCAGATAGGCGCGAACTGTATTATTAAAAACAGTACCATTGGTGCTAACGTTGAAATTAAGCCAAACAGTATTATCGAAGATACGATTATTGAAGCTGATTGTTCGGTAGGCCCATTTGCTCGCCTTCGTCCAGGTTCAGTAATGAAACAAGACTCACATGTGGGCAACTTCGTTGAAATGAAAAAAACTACTCTGGGTGTTGGCAGCAAAGCAGGGCACTTAAGTTATTTGGGTAATGCAGAAATTGGCACTAAGGTAAATATTGGTGCGGGCACTATTACCTGTAACTATGATGGTGTAAATAAATCAACCACCGAAATTGGTGACAATGCTTTCATTGGTTCTAATAGCTCATTGGTAGCACCGGTAATTATTGGCAATTCAGCAACTGTTGGTGCCGGTTCAGTGATTAGCAAAGAAGTAGAAGATAATGATTTAGCACTAACTCGAGCCAAGCAACGTAATATTGCTGGTTGGCAGAGACCTGTTAAAAAGAGTTAATTATCTGAACAGTTTATTTAAGGCGCTATTTTTATAGCGCTTTTTTAATGTCTAAATTTTATGCGTGATTAATCATGAAAAGCGAACTAAAAATTGCATTATCTTTCGGTATGAAACATAATACGGTCCATAGCGAAACTAAGTTACGCAATTCGAAACTATTCGAGATACATTAATCATATAAGTAAACTATAAAATCCTATGTCGAAACGAAATACTCAACAACGTCGTCATAATATAATTGCTGATTTAAATGCTCAGGGTGAAGTGAGTGTTGACAGTTTAGCCAAGCAATTTGATACGTCAGAAGTTACTATCAGAAAAGATCTCGCCGCTCTTGAAACCAGTGGTTTATTACTAAGGCGCTATGGTGGCGCGGTTGCTTTGCCAAGTGAAATCACTGAAGCAAAGGTAGACCAACTGTCTCAACAAAAGTTACATATAGCCAAAAAAGCGGCCATGCTCATTCGTGATCACAATCGTATTATTATCGATAGCGGTCAAACTACGTCTGCTTTAGTAAGCGAATTAGCGAATAAGAAAGGTTTAGTGGTCATGACTAATGCGCTTAGCATTGCTAACGAAATTCATGCCTTAGAAAATGAACCAACATTATTGATGACCGGTGGAACTTGGGATGCTACCTCTGAAGCTTTTCAGGGACAAGTTGCAGAACAAGTTTTACGATCGTACGACTTTGACCAGCTCTTTATCGGTGCTGATGGTATCGATATTAAGCGCGGAACGACGACTTTTAATGAATTAATCGGCCTGAGCCGAGTAATGGCTGAAGTGGCTCGTGAAGTTATAGTGATGGTTGAATCGGCAAAAATAACGAAGAAAATCCCTAATTTAGAACTCAATTGGCAGCAAATTCATACAGTGATCACAGATGATGGTCTCTCAGAAGAAATGCGAATAGCCTTAACTGAGCAAGGCGTAAAATTAATTATCGCCAAAGGTTAACGCTCTGACTTATTTAAGTTAATGATGTTAACCAAGCTCAAACAATCAAATACGTAAAAAATGAAAAAGGAATCAATATTATGTGCGGTATAGTCGGTGCAGTAGCTCAACGCGATGTAGCAGATATTTTAGTAGAAGGTTTAAAGCGATTAGAGTATCGCGGTTATGATTCTGCTGGTGTTGCAGTGATCAATAGCAATAACGAATTACTAACCACAAAACGTTTAGGTAAAGTACAAGAACTTGCCCAAGCATTAGAGCAACAACCTGTAACAGGTGGTACTGGGATAGCACACACACGTTGGGCTACTCATGGCGTTCCAAGTGAAGTGAACGCTCACCCACATGTCTCTAATAATACAATTGCGGTAGTACATAATGGTATTATCGAAAACCATCAAACTTTACGTAGTCAGCTACAGGGTTTAGGTTATGAATTTTTATCGCAAACTGATACTGAAGTTATAACTCACTTGGTTCATCATGAATTAAAAACCAGTGATACTTTATTATCAGCAGTACAGAAAACAGTTAAGCAGCTTGAAGGTGCATACGGCACTGTAGTAATGGATAGTCGCGATCAAGACAACATCATTGTTGCTCGCTCTGGTAGCCCATTAGTTATCGGTTACGGTTTAGGCGAAAATTTCATTGCTTCAGATATTATGGCTTTATTACCGGTAACACGTAAATTCTCTTACCTTGAAGAAGGTGATGTTGCTCAAATTAGCCGATTTAACGTCAGTATTTTTGATACAAATGGCGAGCCTGTTGAACGTGAAGCGAAAGATGCAAACGTGTCGCACGACAGTGGTGATAAAGGTGAATACCGTCACTACATGTTAAAAGAAACTTATGAACAACCTACCGCTATCCGTAATTCATTAGAAGGTCGTTTAGTAAATGGTATGTTAGATATTAATACCTTTGGCGAAGGCGCCGATGAGATATTTAAAAACGTAGAGCATGTACAAATTATTGCTTGTGGTACGAGTTACCACTCAGGCATGGTTGCAAGGTATTGGTTAGAAGAGCTTGCCGGTGTTTCTTGTAATATTGAAATTGCCAGTGAATTTAGATACCGCAAATCTTTTGTGCCTAAAAACTCTTTATTGGTAACCATTTCGCAATCTGGCGAAACAGCTGATACTTTAGCTGCTTTGCGTTTAGCGAAAGAAATTGGTTATCAATCTAGCTTAGTTATTTGTAATGTTCCTGGTTCATCATTAGTACGTGAATCCGATCTTGCCTTTATGACGAAAGCGGGCGCTGAAATTGGCGTAGCATCAACCAAAGCCTTTACCACTCAGCTTGTTGGTTTATTAATGATGACCGTAGCTATTGGCCAGCATCACGGTATGTCTGATGAGAAGCAAGCCGAAATTACTCAGTCATTAATGTCCTTGCCGGCAAAACTTGATGAAGTATTAGCACTTGCATCTTCAATTGAAGACTTGGCTGAAGATTTTGCAGATAAGCACCATGCATTATTTTTAGGTCGTGGTGACCAGTACCCAATCGCAATGGAAGGCGCACTCAAGCTGAAAGAAATTTCTTATATTCATGCTGAGGCATATGCTGCAGGTGAATTGAAGCATGGTCCATTAGCGCTTATTGATGCAGAAATGCCGGTAATTGTGGTAGCACCAAAAAATGATTTAATCGAAAAACTTAAATCGAACGTTGAAGAAGTACGAGCTCGTGGCGGCTTAATGTATGTCTTTGCTGATAGCGATGCTAACTTTGCTAGTGATGACACCATGAAAGTGATTAATGTGCCTGTGTGTGATGATATTATCGCACCAATCGTTTACACCCTACCATTACAGCTACTTTCATATTATGTAGCGATAATCAAAGGTACGGATGTGGATCAACCGCGTAATTTAGCAAAATCAGTTACTGTCGAATAATCACTTCAAAATAAAATGGTGATTGATGAGTTGTTAACTCATTACACTAACTATCAGCAGTGTTAAAAAAAAGCGACTTACTCACAGAGTAGTCGCTTTTTTATTGGTGTTAAACATTTACTTTAGCTGAAATATCTATCACGGTTATTTTTGTTTGATTTCGACCATTATCTTTAGCCTCGTAAAGGCACTCATCAGCAACGGCAAACCAATCTTCCCCTAGATTAGAATATTTCGCTTGTCCTACCGCGATGCCAACTGAAATGGTTAATGTGATAGGCCCCTTACCATCATCTTTAAATGCATAGGCAGCGATTTGTTGCAGAAATTCATCCATCCGTGACCTCAGTATTTCAACATCATCACATTGTGAAACCACGACAAACTCTTCACCACCAAAGCGAGCAACGAGATCGGAATCGCGATTGAAAAACTTCTTCAACATGTTTGCCACGGTAACTAAACAATAATCGCCAAACAAATGTCCGTGGGTATCATTAATGTTTTTGAAAAAATCTAAATCAATTATTGCATACATCAAGTTGGAGTTATTTCGAGAAAAAATGGATTGCATCATTTTAAAATTCTTTTCAAAATATCGACGGTTATAAAGGCCTGTTAACGTGTCGGTATTGGCTTGTTCAGTTAATTTACGGTTTGCTTGGTTAAGTTCTTCTGTTCTTTTAAATACCTGTTTTTGTAATTCTTCTTGATTATCCAGCAGTGCTAGACGGTTTACCCTTAACTCTTGGTAAAGTTTCTGAATTTCGGTTGGCGTTTCGTAAGGAACATCTCTGAAATCCCCTGTTTTTTTGCCTTTTGATAATTCATCCATAACGAATCTCAGTGGGCGACTTAAATGAATAGCGAACCTCTTTGCAAAAAAACTGGCTGCAAGTAAAGTAACAAACAGTGTTAAAAACATAACTAAGTACAAGTCTTCTATGTTTTTCAAAGAAAACTTATGTTCTATCAAGGAGTGAATTTTCCAGTCATTCATTAATTGCGTTTGCTTGTGAATAAACATTTCACCTTCATTTTTTTCTGATTTTAAGCTGATTAAGTTTAGTGAGTTTTTGTAGGCACGATCTTCATAACTAAATCCAGATAAGGTCTCTAGTTGCAAACTATCTGAAGAATAGATAATTCGGTCATTTTGATCCGTTACAATCGTTTTGATCAGCTTTTCATCGTGGCCTATTTTGTCATAAAGGCCAAACATTCCTAAATTCAAGGAGCCTTCAACAATACCTGAAGGGCCATTTAGCCCATCACCTTGATAGAGTGGAGCACTGATGGCAATAATTGGATCATTACCAAAAGCTCTACCTAGAAATACGTCAGAAACGAATAATTTTTGCTCTTCCATAGCATGGATAAAGTAAGGACGGTCGACTACTGAAAATTGACCAATAACTAACTTTTCCATAATTGAACTAGGTGAGGCTAACTCTATTTTTCCTTGCTTGGAAGCGGTTAGCATGGTCAAAAAACCAGGGTATAAATGATGAAATTTTGATAGTGCCCTTTTTCTTTCTGCTGGGTCTGTTATGTAAGATAGTTGGTAGGCGATATTTTCAATCGCTTGTTGATGTTCATTTAAATAACTATTACCAATATGGGTAATATAGTTGTTATTAATTTCTAATTCTTTTTCAAGTTGTGCCTTCTGAAATTCACTAAAGTTAGTACTGAGTACCAATGAAACACAAATAACAAAAAATGCAGAAATACTCCAAAATGAATACAAGAGCCATTTGGGTAAACTTTTAACTAATGGCGGCTGACTTGATTTTATCGATTGGAAATAGTCATTAAAAGTGAACAGTAAAATACAAGCTAAGGAAGTATAGAGCATTGCATTGATAGCTTGTTTCAAGACACTAAAGAACACGAAACTTTGGGCAAATTCCATGTTGCTCCAAATAAGTAAAGCGGTAAGCGGCATACCAATAACTAACCAATAAAGTAAATCAGCAGTAAGTACATACCAACCTCTTGCGCGTAACATTGAAATAAACCACGCTTCAAGGCCAAAAGTAAGGAAGCCAAACGGATGGCCCCAATAGAAATAAAGTGGAATAACGCTTATGAGTGCGCAAAGTAATGTTAGACCGGGACGTAAAAATGAAGCTGCAACAATATAGGCGGTATTACCAACAACAAGTGCAATACTAAAAGCTAACTCTATTGGATATAAGTTGACTATTGCCCCTATAACGCCAAAAAACAGTGCTAATAAGTACTGATTGGAGTGAAGGAATGAACTCGCTTTAGGGGATATGGATATGTTCGCCATTGCTCACTTAAATATGTAGTTGTTTTAACCTTGACGCTGAAAGTACATTACTACGCTTTTCAAAGTTTCGAATAATCCATTAACTTACTTGGTTAGCTAATTTTATGGGGTGAGCATAAATTGGAGTGTCTTTAATATTTTCTGTTCGCTCTAAGAAGACCTTAAGCTTTTCATTACCTTGCGTCAACTAAGTAAAAAAGGCTAATTTTAACTCTAATTGTCACAGTCAAAAATTTATAGCACCTGACTAGATTACCAAATGCAGAAATTTTTCAATGAATGGTTAAGTAAAACAACTTACTTTAGAACAGTGTTCAATGGTGTTGAAAAGACAGGGGATAATGAAAGAAATCAGCACTCATAGGGTATAGTCATTGCTACTCGGCCTTGGATGAATACTTTGTTTTAATTTATAAATAACTAACTTTTAGACATAAAAAAACACTGATCATTATAATCAGTGTTTTATAGAATCTCTACAATTTGAATCTTTAATATTATTTCTTAAATTGACGAGAGGCTAAACCAATAAGGCCCAAGGCAAAAATAGCAATTGTTGTAGGTTCTGGGATCTGAGTACCAAAAAATTCAATTTCACCTAACTGATGATTTGTTCCACTTACAACAGAAGTCGATTGATAGCGGAAAATGCTATAAGCAGTATTAGCGTTATAATCATCGTTGTTTGAAAATTGCACTACTTCAAAACGATCTGAGCCCCAAATTGACTGACCAGCTACATCATAAGAATAAAGTGCAGTATAATTAATACCATCATTAGAGCCTAGAATTCTCCATTGATCAGAATCTCTATTAGGTACGTCATTTGCCGAAGATAACGTAAACATGTCTAGTATATAACGGTCTGTGCCAAAGTCTGCTTCGACCCATACGTTTCCGCCACTACAACACCATTTACCGTTGCGACTTGTTAAGGTGTTATCAAATACATTGAATGCAAATTCACCGCCGCCAAAACCGGGTTCTACACTTGAACGAAAAGTTGCATCATAGTTGACGTTAGAATTAACTAAACCATCATTTTCAGGGTCAGTTAAATCACCACCAACTAATGCCGAAGTACCAGTACCAAGAATTAAACTTGCACTAGCCGTTGGCGTTAGGAAAGTTAGAGTCGCTGTTAATATGATAAGCGGGAGAAGTTTTATGTTCATAGTGTATCTCTTTAATAAATTTCAAATAAATCTGGCAAGTAATCGTGTAAATATTAATTATAATATTTCTACATATGTTAAGGCACTAGTCGTACCAGTTTGCATTGTAGCACTAATCGTACCAGTTTGAAAAAGTGTAATTATTTCAATGAAATGGAAATTGAAATTTATAGAGCTAAAGTAAACTGTAAATTATTCTGACATAAGATAACTCATCAATCAGTTGATTTACTTAATAATATTAACAAGAGTCTATCTTGGTTTTTATTCACAATACAATGAAGTACTGTAAGTGTTTTTACTTATATAAGAGCAAACAGTAAGCGCCTTAAAATTATAAAGCGTAGCACTTTGCATTATTACTTAGGGAGCCGCTGCTTTTTGAATTGAAAGTAACTGAGTTCTGAGAGAAAAATAAAAAATGTAGGATCACTCCAACCAAAACTGATGGAAATACCTATTGCACCCGCATAGTAAGGTAGTTGTAACACCAAAGATAATTGTTATGAATAGGGTATTAAGAACTCCAGGGCTGTTTGATATTGTTCGTCGTTATACCTGCAACGATTTTAGGAAAAGCACTTCAAAATTTTGAAGCGCTTTGATTTTATATATATTTAACTATGGCTGTTGTTTAGTTGGTGCTAAAACAATTTCACGAATACAAACGTTTTGCGGTTGATTATAGGCATATGAAATTGCGTTAGAGACATCAATAGGTGCTAAAACACCGCCCATCTCTTTTTTCCAAGACTCATATCCAGCAATAATTTCAGTAGAGCTGGTGTGTGATAATAATTCTGTTTCGACAGCACCTGGGGCAATTGTGATGACTCTTACGTTGTTATTAGCCACTTCTTCTCTTACGTTTTCAGAAATAGCATGAACAGCAAATTTAGTTCCACAATAAGCGGCATGGTCACCAAATGTTTTTCTGCCGGCAACCGAACTAATATTGATGATAGTACCCGTATTGCGTTTTTTCATGGCGGGTAACACAGTTTGCATGCCATTTAATAACCCTATTACATTGACGTCATACATGGCTTGCCATTCAGCTGCATTTTGAACATCTACTTGGCCAAGTAACATAAGACCGGCATTATTTACCAGTAAGTCTACAGGGCCATACATATCAGTAGCGATGTTAATTGCATGTTGGAAAGCTTCTTTATTCGTTACATCTACTTTCATGCAGAGGGTATTTGAAAGGCCGAGGGCTTCAAGTTTTTCAACTCTTCTTGCTAGCAGCAATAAAGGGTGACCTTGTGCATTCATTTGTTTCGCTAATTCTTCACCAATACCTGAGCTTGCGCCAGTAATAACCACTAAATTTTTCATATTATACCTCGTCATAGAGTTTTGTCTGTTGAGTTAATAATAAAGAAACCTTAGGTAATGATATATGGCACTTTACTTACATCATTGATGACTAAGAGTTACCAATCTAATGCCTTCTAGTACATTATATTATTGTCAATCTACCCTTTATGTCGCTATAGGTTTAACTTGTAGGCTACTTTACCAATGGAATAACCAACTACTACCATCATTTACTTTACTGTTTTTTGGTGATATATATCCATCAATAGTCGTATCTGTTTACTCTAAGTTGACAAAGAGGTCGTATGAAAAAACACGTGAGTCTTTCTGATATTAGAACCTTTGTAGTGCTGGCTGAGCAAGGAAGCTTTACTAAAGCGGCTGAAGCACTAGCGTGTTCAAGATCACATATTTCTAAACAATTAGCTCAATTAGAATCTAGCCTCGGTGTTAGTCTGTTGATAAGAACTACCCGCACGCAACATTTAACGCCGCAGGGCGAAGCGTTTTATGAACGCTGTAAACAGTCACTCAATGGTATATCTCATGCTATTGATCGAGTACTCGAAAGTGCTGACTCTTTATCGGGTCATATTCGCATTAATTGTGTTGGTGGTTATATTGCAGAGGAGATTATTGCTACGTTGATAAGTGATTTTATGGTTCTCCACCCCGACATTAATATTGAACTAGACTTCTCTAGCCGACGAGTAGATCTGGTTTCAGGGGAATTTGATTTTGTTTTTCGTATGGGGGAATTAGCCGATTCATCACTTATTGCTAGAAAACTTACCGATATAAAGATAAATACCTATGTGAGCCCTAAGTACTTAGCAAAAAATGGTAAACCGAATGACCCAAAAGGTATGGTACATCATCGATGTATTGCAGGCAGTTTAAAAAACTGGACGTTCATTAATAGCGACAACAATAAAAAAATTGAAGTGATAGTAGCGGGTAATCTTACTTGTAAAAATGGCAGAGTGATGGTCTCTTCAGCTATTGCAGGCAACGGAATCATTAGAGTGCCAGAGTTATATTGTAAAACAGAACTTGAACAAGGTTTATTGGTACCACTATTTGATCATTGGCAGGTAGAGCCCACTCCATTTTATTTAGTTTACGTACAAGATAAACATCAGCCACTGCGTTTAAAAGCGTTTAAGGATTATGTGGTCGAGAATTTTTCGAAGTATTTAACGTAATAAAGTTTGATATGGATTAGACGGTTGATAGTCGAAAGTTAAGTCATTATATTTAAAACAATTGTATTCAAGGCGCGGTGATGAAATAAGGGTTATTCAGGAGCATGTTCTCCTGATTAACCATTCTCTCCAATCAATGCCTTGCCTCTAAGCCGTTATAGTTTCTTTTTGGGAGGGAACTCTGGGCACCAGAGCACGCACTAAGTCTTTCATGCATATAGTCCCTACAGCTTCGCCTTCTTTCTTGACTAAGTACACCTTGTTAGTGTCGCCACCTGAATGAGAGATCACATCTTCTAGCGTAGCGTTGACATCGACACTGCCAGCTGTATCTAAGGAGTTATCAGGTAGCGGTTGCATCACTGAACGTACTCGCAGTACTCGTACCCGGTTAATTTCGCTGACAAAACTTTCAATGTAAGGGTCGCAAGGGTTTAATAGAATATGCTGGGGTTCACCTTGTTGAATTACTTCACCATCTTTGAGGATAACCAGATGGTCAGCTAGTTTAAGCGCTTCATCTAGATCATGGCTAATAAAGATAATCGTCTTGTGCAGCTCTTTTTGAAGTGCTAGCAGTAGATCTTGCATATCATTACGGATCAATGGGTCCAGTGCTGAAAAAGCTTCATCCATTAACATCACTGCCGAGTTTGAGGTCAGCGCTCGGGCGATACCCACTCGTTGCTGCATACCACCGGACAACTGATGTGGATAGTGTCCTTCAAAGCCAGTCAAACCTACTCGGTCGAGCCATTTTTTAGCTTCTAGATCCGCCTCTTCTGTTGAAACCCCTCTGACTCGCAGAGCCGTACCTGCATTTTCCAATACTGTTTTATGAGGCAGAAGGGCAAAGTTTTGAAACACCATCGACATATCTGACTGTCGCATTTTACGCAGCTCTTCATTAGATAGGTCCATCACATTAATACCATCAATCAAGATCTGACCATCAGTGGGTTCTATCAGCCGGTTAAAATGGCGAATCAAAGTAGATTTTCCAGAGCCAGACAATCCCATAATCACAGTGACCTGGCCATCTAAAATATCGATGTTGATATCTTTCAAACCCAATACATGATCGTGCTGTTCCAAAAGTTCGGGTTTTTCAACGCCATTTTTAACATGTTGCAGCGCCATTTCAGGGTCAGGGCCAAATATTTTATAGAGCTTCTTGATAGATATTTTTATATTAGCTGTCATTGTTCACTGCCTTAGGTGTTAGATTGAGAGACATCAATCCGTGCTAGCGTTGCTTTACTTACACGATCGAGCAAGATGGCCAAAATTACGATACAGAAACCAGAGACTAGTCCCACACCGAGCTCAAGGTTATTAATTCCCCGCAATACCAATACACCAAGACCCGGAGCAGAGACTAGTGAAGCAATAACCACCATCGCCAGTGACATCATAATAGTCTGATTAACGCCGGCCATAATGTTAGGTAGTGCCAGTGGCAGTTCAACATTGAACAATTTCTGACGGGCGCTCATACCAAAGGCATTAGCCCCTTCAATAATATCTTTATCGACTAATCGTATACCCAAATCAGTGAGCCTAATTACTGGAACTATCGCGTACATAATAATCGCAATGCCATATAATTTGGATTCGGTGACACTAAACAGAAAGATGAGTGGAATGAGATAGACAAAGGAGGGCAAAGTTTGCAGCATATCAAGAATCGGAATGACACCTTTTTGAAACCTATCGTATTTTGACATCGCTATGCCGATGGGAACGCCGAGTAAAACACTGATCCCCGTACAGACAAAGATAATTGCCATAGTTTGCACAGCGTAAGAGTAGTGGTCGATAAAAGCGAGGAAAAACCAAGTAATAGCGGTCAGCAAGGTAGCGCCTTTTGAACGAGTCATCATTTGCACAGCGATAAGTGTTAATCCGATCAAAAGCCACCAAGGCGTAGCAACGAATAACCAGATAGAGCCATCCAATAGCCAGCTCAGAGGCTGTGTTAGGGGATCAAGTACAAACTGAAGGCTGCTTTTCACATTGAGAAAAAGTTGCTCGACACCTGAAGTCATATCTCGCGTACGAGGGATGCTGTTGCAAGCGCCATGGAGGTTATCGAGTGATGGGAAAGGTACATTCCACAGAGAAGTGTCTTCGGTTACCGCAGAGCCTTTGCTTTTTGCTAAAAGTTCAGCCATTGTCATTGGCCCGCCTTTAGCTTCGTTACTGCACCAGTCCTGTAACCCAAGTGAATCGAATAGCGAGTCATAAAATGACATATTAAATATTTCCTGTTTATTTTACCCTGTTCGGATAATTCCTTATCAGGGTAACTGTTGTTGCTTTGTATTTAGGGCATCTTGATTTTGTTGCAATATTTGTTATCAATATGTGTGTGGGAGGATAGGATCAGTATCAATACTTGCTTACTGGTCCCATCGTTAATGCAGTTTATTTCAGCAGTGACGCGAGGTTTTTACGGGCGTCTTCACTGAGCCACGCTGACCAGATATCCTGTTGGGTGGTAATAAAATGAACTGCAGCCTCTTCAGAAGAGGATTTATTAGCTTCTTGCCAAGCCAGTAATTGACTCATCTGCTTGTTAGTAAAGGAGAGCTTCTTCATCAGGTTCAGCACTTCTGGCTCACGTGTAGCCAGATCGGTTGTTATTGCAGTCACTACCGTGGCGCTTGGCAGAGAGGTCTTTTGCGGATTAGAACATTCTTTACTTTCAGCGCAGGCATAAGCTGTCTCATCGAAAGCTCCCATATCTACGGCAACCATTTCATACTTACCTAAGACAGACGTCGGTGCCCAGTAGTAGCCGAACCATGGTTCATGGGCGTCGTAAGCTGATGCAATAGAGGCGGCCAGTGTTTCACCTGAGCCATGGTTGAAAACATCCATCTTATTGCCAGCAAAGTTGAATGCCTTGATCAAGTTGTCGTTCGTGGTTCTCATGCCCCAGCCGTTTGGTGCATTATGGAAACGACCGCCAACCAGTTCGGGGTTAGCCAGGACGCCTTCTATGGTTTTCAGCTCCGGATGTTTGTCGGCAAGGTATTTCGGAATCCACCAACCGTTAGTACCACCATCAGAAAGAACC
Source organism: Colwellia psychrerythraea 34H (assembly GCF_000012325.1). Classification (NCBI taxonomy): domain Bacteria; kingdom Pseudomonadati; phylum Pseudomonadota; class Gammaproteobacteria; order Alteromonadales; family Colwelliaceae; genus Colwellia; species Colwellia psychrerythraea. The sequence continues at coordinate 5,227,317 of NC_003910.7, read as the reverse complement.
TTAGTTGCCGTGATTACTTTGCCCTGTTTTTCAAGCTCTTTATACAGAGGCACTGCGGTGATCCATAGTTCGGTAATGATGTCAGGTTTACCCGTTTCAGCAAGAGATACAACGGAAGGAACGGTAGATGTCGGGATGGTTTGAACGTTACAGCCGTATCCCTGTTCTAAAATGAATTTGGATACCGATGTTACCAATTGTCCTGAGGCCCAGTTCATTTCACTTATTGTGATGTCCCCGCAATCTGATTGTGCCGTAGCTGGCATTATATAAGTACTGAATATTAAAGCGGCTATTGGTAGGATTGATTTTTTCATTATTATTTCCTTTAGTTTTTATCAAAGAGTCTTGTTGCCGTTCAGGACCAGATTACATTAAAAATGAATAAATATCATTCTGATGGTTCAGATCGAAAACTGCTATCACCGATACTAGAACGAAGGAAATGCAGTTGTTAAATTTATAATCATTAAAAATAACTTAAATAAAATTTATGTATATACCCGCTCCACTTGAAGATGCTCGTTTCAGGAAGCCGGAGCGAATCATAATCAAGGCACATTTTTTTGTTAAGGGTTATTCCCTTAAAAACAAATGTAACGATGAATATTTTTTGCTCAGGTCTCCCCAAAGGGCTGGTTTATAAACGCTTTATGCCACGTTATTGATTTCGACAATAGAATAACTATTCTCTTCAATCAATGCCTTGCCTAAAGGCGTTTATAATTCCAGCTGAATCCTGCATCTTCAAGTGGAACGGGTATAGTTAACTATTTCATTAGTTTGTAGTGAAGTTGAGCTAATGATAAGTTATCTTCACCTAGCATTGAAAACTCTTGAAAATAACCGTTAAAAGCAGATTATGAACCAAACCAATAAAACTCTATCGCTATATAATAAACTTGAAAAATACCCTTTTGGAAATAAACTATTTTCAATTATGGTAAGCCGCATCGCGCCTTATTTTGCAACTATTAGTCCTAAAATTTCAGAATTAGTACCTAACCAGTGCACTTGTCTTATCAAAAAAAGAAAAAAGGTCTTTAATCATATAAAAACGGTGCATGTGATCGCTATTTGTAATGGTTTAGAAATGGCAATGGGGGTAATGGCAGAAGCATCGGTACCTAAGCACCTACGTTGGATACCAAAAGGAATGACCGTTGATTACACCGCAAAAGCAGGTAGTGATATTCGATGTGTAGCAAAGGTTAATGCAGAAGATTGGCAGCCTGGTGATATGCTTGTCGATATCACTGCATATGATGAAAATGATGTTGTTGTTGTTAAGGGAAACATTAAACTTTGGATATCTGAAAAACCTACCAAGTAAAGTTTACGTTTTTACTTAATGTCGATTCGACACGTCATGATACAAAGCATAACTGCGTAACGTTATTGAAATGTTTTACAATGCTAAAAAAGTGTCATTAATACATAAGGGTATTTACCTGCTAATGTTGATGATGAAAATTTTCTGAGTTACAAACTGTCTAGTAGAATCTGGGCAGTTCCTCCAACCATTTTTCCTTAGTGGAAAATCCTATGACATAAAGAAATAACTATGAAAAATAATTTTATTACCAATATTCATAATCGATTATTCTCCAGTGCCCACTCCCAAAAAAATCTTCGAGATATGGTAGTAAAATTAACTTGTTGTTTTTTATCGTTCGTCGCTACTAACAGTGTCGCCACTACGCCAGTCCAGCAAGTTAGCAAAGCTGAGCTGCCTCGTTTATGGCAATTGGTTGATTATCACGATATCTCTCATCCTGTCATCGGCAGAAAGGGCATGGTGGTGAGTCAAAAGCGAATAGCCAGTGAAGTGGGGGCAGATATTCTTAGGCAAGGCGGCAACGCAGTTGATGCTGCGGTAGCGGTAGGTTTTGCATTATCCGTTGTTTTACCACGCGCTGGAAACTTAGCTGGTGGTGGTTTTATGCTGGTTCATTTAGGTGATGAAAAGAAAACAATTGCCATTGATTATCGAGAAACAGCTCCTGCTTTAGCATACAAAGATGTTTTTCTTGATAAATATGGTTACCCGATAGTAAATAAATCACTGAAAACATTATCCGCTTCGGGTGTACCAGGCACAGTTGCAGGTTTACATTATGCCCTTGAAAACTATGGTTCAATGTCTTGGTCTGAAGTAATTAAACCGGCAGAAAAACTTGCTAGAGCGGGTATCGTTGTTGATGATGATATGGCGCGTTTCTTTTACAAAGAACAAATGTTTTTATCAGCTAACTCAGAAACATGTCGAGTATTTTTAAAAGAAAACTGCCAACCGTATCTAGCAGGCGAAGTTTGGGTGCAAACAGATCTTGCCGATAGCTTAGCCTACTTGCGCGAGCAGGGTAAATCTGGATTTTACCAAGGGGATATTGCAAAAAAAATTGTTGCAGCAATGCAGCAGGGCAATGGCCTCATTACTGCAAAAGACTTAGCGGATTATAGAGTGAATGAAGTAGCGCCTATTCGTGGCACATTTCAAGGGTTTGAAATTTTAACTATGCCACCGCCAAGTTCAGGTGGCGTTCACCTTATTCAAATGTTAAATATGTTTGAAACACTTAACTTAGAGAACATTCAGCAAGGCTCTGCAGCACTAATACATCTGCAAACTGAAATATTTAAGCGCGCCTATGCCGACAGAAGTTCCTTTTTAGGTGACCCTGCTTTTGTCAACGTACCGAGTGAGGGCTTAACTAGCAAAGCATACGCAAAAGAACTCAGTAAAAATATTAAGCGAAATAAAATAACTCCTTCAAGCGATATTAAAGCCGGTGAACCCAGTAAATATGAAAGCCCTGATACCACACATTTTTCTGTTATGGATGCCGAGGGTAATGTGGTGAGTAGTACTTATACTTTAAATCATAACTACGGTAGTGGTATTACTATTCCAGGTACGGGAATTTTACTGAATAACACCATGGATGATTTTTCGGTAAAACCAGGTAGTCCTAATAGTTACGGTTTAATTGGCGGTACAGCTAATGCCATTGAAGCAAAAAAACGTCCGCTTAGCTCTATGACGCCAACGATAGTGCTTAAAGATGGTGAACCCTACCTTGCTACTGGTACGCCAGGTGGTAGTAAAATAATTACCTCGGTATTTCAACAATTGGTTAATGTTTTATATTTCGAAATGAATATTGCTGAAGCGACCAATGCACCACGGTTTCATCATCAATGGCAACCTGAGGTGTTGTCTGTTGAGAGGAATATCCCTGCTGATACCGTTGATATCTTAAAAGCGAAAGGTTACAACATCAAAGTATCTAGTTCATTGGGTAGCTTACAAGCCATCATGAAACATAATGGCGTATTTTTAGGAGCAGCAGACCCTAGAAGAGCTGGTGCAGCTGCCATTGCTGTTGATGTTATCGAGCAGTCTGTTAAGTTAGCCAAGTAAATTAGCGCAATAAGAATGACAGTAGAATAATGATGACCGATTAATTAATTCTGTTTATAAAAGCTAACTAATACGATTGGTATAACTTAGCTTAACTTAAATAAATGAATAATAAAAAACAGCCTCTAGTGAGGCTGTTTTTTATTGAATTGATTTCTATCACAATAGTGGTGGATGAAAGTAACCGCTAGATGTTGGTAGTGGCGGCTCTTCTCGAGTTTTGTGAGTTACTGTTGGAGTATAAATTCTGCTAATGCCTGCGCTTGTTTTTCGTTAACATTCATTGGCGGCATAGCCATATTTCCCCATTTTCCAGTGCCGCCGTTTCGAATAGAGACGACTAACTTACTAATAGCACCAGTATCGCTCTTATACTTTTTGGCAATAGCCTTAAATGCAGGACCAACAATGGTCTTATTTATATCATGACAGCCCGAACATCCATTGCTAGTTAGCAATACTTGTACATCGAGTGCTTCACCAGAGGCTGGCGTACTAATGGGCGATTGAGAAGCACTAATAATTGTTGGATCATCAGCTTTGGCTGAACCATATACAACCGATAGATAAGCGCCAATACTGTTAATATCGCTTTCACTTAGCGGTGCTCCATAAGAGTGTTGCATTTTTAGTACCGCACTTGTCCATGCTTTTTGATCCATGCCAGGAGGTTGATGATGTATGTAATCAACGGAGTGGCAAATAGTACATTTTTGCAGGGCTAGGTTATAGCCTGGCAATGTTGATTTGGGTAGAGTAATTGTACTTGCTGGCAGCGTTATCTTTTTTATCGTAGTCTCAACTGCTGCGTATGCCTGACTAACAGGCGGTGATATACCTGCAAGAACGACAATGGTTAACAAGGAGCCAATAAAACTAGAACTCAATAAAGTAGTAAGTGATTTGTTGTTAGACATGGGGCTACCTCTATATAACGTTAATGGCGACTGATTCAATGGCATGACGTCTATAGCCACCATGATTCCAGCTTGCTCTAAGTGGTTGCACTTCACCATTGTTGTTACTGGCTCGTACCATGACAGTTGCCTTTCCTTTTTGTGCAAAACTTACGGTAAGTTTCCAAGGAAGAAAGGAGAAACGTCCCAGGCTTTCACCTAAGGTACTGGTTAGCCAAGTTAAACCGCCATCGATTGATATATCGACATTTTTTATGCCAGAGCCATCGTCAAAGGCAATGCCTTCAAGTTCAATTGGCTTAGCTGAAGAGAGGGTATCGTCAGCAGAAATATTAGTAATAAAACTCCGAACTGGCAGTGTTGAAATCGGACGGTTTTTCTCAGCAGTACTGCCTGGCGTAACACATAGACAGTCGTTGTCGGGCAGTTGATAAGCGGTATTCATGAAATAGGAATCTTGACCGGTGAATTCAGTATCTAATACCGTGATTTCAGATAAATGTTTAACCCAATACGTACCGAAATAGCCTGGAACAATTAGCTTCAAAGGGTAACCGTTTAAAAATGGCAGGTCTTCACCATTCATTCCCCATGCAAGTAATGGTTCTGGGCTAAGAGCATGTTCAATATTTAGTGCTTTTATAAAGTCAGGAGTGGTGGGTAATACGGGCTTATCAAGACCATTAAAAGTAACGTACATTGCTTCAGGTGATACACCTGCTTTTTCCAACACTGTTCTAAGAGGGATACCGGTCCAGCGTGCATTTCCCATGGCACCATTACTTAGTTGAGCACCAAAAACACGTGGTGATGAATAACCTCGGCTGTTTCCTGAACATTGGTTAACTGCAACAACATCAACAGGCTCTGCCATTGACTTGAGTTCTTGAAGGCTAAGCTGGAGTGTTTTGTTAACCGCGCCGTTAATGTTAAGTTTATATTTTTTTAAGTCTATTTCGGTAGGAAAGTTTGCAAGATGATAACGAACGTAAAATGCGTCATTTGGGGTAATAAGGCTTTCATTAAAGACAGAAAAAGGTGTTTCTAAATGGGGCGGCCTGCTGTGAACCAAGATCAAATCCCGTTTTCCCGGGTATTTAACTAAAGGTCTCATGCCTCCGGCAAGGCTAACGCCTTCATTATTGTCGGTTGCCGCTAAGCTAAGTAATGGAGACGCTCCTAGAGCTAACATGCTTGCTTTGCGTAAAAATTGACGACGAGATTGTTGTACAAGATGGGTTTTATTATCAGCCATTGATTAATTCCCTTTAAGTTATATCAATACTTCCATAAGACATACCCTAACAGCTGGCGTAATAGTAATCAAAATGTTTAATCACTTAACTTTTCTTTCCATTTATCTAACCACTGGGTAGAATTTAACGGCTTAGAAAAGTAATAGCCTTGTATAACATCGCAACCATGGTCAGCTAAATAATTTAGTTGTGCTTTAGACTCAACACCTTCAGCGACCACCCTGAGTTTTAAAGACTTTGCCATCTGTAATATGGTATTGATGATCGGCACATCATCTGTTTCATTTTTTATATCATCAACAAAACACTTATCAATTTTTAGTTCGATTATTGGTAGGTGATGAATATAATTTAAGCTTGAATAACCGGTACCAAAATCATCAATTGAGCAGAGAATACCTTTGCTTTTCAATAGTTCCATTTTACTGACCACAAGTTTTAAGTCGGTAACCAGTGCACTTTCGGTTAATTCCAGTACCAGCTCTGAGTAGGGGACTTGGTAATTATCAAGGCTAGTTAAAAGGTTATCGACAAAGTTTGGCTGAGCAATTTGTTTGGCACTTATATTGACAGATATAGGGGATGTTTCTTTTGAAAACACTCGCCTTTGCGCTAACAAACTACAAGTTTTATCGATAATCCAATTACCCAATTCAATAATAGCGCCGTTCTTTTCTGCTAAGGGGATAAATTCAACGGGTGATATTCCTCCTAGTGATGCAGACTGCCAACGTACCAATGCCTCTGAACCAACAATTTTACCTTGTGTGGAATATTGAGGCTGTAACACAATATTGAGTTCACGGATGAACAGGTTACTTTTCATCGCTAATGATAATTCTGAATGCCTTTTAAGTGAGCAGGTATCATTATTGCTAGCAAAAACATAATTATCACCACCCTTATTTTTAGCATTAAAGACAGCTAATTCTAGTAATGGCTTGATATCAATGTAGTCTATATCTTTAGCAGGAATATTTAATATTCCTATACTTGCTTGCACATTAATTACATGCTGATTAATGGTAATTGCTTGATGAATCTCTTTAAGAATTTTCTCGGCTAAGTCTTCATTGGTCATGATACGTGCGTCATCTAACCCAACCGCTGCACTTGGATTGATAAGCACATAAAAACTATCTGCACTGCTTCTATAAGTAACTACCCAAGAAGGTAAACGTTCATTTAGTCTGGTCGCGGTTTCTTTTAAAATGACGTCGCCAGTATCATCACCATAAATTAAGTTAACTTGAGAAAACTTATCTAAATTTATAAGCATTGCTGTGATATTTTCATTTAAGAGTAAGGATTTATCGAAACATTTTTTTAAATCACGCTCAAGCGAGTAACGATTCATTACCCCGGTAGTTTCATCAAAATAAGCAAGTTGATGAATATCTTTTTCTGCTTTTTTTCTCTCTGTGATGTCTCGAACGATGCCAATAAAAACTTTATCATTTCCGTGCAATACTTCTGATATCGATAATTCCATCGGAAAACTAGTGCCATCTTTTTTCATCGCAGGAAGCTCTCGTCCAACTCCAATGATTTTAGCATGACCTGTTTTGAGATAGTTCTGCATATACTTATCATGCTGAGAAACAAAGGGCTTTGGCATTAATATTGAAACGTTTTGGCCAATCAACTCTTGCTGTAAATAGCCAAATGTTTTTTCTACCATCCTATTGGCGGATAAAATAATGCCTTTACTTGAAATAGTGACAATACTATCGTTTAAATTATCAACAATTGTTTTTAAGTCTTCACTGGTCGATCTTTCTGAGTCGAGAAGTTGTTTTTGTTCGGTTATGTCTTCGAATGCGCCATAAACATGGGTTGCAATGCCTTGAGCATTACTTCTTATTTGCCCCGTAGTCTTTACCCATTTATGGTTGCCTTGAGCATCAATAAATGGCAACTCTACCTGATAAGGTATCAACTGATTTACAGCTAATTCAAAGACATCTTTTATCGTTTTTTGAACTTCTGGACTGTAAAATTTAGCGGCCTGTTCTAGCGTTATTTCTTCATCAAGTGATAAGCCATAAATCCGATATGTTTCTTCTGTCCAATGTGTTTTTCCTGTTGATATTTCGTAGTCCCAGCCACCAATTTTGGCAAGCTTCTCTATTTCACTCATCAACTGATATTGATGTTGGAGCTTAGTTTCAGCGACTGAATTATCTAGTGCTAACAGCGCTCGTTCAAATAACTGCACTAAAATTCTACTGGCAAAAAGCACATCGGGAGACCATTCGATATTTTTTTGACTATCACCTAGAAATATAAAACCTCTATTTTCGCCTTTGATTTGTAAGGGAATAAGCAGAAGTGAACAGAGCTGAAACCGTGATAATATTCTGCTGGTATTTAAACCAAATGATTCATAGGTGAAATAATTATTAATAATTATTTCAGAGGTACTTTCTAAAAAAGAGAAAAGCTCTGCATCTTCTTTTTTAGTTAATCGTTGAGATGATCTATGATCAATCATGCCATCAAAAAAATCAGCTTCACAAAGGTAAGCTTGTTCGTCTTTATCTAATACCCACAGTGCTGCACGGTCGACAGAAAATAAAGCAGGGGTAACATAAAGCCCTTCTTGTATTAACTGCTCCATACATCCAGAATCTAGCGCTGAACCACTGGTTAAAGACATTAATAGGCTTGCATAATCAGTCATCAGCTTTATCCATTAAAAGCTTGGCCTAAAGCCCCAAGGGCGTTGGCTCTTGTTTTAATGTTTATAGTTTCGCTTTCGACGGTATTGGCTTGATGGAGATTATTTTGGGAAGCATCACTGATGTTCATAATATTGCGGCTGATTTCTTGCGATACCATGCTCTGCTCTTCTGATGCGGTTGATATTTGAATAGCTAAGTCAGAAATGTCAGTGATTGATGAATAGACCTTATCAACAACGTTATGAGCTTCTGTAGCTTTTTCAACACAACTTTCAGCAGATTCTTTACCTTTGGTCATTGTTTGCACCCAAGACAATAATGTACTTTGCATTTCTGATATTGAGGTTTGTATTTGTTCTGTTGCTGCGTGGGTTCTGCTTGATAATGCCCTTACTTCATCGGCCACAACGGAGAAACCGCGGCCATGCTCACCCGCTCTTGCCGCTTCGATCGCAGCATTTAACGCTAATAAATTTGTTTGGTCTGCAATACCTTGAATTTCATGCATGATGCTACCAACTTTTTCTACTTCACTCGCCAGCTCTGTTGCTGATGACGCTGAGTCAGCCACGTCCTGAGCTAATAGGTTCACTTTTTCCATGGTGAGGTGCATCGCTTCTGTAGCAATTTGACAATCTGAATGTGCTTGATTGACTTTTTGGGAGGTGAGAGTGGTATTTTTCGCAACTTCATCGATGGTGGCAACCATTTCTTCAACGGCTGTCGATACCTGATGTAGCTCTGTCGTTTCTTGCTCTGCACCTTCTTTAGCTATTTGTGCTGCTTGCTCAAGATTAGTAGCACCCGAGCTTAGTAAATTACTGCTATCAATGATGCGACCCAAAATTGTTTTTATCTTACCTTCAGCAACCTTTAAATGAAAATCTGCAATGCCTTGAGGTTTAGTGCCACAATAAATTAAACGTGAAACGCTGTCATAATCACGTACTAGATCTTTAAGGTATTTTGGCGTGTCTATTATTTCATTTTTATAAGTTATGAAGGGCAGTACAGGCAGTAAGAACATCATATAGGGGTAATACATGGCGCTTATGAGCGTGGTAATACTTGCTGACCAATAGACTAGGTTTTTAATGGTGGTGTTTTGATACCATTTCGTTAATGATTTACCCTTTTGTAATGCTTGATAAGACGAAATAGCATTTTTCTTGGTTGCATCATCTAAACGTGTTCTAACCGATTGATAACCGACGAGCTGACCAAATTCAAAAATAGGCGTGACAAAGGCGTCTACCCAATAATATCGACCATCTTTACAACGGTTTTTAACAACGCCACGCCATGGTAAACCTGACTGTAAGTTTTTCCACAAATCTTTAAATGCAGCAGATGGCATATCGGGATGTCTTACAACATTATGATGTTGTCCGATAAGTTCATCAAGAGAGAAGCCAGCAATTCGACAGAATTCTGGGTTTGCATAGGTAATCACGCCGTTTTTATCTGTAGTCGAAATTAATTCAACACCGCTTTGAAAATTAACTTCCTCATTAATGAGCGGTTGGTTTCTTTTTGTCATTTTTAATTCCTTTTAGATAAAGTAATGATAATTACATCCGAGTAACAAAAATATATCGTACCATTGACAAAAACGACAAAAGCGACAATATTGGTGAAATATAGCTGAAATTTCATGTAAGCTCAATAAATAAAATAGCTACATTGATCTAGGTTAATATTAGGGAATGGTATACTGCTATAGTGAAATGGGCTTGTTTTTATTAAGGATTATTGGATTGGATATCAGTAAAAAGTCTCTGTTAACCCCTGCAGAAGCGGCTAAATTGTTACATGTTGCGCCAACGACCATTCGTCATTGGGCTCAAATTGGTCGATTACCTTTTATTTCTACACCCGGTGGACATAGGCGGTTTGATCGAAATGACATTTTATCTTTAATGTCTACCCCCAAAATCAATGTAAAAAATGATTTTTCTATCTTGATCATTGAAGATGATAAAGAGTTTGCAGACATGCTCACTCAGTTTCTAGAAAACCTTTTTCCCTACGCTAAAATAAAAATAGCTTACAATCCTTTTGATGCAGGTGATTTGCTGCATACTGTTAAGCCTGATGTCGTCATGCTAGATTTAATGATGGTAGGGATGGATGGATTCTCTATTTGTCACCGCATTAAAAGTACGCCAGCAACCGCAAATATTATAGTTATTGCAATGACTGGCGCATTAACTGATGATAATGTGAGTAGGATAGTTGCATTAGGGGCTGAAACTTGTTTTGGAAAACCGCTTAACTTTACGCTTTTAGAAAAGACAATCAAACAACTTGTCGAGCAAAAAAAGGCGACCTCCTAACTACAGCGTGCATCTTATTAATTCAATTTTACGACTATTGATAATAGTAGCTTTTATAGAGTTTTAACGATGCCAATTGAAGCAGAACAGAATATCTACGAGAAATTCTTTAACCTATCTATTGATATGTTATGTGTAGCTAATACAGAGGGCCATTTCCAAACCATTAGCCCCTCATTCACCCAAGTACTAGGCTATAGCGAAGAAGAGTTACTCTCCGCGCCCATCCTTGATTTCATACACCCAGATGATGTCGATAAAACAGCTCAAGAATTTGCCAAATTAAACTCAGGACAAGATTCTTTATTTTTTGAAAATAGATACAGGCATAAAAACAATCACTATTTAACATTTTCATGGAATGGTTATTTTGAGGGTGATTCAGGACTTATCTATGCCGTTGCTCGTGATATTACCGAGCAAGTTAAAGTTCGAAATAAACTGCAACACTTGCAACGCGCATTAGCGCAAGAAACTATTTATGCTGAAACCGATATAAGTGGTGTTATCACCAAAGTTAATGATAATTTTTGTCAAATATCGGGATATTCAAAAGAAGAATTAATAGGTAATACACACAAATTAATCAATTCGGACCATCACCCAGCCTCTTTCTTTAGTGAGATATGGAAAAAAATATCATCAGGAAAGATTTGGTCAGGCGCTATAAAAAATCGCAAGAAAAATGGTGAGTACTACTTTGTACAAAGCATTTTAGTACCTATATTCGATAATAATGAGAAAATCTCTAATTTCATTGCCATAAGGCAAGATATAACCGACAAAGTTAATAGTGAACATGATCGCTTAAAGGCCCTTGAGATCCTCAGTGAAACAAGTTCAGCAGCAAAAATTGGCGGTTGGGAAATGGATGTTGCTACCGGCTTGCTAACGTGGACCAATGAAACCTTTAGAATATTAGACGTTGAACAAGTTGACGGATTATCGCCGATGTTACCCGAAGGATTGCAGCTATTTATTGCTGAAGACCAGCCCATTATTGAGAATGCTGTTGGCAGGGCGATAGAATTTGGCGAATCTTATGGTTTAGAGCTACAAGCCAGAACACCAAAAGGTAATATAAAATGGATATATACCAATGGTAAAGCTAACTATAAAGATGGAAAAATCGAAACAATATCGGGCACTATTCAAGACATTCATCAACGTAAAATTACCGAGATAAAGTATAATCAAGAAAGACAAAAAAGCATTATGAACGCAAAGTTTGCAGCACTTGGCGAGCTATCAGCAAGTGTTGCCCATGAGATAAATAATCCACTAGGTGTAATTTCTGGTTACGCTGAATTATTACAACTAACTAATACCACGGCATCCCCAGAAGATATTTTAGCAAAATCCGCTATTATTCTAAGGTCTTGTGATCGAATTACTCATATCGTTAAGAGTCTGAAAAAATTCTCCCGAAGCGATGAAGCAATCCAACATACTAGTTGCTCGCTTAAAAATCTGATTAGTGAAGCGATAGTGCTCACTAGACCCAAACTAAAACTTTGTATGATAGAGCTGCAATGTGAGTATATCGAAGATAGTAATATTCTGTGTAACGAAATAGAAATTGAACAAGTTATTGTAAACTTAATTAATAATGCTATCGATGCTTTATCAGAACTTCCTGACAAATGGATTGATATCTTAGTCACCGAAACGACACAAGATTACATCATTTCAATTACCGATGCTGGCATCAGCATTCCAATAGATAAACAGTTATCAATATTCGAACCATTTTTTACTACAAAAAATACCGGGGAAGGTACTGGGCTTGGTTTATCTATCGTAAAGGGGATTTTAGATAATCATGGCGCCAAAATTTCGATCGATAATAACAACAAAAATACATCTTTTGTTATTCATTTCCCTAAATTGAATAACAAAGTGAGTAAGGGGTAATATGTCAATCAAGGTTGTTTATATTGATGATGAAGAAATGTTATGTCAGATGTTCAAAGAATATCTACACTCAGATGAAATTAATCTTGCGGTTTTTACTGATGAAGAACCCGGCATAGAGTATTGCAATAATAGTAATCCAGATTTGATATTTATTGACTACCGATTAAAAAAACAAAATGGGACTGATGTCGCTAACGCAATTACCAGTGATTCGATAAAAATTTTGATCACTGGAGAACTCGATGTAACGATGGATACTTGTTTTGACCATAAAATTGAAAAACCCTACCGACTGGCTGATATCAAAAACTTCATTGTTGAAGCCTTTGAGAACAAGGGATTGCAAAAGCTCTAACCAAGCATCGAATTATAATCTTCACTCTAAGTAGTTAAAGTTTTCGGCAGATAAAAGCGCTCTCTAATTAGAATGCTTTTTATTTGGAAAGCTCAGGCTTATATCTATGCAAAATGCTATTATGACTTATATTCCTTTTTATTAAATTATCAATTCAATGTTAATTTTACCTCTCAAGACAGGTTGTCGTTGAGCCTAGCTCAAACAACATATTCTGGCGGTGACACATCACTGTTCGAATCAATATCCGGTGACATCGTCGACAAGGGATACAGTATTCGTCCTTACGCTTTGCCTACAAACTTAACCAGCTTGTTATCACAACATATCATCGAACTGCCCACTGACGAATTTAAACGTGCAGGTATAGGTCGAACTAAAGATCATATGATTAACGACTTTATTCGCACAGACGCAATAAGTTGGATAACCGATGATAGCGAGGCAGGTTGTGCTTGGATAAACTGGGCGGAGTCACTACAAGCCTATTTAAATAGACGTTTATTCTTGGGTCTATTTTCTTTTGAAAGTCATTTTGCCCATTATGCGAAAGGCGATTTTTATAAGAAACACAAAGACGCGTTTAAAGGTGAAGGTAATCGTGTGTTATCTGTTGTGGTCTATCTTAATCCCCATTGGGCTTCATCGGACGGTGGTGAGTTAGTCATTTATGATAAAAACAGCCCTTCCTCAGTAGTGGTTGATAACAGTAAAATTACCGTCATACCTAGTTTTGGTACCATAGTGGTATTTTTAAGTGAAGAATTTCCTCATGAAGTATTAGCCGCAAAACGTGACCGATACTCTATAGCGGGCTGGTTTCGCTTAAACAATAGTATTGCCAATAATATTGATCCGCCAAGTTAATGAAAAACTATGAAATTTTATGAGAGCGTAACCATTGTCTAAATCGCCCCCCAAGCTACATAATATCAGTGAATTATATGATATTAATGAGCAAATCAGCCCTTTAAAAGCACTAGCAGATAGAGAACGTGCCTCTATTTATGGTTTAACAGGCATGGTTTATACCCCGCATATAGATGACTATATGCAGGTCAGTATAAAGAAAGCCGAGATACTCGCGTGTTTAAAAAAACAGGGGATAATGGAATTAACAGAAGTAGAATTAATTAGCTCAGCATTAGATTTCTTATATAAAAGAGCCAAAAATAATTCGGTTGTTGAGTATGAAGGAAATAGTTATCAACGACGATTTTCGCCACTAAAGTTAAGCAAATCAGGAAAGGTTGTTCGAACATGGGCAAGGTATTGGCTTTTACAAATGGCGAGTGGCAGAATTGATCCCAAGTGGGAATCTCAAGTACGAGAAATTTGGCCAACGTATTTTTTAATCAGAGCAATAGATATTTAGTTTGCTAAGCGAGTGATAAATAGTTCGGGCGGTCTTAACGCTATAAGAGCAAGCGACTCAATAAATTAGTCCAATTGAAATGCAAAAATAGCGATCAAGATATTATTTAGCAAAGTACTGCTGAGTAAAATTTAAGAAGGTTGAAATTCTTTTTGATGGGTGAATACGTTGAGGGTGTATTATATAAATCATCGAACCACTTGGCATTTTCTCTTCAAATATCGTCTTAAGTTTTCCTGACTTTACCTCTTTGTCTACTAAATATTTAGGCACTCTAATAATGCCTTTATCCGCTAATGCGAGTCCTTTTAACATATTATTATCGTTAACTTCCAACCAACCCTGTGTTTGTACCGCTTCTTGTTGAAATTGCCAGGTAGTTTGCTCTTGCCCTTTAAGGCACTCATGATTTATTAAGTCAGCGGGCGTTTTTGGCACCCCTTTGCTGTCAAAGTATTTCGGGGATGCACAGCAACAATGTTGATAAGACATTAAATGTTTAGCGACCATGTTTTGCGGCGGTTCACTGGTTGCTCTAAAGGCGAAATCAAAATCACTTCTGTTTAAATCAAATCGGGTATAGCTGCAATTAAGTGAAAATTCGATGGCAGGGTGTAATTGTTTGAACTGTGAAAAAATATCAAATAAAAAACGTTCAGCAAATCCCCCTGGTGCGGTAATCTTTATTCGACCTTCTATTTTATTGCCTTCATGTTCAGCACTTCTTTCTAATTCTAATAGGTCATGACGGATCTTATTCATACCAGTAAGAACACGTTCACCTTCAGGAGTTAAGCGGACACTTCGTGTTGAGCGAATCAACAGAACCATCTCCATATCTTGCTCTAAACGTTTAATTTGACTGGAAAGGTGGCCACGAGAAACATTTAGTTTTTCAGCTGCCGCGGTAAAACTTAAGTGTTCAGCGACTTCACTAAAGAGCATTAAACGTTCAAGTTTTTTGTGTTCTTTCATCATGAGATTAAATCAATTACCGACTATTATTTTTTATACTAAACAATGATTATTTTTTTGTCATATTTTATTTGCTAATGTTTTAGTGAACAATGCACATATAAAAGGACAAAGCCGTATAATACCAATTACACTAATTAATTGCCCATCTTCAAATGGTCTACCTCTACAATTTCTGCGTTGCGCTCAATTCCAATAGCCAGCTATTGCTCAATCATGCGCCTTGAACTTGAAGATTTATCCTCATTGAATCTTGATCACTAAATTAATGTAAATGGTATAGACAGCCGTGATCCTAGCAACCATTCTCTATAGGAATTTAAATGAATTGTAATCAATACCCGTTATCTCGCGTAATCAAAAACAATAGCTCGATTGTCTTTGGCTGTATGGGATTAGGCGGCACTTGGGATAAAAATCCTATTAGTGCCGTCGATATAAAAAAAGCCCATGAAGTTGTTGATGCAGCTATTGATGCAGGTATTAAGGTCTTTGACCATGCTGACATTTATACTTTCGGTAAAGCTGAACAAGTTTTTGGTGAATTAATAAAAGCACGTCCTGAATTACGATCGTTAATTTCTATTCAATCAAAATGCGCCATTAGATTTGAAGATGATTTAGGGCCCCAACGTTATGATTGTTCACCGGAGTGGATTATAAAGTCCGTTGAAAAAAGTCTGTCTCGGTTAAACATAGAGCAATTAGATATATTAATGCTTCATCGCCCCGATCCCCTGATGGAACCTGAGTTAATCGCCCAAGCTTTTGATACGTTAACGGCTAGCGGGAAAGTTAAAAATTTTGGTGTCTCTAATATGCAGCATCATCAAATATCATTTTTATCGTCAGCATTATCACAGCCTATAGTTGTTAACCAAGTTGAGCTCAGCTTAAGCCATTTGGCTTGGATAGAAGAAGGCGTAACGTCAGGAAATTCAGGAGAACCGTCGGTAAATTATGGTGCAGGTACCATTGAATATTGTCGCCAAAACAATATTCAGTTGCAATCGTGGGGTTGCTTAAGCCAAGGTTTGTTTAGCGGACGTGATATTTCTCAAAAGCCACCCCATATTCAACAAACGGCAGAGCTGGTTAGTAACTTGGCTGCGGAGTATCAAGTGAGTAAAGAGGCCGTAGTATTATCGTGGTTAAAGCGTCATCCGGCGAACATTCAACCGGTAATCGGTACAACAAATGTTGAACGCATTAAAGCCTGTGCTGATATTGATAACATTAACCTAACGAGAGAGCATTGGTATGCATTATGGCTTTGTGCGCGAGGTCACGCATTACCCTAAAATACAGGTGAAACTTTAAAATAACCAACACTAAAATTACTCTACCTAGGGTAATACCAATCAGATTAATTAATTGTTCAACTTCAGAGCAACATAAGCAATGATGTTATTGGATATGTAGACTATTTAAAAAGATCACTTAGTGAGTCTGCTCTTACGTTACTATTAGTTAGAAATTTCTCGCCAAGAGGTAATTCTGTTGTTACCTCGAAACAGCCAAAAATTGCTGTGGCAGTTGGATTTTACACAACATTATTATTGCCATTCCAATCCGAGTTAAGCCTATTGACCCGTTACAATCTGTGATTAATCTTCGAGATTAACAGGCACCGTAAGGCCTTTTTTTACGTGATTCATCACTACATTTGACTGAAAATTACGAACATTGTGATTTTCAAAAAACACATCGCGCGTAAAAGATTCGTAGTCATCCATATCAACCGCCGTAACGATCAAAATAAAGTCAGCACTGCCAGTTACGTAAAAGCACTGCTGAACAGCTGGGTTGCTTATCATTTCTTTTTTAAACGAGTCAAGTAAGTCGGAGCGCTCTCGCTCTAATGTTACTTCTACAACAATAGTAACACCAAGACCTACTGCTTGTGGGTTAACAACCGAGACATCTGCCTGAATTACATTTTGTTCACGCATTCGTTTCATGCGCCGTTGTACCGCCGCAGGAGAGAGACCAATTTGTTCCGCTATTCGATCAGAGGTTTCTCTATTGGATTGCTGAACAATTTCTAATATTTTGCGATCGAAGTTATCAAGGGGTGCCGTTTTAGCGTTATTCATAAGGGACATCAACCTGTTTAAACGAAATACAATTTTGCCTATATTAAAGGCAGAGGAAACAGCCCCAATTTATACTGATGTGAAACCAACCTCAAGACTTTCATCCCATAATCATTAGTCAACTCTTCTATAAACTGAGTGCGACTTTATTCATTCGTGCCATATTTTCTGCCCTTTTGTTGCTGACTATGGTGTTATGCCTTCATTAAAAATGATATTAAATAACCAATGAAAATATCCCTTTTTTTAATTACCTCCACTGTGTCCCCTTTTAAGTATGTGCTTCGCTCAATTTAATGAGTTTGAGGCATGCGTAAACACCCCCCAACACTTTAATGGAAGGTGAGCATTATTATATTTTTACCCGTGACTGCTAATCCGGCGCTTTCTTGCGATTTAAAAAAATGTAGTGAATTAATGTGTTTTAAGTGTGATTTTGCGGATTGCCATCATTTAATGGTCCTTAATCCGTTAATTTCTGCATTAAATGTAACGTAATATAATAAGCATGCTCCATTCAGTACTCTTATTAACATCTTGAGACTGACTTTAGTCATCATATTTTTCTAGTACAAATTGCTCAATATTTTAGTTTTCAGACAAGGTAAGGCGATAATGAAATTTACAACGGTTCAACATCAACAACCATTAGACTATCTGGCCTCAGGTGGTCGAATCGGAGTCATTTCACTCGCAACCGACTTTAACATCGAGGCTGATCTACAACAAATGTATCCTAACGATGTTCAGTTTTTCACTAGCAGAGTGAAAAATGTTAACCCATTGACTATCGAAAATTTGAAAAAAATGGCGCCTGGTATTAGTGCAACTGCTGATACGATTTTACCTGGTACAGATCTAGATGCGATTATTTATGCATGTACCTCAGGTACGGTTGCTATTGGCGTTGAACAGGTTAGCGAACTAATCCATCAAACTCGCCCTGGTGTACCCGTAACCAATCCTATAACAGCAGTGATGTCGGCTTTTGAGCATTTTGATGCAAAAAGAATCTCAATTTTAACGCCTTATACTGAAGCCGTTAATCGTGATATTGCCGACTTTTTTACCGCTCAGGGCTACGAGGTATTGAGTATTTCGGGTTTTGGATTTGAAGACGACACCGCAATGACTTATATAACGCCAAAGGATATAGCCGATCAGGCGGTCGCTTGTTGCGAACCTACTGCTGATTTGTTGTTTATTTCGTGTACCGCATTAAGGGCGTCAGTGGTCATTGATGAAATTGAACAGCGATTGGAGATTCCAGTCGTGAGTAGTAATCAAGCCCTCGTATGGCATAGCTTGAAGCTGGTGAAATATCCTAAGGCTATCACAGGTTTTGGCGCATTATTGCGCGATAAGTTGGTCAGTTGTGATGAATTAGCAACTGAGCTAACACTTGAACAACAATCTAAATAATACGATTGGAGACTGAATTTTGACTTTACATACAGAATTAATTACTCAAATGACGCAATGGCGCCGTCATATGCACCGCTTCCCTGAGTGTGGTTTTGATTTACCATTAACCGCTAATTTCATTGTCGAAAAACTTGAAAGCTTTGGTATTGAAGTGACTTGCAATATTGGTCAACAAGGTATTGTTGGTGTCTTACGTTGTGGTACCGGCGATGCCAGTATTGGCTTACGTGCCGATATGGATGCACTTCATATTAATGAACAAAATAGCTTTGAACACCGTTCTTGCCATGACGGAAAAATGCACGCCTGTGGGCATGATGGTCATTCGGCAATGCTGCTTGGTGCTGCCAGCCATTTAGCCGAAAATAAAGGCTTTAATGGCACTGTGCATTTTATTTTTCAGCCTGATGAAGAGCACGGGAAAGGCGCACAGGCGATGATAGATGATGGCTTGTTTGAGCGTTTTCAAATTAACACTATATATGGCTTACACAATATGCCAGGGCTTGCCGAGGGGCAATTTATTGTTCGCCCAGGTTCATTAATGGCGAGTGAAAGTAGCTTTGAAATAGTAATAGAAGGTGTTGGTGGGCATGCCGCAATGCCGCATCGCGGCATTGACCCTATAGTAGTAGGTTCTCAAATTATAATGGCCCTGCAAACGATTGTTTCGAGAAATCTAAATGCGATTGAAGAAACTGCAGTGGTGTCAGCGACGGAATTTATTACTAACGGCACAGTTAACGTGATCCCATCACAGGTGATTATCAAGGGTGACTGTCGTTGTTTTACCGAAGATAGTTTAGTCAAAATAGAACAAGCTATGGAGCGTATAGTTGCCGGTATTTGTCAGGCTGCTGGTGCGCAATATCAATTCAATTTTCTCAATACTTTTTACCCAACCGTTAATAGCAGCACGCCAACTGAACATGTTATCCAAGCGGCTGTTGCTGTCTTTGGAGACGAGCATGTTGAACGGAATTGCCTTCCTTTAACCATCTCAGAAGATTTCTCCAGCATGTTACGTGTTAAACCCGGTTGTTATGGGTTATTGGGTAACGGTGTCGACTCTGTCGGAGGATGTGCTCTACATAACCCTGAATATGATTTTAATGACAATATTCTTAAACTTGGTGCGCAATATTGGGTGCAACTTGTATCAGATCAATTGAAATAACTATTACATTAATTTTAACCATTACATTAATTCTAACCATAATAAAAGTAAGGAAAATAAAATGAATAAATTACTAGCAGCTTTATTAACACTAAGTCTTAGCTTAGGTGTGAGTGCTGAAACTTGGAAGTTCGCCTCTGAAGAAGATAAACAAGATGTACAAGACATTTTCGCGAAAACGTTCGCGAAAACCATCAAAAAAGAATCCGACGGTGATATTCGAGTAAAAGTTTATTATTACGGTCAATTAGGTACAGAGAACGACATTGTTGAGCTGACAGCTAAAGGAACCATTCAGTTTGTCTCAGTAGGGACTGGTCATTTAGGCTCTTATGTACCTGAAGTTCAAGCACTGAGTATACCGTATGTTTTAGGCACTGATACTGATGTTGTGCGTAAAGTACTGACCACCAGTAAAACTATCTATGGTGACTTGGCTAATCGTTTCGAAAAAGTAAATTTGAAGTTATTGACCATGATGTCCGAAGGTGAAATGGTTTGGGGTGCCAACAAAGCGATCCGCAGTCCTGAAGATTTTGCAGGCCATAAAATCCGTACATTTACTTCGACTATTCCGGTAGAAACCTACAAAGCATTTGGTGCTACCCCTACTCCATTGTCTTGGGGTGAAGTATATGGTGCGCTACAACTTAAAACAGTGGATGGCATGGTTAACCCCATTTACTTTGTTTACAACGCTAAGTGGCATGAAGTTCAAGATTATTTGATGTTTCCTGGCCAACAGCCATACGTCAGCACGGTCTCTACCAATAGCACATGGTTCAATGGGCTATCGCCTGAGAAAAAAACCATGGTACGCAAGGCTATCGTTGTTGCCGAACAAGCTGCTCACGAGTATCAAATCCGTATAAACCAAGAAAATCTGGACAAAATAATCGCTGAGCGTCCCGACTTGAAGATTATTGTTCTCAATGAAGAAGAACGTACGCGCTTCAAAAAGTTAAGTAAGTCAATTAATAAAACATTCTATGATGTGGTCGAAAATACTTATCAAGAGTCAGAAAAAGCGCAAGCTCGTGTTAGTGCTAAAAAAATCGTGAAAAATTTGATCAAAGAAGTTAAGGAAGCGACAAAACAGTAATTTACTAGATGAATGTGGGGAATAGTTAGGCTATTCCCCACATTTTATATCAAATCTCTCTGGTGGGTGCTCTATAACTTTGCTAATAAGCAGTTGTATATATGGATTGTTCATCATTTTTAGTATGAAAAAATCCAGCATCCGTAGTGTGGTGTGCAAGGTGTTCTTATGAAAAAAATATTCATTACCATCAGTAAGACAACTGAATTGATAGAGCAATATATAGTTTGCTATTCGATTCTTTTGATGATGGTCAATTCTACCGCTAATGCTATCGGACGGTATGCTTTTGGTAAGAGCTTATTCTTTGCTGAAGAGCTAAACCAATTCTTGATTGTAACAATCACCTTTGTCGGATTTGCTTATGCGGTGCGTAAAGGTCGTAACATTCGAATGACCGCAGTCTATGATTCTTTAGGTTATTACGCAAAAAAAGTTATTACCACATTGATATCAATCACCACTGGCCTATTGATGTTTTATCTTGCCTACAAGGCAATCTTTTACGTCATCGAATTAAAGGATCTCAATCGTTTAAGCCCAGCGCTACAATTCCCCGTTTATATTATTTATTCAATAATACCCTTAGGGTTAGGCATCGCAGGTTTGCAGTATTTGATCGCCTTCTTTTTGAATATAACCCATAAAGAAATTTATATCTCACGTGAAGTTGTTGAAAAAGGTGAACCATCATGAGTGCTGTTTTTGAGTTTTTTTCTAACATCATTGCTGGTGAACTCGATGTGTATGTCATTACCTTTACTTTAGTTTTTGTGATGATTGTATTGCTGTTTCTAAGTTTCCCTATGGTAGTGCCATTATCGGTGGGAGCACTTATTGGTCTGGTCCATTTTTCTAGCATAGACACTGGTGTGATAATACAGCAGATGGTTACTGGCATATCACCAAATGCCTTAATTGCTGTGCCTATGTTTATTCTAGCTGCAGACATAATGACTCGGGGACATACCGCGCACAATCTTTTAGGTTTAATTGAATCATTCGTTGGCCATCTACGTGGCGGCCTACCAATAACCGCTTGTATTAGTTGTACTTTGTTTGGATCTGTTTCAGGTTCAACCCAAGCAACGGTTGTATCTGTCGGCCAGATCATGCGTCCTAAATTGCTCCAAGCGGGCTATAAAGATAGTTTCGTCATGGCTTTAATCATCAATGCCAGCGATATTGCCTTTTTGATCCCACCGAGCATAGGTTTGATCTTGTACGGAACACTAGCAAATACCAGTGTTGGTGAGTTGTTTATTGCGGGGATCGGTCCGGGAGTTTTACTTGCGGTCATGTTTTCTGCGTATTGTTATTTTTATACCGTTTACCAAGGCGATAGCATTACGCTGGTAAAAAAATCAACCATGGCAGAGAAGCTAGTCGCCATCAAAAAGTCACTGTTACCGCTTGGTTTCCCGACATTGATTGTCGGAGGAATATACTCTGGGGCGGTAACGCCGACTGAAGCGGCCTCATTCTCTGTGCTCTATGCGATTATCCTCGAGTGTTTTATTTATCGAGAGTTAAAGTATAAAGATGTTATTGATGCGGCGTTAAGCACTGGCTTGATCACAGCGGTAGTTTTTATTCTTGTTGGTATGGGACAGGCCTTTTCATGGTATATCTCATTTGAACAAATTCCGATGGAACTCTTAGCGCCACTAGACTTAGAGGGTGCCTCTAAAGAATATGTATTGTTCGTAATAGCCCTATCCTTTTTTGTTGGTTGTATGTTTGTTGACTCGTTAGTGGTCTTGGTTATTTTGACCCCTATTTTTGTACCGATAGTCACCGCGGTTGGGCTTGACCCTGTATTGGTAGGTGTGATGATCACCCTTCAAATGGCCGTTGGCTCGGCAACACCACCTTTTGGTTGTGACATTTTTACCGCGATAGCAATCTTTAATAAGCCGTATTTGGAAGTAATACGAGGGACCTTACCCTTTATTTTGATCCTCTTTATGATGTCGGCTTTGTTAATCTATTTCCCGGAAATAGCCTTATTCTTACGTGACCAAGCTTTTGCCAAATAACGCCTAAGCTACTAATAAAATAGAAAATATAAAAGTGAGTAATAAAATGAAAAATGAATTTATCGCCCCATCAAGAGGGTTCGAACGTAGTGAGTTTGAACAACGTACTGGCAAGTTGCAGCAACAAATGGCTGTGCAGGGTATCGATGCCGTATTTTTTTCTACGGAGCATGAATTTCGCTATTTCAGTGGTTTTGCTTCACAGTTTTGGCAAAGCCCAACACGACCTTGGTTTTTAGTCATTCCTGCAAAAGGGCAACCTATTGCTGTAGTTCCAGGGATAGGCGCCGCCGGTTTTGATGATACTTGGATTGATGATGTTCGAACCTGGCCATCGCCACGCCCTGAAGATGACGGTGTTAGCTTACTCGCTGATACCTTAGCTGAAGTATCTAAGCAAACAAGATGCATAGGTGCGATGCTTGGCCCTGAAACACATTTACGTATGCCGATTGCCAATTATCAAACATTGCAGGCGAGCTTAAATCAACACGATATGGTCGATGTTAG
The DNA here is from genome assembly GCF_000012325.1 of Colwellia psychrerythraea 34H. Taxonomy (NCBI): domain Bacteria; kingdom Pseudomonadati; phylum Pseudomonadota; class Gammaproteobacteria; order Alteromonadales; family Colwelliaceae; genus Colwellia; species Colwellia psychrerythraea. The sequence goes on along the minus strand of NC_003910.7, from coordinate 5,203,729 downwards.
CGAGATTGTCCGTAAACTACGCAGCATAAAGTCCGTTGCGGAAGTCGATAAAATTCGTTTTGTTTGTGATGTTACGGCAGCGGGTTTTGACTTTTTGCTTGAGAACTTACATGCGGGTATGACTGAACGTCAAGCTTGTAAAGCGATGCATTTAGAGATGTTACGTTTAGGTGCGGATGCTTGTCCTTACTTGATTTCGGCCTCGGGACAAGGCGGATACGACAATATTATTATGGGGCCAACTGACCGACGACTCGATCAAGGTGATTTATTGATCATCGATACCGGCGCCAATTTTGATGGTTACTTTAGTGATTTTGACCGTAATTTTGCTTTTGGTGACGTTGATAGAGCCACCCATGATGCTTATGAAGCAGTATATGCTTCGACTGAAGCCGGTCTTGATATTGCTGCACCAGGGCGCTCAACTGGTGATGTTTGGAAAGCTATGTGGTCGGTACTAGAAGCCGCTGGCTCACTGGGTAACGATGTTGGCCGAATGGGACATGGCCTTGGCATGCAGTTAACAGAATGGCCGTCTAATGTGCAAGGTGGTGATGTTATTTTACAACCTGGAATGGTATTAACATTAGAGCCTGGCATGACATTTGCGCCGGGCAAAGTGATGGTTCACGAAGAGAATATACTGATCACCGAAAAAGGTTGTGAAATGTTACATAAACGCGCATGGGAAAAACTCCCTATTATTACGCGTTAAACTGAGGTGTCTCTTTTAATAGGCTCTGCTTTGCAGAGCCTATTTTCTTTGTATTAATAGAAATATTATCAAATACCACAATAATTTGATTAATAAAGGATTAATGTGAAAAGTAAACAAAATCAATCTAAGCAAATGACAGGGATGCTCTATAGCTTATTAGGTGTATTGTTATTGACGCCTGACGCGTTAATTTTGCGTTGGGTCACCATCGAACATAGTGAAGTATTATTGTGGCGTGGCATATTTTTTTCACTTGGTTTTTCTTTTATCGTATTGGTTCGTCATCGCAGCAACGCAGTGCGTGCACTCATTAATGCGGGATGGCCCGGCATTATCACTGGCTTTTTCTTCGCGATGAATACTTACTGTTATACGCAGGCATTGCAACAAACTGGCGCAGCAACAGCAATGATGATTATCAGTACCGCGCCCGTTTTTGCAGCATTGATCGCCTGGTTATGGTTAGGCGAACGAATTAGTTTACCTGTTGGACTTACGATTACAATGACTTTACTCGGTATGGCTATTATTGTCAGCGATGGTGATGACGGCAATAGTTTATTTGGTAACATGATGGCTATGGGGTGTGCCATTTTTATGGCAATAAACTTTAACTGGGCACGACGATACGCTTCACTGGATATTACACCGGGACTTATTTTTGGTGGTTTATTTATTATTGCACTTGGCTGGTTCAATACCAGTGTAGTGGCGGCGAGACCTGACGAAATAGGTGCTATGTTTCTTTCTGCGGCGATTGCTATGCCTATTGGGTTTGTTTTATTACAAATTGCGCCACGTTATATCAGTGCTACGGAAGTCAGTTTGTTTTTATTGTTAGAGTCGATTATTGCGCCAATATGGGTGTGGCTGGGGTTGGGTGAAACGCCAAGTAACATAACCTTATTAGGTAGTGTTATTGTCTTAGTTGCATTGCTCTTGTATTGCTATGTTGTGCGTTTGAAAGCACAAACGATATTAACCACTAAAGAGGCCTAACGATCAGTACTACTGCATTGATACGGCGTTGACTTTCTTCCTCCATTTTATAGCCCACATATTATAACTAAATAAGTGGGCTATAAAACTGGCCATATATTTCCTTACAACGGTTACCCACTAATTCATCGTAAGCCACTCTGGTAGCACTGTAGAGTGGAACGCACCTATTTTCATAAAGTTCGTTGCAGATAAAACTCATCAACCCCCCTTATTTAAATGTAATTCCTCACCCACATTGTCAATTTGAAAGAATGTCCGCAACGGCTATAGGTAAACTTATTGTCATAGTTACTTTGCTATGGACATTAAAGGTTAATTCATCGCAATACCGTACTTAATAGTCTGGTTTATTTAGAAATACCAATAAGGCTAATTGTGATCGATCTTGTTTAATCCAGTTCAATCTGGTTATTCATTTTACTAGATTTTAGGTCGTTCGAAAAATCATCTGACAACTAGAGGCATTTATAAATATGTTAAAACAAAATAGTAGGCTAACCCATTTTGCTAACCCTGCAGCACATAGGGAAAACCAATATTCGGACGCACAGCGAGACGTTTTAAGCGTCGAAAAATCTGTTGATGTGATTGCCAACATAAAAACATGGCCAGCTTATTCAACTACGCCATTACATTCATTATCTGATATGGCAACAGACGCTGGTTTGGCCGCTATTTGGTACAAAGATGAATCAGAACGATTTGGCCTCAAAAGTTTTAAGGCGCTTGGCGGTGCATATGCCGTTGCTTGCCAGCTGCAAAATTTATTAGAGCAACGTTTAGGCAAACGCCCAAGCATTGCAGATTTGTTAGAAGGACGTTTGAAAGAAGACGTTGCAGAAATCGTTGTTACCTGTGCAACTGATGGTAACCATGGACGATCAGTGGCGTGGGGAGCACAAATGTTTGGTTGCGGCTGCATTATTTATATTCATCGCGATGTCTCTGAAGGGAGAAAAGTCGCCATGGAAGCCTTTGACGCTGAAGTTATTCGTATTACCGGCAACTACGACGAGTCTGTTCGTCAGGCTGGTGCAGATGCTAAGGCTCATGGCCGGATCATCGTTTCCGATACCAGTTACGAAGGTTATATGGAAGTGCCGAAAGACGTTGCCTTAGGATATACCGTGATGCTGGCTGAAACGGTGGAACAGCTTGATGGTGAGATACCTACCCATGTTTTTGTCCAAGGTGGCGTCGGCGGACTGGCCTCAGCAGTAGCAGGCTATTTCTGGGATCTTTGGGGCGATCGCCGTCCAAGATTTGTCGTGGTAGAACCAGAGCAGGCTAACTGTTTGCAGCTTAGTGCTAAAGCCGGTGAACCTGTGGTGGTTAAGGGCGATCTCGATACCTTAATGGCAGGACTCGCTTGCGGTGAAGTATCTTTATTAGCTTGGCAAATATTATCAAACGGCGCCGATGATTTTATGACGCTGAGTGAGGACGCTATTGCCGACACGATGAGCTTATTAGCCAAAGGGTATAAAGGAGACCCTGCAATTGAAGCGGGAGAGTCTGCCGTACCAGGATTAGCCGCTGCTATCAATGCACGTGCGCAGGATACTTTTGCCAAAGCATTGAATTTAGATGCTCAAAGTAAAGTATTAGTTATTGGTACCGAGGGGGCAACAGATCCTGAACTTTATCAACAATTAGTGGGCTAATTCTAGTTCCATTAATTTCGAATGGACTCTCAGTTGACAAGCACTTAACAGCTAATTATTAGCTGTTAAGTAAAACATAAAAAAAACTATAAAAAAATAAAGACTAACTAATTGGAGAGAATACATGAAAATTTACAATAGCGTATTACTTGGTTGTTTACTTACCAGCTCAACGGCGGTTTGGGCTGATACTTCAGAGCAACGCATAGAGCAACTTGAAAAGAAAATTGCCAAATTAGAGAAGCAGGACACAGAGGACCAAAAGAAAATATCGTCATTGACACCCGACATAAAAATCGGCGGTGCGGTTCGCGTGAATTACAACTACAGCGACTCAAATAAAGATCGAGGGGGAGATTTAGATTTTTCTCTCTTTCGCCTTGACCTCAACGGTACCATTGGAGATATTAGATTATCAGCTGAATATCGTTGGTATACGTATATGGATGTAGTTCATCATGCTTATGCTGCATATCAGTTTAATGAGAACTGGGAGGGGCAAATAGGTGTCACCAAGGTACCTTTTGGTAACTTAGACTATAACTCGAATAGCTTCTTCTTTAGTGATGCTTTTTATGCCGGTCTGGAAGATGACTACGATGCAGGTTTAAAATTTATCGGTAAATTCGACAATCACGATATTCGTCTTGCTTATTTTCTTAATGATGAAGCAGGTGGTAGTGGTACCAATGCCCGTTACAGTTTTGATGTTGTTGGTTTAACTGACCTTGATGAAAACGGCGCTATCATAGACCCTTTTGCTGCACCTACTGTGGGTCTGAGTGAAAGTAATACTATTAATCTTAGATACACCTACACCTTTGATAACGACGTTGTTAAAACCGAAGTTGGTGGCTCTTTTTTAACAGGGGAGCTTGAAGGCGCCACTGATTCGCTTGGCGACCGTACTGCCTATGCAGTACATCTAAAAAGCAACATGAATAACTTTACCTTGATGCTTCAATATACCGATTACGATTATGATTTAGACAATGGTGATGATTTTGTTACTGTTGGGGCTTATGCTTATAACGATAGTATGCCTACCTCGGCGACCATATATAACATAAACCTCGCGTATTCTTATGATGTCGATTTTGGCGCATTTGATAATCTCACTTTCTATAATGATTACACTGTAATGACTGATAAATCTGGAAATTTTAAAGAAGATACTCAGATGAATGTTTTTGGGGTAGGGGTAACTGCAGGGCCAATTTTTGGCTGGGTTGATTATGTTGCTGGTACAAACCAACCTTTTAATAATGGTACGCTTGTAGGCGATTCAACTGAATGGGAACACCAACTTAATATTCAGATAGGTTACTACTTCTAGCATTGGTAATACTCTAATATCCATATAGACAGGCATCGAATATTCGATGCTTTTTTTTGCAAACTTATTGCTCAGGCTTGATCAATCCATTGAGGGTTGATGGGATGCTTTAATGGCAGAATAATACCAATTACACTAATTAACTGCCCATTTAAAAAGATCCCTTAGTGAGTCTGATTGGATAAGTCAATACTATCAAGCTAGTACTATTTATCGTTTATTCTAGAACTAAGCTTAAAGCCACTATGACGATATTGTTGCGGTGTTTGTTGGAATAATTTTTTAAATGCATAAATAAATGATGAGTCAGCGTTATAGCCAACTTTAAATGCAATTTCTTGCACAGAAAGGTTAGTTTCCAGTAAATTCAACGACGAGACTAATCTCAGATGCTGGCGCCAAAGGGGGAATGTCATACCTAATTCTTTGGTGAATAATCTTGAGAGCGTTCTTTCTGATGCGCCCACCTGCTTGGCCCAGTCCGATAACTTTGTGTTGAGTTGTGGATCTGTCATCAATGCTTTGAAAATAATCATCAACCGTCGATCACTCGGCAGTAACAGTTTCATTTGGTATGACTCTCCACTCGAGATTTGATCAATCAGTACTGCCACTAGTTTGGATAGTTCTTCCTCAGAAACGATCGAGTTACTAACACCATGATTGATATGCAGGACTAATTCTCTTAGAAACGGCGTTACAGAAATTGCCTTAGCTGTTAGTGGGAAATGATTCTGAAATTGAGGGTTGAGATAAATCCCGATAAATTTTGTATCCGTCACGACAAAGGATTCATGGGGTGTATTGGCAGGAATAAACAACATACCACTATGAGGAATGACAAACTGACTGTCTGCAACTTTGGTTTGCAATATGCCTTCAAAGGGAAATGCAATTTGGTGCCATGGGTGTTGGTGCCATCTATCAATGTAACCTTTCGCCATTTGTTCTATTTTTGCCGTTACTTGAAAATCAGCGCGTTCACTAATTAACAGATTAGCTTCTTTTGTTTGGCGGATTGTCATTGTTTACTGTCTTAATGTAGATATTGAGATTGTAGAAGCAATGCTAGCATAAGACGTCAGTTAGCAATATTAATTCAAGCGTTATTAGAGAGATCAAATGATGAAAGTACACTTTATTATCCATGAAGCATATGAAGGACCAGGGGCACTTTTAAGCTGGGCAGAAGAGCGAAATTATAGCGTCACTAGTAGTAAAGTTTATCTGGGAGAAGCATTACCTGAAGAGAGTAATGCTATTGACTTGTTAATAGTTTTAGGTGGACCACAATGCCCTGCAACGACAGTAGAAGAATCTCCTTATTTTAACGCAAGTGAAGAGGTATCTTTTATCCATAGCTGTATTGAAAGTGATAAAGCAGTGTTAGGTATTTGTTTGGGCGCTCAGCTCATTGGTGAGTCATTAGGGGCTAAATTCGAACAAAGCCCCAACAAAGAAATAGGTTACTTCCCTATAGCGTTAACTGAGTCGGGTAGACAGCATCCACATTTATCACATTTTAATGCGACTGAAATTGTAGGTCATTGGCATAACGACATGCCGGGTTTAACGCCAACGAGTAAAGTGTTGGCAACAAGTGCCGGCTGTCCGAGACAGATCGTTGAGTATTCACCGTTAGTTTATGGTTTTCAATGCCACTTAGAATTCACCGCTGCATCGCTGGCGGATTTAATTACGGTCTCTCACGATGAATTTGAAAGAATCGGTCACCATAACTATATACAAAAACCTGAGATTATTAGGTCCAGCAGCAGCTTGGCTATGAATGCTTTATTGTTTGGATTTATGGATGAATTAATCCTTTCATATGAAACGAAATAAAAATCAGTTAATCAGGTCTTATTGGCACTTATTATTTTAATACGCTCAGGATCTATATGAAGACGCTACACCTTAACGCTACTTTACTCTTAATTGGTATTTCTACTGCACTGTTAGGGCTAAGTATATTACTGTTGGGTTCCCATAAGCATATAACCTTAACGACAGATTTTTATCTCATTTCCGATATATTACCCGCCCAAGTATTTAATTCGATTGCCGCTTTCGCTTTTATTTCGAGTGCGGTATTGGCGTTCTTATCTATAAAACAACCTAACTTTCGATCTATATTAGGATATTTACTGATCGCAATAAGCATAGTGCCTTTAGGTTCTTTGTTAAGTGATTCTATGTGGATAGCTTCTATGGGCGGATTTCCTGTTATTGGCTCTGGCCAAGGGGTTATTAAGTATTTCGCCTTATTATCAATAGGAATGTTGCTAGTAAAACGCACGTTTTCTCCTCTGATCACAGCCTGGATTAGCATCTTGCCGGTGTTACTCGTTTTACTGTGGATTGGTGGTATGAAGTTCACTTTACTCGAAGCACAAGGTATAGAAGGGTTAGTAAAAAGCTCTCCTTTTATGGGCTGGTTGTATAATATTTTCAGCATACAAACAACGTCAAATATCATTGGCGTGTATGATTTAATTGCAGTGGTTATGTTAATCTTAGCGATATATTCGCCGAAATTGACTGTGCCAGCAATTTTGATGTCTGGTATGGTTTTTGTGGTAACTCAGACCTTTTTAATAAGTTTTTCTGGTTCATTATCAAGTGAGACCTTATTATCAACGACGGGGCATTTTCTTATTAAAGATTTATGGTTTTTGGCGTGTTTATTTTTCTATTATTCAGCAGTACAAAAATTGCCACGAAAAGCATAATTTAACCAAAGGTTAGCGCATGAAAAATAAACACTATCTAACGAATATTTATTGCGGAAAAGTGGCGGAGCGTTACGGTATTGAAACCGCGATAGACAAGCAGCCGGTAAACACTAGCCTGTATTTATCATTCGATGGATTAGCAGGTGATGAGTGTGCTGATAAACTTCATCATGGTGGGCTTGAGCGTGCGTTACATCAATATCCAGCTGAGCATTATGCCTATTGGCAAGAGAAATATAATACAGATAATACTTGGCAAGCCGCGGGCATGGGCGAAAATATTAGTTCAACAGGTATGACAGAACAGACTGTATATTTAGGCGACCGTTATCAATGGGGAGAAGCGATTATCGAAGTCAGTCAGCCTCGTTCTCCTTGTTTTAAGCTAAATAAACGTTGGGGCATCGATAACTTATCGGTCGATATGCAGGATGTTAGTCGCAGTGGCTGGTTATATCGCGTTATTCAGCCGGGCATGGTCAGTGTCGATGAACCGTTGGAATTAATCGCCCGAATTGATAATGCAATGACAATTACTGAGGTGTGTGAGACATTTTTTGGTGACCCACTCAATAATCAAAAGCTGTTGGCATTAAAAAAACAAAGCACCTTATCTGATAGTTGGATGGAAAAAATTGTGCAACGCTTAGCAAACAATGAAGTAGAAAACTGGAATTTTAGACTGTTAGACCATGCTTAAACGACATATTCTCTGCAGATAAGCATGATGTCATCGCTGCTTAAAGCTTCTTTGGTTAAATCACATAAAATGCCGTCACTGGTCTTGCGATTAAATTTACAATGCTTGCAGACCCCAAAGGCAGTTCGACCAGTAGCGAGTTGATAGTTACTTAATACTTTTTTAAGTAATGTTTTGGTTTCAAACTCCTCATCAACAGACAAACCGGCAATAGCATCAGTAAACTTTTGTGGAGGGCAAGTTTTCATTAAAAACTCGCGACCGGTTTCAGTTACTTTTAAATGGGTAATGCGTTTATCTTTTTTGTCTTTTACTTTAGCAATTAAGCTTTTGCTTTCCAGAATTTTTAACGATTGTGATACCGTGCCTTTGGTTAACCCTAAAAACTCAGTGACCGCTAAGGTGGTATCTGAGTAACGGTTACAAGTCGATAGGTAATACAAAGCCTCTTGCTGTATAGGTTGTAACCCTAAGCTTTGCCCTTCAAGTCGCGTTTCTTGCCGTAATAAATTGGCTAAACGCTCGATTAAATTAAATAGTTCATCATTCATTCTCTAATAGTATCGAGTCAAAACATATTTGACAAGTAGAGTTTTATTATGCTTAAATATATTGGTATCGAATCGAAACTATTTTGATGGAGATAAGCCAAGTTAAGCATTAAGCACTTATTACTATCGTTTAATTAACTCAAAGGATTAATCATGAAAACTTCACAGCTATTTATCGCAGCAACCTTGAGCACCGTGCTGTTGACAACAACTACCTATGCTCACAATAAGCACAGCGGTCATATTCAAGCACCGATATCTTCGGCCATTGCTACTGAGTTTGACATTGTTCATGCCAAGGTAATTACCCAAGGCAGTCATTTAATATTCCAACAAGCGGTAACCGGTAAAGTTGGTAATAAACAGCCCGAAAAAAAGGGTCAGTTAGCCGGCGCCGAGGTCTATAGTTATGTATGGCCAACGTCACTTAATAGCTCTGCTGTAGGCTTTGAAGCGGATCAAGGCATTCTCTCTTTAGCGTTAACTGTACATCCTGACTTCGATGACACTCCTTTATATGATGAAGATGGTGATGGCAATAAAACCAATGACGGAGATAAATGGCATAGCCACTGGGTAGTTCTTGTGCCAGATAATGCCTGTGGTGAAGGCGCTTTAAAAGTTAAAGACATTGCTCAAGGTAGCTCACCTAAATTACCACTGACTTGGCCAAATTTACCTATCTTTATTGACAGTCCTGGATTTGATTTTAGCTTAGCGAAATCTGAAGTCTTAGTGCGAGTACCTCTATCTTCACTAGGTTTTCCAGAAAGCTTTTCTTTTGATGGTGTCACCGCAGGTTTAAAAATAAATCAGCAAGTACATGCGCCTTTGTTGTGTGTTAGTGATGTATTTGATGTCGCATCTGGTGATTTAAGCTTACCGGGCAAAAGCCAATAACTTTGTAGGAGTAGTGAGTATGCAAATACATGTTTTTGATACCCATGTAATGACGGATTCTGGTCAATATATCCATTTTGATGTTTTGGTGAATAATGAAAATATTAAGGAAGTAGAGCAATATGCCAAACAGTATCTCGCAAGTTTAGGCGTGAAAATAGATAATATTAAGCAAAGCCGTTGCAATTTTTGCCATAGTGAACTTGCTGACCTTGAGGTGCAAGATAATATCGCTAATCAGGGGCATAGTATTATTCGCTTATAATACCAATCCGACTAACCAGCTATTGCACAACCAAGTGCAGTGTTCTTGACTATTTGTCCTTATAATAAATTGCGCCATTAATTAATCTGATTGGTATAATTTATCTAACAGCTAGTTAAGTCTTAAGTAAAGGAGATAGTATTCAATGGCAAACAATATAAGTTGTGATGCTCATGACTATTTTGAAATTGTCTGTATGCGTCGAAGCCTAATCAAGGTGACGAGCAAAGACAATAAAATTTACCATGGCATAGCAACAGATATTAAACTTGTGGAAAAGCAAGAATATCTACAAATTAGTGATGATATTAAAACCGAGCAACTGCTGTTAAGTGAAGTGAAAACACTGGAGGCACTAGGAAATACTATTGCTCAACATAACTTTTCGATCACATGGTGATCTGAGCTGAACGTTTGAACAGGACAAATGATGGTATAAAATAATAGCGCTACAGTGAATCAACGCCACCATAAACATCAATGGTAAAACCCCGTTGTAGGGCATAGTCTTGGGGCGTTAATCCGAGTTGTTTTTTTAAATATCGAATTAGGTGAGGTTGATCACTAAAACCAAACTGATAAGCAATATCTACCCAGTCAATATCACTTTGTTCACGTTGATAGAGAAATTCCAAAATAGCTTCTAGCCTATTCATTGATTGGCATTGCTTAAGCGTTACCCCTGAAACTTTTAAAAAACTACGCTCTAAGGTGCGTTGTGAACAAAAGAGGGTATCTCCTAATGAATTAATTGCAGCTTTAGCCAACAGTGGTAGTACCTTCCTTGTCAGTTCACTATGATTATCCTCGTGGTTTTTTAAAAGCCAAGGCAGGCATAGCTTGTCCAGCATTTCAGCGCAGTCATCAGGGGAATTTCGTGCCAGAATAACTAAATCATGTTCATTTAGTTGATTATTATCGCTTAACTTATGGTCATCAAAATTGCTCTGTGCAAAATTAATGTTCTCAAAAGAAATCGCTTCAACAGTATCGACCACTGCTTGCGGTGTCTGTTCTTGCAAGTCCATAAAAGTGGGTAATGAATATAGTGCGCCGACATGGAATTTAATGCCAATACAGGCAACAGCCTTAGCATGATCTAATTCATAGGTTTTCCCATGAGGGTGTAACCAGTGACAACCATCCATTTGAGTAACACCATTATCACTCTTGTATCGAAAGTTTTGCTGTGGCAGCGCCAAAATTAAATGTGATGCTGGGTCAGGGTTAAGCTTCGGATAATCATTATGACCTTCAGCATTAGGCAATTTTTCAAGAAACCAATAACAGGCTATATATTTAGCAAGTTCTGGATTATTAGGGACTTTCAACCAATGTATCATCACACACCTTGATAGTTTTTTTGATCAATATAACGCAACCACTTTATGCTAACTATACCCGTCACCAATCAAGATACAGGTTTCAGAGTGCTTGGGCAATTTCTATGCAAGGCGCTGTGATGAAATAATGGTTATTCCATTGTGAATCACAGCAACGATTAAGTGATGTTGCTCAAGCGCTTCTTCGATGGTGTTAAATTGACTTTATACGGCGTTAAATAATCAAACCATAGAATGACTATGTTTAAATTATTTGCCCTGCCTAAAGTCATTTTAATTCCCACTGAAATCCTGCACTTTGGATGGTAACGGGTATATATTATAAATATAGTTATTTTTATGCGTGCTTGAACTCAAACTGTACTATACGATGAGCCGAGGTAAAGCCGGCGTGGGCAATGGCTTTTTGAGCGGCCACATTATTGCTTTCGGTGGAACAAATAGATGTTAATCCTTGGGTAGCGGCATGTTTAGTTAGAAAGGTTAAAACTTTTTTAGCGATACCTTGTCCACGGTTAGATTGTGCGACAATCATGCCTAAGTCAGCGTATTCAGTTTGATATTGATCGAATAAACGACATTCTCCTGCAGCTAATAATTTCCCTTTATGCCAATAACCAAAAAGTTCTTTGCGCTCAATTAAATTGCCGTAGTATTGCGTTAGCCATTGCTCGGGAGCACCGATATTGGCTGCTGCAAAGGTAACAAACGCTGTTAATTGCTCAGTACCAGCTATTTGCATATCAATCATCTCAAGATTTCTATCAGCCAACTTTGTGTTGTGCTGGTACATCAAAGAATTCACTTTAAATGTCGCTGAGTTATCTAAACATAAAGCCTGATAATTTAGCTCTGCGGTGCTAACAAATGCGCCTTTAACTTCACCTATTACGGAACTATTTTGCTGCGAAATTAATGTAAATAATTCCTGAGAACACAGTTGGAACTCCGGCTGAAGATAATATTGCAGCAGGTATCCGTCATCATTAACGCAACAGAATCCTACTAGGTTTTTATTTACATAAAAGCCAAAGTGTTTAGCCATAGGAGCGAAACCAAAATGCCACATGCCATCGAGTGGCACAATCGAGCTATCAAAATACGCTTTTTTTAATTGCGTTAAGTCGCTTAGCGATTCAATTGTTTTAATTTTAAACATTGTTTATTACCTACTATCTACTTGTATGATTCATATAGTAGGGTTTTAATACGTTGAGGGATTGAATAAAAGCGACAATGTCATTTTTATCACTGTCAGGACAATTAATAGCTGAAACTCTTCGTTAGCAATTTTAGATAAAGCACTATTACAATAACTCCATATATTATGGCAACTCACCGATTAATCGATAATATTTTATAAAGGCGCTGATGACTCTTAAAATTTTACTAATAACACTGTCAGCACTATTTCTTATCAGCTGTTCAGGCCGTCAAGTTGAAATAATGGATGATAACGGTAAGGTGATTGGCGAATGCTATGCTGGCGTTGATTGGCACTTTTATGGCATGCAAGACACCATTGATTATATGCTGTATCAGTGTGCTAAAGACTCTATTGAACAAGGTTATGCTCTTTCTGACAAGTCTCTGTTAGAAAAAGACTTTACCTTGCCAAAACCACCTAAAGATCAAGCATGGAATAAAAAAATTGCCATGCAGCACTATAAAAATGGTGCTATTAGCGAGCAAAAATTAGGTTACATTCTTGCTGCCATTGAGTATGAGTACATGAAAGTTGCTTGGCCTGCTCAAGATGACTTAATCACAGGAAAAATTAATCAAGCAGAATTTGATCGAATTGTTAAAAAGGCTAAATATATTTGGCTTGGAGAATGATACTAATTTTCCTAGCAAAAAGTAATCCTCCGTTATTATTTTTACAACTCAGTTGAACTCACATCTACATTTTATATGTTACTCATCATCATTGGTGATTTACTTATTTATCTCAGTTGGTTATACACTGCAACATATCGCAAGGAACATCTTTATGGAGCAAAATGGCGCACTTCAACCGAGAGAGTAATAATGCAATTTTATTGGCAGGTATATTAGCTCTTGTTGTGGGTGTTGGTGTCGCTCGTTTTGTTTTTACTTCACTTTTGCCGGCAATGTTGGAAGACTCGATCAACATAGCTTTTGCTGGTGTGCTTGCCTCAATAAATTACTTCGGTTATTTAAGCGGATCAGTTTTTTCTATTTTTATTAAAGATATATACACCAAGGTAAAATATTTCCGATTAGGGTTAGTGCTTTGTGTCATTTGTTCTTTTGTTTTAGGTATTACTGAAAACGATATAGTGTGGGTTATTGCCCGATTCTTGGCTGGTTTTGGTGCTGCAATGGCGCTTGTTGTAGGATCTGCTATTGTCATGCTGAAGCTACAATCGACCAATAAAACTAAAGCAATGGGCATACATTTTAGCGGTTTGGGCTTTTCAATCGTCATTACGGACCTAGTGATGCGGGGTGTCTTTAGTTATGGTGGAGACTGGAAAGATGCATGGCTTATATTGGCTATTCTTGGCGGCTTCTTTTCATGTTATTCCGCTTATATTTTACGCTTTGAAAAACAACCTACCAATGACGTAATTAAACATAAATTTGATAAATCACTCTTTTCACCTATGGTCATCATTCTTATTTTGGCCTACTTTACCGAGGGTGTTGGTATGGTCGTACAATCAACCTTTTTGCCTGACATAGTGAACTCATTAGATGGTTTGTCAGGTTATGGTGGCTGGGTATGGTTAGTCGCAGGTATTGCCGGAATTCCCTCTTGTATTATATGGATGCGATTAGCACATCGCTTTGGCAGTATTAATATTATGATGATCGCCATGCTGTTGCAGATTATCGGGATTTTAATCCCGATATTTTCTAACAATATAATTATGAATCTTATTAGTGGTATCCTTTTTGGTGCCACATTTATTGGTTTAGTTGCTTTGTTTATGAATTTTGGCGGTCAACTATCAAAGAAAAATCCAGTCTTTATCATGGGGGCATTAACAGCGGCTTACGGGGTGGGGCAAATTATCGCACCATTATACAGCGTTGCATTGATCGAACAGTTTCAGACTTATAATCACGCTTTATATTTAACCGCGTTTATCGTTGCGTGTGGCATTTTACTGCTGACTTATGCCAAGTTTAATCTTAAGGAAGCAACACTGTGTATGCAGTAGTTATGTGTGCAGTAATAATGTGTTTTGAGGTTTATTGCTGACACTCTAACGATGACCACTTTTTGATATCTTTAGCATATTTCTTTGACCATTCATTAGCGGCGTCCTGATCTGAAAGCCTTGTTATAACCGCTAAAGAAGATGCATCGGTAATCATACGGTTGGTAAAACTAATGTTTTGAATTAAGTGATATACACAAGGAAATTTTTGTTTTAAATTTGGCGCCGCTGCTTTTTTTAACCATCCGCCTCTGCGGTTGCCACAGTCTTTAACTAATTTTTTATTGAGTCCCCACTCGGGTATATTTTCACACTGTTCTGTATACAGAGGAAAATTGACAAATTCACCTTCGATATAATTGTCGGTCCAATTAGGGCTCCAATTTAACAAGAGGATAGGGCGCTTTTTTTCAATCGCAAGGGTAAGTGCTTCCCACAATGCTGATTCATCAGGTAAACGTTCAATGGCAAACTTTAGCCCTAACGCTCGAATAATATCAGCATCACCATAATTCCATGGGCCACCAAAATATATACCTTTTTCCGTTGTTTTCGACCCCTTAAAAAGTGCTCTACATTTATTTAAAGCTTGCCACTGGGGTAATTCAGGACATAAATCTTCCACATATTTTGGGTACCACCAATCTTCTACTACTTTGGCTTCATGTGTTCCTAAATCAATAATATCACCGTTAGCGACAAGCTTATTGAACTCTTGCCCCATTGACGGTTCCCATACTTCTATTTGAAAATGAATAACTCCACGTTTCAGTGCTCCCCATTGTCGGTCAGCACTAATGTTTATGTACTCTACCGGGGTACCTAAATTTTCAATTAACTGACCAACAACGTTTGACAATACCCGCTGGCTTGACCAGTTATTTGTTGGTATAACGACTTTATCTGTAGGGTGAGACGGTTTGGACCATAATGTGCTGGAAAAAAATAGTAATGAGAATAAGGTCTTAACGTAATAACTATTGTTCATTTTTAGCCTAAGGATTAAATGGGGTTAGGTGCGCTTCAAATAATATGTAATAACACTAGGGCTAAATTTTATCGCGAATAATGAATAAAAAGTACCAGTTATTACTACCTCCAAGGGGCTAGTGCTATTGAGTTTAATATATATTGACTATGATGTCCTATTTCGTCTCAAAGTAAGCCGCTGGTTGGGTGCTCTCAACACGCCAATTACGTTCGATTTATGCTTTAGTGAAACCTAATTGAAGCGGCCGTTACTACTAAAAAAGTCAGCTTATGGCGTATAAACTGAATTTTTTAGTAGTCAGCTTGATTTAGTCAGCGTCATACTTATTAAATTTATTGAACTTGATAATTGAAGTAAGCTCTTCACCATAAAGACTACCTTTTTCAGAATAACGATCCAATTTAGTAACCAGTATAAAAGGGTCGTTTGTTTGCATTCTAGCTTCTCTAAACTCAGCAAAAGCGCTGCTACGTCCCACAGTGCGATAGTAATCGACTATAGCATCTTCAATAGAATTGTATTTCTTTACCCAAATAGTTTTGTCGCCACGCATTTTTAAAGCAGCAACCCTAGGTTCATTTTTGTCAAAAGACCAAACACCAAAGATATTATTAGCGACTCTAAAAAAGCGTGAGGTAGCCCAAGAACTTTCTATTGCCGCTTGTGCGATGGCAATACTTTTAGGGTGAGGTTTAAGTGCCATGAGCAATTTTTCATTGGTAGTGGCTTTGTATTCTACTTTTAATTTTTCAATCTCAGCACTCGTTTTACCGGCATCAAGTGTTGTTTTAATCTCTTCATATCTAGCCATTAGTTTCGTGTAAACAATGTTAACAGCAGGAATGATTAACGCTCTAAATCTTGCTTTTTTCTCTTGTACTGTCATTTTAGGGAGCTCAGGCTCCTGTTGAGTAACACTGTAAATAACCGATGCAATGATAACGAGCAGTATTGTAGCGATAATTATTTTGATTTTATTTGAAGGACGTAGCACTAATATATTTCCGAAGTGATTGTTAAACTGAGGTATTAAGACTAAATAGTAGGGTAGTTCGGTGGTAAAAACAAAATTTAATCTGGCAAGGGGTAACGTTGGTTGTCATCAGGATGGGTTTACCGAGGTAGTGTGTGAGTTTTGAAATAGGCAAAAGTGAGTCATACTGAGATGAATATACCTCAAAGTGTAACACTCACTTTCGCTTGATTAGTTAGCCATAGGTTTTACTAAAACTATCAACACCTGCTTGCGCGCAGCCTAAATCTTGCTCGGGTGAACCTGAACTCACGCCAATACCACCAACAACGCTGCCATTAAAGGTGATGGGCAAACCACCGCCAACAATGCACATACGGCCACCTAGAGCGGTATGAATGCCAAATAAATTATTTTTATGTCCTGGAATGCAGGCCTTATTAAATTCATGGGTACCCTTACGCGCTGATGCCGCGGTAAAAGCTTTATCTTGTGAAATGGTAATACTGTGTACTTTACCGCCATCCATGCGTTCAAAGGCAATTAAATTACCTGACTCATCTACCACGGCAATGCACATAGGCACGCCAAGTTCATTGGCTTTATTCACCGCGCCGTCAATTATCGTTTTTGCTTCCGTTTGGTTTAGTCTATTTATTGTTAACATAGTTTCCACTCTTTAATTTTAAATCTGGTTTATACCCAAGCCACTTCAAAATGCTCGTTCAGGATAGTGAGCAACTCATGAGCAAGGCGCATCTTTTTATTAATTGTCATTCCCTTAAAAACGGATGCAACGAGGTTCATGAATTGCTCAGAAATCCCCACAGGGTTGGTTTAGAAACATTTTTGGCTGCGTTATTAATTTTGAGAAGGGAACAACCATTCTCTTCAACCAATGCCTTGCCTAAAACGTTTCTAATTCCAACTGAACCATGCTGTTTGCAGTAGTTTGGGTATTACCCCAAGCTCCGTTGTGATGGGGGGTGGGTATGCCGCAGAGATAAAATATTGGCGGTGAGAAAATACCCTTGCTGTTGTAAACTTTGCTTAACTGGTTTCTTTAATTGGCTGTTGGTTTTTAACAAAGCCAAGTTCAATGGAAATTGACTTACCTGCTTTGACTAAGTGTTTGACCCATTCATCTTTACGTCTATCTATCGGTGCTGACACCGATAACCCAGCAACAACTTCACCGTATCTGTCATATAACAGCACGCCAATACAACCTACACCTATTTCGGCTTCTTCGTTATCGTAGGCAAATCCTTGCTCAACACAGTGCATACACTCGCGCTCTAAGCTTTCTATGTCTGAAAATGTTTTACGAGTATAGGTTGGTAAATTTGTGCGATGGGCATAACCACTAATTCCTTCGCTGCCTTCCATGCCTAACATCATTTTACCAACGCCTGTTACATGAAGCGGCGCTCGGCTACCAATAATTTGTTGAACATGCATCATTCTATTGGGAATGGCTTTTTCTACGTAAATGATCACATCGCCTTCACGCGTGGTGAGGTTAATCGTTTCACCAAACTTATCTCGTAGTTTTTCCATATAAGGTAATGCCACTTTGCGAAAATCTACGTGTTGAGATTGATAATTACTGAGTCTAATGAGTCGACCACTTAACTGGTACTTACCTGAATTGTCTCGATCAACAAAGTGATTATCGATAAGAGAATGTAATATTCGAAAAGCAGTAGATGGCGCTAAATTAGTATCGGCACTAAGCGCTTTTAGTGTTACCGGCATGGTATAGCGTGAAATAGCATCGAGTAATGTGGCTGCTCTATCTATTACTTGAATGCGAGATTCGGGTTTAACTTTAGTCATAATATTGCCGCTCAGTTTAAAAATTTATCGAATATCAAACTAACTAAGTGATCTTTTTAAATGCTCTAAACACCCAATAACATTGTTGCTTTTGAAGGTTTACGCTCATTAAATTTGAATTATTAATTAATTGGATTGTTATAACATCCCCTTTCTTGACTCTTGTGTCAACTTTATGTTGGTTTTGATTTAAATATATAGCTTAAACCGACAAAAGCCATCATTAATGCGAGTTCGTCGATTTCACATAGTGGAATATGTAAATTGCACTGAACTCGATATTCATATACCCCCTTATTTATCAGTGGTGTGGAAGGCATTACTCGGTATACAAAGTCATTATTTCACATGGTGGAATTCATCTTGTTTGCCTGAACTAGTTGTTTTCCATAAGGTGAAATAGAAGCAAAAAATGACTAAGAAAATAAACATCAGCTACAAATTACGAGTCACCTTAAGACTCATATAGATAAATACGACTTATACCAGTTTCATTAATTATGTGATCTATTTTATACGCAGGAAAAATGGCGAAATATAAGGCATTTATTGCAATAACTAGTTGTTATAATTATTAAATAAATAACGAAGTAGTTGGCTATTTAACCAGTAGAAATGATCACTAAGTTAGTGAGGTTGGTATTACCACACGATTAATGTCACGGCTAAAGCCATGACTAATATGACGGTTAATACCGCAAGAGATATTAAGAGGCACCTATGAGCAGTTCACCTAACCAAACCATGAATATTCCAAGCTACGAGGATGTACTCGTAGCCCACGAACGTATTAAACCCTATATTCACGAAACCCCAGTATTAACCTCACGTTTCCTTAATGAATTAACAGGTGCTGAGTTATTTTTTAAATGTGAAAACTTGCAAAAGGCAGCCGCTTTTAAAGTGCGCGGAGCCTGTAATGCTGTTTTTGGTTTAACAGACGCTGAAGCAAAAATTGGTGTGGCTACACATTCATCAGGTAACCATGCTTTATCGTTATCTTATGCCGCTGGACGACGTGGCATCCCCGTTACCGTAGTGATGCCGCGTACAGCGCCGCAAGCTAAGAAAGATGCCGTAATTGGCTATGGCGGAGTCATTGTTGAATGTGAGCCTTCTACTAGTTCACGCGAAGCCGTCTTTGCTGACGTTGTTGCTGAGTCAGGTGCAGACTTTGTTCATCCTTACAACGACCCACGCGTTATCGCTGGCCAAGCCACTTGTGCAAAAGAGCTGGTTAATCAGGTACTTAATTTAGATGCTGTGGTAGCGCCAATTGGCGGCGGCGGCATGATATCAGGTACTTGCTTAACACTCTCTACTACTAATCCGACAATCAAAATTTATGCGGCAGAGCCTTTGAATGCAGATGATGCTGCGCGCTCATTTAAAGCGGGTCATATCATTGCTGACGATGCTCCAGAGACAGTTGCCGATGGTCTAAAAGTTCCACTTAAAGATCTGACTTGGCATTTTGTTAAAAACCATGTCACCGATATTTTAACGGCAACCGAAGACGAAATTGTCGCGGCAATGAAGCTTATTTGGATCCGCATGAAAATTGTAGTGGAGCCAAGCAGCGCGGTAACACTCGCGATTATTTTGAAAAATCCCGAGGTATTTAAAGGCAAGCGTATCGGGGTAATTCTGACTGGCGGTAATGTCGATTTAGACAAATTACCTTGGATGAATAAATAGGCCAATAAGTACAGCCGTCAAAAAAATTAAATTTTGGTTCAAATTAAAAATTATACAAAAGCTCGATCTAAAAATTATCTAAATACTAATTAAAATTTTGGAGAAGAAGATGACAAAAGTAAATGATTTAGAAGTAGGTTATGACGTTCCGGCCCTTCCGGGTATGGATGAAGCGGACATTCAAACACCTTGTTTGATTGTCGATTTAGACGCGTTAGAGCGTAACATTACCAAGATGGGACAATTCGCTAAAGAGATGGGGGTTCGTCATCGTGTGCATGGCAAAATGCATAAGTCTGTTGATATAGCATTTTTACAAGAAAAGCTGGGTGATAGCTGTGGTGTATGTTGTCAAAAAGTATCAGAAGCCGAAGTCTTTGCACGTGGCGGCATTAAAGATGTTTTAGTATCTAACCAAGTACGTGAACCAGCAAAAATAGATCGTTTAGCACGTTTACCTAAACTTGGCGCTCGTACTTTGGTTTGTGTTGATGATCTTGAAAATGTTGCTGAATTAGCAGCTGCGGTTAATAAACATGACACGCAAATTGAATGTTTAGTTGAAATTGACTGTGGCGCGGGTCGTTGTGGTGTAAGTGAAGGCCAGCCCGTTGTTGATATCGCTAAAGCGATTGCGGCAACACCAGGTCTAACTTTTTCTGGTATTCAAGCTTACCAAGGCGCTATGCAGCACATGGAAAGTTACCAAGAACGTAAAGAGAAGATTGACATCGCTGTTGGCATGGTTGCTCGAACAATCGACATGCTTAAAGCAGAAGGGCTTGAGTGCGACATCGTTGGTGGTGGCGGTACAGGCTCATATTACTTTGAAGGTAATTCAGGTGTTTTCAATGAATTACAGTGTGGTTCTTACGCTTTTATGGATGCTGATTACCAACGCATTCATGATGAAAAAGGTGAGCGAATTTCAGAATTTGAAAACTCATTATTTATCTTAACGTCTGTTATGAGCCACACCAAAGCTGACAAAGCTATTTGTGATGCAGGTCTTAAAGCGCAATCAGTAGATAGTGGTTTACCGTACATCTTTGGTCGTGATGATGTTGAATACATCAAGTGTTCTGATGAACACGGTGTTATTTCAGATGCTAACGGCGTACTAAAAATTAATGAAAAGCTAAAACTCGTCCCTGGGCATTGTGATCCAACGTGTAACGTTCACGATTATTATGTTGGTGTACGTAATGGCAAAGTAGAAACCTTATGGCCAGTTTCTGCACGTGGTAAAGCGTACTAAACATTCATCTTTAAAAGCTATTTATGCCCTCGGCCTTTGTTGAGGGTTTTGCTATTTTTATAGGACATTAATTATGAGTGATTCAAAAGAAAACCATGCACCAGAAAACCATTCACATAAAAACTCTTTACCCGTTAACAAGGGCGTATCAGTTGTTTCAGAAGCGGTTTGCCAAGAAGTTATGGGTAGAGCAGATGCCTTTACCGCAGTAGAAAACGTATTTTCTGCAATGGCGAAAAATACCGCCTACAACTTTCCGGTAATACGTGAAGCCATTGGTCATGCGGATGCCCTCTATGGTTTTAAATCGGGCTTCGACCGTGACGGTATGGTGCTTGGCTTAAAATCAGGGGGATACTGGCCGGGTAATGTGCAAAAAGACCTGACTAACCACCAATCCACAGTGATTTTGTTTGACCCTGATACCGGCCAGTTAAAATCCCTTGTTGGCGGTAACTACTTAACTGCCGTGCGAACTGCTGCCTCTTCTGCCGTTTCTATTGCGCATTTAGCTCGTAAAGATTCAAAAGTGCTAGGTATGGTAGGTGCAGGTCACCAATCAACTTTTCAATTACGTGCCGCTGTTGAACAACGTGAGTTCGAAAAAATTGTTTGCTGGAACTTCCACCCTGAGCAAATACCTAAGCTTGCTGCGGTGGCTGAAGAATTAGGTTTACCGTTTGAATCAGTAACGCGTGAAGAGCTTTGTGCTCAAGCGGATGTCATTATTACCATTACTTCAGCGTTTGAGGCGCTAATAGATAAAGACTGGATCAAGCCCGGTACTCACATTGCGTGTATGGGAACCGACACTGTAGGCAAGCAAGAAGTTGATGCTAAGCTACTGGCAGTAGCTAAGGTCTTTACCGATGAATTAGCGCAATCAATTACTCTGGGTGAAGCTCAACATGCGATTGCACAAAAGCTCATTCAACAAAGCGACATTGTGCCAATTGGCGAAGTAATTAACGGTACTAAAACCGGCCGAACATCAGCAGAAGATATTACTTTGTTTGATGGTACTGGTGTTGGCTTACAGGATTTAGCTGTAGCCTCAGTCGCTGCTGAATTAGCTGAAGCTAAAGGGCAGGTTACTTACTTCAACTTATAACACTACTTTTTAGCTAAAGTTTCAAGGGCAACAATTCACAATGGCTGTTTATTCATTTAAACAGCCATTTTTTGCTTTCTAAAAATTAGCTAGCCAATAACATAATGTTAAAAAATAGTCTTAAAATAAAAATGATGTTTATTATGTGAAAGTATTAGTAGTTAAGTTAACTTAGTAACAGACTTTGATTTTCTGCTCAGAACGTTAAAGTGATTTATTACGACAGTACTAATGTTTGATTGGTTGAGCGTACGATTAAGCTGCCTAGAATAAATGGAGATGACAGTGTTAGCAGATAAATTTTGCTTAAAATTAGACAGCCCAACAGTTGAAGACTTTCTGACATTACGCAGCAAAGTGGGATGGGGCGATCTTGATGCGAACCTCGCTGAAAAAAGTTTAAATCATAGCTTATTCCATGTGATCATTTTGCATGATAACCGACTTGTTGGTATGGGAAGAGTCGTTGGTGATGGCGCTATGTATTTTTATATTCAGGATGTGATTGTCGACCCAAGCTACCAAAAGTTGGGTATTGGCGCGGCTTTAATGGCTAAGATAGAAGGCTATTTATCTGATGCCACTAACCAAGGCTCTACTATCGGTTTGTTGGCAGCACAGGGAAAAGAGGCCTTCTATAGCCGTTATGGTTACACCCAAAGACCTAGTCGTTCTTTAGGTCATGGCATGTGTAAGTTTATATAAAACTTACCAAAAAAAACGGGTAGGGCGAAACTTAGCAGTATCGATACTATGAATTATATGGGATATCGCTAGAATAGTTATCTATAGTTAACCATCTATTGCCAATCACCATTTAGTAATTCATTAAATAAGGTTCATCGTTATGTTTAAGTCACTCACATTAGTTACCTTGCTCTCAATCAGTTTTTCTTCTATCACCTTGGCAGATACTTTTACCTTATCAAGTAAAGATATCGCAGAGGGAGAATTTATGGCTAAAGCCCAAGAATTTAATGGCTTTGGTTGTAGCGGCGGGGATTTATCGCCACAGCTAGCATGGTCAGGTGCTCCTGAAGGTACGAAAAGTTTTGCCATTACTGCCTATGATCCTGATGCACCAACAGGCAGTGGTTGGTGGCATTGGCAAATAGTGAATATTCCTCATACTGTGAACGAAATAGCCGCAGGCGCTGGCAGTGCCAAAAAAGGCTCAGCACCTGAGGGCAGCGTGCAAATAGCAAATGATTTCGGTTACCGCGGGTTTGGTGGTGCTTGCCCGCCAGAAGGCCACGGAATTCACCATTACCGCTTTACTGTTCATGCACTATCAGTAGAGAAGCTTGAGTTGCCACAAGAGGCGTCAGGCGCGTTAACGGGTTATATGATTAATGCGAACACTATTGCCACAAGTACAATCGAGTCTTTATATAAACGAGACAAATAACACCAATTATGTAGAGCCACTTAAAGCTCTACTTAGACCAACCCTCTTTAGTCATAGTTAATTTACTTGCGCGGATACAGTGCCGCTTACTTTTTGACTGTTTTTCCAACGCCTCCAAGAAAGCATCGCGCCGGTATACACCAATAAGCATGCAAATAGCGAAGCCAAACCAGCAATAGTTTGTCCAAATGGTCCGAAGACTTCACCGGTATGAAGAAACCTAATGTAGCTACGTAGCTTGCTGTAAGTAGATAGTTGGTCAAATTTTTGTTCTTGAACCAGATCCCCTGTTGTAGAATCTAATAATATTGAGATACGTTTTTGTGGTTCACCACCATTACCCATATCAACACGGTAAATTTTGCTGCTAGTCGGCGCATTATCTAATGAAAATTGAATGCTTTGCCACTGTGGATAATATTGTCTTATTTTGGTTAATTGTTTAGTAATAGTTAGTTGGGACGCGCTTTGTTGAGCAGACACTTCAACAGGCTTAGCAAGTGACACTGACTCTGTTGAGACATAGTTTTTAAGTGTTTGGCCCGGCCATTTATAGGAAAAGAATACCGCAGTTACCACCACTACAAAAAGTACCGGCGCGATATAAATACCAAAAACATTATGCCATTGGTAATTTCTCGCACTCTTGTTAGGATAATTTCCAGACAAGGTTAACCTTTGCTTGAATGCTCTGCTGTTAAAGCGCTTAGGTAGCCATAAATATAGCCCTGAAAGAATTAAAACAATAAAAATGACATTGGCAATACCATTAACCTCTCGACCTGTTTGACTGAAATCTCCATCTAAGGTTAACCAACGATGAAAAGCTCTTAATTTACGGAAAAAGGTTTTTGTGCCTTGACCCGGTATCGCTATTTCTGCCCCAGTATAAGGGTTAAGGTAAGCGAGTGTTTTTCTGCCATCTTTAATAATAATCGGTGCATTAGGCTGATTTTCTACCACAACGTTAGCGATTTTTTTGCTCGGGTACTGTTTAGCAATAATCAAAAGTTGCGACAGGGGTAACTTGTTATTTGATGCTGTTGGCGCTGCAGGATAATCGCTACGTTCGGCGGCTTTAATCATCTGACGTTCATAGGTTAAGGCAACACCGGTGATAGACATTAAAAAAATAAAAATAGCCGCACTACAGCCTATGATTAAATGTAGCCAAAAAAAAGTTTTTCTTATATTCATGATTTTACCTAGAACTAGCATTGAAAGCCCTAAGCTAGAAAACAAGATAAGTCCTCTGCGAACTTAATACCCGTTTAGCTAACTTAATAGGGGGAGTTTTGTCAGTATTGAAGTGACATTTTGAGGATTGTAAAACATTTTTATAAAATAAAATATAATTGGATACGAATCATTCGTTATTAGATGTGTTTTTTGTAGTATTCATGATTTAGCTATAAAAAGTAGCAATAAATAACGAATAAACTACTAGGGCTAATATGTTATTCCTAGTAATTTATCGGCATCAACATTAACCGTTTTATCGTATGTTTTACTGAAAACTCAAGTGATATAGCCAAACTAAATAATATGGATTTTATATTTTTCTATGAATGATTTTTTGTCTTTATCCGTAGGAGGATTGTCATCTGAAAACGTTGAAATATCTCTAATAAAATTTTCAGATGGACCTGAAGGTGTATTTATTACCAGTAAGTGACTATCTGAAATAGCTTTAAAACGTCGACTCACGTTAGGCCCAGCGATAATTAAGTCACCAGCTGTAGCTAGAAAATTTTCTTTTTCTACATCAAACTCTACTTCACCTGAAATAATATAAAAAATTTCATCATCAATTTCGTGATAATGCCAAGGAGCCTCATTTCCTTTTGGAAGTTTACTGTCAAAAATAGACACTTGATTGTCTGTATCTAAACCTGTTGCAAGAATTGAGGTAAGTTCTCCTCCTGCTAGATTGTATCGTTCTGATTCACCTGCTTTTACATGTTTATATCTCATCATAATCTCCTAATATTTCTTTAAATTAGTCTGCAATCTAGTTTGCATAGTAGAAGCCAAGTAATTGAACTGACAACGCTTGGTCAAGAGATCCTAAACCAAATGTTAGCAATTGAGAAAGGTATCATTGAAACCATGCAAAACTCTCTTTCAAGCGAACAAATTAACCAGTTTAATGTCGTTGCTATGATTATGACTAAAAATTTAAAAAATAATTGATGATCGAAGTCGGTTTAATGAAACTGAATGACAGTGTTTAGTGCTATGAAGACGTTGGGCTTTTTATAACCTAGGTGCAAGTTATTGTTTGTGCTGACTCATCGTAACGTAATAGCGGCTACTTATTTTTTTAAATCTTTGTTATATAAATAGAAATAAAAAGTGACGATTTAATTATTTAAATAGTCACTCTTGTAATTAACAAAATGAAAATAAGGATTTTCATGTTGTTTTATATGAATAATTTAAGAGTTAGACTTAAACATGAATAAAAAATTTTAAGTATCATTCATATAGTTATCAGGCAAAGGTAAAGCAGCAACGCCTGAATCAACCGCAGCTTTAGCAACTGCTAAGGCAACATTTTTGCATAACCTTGGATCCATTGGGCGAGGAATGATGTAACCTTTCCCAAAGGACAATTCCTTTTCATTACTTGCTTTTAAAACACTTTTCGGCACGTCTTGCTTGGCTAGTTCTCTAATTGCATGGACCGCAGCTATTTTCATTTCGTTATTAATCTTACGCGCTCGTACATCTAAAGCACCGCGGAAAATAAAGGGGAAACATAGAACATTGTTCACTTGATTTGGATAATCAGAGCGACCGGTCGCCATAATTAAATCACTTCTAACACTGTGTGCTAGTTCAGGTTTTATTTCAGGATCTGGGTTAGAACACGCAAACACAACTGGGTTGTCTGCCATTTTCTTTAACTGCTCTGTGTTAAGCAAGTTAGGGCCAGAAACACCAAGAAAAACATCAGCGCCTTCAATAACATCATCTAAAGTTCGTTTGTCGGTGTTATTGGCAAAACGGGTTTTATATTCAGATAAATCATCACGGCGAGTATGGATAACCCCTTTCGTGTCGAGCATATATATTTTTTCACGAATTGCGCCACATTGGATCAGCAACTCCATACAGGCAATCGCAGCCGCACCGGCACCTAAACAAACGATATCAGCTTGTTCAATTTTCTTATTTTGTATTTCTAAGGCATTAATCATGGCAGCCGCCGTCACGATAGCAGTCCCGTGCTGGTCATCATGAAACACCGGTATTTTACAACGCTCATTTAGTGCTTTTTCAATTATAAAACACTCAGGTGCTTTGATATCTTCTAAGTTAATACCACCAAAACTATCCGCGATAGCAGCGACCGTATTGATGAACTCTTCAGGTGTTCTATGCGTTACTTCAATATCGAATGAATTAATGTCAGCAAAGCGTTTAAACAATAATGCTTTACCCTCCATTACTGGCTTAGAGGCCATTGGCCCTAAATTACCTAAACCTAAAACAGCAGTACCGTTTGAGATAACGGCAACGGTATTACCTTTACCTGTGTATTTATAGACATCATCAGGATTTTTGGCTATTTCTCGACAAGGTTCAGCGACTCCAGGACTATAAGCGAGCGATAAATCAGCACTGGTTTCGGCGGGTGTTGTGATAGCAATGGCAATTTTCCCAGCCGTTGGCAAGGCGTGATAATCCAGTGCTGCTTGTTTAAAATCAGACATTTTGACCTACTTTTTATAGTTTTAAGGTTAGAAGTTAATACGGTAGTCAACGCTTTCTTTGGGGGGAGTTTGTTGAGTACTAAAATTAATCTGTTTGGTATTAGTTATTGATAAAGTTATATCGTTGTTTTTGTTTTAATAAGCTTTAGATAAATCAGTGAAATACACCTTTCATCGAGAAAGCACCCCCATACCTGTTAATCAAGATATAAATAGGGTTAAAGCATGCAAAATACCGCGCCACAGTAGTGGGATTCAGTATAGGATTTTCAACAAATAGGAATAATAAAAAGGCTGCCAATAAACATAATGAAATCGGCAGCTTATTTTAATTTATGGGTCTATACCCATTACCAATCAAAGTGCCGGATTCAGTGGGAATTAAAACCACTTTAGACAAGGTAAATAATTTAAGCATAGTCATTCTATGGTTTGGTTATTTAACGACGTATAAAATGATTTTAAACCCATCAAAGAAGCGCTTGAGCTACATCACTTCATCATTGCTGTGAATTATAATGGAACAACCATTATTTCATCACAGCGCCTTGAATTGACATTGCTCAAGCACTCTGAAACATGCATCTTGAATGGTAACGGGTATAAATAGGTTATTAACCTATTAGAAACGCCATACAGCAAGAAGCTGTGCAGCATTATCATCAGTACCTTTCTCACCTAGTTTATTTTTCCAGTATTGGTATTCAATACCAACGAATAAACGCTGTGCTTTTTGTCCTAATACTTCACCTAAATCTAAGCGAATTTGTGGTTGAAATAAAATCCATGATTCTAGCTCTGTAGTACCAAAGTTATTCACTTGAGTGCGGCCGTCAATGTATTCTAGATGACCTTCGATGCTCCAGCTTGTTGAACCAATTTTAAAGGGATATGCCCAAGCAAAATCAACCATAAAACTAGAGTCTTCATCAACCACGGTAAAGACAGGGGAATCTGCACTGCCGCCGCCTTGATGGATATAACCAGTCACATCAATTTGTGCAAAAGCAAAACCTGGTAAATCTAAGGCGAATCTAACACCAGGTAATACCCAAGCGCTGTCTACTTCAGGGGCGAAGTTAAAACCAGCAACAACACCAATATCTTTTACTGGACCAAAGCTAAGATCATTACCGCTAATTGCGCCCAAGCTAAAGTTTGAATACCACTCGCCGTATAGCTCGCTTGAATCTGCTACCGGGAAGTTAGCATCGTTATTTACTGAGTAACGAGAATAATCCATAAAGAAGAAGTTATCGCCATATTCCCAGCCACCAGCATGTTGGAAGGTGATGATGGTAGTGTCAGCGGTGCCACCGGTACCTACTCGTTCTAATTCACCTAGTGCTTGTAATTGTACTTCTGTATTTCCCCAGATCTCTGCTGAAACCATTGGTGCATTTAACGCAACGGTTAATGCAAGGGCGGTAAGTGGTACTGAAATTTTCATATTGTCTCTCTCAATGTAATTTTAGTTATGATTTTAATTTTAATTTTAATTTTTTTCAATATATCCAAGTTTCATTGTTTTTTCGTAACTTGACACATGTGTCAGGTTGCGATTTACTACGATACATCAGGTTGTTTTATAAACACAACTAAAAATTAAAACTAAAATAGAAGGTAATGCAATTATGACATTTAAATCATTCAACCCACCACAAAGAATTTTAATGGGCCCTGGGCCTTCAGATGTAAGTGCACGAGTATTGTCTGCATTGGCTAGGCCAACGATTGGTCATCTAGACCCGTTATTTATCAGTATGATGGATGAAGTAAAAACGCTACTTCAATACGCTTTTCAAACCAAAAATGAATTCACTATCGCCTTATCAGCACCGGGCTCTGCAGGGATGGAAGCCTGTTTTGTAAACCTAGTTGAAGCGGGCGACAAAGTGATTGTTTGTCGCAATGGTGTTTTTGGTGACCGTATGATTCAGAACGTTACCAGAATAGGTGCAGAGGCCGTGGTTGTTGACTCTCCTTGGGGGCGTGCAGTTGAAACTCATAAGGTAAAAGCTGCGTTACATGACCATCCTGATGCTAAATTCTTAGCCTTTGTTCATGCAGAAACGTCAACGGGGGCGCTTTCAGATGCCAAAGCCCTATGTAAAATGGCGCAAGAGCATGATTGTTTAACGATTGTTGATGCAGTGACATCATTAGGAGGTGTAGAGCTGAAAGTGGATGAATGGGGCATAGACGCTATCTATTCGGGTACACAAAAATGTATGTCTTGTGTACCAGGCATATCGCCTCTTTCCTTTAGCCCTAAGGCTGTAGCAGTAGTTCAAAATCGTAAAACTCAAATACAAAGTTGGTTCTTAGATCAAACCTTAGTGATGGGCTATTGGTCTGGTGAAGGTAAGCGTAGTTACCACCATACCGCTCCAGTAAACTCTTTATATGCCTTACATGAAGCCTTAGTAATGCTTCATGATGAAGGCTTAGAAAATAGCTGGGCACGCCATAAAGAACAACATGAAGTATTAGCTAAAGGACTGAAAGAATTAGGTATTGAGTTCATCGTACCGGAAGAAGAGCGCTTACCTCAATTAAACGCTATCTACATTCCTGATGGTGCTGATGATGCTAAAATACGTGATTACTTATTAGAGCACTACAACCTTGAAATAGGTGCTGGTTTAGGTGCTTTTGCTGGTAAAGCATGGCGAATAGGTCTTATGGGACATGCGGCTAAAAGCGAGAATGTTGCCTTATGTTTATCGGCTTTAAAAGACGCGTTACACCAATAAAATCTTAAAAAAAGTTTTATTAATGAAAAAAGACCATCTTTCGATGGTCTTTTTTTTCACATAATGAAATAAAAAACGCTTTTTTGTAAAATTTCATCCAATAATATTCCACTATGTGGAACTCAAAGTGCTTTTTGAAGCGTTAAATCTGGGCGTTTTACGGTAACAGATGCTAGATTTTGCTTTTTTGAGGGGCTGAAATACTGGTTGGTTATGTTCGCAGGTCAGTTACGAACATCAAACTTACTATTTTTAGAGGGGTATTCATCGGATATCACGTCGATGATTCCAATAACCATACACCGTTTAGTACCATAAAAGTTAAGATTTAGGTGAGTTAACTTTACTATATAACCACTTAATTATATCTCGAGAGGTGATAACTCCGACAGGCTGGTTATTGCTATTGATTACAGGAAGACAAGACATGCCAGTATCATGAAAGGTCTTTATTGCTTCACTAAAAGGACTGAATTGTTTAATGGCGACTAATTTTTTCGAGACAATTTGATGAACGCGTTTGTTTAACATCGCCAAATCTTTTTCATTAGCTGTGGGTAATTCTATATTTGAATTGGTCGCTTTTAAATAATCTCTTTCAGAAATAACAGCTACTAGTTGATTTTTACTATCCGTAACCATTAAATGGTGAAACTTATGCTTAATGAATAGTTCTCTAACAACAGATAATCTGTCATCTAAATCTATACAAGTGACTTCTTCACTCATTATCTCTTCAATTTTCATAGGTTAGTTTCTATTATTTATTCTCAAGGTCTAGGAACGTTCAAAACTAAGATGACAGTAAGCTTTTCAATAAATCATGTCAACAATGCCAGTAAAGTTGTCAGGGATGGCGAAGCATCTTCTAGCTTAGTGAGATAAACACCACTGTTTGGCTTAAGATAAACCGCAGCCTTTTAGGATAATTGAAGTCAGTGACTGGATTACATCATCAAAATCATCATCGTTCATTGCCTCTTTACCAAAACCAGCCAATACCTGCACATTAAAGTCAGCATAATGCTGGGTGGAACTCCAAATAAGGAATAACAAGTGATGTGGGTTGATTACATCTATTTGACCTTGTTTAATCCAGGTTTCAATGATGGTGATTTTTTCATCTAACCATTGCTTAAATTCAGTATGCAAATAGTCTTTAAGAATAGGCGCGCCATGAATGACTTCACTGGCAAATATTTTTGATCCATCAGGATCATGTTTGGCATGCATGATTTTTTCATGAATATAAGCAGTAAGAATTGTTTTAGGATCATCATCAATGCTTAAGGTATCGAAACTAGTATTCCAGCTGACAATTATTTCAGTGAGTAATTGCTGATAAAGATCAGTTTTGTCATCGAAATAATAATGGATATTTGCTCGAGGAATATTTGCACGTTCAGCGATGCGTTTAATTGACGCACCTTTAAAGCCATGTGTAACAAACTCTGTTTTGGCCGCTGTTAAAATAAGTGCAACATTTCTTTGGCGAACTTGCCCTACAGATTCTTTTTTTACCGACACAAATACCTCATAACTTCATTGATGATGCAGTAAACAATTTTATAACAAATGTTATCTGGCAGCCATAGTATTCATAACAAATACTTTGACTTAATCGAAGTTATGCTTGATTGCTCGCGTTGAGTTTTGTCATTAACTTATAAAGCAAAAGCCACATTACCGGCGTTGCAAGTAATGTGGCTTTTAAAAACGATGATGTTAAATAAGCGCTGTGCTTAAATTGTTGTAAATAAAGTTAGTACATGGCTTTAACTTCTTGGCGTCTTTGGTGTAATAACGGTTCGGTATAGCCGCTTGGCTGCTCTTTGCCTTGGAAAATAAGATCCTTGGCAGCTTTAAAAGCAATACTTTCCCCAAAATCTGTCCCAATAGCAATGTAGCTGCTATCGGCAGCATTTTGTTGATCAACAACTTCAGCCATGCGCTGTAGTGATTCAAGTACTTGGCTGTCACTGATCACACCATGATGAAGCCAGTTGCAAACATGTTGACTTGATATTCGTAAGGTTGCTCTATCTTCCATGCGGGCTATATTGTCGATATCAGGTACTTTGGAGCAACCAATGCCTTGATTCACCCAACGAACCACATACCCCAATAAACCTTGAATGTTATTGTCTAGTTCTTTTTGAATTGCCGCTGTTGATAATTCGGTTTGATTTTTAAGTAAAGGGATAGTCAATAACTCACTTAAATCATCAATAGTTCCCGGTAAAGAAAACTCGGCTTGCATGGCACTTTGAATCTCTTGAACATTGACTTTGTGGTAATGCATTACGTGTAACGTAGCGGCAGTTGGCGAGGGAACCCAAGCACAATTTGCCCCCGATTTTGGATGGGCTATTTTACTTTTAACCATTTCCGACATTTGATCCGGTATTGCCCACATGCCTTTACCAATTTGCGCTTTACCTTGCAGGCCTGCTTGCAAACCAATTCTTACATTTCTATTTTCATAGGCTGTTATCCAGGGTTCATCTTTCATCAAGGCTTTTTGAGCCATAGCGCCCGCATGCATACTGGTATGAATTTCATCACCGGTGCGGTCTAAAAAGCCAGTGTTAATGAACGCAAGGCGTGTTTGTGCGGCGCGTATACACTCTTTTAAATTGGCAGAAGTGCGACGTTCTTCATCCATGATACCCATTTTTATGGTGTTTTGGGCTAAGCCCAAATGACGTTCAATGGCACTAAACAAATCATGGCTAAAGGCAACTTCTTCAGGGCCATGCATTTTAGGTTTTACAATGTAAATACTGCCTTGTTTAGAGTTTTTGAATTTCGAGGTGCCCTTTAAATCGTGCAGTGAAATTAAACTGGTGATGAGGCCATCAACAATGCCTTCAGGTACTTTTTCATTCTTTGCTGTGACAATAGCATTTGTGGTCATTAAGTGACCTACATTACGAATGAATTGCAGGCTTCTTCCTGGCAGGGTGATTTCTTTCTGGTCAGGCGATAAATAGTTGCGGTCATGGTTTAAGGTACGGGTGATGGTTCTACTGCCTTTTTGAATAATCTCAGCAAGGTCGCCTTTCATTAAACCTAACCAGTTACGATAAACCGAGGTTTTGTCCGAGGCATCTACCGCGGCAATAGAGTCTTCACAGTCTTGAATAGTACTTAACGCCGACTCTAATACTACATCTTTAACAGCAGCGGCATCGGTCTTGCCGACAACATTGTCTTTATCTATTTGGATCTCAATGTGTAGACCATTATGACGGCAAAGTAGGATAGAGGGAGCAGCGGTAGATCCTTTGTAGCCAACAAACTGTTGTGCCTCTTTTAACTGCACTTGTTCACCAGTGAAAAGGGTCACAGTAAAGGCTTTTTTGACGATATGGTACTTCACCGCATCAATATGACTACCACGGGTTAACGGTAAAGTTTCATCTAAAAATCTGCGCGCGTATGCTTGCACTCTACGTCCGCGAATAGGATTGAAATCTTTAGTCTGTTTCGCGCCATTATCGTCACCAATAACATCGGTACCATATAAAGCGTCATACAAGCTACCCCATCGTGCGTTCGCGGCATTAAGGGAAAATCGTGCATTCATCAAGGGCACTACCAGTTGAGGGCCCGCAATAAGGGCAACCTCATCATCAACATTTTGAGTAGAGATAGTAAAATCTGCTTTCTCGGTGACCAAATATCCTATTTCTTTTAAAAACAACTCATAGCGCTGTTGGTTAAAAGGCTGATTGGCGGGATCAGTATGCCAAACATCAATATGCGCTTGTAAATTAGCTCTTGTCGCTAATAGCTGTTGATTACGCGGAGTAAACTCAGCTAACACCTCAGCAACAGAATTCCAAAAGTCATCGGCATGAATGTTAAGACCCGGTAATACTTCATGGTTGACTAAATTATACAAGCAGCCTGCAACTTTATAACCGTGCTTGATTGTTCTTTGCTTCATTTCTTATCCTTTATTTTGGTCTTTATCTTTGCTTAACCAAAGTGATAGCGTTAGACGTTCTTCCTCAGTCATTTGGGTTTTGTTCATAAACGGCATGTCTTTGGAGTTGACAACACGAGCTTCAATTCTCGGTGCCCATTGTTTGATAGAAGCCATGTCTGAAAAAATAACGCCACCTTGAGGAGATTTAAATACATCATCAGTTGGTGCTTCTGAATGACAGGCACTACAACGGGTTTCAATAATATGTTGGACTTGCGCATTACTAACACCTTGCTGTTTTTGCTCAGCGGAGAGTTCAACTGTCTTGGGGGCAATAGCGTAGGCAAGCACGATAGTGGCAATAATAGAGCTCACTAATACCATAGGTTTTTGTTGGCCAAAATGACGTAAAACAAAATACTGACGTACGGCTGCAGTGATTAATATGATGGCCATTAGTACTAACCAATTTGCACTATGGTTATAGGTAATTGGGTAGTGATTTGAAATCATAATGAACAACACGGGTAAGGTGATATAGGTGTTGTGCGTTGAGCGTAACTTGGCATTAAGGCCATATTTAGAGTCAGGAGTAGCACCTTCTTCTACCGCTTTAACTAAGGCGCGTTGTGATGGCATAATGCCGAAAAACACATTGCCAGCCATGATAGTACCTAAGATTGCACCCATATGCATGTAAGCACCACGGGCACTAAAGACTTGGGTTAATCCGTAAGATAAAACTGTCGCAATAGCGAATAAAATAACGGCTAATACTAAACCATGGTCTTTAAGCTTTGTGCGTACTAATAACTCATAACTACCCACACCAATAACAATCGAGCCTAGTCCTAAGCCAATAGCTTGCCACTGGGTTAAATCTTTTACGCGCGGGTCAATGAGGTAAGATTCAGCGCCAACATAAAACATAAGCGAGAGTAGTAAGAAACCTGTGATCCAAGTGGTGTAAGCTTCCCACTTAAACCAATGCAATGTGGTTGGCATTTTAGGTGGCGCTAATTTATATTTTGCTACTTCATAGAAGCCACCACCGTGAATGGCCCAAAGATCACCAGAAATGCCTTTTTCAGCTTTTGCTTCGGGTGGTTTTTCAAGATGGTTATCTAACCAAACAAAGTAAAATGAAGCACCGATCCAAGCGATACCAACGATAAGATGTGCGAAGCGAATGATTAGGTTTAACCACTCAGTAATATACGGGTCCATAGTCTTTCCTTTTGTACCTTTACTCGAAATAAGGGTTTTATAATTTTATGATTAACTAAATTTTTGAGTAACTAATGCTCTATACAATATAGTCTTATGATTATCGTTTTTATAAAGCATTGTCTGTAAGTGATGTTGCCTTAGCCCCGCGCTAGGAAACCGCCTGTTATATGTAGTACTGGTATTTTTATTAGCTCCTTAGCCTTTAGTAAGTGAAGCGTTTGAATATACCATTAGTGAATTAATTGATGTCTGAAGTTTGTGAGTACAAAGAAGAAGCACGGAATTTATAACTATAAATGAGTACTTCTGATGCCGTATTCGCAGGTTTCAGGTATTAAATAATTTGTTAATTAAACTTTTTCGCCCATGATGTGCGTCGCTTTAACGTGTCTATCGTCACCTAGCATGCTCAACACGAATAATTTTTCAGTTAAGGTTGTACAGCGTTTGATGCGTACATCCATTAAAGGTGTTGCTTGATAATCAAGCACGATAAAGTCAGCTTCAGCGCCTTGAATAAAGTTACCAATAGTCCCTTCTAAATCTAAGGCAATAGCGCCCCCTAAGGTCGCTAAATATAATGATTTGTAGGGGCTTAATTTATCACCACGTAATTGCTGAGTTTTATAACCTTCGTTGAGTGTGGTTAACATAGAGAAACTGCTACCGGCACCAATATCAGTACCTAAGCCGACATTCACATCAAATTCTTCAGCTTGCTTTAAGTTGAAACAACCGCTACCTAAAAATAAGTTTGAGGTTGGGCAAAAAGCAATGGCTGAATTGGTCTCACTTAAGCGCTGACACTCATGATCGTGCAAATGTACACCGTGAGCAAAAACACTACGGCGACCTAATAGACTGCTTTTATCGTACACATCAAGGTAACCGTCACTGTCAGGGAATAATTCACTCACCCATGCAATTTCATCTTTGTTTTCAGATAAATGGGTATGTAAATAAACACTAGGATATTCTTTTAATAACTCACCGGCTTTATTCAGTTGTTCCGTTGAGCAAGTCGGTGCAAAACGTGGCGTTACCGCATATTGTAATCTGTCAGTGTTATGCCATTTTTCAATGAGCGCTTTACTGTCGGCGTAACCTGATTCAACGGTATCTGATAAATCATCAGGACAGTTTTGATTCATCAACACTTTACCGCAAATCATGCGTAATTTTTTCTGTTGAGCGACGGTAAAAAAAGCTTCAACAGATTCTTTATGTACTGTGCCAAAGACCAATGCTGTGGTGGTACCAGCATCTAATAATTGGCTTAAGAAAAATTCAGCAACACGTTTACCGTGTTCAAGATCAGCAAATTTTTTTTCTTCAGGGAAGGTATAGTTTTCTAACCACTCGAGTAATTGTTCGCCGTAAGAAGCGACCATTTCGGATTGTGCATAATGTACATGCGTATCAATAAAACCAGGCATGATTAGGCCATTGTCATATTGGGTAACGACAACGTCGGCGGGTAACGTTTTCAGTAAATCCTTGGCGTTACCGACGGCTTCAACTAAGCCATGGTTGATGACTAATAGTCCATCTTCAAAGTACTGATAACTCTCTTCTTCTGATACTTTGGCAGGATCCGCTAAAAAGTGTAGTACTTCGCCACGATATGCTTTGCGGCCGGTACTTGTAGCTTTACTTATTGCTTCACTCGTTGAAGAAGTGTTTGCAGTGTTGTTCGACATATTTCTTAACCTATTACTTATTGAATTTTACTATTACTGGGTGCTGTACTGTTTTTCACGGCTTAATACCGTGCTATCTATTTACTATATTACTATTGAAGTCTTCATTACTTAGCTGCTAATGAGATCACCAGTGAACCGTCGAGTTTTTCAACATCACAGTTATCACCTTCTCCGCCGCGATCGACTACGAGAAAGTCACTCACTTCATTGAGCGCTAAACAAAAGTGATGCCAAGTACCTTTATGGTAATTTACCCCTTGTTCACTGCTGGCTAAAAACACTTTTATTTTGCTGGTATCAAGTTCACCTGCTGGCGCAACAACCACTACATAAGGTTGCTTGCCTTTAGGGATAAACGCTTGGCTACCTAATGGATGACGCTCCATCATTTCTATTGGTAAAGGAAAAGCCAGCGGGGTAGAACGAAAAATATTAATCAGGGTTTTGCCCTGTTGCTCGGCAACATCAACCTCGGCAAGATCGTGATAACGCATAGTATGGCCATCATTAATGGCGAAATGTTCAGCACT
Organism: Colwellia psychrerythraea 34H; assembly: GCF_000012325.1. NCBI lineage: Bacteria > Pseudomonadati > Pseudomonadota > Gammaproteobacteria > Alteromonadales > Colwelliaceae > Colwellia > Colwellia psychrerythraea. The sequence goes on along the minus strand of NC_003910.7, from coordinate 5,166,171 downwards.
TTCGGACACCGAAATTACATCCCCATAAGCTGAGAAATTCTCTGCCGTTAGCTCTTGGGGTACAACATTAATGATTTTACTGGTCATCTTAATCTCTCGGTTAATGGTAACGCTTAATATCTTTCTACTGGCTTGAAACTGTGTCTACTTATTGTGAATAGCTAATTAGCTACCGCGATAAGTAGAGTATCCATATGCGGTTAGCAATAATGGAATGTGGTAATGCGTGCCGCTGGCATCGATTTCAAAAACGATATCAACGTATGGGTAAAACCCTGCTTCGTTGTTGGCTTTAAAATAAACCGCGGTAGCAAAATGCATACGGTAAACACCCGCTGCTAATGTTTCGTCAACAGCCAATAAACCGGGTAAACGTCCGTCTTCATTGGTGACACCACCATTGACTTCTTTCCAACCTTCACCGTCTTGAGCAAACAAGGTGATAGGTACATTCTTCGCGGGTAATCCACGGGTAGTATCAAGTATATGGGTAGTAATTTGGCTCATATTTGTTCCTTAATAAATTTAGGACTAGCCTTCAGCTAATGCTTTATCAATGCGTAGTTGAAATATTTTACGTTGCTCTTCAGCGGCATTAACAAGCTCTTGCGTTTTATTATTTGGTAGACGTGCCTGTAATAAATCAGACATTTGTTTAGCACTTTTTCCGGTTGCACAAACAATAAAAATAAAGCCAAATTTTTTTTCATAGTCGCTGTTACCTTGAGAAAGTACTTCAAGTACATCGTCATTTGCTTCTTTAACTAAACCTTGCTCGTTACCTGCCAATTCTTTGGTATTAGCATACTTAGCACGTAAACTACTGACATCACCAATTTTTGGATGACCTTCAAAGGCTTCAAAATAATCTTGTTCAGTTAAACCTTGCCACGCATCATCAGCGGCTTTTTTTATTGCTAGCTCAGAAGAAAATGGACGCGCTGTAACCATTTTTTTTACCCAAGCACTTGCGGAGCAACACTGCATAAATGTATGGCTAGCCTCCGCTGCAGGTAATTGGTTTAAATCTTCTAATATCATTTTAGTTTCCTTTAATCACTACTGCCTAATAGTAAAAGCTTAAAATAGCGATTGATTATTAATCGTTTTGGTTAACCGCACTGAATAACAGTGCCGTTAACCTGACGAAAAAAGTGCTAACTAACCTTGGCGGTTACCAAAAACACGCATGCGAGAAATACCACCATCAGGAAAGATGCTTAAACGTACATGAGTAAAAGGTTGCTCTTTTTCAGTGATTATTTCTTTAGTGAATAAATGTTCACGATGAGCATACAATTTAGTACTTGGGATAATTGGAGTCCAAGTTACGCTTGTTGCGCTATCAGAAAAATCATCACTATCGCTAATACAGCCTTCAAGCATAAAGGTGTCAGGGAAATTACCCTTGAAATGACACGTATCTATGATGACTTTATTAACACTACCGGTAGCGGCAAGTTTTACAATTGACCAATCTGGACCTGGATCACGACGACGTTTAGTTTCCCAACCGTCACCCATGTTCACACCACGACCTGGCATAATTAGATTGTTTTTATCGCTGAAAAACATGTCGCTAACTAACAATGCTTTAGCGCCATTTCTAATTGACGCTAAATCGATCAGTTCACCGTCAACAAAATCATTCCAGTTAACGGCGGCTTCACCGTACACACGAAAACGCGCAATACCACCATCAGGGAACATGGTTAAACGCACATGGGTAAAAGCTGTGTTATTTAGCTTTTTTTCAGCGTCGAGGACAAAAAGGTTTTGGCTGTGTGCTTCAACATCGGTGGCTTCAAAAATAGTATGCCAAACGGTATCTTTGTTTGGTTGAACTTCACTTACACAAGCTTCAACCGATACTTTCTCTGGAGCATTGCCACGGAAGTAATTGGTGTCGATATCAAAAGCACGGATAACACCACTGATACCTAAACGAATAATACACCAATCTGAATCACGACCATTGTTACGACCATAACTTCTACGTGATTCCCAACCGTCCATCCATTTACCGCGTTCAGTAAATTTCTCTTCGATAAAAATACCACGACCGGGCTTTAATAAGTTTTCCATTTCAGCAAAGAAATCATCACTACATGACAGTGTTTCACCGCCAACGCGTTCGCTAGCTAAATCGACATAATGAGTCTTTAATTTTTGTTCTAATGCTGCATCTTCGGTAGATAATTTGTTTTGTGCTAACCAATCTTCAATCATTACTTCATCTCCTGTTAACGCTTTGTTAGCCAAACCTTTCAAAGGCTCCGCTAGGTTGCGTGAGTGTTAGTTTGTTTTAGTTCTTATTGTTAATTTTTAATTCATTTCATTTGTTAAATAGAAGACAGCTAACTTACAGCTGGCCTTTAAGTAACGGTCTGCCAATAGGCGAACTGATAAATTGGTCATTACAGTAAACTTGCTGACCACGAACAAATGTTTGCATTATTTGGCCATCAACTTTGCGTCCCACATAAGGGGTGATTTTATGTTTATGTTTGATCATGTCAGTGCTGATGATAAAACTGGCGGTGTCATCAAAAACCATGAGATCGGCATGATGTCCAACAGATATTTGGCCCTTTATTTTGTCTAAACCAGCAAACTTGGCGGTTTCATGTGACATCAAACGGGCTAAATCGACCAGAGTGAAATCACGGTTTTTTGCTTCGGTCCAAATAAGCGGCAAACCAAATTGCAGTGCTGAAATACCGCCCCATGCTTTTTCAATGTCACCGGTATCTATGTGTTTTAATTGCGGTGTACACGGAGAGTGATCTGAGACGATAAAACTAATGCGACCATCAGTTACCGCTTGCCATAACTGCTCTCTGTTTTTGTTTTCGCGAATAGGTGGACAACATTTAAATAACGTTTTGCCATCAGGAATGTTTTCTGAGGCAATAGTTAAATAATGTGGACAGGTTTCTGCGGTAAAACGCAAGCCTTCAGCTTTTGCTTTTGCAATGGTATCGAGCGCTTCATCACTTGATAAATGCACAATGTGAATTTTACAGTTATCACCGGCTGCTTTAGATTCACGCGCCATGTCTACCATTAACGAGATAGCATTGTTTTCCCAGCTTTTAGGCCGTGATTCTAAAAAACTATTGTATTTATCGGTAATTTTAACGTCGTCAAAACTGCCGCAATCTAGTTCAGCATGAATCAAATATGGCACGTCGTGTTTCGCTAAAATAGGCATAGCAGCACGAATGTCTTTTGCAGCAACATTAGGGAATTCTTCAATGCCTGAGTCGATTAAGAAGGATTTAACGCCTAAAACACCTGCAGTTAGTAAATCATCAAGTTCATCAATATTGTCAGGGATAACGCCACCCCAAAAGCCACAATCTACCCAAAGTTTGTCATGTACTGACGCTAGCTTTTCTTCAAAAGCAGCTTTGGTTGTTGTAACTGGGATACAGTTCAGTGGCATATCAACTAAGGTAGTGATACCGCCTGCCGCTGCTGCTTGAGTTGCGGTATTAAAACCTTCCCATTCGGTGCGACCTGGCTCATTAATATGAACATGAGAGTCAACCAAACCTGGCATAAGTACCTGTTCACCTAAATCGGTTATTGGGCAATCAAGGGCTTGTCCATAAGGGTGAATGTTATGGATTAGTTGACCTTTTATTTCTATGCAGGCAGCGATCATTTCGCTCTGATCACCAGCATGAACAATAACTTTTTTACTTTGCAGGGCAAAATGAGACACCTTGCTTCTCCTTAAAATTTGATAAACGTGAACGTTGAGAATACTTATACTCATTGCACGAACTGACTAACTTACTTCTTCCGTCATTAAACTTTTTAGTTCTTGCCAAGCGATACCTTGTTTAGTGCTTTGTGGTTTGGCATCTTTTTGTTTGTTGGCACTGGGATTAGCTAATGCTTGTGACGCTAGCTCAGCTTGATACAGCTGAATAATTTCACCAGCAACTGACACTGCTACTTCCATCGGCAACTTACCTTGTACCTGCGGTAATCCAATGGGGCAGTTCATCTTTTCTACTAAGCTTTTAGCAATATCACGATGCTGGAATCGTTGTTGAAAACGACGCCATTTGGTATCAGAGGCAATTAAACCTAAATAAGCAAAATCAGCGCGTTTTAAAGTATTGTGACTGATCTCAAAATCCAGTTGATGGTTATGAGTCATGACAATGTAATAACTATTCGTTGGCATGAGAGCAACTTCTTCAGCCGGGTTTTCACTGACTAATGTGGTGACATTATGATAATTGCCTGCGTCATCGGGGAATTGATCCGCACGGCTATCAACCCAAGTAATGCTGCAAGGTAAACCAGCAAGAATAGGCATTAGTGCTTTACCCACATGACCTGCGCCAAACAGCATGATATTGACACCACTGGCGCTAAAACTTTCAAACAATACGCTGGCATTACCACCACAACATTGACCAAGTTGTGCACCTAACTGAAAATGTTCTAGCTGTTGGCAATCATCTCCAGCCATTAACAGCTGGTGTGCATGTTTAATCACTTTATGTTCAAGGTGACCGCCACCTATGGTGTCAAAAATATCATCATGGGTTATCACCATTTTGGTACCACTATTACGCGGAGTTGAACCAGTTACCCCAACAATTGTCGCGATAACATAGGCTTTGCCTTGTTTGTTCAATTGGTGTGCTGCACCGGTCCAATTCATTTTCATGATGATATTCCTATTTATTCCGACTTAATTCAGATGAAAGGGCGAATTACTTCGCTGTCACTGCTTTAATGGCTTCAACTGCAAACAATACTCGCTCTGGTGTTGCTGGCGTATCTAGTTTCGGATTAGTTTTGTAATCATTAACACTGGCGATAGCATCTTTAAGTGCAGACCAAACGGCCATACCTAACATAAATGGTGGTTCACCAACTGCTTTAGAGTTGTAAATGGTGTGCTCACGGTTTGGTGCATCAGGCACTAAGGCAACTCGGAAATCTTTAGGTGCATCGTTAATTGCTGGGATTTTGTAAGTTGCTGGATTGTTTGAAAGTAAACGACCTTGTTCATTCCATACTAACTCTTCAGTCGTTAACCAGCCCATACCTTGAACAAAAGCGCCTTCAATTTGACCAATATCAATTGCTGGGTTAATTGAGTGACCAACATCTTGTAAAATATCGGTACGTAAGGTTTTGTATTCACCCGTTAAGGTATCAATGATAACTTCTGATACAGCGGCACCCGTTGCATAGTAGAAGAACGGACGACCTTTACCTGTAGCACGGTCAAAATGAATTTTGGGGGTCTTATAGAAGCCAGTAGAAGATAAAGATACTCGGCCCATGTAAGCTATTTGTGAGAATTCAGCGAAAGAGAACGTTTGCTCACCGACAATGACATTGTTGTTTTCAAATTGTACTTGTTCTGCTTCAACCTGATATTTTTCACAAGCAAAGTCAATGAGACGTTGTTTAATGGCTTTAGCCGCAGCTTCTGCTGCTTTACCATTTAAGTCAGTACCTGATGAGGCTGCTGTTGGGGATGAGTTAGGCACTTTATCGGTACGTGCTGAAGAACAGGCAACAGTATCTACATCAACTTGGAATTCTTCAGCAACAATTTGCGCTACTTTAGTATTCAAACCTTGGCCCATTTCACTGCCGCCATGGCTTAAGTGAATGGTACCGTCAGTGTAAACATGAACAAGTGCGCCAGCTTGGTTCAAATGCTGTACCGTGAATGAAATACCAAATTTAACGGGTGTTAAGGCAATGCCTTTCTTCAAAATAGGGCTGGTAGCGTTAAATTCAGTAATGGCTTTACGACGTGCTTGGTAATCAGAACTTTCTTCTAATGACTCAATAACTTCGCTTAAGTTATTATGCTCAACTTTTTGATGGTAGTGGGTTTCGTTACGGTCATCAGTGCCATATAAGTTTACTTTACGAATGTCTAACGGGTCTTTACCTAAATGACGCGCAATATCATCCATAACCATCTCTATGGTCATCATACCTTGCGGACCACCAAAACCACGGTAAGCGGTATGAGATACAGTGTTTAGTTTACAACGATTACCGGTAACGGTTGCTTGATCTAAGTAGTAAGCGTTATCTGAGTGGAACATTGCTCTATCAACAATGGCATCAGATAAATCGGGGGAGTAACCACAGTTACCATTAACTTCGATGTTAATACCTTTGATTTGACCATCTTTGTCAAAACCAACGGTGTAATTATTTTCAAAGGGATGACGTTTACCTGTCATCACCATATCGTCCATACGCGCTAGCTTAAACTTAACTGGGCGTTTAGTCACATTTGCCAATAAGGCTGCGATACATGCCCAAGGTGCTGCTTGTGTTTCTTTACCACCAAAACCACCACCCATGCGGCGCATATCAACTAATACTTTGTTTAGTGGAATGTCTAAAACTTCAGCTACTAACTTTTGTACTTCACTAGGATGTTGTGAAGAGGTGAAAATATTCATACCACCATCTTCGGTCGGTTCAGCTGTTGATACTTGCCCTTCAAGATACATATGTTCTTGACCACCAACTAGGATTTCACCGGATAATTGATGATCTGCCGCTGTAATAGCCGAGTCAGAATCACCACGTTTCATGGTAAATGGCGGGCGAACAAAGTTTTGCTTCGCTAACGCGTCTTTTACCGTAAGCACGGCTTCAAGCTCTTGATACTCAATTTTTGCTAATTTAACCGCTTTACGAGCAAGATCGAAACTTGTTGCCGCTACAGCAAAGATGGGCTGACCAATAAATTCAACTTTACCAATGGCTAGTACTGGGTCGCCAGGGAATACTGGACCAATATCGGTATGTCCAGGCACATCTTCAACCGTAATGACTGAGATAACACCTGTCGCTGCTTTAACGGCAGATAAGTCCATTGAGATGATGTTGGCATGTGCCATGGTAGATTGACCTACCGCAGCATGTAACTCACCACGCAGTGATGGGCGATCATCTACATAAATGGCTTCGCCAGCCACTTGCTTGTCAGCACTTTCATGTTTTTTAGAACGACCTACGCCACCTAAACCAACATTTTTTTGTCCGTTAACAACACTTTTGTCTGTGTTTGTTTGTACTTTATTAGTAACGGCTTTCTTTACATCAATAAGACTACGCATAATTTACCACTCGTGTTTCTATAACTTCTCTTGCATTGGCGCTCTGCAACTCTAAATAACATTTTTCAATCAGGTTTTGAGCTACGGTCATCCGGTACTTATCAGAAGCACGAACATCTGACATTGGTTGGAAATCGGTCGTTAACGCTTCTTTTGCTTGCGCTACTAACGCTTTTGTTAAGCTATTGCCTAACAATATGGCTTCAGTCGCAGGTGCACGTTTAGGAATAGCAGCCATGCCACCAAAAGCTAAACGGACATTAGTAATCTTTTGACCGTTTCCATCAACCTCTTGCTCGATGAAAAAGGCCGCTAATACCGCTGAGATATCGTCATCAATACGCTTAGAAATTTTGTAAAGTTTTAACGTTTGCCCCGCGGTAGGTTTAGGGATTTGAATTGATTTAATAAATTCAGATGGCTTAAGCACAGTTTTCTTATAGTCGACAAAATAGTCTTCAACTAAGATGGTACGTTCTTGACCTTGAACATGCAGTGTCATGGTTGCACCTAAAGCGATTAACGCTGGTGGCATATCACCAATAGGTGAGGCATTACCAACGTTGCCGCCTAAAGTACCGGTATTACGTACTTGCTTAGAACCGATACGTTCGATCATTTCCCCTAAATCAGGGTAGTAATGATGCAATGTATCGATAAATTCACTGTAAGGTAGTGCAGAGCCAATAATAATCTCAGTTTCTGTTTCTTCGATAGTCGTTAATTCTGCAACATTACCGACATAAACAAGCTTATCAATCGTTGCTAAATTCTGTGTAACAGAAAGGGCTAAATCGGTGCCACCAGCCACTAATGTGGATTTAGGCTCATTGGTTAACTCAGTCGCCAACTCATCGATATTTTTTGGCGCAATATAGTTATGGCTATTACCTGTTAATGCAGGCGCTGATAATTTTTTTAATGCTGTTAGCGCAGTAACGGTTGCTTGATAGTGCTTAGCAAATGAATCTTCTGCCGCACTTTCGCTAGACGTGATGGCCGCTTCGATAATTGAGCGGTAACCAGTACAACGACACAAGTTACCGGCTAATGCTTCTAATACCTCAGCACGATTTGGTGTGTTGTTTTGCTTATGCAAAGCAAAAGACGACATAACAAATCCAGGGGTACAGAATCCACATTGTGAACCGTGGTTATCAACAATTGTTTGCTGGGCGTGATGTAACTGAGCGCCTTCCTTCAAGTCTTCAACAGTAATCAATTGCTTGCCATGTAAATTACCAACAAAGGTAATGCAGGAGTTAATTGATTTATAAATTAGTTGACCAGTCTTTTTAGGATCTAGTTCAGCGAGTACTACGGTACAAGCCCCGCAATCACCTGAAGCACAGCCTTCTTTTGTGCCAGATTTAAATCGCTCTTCACGTAAGTATTGTAAAACAGTCGTATTAGGATCTAAGTTCTCAATCTTTACTAGCTCGTTGTTTAACAGGAATTTTATTGTATTTGCTACCATTATTCTTTCCGCTTTAATTTTGATTTTTAGTGTCGAGTTGAATATTCGTATTGATTCACTATAGCAGAATCAATAGTTGACACAAGTGTCAGCTTTGATTTATTTGTTACTGCAGTCGTTGTACGAGGACACTAACGTGTACTTAATTCTCTTTAAATGGAGGCAGGAAATGACTCTCATTTAACTATGAATATGTGGTAAAACAGTGCTTTGCTGAGGGTTCTCAAGAGCAGTATTTAATTATCCAAGGCTGTGTTTATCACTATGCGATTTTGATAAAAATTTCACCATGTGAAATTAACATGAGTTGAATATTGCGTTGTCGATGCCTTGTAAGCAATGAGTTGAATATTAAAAATAGTAGCGGCAGCACTTGTCAGGCTCTATTTAACTGGCATTATGTACTCAGTGTGAACGCAATTCATTTTTAACACCCATTCTTATCACTCAATTTAGGCTGAAATCAGCGGAGTAATTAATGTTTCCTCGAAGTAGTCGCCTGGCCTTAATTACCATGGTATTGAGCATGGTGGGTTTATTTTCTTTCAATGCTATGGCGCATGGCGTCGATGAAAGTACCCGTCTTTTTTTACAAAACAATACTGGGGTTCAATTCTTCCCTTTTATGTATATTGGCGCTAAACATATGGTGACCGGGTACGATCATTTGCTGTTTTTAGCTGGCGTAATATTTTTTCTATATAAGAGCAAAGACATTTTATTGTATGTCAGTATGTTTACCTTGGGACATAGCTTAACTTTACTTTTTGGTGTGCTGGGTGATGTGCAAGTTAATGCTTATATCATTGACGCTATTATTGGTTTGTCGGTTGTTTATAAAGGTTTTGATAATTTAGGTGGTTTTGAGCGTACCTTAGGCTTTAGCCCAAATGCTAAAATGGCTGTGCTGATTTTTGGCTTATTTCATGGTTTTGGTTTAGCGACAAAATTACAAGAATTTCAACTAGCCAAAGAGGGTTTATGGGAGAACTTGATTGCTTTTAATATAGGGGTGGAGTTGGGGCAGTTTGCCGCGCTAACATTTATATTACTGATCATTAGTTTTTGGCGAAAACATCATTCGTTTGCCCAATTTTCAACGGCAAGTAATACCTTATTAATGAGCGCTGGTTTTATGCTGATAGGCTTTCAGTTAACTGGCTATTTTATGAGTTAGCTGAGTTATCAAGGTTACTAAGTTATCAATGTTATTAGCTCAGCAAAAAACTCACTTACTCAATTCGATATTTAAGAGACTTGTACCCGCTCCACTTGAAGATGCTCGTTTCAGGAAGTCTGAGCGATTTATAATTAAGGCGCATTTTTTTATTAAGGGTTATTCCCTTAAAAAGAAATGTAACGTAGAGTATAGTTTGCTCAGCCTTCCCTAAAGGCGTTTCTAATTCCAGCTGAATCATGCACCTTCAAGTAGAACGGGTATATATGCAACATACGTTATCAAATAAGGCTTTATTCAAATCAACTATTATCGCGTTGGTGATTGCTGGTATTGTACTAATTAGTTTTATCTTGCCAGCAGAATACAATATAGACCCAACAGGTATTGGCGCTAAGCTTGGTTTAACAGCTTTAGCTAATCCAGGGGGCTCTGCGACAATTAGCAGCAACCAAAGTGATGAACTAAATACAGAAAATCAACAAGAAACCGATATTATTGAAGTTATTGTCCCTGCAGGACGTGGTGTTGAGTATAAATTTGCTATGGCGCAGTTTAAGAAAATGGAATATCAATGGCAAACTGATGGCGCTGCACTGTTCTTTGATTTACACGGCGAGCCTGAAGGCGATACCACAGGTTATTATGAAAGTTATGCTATTGCGACGTTGACTGAAATGAAAGGTAGTTTTACTACACCATTCACCGGTGTTCATGGTTGGTATTGGAAAAACACATCAGATAAACCGGTCGTCGTTAAACTCACCGTCGGTGGCGAATATTCTATTGTTGGATTAAAAAAATAGCCTTTGGGTAAATATTTAAAACATTGATAAATTGAATGTTTGTGAAAAATAGTTGAATTTCAAACGTGGTATTTGAATGGATGGCCTAAGGCTATTCCTTAAAGTAATGACTTAAGGTAATTTCCTAAGGTAATGATTTAAGGTATTAACTCAATCGCACGAACTTGCAAAATAGCTTCACCACCATCTTTATCTGTCATGCTTGGTGTCAGATAAATTGCATCAACATGTTCAGGTAATAAACCATAATCTGTTGAGCTGGCAGGTGTCCATTTTGGTCGGGAGAAGTCTTTCAAATCAACTTCCTTAGTTGACCACTGATTTGTTGGTGGTAATTCTATTTGATAATGGGCATAACTTTGATCGCCATGTTTACCGTATTCTCGCTGTGATAATTTAATAATGAGAGCAATATCACATTGGTAGGTTAAACGTATTTTTTGGCTACCGGCTAAAGAAGTGGCAGGTAATCGATGAATGAGTTCAACCCATGAATTACGCTTGGCATCAACGCGAGGAACTCGCTTAAACTTTATCCAAATACCACCATGCCTAATCAGTTTTTCGTTAATAATAGCTTCACTACCATAAGGGTCAGTGTCATAGCTCCATTGGTGTTTATCTAATGGCGCTTGAGTAATTTCTGAATTAGCAGAGGCGATAGATATCGCTAGAAAATGAGCTAAACCAACAAGTAATATTATTTTGAAAAAGTGCATTTATAGTCTTCATATTGATGTTTAGGGTAATATGGAATCAGGGGAGCTTTGCAAGAAAGCTTTACCCCTCCAATAATAGTGATAATTCTTCATCTTGGAAGGTAACAGATTGCTGATGCCAATCTGTTACGCCATATTTTTCTAATATTTTGTTTAACCGTCCATTTTCTCTAAGGCTAGTTAAGCCATTATCGAAAAGTTGTACGTATTTTTTACTCAGTAAAGGTGAAAACCCTAAAAATAGCGGAGTAAAAATTCCTTCAGTGCCAGCATAAACGATTGAGGGCTCGGACCTAGTTGATATTTTCAACTGTGCTGATTTTCGTAACAACTTAGATAGCTGATATTGCACAGTAAATCTAGAGTCCAATAAAATGTCCAATCGACCTAAGTGCAACATTTTCAATTGTTTTTGCAAAGGAGAATTGCCACTAGCTGAAAATATGTGTGCTGTATTATCTTTCAATAACCTACCGATACTGTCGCCATACTCATAACCGTTGATCGTACCTAAAATAGCATTACTTTTTAGCGCAACTTCTAAGTCAGCAATACTTTTAAAGCGCCATGGATCACTAGCGCGTACATAAAAGTCATTATATAAACCACCAAAAGTTAGGTGACTTTTTTTGAGCTGAAAGTCACCAATATGCTGTGAAGTTAAACCCAGTAGAATGTCTATTTTTCCCTTTTTAGTGAGGTCTAACGCTCTTGCTAATGGCGTTAAAGAAAACTTTACTTTAACGCCATTACTGGCAGCGATCTCTGTCACTATCTCAACTAAAAACCCCGGAAGATGAGTGTCGTCACAGATATAAGGGCACCATTCATCAGAAGCTACCACTAAAACTCTTGCCTGGACAGGCTTAGCAAGAATACTTGCGCATATAATCAAGAACGCAAGGCTAAATGATATAAGGTTTTTAGTGTGTTTCATCATCTTCTTTTTCTTAAACGACAACATCAGTCGTTGGTAAATTAGCCGAACGCCATAAATAATAGAGCGCAGGTAAAACGAGTAAGGTTAATAGCATAGCACTCGCCATACCACCAACCATAGGTGCAGCAATTCGGCTCATCACTTCTGAGCCAGTACCTGTGCCATATAATATGGGTAATAAGCCAACAATAACCGTTCCTCCGGTCATCATAATAGGCCTTATTCGTAAACCTGCGCCATGAAGCACGGCTTGTAAAACCTCAGCTTTAGTTGTTATTTTTCCTGCTCTGGTATTATCAGCTATTAAGGCATTATACGCTTGATTTAAGTAAACTAGCATAATAACGCCAATTTCTACTGCAACACCAGCAAGCGCAATAAAACCGACACCTACAGCGACAGAGAAGTTAAAACCTTGCAAATACATTAGCCAAATACTACCCACCATAGCCAGTGGTAAGGTACCTAAAATCATGGCGACTTCAATGACATTTCGAAAGTTTAAATACAGTAATACAATGATAATTGCCAACGTTAGTGGCACCACATACGTCAGTTTAGCTTTCGCCCTCTGCATGTATTCATACTGACCTGCCCACGTAATAGAATAACCTGTAGGAAGTTTTAATTCCCTATCCAGTACTGTTTGTGCATTAGTCACGTAACTGCCAACATCAACGCCTTTGGTATCAGCCAAGTCAATGAAAGCCCAACCGGTTAATCGAGCATTCTCTGATTTTATGCCAGGTGGACCATCTTCAATAAAGACATGGGCAACATCGCCTAACGAAATTCGCTGACCATTAGGCGTAACTATAGGTAATTGTGAAAGTTGCTCTGGTGAGTCTCGGTAATCTTGGGGATAACGTAAACTCACCGGATAACGCTCTAAACCTTCTACGGTATTGGTAACATTCATACCACCAATTGCAGTGGCAACCACTTGCTGAATATCACTAATATTTAAACCATAACGAGCCGCTTTGCCACGTTGAATGTCAACTTTGATATAGCGACCGCCAGCAACACGCTCAGAATATACTGAAGCGGTACCAGGTACTTTGGCCAAAATACTTTCAAGCTGTTGACCAATTTCTTGAATCGTTTCAAGTTTTGGTCCCGATATTTTAATACCAACAGGTGTTTTTATGCCTGTAGCTAACATATCTATACGGGTTTTTATTGGCATAACCCAAGCATTAGTGACGCCGGGTAGTTTTACTAACGCATCAAGTTCCTTTTTTAAACTAGCGATAGTCATGCCTTCGCGCCATTCACTTTTAGGCTTAAATTGAATAAAGGTTTCTATCATAGTTAACGGTGCGGGATCCGTTGCTGTTTCTGCACGTCCCATTTTACCAAACACGGTTTTTACTTCAGGTACCGTTTTAATCAGCTTGTCGGTTTGTTGCAGTAACTGCCTTGCTTGTCCGATAGATATGCCAGGATAAGTGGTTGGCATATACATCAAGTCACCTTCATCAAGCGGAGGAATGAATTCACTGCCTATTTTATCTAACGGATATAAACCAATGATAAACACAACCACAGCGGCAGATAGGGTGGTTTTTGGAAAACGTAATACTGCTTTGAGTGCAGGTAGGTATAATGCGGTTAAGAATTTATTTACCGGATTTTTATGTTCAGCGAGTACTTTACCGCGAATAAAGTACCCCATTAATACTGGTACCAAGGTAATCGCTAACGCAGCAGCGGCCGCCATTGCATAGGTTTTGGTGTAAGCGAGCGGCGAAAACATTCGACCTTCTTGCGCTTCAAGGGTAAACACTGGCACAAAACTGACTGTGATAATGAGTAAACTGAAGAATAATGCCGGGCCCACTTCACTGGCGGAATCAACGACAACCTGCCAACGTTTTTCGTTTGATAAGGGTTTATCTTGGGGTTCACGCTCCATATGTTTGTGCATGTTTTCAATCATTACAATTGCACCATCAACCATAGCGCCAATGGCAATAGCGATACCGCCAAGAGACATGATGTTGGCATTCAAACCTTGCGCATGCATCACGATAAAGGCCGTTAAAATACCGACAGGAATGCTAATAATCACCACTAAAGAAGAGCGGAGATGAAAGAGAAAAATGACACAAACTAAAGCGACAACACCAAACTCCTCTAACAGTTTCATCGCTAAGTTACTTACAGCACGCTCAATTAATGCCGATCTATCATAAACGGGAACAATTTCGACCCCTTCAGGTAAGCCTTTTTTCAACTGTTCTAGTTTAACTTTTACGCCGTTAATGACCTGCTGAGCATTTTCGCCAAAGCGCATCACCACAATACCGCCGACGGTTTCACCTTCACCATTTAGCTCGGCAATGCCACGGCGCATTTGTGGCCCCGTGCCTATTTGGGCAACATCTTTAAGTAATAGTGGTGTGCCGTTTTCATTGACACCTAAGGGAATATTTTCAAGATCTTCAACGCCTTTTAGATAACCCGTTGCTCTTACCATGTATTCAGCTTCGGCCATTTCTACCACAGAAGCGCCAATCTCTTGGTTACCTTGTTTGATGGCTGTTTGAATAAGAGAAAGTGGAATACCAAAAGCACGTAGCTTGTCTGGATCAACTTGTACTTGGTATTGCTTAACCATGCCGCCAAGTGCAGTAACTTCTGAAACACCTTTTACCGTTTGCAGCTCATATTTTAAAAACCAATCTTGTAAGCTACGTAATTGACTTAAGTCATGTTGGCCGGTTTTGTCGATCAACGAATAGAGGTATACCCAACCAACACCTGTCGCATCAGGGCCTAATTGCGGTTTTGCATCACTCGGTAAATTAGGAGATACCTGACTTAAATATTCTAATACACGAGAACGCGCCCAATAAAGATCGGTATCTTCTTCAAAAATAATGTACACATAAGAATCACCAAAAAAAGAGAAACCACGAACAGTTACTGCACCAGGTACTGACAACATGGCGGTGGTAAGTGGGTAAGTTACCTGATCTTCAACAACTTGCGGTGCTTGTCCGGGATAACTCGTTTTGATAATAACTTGCACATCTGATAAATCAGGTAATGCATCAATAGGCGTATTTTTTACTGCATATAAACCTGCGCCCACTAAAATCATAGTGGCCAAGATGACGAAGAAACGATTACCTACTGACCAACGAATAATGGCAGCAATCATTGTTTCTCTCCCTGAGCCATATCATGTGAAGAGCTGCCTGACATGCCTTTTTTCATCGCCATAGCGCTAACAATAATGAATTCACCCTCTCTAATTTCGAAGGTAAACATTAAATAAGCATCAACAGTAAATAGTGCCATATCCACGGATTCACTCACAATGAAATCAACACTAGCGGGCTCTCGGTTCCATTTTTCAATCGCTTCACGATCGATAGTAACCATGCGGTGATCGGTCATCACGGAAGTGACGGTGCCATTTACCATTGCCGAAGACACGTCATTATTACTTTCGTCCATAAAATCATCAGATTGAAACTCTTCAATATGCATACGTTTAAAGTCTGACGTTTTGCTAGACTCTGAGTCGAGTAAAAACTGAGCGGAACTAACTACTTTCTCTCCTTCAGAAAGACCCGAAATAATTTCGATATTATCACGATCAAAACGACCAATTTTCACCGCGACCGACTTAAAGTAACCATCGCCTAGTGCCAAAACAACTCTGTCTTGGTTACCCGTGCGAATAACGGCTTCTTTTGGTACTTGCAAAGCGGGTTCGTTGTCATTGATCGCTATTGAAATTTGCGCGAACATATTCGGTCTTAAATCACCGTTCTGGTTATTAAAATGCAACCTAACAATACCGGTTCTTGTTTTTGGATTTAACATAGGGTGTACGTGTTCTACTTTACCGAGCCATTGTTTCGAGGGTAAATAATCTAAACGCATGCTAGCACTATCGCCGATGACTACTTTAAAAACATCGCGCTCGAAAACTTCTGCTTTTACCCATACCTGATTTAAATCGACTATAGATAACATCATGGTTTCTGGTTTTACGTAGAAACCTTGTCTGACAAATAAGCTCTCAACTACACCATTTTGTGGTGCGTAAAAAGTAACGTTGAGCTGTACTTTTTTATCCTTTTTTAAGGCGTTAATAGCTTTACGAGGGATTTGTAAGGCGATAAGACGATTTTCAGCAGCTGAAATTAAACGCTTATTTTTTCTATCCAATGCGAGCAGTAATTCTTCTTGAGCATTAACCAATTCAGGTGAATATATGTCATAAAGCGGTTGACCCTTGGTTACAGGATCACCAATAGCGTTGATGTAGAGCTTCTCAACCCAGCCGGAAATACGTGGGTGAATATGCACTAATTTGTCTTCATCATAAGTGACATAACCTACGGTTTCTATCGTGGTCTTGAGTGGGCGATAAGTCGCCGTTGTAGTGCGCACACCTAAGTTATTTATAACACTCGGCGATATTTTTATAGTGCCAGCGCCTTCATCAATCGTATTGTTTTGACTACCGTAGTAAGGGATAAGATCCATACCCATAGGGGATTGACCAGGTTGATCACGTCTAAAATTTGCATCCATTGGCGCTACCCAATACAAAGGTTTATTTTCTTCTTTACTACTATCACTAACACTTGTTGTTGAGGGTAAAAAGCTCGTTACAACTAAAGTGATTATTACCCCGAAAACTAAGCCTAAAATTATGCCTGTTAACGTAATGTGTCTGACTTTTACTACTGGGCGTTCTACTGAGTCATTGGTGTTTTTATTGATAGTCATTATTTTTCCTCACGCTGAGCAAAAGTTTGCTGCGGATTTTTCGATGTATTGTTCGTAGCCAAACTACCGACAAAAAGGTAATTCAGTTCTAAAATTATTTTTTGCTGTTCAACCGCAATTTTTAGCTGTTCTATTTCAGCATTAAGTACGGCGATGCGTGATCGTACGACTTCGGAAAAATCACCATCATCATTGGTATATGCCGTTAATGAGGCTTCTGCTTGATCGTGAATTTGTGGCAACAGTCTGGTTTGGTAAAGTGTTTTACGATTGTTCAAACGTGATAAACGCCCTTGTGCACTAGAGAAAGCACCCAGTAACTGACGCAGTAATAATATTTTTTCTGTTTTTACTGCTTCTGTTGCTGAAACTGCTGATTTTACTGTCATATCTTGACGATTATCAGTAAACAGTGGCAGATCAAAAGTCACCCCAACAGAGAATAAATCTGCTCTATTGTTACCTGAGGGATCATCATCACGATAGCCATAACTTGCATTAATACCCCACTCAGGTTGGTAGGCTTGTTCTGCTAAATTTATGCCTGTTTTTGTCGCTAGTATTTTTTTATCTAATGCAATAACTGCAGGGTGCTTAACGAATTGTTCGGTGAGCTCCTCAACAGATAACCAAGGGGGATTGTTCAAACTAGTACTGCTAAGGCCATTCCTGTCGGCATTTGAACGAGCAGCGCCCGAGTGATTTAAATCTTCATGTAGTAAATCTAACTGGGGTAATTGCTTAGCTAATTTCATATTCTGTAGTTGACCGACTTCAGCAATATTTACTTGCATAGGATCGTTAAGAAATGCCGTCGATAGCCATTGTGATAACCTGCCTAGGTAAGAATTTTGTTGCTGTGCGAGTCTATCGAGTCGATCATCTAGCTGTGTTAACTCAAGTTGGGCACGAACAATATCTTGTTGGCGTGTTTTACCTAACGTTGAAGAATAACTGGCTTGAGCTACATCCGCTAATTGCTCGAACAAGGAGCGATTTTGTTCTATTAGGGCACTACTTTGTTGAACGTAATAAGCATCCAGCCATAAACTGCCAACGGTAACAGCAACTTTGGCTTTTCTGTCGTTACGTTGAAACGGATAGGCCTCACTTTGAATACGCAATTGCTGATTCTTTATTGTCAGGCTATCACCTCGAGGAAACATCTGGGTAATCCCCACTTTTAGCTGTGTCATACCCTCTTGAGAAAAATCAAAACCATCGGTAGGCAGGTTTGCAAATGCGACCGACATTTTAGGATCTGGCAAACTTGAAGCTGCATTGCTCATGGCCTCAACGGCTTGTTGCTGGTGTTTATTGCCCGTGAGCCAAGGGTCGTTTTTTTGCGCGGTTGTTACTGTGCTATTAAATGACCAAAC
Organism: Colwellia psychrerythraea 34H; assembly: GCF_000012325.1. Lineage (NCBI taxonomy): Bacteria > Pseudomonadati > Pseudomonadota > Gammaproteobacteria > Alteromonadales > Colwelliaceae > Colwellia > Colwellia psychrerythraea. Next base: position 5,147,788 of record NC_003910.7, on the reverse strand, counting down.
CTTTTTATTATCAGCAGCCTGAAGAGTAGGGCTAATAGCACATAACACACTTAATGTGATGATGCTGGCAACAGTTGCGCGAGCTTGAACGGGAAAAGAAAATAAAAACATGACTCCCTCCTGAGGGAATACTTTACGGTAATGACGAGACGATTTTTTGCATCAGCGATACTTTGTGAGTTATCAACTATAAAAATTTATACAGCAAAATGTAGACGCAATGAGACTGTGATTAGCTCAGAATTGGTGGTCTATAAAGGGAGGTCAGTGTTTGACTTGTGGTGATAGTATTGAGTGAATTTATTTTACACGGTGTTGCAAATACCGGGGTGTAATTGATAATTATTGAAAATGCCGAGACGGTTGAGCAGGCACCTGATAAGCAGTCACATTCTTGTTCACAGCATTCTTGTGTAGACATAGTGGAACAAGCTGTGTTCGTCATTTTTTCTTCATCGCAATCAGACATAGCACTCATATCATGGGCAGTGTTGTTCATCTTTTCACTTTGATGATTTGAGCTTTTTATCGAGGTCATTTCAGTCATCGACTGCATATTTAATTGCATAGCTGTCATGCTATAAAACATAGTCATTGATGCCATAGATTGACCAATAAAGATCAAACAAAGCAAAAAAACCATTACTGTTTTATTGATAAAAGTAGGCACAAGCAGCACTTAGATTATGAGTTAGGTACTATTAGCTAGATATTAAAATACTTAATAACTAGGCAATAAGAATTAGTTTAATTCTAGCATCATTGAAAAGAAGATAGCAATAATACCAAATCTATTAAATATATTTTCAATGTCGAGTTGTGTTAATGGACTTAAAACACGAACCATTGGTGAAGCTTTGTTTTAAATGACGATTCGCGCCACAGCATGTGAAAACTTAATAAATTAATTACGTTTTGTGACGGTCGCTGACCTTTGAGTTTTGATCCAGTATGATCACTAATGCCACAAAGCTGACATTAGCCTTAAATATAATTGGACAGGTTGGGTTAGATTTTTTATTGAAAACTAACCATAGCATCTTGTTAGCCGGATATTTCCTCAACCTGCACTAAGACACCGCAATGGTCATCAAGATCATAAGAAATACCAGCCCCTATATTAAAGTCTTTAACATAAGACTCTAAATCTTCAGATTGTGATTCAAATAAAGTAAACCTAAATGACTTTTTAATATCAGCTTCTTCATCGAGTGTTTTGACATTTATGTGAAACTGATAATCTCCGGGTTTCCACATGAATTTTTTTTGAAACATTTGGATAAATGGTTCTATAAATTCGTCTGTAACTTTTACGTTAGTTTTATCATTTTCTTGCAATAGCTTTCTTAGGCTTATAATTTCTTCTCTCAAAGCCTTCTCGGAAGTTTTAAATGACTTATCTTCTTCTCTATTAAAGTAATTTAATAAATTAACTCTATTTGACCACTCATCATTTGGAGTAAGCGAAAAATTAGTAAACAAAATGCTTTGATTATTTAAAGCATCAGGTAGGTAATTTTGTGCTATTAATGTATCTATAAACTTCCCATCTCTTTCTATATCAACACTAATTTCTTTGACTCTAATATTTCGTCCACCAATGTTTCTTAAAACCAGATGAATTTGAACGTTAGGGTTTCCAACTTTATGTGTGAGAAGAACTCTTGAATACAGCTCAAGATCCAATTTGGCTTTTTGAAACCAAAGTCTAATTGGTCGAAGCTGGGATAAAATCAAAGCAATAAAAGCAACTAAGAACGACCAAAATTTCCAATCCGTTAAAAACTCCATGCTCACTTTGAATGTACTCCTAATCTAAGATACGGCTAACGAGCTTGTAGAATAACTCGTTTGTTATTAATTACTATGAATTTTTTATAATGTTTTTAGTGATTTACCAGTAAGCATTATTGCATTCAACCCTGTCTAAAATTTTATATATCGTGCCAAGCTCTTAGTTAGCTCATTATTTAACAATAGAGAAGTCATTCATTAGAAAATATATGGCAAATAATTAAATACTAACGTCCGCACTACGCCCTGAGACCTTTAACAAGCTTTTTCTTTAAAAAGTAATGGAGAATTTCGATCTCGTAATGCTTTTAAATACTTCGACTCATCATATGCCTCTTTTGTTTTCCAACAACGATATAAAATCCGTATCCACTTAAATGCTAACGATCTTACTGATGATTGATGCGTGTTACCTTTTGAACGTTGTTGCTGATAATAAATACCTGCCCAATAAGATTGATGAACGCTTTTAGCTGCCCATTCAATAAATGACTGCCTAACGAATTTAGAGCACTGGTATCGCCAATGCACCCAACATTTTTGACCACTGCGCTCCGTCACAGGAGCTATACCAGCAGACATTTGAATTTCTGATGCACTCGTAAAGCGGCTACGATTTTCTCCCATAGCAACTAGTAGTCTTGGTGCCAAACAAGGCCCTGTACCCGGTAATGATTTATAAAGTTCAGCATCAGGCAAGGTCTCAAACAACACACTAATTTCTTTATCAAATATTTTAATCGCTTCGACTACCACTAGCATTTGATTAGCGAGAGCCACAGCTAAGAGCTGGTGTGATTCAATGACCGCATTATCTAAGGTAAGTGGTTCGGCTTTATTAATGAGCACGAGGCGTTGTTCTGTGCAACTTGCTGTACGCCCAGGATAGGCATGAAAAAACTTTCTTAATGTGTCAGTTCTTGCTCTTTTCAACTTTTGTAAGTTCGGCCAACGTGTAATGAAATCACAAAACATACCGGAGCCTCGATGTGAAAACCAATCCAATAAGTGAGGATAATATTGCTTGAGTGTATTAATTAATCGATTACTAAAGCGTCTTCTATCTTCTACCAGTCTTCGGCGTTGTTCGACTAAGTACGTGAGTTTTCGAACAGGTTCACTTTCCATCTTTAATGCTTTAATTTTCTTTGGATAATTGAGCATTAAATCAAGTGCAAGCTCAGCGTCAGTTGGGTCGTCTTTGGCTCCACTGGGAGAAAAGGCTTTACGGTACTGGGCTAACATAGAGGGATTAACCGGATGAATAGTTACAAATTTATACTTCTGAAGTGCATATACAATAGGTCCTTTAGATAATTCAACAGCAACGGCTATCTGTCCTTTATATTGCTTATGCAGACTGATTATCCAATCATTTATCGTATTCGCTGAGTGCTTTATTACCTTAAATTTTCGTCTATCTGAATTAGCTTGCTGAATGCATAGATCATGTTTGTCGTTCGCCCAATCTATTCCAACATAAACAGAATAATTGCCATTTAATTTAGCCATCATAACCTCCAATTAGTATTGTCAGCATGTATGCCTAAGCTCTTCGAAAGCAATATAGATAGCGTTTAGGGGCAAGCCCTGAGTATTCGTTATTGAGCTAAGGCGTACCTAAAACATCGAAAGCAATGAGGAAATCATCAAGATAATTTGCGCACAATATTCGTATGAAATAGGCACATGATCTGAACACCCTAATTATGGTCTTATTCAGACTAAAAGGACTATAATGCGCACAGAGCAGCCTTTATTTTCTAACAATTTGTTCAATATTTTTGTTACTTTTTCTTAACTCATACATCTATTAATTACACTTATTAGAAAATATGAGAGCAACATGAAATATACAAGCAAGATAATTACGCTCATACCCCTGATATTATTAGGGCTGTCAGGATGTAATGATTCATCTAACGAAGAATCAATGTTAGACCCTAAACTTGTTGCACAAGGCAAAGAGATATTCCGCTTTGATACCTTTGGCGATGAGCAACTATGGACAGATACGTTGCAATTACACAATGTAGTTGCTGGTGCAGTCGATCCGGTAACTGCTTTATCAGTCGGCCTTAAAGTTGATTCTGAGGTATTACCTGAAGGGGTATTACAAACGGTTGATCTTACCGACCCCGCCACAACTATCATCTTATTAAAACTCAATGCAGTTGTTGGTTTACAAGGTGATGTTCAAGAAATTAATGGTAAAGATACTTTAGTTAGCCTTGGGGCGACTTGTGCCTTGTGTCACTCAACAGTTGATGACTCCGTTGCTCCGGGCATTGGTAAACGATTAGATGGCTGGGCAAATAGAGATCTAAATCCTGGTGTTATTTTGTCATTGTCACCAGCTTTACAAGATCAGGCGACGCAAGACGTACTGCTATCTTGGGGCCCTGGTAAGTATGATGCGTATTGGAATCAAGATGGTCTTAATGATCCTACCGTAATACCACCAGCTTATGGCTTAAAAGACGTCGCATTAGCAACCTATACGGGAGAAGGAAGTATTTCATATTGGAATGCTTATGTTGCCGTGACACAAATGGGCGCAGCAGGTAATTTCATTGATGAAAGGTTAGGACTCAATATTATGCACGATCCTGATTTACTTACCGACAAACTACCTGCCTTAGAGGCTTATCAATTTTCCTTAGATGCCCCTAAAGCCCCTGAAGGGAGCTTTGATGTTGACGCGGCTGCGCGAGGCAAGGTGGTCTTTAATAATCAAGGCAACTGTAGTTCTTGTCATAGCGGCGATAAATTTACCGATGCTAGCACACAGCTTCATTACCCTGATGTTATTGGGACAGACCCCACATTAGCCAGCAGAAGTCTCACAGGAAAATACCGTACTACGCCATTGGCAGGCGTATGGCAGCATCCGCCATATTTTCATGATGGTAGCGCCGCGACCTTACTTGATGTAGTCGAACATTATAATAATCACTTGGCTTTAGGGTTAATGCCTTCTGAAAAAGATGATTTAGTACAATATTTACTATCATTATAAATAGGCTCAAGCTGCATACTGCCATGTATTAAAATACCATGGCGGTAATCTTAAAAAAATGAAGTAAAAAAAGTTAACTTAAACGTGATTTACAGGCAAACACATGACCGAAATGGATTCTTTAACGACAACAGAAGACTACCAACTCATTACGCATATTTTAGCGGGCAATATTAATGCCTACGAAGTCGTAATACGTCGCTATAACCAGCTTATGTTTCGCATAGCCAAAGGTATTTTTGCTGATGACGATGAGGCGATGGATATTGTGCAAGAAGCGCACATTACCGCTTATCAAAAACTCGCTACCTTTAAGGGACCAAAAGGTTTTATGACTTGGATTGCCACTATAACGCGAAATATTGCTTTGATGCGTTTAAGAAAATCTAGTCGCTTAAGCTATAAAGAGGAGGAAGAAGTGTTTAATTTAATTGAACTTGATACTGCCGCCGAGCCCATTCATGACGCTATTGCTAATCAACAAACTAAAGCTACGCTAGAACAATTAATTAACGCATTACCGATAAATTATCGTGCGATCTTTATTTTACGTGCCATTGAAAAAATGGCGATAAATGATATTGCTCAAATACTTTCACTTGAATATAACGTTGTAAAAGTACGCTTTCATCGAGCTAAAAAAATGTTAAAAATCGAAATAGGGGAGATACTCACCGAACAGAAGCTTAGTTTGTATGAATTTGCAGGTGATCGCTGTGACAACATAACGCGCAATGTAATGGCGGTTATCAAGCAGGAAAGTCGATAAATTTTAAAAACTAGGTTATTACCTGAAACAATGACATATGAGTGTAAATAACCTGAACTCTGGATAAGCAGCACTTGCTCAACATTCCTCTTCATCCATTTCTCAGCGTTAAAACGTCGATAAATAGCCGCTATTCATAAACGTTTTGCCTTGATAATTGAATAAAATGAAACATTGATAAAGCTTATAACTACTTTAATTATATTACTTTTTATACGTAACAATCTAAGTTGTTGATTTTACTTAAACATCAAGCACTCATTATCCAGAGTTCAGGTTAAATATACATTTTGTCTTGTTTCTACGGTCTGGTCGAAAATGTATGATCAGGTGGAATAGCACTTAAATATCTTTGTTATTTTACTTATTAGTAGTTCGTATAACCCAAGCTCAACTCATTATTTATGGCGTCCAATCAAAGTCTTGCCATTATTACCTTTGCTCAGGTAATATCTAACCAATAAAATTGGTATAACAGATTATAAATAAGGAATTTTATGCGTGGAGCAGGTGGTACATCAGGTGGTTTAGGACAGTTTTTTATTGGATTGATCATGATGTGCGGTGGTTTTTACTTACTGCTTAATGCAATTACAGTGAGCTCTAGTTTCGGTATGGGGATGCGTCTTTATGGCTTCTCTGCCATGGGCGGAAATTATAGCGTAACGAGTGGTATGGTGATGATCCCTTTTATGTTTGGCGTTGGGATTATTTTCTATAACAGTAAGAACCCTATTGGCTGGCTGTTAGCGCTAGGCTCAATTACAGGTCTTATCTTTGGTGTAATTTCCTCTATTCGTTTTAGTTTTAGAACTATGACTTCTTTTGACTTAATCGTTATTTTGGTCTTGGCTATGGGTGGATTAGGGCTATTTTTACGCTCGTTAAAGAAAATTGATGCGGCAATTCCAGCTAAGTAATACCTAATAGATAAGAGCCAATAAAGTATTACTTTATTGGCTCTTCAACATTAATTCAAAAATGTCTGATAAGCGAGGTTGTCAGTTTCTTCTTGCCATTGATAGCCAAGGTCATCAAGATGTTGGAAGAATTCGTTCTGCTGACTTTTCTCAAGATCAAAACCAGCAAGTACCTGACCAAATGCTGCGCCATGATTACGGTAATGAAATAAGGTGATATTCCAGTATTCCCCCATAGCGGCTAAGAATTTTTCTAACGCCCCTGGATGTTCAGGAAACTCAAAACTAAAGAGTCGTTCATCCTTTTCACCTACAGAATTAGTATTTTTAGCTGAATTAGGCGTTTTTCCGCCAATCATGTAGCGAACGTGTAATTTAGCTAATTCATTATCAGTAAAATCTCTTACTTGATAATTCGCGCTTTCTAGCCCTTGAAGTAACTCTTGACGTTCTTCGACACTGCCGCCAAGACGAACACCGACAAAAATTTCAGCACTAGGTTTACCAGAATAACGATAGTTAAACTCGGTAATGGCACGGTTACCTATGGATTGACAAAAACGTTTAAAACTACCTTTTTCTTCGGGAATAGTAACCGCTAATATCGCTTCTTTCTTTTCACCTAATTCACAGCGTTCTGATACGTAACGCAAGGTATGAAAGTTCATGTTTGCGCCTGAAAGTATTGCTGCTAAAGATTCACCACCTTTGCTAGTCAGACAATACTTTTGTAAGCCGGCCAAAGATAATGCACCAGCAGGCTCAGCAATAACACGTGTTTCTTCGAAGATGTCTTTGATAGATGCACAAATTTCATCGGTTGAAACGGTGATCACTTCATCACAAAACTCTTGAATCAAACCAAAAGTATTTTCACCAATACGTTTAACGGCAACGCCATCGGCAAACAAACCTACTTGAGTTAAATCAACGGGCTCTCCTGCTTCAAGTGCGGCTTTTAAACAGGCTGAATCTTCAGCTTCTACACCGATAATTCTAGTTCTTGGATTTAGCTGTTTTAAATAAACAGCCATACCCGCAAGAAGTCCACCACCGCCAACAGGTATAAACACCACATCAGCTTGGGGTAGCTGTTGTAATAATTCTTTAGCTACCGTGCCTTGGCCAATAATGACTTCAACATCGTCAAAGGGATGAACAAGGGTTTTATTTTCTGCTTTGGCATATTCGATTGAAGCGGCTTGTGCTTCATTGAAACTATTGCCAACTAATCGTACTTCACCACCAAAGCGCCTTACATTGTCCACCTTAATATCAGGGGTTGTTTTGGGCATGACGATAGTTGCATTGATGCCAAGTTTTTTAGCCGCTAGTGCTAAACCTTGAGCATGATTACCAGCAGAAGCAGCAATAACACCATGAATGCATTGCTCTTCAGTTAAACTATTGAGTTTGTTGTAAGCGCCACGTAATTTAAACGAATGTACGGGTTGCTGATCTTCACGTTTTAAATAAATGTGGTTATTTAACCGGGAGGACAACTTGTTGCAAGCCGTCAATTCAGTTTCAACCGCTAGATCATAAATAGGGGCAAGTAGAATACGACGTAGGTAATCTAATGGCTCTTGTGGGGATACTTGTTTGAGTGTTTCTGTCATGGTTTTGCCTAAATTACTGTCAATCACTTGAAAAAATGCAGCTAACTATGAAATAGTCATGCTCGAGTTGATTATATCGAGCATCCATTATCTGAAAGCTAGATTCCCGATAAGAAAACTCGGGAATGACGAAATCAAATTAGCTGAGCTAGAAAGTCTTTTGTCTTTTCTAGCACCATTTTTCAGTTTTACTTATCAACTAAACCATCTAATAAGTCTCTGTTACGCACAGCACCTTTATCAGCACTAGTGGCTAACATTGCGTAGTTTTTAAGTGCGTAGCTAATTGGACGAACACGATCTGCTGGTTTCCAAGCTTGCTTACCTTTAGAAATCATTGCAGCACGACGTTCTTCAAGTACTTCTTCAGATACTTGTAGGGTAATTTCACGGGTAGGAATATCAATATGAATGATATCACCTTGTTCAACTAAGGCGATTGTGCCGCCGTCAGCTGCTTCAGGAGAAACATGACCAATGGATAAACCAGAAGTACCACCAGAGAAGCGACCATCAGTTAATAAGGCACAGGCTTTACCTAATCCCATCGACTTTAAGTAAGTGGTTGGATAAAGCATTTCTTGCATACCTGGGCCGCCTTTAGGGCCTTCATAACGAATAACAACCACTTCACCAGCGACTACTTTTCCGTCTAAAACACCGGCTACGGCATCATCTTGGCTTTCAAAAATGTGTGCAGGACCTGTAAATACTAAGTTGTCGTCACTTACACCTGCAGTTTTAACAACACAGCCATCTACTGCAATATTACCTGAAAGTACCGCTAAACCACCTTCTAACGAAAAGGCATTTTCAAGGTTACGAATACAACCATTTACTCGGTCATCGTCTAAGGTATCCCAGCGACAATCTTGACTAAAGGCTTTAGTAGTGCGAATACCTGCAGGGCCAGCACGGTAGAATTTTTTAATGTCTTCATCGTCAGTAAGGGTAATGTCATATTTGGCAATTACATCAGCTAACGTAGTACCTAAAACATTAGGTACGTCAGTCTTTAATAAACCAGCACGCGATAATTCACCAAGAATTGAAATCACACCACCGGCGCGATGCACATCTTCCATATGATACTCAGGTGTTGATGGCGCAACTTTACATAACTGTGGCACGATGCGTGATAATTTATCCATGTCTTCCATGGTGTAATCAATTTCAGCTTCTTGTGCTGTTGCCAATAAATGCAAGATAGTGTTGGTTGAACCACCCATCGCAATATCTAAACACATGGCATTGTGTAATGCCTCTTTACAAGCAATATTACGTGGTAGAGCTGATTCATCGTTATCTTGGTAATAACGTTTCGTTAATTCAACAATTTGTTTACCCGCTTTTAAGAATAATTGCTCTCTATCAGCATGTGTTGCCAACATTGAACCATTACCCGGAAGAGCTAAACCTAATGCTTCTGCTAAACAGTTCATGGAGTTGGCGGTGAACATACCTGAACATGAACCACACGTCGGACAGGCAGAGCGTTCAATTTTATCACTGTCTTCATCACTTACTGTTGGATCCGCACCTTTAATCATGGCATCAACTAAATCAAGCTTAATAATTTGATCACTCAATTTTGTTTTACCGGCTTCCATTGGACCACCAGATACAAAAATTACTGGGATGTTTAAGCGCATTGCTGCCATCATCATACCTGGGGTGATTTTGTCACAGTTTGAGATACAAACCATGGCATCAGCACAATGAGCATTTACCATATACTCAACTGAGTCGGCAATTAAATCACGTGAAGGTAAGCTATAAAGCATACCTGAATGACCCATAGCGATACCGTCATCTACAGCGATAGTGTTGAATTCTTTAGCAACACCGCCTGCTTCTTCAATGGCACCAGCAACTAATTGTCCCATGTCTTTCAAATGCACATGACCGGGTACAAATTGAGTGAAAGAGTTCACTACCGCGATAATAGGTTTCCCAAAATCGCCATCTGTCATGCCTGTAGCACGCCATAAAGCACGGGCACCGGCCATGTTACGGCCTTGAGTAGAAGTTGCAGATCTTAATTTAGGCATGATTTTTACATTCCAATTGGTGAGTTTGAGAACTTATTTTTTAATAATATAATTTTGAAAATTCACTTTGTTATTACTAAGCTAAATGAACTTTTAAAATAACTTTATATAGAGAAGGTTAATAAAATTGTATTTTGACTCTAGACAAGTCAGGAGCACGGAGCCTATGAATATAGGTGAGTACTCCTAACGAGGAACTAGAGCCTAAAGGCATTTTATTTTACAGGATCTAACCAGCTTTCTGGTACGCTGGTAGTGCCATCAAAAATACCAAAAAAGGCTTCTTGAAGTGCTTTAGTGATTGGTCCACGAGAACCAGTACCTACAGGTAAACCATCTACCGATTTAACCGGTACTACTTCAGTAGCTGTACCACACATAAAGAATTCATCAGCAAGATATAGTGCTTCACGTGCAATAGATTCTTCACGTACTTCATAACCTAACTGCTTAGCCAAGTAGAAAACAGCATCTCGTGTTAAACCTTGCAAAATAGAGGCTGTGCCCGGTGGAGTATAAATAACACCGTTACGTACTAAAAATAAGTTTTGACCTGCGCCTTCACTTACCATGTTATTCACATCAAGTGCTACACCTTCGGCATAACCATGGCGAGCAGCTTCAGTAGATATAAGCTGTGAAGACAAATAGTTACCACCTGCTTTTGCTGCAGTAGGCATTGTATTTGGCGCTAAACGGTTCCAACTAGAAACGCCCACATCAACACCATTCTCAACAGCATCAGCACCTAAGTATGCTTCCCAGCTAAATGCGGCAATCATAAGGTCAGCTTTAGCATCGATAGGTGGACGAAGACCCATACCGATATCACCTAAAAAGGCTAATGGACGAAGATATGCTGATTTTAAATCGTTTTTTACAACAGCATCTTTACAGGCTTGTACAACTTCTTCTTGCGTGTATGGAATATTCATTCGGTAAATTTTTGCTGAATCAAATAAACGCTTGATATGCTCTTCTAAACGGAAGATACACGTGCCTTTATGTGTTTCATAGGCACGAATGCCTTCAAAAACTGATGAACCGTAATGAAGTGCATGACTCATTACATGAACAGTAGCATTTTGCCACGGCATGATTTCACCATTGAACCAAATATAGTCTGCATTTACTTTAGCCATTATCTTTTCCTAATTTTGTTGCTCTTGAAAAATCAACAAACCCCGACGCCAATGTCAGAGTAATGTAAATTTTTAGAGAGCGAATTTTTATTATATTACTTGTTGTCTAAGCGCCGTGTTATTTAAGCGCTGTGTTGTTGTATTTGCACTTCACTATTGTCCACTTTGACACCCTTGATGTCGATCAATTTGTTTATTTGATCAATAAGCAAAGAAATAGGACGTTCACTACTGACACTCATAGTGATTGTGGCAACATTGTTACCCGTATTTACTTCGGCATTCATACCATTGATTAGAAAACCGCGATAGCGAGTGACTTGTAAAATTCGCTCCAACACCACCTGTTTATCATCAGCCATAATGATTAATTGATACTTATTCAGCGTCAAAGAACTCATATTAAACACCCTCCATCATTTTATCGTTTGCTGTATTTGGTGGAACTAGCGGCCAAACATTTTCTGCTGCATCTATTTTTACTTGTAATAAGTAAGGGCCATCATGATCTAGCATCTCTTCAATGGCTGCTTTAACTTCACTCTTTTTAGTGATTAACTGTGATTTTATCTCGAACGCTCTGGCTAGCATGACAAAGTCAGGGTTGTCAGACAAATCAGTTTCGCTTAGTCGACCGTCAAAGAATAGGTCCTGCCATTGGCGAACCATACCTAGTTTTGCGTTATCAATTAACACAACTTTCACCGGGATCTGATAGCGTTTGATCGTGGCCAATTCTTGTACATTCATCATAATTGAACCATCACCTGATACCGCTATAACTGTATCGTGAGGACGTGATATTTGTGCACCTATTGCTGCGGGTAAACCAAAGCCCATAGTGCCCATGCCGCCACTGGTTAAAAAGTTGCTTGGGTCATCAAAAGTCATATGCTGTGCGGCCCACATTTGGTGTTGACCAACATCAGTGGTTACACAAGTGTTGCTCGGCATAAGGTCGCTCACCGTTTTTAATACGGCTGGTGCAAAAATATTATCACCGGGGTGATCATATCGCCAAGCAAAATCAGTGTTCATTTGCTGCAATTTTTGTTGCCAGTCTGCTATGTCTAATTCAGTTGTTAATAACGGTAAGTTACCCTTTAAGTCACCTAAAATAGCAGCGTCAGCATCGCGACGTTTATTAATTTCAGCAGTATCAATATCAAAATGAATGACTTTAGCATTCGGAGCAAATTCATCTAGCTTGCCGGTCACTCGGTCATCAAAACGAGCGCCAACTACCACTAATAAATCGCTTTCCTGCACCGCAAGGTTAGCGGTTTTTGTACCGTGCATACCTAGCATACCCAGGTGATTTTCATTATCCGGATTTATCGCACCCAATCCCTTTAAGGTCGAAACACTTGGCATACCTGTTTTTTCAGCAAAATCGCGTACTTCTTCTACCGCGTTTGCCATACCAACACCACCACCAACATATAAAATAGGTTGCTTAGCATGCGTCAGTAAATCAAGAGCTTTGCTGATATCTGCAAGGGGTAATTTTACTTTATTCTTTAAATGAGACAGTTTATCTAAACGCTGAGTTACTTCTGCTAATTGAACGTCTTTTGGAATATCAACAAGTACTGGTCCATGACGACCTTCTAAAGCAATTTCAAAGGCTTGATGCAATACTTTTTCCAGCTCATTAATATCAGTTACTTGGAAAGAATGCTTAGTACACGCAAGAGATAAACCAAAAATATCAATTTCTTGGAAGGCATCACTACCCATTGCAGCAGTAGGAACTTGTCCTGTAATGGCAACAACTGGAATCGAATCAGCAAGCGCATCGGCAAGGCCGGTAATCAAGTTTGTAGCCCCTGGACCTGAGGTCGCTAAACAGACACCAACAGTACCAGCAGCACGCGCATATCCTACAGCAGAAAATGCTGCACCTTGCTCGTGTCTGCATAGAAAATGCTTTACGTCACTATCGTATAAAGCGTCATAAATTGGCATGATGGCACCGCCTGGGTAGCCAAAAACGTGCTGTACACCGTGCTCTTGTAATACTTCAAATAATAATGCGCCGCCTGTTAGCGTTTTACTCTTGGTCATGATGATTCCAATTGTTATATTGTTAATGTCTGTATTTCCAGCATCTTCATCTTTAATAAAAAATCAATTAAAAAGAAACTAAAAAGAAAACCCTCGGTTCTTGCGAAGCGAGGGTTTGTTATTTGATTGAATGCTTTTTTTTAGCTCAACAAAACCCTCGAGATGATTTAAGAATCACCACGACGAGAAGGTTTATAATAATTGAGTTAAATATGTGCATTTTATCTCTTTGTTTGTTTATTTTGCGCAGACTGATTATTGGTTTTATTATGTTCAGCGTCGCTTACTTATTAAATTAGTACCATAGCTCTAATCCTATGTGCAAGTTTTTTTGTTAGAGTATTTTTGTGCAGTAATTGACAATAGGTAATAAACCAATATACCCATGTTGCCTCAAGATAGGGGATTCAGCTGGAATTATAAACGTCTTTAGGCAAGATATTGATTGAGGATAATGGTTGTTCCCTTATCGAAATCAGTAACGCAGCATAAAGCGTTTCTAAACCAGCCTTAAGGGGATGTCTGAGCATGAATCGCACAGGCATCCTGAAACTTGCATCTTGAAGTATCATGGGTATATAAAAATATTTGGACTACACTGGAAAAAAGGAACCTATTAAATGGAATTTATATGTCACTTTCTTGTGTGTACAGTCGGGCACGAATCGGCCTTGAATCTCCCCTTGTTACGGTTGAAGTTCATCTTGCCAATGGTTTACCAGCATTCAATATCGTCGGGTTACCCGAAGCCTCAGTAAAAGAGTCAAAAGACAGGGTGCGTAGCGCCATCATAAATTGTGGTTACGAATTTCCGGCTAAACGTATCACGGTTAATTTGGCGCCTGCTGATTTACCCAAAGAAGGTGGCCGTTTCGATTTACCCATAGCGGTTGGAATTCTCGCTGCGTCGGAACAACTTCCAGCCGTTGATCTATCTCAATATGAATTTGCGGGAGAGCTGGCCTTATCCGGTGAGCTACGGGCGATTGTCGGGGAAATTCCTGTAGCCATGGCAAGTAATCAAAGTAAGCGGACTTTGATTATTCCTACACAAAATATCGAACAGGCCAGTTGGGTTAAACAAGCAAAAATTCATGCCATAAGCCATTTAACGCAGCTGTTTTCTCATTTTGCCGGTCAACAAGTTTTACCGCTAGTGACTGATAAAATAATGGCAGAAGAAATGGCTGAACTAGATCAAACATTGGATATGAGTGATGTTATGGGGCAACCCTTGGCAAAACGAGCGTTGGAAATTGCTGCTAGCGGAGGTCATAATTTATTATTCATCGGCCCTCCAGGTACCGGTAAAACCATGTTAGCTAGTCGTTTAGCCGGTATTTTACCGCCGATGACCGAGAACGAGGCGCTTCAAGTCGCCGCTATTCAATCGATTAGCCATCAAGGTATTACACGTAAGTCGTGGTTTACTCGACCTTTTCGAGCACCGCATCATACTGCGTCATCAGCGGCTTTAGTCGGAGGAGGCAGTCAGCCCAAGCCCGGAGAAATCACGCTCGCACACAACGGTGTATTATTTTTAGATGAATTACCTGAGTTTGAACGAAAAGTATTAGACGTATTGCGAGAGCCAATGGAGTCGGGTGAAGTTACTATTTCCAGAGCGTTACACAAACAATGCTTTCCCGCACGTTTTCAATTGATTGCAGCGATGAACCCGAGTCCTACCGGCTTTTATAACGACCAACGGAGTACGCCAGAACAAGTTTTACGCTATTTAAATCGTTTGTCAGGACCTTTTCTTGATCGCATTGATATTCAAATTGAAGTAGCAAGACTACCTCGAGGTACATGGGCACAGAGCAGCCAAAAAAATGAGTCAAGCGCACAGGTACAACAACGAGTGCGAGTCTGTCGGACTATCCAACTTGAAAGGCAAGGCAAAGCCAACGCGCACATCAGCAGTAGTGAGTTAAAGCGGTATTGTGATCTAAATACGGATGACAATGAATTTTTAGAACTTGCCGTAGAAAAGTTAGGTTTATCAACCCGCGCGCATCACAAAATTTTGAAAATTGCCCGTACCCTTGCAGACATGGAAGGGAGCTTGAATATTTGTAATAAACATTTGGTTGAGGCCCTATCTTATCGGGCTATGGACAGATTGTTACGTCATTTAATGAATGCCGTTTCGGTCTAATGAATTATATTAATTAAACTATCGAGGAAAAAAAAGCTTTAATCAATGGCTGTGCTTTTGCTTGATTCAAACAGCAAACACCCAATTCGAAGGGTTCAATATCACCAATATTCTCGAGATTGCTTACCCTATCTTTGACTGGGCTGTTATCCACCACCACTTGCGGCACTATGCCAACTCCACAGCCTAAAGCAACCATGCTCACCAAGGCTTCATGACCAGAAACTGTGGCGTAGATGGTCGGTTTTCCTTGTTGCTTTTTACGATACCAGAGCTCAAATCTTTTTCGAGCAGCGCCATGTTCAGGCAAAATTATTGGAATTTCAGACCAAGTTAATACTTTTTGACTCAGTTGCTGCTGCACCTTGCAAGTCATTGTCGGTGCAATCACCGTGAGTGCTATGGTATCAAGGTGGTGAAAGTAAACACTACGGGGTAAGTTCTCAGGAGCAGCAGCGATAGCAAAATCAACGGATTGATTTTGTACTTGTTCAAGGGCATCAGCTGCATCCCCAGTGGTCAGCATAATTTCTACTAAGGGATGTCGAGCACGAAAACGTTCCAGCAATGGCGGTAAATGACTGTACGCAGCAGTCACGGAACAGTAAATATGGAGTTTACCTGTTAGGGCGGCTTGCTTATGGTCAAGGGATTGTTTGAAGCTATGCCATTGCTCAAGCTGTTGCTCGGCATAAATTTTGAATTTTTTACCTACATCGGTCAGTACTACCGTTCGATTATCGCGGTGTAATAATTCGCCCCCCACTTCATCTTCCAGTCGTTGAATTGCTCTGCTAAGCGTAGATGGACTGATGTGATGTGCTAGTGCCGTTTTACCAAAGTGTAATGTTTGGCTCAAGTGGGCAAACATCGACAGTGCTTTTTGATCCATAATTTATTGCCCTTGTATTGAATTTTTTATCTATGTTGCAATAAACGCAACGTAGTGATGCGAATATATCACTTTTTGCAACATAATATCTAGGGTATGGTATTTTCATCGTCAGGAAAACTGACTTAACAAAGAACCAAATTCAGAGGATCCCCATGAGCAATTATTTTAATACTTTAAGCTTACGTGAAAAACTAGGTCAGCTAGGCAAATGTCGTTTTATGAAACGTGAAGAATTCAACGATGGTTGTAACTTCATTAAAGATTGGAACATTGTTATCGTTGGTTGTGGTGCTCAAGGTTTAAACCAAGGTTTAAACATGCGTGATTCAGGTTTGAATATTTCTTATACATTGCGTGATGCAGCGATTAGCGAAAAGCGTCAATCATGGCAGTGGGCTACTGAAAATGGTTTCACAGTAGGTAGCTACGCAGAATTAATTCCTCAAGCCGATTTAGTTTTAAACTTAACACCTGATAAGCAACATACTTCAGCAGTTACTGCGGTAATGCCATTGATGAAGCAGGGCGCAACACTAGCTTACTCACATGGTTTCAATATCGTTGAAGAAGGCATGCAAATTCGTTCTGATATCACAGTAGTTATGGTTGCTCCTAAGTGTCCAGGTACTGAAGTACGTGAAGAATACAAACGTGGTTTTGGTGTTCCAACACTTATCGCAGTTCACCCAGAAAATGATCCACAAGGTAACGGTTTAGCCATTGCTAAAGCTTACGCAAGCGCAACAGGTGGTGATAGAGCGGGTGTTCTTGAGTCTTCTTTCATCGCTGAAGTTAAGTCTGATTTAATGGGCGAGCAAACAATTCTTTGTGGTATGTTGCAAACGGCTGCAGTTTTAGGTCACAAACAGCTAATTGCTCAAGGTATGGACGCAGCTTACGCACGTAAATTATTACAATACGGTTTAGAGACAACCACTGAAGGTCTTAAGCATGGCGGCATCACTAACATGATGGATCGCTTATCAAACCCAGCTAAAATTTTAGCGTTTGATATGGCTGAAGAGTTAAAAGTAATTTTACGTCCTTTATTCCAAAAACATATGGACGACATCATTGAAGGTCGTTTCTCTGCAACTATGATGGCAGATTGGGCCAACGACGATGTTAACTTATTAACATGGCGTGCAGAAACAGCAGAAACTTCTTTTGAAAAATCACCTGAGTGTGACACTGAGATTTCAGAGCAAGAATACTACGATAAAGGTATCTTTGTTGTTGCGATGATTAAAGCTGGTGTTGAATTAGCATTCGACGCAATGGTTGATTCAGGTATCATCAATGCATCTGCATATTATGAGTCGTTACACGAAACGCCATTAATTGCTAACTGTATTGCACGTAACATGTTACACGAAATGAACGTTGTTATTTCTGATACTGCAGAATACGGTAACTATTTATTTACTCACGCTGCTGTGCCATTACTTGCAGACTACACGGCTAGCTTAACGTTAGAACAATTAGGCGAAGGCTTAAAAGAGAGTTCAAATAACGTTGATAATGCTCGTTTGATTGAAGTAAACGAAGCGATTCGCAGTCATGGTGTTGAAGTGATTGGTAAAGAACTTCGCGGTTATATGACTGACATGAAAAAAATTGCTAGTGCAAAATAATTGAGACGTAGAATGACACCCTTATAGGTTGTCATTCCCGTGGTCACTTATATCGCAGGGTATTAGTCGGGAAGCCATTGCTCAATAGATGCTAATGGCTTCCCGTTTTTGCTTTTAATCCCCACGCTTTTAAATCCCAATACACCAAAGGAATCCCTATGTCAGAGTTTAAAGAAGTTACCGTTACTAAAGCAGCCAGCGTTTATTTTGATGGTAAAGTTACTAGCCGTAAGGTTACTTTCAATGATGGAAGTTTTAAAACCTTAGGTATTATGATGCCAGGTGAATATAAGTTTGGTACCAATGAAGAAGAATTAATGGAAATTACTGCAGGTGAATGTGAAATTTTACTAGCAGGAGCTACTGAATGGCAGAACATTAGCGACGGGCAATCTTTTGGTGTCCCGGCAAATAGTTCTTTTGAAGTACGCGCGAAAACCTTAATTGATTATTGTTGTACTTATATAAGCTAACAACTTTACTGTTAGCTATATAATAGTAGGAGGCTATCGCCAGTCATAATCCTGCTAACCAATATTATTGGTAAACTTTAAAAGCACCACTCTCTGTTGGTGCTTTTTACATTTTTTCTAGCTAAAAATAGCCATGTACTACTATAAGCCCTAGCACTAGGGCGGCCAAACGTTAGCATCAGATTTAACTACTTCTCCCATTGTTAGCATTCCTGACCGATACTATTTTACTTCTTTAACATTAAGCCGCTAGTCTTATGACAATGCGCCATCTCGCTATCTCAGAACGGGTATGAGCAGCTTTGCTGAAATAGCTTGCTTTGCTCGTAACAGTCTATTAACGTGTTGTTAAAAATAATTCTCAATTGAATTTAGATTTCACTTCGAATAAAAAGGAAAATATATTTATGGAAAACATTGTTGAAGGCATCATCACTAGTCCTGTTTTATGGCTGACTATTGTTATTTTATATACGCTGAAAAAAGGTATCTATTTTGTACCGCAAAACCGAGGTTATGTTATTTATACCTTAGGTAAGTACAGCAAAACTCTTGCTGCAGGTTTAAATTTTATTATTCCTTACGTGCAATCGGTTGCTGCCGATCGTAATTTAAAAGAACAATCATTAGAAATAACGTCACAAGCAGCAATAACTAAAGATAATATTAGTTTAGATATTGATGGTATTTTGTTTATGAAAGTTACTGATGCGGCCGCAGCAACCAATAATATTACTGACTATAAGATGTCGGTAGTTCAACTTGCTATGACTAGTATGCGTAATGCCATAGGCTCAATGGAGTTGGACGAATGTTTTCAAAACCGTGATACGATAAATGCCCAAATATTAAGCTCAATGACCGAAGCTACAGCGCCTTGGGGTGTTATGGTGACGCGTTATGAAATAAAAGATATTACGCCTCCACAGACTATTCGTGAAGATATGGAAAAACAAATGACCGCAGAGCGTGAAAAACGTTCAGTGATATTAACCGCAGAAGGGGTTAAAACTGCAGCGATCACAGAAGCTGAGGGCCAGAAGCAAGCGAGAGTATTGGATGCTGAGGCAGCAAAAGCTGAGCAAGTTCTAGCAGCGCAAGCTTCTAAAGAAGCACAAATTCTCGAAGCAACGGGTAAAGCTGAAGCCATACGATTAGTTGCTGATGCGGATGCTAATGCTCTAGAGGTAGTAGGTAATGCGGCAAATAGCGAACAAGGTCACGCGGCGGTCATGCTAACGCTAGCACAAGATTCGATTGCAGCTCATCAAGCCATTGCTAACGAAAGTACTGTAGTACTGACGGATGGAAAAACGGGTGATAACATTGCTAATACTGTTGCACAAGCCATTGCTGTTTCAAGTAGTTTGAAGTTGTCTAACTAGTAGATAATGTAGGCCTAACGTGTTTGGCTATAAAGTCTAATACGCTTAGTCTACATTTCTTTTTACCCAAGAGGTTTTATGGAATATTTTTTAGAAAACCCTGATCATTTATGGTACTTAATTGCGGGTATTAGCTTTGTTATAGAACTGAGTATCATGGGGTTAAGTGGTCCGTTATTATTTTTTGCTATTGCAAGTTTGACTACCGGTATTTTAGTGACTGTTGGTTTTGTCGAAGGTTGGCAAAGTGAAATATTTACCGTTGGCGTATTAACAGCGATTATTGCTGCTATTTTATGGAAACCATTAAAGTCATTGCAGAATTCAAAAGACACAACGGATAACTCCAGTGACATGGTTGGTTTAACCGTTTTAGCAAGTACTGAAATTAATGTAAGCAGTGGTAGTATTCGTTATTCGGGTATTGATTGGCAAGCGCGCTTAGCTGAGGAAGCTAATGGGGAATCCATTAGTGCACAAAGCCAGTGTGTCATTGTCGCAATAACAGGCAATATTATGCTTGTTAAATCGCTTTAAGTTGAATAGCCTTTAAGGCTGAAAGATTTACAGCCGCTAACTAAAACGACGCATCCGCGTCGTTTTTTTGTACCTTAATTTACTCAATCTACTTACGTTTAATTATCAACAAACAAACAAACGAAAGGTTAGAGCAATTATTGATATATTTTCTCAGCCCAACGCGCTAAACCTGACGTAACGCTACCAAAATGATCACCAACAACAATCGGAACATTAGGCATTTGTTGCTGTAAAAACTCACTCAATACAGGAGACTTTGCGGTCCCACCAGTAACAAAAATCACATCGGGTTGACACTGGGCTTGTTGTACCGCTGATTGCATTATATTAGCAATGCTTTCTAAGGTACGTTTATTGGCTGAGCGCAACGTTTCTTTGGTCACTTCAGCACAAAGTCCATCAGTAACATCACTTAAGTCGATTGTTTGCTTACTTTGCTCTGTTAGCGCGATTTTTGCTTGTTCAGCTGCATTGACTAATTGATAACTAAGTTTGTGGTCGTGCACTGCCACCAAGCGCTCGATTATAGCTGTTTCTTTGGCATCACGAGATAATTGAACCAAGTTTCGTCTATTCTTGGCGCTATAAAACTCTGTTTGCTCATTAATGTTATTAATGGCTAGCGCTTGATAAAAACTACTGGTTGGCATCGGTTTACCTGTCTTTAATAAACTATTCATACCAAAGCTTGGCATGATGCCTTGAAGGGCTAATTGAATATCAAAGTCATTACCTGCTACACGAACACCGGTATGAGCGAGCAGATGATCATTACGATTGTCGTTGTCAGTGAAATCTGGGCTCATCAGTAGCATTGAACAATCACTCGTTCCGCCACCAATATCAACAACTAATACCCGTGTTTCTTTTGTTAATGAGCTTTCGAACTCAAAACCAGCAGCAACAGGTTCATACTGAAACTCAACGTCTTTAAAACCAACGCGTTTTGCCGCATTAGTTAATACGCTGATGGCTTGTCGGTTGCTTTCTTCGCCATGTAAACCTTGGAAGTTAATAGGTCGACCTATAACCGTTTGTGTCACTTCTTTTTGCAGTGCTTGTTCAGTGAGATTTTTTACATTACTCATCATACAAGCAACAATATCTTCAAAAAACTGAATTTGTGCCGTCGCTAAACCACTAGCACCCAGAAATGACTTAGGTGATTTGATGTAATAGCCTTCTTCAGGGTCTTCAAGGTATTGAGCTAAGGCAGACTTACCAAAGAGTAACTCACTGGAAATACCGTCAAATTTTAACTCTCGCAGCGCCGCTTGACCTTTTTGTAGCTGAGCTTTTCTCTCCGCGATGAAGTTTGCTTGTTGCGGACTATCCAACTGTTGAGAAAGCCAATTGGCGATCACATCACGGCTTGGAGCATATAGGTTTGAAGCAATGTATGATTCATTACCTAATAACGGAATAATGTGGGGTTGGCCGTTACGCATAGTGGCGACACCACAGTTGGATGTACCGTAATCAAAACCTATCATCATTAATACCTACGAGAATGCCTGTGAGAAAAAAGGTCGCGTAGCATACTCAGTAACTAAGAAAATCACAAGCATTAGTGACTGAATTCTACTTTTTTAGTAGGTATAAGAAGACGCTGTGAGATTTAACACCAATGGTTTTATTGTTTTCCCTTTTAGCCGCAGTTAAAATAGATAAAATTGAATTGGTATAATGATGAAGATGAAATTAAGCAAAACGAATCAAAAAATTGATAATAATGTATGTAAAGCGTTAACGATAGCGTGTGAGTCATCTTTGCATGAAGTGGCGGGGTTTGTTTGGTTAACCCATAGAGCCAATTACACTAATTTCCCCGCTAGTTTAGTGATTACCTGTGTATTTAATACCGATGAAGAAATTGACGCAATGAAGGCGTTGCAACATGATGAAACAATGATTTCGACTATCCAAAAGCAATTATTAAAAGTAGGAGTTGTGGTTAAAAACATTAAAAAAAGCGTTCGCTTTGATAGTGAACAAGCTTGTCAGGCTAAACATGACGGGCAATGGTCTGACCGGTTAGCATTGAGTATAGTGAAACAAAAACCAAATGCTCGACGCGTTCATTAAACTTTAGCTAATACCAAAAAGGATTAATAAATTAGTCTGATTGGAATAAAAAAACCTAAAATTCTGATGAATTTTAGGTTTTTTTGTTAATTATCTACCAGATATAAGCCTTATCGCTTATTGACGAATTTGACCATCACCAAAAACAACAAATTTCTCAGTGGTTAACGCTTCTAGGCCCATTGGGCCATAGGCATGTAGCTTACTGGTAGATATGCCTATTTCCGAGCCTAAGCCTAATTGGTTACCATCAGAGAAGCGTGAAGAGGCATTCACCATCACTACTGAGGAGTTTATTTGACGAATGAATTTTTGACTGCGTGAAATGTCTTGGCTAATAATGACTTCAGTATGATCAGAGGTAAATTCATTGATATGACCAATTGCTGTATCAAAGCTACTGACAACCTTTACAGCAATTTCTTGCGCTAAATACTCCGCTTGGTAATCTTCATTAGTTGCCAACTCAGCATTAGGGAAAAAACCAATACTATTCTTACACGCATGAACTTTCACTTGTGCTGCATCATTCAGTGCTTTAGCCGCTAATGGTAAGAACTTTGCACTAATATCACTATGTACCAAAACGGTTTCAAAGGCATTACACGCACTTGGCTTCTGGGTTTTACCATTGACTAAAATGTTGACCGCTTTATCTAAGTCTGCGTATTTATCAATGTATAAATGACATACGCCCTTATAGTGTTGGATAACAGGGATACGGCTATTTTCACTAACATAGCGGATCAAACCTTCACCGCCACGTGGAATGACTAGGTCAATCGTGTCGCTTTGCTGTAATAGTTGCTCAATAACACTGCGGCTAGTATCAGGAATAACACAAACAATATGTTCATCAACATTATGAGTCGTTAATACTTGATGTAAGCAGTGAGCGATAGCTAAGTTGGAATGAATTGCTTCTGAGCCACCACGTAGGATCACGGCATTACCCGATTTAATACATAAGGCGGCGGCTTCTGCTGTAACATTGGGGCGCGCTTCATAAATCATGGCTATGACGCCAAGAGGGATGCGCATTTTACCGACTTGAATGCCATTCGGGCGTAATGATAGTTTATCAACATCTCCAACAGGATCTGTTAAAGCAACAATCTCACGGATAGCAGAACTCATGTCCTTAATGCCTTTATCCGTGAGCACTAATCGGTCCAACATCGCTTGCGACAAGCCTTTTTCTCGACCTGCTGCAATGTCTTTACTATTTTCTTGGATAATAGCATCACTATTATTTTCAATCGCTGTGGCAATGTCATTTAATAGCGCATTTTTTTCACTACTGTTAAGTTGTGCAGCCACTCTGCTAGCTTGTTTAGCCTTTTGTGCCATAGTGGCGATATTAAAATCAGTCATTTTGCTACTCTTGTCGAAAATTGTTTAAGTTATTTTAATCTGCTTGCTATAGCTTAATTATAATATAACCATATCATCACGGTGAACCACAACATCGCCTTGGTCATGGCCTAAAATATCGGTGATATCATTACTGTGTTTGCCCATAATTCTTTTTAAGTCATAGTGACTATATAAAGTAATTCCTTTGGCGATCACCGCATTATTGCTTGCATCAACTAGATCGATTGCATCACCTGCTTTAAATCTATTAGTCACTGATTTTATACCAGAAGGTAATAAAGAAGCACCTTTGTTCACAACCGCATTAACTGCACCGGGGTCGAGTTTAATTTTACCTCGACTTTTTAATGTGTGTTTAAGCCAGTGCTTTTTAGCGGTAATAATATCTTTATCTGCGGCAAAACGAGTGCCTGGATTAACTTTTGCTAAAAGTGAGCTAAATACCTCACTTTTCGAGCCGTTGACTATATAGGTGTTTATGCCGTGTTCAACGGCTTTTTCAGCGGCTTGTATTTTGGTTTTCATGCCTCCGCTCGCTAAAGGATTACGACTTGTGCCAGCCATGGCATAAATTTCATCGGTAATCTTATCGATATTAGGGATTAATACGGCATCGTCATGGATATTTGGGTCTTTGGTAAATACACCATCAATATCACTTAATATGAATAAACTGTCTGCTTCACATGCCTGGGCAACTAACGCGGCAATATTGTCATTATCGCCGATAGCGAGTGCTTTTGTGGTGACGGTATCATTCTCATTAACGATAGGTAGTACACCATTGGCTAATTGAATTTTTATTGTTTCTTGAATGCTGATAAAGCGTTCTCTATCGGCTAAATCATTTTGAGTGATGAGTATCTGGCTACAAGGGATATCAAAAAAACGCTGCCAATTAGCCATCATTTGCATCTGACCAACGCTTGCCATGGCTTTTTTAGTGGAAAGCGAGAGCTTTGGTGAGCCATGTTGAATGATAGTACGGCCAGCTGCCACACCGCCAGATGAAACTAAAATAATTTCCTTACCTTGCTGTTGGCATTTGGTAATGAATTGTGCAATTGCTAAGATGTATTGGCCACTACAACCATCGCTAGTCGGTGCAACTAAGGCACTACCTACTTTGATTACAGCTCTATTAAAGTTCATTTTATCTCCTATTATTAAGCTTGTTTAGTATGCTTGAAACTGATTAAAAACTCAATTATTAAAGGTAATTATTCACTATTAGAAAATACTAAAAAGTCTATTTTCAATCGTTTTATAAAGTATTTGCAGGTAACCATGTGTTTTACACCCTTATATTCAGATAAACAGCGATATTATTGGATGATAAAAAAAAAGAGATCACTTTTTACCCAAAAAGATAATTTAACGATTATTTAACGAATAGTGTGATTTTAAAATGAATTGCTTGATAGAGGAGCAATAAAAAAATTTAATTATTAGCTAAATCATGATTAAATGACGTTATCCGTGTTACTTATCTATTATTATTAGTTATTATCAAGATATGCTAAATTTCTTACCAGCCAAATTGATCGGTTTTATATCCTTTTCCCTTTATATCCTTAATACCATATTTTGGCTGTTACCTATTTTAGTTTTTTCCCTGTTTAAAGCGTTAATTCCATTAACTTTCTCCAAAAAAATATTTAGTTACTTACTTGATTTAATGGCCAGTAATTGGGTGGCAACAAATAGCATAATTCAAAAGTTATTTACTAAAACAAATATCGTGGTGACAGGTTTAGAAGCGCTTAAAATTAATGATTGGTATTTGGTGTTAGCAAATCATCAAAGTTGGGTTGATATTGTCGTTTTACAACGAGCTTTACACGGCAATATTCCCTTTTTAAAATTCTTCCTAAAAAAAGAACTTATTTATGTCCCCCTATTAGGACTGGCTTGGTGGGCTCTCGATTTTCCTTTTATGAAACGATATAGCCAAGCTTTCTTGAAGAAGAATCCTCATCTACGTGGTAAAGACTTAGCAACAACTCGAAAAGCATGTGCTAAGTTCAAACACAAACCAGTTAGTGTGATGAATTTTATTGAAGGTACGCGTTTTACTCAAAAAAAGCATGATAAGCAAGGTTCTCCTTTTCAACATATGTTGAAGCCAAAGTCAGGTGGTATCTCTTTTGTATTAGATGCAATGGGTGAGCATTTGACCAAAATAGTTGACGTTACTATCTATTATCCCGATGGAATTCCAAATTTCAGTGATTTTATCTACGGAGAGGTGGAGAAGGTACACATTGATATCCAGACCTTCGATATTGCTAGTGAGTTAGGTCATATCAATTTTTCAGATCGAAATGATAGAATTGCTTTTCAAAAATGGTTAACGCAATTTTGGCATGATAAAGATGCAAGACTTGAGAACATGAGACAGCAATATAATGCCCAACGTGATGACTAATTTTAAATGCGGAATGTCCCTGAGCTAAGCCCCTCACCAATAAGATGACAGGAGAAGTGTATGAATGAACTGATCAGTATTTGGTTGAGTGAGCAAGGTATCAGCTCGAAATATTTAGCCAGTAGCGCAACTGCTGTCGGTATTGGTATGATTTTGTTGATTTCTAGCCTAAGTTATTATATTGCGAAACATCAAGTCTTAGGTTTGATGAATAAGATCATTATTAATAGTAAAAATACCTGGGATGATGCATTGATGGAGCATGGCGTGCTCAGTCGAATGGCTTTACTACTACCGCTAGTATTAATGCTCTTCTTAACGCCACTTATCTTAGAAACCACCAGTATTGCCAGTACTTTACTCATTTTATTGAGTAAAGTGTTACTTACTTTTCAAATTTCACGTTGTATTAGCGCCTTACTTAATGTCAGTCGAAGCATCTATAAAGAAAGTGCCAAGCAACGGTTTTTACCGTTAAGCGCTATTATTCAAATCATTAAATTAGCTTTATATTTAGTGACCAGTATTATCATTATTTCGCTTATCATTGACCGCTCACCGGTTTATCTATTAAGTGGTTTAGGTGCTTTGACCGCGGTACTCTTGTTAGTTTTTCAAGACACCATTAAAGGTTTGGTTGCTAGTATTCAAATATCAGCGAATAGAATGGTTGTTGCTGGCGACTGGGTTGAGTTACCCAAATATGGTGCCGATGGCGATGTGCTAGAAATAGGTCTAAGTACGGTGAAAATAGAAAATTTTGATAAAACCATTACCACAGTACCTACTTACGCGCTGATTAGTGATTCCTTTAAAAACTGGCGCAATATGTATCATACCGGCGCACGACGGATTAAGCGTACCATTATTATTGATATTGCTAGTATTGATTTCTGTAGTGCTGAAAAAATAAACCAACTGACTAATGCGTATTTATTACAAGATTACCTTAGTGATAAAAAGCAAGAGCTGGCACAGAGCGAACACGGCCACAACAGCGGTGAGATCACCCAATCGTTTACTTCTTTAAATAGTCGACAACTGACTAACATAGGAACTTTTCGAGCTTATATTACCAAGTACTTACAACAAAATAGTCATATTCGTAATGATCTTACGTGTATGGTGAGGCAGTTAACCGCCACGCAAACTGGCTTGCCATTGGAAATTTACTGTTTTGCTAACACCACTGATTGGCTTGCTTACGAGACAATCCAAGCTGATATCTTTGATCACCTTTTTGCCATAGCACCACAGTTTGATTTGCGTGTTTTTCAACATCCTAGTGGACATGACTGGCAACAGAATTCATAACATAGAGTACTTAAATGAAGTCAATTGAAGAGCAACTAGCGCGTTATAAAAGTGTGCATTTGAATCAGAAAAACATCAACACCCATTTTGTTGGCGTCCCTTTGATAGTGTTAGCCGTAACACTGATGTTGAGTACTATTGCCTTTGAAATAACCCTGGATGATGTTTTTAGTGCTCAAGTGACTTTGCACTATACCTTAGCAATGCCTATTTTTTCTGTTGTCGCTATTTATTATATTTTTTTGCATCGTTTATTGGCATTGGGCATGCTGATATACATTTTAATTAACTTGTTTATTGCGCAATTATTGAGTGGCACAGCAGGTTTGATTTATATCGCACTAGGTTTATTCGTTGTTGGTTGGATTATTCAGTTTATTGGTCATTATTATGAAAAAGCCAAACCGGCTTTTGTTGATGATTTGAGCCAGTTTCTAATCGGACCATTATTTTTAATGGCTGAAGTGTATTTTATGTTAGGTTTAGAGCCGGTATTAAAAGCGAGAGTTACTTCTCTAGCGGTTGAAAAACGTAAAGCATTAGAAAAAAGAACAGGTGCTAAATAGCTGTCATTAACTTGACTGCAAACTAAGTAATCTAAAAAGTCATATGGCTATAAATTTATAACCATATGACTAATAGCTATCGCTAGCGTTGCCTAATTACACCTTCCTGCATGGTAGACGCGACTAACTCTCCCTGACGATTATATATTTGACCTCGCACTAGCCCGCGACCATTACTCGCAGACGGACTATCCATACAATAAAGTAACCAATCATCAAAGCGAAATGGGCGATGAAACCACATAGCGTGATCTATGGTGGCAATTTGGAAGTTTGGTTGCCAATGACTGGCGCCATGAGGCAGTAATGCTGTTGGTAAAAAATGAAAATCTGACGTGTAAGCTAACATATAGGTGTGTATACCTAAATCATCAGGTAAATCGCCATTGGCCTTTATCCACATTTGGCTTACAGAATCTGTAGGCTTTGGTTGCAACCAGTTATATTGTTGAACAGGACGAACATCAATAGGCTTTTCAGCTAAAAACTTTTCGCGTAATGACTTAGGTATATAGTCTTGGTTGGCTTTTATATAATCGGTAAATGAGGGAAGATCTTCGGGAGCCGCTACAGTAGGCATGGTATCTTGGTGATCAAAGCCTGTTTCAGCATGTTGAAAAGATGCGGTCATATAAAAGATGGCTTTACCATTTTGCACCGCTTGCACTCTACGGGTACTAAAACTCGAACCATCACGAATGACTTCTACTTCATAAACAACGGGTAAGCTAGCGTCACCAGGGCGTAAAAAATAAGAATGTAGCGAATGAACAAAGCGATTAGCGGCAATTGTTTCTTGAGCCGCCGAAAGTGCTTGGCCCATAACTTGACCACCAAAGAGAGCTTTATAACCTAAATCTTGGCTTTGTCCTCGATAGATGCCTTGTTCAATGACTTCTAGTTTTAATAACGCTGATAATTCATCTAATACACGTGTCATTTTTTACCTTATATATCAAAGACTATGTGGTTATAAACCAACTAATTTAAGGTAACAGTGTAATCGCTATTGATGTTACATGTAAAGTAGGTTAAATTTCATTCAAAATAGTATTAATACTAATACTAATACTAATACTAATAATAATAAATAAAAACTTATCTAAATCATAATTGGTCTAGGGAGGGGAAATTATGGCTGCAGCAATGCAAAGAGAAGATCTGTTGGAGCGCCGGCAAGAAGTGTTGGGCGATACAGATAAACTTTGGGAAAGTTTAACATTGGCGCAAAAATTTGCTGCCAGTAGCTTAGCGCAATTTGGCTATAAGCTTAGCTTTATAAGAGACGTTCACGATACTCATGTGGCAGTACTAAGCTGTAATGATAATATCGCTGTGATCTCTAAAGGGGGAGAAATCAATACTCACCCAAAGATTAAAATTCGTCTTTAAGTTAATGAGACATAAAAAAGCGCCAATTGGCGCTTTTTTTGTGTCTTTTTTCTGCTTTTTAAGGTTTTTAAGCCATTAATAACGTAAAATAGCTGACATTATTAGTAAAAAAGTAACTGTATCTATGTCTCGTTCAAAAAAATCTAGAAAACCAGGTGGAGCACCGACAGCTAAACCTAAGTTAAGTAAGCAAGAATTAGAAAAAGTTGAGAAGCGTACCCGTAAAACAACGGGTAAGGTGGCGGGAAATCGTCAAAAAGAAGCAATGCCAGAGCAAACTGATAATAATCAGCAAGGGGGCAATAAAGATCCGCGCCTTGGTAATAAAACGCCGATTGTTTTAGGTAAAATAATTACTAAAGCCGAAAAAGCTAAAGCAGAAAAATCTAAGCAAGCAAAAGCGAAACAAGACAGCCAGAAATCAGCACCTATCGCGGCTGTGCGTTTTGTTGAAAATACTGTTGTTGAGAATACGAAGGTTGAATTGTCTGCTGAACAAGAGCTTGATGCTATTGAGCAAGATGAGTTGTTACAAAGTATTTTAGCTAAACAAGAAGACGATATTGCTTTAACAGAGCAAGAAGTTGACTACTACAATGAGAAAATGGAACGTCATCAAGCATTATCTGCAGAATTGGGTCTAGATGAAGATGAAGACGCAAGTGATGAATCTAACATCAGTGATAGCGAAGATGACTTATGGGATAAACTAGATCGCCCTAACTTTTCAGATTTTGAAGAGAAAGAGTAACATCAATGAGTGATTTTTGGCTTTATGCTTTGTTGTTTGGCGTTATTATTGTACTTGCCTTAGCATTTTATGCAGGTAAGTTATTAAAACAAGTAGCGCGGCAAAAAGAACAACAAGCACAAGCAAAACAGGCACAAGAGCTAGCGCTTAATAAGCACGATAAAAAAGTACTTGATAGTGTGTTATTAATTACACGTGCTATGCAGGAAGAGCAATGTGAATTTGATGAAGGATGCTGGCGTTTGTCGGTATTGTTGTCTTCATTGAAAACATTGACGGAAATGTCTGATAAATTTCCGGGTATCTTTGGCTTATATGAAGAAATTAAAAGCCTTTCAATTCTAGATGCACGTAAAACGCTAACGAAAAAAGAGCGTATGCGTGAAGATTATCAACGTATAACAGCGTTAAATAAAAGGCATGACGAGGTTGTGATTGATTTGGATAAGCTTTTTCAATTCACTACTGAGCAAATTACTCTTTTAACTCCTTAGCGCCAACAGTAGGCCTTCATTTCAATAACAGATCTTATTAAGGTCTGTTGTTGCGCTTGATCAATGCGTACAAATTATAAAAGGCTATAATATTTTCGTTCACTAAATAAAACGGTATGAAAATATGAAAGTAAGTCAATTCTTCGATAATGCGCTATTAAATAAATATAACACCAGCGGACCAAGATACACCTCTTATCCAACAGCGTTAGAGTTTCATGATAATTTTAAACATGAGGACTTTATCAAAGCGATAGAAAACTCGCAAAACCGTGAATTGTCACTTTATGTGCATATCCCATTTTGTCATACACTTTGTTATTACTGTGGTTGTAATAAAGTTATTACTCGTCATCGTGGAAAAGCAGATACTTACCTTGAATATTTAGCGCAAGAAATAGCACTACAGGCACCCTTGTTTGAAGAGTATACCGTTAAGCAACTGCATTGGGGCGGTGGTACACCCAGCTTTTTAACTCACCCGCAAATTACTCAACTTGTTTCTTTATTAAAAGAGAAATTTAATTTCTCGGATGAACTAGAAATGAGTATTGAAATTGATCCTCGTGAAATTGAGATGGACTTAGCTGAGCATTTATATTCTTTAGGTTTCAATCGCTTAAGTTTAGGTGTGCAAGATCTTGATTTAAAAGTACAACAAGCTATTAATCGTGTGCAGTCAACAGAGTTCATTGGTGACTTTATTCAGCACGCCAAAGAGGTTGGCTTTAAATCTATTAATATTGATCTTATTTATGGCTTACCGCATCAAACGCTTGAGAATTTCACTAAAACGTTAGTAAAAGCCCATGAGTGGGATGTTGACCGTATCTCTCTATTTAGTTACGCCCATATACCAAGCCGTTTTGCCGCACAGCGTAAATTACGTGATGAATGGTTACCTAGTACACAAGAAAAGTTTGCCTTGATGAAATTAGCCATAGAAACGCTTTGTGACTTTGGTTATGACTTTATCGGTATGGATCATTTTGCTAAACCAAATGATGAATTAGCGATAGCGCAAAGTGATGGTACCTTGCATCGTAACTTCCAAGGATACACTACTAAAGGTGGCTGTGACTTATTAGGCTTAGGCGTATCATCAATTAGCTCTATTGGTAATAGTTTTAGCCAGAATATAAAAGATTTGAAAGAATATTACCAAGCAATAACAGAAAAACAGCATGCCCAAATCAAAGGCGTAAGCTTATCTGAAGACGACATTTTACGTGGTGAAGTTATTCAAGAATTGATGTGTAACTTGTATTTAGATAAACAAGTCATTAGTGAAAAATACAATATTGATTTTGATGAATATTTTGCTGAAGACTTACCATTATTAAATACCTTTATTGACGATGGTTTAGTAGAAAATAATGCTCAACATATTAAGGTAGAGCAAAAAGCCCGCTTATTAATTCGTATCATTTGTATGAGCTTTGATGCTTACATGAAAAAGCATGTTAATCAGCAACGTTTTTCTCGAGTGATTTAATTAATCCGCTTGCTATAGCTCAGTTTATTGATAATATTTATCCCCAATCGTTAAGATTCGGGGATAAAGTCTTCAGTTGATTTCTATTTAAATAACCCCAAATTTCTATCACTTATGGCGTCTCGCCAACCACCAAGCCATTGCGATTTAGCATCAATATTTTGATAAGGACACTGCTCCTTAGTTTTGCCGCCAAGGCCAGCCTGATATCCGTTAGAATGCGCTCTACCTAATTTATCCCTTTTTTGTCTTTTCATTTATTCCACCTTATAAAAATTTCGTAATTATTTGACAAATCAATTAATAAACAAATTTAGTGTCCCTCGTTTACCTGAGAGAATTTATTACTTAAGACTACAGAGTGGTCGACTATCGAATTCTATCTTATCTGAAAGTAGTATGAAATTTCATCAATCGACGAGTCATTTAAGAGGATTTTTTGTAGTGATGCAAGTGAAAAAATGTAATTTTAAAGAGGAGAGAAAAAGATAAAGTAAGGAAAAATGGTAGGCAAATTTTTATCATGAAAGTTTGCCTTGGCAAAACAATTTGTTAGCTGCGCATCATGATAAAACGTTATTGCGATAGATAATAAAGAGCTAACTTGATAGACAAAATTACTCTAAAAAAGGTTTTTACTATTGACTAGGAGCCGTTAAAAAAAATTATTTGAGAAACAATCTGTATTTTAAGTTATTAAGTAAGCTGAACTCTGTTTAAGTGATAGTTAAGCTCATGAATTATATGACGTAAATAATTTCAATATATCTAGCTTGATATTTTTTCTTAATTCGAGGCAAATTTACGCGTCAATAGCTGGCCTATTGCAAGTGGATTTAACAAAGAAGTTAGTAAAAATGGCGGCTAGAGAAATATTTATTAAGCAGAGTTCAGGTTACGTACGTAATAAAGGTTGCAGCATGGTTTCTAAACCATTGAGCTTCACTTC
This sequence comes from Colwellia psychrerythraea 34H, assembly GCF_000012325.1. Lineage (NCBI taxonomy): Bacteria > Pseudomonadati > Pseudomonadota > Gammaproteobacteria > Alteromonadales > Colwelliaceae > Colwellia > Colwellia psychrerythraea. Next base: position 5,114,468 of record NC_003910.7, on the reverse strand, counting down.
ATACATCAAGGCTAATTGTTGTCCTAATTTTCCTTCAGGAAAACCTTTGCTATGAAACCAAACCAGATACGGTTCAGGTAATTGTAATAATTTTCTACCAGCATATTTACCAAAAGGCATCGTTTGATTAATAGCTTCAATCAGGGCTTGTTGATCGTTTAACAAATTAGGTCCTTTTACGGGTAAATGCTTGTCATATTAGTGACATCTTTACGTCACAAAAGCTTCATTCTTGCTCATTATACTGTGCTTAACTTAAAAGGTTAACAACGTTAGGGATGAACATGTCAATTATTAGAAAACGAAGTGCCGCTCACAAAGCTTACTTACCTGGTAATGTGCGCGATAATCAATATATTCTAGCCGAGTTTACCTTGACCGATGAACTGTTTCAGCAATTTTCAGGAAAATACAGCGATTTAAAGCCACAGCCATATTATGATTTTTATCAGCAATTATCGGCATTGTTTTTTGAATTGACTGAAGAAATAGAGCTAGAGAATTGTCAGTTTATAGCCAATGACAAACTCGCGCGCGTAAGGTACAGCCAAGAAATGCATCAATGGCAAACTAATCAGCAAATTTTATTTTATTACAACCCTGAGAGCCATCATCTTAAAAAATCGTTTTTTGATGGGAGTAAAAGAGCGAAGAAAGTGTGTTTACTCTTTTTAGCAACGGGTAATGAAATTAGAGTTAATGCTGCTAATTTTCATAGTAAAATCAGCCAAGTGGTGGAAAAATTTTGTGAAAAAATTAAACTCGATAAAAGCGATGTGCGTTTGCGAGATCATCAACATTTGACTTACGATCTGTTTGCTAAGAATAAAGGTTGCACCATTACTCAAGCGCATAAATTGCGTGAGATTAATAAACGCTATGCTAGCCAAAAAGTGACGGTACCAAGTTACCATAGTGCCATGAATTATGCTGTTGTTACCTTGAATATCAGTAATGAGTTATTGCAACAAGTAGAAATCGATAGTAATTCTAAAGATCCTTACAACCCTTTGTATATGTATCTAACGGATGTTTTTACTATGGCGGCAAAGCGCTATAATCTAAACAATGGTGCGTTGATTGCCAATGGGCTAGTACCTATTGTTAGATACAGTATTCATGAGATCGTATCTAGAGTGGGTGAGTTGCAAATGTTAGGGTATAACCCTGAGCAAAGTCCATGCGGTATTGTGAGTAAATGGAATGCAGCTGAGCTGACTGATAATGTTCAGTTAGTCTTTGTCGCAACACCTGAAAATAATAGTAGCCATGGCTTTGGTCGATTTTTAAATCAAATAGAGCAAGCAATACAGTTAATGGCAGTAGAACTTGAAATAGACCCGACTAAAGAAGAAATGATGGTTAGGTTTCATCAGCATCTAGCCTATAACTTTTAACACGGATTAAGTTCACAACCTAAGTCGATTGAGGTCGCTTTTGTAACTTACGTTGTAAGGTTCTTCTGTGCATTGAAAGCTGTCTAGCCGTGGCCGAAATGTTCCCCTGGTTAGCTTTCAATACCTGTTGAATATGTTGCCATTCAACTTGCTCCGCAGATAAAGTTTGTTCGTTTTTGGAATCAACTTCTATGGTTTCTGCTTTGCTACCTTTAAGCGTCGCGAGCAGTGTTTGGCTATCTACGGGTTTAGATAGATAATCATCGGCACCTAATTTTATTGCGTCAACTGCGGTAGCAATGCTAGCAAAACCAGTAAGTAGCACAATGCGACTATCGGGACGTAATTTACGTAATGGTGTGATGATTGATAAGGTATTTTCTTCGGCCAGTTTCATATCTAGCAAAATATAATCAGGTGTGTGGCGATGGCATGCGAGTAACGCATCATTGTTATTATCTACTTGAACACAATCAAAACCGTGTTTAGTCAAACGTCTATTAAGAGTGTTGGCAAAAATAACATCATCTTCAACGATTAATAGTTTAGATGGCACGGTCGCTATTGCTGAATTAGGCATAATCATTTCCTGAAGTTAATGATGAAATTGGTAGACTTAAAGTAACTAGTGCACCGCCCTCTTGATGGTTTGTTAAAGCTAATTTACCACCAAGGCGTTCTAAGCTAGCGTGACTAAGAAAAACGGCCATGCCAAAACCTTGATCGCTATTGACTGGTTTTACTCCTAGCTCATTCAGTTTCTTTAAAGTAAACCCTTTGCCATAATCACGAATAGTAAATTGCCAGTTATTCTCAATCGTTTGACAAGTGAGGCTAAGTGCATTGCTGTTATTGGCCTTACTCGCTCTGATTGCATTATTAATTAAATTGAGAATAGCAGGTAGCAAAGCAGCGTCAGCATCAATAGTGACATCTTTAGCGTGTTCATCACTATTTTTTTGTAATTGTAAGCTGACTTCTGGATTATTGACTCGGACATTATCGGTTATTTCATCAAATAAATCTTGGCAATTAATGGCTTTAATCACCTGTTCTTTAATATCGAAAACCATAGCACGAAATTCAGATAAGCTGTCTCTACAACGAGTGAGTTGGCTTTGCATATCAAGCACTATTTCGTTGTCAGGAAAATCTTCACTTAATTCATCAGCCAGCAGTTGCACTGTGGCTATAGGCGTCGCCAACTGGTGGGTTACCTGAGCGGAAGCAACACCTAAAGAGGTGACTTGCTCTTGTTTCAATAAATTTTCACGATAGGCCGCAATAGCAAGTTCTTGTTGATTAATACTACGTGCCATTTTACCCACAACAATAGCAACTACGAGTGCTGAAAATAAAAAGTTGATACCCATGCCAATAAAGTGACCTTGCATATTACCGTGCATAACACTCATGGGTAATGACCATAGTAAAATGCTATAAGAAGCAATGGCAAGGAAGGCAACTACCGTTAGTAATAATGGCGTTAAAGTGACCGCGGCTATCGCGATAGGAATGAGTAATAAAGAAACAAAAGCATTGGTTGCTCCGCCACTAAAGAATAGTAATAGAGAAAGGAAAATAATATCAGCACATATTTGTACTAAAATTGCTTTTTGGCTGGCCTTCTTTTCACTTAAATGATTACGGCTATAATAAAGATAACTACCGAAAGTAAAAAGAACTTCTAAACTGATAACACTTACCAATGGCGTCCATGGTAACTCGTACGCTAAGCCCAAATTGACGAAGAGAATCAACAATAATTGAATCGCGATAGCAATGCTACGCAAGGCAATAATTGCTTGTATTTTACTCGTTCTTTTGAAAAATTGTGGCATATATTTCTTACTGGCTAAATATGAGTATAATAATAATGGTATATACCCAAGCTACCTGAATATGCAGGTTTCAGCTGGAATTAGAAAAACCTTTAGGCAAGGCATTGATTGAAGAGAATAGTTATTCTATTGTCGAAATCAATAACGCAGCTTCAAATGGCTTGGGTATAGATAAATTAACGATGATATCTTAGCCTATTTCACGACAAAAAAGGCTGTGATAAATCATAAAAGAAACAATGATTAAGGCAGTGGATATAATGACAGATCAACGCAACGATAAAGCGGTACAAACAGCGACTTTAGCCGGAGGCTGTTTTTGGTGTATTGAAAGTGCGCTTAATATGGTTAAGGGTATTATTACTGCGAAGCCTGGTTATATGGGCGGGCAGAGTACAGCGCCAACGTATGAAGAGGTTTGTACTGGTAGCAGTGGTCATGCTGAAGTAGTACAGCTAGAGTTTGATAGTGAAGTGATTAGCTATAGGGAAATATTAGAGATATTTTTCAGTTTGCACAATCCAACGCAGTTAAATCGACAAGGAAATGACATCGGAACACAATACCGTTCTGAAGTTTTCACCCATGATGCTCTACAACAAAAAATTGCTTTAGCTATCATTGAAGAAATCAATCAAGAGCAGCTATTTGATGATTCTATTGTCACCGAAGTTAGTCCAGCGGTTACCTTTTATTGTGGAGAAGATTATCATCAAAATTACTTTAAAAATAATCCAGAAAATCAATATTGCCAAGCCGTGGTATCACCTAAATTAGCTAAGTTTAGGAAAACCTTTGTTGCTAAATTGAAATAAGCGGCGACTTTTTCAGCGTAATATCTTCTACCGGACTCAATTAACTCCACTATATTTAACTTAGGTGGGGTAATTTTTTTCGGTGGTGTTGTGATGCAAAAGAAAAAACTTATATTATCTATTATCGCTCTGATTGCTTTTCTAGTATGGCTTTATCCTGCTGAGCAGCCTTATAAATATCGGCAAGTTAAGCGGTTAGCCACAGCAGAGGATAATTTTTTATTGCCAATTTCTCCGCATATTAGCTTAGTTACTCGACCAACAGAAACATTTCACTTTCCGGTCAAGCTCGATGATGTTGGCCCAAGTAATTCTTTATATTCAGGCTCAAAGCAGTACCCGTTCTATTGTATGACCATAGATTCTCATATAGGTCAGCCTTTAGTAGATAACCAAGAAGGCTTCGGTGTGCCTGTTTATGAAAATCTAGCACAGCGCAGTAAAGTTATTGGTTATTCAAAAGATTGCCTATTTAAAAGTCATCTACAGTTTTATTATCTAAATAATGATGAAAAGCTCATTAAAATTGCTACTGAGCAGTTTTCTCAATTAACCACTTTAAGAGATGCCCAGTTACCTTTGCAATTGTTTCGCGCAGAGCAAGGTAGCATTAATCGTTTTATATACACTATTGCTATGGCAGTAACCCCAGAAGAGTTAGGTACGCGTACGGTAAGCTCACTGTGGAATAAAAAATTAATTTATCAGTTTCATGGCGGTTCGGGCATAGGTTTTAGGCAAGGTAGACAAAAAGCGACACGAACAATTACTCGTCGTTTAGAAGAAGTGCAAAAAGGTTATGCAATTATAAGTTCAAGCGGTAATCGCACTAGCTATACCTATAATATGTTATTGGCAGAAGATACTGCTCGTAGAGTTAAACTTCATTTTATCAGTTTATTTGGCGAGCCATTATACACAGTGGGTATTGGTGGGTCAGGTGGAGGGTTGGCACAATATCTTATCGGTCAAAATAGCCGTGGAATTCTTGATGGCCTAATTCCTCAATATTCTTATCCTGACATGTTAAGCCAAACAATTTATACCTTAGATTGCGATTTATTTAATAATTACTTTACCTTTCGAGCAACAGATAATCTGCGTTGGCAACAGTGGGAGCAGCGACAATTACTTGAAGGCATGAACAGCTTACAAGATTTCCCACAAAAAATTGCTTTTCTTCAACCCGTAGCTCAATTGATGGCCGGCATGGTGCCGAGTTTCCCTCAAGGCAATAGCGAATGTATTAACGGTTACTTTGGCTTATCAACTTTTATTCATAACCCTAGGCAGGGTTTTTTAAGGCATTTTTATAGTGACGATGTGGTTGAGCAAACGAATTGGAATTATTGGGAAGATATGGCTTGGCTGTTCAGGCGTGATAAATACGGATTAGTCGAGAGCACATGGGATAATGAAGGGGTGCAATATGGACTACATGCCTTAAAACAAAAGAAAATAACCTTAGCTGAATTTGTTCATCTCAATAAAAATATCGGCAGTTGGAAAGCACAACATCAAATGAAGGCTGAAACCATTGTGACACCCTTCGGGCGTAAAATGCCATTTTGGATTTCGTTATGGGGCAGCGATAATATAACGCAAGTGATTGATAATGAAATGGCACCTCGACGTAGTGCTTCACTTAACGCGATTGAAGCCGCTTATCGAGGAGGACAGGTTTTTATTGGTAAACTTGATTTACCCATTATTGATGTTCGCCATTACTTAGAAGAAAAATTGGACATGCATCATATGTCAGCATCCTTCAGTACCCGTTTACGTTTGCAACAAGCTAATGGGCATTATGACAATCAGGTGATTTGGGTGGCAAAACGTGATTTTGATCCGACAAATAAAGCGTTTGACCTTATGGATATATGGCTATTAAAACGTACTGAATTTCCGAAACTTAATGCGGCTCAAAGTAAACCTACACAATTAAAAGATACTTGTTTTGATGATAAAGGTGCTGTACTGGCGGAAGGAAAAGATGTTTGGGATGGTAATTGGAACGACGTTGGTTATGGAAATGAAATGTTAAAACGAGGAGCATGTGCAGAGCATTACGCTATTTTTTCAAATAGCCGTATCCAAGCTGAAGGTCCTTGGCAAGGCAGCGTTTTCAAATGTTATAAAATTCCGTTTGAGCAAGCGATTAAACAAGGTATGTATGGTGGCATAGAGCTAGCTGAACAGTTAACGTCTTTACGGGCAATATTTTCTCAAGGAGTGTGTGATTATAGTCAAGGGGATGCAGGTAGACCAAGCGATTTGTAGAAAGAATAGTGGGGTAGAGTTGAAATTAGAAGATAAAAAATGGCAAAGCCAATGCTTTGCCATTTTGAAAGCTGGTTCTAATTATTAAATAGAAATAGCTTTAATGATGTTTACTTTAAAAAACAGAACGAAATGAAGAGCGGCCACTTCGTCTAGATGAACGACGACTTCTCATTCTACTATGTAATTCGTGACGTTTTGACTCTAACCACTCTTCACGTGTAATAGTTGCATCTCCGCTACGACCTTCTTCACGTTGACGGTATGCGCAAAACTCTTCAAAGGCTTCAAAATCATCTTTAAATTCTTCAGCAACAAGTTCGATCATAATTGCATCGTCTAAAAAGCCTAATACCGGAATATGATCAGGTACTAAATCTTCAGGATCACTAAAGTAAGCCAAAGCGCTTAATACTTCGGTTCGCTCGTCACTTGGGATCTGCCATTCATCATCTTCAATCATGGCAACGAAAGTTTCTAGCTTTTGAATTCGGTCACGAACAAACTCGGGTACATTATCTTTTATATTTTGACTAATCTTTTTAGCATTAGCTAAAATCTCTTGCTCGCTAAGTTGTTTGGCACCTGCTTGCGCTTTACGCATAACATCGCGGAAATGCTCTAAGTCTGATTCGGTTAATTCAAATTTAACTTCAAACGCCATTATAATTCTCCTGCTTTTGGCTTTATTTTCAATGTGTTTTTTTGGTGATTATGTCTAAGCATAGTTGACCAGTCTTAATAGAGTTAGTTGAAATATATTGAATTGATCTTATATCTCAAATATCAATTTAGCAGAATAGATCAGTCTCGACACCTTATTTACTTAAGTTTTTTAATTACTTTGTAACTTTATATTCACATAGTGTTATGCTTTTATTGTCTATTGCTATTCAATAATTATTCATTATGCCAACAACAGAGTTAACTGAAGCCGAATCTACAAATGATGTGGTAATTGTCCCGATTGAGGATAATCAAAGCTGTGAAAATTGCCATTTCCCATTAAATGGACCTTATTGTGCTCATTGTGGACAAGAGGCCGATTCGAAATTGAAATATTTTTGGGTGGTTATCATGCACCTATTAGATGATATTTTTAGTTTTGATTCTCGCGCCAGTCGGACAGTTATTCCATTACTCACTAGACCCGCTTTTTTAACGAATGAATATTTTGCTGGTAGGAGGGTGCATTATGTACCGCCGCTACGATTGTATTTATTTATTAGTATTGTGTTTTTTATAACCTTGAAGTTTTTTGTGGCGGGTGATGATAACGTCATTAATCTAAACGGCAAGCAAGGTATGATTACCGAGATTAAAAGCCATATAGAAACGCTGGAAACAGAGAGAAGCACGTTAGAAAATAAAGTAGAAAAAAATGTTGAAGTTATTACTAAGGTGGCAAAATTAACTGCTGATTTAGCAAGATTTAACATTTATCTTAATGATTTAAACAGTGACTATACTCAAGGTAATAACAAAAGCATTATAAAACTGACGCGAAAACTTGTCGAGTTGGATTTTGAGCAAGTTAAAGAACCGTTACCTACTGATAAACAAGCCCGTTTTGATGCATTGATTACTAGTCTTTTAAAAGAGAAGAGCGATGATAAGGACGTTAACGCTAAGAAAGACTTAGATTTAGATGACAATGGGGATGAAACGGTACAACTTGATTTTCTTTCCGAAGAAAAAAATAAAAAAGTTAATGTTTTTTTTAAAGAATTAATTAAAAAAGCTGAAAAAGCTTTTAACTCAGATACCGGCCCACTCATTGAGCAAGTTATAGGTAAGCTTCCTCAGTTGATGTTTATTTTACTGCCACTTTTTGCGGTATTACTGAAAGTGATGTTTATTTTTTCTAAGCGATTATATATGGAGCATTTAACGGTGGCTTTGCATAGTCACAGTTTTATTTTTATTGCATTACTACTTTCTGAAATGCTTGATTTATTAGAAGCTAATATAAAAACCAACAGTCCAGAACTGGCAAATTTTGTTGGACTAGTTGCAGGCGGTTTATTGTTATGGATACCCATTTATTTATTTTTAATGCAGAAGAAAGTGTATAAACAGGGCTACTTTTTTACCATCGTAAAATTTAGTTTTATTGGCACTATATACAGCATCATGATAGCAGTAACGGCTCTTGTGGCTGTAGTTTGGGGATTAATGGGAACCTAATTAAATCTAATTTATTTGAAATATACGATCAACCTCTCATAAAAAAAGCGTTAAGCATAAGATGCTTAACGCTTTTTTTATGAATCGTAGCGTCTATTTAAAGCGCATAGATAAATCAATAGCGTTAACATGTTTGGTTAGTGCGCCACTTGATATGTAATCGACGCCTGCTTTGGCGTATTTTTGCAAAATTTCAATGGTCATATTGCCAGAGACTTCGAGTTTTGCTTTGCCACGTGTTGCCGTGACGGCTTGTTCTATCATTTCAGGGGTGAAGTTATCAAGCATGATAATATCAGCACCCGCGTTAAGTGCTTGTTCAAGCTCATCGAGAGACTCTACTTCCACTTCAACAGTCTTATCACTGTGATTGCTTTTAGCAGTAGCAACTGCTTGGCTAATACCACCACAAGCGGCAATATGGTTTTCTTTTATTAAAAATGCATCGAATAAACCAATTCTGTGGTTTACACCACCACCACAAAGCACTGCATATTTTTGTGCACTTCGTAATCCAGGTAACGTTTTACGGGTATCAAGGAGTTTAGTCTCACTGCCGGCTAACTCTTTCACATAGTGACTGGTTAAGGTGGCGGTTCCTGACAACGTCTGCAAAAAATTTAAGGCAACACGCTCACCGGTCAACAAAGTACGCGCATCTCCTTCGAGTTCGAACAGAGTGCTATTAGCGGCAACAGATTCGCCATCATTAACGAACCAAGTGATTTTTGTCGCTTGCTCAACGGTTCTATTTAAGGAAGCATCAAGTTGTTTGAATACTTCATTCACCCAAGCAACACCACAAACGATACAATCTTCACGGGTAATTACAGTGGCAACCGCTTGCTCATTTTCGGGAATTAACATCGCGGTAATATCTTGGCTTGCTTGAGGCATAGCATTATCAACGGCACCTAAATCTTCACAAAGGGCCCAAGAGATTGTTTTGCTAATATCTTGCTGTAATTTTTCTAATTGTGAACTAAGCATTGCTTTCTTCCTATTACAGGGGGTCCCGTAAGATTAATTGTTTACCCGTTTGATAAAAGTCTACTTGTTTTAGTGCGCTCATGCCTAAAAGTATTTCATCTGCTTTCATTGCTGGGTTAATGTGAGCGGCGACATTATACAAGAAAATATTACCTAAGCTCAATTGGGCAATTTCAGTTTTATAAACGGTAATGCTGCCATTAGCCGTTTGTACTCGATAATTTCCTTGTGCGACTAAACCTAACTGCTCAGCAATATGTGCAGGTATTGATACTTGAGTTGCACCCGTATCGAGTAAAAAGGTAACAGGAGTCTCATTTATTGTGCCACGGGCAACATAATGACCTTGCCGATTTTGATCTAAAATCACCTCAGCTTGGCCATTCTCCGTTAAGCGCATTTCCGGGCGGCTATTTGGATTGTATTGCTCGTCTAGAACATCCTGAAACACGAACATTAATAGCGCTAAGCCAATTATCCAGGCTATCCAAACGAATATTTTTGCCATTTTGTTTGTTGGGTCAACTTCAGCCATACTAAGCAGCCTTTGATTAAGGGTACCGATATTGTATGTTAGCAAGTAATAAAGTACAAAGTGTAATCTTACACCCGCTCCACTTGATGATACTTGATTATGAATCGCTCAGACTTCCTGAAACGAGCATCTTCAAGTGAAGCGAATATATACTAAACGCATTAATCACTATAAAAATGAGAAACACATGTTTTCAATTTCCTCTGGCTGGCTAACTCAGGCAGAACACCTGCCGTCACCGTTTTACTCTCCACGTGAATTGGATGAAGAAATTAGTTTACTTGTTGTTCATAATATCTCATTGCCTGCAGGGCAATTTGGCGGGAATTACATTAGTGATTTATTTCTTGGCCAATTAGACTGTAACGCCCATGTCAGTTTTAATGACTTAAGAGGTGTTGAGGTTTCAGCACATTGCCTTATTCGCCGTGATGGTCATGTGATTCAATATGTTGCTTTTACTGACAAAGCTTGGCATGCAGGAGTTTCATCATTTAACAAAAGAGATCGTTGTAATGATTATTCCATCGGCATTGAATTGGAAGGTACAGATGATATCTCTTATACAGCAGAACAATATCAGCAATTAATCTCGTTAACACTTTGTTTGCAAGATCAATTTCCTGCTATTATTATGGACAATGTTGTTGGTCATTGTGATATTGCCCCGGTTAGAAAAACCGATCCCGGGCCGGTATTTGACTGGCAATACTTTCGTCAGTGTTTGACTGAACAAGCGACAAGGAACAACACCTAACATGAGTTTATTAAGTTTATTAATTGCATTAGCAGCCGATCGATCTTTATCTGCAAAAGTATGGCAATTTAATTTTTATTACCAACATTATCACCATTTTTTTAGCAAAAACTTTACTGCTAAGCAAGGTACTACCGCTAGTGCAGTGTTTATTATCTTGCCAGTTATTGCGACATACCTATTACTTGACGTTATTGATAACTCCGTACTGCAACTATTATTTTCTACCGTGATACTTATTGTTTGTTTTGGTTGTACCACCACTAGAAAGAGCTACAAGAGTTATTTGCATTCTGCTTTTCGTGGTGAAGAAACGACGACAGAAATGCATCACGAGCAATTATTATCAGATAAAAATTTGCCAGAGATGGGCTTCGGCCAAGCACTTATTTGGTTAAACTACCGTTATTACATTGCTATTATGCTGTTCTTCACCGTTTTTGGTGCTGCTGGCGCGGTATTTTACCGTTTGTTAACGACAGTTATTGAACATAAAAAAGCAAAATGTATGGCTAGTGCCGCTGAAAATAAAGCTCAAGCAGAAGTCAGTTCAGTAGATGAAAGCGACATTGAATCTGAAGAGCATCATCAAGCTGTTCATGAGGGTAACGTTGCGCCAAATATCATGAATGGCTGTCAAAACCATCATGATGTACTTTTTTGGTTAGACTGGTTACCTGTGCGTATAGCTTCTTTCGGTTATATGTTTGTCGGTCACTTCTCCAAAGCGATGCCTGTTTGGTTAGAAAGTTTGTTTGATAGTCAAAAACCAACCCATCAAGTTTTAATTGATGTTGCAGAAAAATCGGAAGACCTTTTGGTAAACGAAAACGATTGCACAGCAGAACCTTGTTTACTCGTTAGACTGGCAAAACGTAATGTTCTACTTGTCCTTGCCGTTATTTCAATCTTGACGCTTAGTGGCCTGCTTAATTAATTAAATCTAGTCAAATAGGATTGGTCAGACCAATCCATCTGCTCTCCTTTTATGCGCTAAAATAGTTAAAATAATTTGTTTTAGCGCATAAAAAACTTGCATAAACACCACCCATCAACTAAATTTACTTGTCAAAAGTAGCTATGTTTGCTACTTTATTACCCAGAATCTGATTGGTCTTACCAATTTACCATGTGTTTGGCGAGTGATATCAAGCCTTATTGTCTTTTATTATTATTGAAATAATTAGTTAATTTACTTTTATGAATACAAACGTAACGACAAATAAATCAGTACAAGCAGCCAAAAACACTGGGCGAGTAAAACCACAAAAATTAGCTGATATTATTTTAGCTCAGCTTGAAGGCATGATAATTGAAGGCAGTTTACAGCCAGGTGAAAAATTATTACCTGAGCGTGAACTTGCTCTGCAATTTGAAGTCTCAAGACCATCATTACGTGAAGCAATACAGAAGTTAGAAGCCAAAGGTTTGGTGACACGTAAACAAGGTGGGGGCACTTTTGTTTGTAACAATTTACTCAGCGGTTTTTCTGATCCCTTGTTTGAATTAATGTCCAATAATAATGAATCACAATTTGATTTATTAGAGTTTCGCCATGGTATTGAGGGTATGGCGTCATACTACGCTGCTATGCGTGGTACACCTGCGGACTTTGAACAAATTCAAGCAAAGCATAATGAAATTGGTAACAGCCAATTAGAAGATGACTTTCGAGGGGAAGCTGAAGCCGTTGTTGAGTTTCATTTAGCTATCTGTGCAGCGTCACATAATGCGGTAATTTTACAGCTTGCTCGCAGCATGTCGTCATTATTAGCGGATAATATTGCACAAAATTTAACAGTATTAGCAAAGCGGCCTGATATCTTTAGCAAGATTACCGATTATAGAAAGCGTTTGCTTGATGCCATTCTCAGTGGCCAACCCCAAAAAGCTTGGGGAGCAAGCCATAGACACTTAGCGTTTATCGAAGAAGTATTATTAAAATCGACACAAGAAAACAGTCGCATGGAACGTTCAATGCGAAGAATGTAGATAAGTCAGTGGCGAACCTCAAAAGGCTTGGGTAGTAAGTCATCGACATCTAGCGTTTATCGATGAAGTATTATTACTCTTCAAAGAAATGTACACAAGAAAACAGTCGCATGGAACGTTCAATGCGCAGAATGTAGATAAGTCAGTGGCGAACCTCAAAAGGCTTGGGGAGTAAGTCATCGACATCTAGCGTTTATCGAAGAAGTATTATTACTCTTCAAAGAAATGTACACAAGAAAACAGTCGCATGGAACGTTCAATGCGCAGAATGTAGATAAGTCAGTGGCGAACCTCAAAAGGCTTGGGGTGCAAGTCATCGACATTTAGCGTTTATCGAAGAAGTATTATTACTCTTTAAAGAAATGTACACAAGAAAACAGTCGCATGGAACGTTCAATGCGCAGAATGTAAAAGAATTTATGTAGTGAAATAACGAATAGTTAGAAATTTAATTTTAAACATTTAATTAAAACTTTTTATTAAATAAAAAAGTATTGGAGACTAAACAATATGTCAGATCTACCAAATATCGATATTGATTCAGCAGAAACCCAAGAGTGGTTAGAATCAATGGAGTCAGTATTAGAAAATGAAGGCCCAGAGCGCGCACATCAATTATTAGAAACGTTAATTGAACGCGCACGTCGTGGTGGTACTCATTTACCATTTGATGCAACTACTGCTTATGTAAATACTATCCCGCCAGGTCAAGAGCCAAACATGCCTGCGGACCAAACTATTGAATCACGTATTCGTGCTGCAATTCGTTGGAACGCTTTGGTCTTAGTATTACGTGCCTCTAAAAAAGATTTAGAGCTTGGCGGTCATATTGGTAGTTTTGCCTCTTCATCTACTTTGTATGATGTAGGTTTTAACCACTTCTTTAAAGCGGCAACGCCAGAAAATGGCGGCGATTTTATTTTCGCACAAGGTCATATTTCTCCAGGTATTTATTCACGTGCTTTCATGGAAGGGCGTTTAACTGAAGATCAAATGAACAACTTCCGCCAAGAGTGTGATGGCAAAGGTTTATCTTCATACCCTCATCCACATTTAATGAAAGATTTTTGGCAGTTCCCAACAGTTTCTATGGGTCTAGGTCCATTACAAGCTATCTACACGGCACGCTTCTTAAAATACTTAACTGATCGTGGTATTAAAGACTGTTCAGGTCAACGTGTTTACTGTTACTTAGGTGACGGTGAAACAGATGAGCCAGAATCATTAGGTGCTATTGGTTTAGCTTCACGTGAAGGTTTAGATAACTTATGTTTTGTTGTTAACTGTAACTTACAACGTTTAGATGGTCCGGTACGTGGTAACGGTAAAATTATTCAAGAACTTGAAGGTACATTCCGTGGCGCAGGCTGGGAAGTAGTGAAAGTTATTTGGGGTTCTTACTGGGATTCACTTATTGCTCGTGATACCTCAGGTAAATTATTGCAGTTAATGAATGAAACAGTGGATGGCGAATACCAAAACTGTAAAGCGAAAGGTGGTAAATACACGCGCGAAAACTTCTTTAACAAATACCCAGAAACAGCCGCAATGGTTGCTAACATGTCAGATGATGACATTTGGCGTTTGAACCGTGGTGGTCATGATCCAGTTAAAGTATATGCAGCTTATGAAAAAGCAATGAATACTAAAGGTCGTCCTACTGTTATCTTAGCTAAAACAGTTAAAGGTTTTGGTTTAGGTGCATCTGGTGAAGCATTAAATATTGCACATAACGTTAAGAAAATGGACGTTGAAGCAATTAAACATTACCGCGATCGTTTCAATATTCCAGTAAAAGATGAAGATATTGCTGACTTACCTTTCTACAAGTTTCCAGAAGACAGCGAAGAATTCAAGTACATGAAAGCACGTCGTGAAGCATTAGGTGGTTCATTACCAGCACGTCGTGTTCAAGCGGAAGAGCAACTTGAAATTCCAGCGCTTAAAATCTTTGATCCTATCTTAAAGGGTTCAGGTGAGCGTCAAGTATCATCAACAATGACCTTTGTGCGTGTACTTAATAGCTTATTAAAAGATAAGAAAATCGGTAAGCGCATTGTGCCAATCATTCCTGATGAAGCACGTACCTTTGGTATGGAAGGTTTATTCCGTCAAGTTGGTATTTATGCAAGTGAAGGTCAGAAGTATGTTCCACAAGATGCTGACCAAGTTGCTTATTATCGTGAAGATAAAAAAGGGCAAGTTCTACAAGAAGGTATTAACGAATTAGGTGCTATGGCCTCTTGGGTTGCATCGGGTACGTCTTACTCTACTTGTAACGCGACTACTATTCCGTTCTACATCTACTACTCAATGTTTGGTTTCCAACGTGTCGGTGATTTAGCATGGGCAGCAGGCGATAGCCAAGCACGTGGTTTCTTATTAGGTGCTACTGCAGGTAGAACAACACTTAACGGTGAAGGTCTGCAACATCAAGATGGTCATTCACATGTACAAGCGGGTCTAATCCCTAACTGTGTTACTTATGATCCAACTTACGGTTATGAAATTGCTGTTATCGTGCGTGAAGGTTTACGTCGCATGTATGAAGAAAATGAAAATGTTTTCTTCTACTTAACGTTAATGAATGAAAACTACCAACATCCAGCAATACCTGACAACAAAACGGTTGAAGATGAAATCATTAAAGGTATTTATCAACTAGAACAAGCTGCACCTGCTAAAGGTAAAGCGACTGCTAATGTTCAGTTGCTAGGTTCAGGTACTATCCTTGAAAAAGTACGTGAAGCAGCTCAAATTCTAGCGAATGATTACAATGTTTCTAGTGATGTTTACTCAGTAACGTCATTTAACCAACTAGGCCGTGATGGACAAGACGTGACTCGTTGGAACATGCTTCACCCTGAAAGTGAACAGCGTGTACCATACATTGCAAAGATTATTACTAAAGAAGCGGGTCCTGCGATTGCTGCAACTGACTATATCAAAAACTACTCTGATCAAGTACGCGCATATCTTGATACTGAATACCGTTGTTTAGGTACTGATGGTTTTGGTCGTAGTGATAGTCGTGCAAATTTACGTACTCACTTTGAAGTAAGTGCAGCTTACGTTGTTGTAGCGGCATTATTCGAGTTAGCGAATCGCGGTGAAATCAAACGTTCAGTAGTTACAGAAGCAATCAAACGCTTTGATATTGATACTGAAAAACTTAACCCACTTTACGCTTAATTAGCGTAAATACTCGTTGTCATTCAAATTGAAGGGTTTCAGTGGGAATTAAAATGACTTTAGGCAAGGAAAATTATTTAAACATAGTCATTCTATGTTTTGATTATTTAACGCCGTATAAAGTTATTTTAAACCCATCGAAGAAGCGCTTGAGTAACATCACTTCATCGTTGCTGTGACTTATAATGGAATAGCCATTATTTCATCACAGCGCCTTGAATTGAAATTGCTCAAGCACTCTGAAACATACAATGTGATTGGTAACGAGTATTAATAAGGAAAATATTATGTCTATAGAAAAAGTTCTAGTCCCTGATGTGGGTGGCGACGAAGTTGAAATCATTGAAATTTGTTTTGCGGTTGGCGATACCTTAGAAGCAGATGAAGGTATTGTTACTGTTGAAACTGATAAAGCTTCAATGGATATTCCAGCACCGTTTGCGGGTGAGCTTGTTAGCTTAACCGTAAAAGTTGGCGACAAAATTAAAGAAGGCGATATTATTGCTGAAATGAAGGCGACTGGTGCAGTATCTGCTCCAGCTGAAGAAGCGCCTGTTGCAGCCGTAGTTGAAACACCTGTAGCACCGGTTGCTGCTGTTGTTGAAGCGGCTCCAGTAGCTGCCGCTGTTGCTACTGCCTCGCAAGTGATTGAAATCGCAGTACCTGATATTGGCGAAGACGGCGAAGTCGACGTTATTGAAGTATTAGTTAGCGTTGGTGATGTGATTGAAGAAGAAGATGGTTTAATCACACTTGAAACAGATAAAGCAACGATGGATGTTCCATCAACGCATGCCGGTACTGTGAAAGAAGTATTTATTAGCAACGGTGACAAAGTTAAGCAAGGTTCTCTGGTTATAAAACTTGAAACTGCTGGCGGCGTTGCACCTGTTGCTGCAGCACCTGCAGTTCAAGCTGCACCAGTAGCGGCTGCTCCTATTGCAGCCCCTGCAGTTGTAAAATCAGCACCTGTTCCACATCATCCACAAGCGGGTAATGTCAAGAAAGGTACTATTTACACTTCACCTTCAATTCGTCGTCTTGCACGTGAATTTGGTGTTGATTTAACCTTAGTGAAAGGCACTGGTCGTAAAGGCCGAATCTTAAAAGAAGATGTGCAATCATATGTTAAATATGAGCTATCTCGTCCAAAAGCGAATGCAGGTAGTTCAGTTGCTGCGGGTGAAGGTGGTTTACAAGTAGTGAGTGCTAAAGCGATTGATTTCTCTAAATTTGGCGAAATTGAAACGAAAGCATTAACGCGTATTCAGAAAATATCTGGACCATTTTTACATCGTAATTGGGTAACTATTCCACATGTTACTCAATTCGATGAAGCTGATATCACTAACGTTGAAGCGTTCCGTAAAGAACAGAACGTTGTTTGTGAAAAGCAAAAGCTTGGTTTTAAAATTACACCATTAGTTTTCATCTTGAAAGCAGCGGCAGATGCATTACGTGCATTCCCAACGTTTAACTCAAGCTTGAGTGAAGACGGTGAAAGCTTGATTCTTAAAAAGTACATTCACATAGGTGTTGCGGTTGATACTCCAAATGGTTTGGTTGTACCGGTAGTTCGTGATGTTGATCAAAAAGGTATTCATCAGTTATCTCGTGAATTACTTGAAATCAGTATGAAAGCACGTGATGGCAAGCTAAAAGCAACAGATATGCAAGGTGGTTGTTTTACTATTTCTAGCCTGGGTGGTATTGGCGGTACGGCATTTACGCCAATCGTTAATGCACCAGAAGTGGCTATTTTAGGTGTTTCTAAATCAGAAATAAAACCTAAGTGGAATGGTAAAGACTTCGAACCTAAATTGATGTTGCCATTATCAATGTCTTACGATCATCGCGTTATTGATGGTGCATTAGCTGCACGTTTCACTGTGCATTTAGCAGGTGTTATGTCTGACATTCGTAAGTTAGTACTTTAATCCGTACATTCAAGCGTTAGGCACTCAGACTTTAGTCGGCAGTGGTTAATTAATATTGGCGAAATTCAACGCATAGGCGTAGAATTTCGCCACAAGAAATTATTATAAATAAAAGCTGATACAGAAACCCTATATCAGCTTACATATTCAATGAGGATAAGCATGAGTAACAATATCAAAACTCAAGTAGTAGTATTAGGTGCAGGCCCTGGTGGTTATTCTGCGGCATTTCGTGCAGCAGATTTAGGTTTAGACGTAGTATTAGTTGAAAGCCGTGAAACATTAGGTGGCGTTTGTTTAAACGTTGGTTGTATCCCATCAAAAGCATTACTTCACGTTGCTAAAGTTATTGATGATGCAGCTGCAATGGCTTCTCACGGTGTTACTTTCGGTAAACCTGAAATTGATTTAGATAAAATCCGTGGCTGGAAAGAAAGCGTAATTGCTCAACTTACTGGTGGTTTAGGCAGCATGTCTAAAGCCCGTAAAGTCGCTACAGTATACGGTTACGGTAAATTCACTTCTGATAAAACTATCGAAGTTGAAGGTAATGACGGCGAAAAAACGACTATTACTTTTGATAACGCAATTATCGCAGCGGGTTCTTCAGTAATTGACTTACCATTTATCCCTAACGATGACCCACGTGTTATTGATTCAACGGGCGCACTAGAACTTAAAGATGTTCCAGAAGAATTATTAGTACTTGGTGGCGGTATCATTGGCCTAGAAATGGGTACTGTATATTCTGCTTTAGGTTCTAATGTATCTGTTGTTGAGTTTGCTGATCAATTAGTACCAGCAGCTGATAAAGATATCGTTAGAGTTTATAACAACTACAACAAGAAAAAATTCAACATCATGTTGTCTACTAAAGTTGTTGCTGTTGAAGCAAAAGATGATGGTTTATACGTTACTTTTGAAGGTAAAAAAGCACCAAAAGAACAAGTACGTTATGACAAGATTTTAGTTGCTGTTGGCCGTAAGCCAAATGGTCACTTAGTTGCTGCTGATAAAGCGGGTGTAAATGTTGATGAGCGTGGTTTCATCAACGTAACTAACGAGCTTCGTACTAACGTGCCACACATCTTCGCTATTGGTGATGTTGTTGGTCAACCTATGCTTGCGCATAAAGCCGTTCATGAAGCACATTGTGCAGCTGAAGTTATTTCTGGTAAGAAGCATACTTTCGAACCTCGTTGTATCCCTTCAATTGCTTATACTGATCCAGAAATGGCTTGGGTTGGTGTTACTGAATCTGAAGCGAAAGAGCAAGGTTTAAACATTGAAATCGCTAATTTCCCTTGGGCTGCATCTGGCCGTGCTATCGCTTCTGCACGTACCGAAGGTAAAACTAAGTTAATCTTCGAAAAAGAAACAGGTCGTATACTTGGTGGCGCTATCGTGGGTATCAATGCTGGCGAAATGTTAGGCGAAATTTGTTTAGCCGTTGAAATGGGTGCTGATGCAGAAGATATTGGTTTAACCATTCATGCTCACCCAACGTTAAATGAGTCAATTGGCTTAGCAGCAGAAATCTTTGAAGGTTCAATCACTGATTTACCAAATGCTAAAGCAGTTAAAAAGAAAAAATAATAACGTTTACTTTCGGTTAGCGAAATAAAAATTATTTAATAAAACCAATTGTAGGGACTAATTTTAGTCATTTATAATTGGTTTTTTTGTGCCTATAGATTGAAGGTTAACATTCTGTTAACCTTGGGCGACGCTACAAATAAAAGGATTTAATTATGAGTCATAAAATACTCTACGCGAGTGCCGTTGCTCTTCTAGCTGTTAGCACTAACGGCCAAGTTTCTGCCAACGAAATTTCTCAGCACCTATCAACGATTATCATTCCTGAGCCTATTGAACGTATTCAACCTAAATATCCTATTGACGCGGCTCGAGAAGGCCGTGAAGGCTGGACAATTCTTAGTTTTGTTATTGATGAAAAAGGCAACGTATCTGATGCTTTAGTTAAAGAATCTTCTGGTAGCGAAGATTTTGATAAGGCAACGCTAAAAGCCGTGACTAAATGGAAGTATCAACCGGCATTTGAAAATGGTAAGCCAATACAGCAGTGTGTTAATACAGTACAAATGGATTACCGTATGGGCAAGAACGTTGGAACTAAAGGAGTGTCTCGAAGATTTAAGAAAAAATATGAAATAGCTACTCAAGCCTTGAAAGATAAAGATTACCAGGCAGTAGAGCATCAATTAGCTAAGATGAATGCACGAAAAACAATGCACCTGAGTGAGAATAACTACATGCACATTCTTGCGGCAAATTATGCAAGAGAAATAGGTAATGATACATTACAGTTATATCACCTTGATCGAGTGACCCTTGATAGCGGAGTAAAAAGTGAGAATTTAAAATTTTCAGTGCTGTATCAACAATTTTACTTAGAGACGACTTTATCTAAGTTTCAAAGTGCATTTGCTACCTATAAACAGCTTATTAAGCTTGAAGAGGCTAAGCCTTATTTAGCAAAACTTAAAAAGGTCATGGCAGATATTGATTCTGTAATCAGTAGTGATAAGGATATAGTTATTGATGCTGCTATTGATAGTGATTACTGGTATGCAGACTTAGTTAGAAATGAGTTTTCATTAACCAATATTGAAGGGTCCTTGCATACTTTAGATGTTCGTTGCGCTAATAAACGTCATGTTTATACGGTAGAAAATAATAATACTTGGAGAATTCCTACAAGTTGGATGAATTGTAGTATTTATGTCTACGGTGAGCCAAAAACGAGTTTTAATTTGATTGAGCATCCTGTCGACATATAATTTCTTTTAAGTAACTGATTTAACACTATTGCTGTCATAGCTTTCTATTTGCTAGACTGTTAAGACAACAGTTAAAAGGATGGTAACTATGTTAAATTTCACTCTAAAATCAGCACTTCACTCTATTGTTTTTTTGTTATGTATTTCATTGTTAGCGGCTTGTGCAGGACCTAGTCAAGTCGTTTTAGGTCAAGCTCAGTCAGAATGGGATTTTGATCACAAACTACAATTCAAAAGAACTCAATTTGATGACAGCCATTATCAGTTAGAAGTTATTCCGAATAATAAAGTCAGCTTTGAGCGTTTATCTGCATTTTTATTACGCAGAAGTTATTTAATTTGCGGTTCTTATGGGTATAAGTTAGAACTAATAAAAGGTGTTGAAAGCTTTGATTTCCCTCGTGCGTCACCCAATTTAATTATGCCAAATCTCACTGCTAAGCTTGAGTGCGCAACAACAAAATAATGCGGTCAGCATTGTTAAGAAGTGATTATCAATTTGAGTAATATGAATTCATTTTAAAAATATAAAACATAGGCAAAAAAAAGGGTTACTTAACTTCAATCAGTTAAGTAACCCTTTTTGCTTTATGTTATTTAGTTATTAAAGTAGACGTTCTACCCACTAACTATCTATCTATTATACCACTTTAACCGGTACTGCTTGAGCAGTATACTTAGTAGTCATTTCATGCGTAGGAGGAGCGAATCGAGTTAAATCGATACCTTCTACAGCAGACTTGTACTCTTCGATTGAAGGGAAACGACCAAGCATAGTTGAAAGTACCACTAACGGTGTAGAGCCAAGTAGTGATTCGCCTTTTTTCTCAGCAGTATCAGCTACAACACGACCTTGGAATAAACGCGTTGACGTTGCAATAACAGTATCACCAGGTTCAGCTTTCTCTTGGTTACCCATACACAAGTTACAGCCTGGGCGTTCAAGGTACATGATGTTTTCGTATTTAGTACGAGCAGCATTTTTAGGTACAGCATCGTCAAATTCAAAACCTGAATATTTTTGTAAAATATCCCAATCACCTTCAGCTTTAAGTTCATCAACAATATTGTAAGTTGGTGGTGCAACAACTAATGGTGCTTTAAATTCTATCTTGTTACCTTGTGCTTCCATATTACGGAACATTTGAGCGATGATTTGCATATCACCCTTGTGAACCATACAAGACCCAACAAAACCTAAATCAACTGATTTATCAGCGTAGTATGAAACAGGGCGAATAACATCATGGGTGTAACGCTTAGATGCATCTTCGTTGTTAACATCTGGATCAGCAATCATTGGCTGGTCGATAACATCTAAATCAATCACAACTTCTGCGTAGTATGTAGCGTTATCATCTGGTGCTAATGCAGGAGTTTCACCTGATTTAATGCCTTCGATGCGTTTGTCAGCTAATGCGATTAAACCGTTAAGGGTTTTCGCTTCGTTTTCCATACCCTTGTTGATCATGATTTGGATACGGCTCTTAGCAAGCTCAAGTGATTGAATTAACGTTTCATCTTCAGAAATACAGATAGACGCTTTAGCCTTCATTTCTGCAGACCAATCAGTAAATGTGAATGCTTGGTCAGCTAATAAAGTACCAATGTGCACTTCAATGATACGGCCTTGGAATACGTTCTCACCACCAAATTGCTTAAGCATTTGGGCTTGAGTTGCGTGAACTACATCACGGAAATCCATGTGGCCTTGCATGTTACCTTTAAAAGTAACTTTTACAGACTCAGGGATTGGCATAGCAGATTCACCTGTGGCTAGCGCGATTGCTACTGTACCCGAGTCAGCACCAAAGGCTACACCTTTAGACATACGAGTATGCGAGTCACCACCAATGATGATTGCGCGATCGTCTACTGTGATATCGTTTAGTACTTTATGAATAACATCAGTCATTGCATGGTAAACGCCTTTCGGGTCACGTGCAGTAATAAGACCGAACTTATTCATGAATGCCATAAGCTTAGGAATGTTAGCTTTAGCTTTGCTATCCCAAACTGACGCTGTATGACAACCTGATTGGTATGCACCGTCTACTAGTGGAGAAATAGTAGATGCTGCCATCGCTTCAAGTTCTTGACATGTCATAGGACCTGTCGTGTCTTGAGAGCCAACAATGTTCACTTTAACGCGAACATCTGAGCCTGCATGTAATGGTGTTTCAGACGTTACACCAACAGCGTTGTTATTAAAGATTTTTTCAACGGCCGTTAAACCTTGACCTTCATGTGAAATTTCTTTTGAAGTTGCGTATACAGGTGGTGTTGCTAGGCCAAGTGTTTCAGCTGCGAACGTTTGTAATTTCTTACCAAATGTTACCGCGTAAGAACCGCCTGCTTTCATGAATTCTACTTTCTGTGGTGTAAAGGCTGAAGATATATCCGCAAGCTCTTTGTCACCGTTGTATAATTTCTTCGCTTTGGTATCAATAGTTAACACAGTACCAGTTGCTACTGAGTAAGCTTCTTCTAAAACTGCATCACCATTTGCATCTACAACTGCGTTGCCATTTGCATCTACTTTCTTAACCCAGTTTTTAAGGTCAAGACCAATACCGCCAGTTACATCAACGGTTGTTAAGAAGATTGGAGAAATACCATTAGTACCAGCAACTACCGGTGCAATGTTAATAAACGGTACGTATGGGCTTGCTTTTTTACCTGCCAATAGTGCAACGTTGTTAACACCCGACATACGAGATGAACCAACACCCATAGTGCCTTTTTCAGCAATTAACATCACTTTCGCATTAGGATGCTTAACTTGTAATGCTAGTATTTCTGCTTGAGCTTCTGGTGTGCTCATGCATTGGCCATGCAATTCACGGTCAGCACGAGAATGGGCTTGATGACCTGGAGAAAGTAAATCCGTTGATATATCACCTTCACCAGCAATATAAGTCACTACTTCAACTTTTTCTTCAACATTTGGTAATTTTGTGAAAAATTCAGCTTGTGCGTAACTTTCTAAAATTTCTTTCGCAAGCGCGTTGCCAGCTTTAAAGGCTGCTTCAAGACGCGCTGTATCTGCGTCATATAAAAACACTTGAGTCTTTAATACTTCAGCCGCTTCTTTTGCTACTGCTGCGTCATCAGATAATGCTAAATCAAGAAGTACCTCAATTGAAGGACCGCCTTTCATATGAGATAACAATTCAAAAGCGAATGTAGGTGTAATTTCTGCTACGACAGATTCAGCTAGGATGATTTCTTTTAGGAAAGTTGCTTTTACACCTGCAGCACTTGTTGTACCTGGCAAAGTGTTATAAATGAAAAAGTTAAGAGACTCTTCGCGATGCGCATTAGCTGAGTCTTTAATCTGAGCTATAATCTCAGATAATAAATCGGCAGAATCAATTGGCAAAGGTGCCAATCCTAGATCGGTTTTACGACTTTCTATTTCTTTAATGTACTCTGAATATAAGCTCATCTGATACTCTCTCTAGCTATAATATGGCTAATAATATTGTCATTATTAGCAAGGACAAATTTTTGCGCCTATTTTACCTGATTTTCTGCTAACTACTAATCATTTGCTTAAATAAGCACTATTCATAACGGTAATGACAACTAGATAATATAGTTATGTGACTTATATTGGATTGTTGGTTACACTGGAAATTCTCTTTCAAGGTGATGTTAATACCAATTCCATTAAATTTATTCCCACCTCAGAGCTATGCCAGAGAAGTTAGAACAAATAAAATTTGTGCTGGTATAGTCATTCTACATCTAACAAATTTGTGCAGTTGTTGCTTTTCTGACAAGCTCCCAAGGGCGAGTACCTAATAAAAGGTAAAGGCTTATATACATCGTTATTGATTTTGACAAGGACGCTGCATGGATGCAGCTTATTATAGAATGCAGGAGCATATTCTCCTGAATAACCATTCTCTTCAATCAATGCCTTTCCTCTAAGCCTTTTAATTCTCGCTGAGTGGGAAATACCTTAATGGATTTGGTATAAATACTAAAGTCCCCTATATCCCTGCAAGTTCGCGACTAAAATACGATTATTTTGGCAGATGTAAAGTCCGTCTAATCGCTGAAAACCATCTTATCCCCTATACTATAACTATAATCATGCAGCCATCTTAACAGGCCTAATGGTTAACTATTTTGCATAATAGAATCTTAAGTGAAATCGAGATATTTCCGACAATTTTTAAAATAACGAATGATTTACTAGTATTATAGTCGTACAAACAAAAATAATAAGTTTCGTATACCTTTGAAGTGTAATGATTATATTTTTTGTGAATGTTTATAATAACCATCGTAACTAGTTGTAAGTAACAAAAAGTGTCGACAATATTGTATTATTAAGACGAATTTTCAATCCTGTTTTAATCTTAGATACTTAAAAACTTTGTCCTAAATTGGCTCTATATTAATCGAGTCATCCCTAAAGTGATTAGTGTCTCCAATAAGAAGGTGAATATCATGCTTCAAGAATATCGTAACCACGTAGCAGAACGTGCAACTGAAGGTCTTGTACCTAAAGCTTTAGACGCTGAACAAACAGCAGCATTAGTCGAATTAGTTAAAAACCCTCCGGTCGGTGAAGGAGATTTTTTAATTGATTTATTATCAAATCGTGTACCCGCAGGTGTTGATGATGCGGCTTACGTTAAAGCAGGTTTTTTAGCTGCAGTGACTAAAGGTGAAGCGACTTCATCAATATTAAGTGCTGAGAAAGCCACTGAATTATTAGGCACCATGTTAGGTGGTTATAACATTCAGCCGATGATTGACCTTTTAGACAATGAAGCACTATCTTCAGCGGCTTCACACGGTTTATCAAATACCTTATTAATGTTCGACGCTTTCCATGATGTGCAAGAAAAAGCTGAAGCAGGTAATGCTGCAGCTAAATCAGTAATGCAATCATGGGCTGATGGTTCTTGGTTTACTTCTAGAAAAGAAGTGGCTAAAAAAATCACGGTTAAAGTATTTAAAGTTACTGGTGAAACGAACACCGATGATTTATCTCCTGCTCCTGATGCATGGTCTCGTCCTGATGTTCCATTACATGCTAAAGCAATGCTTAAGATTGGACGTGACGGTATTACCCCTGAAGAAGATGGAGTTGTTGGTCCTATCTCTCAAATTGAAGAATTACAAAAAGACGGTATCCCACTAGCATATGTTGGTGATGTTGTTGGTACGGGTTCTTCACGTAAATCTGCAGCTAACTCTGTTTTATGGTACATGGGTGATGATATTCCTTGTATTCCAAACAAACGTGGTGGCGGTGTCTGTTTAGGAGGAAAAATCGCTCCTATTTTCTATAACACTTTGGAAGATTCAGGCGCATTACCCATTGAATTAGACGTACAAAAAATGAATATGGGCGATATTATCGACATTTACCCATACGAAGGTGTTGTTAAAAACGCTGCTGGTGACGTTATTTCAGAATTTACACTTAGCCCGGTATTATTAGATGAAGTTCGTGCTGGTGGTCGTATTCCATTAATCATCGGTCGTGGTTTAACTGGTCGTGCTCGTGAAGCATTAGGTTTACCTGAAGCTGATTTATTCGCTAAACAAGTTGCTGTTACTGATACAGGTAAAGGCTTTACCCTTGCTCAGAAAATGGTGGGTAAAGCTTGTGGTATTGAAGGTGTTCGCGCTGGTCAATACTGTGAACCTAAAATGACAACTGTAGGCTCTCAAGATACAACAGGTCCTATGACACGTGATGAATTAAAAGATTTAGCCTGTTTAGGCTTTTCTGCTGATTTAACTATGCAGTCATTCTGCCATACATCTGCATACCCTAAGCCTGTCGATGTTATTACCCATCACACCTTGCCTGATTTCATGATGAATCGTGGCGGTGTTTCACTTCGTGTGGGCGATGGTGTAATCCACTCTTGGTTAAACCGTATGTTGTTACCTGATACTGTAGGTACAGGTGGTGATTCTCATACACGTTTCCCATTAGGTATTTCATTCCCTGCGGGTTCTGGTTTAATTGCTTTTGCTGCTGCTACAGGCACAATGCCTTTAGATATGCCTGAGTCAGTTCTAGTTCGTTTTAAAGGTGAAATGCAGCCGGGTATTACATTACGCGACCTAGTACATGCTATTCCTTATACAGCAATTAAAAATGGTTTATTAACGGTTGAAAAAGCAGGTAAAGTAAACGAATTCTCTGGACGTGTATTAGAGATTGAAGGTCTTAAAGGTTTAACCGTTGAGCAAGCATTTGAATTATCTGACGCATCAGCTGAACGTTCAGCTGCAGGTTGTTCAATCAAACTTGAAGAAGACGCTGTTGCAGAGTACTTAACGTCTAACATTGTTATGCTTAAGTGGATGATTGCTGAAGGTTACGGTGACGTTCGCACTATTACTCGTCGTATTAAAGGCATGGAAGAATGGTTAGCTAATCCTTCATTAATGTCTGCTGACAGCGATGCTGAATATGCTCATGTTATTGAAATTGATTTAAATGAAATCAAAGAACCTATCGTTTGTTGTCCTAACGATCCTGATGATGCACGATTATTATCAGACGTTGCTGGTGTTGAAGTTGATGAAGTATTTATCGGTTCATGTATGACTAACATTGGTCACTTCCGTGCAGCTGGTAAGCTTATCGAAAAATTTGGTGGCTCATTACCAACACGTATGTGGGTTACACCACCGACAAAAATGGATAGTGCACAACTTAAAGATGAAGGTTACTTCAACATTTATGGTAAAGCCGGCGCTCGTGTAGAAACTCCGGGTTGTTCACTGTGTATGGGTAACCAAGCACGTGTAGGTGATAATACGACGGTGTTGTCTACTTCAACACGTAACTTCCCTAACCGTTTAGGTACTGGCGCAAACGTTTACTTAACGTCAGCAGAACTTGCGGGTGTTGGTGCTATCTTAGGTAAACTCCCAAGTGTGGCTGAATACATGGAGTATGCCTCTCAAATTGATGCTACTGCTGCTGATACTTATCGTTACTTGAACTTTGATAAGATGGAAGAATACACGTCAAAAGCAGATACTGTAATTTTACAAGTAGAAGCCTAATTTATTGCCAGCTCTTAGCTAACAAGCTCAATAACAGCGTTAGAAGTACTCACCTATAGTCATAGGCTCCGTGCTTCTTTCTTGTTCTTGAATTTGTTAGCGTTGAGAAAGCGAATAAATTTAACTGATAAACGCCACCTTGCTGATGCAAGGTGGCGTTTTTTTTGCGCTTAATGTTATTCCTATCTGTTCTTATCTTAATATAGTTGCGCTATATATCGTCTACTTTGTGCGCTATGTTTATTGTTAAATAATTCTGCTAGAATACGCCTCCCTAAAACGTGGCTTAGGTGATTTATTAAGTACATTTTCTAATACTTTATTTGGGAAGTAATAAGTTACGTTTATTATTGATTTTAAAAATTTAATCTACAGCTCTGGATTTACGTTCCAGTTAGCTCAATGGAGAGACCATGAGTTCATCAGAAAAACAGTTATCGACGCCTGCGACAATACAAACAGCGTCAACTATCACTATTTGTGCATTATATAAATTCGTGCGTTTAGACGCATATGAAGCATTACGTGAGCCATTATCAAATAAAATGGCCAGTGTTGACGTCAAAGGCACCCTATTATTGGCTGCTGAAGGTATCAACGGTACTATTGCAGGTCCGCAAACGGGTATTGATACAGTACTTGCTTTTTTAGGTGAGCAACCCGGTTTAGATAATATTTCTCATAAAGAATCTTATAGTGAAGAAAACCCATTTCATCGTACTAAAGTGAAATTGAAAAAAGAAATCGTCACTATGGGTATTGAAGGTATTGATCCTAACCAAGTGGTTGGCACTTACGTGAAACCAAAAGATTGGAATGCTTTAATTTCTGATCCAGAGGTGGTCTTAGTTGATACCCGTAACGATTATGAAATTGAGATTGGTACCTTTAAAAATGCTATTAATCCGAACACCGAAACGTTCCGTGAATTCCCTGATTATGTTGCAAAGAACCTAGATAAGAATAAACACAAGAAAGTTGCCATGTATTGTACTGGTGGTATTCGTTGTGAAAAATCTACGGCATACCTAAAAGAACAAGGTTTTGAAGAGGTTTATCACCTTGAAGGTGGCATCTTAAAGTACCTTGAAGAAGTGCCAAGTACTGAGACTATGTGGGAAGGTGAGTGTTTTGTTTTTGATGGTCGTGTTGCCGTTAATCATGAACTAGAGCAAGGTCAATACGATCAATGTTTTGCCTGTCGTTTTCCGTTAACTGACGTAGAAAAAGAAAGTGAGCATTATGTTAAAGGCGTAAGCTGTCACCGTTGTCATGATAAAGTGTCTGAACAACAACGTAGCCGTTATGCTGAACGTCAACGTCAAATCTCTTTAGCTGAAGAGCGTGGTGAAAGTCACATAGGTGGAGATATTCAAAATATTATTGAAGAACGCCGCCAAGAGAAAAATGATAAAAAAGCGAAACAAGCAAACAAGTAGCTAACTTAATTTATACTTGAATACGTACTGAAACAGCCCGAGTTATTAAACATAACATCGGGCTGTTTGTATTTATGACCCGGTTACCTCATTAACGGTAATACTATTCATTATTATCATGTTCATTATATTTACTCTTTTGTAAATTAAATAACCCAGTGAAAAACTTTATTACCCGATATCGAGATTTATAAGCAACGCGTATGTTAGGTGCTAATGTTACTAACCCACCTTGGCCTAAATGTGAAAAGGGGTCGTCAACGATCCATTTAGGCTCTAATCGATCCCATGCATGAAAAGCTCTTTTGTAAACTTTAACCTTCACAAATGATTGATCGTGTTCAGATAGATTATCTACTAATGCGGGGCAGGTTTCGGGTAAATCATAATCATCTTTGGCGCCGGTTTGAATGAGAACGGGTGCACCGGTAAAGTTATCAAACTCAAAACCAGGTGCAAAATTAAATAACCAGCAAAGAGGGTAGTGAGCTACATGCCCAGCAAAACGGTAGGGTAAACCAGTCATCGACATGTATTGCTCTGTTGCGGTTAGCATAGATAAAATACCTCCCCAAGAAAAGCCAATAACACCAATGCGATCTTTATCTATGTTGGGATGCTGAGCTAAATAAGCGAGAGCGGCAAAAACATCAGGTAAGGTTTCTTGTGGTGACTCAGGTCTATTCTCGCTTCCTCCAGCTAAGTCACGTGCACCCCATAAATCAAGTTCTAAGGTCGCAATACCGCTATGATTGAGTGCGCGGGCATAGAAAGCCCCTGTACTATCAACACCTGCAGAACTATGCAAAATAACGACTGCGGGTATTGCGGAATCTGAATTTCTTGGCACGCGTAATTGTGCAGATACCTGCCAGCTTTGTGCGGGCGTTACGACAGGAATGGTAATATAGGATATTCTTGTTGGTAGTTTTGTAGCGTACACAAAACCTTGGCAAAAGAGTAATAGTAAGATTACTAGAAACATTTTTTTAAGCATAATAAATCCATTAATATTGATTGTTGTATATGAACCATACTCATTTACTACAGATCGCAAACATCACTATCAAGAGATGGCCTACTTCCATGAAGCGCTTTAATCATAGCTGTATATTATTTAAACGTCTAACTGATGACCTCCAAATATTTGCTAACATTGCGCGAGTCTTTCAGTCTTCATTAACATCATATTTATGCGCGAACGTAAAAAACTGTGTACGTCGTAGTCGAATTTTACTGTGCTAAAATTAAAGCTATACAGGTAAGTAATTGTGTAACGTATGCGGATTGTATATTCTTGCTGAGTTGACAATTATTCGAGACTCTTATGAAAAAATTACTTAGCTTTGCAGCGCTTTCATTAATGACGGCGGTAACTTCGGTCAAAGCAGCAGACTCAGTGTCTGAAGTGTTCACTGTTGAAAAACTTAATGAATTAAACCAACTGCATGATGTCACTTTATCTCCTCAAGGTGATGTACTGGTTTATGGTTTGAAAAAAGGCAGTAGCTCTAAAGACAATCACTTATATAAACAAAATATTAAAACGGGCCAAATTACACAACTTACTGAGCATGAGAAAGCTGAAAGTAATGTTGTCTGGGCTGATGATGGAAAATCTTTGTATTTCCTCTCTTCGCGTAATGGTAGTAGCCAAATTTGGCAGCAGGATTTACAAGATCAGACAGCTAAGCAAATATCAGATTTTCCGGTAGAAGTTAACGGCTTTAAATTATCTAAAAATGGCCAAGTGTTCGCTTTGTCCTTTACCGTTAAGCCAGGCTGTGAAACGTTAACCTGCACCGTTGAAGCAAAGAAAGCGGATGAAGAGAAAAAATATAATATTCGTGCCTATGACCAATTAATGGTTCGCCATTGGGATGCATGGGCAACAGAGTATAAAGAACATTTATTTATTGCTCATGCCGATAAAAACGGTCAGCTTAAGCATGCGCAAGATATTATGCCAAATTGGGTAAGTGATTTTGCAGGTATTAGCCAAGTAAGTATTCACCCTGATGCAACATCTTTAGCCTTTTCAGCGAAAGACTCCTCAAGTAAAGCCGCAGCCAAAGATCATGCTTGGAGCACTAACTTTGATATTTTTGAAGTGTCTCTTGCAAAAGGGCAAACAGCTTTTAATCTAAAGAATATTACCGAAAAGAATAACGCCTGGGATTCAAGTCCTGTTTATTCACCCAACGGTAGATATCTTGCTTATAAAGCCATGAAAATAGCAGGCTATGAAGCAGATAAGTTTACCCTACAGTTACGTGATAACAGAACAGGAAAAATCCGCGCAGTTGCTGCTGATTGGGATCGTTCAATTAGTAGCTTAGCTTTCGCACCAGATAACAATTCTGTCTATGTGGTGGCGCAAGATGTTGGCCAAAAAAGTATTTTTTCTATTACTCCTGAGTTTGATGAAGTGCGTAGCATTTCTAATGTTGGTAGTAATGGTGATATCTCAAGCCACGGTAATACAATTTACTTTACTCGCCATACGTTAAATTCACCGCAAGATATTTTTTCCATTGATAACCATGGTGATGACTTAACGCAATTAACTCACATCAATAAAGATAAGCTGGGCGACGTAAAGTTTGCTGATTACCAACAATTTAACTTCAAAGGTTGGAATGATGAAACCGTGCACGGTTATTGGTTAAAGCCAGCTAACTTTGAAGCAGGTAAAAAATACCCTATCGCTTTTTTAGTACACGGTGGTCCTCAAGGTAGTTTTGGCAATATGTTCCATTATCGTTGGAATGCCCAATTATGGGCAGCGCAGGGTTATGGTGTCGTTATGGTCGACTTCCACGGTTCTACGGGTTATGGACAAGAATTTACCCATTCAATAAGTCGTGACTGGGGTGGTAAACCATTAGAAGATTTACAGAAAGGGTTAGATTTTATCGTCAAAGAGCAGCCTTGGTTAGATGGTGATAATGCTTGTGCTTTAGGTGCTTCTTACGGTGGTTACATGATGAACTGGATAGCCGGAAATTGGCCTACTCGCTTTAAGTGTTTGATCAATCACGCAGGTTTATATGATATGCCAAGTTTTTATCAATCTACTGAAGAGTTATGGTTCCCAGAGTATGATATGGGCGGTCCTTCATGGGGCAAAGAAAATGGTAGTGCTAAAGGCAAAGTAAGCCCTGATTACACTAAATTCAATCCATCTGCTTATGTTAATAACTGGCAAACACCTATGTTAGTGATTCAAGGTGAATTAGATTACCGTGTCCCTTACGCACAAAGTTTAGGGGCATTTACCACCTTGCAGCGTAAAGGCATTGATAGTCGTTTAGTGATGTTTCCAGATGAAGATCACCATATTCGTAAACCTGATAACTTAGTGGTTTGGTATGACGAAGTTTTTAAATGGTTAGAGAAATATACTAAGAAGTAATAACAAAAAAGGCACATTAACTTAGGTTAATGTGCCTTTTTTATTTTAGTAATTATTTAAAATAGGGCTATAGGAAAAAGTGCCTTAAATTAATCTTGCTCAGCAGCTTCTTTGAGATAGGCAAGTCGGTCCTGCTCTTGCTCAAAAGCCGCTTGAATTTCAGCTAATATCGTCTCAACATCGGCGCTTTGAGTGTCTTCTGCAAATAGGCCTGTCAATTTAGTAGTATCGCTTAATTCACCTGCTTCATACAGTGCCCACATCTCTTCGCCAAATCTGGTTAATGCTAAGTTCGGGGCGAATTGGGCGTAATATGTAGTGATATTGTTGACATCACGCAGTAACATTGCTTTGGCATTATTATTGGCTGAGGCATCAACTGCTTGAGGCAAGTCGATAACAACGGGGCCATAAGCATCTACCAAGACATTAAATTCAGATAGATCACCATGTACTATGCCTGCACATAACATGCGCATGATATAAATCATCATTAAGGCGTGATCTTCTATCGCTTGTTCTGCTGGCATAACAACATCATTAAGTCGAGGTGCAACATCACCTTGCTCGTCAGTGATCAGTTCCATCAATAATACGCCGTCAAAACAGCCATAAGGCTGTGGGACACGTACATCGTGTTCTGCAAGGGTATATAAGGCATCAACCTCAGCATTTTGCCAAGCGGTTTCTTGTTGGCTTTTACCGTACTTAGAGCCTTTCTCCATTGCTCTAGCACGTCGACTACTGCGGCCTTTTCGACCTTCAGTGTATTGTGATGCTTTTTTAAAGCTACGTTTAGTGGCTTCTTTATAGACTTTCGCGCAGCGAATTTCATCGCCGCAACGAACTCGGTAAACAGTGGCCTCTTTACCGCTCATTAATTGGTTGAGCACTTCATCAATTAAGCCTTCTTCTACGAGAGGCAATAGTCGCTTTGGAATTTTCATTGCGCTGTTATACATCAGTTGCGCTAAGGAAGATAGTAAAACATCATTTGTTACCTTGATACGGGCATTAGGCTGCGGTTTTACCTGACGATGACATGACTAAATATTGCTTAAGAAAGGCTCTAATAACAGCGCTATTTGAGGTTGTTAATCTTGAACAAGTACACTTAAACGTTTGGCTAAAGTATTATCTTCAAAGGGAAACTTGATATTGAGCTAGTTATTCAAGCTCGATCTATTATTTCGTCTCTCTATTAAACGCTTCTAGCTTATCTTCTAATGCGGTTAATTTTTGATAAATCTTATCATTTTGTAACAAGATTTCTTCATTTTGCTGTCTAAGTTCTCGATTTTTTATATTGGTATCAGCAAAGCCAAAAATCTTATTGGCAAAAACAGCGCCTACACCACCTAATATGCCGACACCTAAAATGAACATAGTAAAAACAGCAATACGACCCTCTAACGTAATTGGATAGACATCACCAAAGCCGATGGTGGTTGATGACATCAGCATCAGCCAAAAAGCATCAGCATAATTCTTTACGGGTGATCCCTCTACGGCGGTTTCTGCTACAAAGGTGACATAACCTAAGCTGATATTAATAAATGCAAATAGGACGAAGGAAAGTATTGCTAATATGCCATAGTTGTAATTTTTCACGCCAAATTCATCGACTTTATATAAGTTACTTTTTTCCATGGCGTTTTGCAGAATAATCATCTTGCTCTCTTTGCTTTTTACTCAGAATATTTTCGATGATATTACAATCTGAGACGATAGAAAAGTGTTTGCTTGGGGATAATGAGGACCATAGATTATCTACCCAAGCCACTTGAAGAGTTTGATTTCCTCAGACATCCCCCGAAAGGCACTTTCTGTTGCGTTATTCCTTTAAACAATGGAACGCTATCAATGCCTTGTCTAAAGGCGTTTCTATTGCCAGCTGAAACCTCATCTTTATGTGGATTGAGTATAGACACGTTGAGTTGTGTATTATCAGTTTCCTGTTATTTGGCAATTTTACTGTGATGGCATAAACTTAACTGTATATTTTATGTTCTACAATCAGGTGCTACTCATGGGTAGATGTTACAACAATATAGTCATTGACGCGTCAATCGAAGCAGTTTGGCAACAAATAGGCAACTTTCATGATATGTCGTGGGCGAAAGGGGTGATCACCTCTTTAGTTAAAGTAGGCCCTGCTAGTGGTACTGAAGTAGGCGCTAAGCGCATTTTAAATGATGCTATTCACGAAACCTTAGTATCACTAGATTCCAGTAATTATACTTTTACTTATTCTATTGATGATGGGCCAGATGCTATTGCTAAGTCAGCGGTAGATAACTATTTAGGTATGGTTAATTTGTCTGAAAGTAGCACGGGTGTGTTGGTTGAATGGAGCTCTAGTTTCACTTCAGATAATGAAAAGGCGGTTACTGAGTTTTGTGATCCAATTTATATGGCATTACTTGGCGCATTAAAAAATAGTTTACGTTAAGTCCAACTTACTTCAGCGTTAAATTCACTTGTAACAGCCGAGCTGTTGACGCCTAAATTCGCCTTAGAAAAAGACTAATCAACTTCTACCTCTTAAAGATATTTGAGATTAATTACCTTTGTATAGTTTACCTTCAAACAAGTAGCTTGGCGCTAACTTGCTTTTTTTACCGCTTTCTTCTGAAATGTTCGTTTGCCGCGTTTAGGCTTAAAAGCAACCTTAGGTAAACCAGAAAAAGATTGCTGACTGGCACCTTGTACCATCTCATTGACTATAACTGTTAAAGGTTGCATAAAGCTTAGATAGTTGGCATTTTTCTCACTGATTGCTGTGAGTGTTGCTTCCCATTGTGCTGTCATATCTGGCAAAGTAGCCATGGTGGGCAGGGCGGTGATTAACGCAACACCAACCTTCGTTGCAGTAATCGCTTTGCCTTGACGTTGTAAAAACCCGCGTTTAAAAAGTAAATCTATAATGCCGGCGCGAGTAG
This sequence comes from Colwellia psychrerythraea 34H, assembly GCF_000012325.1. NCBI lineage: Bacteria > Pseudomonadati > Pseudomonadota > Gammaproteobacteria > Alteromonadales > Colwelliaceae > Colwellia > Colwellia psychrerythraea. The sequence continues at coordinate 5,078,895 of NC_003910.7, read as the reverse complement.
CGTCTGTACCCAGACCATCGGTTTCTTTCAGTACTTTTTTAATGGCCGCATCATTGACGTAACGGGAAATACCGGTCATGGCACCGAGCAGCGTTGCATCAGTAAAAGATTGCGGCGGTGACGTGTGTTTTTCTATTAATTCGCCTTGTTGGCAATGTAATAGTTGCCCTTTTGTTAAAGGGGGCAATGTTTGCTCTTGTTCTTGCCCATGTTCTAACTTGCTTTGGTTATTCGTTTTATTACTTTTTGGGAATAAGACTTGCCAGCCCAGTTGTTTTTCTGTTTTTGCTTGGCTCATAAAATTCCCGCCAGCAATTAATAATTCCACTTTGGTTTGCTGAAAAATATAGGCAGGATAAAACTGTACTAAATATTGACGTACAATCAGTAAATAGACATTTTTTTCAAAGGTATTTAAATTGATGTTCTCAGGTGATTTCTCGGTAGGGATAATTGCATGATGGGCGGTTATTTTTTTATCGTTCCATGCTTTACTCACAAAAGAAGTATTTGCCCCTTGAGCGGGTTTATTACAAGGTAATGATGAGTTGGCGAGTGTATTAACAATGCCACTTGCTTGCTTTAGTTGCTCTTTAGGCAAATACCGACAATCTGAACGTGGGTAAGTAATCAGTTTATGTCTTTCATATAAAGCCTGACAAACATCAAGCACAAGCTTGGCATTCATAGAAAACTGCTTAGCAGCACTAATTTGTAATTGCGATAAATTAAAGGGTAATGGGGCGGCTTGTTGTTTTTCGTTACTGTCAATATTACTGATTGTTGCGGGTTGGTTAGCAATGCGTTTAACGACATTCTCTGCTAATGCTTTTACCAAAACTCGACCTTCTTCATCGCAATATGGTTGACAGTTTTCACTTGGTTGCCATTTTGCTGTAAAAGCGACGGCGTCCTTTGAACTTAGTGCAATATGAGCCTGAACTTGGAAGAATGGTTTACTGACAAATTCTGAAATTTCTTGCTCACGTCTAACCACTAAACCTAACAAAGGTGTTTGCACACGACCTACGGACAATACCGAGTTGTAACCGGTTTTTTGCCCTTGCAATGTATATGCACGGGTAAGGTTAATACCATAAAGCCAATCAGCGCGTGAACGTGCTAAAGCAGAAATAGATAACGGCATAAAATCACTATTAGGTTTTAGTGACGTAAGGGCTCGCTTAACGGCAGGTAAGTTTAAATCGCTGATCAGCAGACGTTTAATGTTAGCTTTTTTTGTTTTGGATAATTTAAAGTAATCAATCACTTCATCAACGAGTAATTGACCTTCTCTGTCGGGATCGCCTGCGTGAATAATTTCATCGGCTTGTTTCACCAATTTTCTTAAGACAGTGAGTTGTGAGCGAGTTCGAGCAATGGGTTTTAATTGCCATTGCTGCGGCACTATAGGCAAACTTTCCATGCGCCATTTTTTTAATTCGGCATCATAGTCTTCAGGATCTGCTTGCGCCAAAATGTGTCCGATACACCAACTGACCACATCACCGTTAGCGAGCTCAATATGTGTTTTATGGTTTTTTTGTGGCTTAGGTAATGCGGCAGCAATAGCGCGACCTAAACTCGGTTTTTCGGCAATATAGAGTTTCAAGCCATATCCAAGTGTTAGTGATTAACAACAAAGGCTTAAGTATAGTGCGTTTACTGGTTTTATGTACAGCTTTATCGGTTAGCTTTGACTAGGTAAGGAAAGTACACATGATGCTTAAAGTTTCGCAATAAAAAAACCGCTCTTAAAGAGCGGCTTGAATCTTAGCTGCAGCTAAATATTAGCTGCTTAAACAGTAACTATTAAAACTCGTAACGGGCAACAAATGATACATAACGTTCTGTTTGACGATCAGTAATACTTCCGTAATCAGCATTTTTAACTAAGTTTCCGTCATCATTTAGGGAGGTTCTGGTTTCATTAATATTGGTCGCTGAATCGCTATCAAATACGTTATAAACGGTCGCTTTGAATGATAAATCACCATCCATTACTTCGGTAATATAAGTTAATGATAAATCGACATTAGTAACCCAATCAAGGTTACCTTTTGAACCACGCTTAGCCGGTTGTTCGTTTTCATCGTAAAAGCTCTCATGACCAGAATTGCCATAACACGCTTCCCATACATTACCAGCAGCACAGCTATCTACGCCTGTTGGATGACGGCCAAGGTAACTTTGTGGACGACCAGAACTGATACTCGAAACGAAACCAAAAATTAAGTTTTCAGTAATGTCGTAACTACCGTTAAATTTAAATACATGGGTGTGATCGTTTGGTAACAAGCCATAGCCGTGGTCCATAACATCTCCGTAATCGTACGAAGTTGTCCAACCTGGATCTGCTTGGTTATTATCTGTTTTAACTAGACCTTCTGTATTACCCCAGTTTTTAGAGTAAGTGTAAGAAGAGTTAATGCGGAAGCTATCCGTGATCGAACCATCAAGGGTGAATTCCATTGCAGCATAATGACGTTCCATCTTAGGCAACATCATTTCCTCAGCAGATAAAGTTACTGCTTCAACGCCATTATCAGGATTACCATCAAAATCTTGTTCAATCGTTAAGCTTTCACCCGGGTTGTGTAAGAACCATGTACCACCGACATCATTATAACCAAGTTGAGCCAATTTCTTATTCAACGGTGATTGGATATCACTATCTTCTACACCACGGCCAAGTTCACGCCAAATAACGCGTGTACCAAAAGTCATGGTATCAAAGACTTCTTGCTGAAAGCCTAGGGTGACTTCATCTGAGTACATTGGCTCTAATGTGGTAGAAGCAATACCACCAGCGGCTAAGTTGGTGCTGTCTTGACGAATATCTGTCTCACGATATGCGGAGCCATGGCTAGGAGAACCGTCAGCCAGTAAAGCGGGATAACCATCGTTGTCTAGTTGGTCTGTGCGGTAATAATCACGTACGTCTGTTGCAGAACTACCCTGAGTAATGTTCATGTTAGCTGATACTGGCTGAAAGAAACGGCCATAAGTGGCATAAACTTTTGAACTTCCATCACCAGATAAGTCATAGATGGCTTGTAAGCGCGGTGCTATTTGACTATCAAAATCAACATAAGCTTCACCACTATTCATGGTATTTTCAGATTGGGTATAACGTACACCCATGTTTAATACTAAATTATCAGTTGCTTGCCATGAGTCGTTTACATAAAAGGCTAGTTGACTCACATCAGAATCAGTAAATCTATTACGGACACGCTTTTCAATATAGGTATCACCTGCTGGCGCACCAGAAACACTGCCATCGCCGGCAGTATATACTGTCCACCAAGCAGCAGCGTCACCTTCACCATTAGGAAACTCTAAATAATCAACAGCGACATTGGTATAATCAACACCAAAACTAATCGCATGTTCTTCAAGATCTAAGCTGAAATCGATACGCGCTTGATCACGAGTGTATTCTTCGTTTTTCAAAGTGCTGTCTGTGTCGTTACTTAATTTAACCCAGCCGTCAGTTGCATCCCAGACACTTGGTGCTGCTGAACCAGGAATAGTATTAACTTCTTCAACCACACGACCAATCACTGCGTTTACACTAAAGTTATCCGTTAAGTAACCGTTATAATTAATGCTATATAATTGACCGCCATCTTCACCGGGTGAGTTCACACCCAGTTTTTCACCAACAGTATTGGCTTGCGAGTCATAGGCGTAATTTTTTTTGGTCCATGTGCGTTTATTATTCATCGCCATAAAGCCAAAAGAGTGATTTTCGTTAACAAACCAATCTGCTTTTGCAAACCAGCGGTCTGATTCTCGTACACGATCTGTCGTTACGGTTTGTGTTGAGTATGTTTCATCTTCTTTACGTGGCTCATATAAACCATAGAAGAAGAGTGAATCTTCGATAATGGCACCACTTACCCAAAGTCTTGCTTCGGTAAATTGGTAACTATCTTGTCCAGTAGCTCCATCACTAGAAACATTGCCGTTGGCAAGGTAAACAGTGTCTTGGCTTGCGCGCATTGAAGAGGGATCAATACGTATTTGTCCGCCAAATTTAAATTCATTATCACCAGACTTTGATACGGCATTAACAATACCACCCAAGGCACCACCAAATTCAGGGCTTACACCACCTGTTTTAACTTGTGTCTGCGAAATAGCTTCCCATGGTAGGGATAACGCGCCTAAACCTGTTTTAATATTAGTGATATTAAGACCGTTTAAGTAATAGGCATTTTCCGCAGAAGATGAACCTCCAAAGCTAGAAGCACCCTTAAAATTTGAACCACCTGCAGAAGAGGTACCGGGGGCTAATAAAGCAATATTTTCAAAACCATTATCTACTGGCATTCTATCAAGCTCTTCCTGATTGAAGGTAACACCTGAAGTTGAAGAAGCTAAATCTACACGACGAATACTACTACCGAGAATATCAATGCGTTCAATCTCTTGCGCTGTCGCAGAGCTTGACAGTAATTGACTATCTATAATAACAGGTTGACCAATTCTCAAGCTGATATTAGGTTCTTCTGCGCCGTTATAGCCATCTTTTGTGATGGTAATATTATAGTCACCCACGGGAACATTACGCAGTGAGTAATTACCTTTATCGTTGGTTTTAACCGTGAATACTAAACCTTTGGTTTTATGTTTTAAGGTGATGGTGGCATTGCTGAGGACAGTGCCTTCATTACTGATGATATGGCCTTTAACCGTACCTGTGTCGATAGCCAATGCGCTAGGGGCAGTAAGTATTAGTGCGGTACCTACGGCAATAGCAGCGAGAGATTTACGTGCCTTTAAGCTTGATGTAATCATTTGGTTTTACCTATTTTATTGTTGTTTTATATTATTATTGTTTTGTTGTGTCCTTTAAGCTGACTTAGCTTCCCTTGTATTTTTACCTGTCAGCAGCGGGGATTTATTAAGCGAATAACCCCACACGACGGACACACTTATATACGTTATATTGTATATTATCTACAATTATTTGATGTGGAGTCTTTACAAATAGAATAAAAAACGAACTGAAAAAGTATGTTGGGAAACGAAAGTTCAGTAAAAACGCTCGTTGTGGGTGATGTGAAAAGCCACTGTATAATATAAATACAGCTTAAGAATATAATGCTATTAGCTTAGAATTATTTTGAATATAATGCCGTTTTCAATTGGTTATCAAAATAAAATACAGTTTGGACAGGGGTGCTGAAGGTTGTTTATTGAAGGTTCACTGTTGGAGATAGCTGGGTATGGCTGGGTAATAAATTAAAGATGTTAAGATTTTCCTTATTTTGATTAAATTTTTTGAGTCATTCTAATTATTCAGTATTATGACGTTGTGTAGATGGTATGTACTGTTAAAGAGGATATTAATGCCTACGCTTGAAAGTCAGTACTAGAATGGTGCCAATTAATATGGTAATTGAAGCGAATATGACACGTAATGTAATGACTTCATTTAGTAGTAGAGCCCCAGCTAAAGTGACTAATAGCGGAACACTTAATTGCACAATCGCGGCTTGAGTGGCTTTAAGCTCAGGCAACACACTATACCAAATAATATACCCGATACCAGAAGTGACAATACCGGATAGCAATGCATAAATAACACCAGTGTTTGCTAAGTCGATAGTGTTGTTTGTAAACAGGTAAACTATGAGCCATAACAGTGTTGCCATAGGGGCAGCTTTTATGAAGTTACCGGCAGTGCTAGCTGCAGGACTACTTGCTCCTCTGCCTTGTAGCGTGTAAATACTCCAAGCGATCCCTGAGATACACATCAAAAATGCTCCCATAAAGGAAGGTGCACTTATACCCGGTAGCATCAAAATGACTAGCCCAACAATTGCTAAAACAAAGCCGACTAGCTGTATTACGTTCAGTCGTTCTCCTTCACGGTAACCTGCAACGGTCATGGTAATTTGTACTGATCCAAAGAGTAATAGGGCACCTGTGCCAGCTGCAATCAATCCGTAACCATAGGTAAAACTGACGGCATAAATAAACAAAGCAAAAGCAGCAAACCATGTCCCCCCTTGTGCTATTTTTTTACCTTTTTTGATCGCTAAAAATAACCACAAGAAGAGTGCTCCTGAGACAACTCGAAGCATAATGAAGCTAGCTTCATCAATAGCCGTTTTTTCTAAAGCAAAACGAGTGATGAGCGAATTAGCAGCAAAGGCTGATAGTGACAGTAAAGTGATTAAAATGATGCGAAGCCGAGTCATATTTTGCCTTATCTTTGTTTAGGAAAACTATAATAGGAGGAGAAGTGACTCGATTTTGTACTTTAGGAAGAGCAGGAACATATCAGGTGTTAGCTTGCCATTTTAGCAAGTTATCACCATTATACCCGCTCCACTTGAAGATGCTCAGTCTTCCCCAAGGGGATGGTTTAGAAACACTTTAAGTTGCGTTATTGATTTTGACAATATATCTTCTATCAATGCCTTGCTTCAAGGCGTTTCTAATTCCAGTTGAATCATGCATCTTCAAGTGGAACGGGTATAGATAAGGTTAAACCATATCATCAAAAGGGTTTTTGCTAGGTAGTGCGATGCTATTTTTGAATTCAGTGAAGCGTAAACTATCGTTAGTTAATTCAATATTGGCTTCATCGATCAGACCTTCACCAAATTTGTAAATTAAATCAAACTGACCATCATTAGCGTTATCACGATACACTTGCTGGGCTTGTTCTACTTCAATTAACTTCTGTTGGTAAGTTGCCATTGCCTCTGCACCATAACGTTTCTCCATCATTGATAAACTTACTTTTGGAGAAAAAACAGTCGCGGTTGCATTATTGCCACCAAAGCCTTTTGAATTGATAAAAGCGATATCCATATCAGGGCAGTGCCAATGATCTGTAGCAATATTAAGGTGTTCGTTATGAACGTCTTCAGCAACTTCATCAATAGTGGTAATACCGGGCATAATATTATCACTAAAAATACCTAATGCCATTGCCATTTGATCGCCACTTGCAGGGCCTAAGGTGTGACCAATATACGCTTTAGGTGCAGCAACCGGCCAATTTTCAATGTTAAAACACTCTGCAACTTTATGATAAATTAATGACTCAGTAACGCGATTTTGTGGGGTACTAGAACCGTGCGCCAAAATAAAGCTACGTTCTTGTAATGCTTCTTTACCTAAAACTTGCTCTGCTAAAGCAACGGATTTGGCCATGGTAATATAGTTACCAGGTCCTGGTGCGGTAATTGATTTTTTGTAACCGTCAGCGTTAATGAAAACGTCGGCAACAGAGCCGAGTACTTTTGCGCCCATCTCTAAGGCAAGCGCATCATCCATCAAGACAACAAACTGTGCGCCTTCACCCATAGTAAAACCACAGTTCTGACCAAATGGACGGCTAGTTCGACGATGATCAGCAGTATCAGTACCATCAAGTTTTTTTAGCCCTTCTTCGTTGGCTAATGCACTCATGTTGCCAAAGCCTTCAATCATCTCTGGCGTAATAGGCGCTTCACTACTACCAACAATAGCGATACGTGTTCGGCCAGCGGCCATATCATGTGTTGCGGCACGTAGGTTATACAAAAATGTTGCACAAGCACCTGAGCTAGTAAAAGTAGTACCAACATTGCCAGTAACATAAGCATTGATAAAATCGGTAGACATAGTATTAAGTCCCAGCGCTAATTGCTTAGAGCTGACACGAGAACCGGTTAAACGGCTTTTAACTAAGCCACCAAAGCCTTCATCATGCATTTGTCCTGCTATTGAAGCTGAGTAGGTACCAACTTCATCGGGACTAATTTTATCTAGAATAGCATCCCATTCTAATCCGGTAGAGCGAATAGCATCTGTCGCCGCAAAGATTGTTACTTGCAAACCGCGCGGATGGTTTCGACTTTTGTAAAGCTCAGTAGGATCGAATCCTGTAGGAAATTGACCCGCGGCTTTAATCGGATTATCACGGTACGAATCGTGAGTAATTGTTAGTTGCTCAGGAATTTCGACAGAAACTCTACCTGCACCTAAGTCAGTAACCAACCATGAACTTGGTACCGGTTGAGGTAATTCTTTAGCACGTAATTCAAACGCTATAGGCTTATCTGTAGGCGTGACATTCATTTTTTGATGCCAGTGAGTCGCATCAGGATCAAAATGGTTTTTTTCAATTTTACGAATTAGGGTACCAGCAAGAATTTTTTGCCCAAACTTGCTTTCGATCTCTTCAGCTAAAACAAGGTTACCGTCACCATCAACTAAAGCACCATCTTTTTTTGTGACAATTTTCATTAAGCTTGCTAATCCGACAAATGTTTCTTGGCGTGCTTGAGCAGTTAATTTATCGATTACTATACGTCGGAAGCCTTGATGAAATGAGGTACGGCCTGAAGCATTAATACCGCCCATGCCAATAATTAAAGGTAAACGTGTCATGTAATAATCCACTTAAAGAATTTGAATAAATGCAAAATAGTCGTATTGCGTTTGATAGTGTCTATTCTAATGACTCCTCAAAATAATAATAAGCCAAAATGGCCTTGTAGTATGCAATAATGGCCAAAAATAACGAAAAGGAAAGGAATGATGCCTAATAAGCGGATAAAAATAGATTATCTAACAAATAAGTTAACGGTAAATTTAGTTATTTATCCGCATGTATTAGCCACGGGAGTTACTTTACCCATAGAGATGTTACTCGCTGGTGAGGCTTTTGCTAGGCGTTATGATAAATCAGTATTAAAACTAGACACGCAATTTTTAAGTGAATCGTCAGTTAAAATAAAGTCACGTGCAGGCATTACCATGGTTGCCGATATCACCCTTGATAGTGAATTATTAGTTAAATCAACCCCACCTGATATTATTATTGTGCCCAGTTTGTGGCGTAATCCTCGCCCCGTACTTAAAAGTCATGAAAAATTAGTTGCTTGGTTAAAGCATTGCTGGCAGCAAGGAAGTACTTTAATTGGTGTTGGCACTGGGGTGTGCTTTTTGGCAGAGTCAGGTTTATTAGATAATCACTCAGCAACCACGCATTGGCATTATGTTGAGCAATTTAAGCGAGACTATCCACAAGTTGATTTAAAGCCCGATTTCTTTATTACGCAATCTGAACGTATTTATTGTGCAGCTAGCTTAAATGCATTGGCAGACATTATTGTTCACCTAATCGCTCAGCATTACGGTAAAGAAGCGGCACAAAATGTAGAACGAAATTTCTCCCATGAAATACGCAAGCCTTATGAGGAACAACGTTATTTGGAGGGATCGGGTGATAGGCATGCGGATGAATTGATTGCTGAAATTCAATTTTGGCTACGGACAAATTTAAATACTGAATTAACCCTGACAGAAATTGCTAAGCAATTTGGTATGAGTCAACGCTCATTTACCCGCCGGTTCAAAGCGGCAACGGGCGTTCGTGCGACACAATACTGGCAGCAGTTAAGAATAGAAACAGCAAAAGAACTATTGGCATCAAGTAATTTAACTATTCAAGAAATAGCAGATCAGGTGGGTTATCAAGATCAAGGACATTTAACTCGATTATTTAAGAAAGACTTACATTTAACGCCGAAAGCTTATCGCGCTATGGTAAGGAAAAAACTGTTCAGTTAAAGTGAGCATATCAAACAGTAAGGTCTGCCCATGAATTTGAACTATAAATTGAAATTTTATGTTACTGAATGATAAGTCACTTTATTTTTTCCATGGGACTTCGCTTCATAAAGTAAATTATCAACTCGCTTAGCTATAGAGTTGGGACCATCACCAGTAGTTACTTCACAAATACCTAAACTGATGGTGATATTAATATCGGTAAGAATAGTATTAAAAGCCACAATTTTTCTTAATTTTTCGGCTAACTGAATCGCATCAACTTTAGTTTTTGACTCTGATAAAATGACAAATTCTTCACCGCCAATTCTAAATAGATGGTCAGTTTCTCGAATATTTTTCTCGATAAGCGCACCAAAACTCCGTAATACCGTATCGCCAACATCATGACCAAAGTTGTCATTAATATTTTTAAAATCATCAATATCTATGCTGATAATTGAGAAAGGGGTTTGGTAACGCTCAAAAACAGCGAGTAAAGATTTAATTTTAAGGTTATATGCTTTTCTGTTTTTTATCTGTGTAAGTTCATCCAATAATGTTTGTTGCTTTAATTGTTGGTTGGCTTTCTCTAACGAAGTGATATCACGACTAATGCCTAAAATTCCGGTGTTAATACCATCATAAACAAAAGGAATTTTTTTGGTTAACAGATAAACTTTGTTGTTATTAGGATAGACAACCCATTCTTCATTGGATCTGACACTACCTTCAGCTAGCATGAGTTTGTCGTGCTTTCTGAATAGGCAAGCCAAGTCATGATCAAATATTTCAAAATCATCCTTGCCTATAAGGTCCTCAGCTTTTTTGCCGACAAAGTTGAGGAAAGCAGTATTACAGCCAATATATCTGAAGTGTTTATCTTTATAAAAAATCAAATCATCAATGAGATCAATGACGGAGTTAAGTAGTAGGTTATTGTCTAAATACTTCATAGAACTTTCCTTGAGCTAACTCGTTTACTTGGTGATATGGTAACAATAAGCAGAGGGAGAAGAGTTTTACCTACCTAATATAGTCATAAAGCCACTCTTAAAGCAAAAGAAACAGCTAATACCTTTCGAGCTGATGTAGCGCTAACTTGGTCAATAAGTTAATCCGTTTAGTATAATACTTGTCACAAGCTATCAGCTACGGCAAAATAACAGTACTAACATTATTATTTGAGAAATACATGAGCGAAAAACTATCAACTGCACTCTCTATAGCCGAGAAACAAATTAGCCAAATGCTGGTCATGCAAGATGCGATGAACAGTCGTGTTAGTGACACTTGGCGTGAAAATGGCTATGAATGGTATCGTGCAATTTGGGTAGAATGTGCTGAGATGTTAGACCATCATGGTTGGAAATGGTGGAAACACCAAGAAATTGACATCGCTCAAGTGCAATTAGAACTCGTTGATATTTTTCACTTTGGTTTGAGTTTACGTTTAATGTCTGGTGATAGTGCCGAATTAATTGCCAGTGAACTTTCAAAAGAATTACACCAAGGTACGGCAGAAAGTGACTTTAAAATAGCGCTAGAAAACTTAGCATCGGCTGCTGTTACAAGTAGAGCTTTTGATGCCAAAGCTTTAGCTGACTGCATGTCGTTAATGAATATGGATCTAGATGAATTATTCAGACAATATGTAGGTAAAAATACACTAAACTTTTTCCGCCAAGACCACGGTTATAAAGAGGGTAGTTATATTAAAGAGTGGCACGGTGAAGAAGATAATGAAGTATTAGCAAAGCTAGTTACTACTTTAGATACTGGTGCAGAAGATTTTCAGCAGCAATTATACCAAGCGTTAGAAGAAAAATACCCTGCCTAAATTAATACTACTATATAGGTGCAGTATTTGACGCTGCATCTATTTCTTAAATAAGTATTATTCAAAATCATATCTTAATAAACCTTTCTAAACATCGATCTTCGGCACAAATTTTGCTTAATCAAGGTTAAGTAGTACGTTTATTCTCTAATAGAGAGAAAGCGTCAAGAATTTGAATCGCTGGAGAAATGTATGGAACTGATATTATTTACCTTGATTACCTTAGTGGTAATTGTTGCCGTGTTAGCAAGTCGTTTAAATGACAATAGCTTTCCTTTTCCTTTTGATAGTAAAAAAGCAATTTTTACACCCGCAGAAAAAAACTTCCAAAATCTTGTTGAACAAGCATTAGGTGCGAAATACCGTGTGCTGAATCGCGTCAGGCTCAGTGATGTGGTAACGATACGCAATGGAGTCTCAAGTCGAGCCAGTCAAACGGCAGCAAAAAGTGCTGAAACCAAATACTTAGATTTTGTTATTTGTGATCGTAGCACTATGAAACTACTTGGCGCGATTGATTTAGTCGATACGCAGGGCCGAGGTTATAAAATTAAAAAAGACTGGTTTGTGAGTGGTAGTTTAGAAGCCGCTTCAATTCCACACCTTCGTATTAAAGTAAAAGCCAATTACACATTAGAAGAAATTAGATCTTGTATCCATACTCGCCTCTTGGGTAAATCGGCGGCTAACTTTGCACCTGAACCGAAAATAAAGGGTCGTATCATCCCGGCTCCTATGGTGAGAGCACGAAATAAATCAGTTGGCGCTTTAACAGCGGCAGCGGCTAGAGCACAAGTTGATCAACAAACGCCAATAATGCCACAAATGTCAGCAGGACAATTAGGTGGAATGCCAGCTTCCTCCTTATCACACTAAGCATTGCATTTAATTAAGGGATAACACGGCTATATATAGTAAGAAATATAGCCAAAAATATGTCCTAACAAAGAAAAATAAAGAGATCCGACATTTAACAGTGTCGGATTTTTTACTTTAACCACCAGTAACAAGCCGTTGAGCAGCAAAAACGACCTTCCTTTGAATGAAAAACCATCAAACAAACAATAAAGATGAAAAAAGTGCAAAATATTTGAATTTAGCTATTGCAAGGCGTAAAACATTACACTAGAATTCGCACCACTTAATGTAGTGCCGACTTAGCTCAGTTGGTAGAGCAACTGACTTGTAATCAGTAGGTCGCCAGTTCGATTCCGGCAGTCGGCACCATTAATACTTATTAAAGCAATGCTTTTATAGGGTACCTTGGAAAAGGTATAGGCTTAAAGTGGAGGGGTTCCCGAGTGGCCAAAGGGATCAGACTGTAAATCTGACGGCTCAGCCTTCGGTGGTTCGAATCCACCTCCCTCCACCATCTTTCGAGTTATACTTTGTTGAAAAGTATAGTTCAAAAAAAAAGATATCTGATAGAAAACGCGGGCGTCGTATAGTGGTAATACCTTAGCCTTCCAAGCTAAAGCTGCGAGTTCGATTCTCGCCGCCCGCTCCAATCTTTGTATATGAATGCTGATATGGCTCAGTTGGTAGAGCGCACCCTTGGTAAGGGTGAGGTCGGCAGTTCGAATCTGCCTATCAGCACCATTCCTAGATTAATCTATCCTTATCTCAAATTAAATATCAAACTTAAACAGTAAATAATTACTATACCCAGAGGTATCTTACAATGGCTAAAGAAAAATTTGAACGTAATAAACCACATGTAAATGTTGGTACTATTGGACACGTTGATCACGGTAAAACTACTTTAACAGCCGCTATCTCTGCGGTATTAACTAAAGTTCACGGTGGTGAAGTTAAAGATTTCGCACAAATCGATAACGCTCCTGAAGAACGTGAACGTGGTATTACAATTAATACTTCTCACATCGAATACGATACTGAAGCACGTCACTATGCACACGTAGATTGTCCTGGTCACGCCGATTATATCAAAAATATGATCACTGGTGCTGCACAAATGGATGGCGCTATCTTAGTAGTTGCTGCTACAGATGGTCCTATGCCACAAACACGTGAACACATCTTATTGTCTCGCCAAGTTGGTGTTCCTTTCATCATCGTTTTCATGAACAAATGTGACGTTGTAGATGATGAAGAATTATTAGAATTAGTAGAAATGGAAGTTCGTGAACTTCTTTCTGAATATGATTTCCCAGGTGATGACTTACCGGTAATTCAAGGTTCTGCTTTAGGCGCTCTTCAAGGCGATGAAGCATGGGAAGCGAAAATCATTGAGCTTGCTGATGCACTTGATACTTACATTCCAGAGCCAGAGCGTGCAATCGACGGAGCATTCATCATGCCTATCGAAGATGTATTCTCAATCTCAGGTCGTGGTACAGTTGTAACAGGTCGTGTTGAACGTGGTATCATCAAAATTGGTGAAGAAGTAGAAGTTGTTGGTATCCGTGATACACAAAAATCAACTTGTACAGGTGTTGAAATGTTCCGTAAGCTTCTTGACGAAGGTCGTGCTGGCGAAAACTGTGGTGTTCTTCTACGTGGTCTTAAGCGTGAAGATGTTGAACGTGGTCAAGTACTTTGTGCTCCAGGTTCAATCTTACCTCACACTAAATTCGAATCAGAAGTTTATGTTCTTTCTAAAGATGAAGGTGGTCGTCATACTCCATTCTTTAAAGGATACCGTCCACAGTTTTACTTCCGTACAACAGATATCACAGGTGCTGTAGAGCTTCCTGAAGGTGTTGAAATGGTAATGCCTGGTGACAACCTTAAGTTTGTTGTTGAGCTAATCAACCCAGTAGCGATGGACGAAGGTTTACGCTTCGCAATCCGTGAAGGTGGTCGTACTGTTGGTGCTGGTGTTGTTTCTAAGATTATGGCTTAATTTGTCTTTAACATCGATTTAACGTCGTTGTTGGTACTCATTGACTAGCGTCAACTCCGTGCCAACGTCTTGTTAAATCATCTGTTAAAACACAAATTCATATTAGAAATAGTACTGAATAAAGAAGGTCGCTAACGCGGCCTTTTTTGTGCGCATAATTTAACGCTGGAAAGAAACTTCCAACAGTATAGAGTCGCATTTTAAATGAGTGACCGGGTTTCAATAATACGAAATAGTATTTCTTAAGAAGGCTAGTTGAGCATCTATTGCGTTTTAAATAATCATGTTCTGATTATTTAAAGATGCTATTGCAGAGAAACGGCTTATCTTAGCCAATACATCAAATACTTCTTGAGTAAAACACTGGGCTGAGTATAATAGCGCCTCACTTCTCGAGTATCTCTTATTTCCCAAAAAACTAAGATTCACCTGATAAGTGTAACTATTGCTTTATAAGCAATCTGTAGGGGTGTAGTTCCAATTGGTAGAACAGCGGTCTCCAAAACCGATGGTTGGGAGTTCGAGTCTCTCCACCCCTGCCATTTTTGAGTAAACATAGATGATTTCATTTATGTTTAAGCGACTTGTGTTTGCAAGTCGTGTTATTAGAAAGTAGATAAATACGGAATAGAATTATGAATGCAAGTACAGAAGAGCAACCAAGCAGTTCTTTCGATGCAGTAAAGTGGGGAGTTATTTTCTTACTTTTAGCGGGTGCTGTTGCGGGTAATTACGTTTACGGTGAAGAGTCAGTATTAATTAGAGCAGTGGCTGTTGTGGCAATGGTTGGTATTGCTGGTTTAATTGCATTACAAACTGAAAAAGGTCGTAATGCTGCTATATTTGCAAAAGAAGCTCGTACTGAAGTACGTAAAGTTGTTTGGCCAACACGCCAAGAAGCCGTACAGACGACAGGTATTGTATTAGTAGTGACTTTATTGATGTCATTACTACTTTGGGGATTAGACTCCGTTCTATTCTGGTTAGTTGGTTTAGTTACAGGTATGCAGGTTTAGTTATGTCTGAAGAAAATATGTCAGAAGAAAATATCTCTCCTGAAGGCGAAGAAAAGAAAGTTAATCAAAATCCGAAATTGCGTTGGTACGTAGTACAAGCATTTTCTGGTTATGAAGGTCGCGTTCAAAAAACATTGCTTGAGCACATTGAAATCCACGGTTTACAAGAGAAATTCGGTGAGATTTTAGTTCCTACTGAAGAAGTAGTAGAAATGCGCGCAGGTCAAAAGCGTAAAAGCTCACGTAAGTTTTTCCCTGGATACGTTTTAGTACAAATGGAAATGGATGTTGATGCTTGGCATTTAGTGAAAAGTGTTCCACGTGTTCTTGGCTTTATTGGTGGTACAAGTGATCGTCCTGCACCGATTACCAAGAAAGAAGCGGATCGTATTTTACAACGTCTTGAAGAAACAGATAAGCCGAAGCCTAAGACATTGTTTGAACCAGGTGAAGTTATTCGTGTTATTGACGGACCATTCGCTGACTTTAATGGTGTAGTTGAAGAACTTGATTACGAGAAAAACCGTATCAAAGTATCTGTACTTATCTTTGGTCGTTCAACGCCAGTTGATTTAGAATTTGGTCAAGTTGAGAAGGGTAGCTAAGTAGCCACTTTTTCTGAATATAAAAAATACTTGATATAATAACGCTTGCTTTGTGCAAGCGTTTTTTTTTGTGATTAATTAATCCGTTTAGTAGCACTAAATTTTCAGTATTACAGAGTCGTTATTACAGGTTAATCATTACCTGATTAATATTCGTCTGTGTAAGTTCAAGAGAAGAGTAAACGTTAGGTAAAGCTATTTAGCTATCAGCAGCTTTGATGAAAAGATTCTAATGTAGAAGTCTGTGTTTGAAGAAATTAAGAATAGGTGTTGTCAAAGGACTAAGTTTAATAGCTCAGTCCATTGATGTGAATTACTCAGTCATTGCCGTCATAGCTAACAAATACCAGGTTGAATTTTGTAACCATTGTTCTACCCAGCGCCTATTATTTTCATCAGGTCCTTCAGCCCAAGTAATGCCACGGCCATTTAGGTATGATGTTGCGCCAGTGATACCATTTGAAATACCACCATTTAACATAGTACCCGCACTTTTAGCATGCGGTGGGTTATTAACGCCAAAACCGTATAACATACTTACTTGGTAAGGATTTTTACCCATGATCCAATCTATTTGGCTTTGTGCAAAATAAGCGAGTTCATCATTGATACCAAAAGCACCACTTTTATCACTGTGAGTGATTTTACCACCCCATATTGCTGCAGCGGTTAATGAGGCCAAGCGTGAATTTTCACCTTGCCAAGCATGGCTAGCTTCACTTGCATGCGGTATAAAGAAGCCTTCTTGTTGTTTAGTGTGCTGGCCATCTTTGTAGCTTTTAAATGTTTGGCGTGCCAAATTAAATGGATTAGCAACCTGAGAATTTAAGGCGAGTTGATAATCAAGCGATAGTTTAATAGTCCGTTTAGTTTTAGTTTTAATTTGTCGATTACGCTCTATTGCTAAATAATCAACTAAGGCAATAACAGGTAATCCTGCTTCAGCCCCATGATAAAAGGGTCTATTATCATCATCGCTGACAAACCAACCTTGTGAAGTCATTCTATTATTTAAGTTATGAGCACGGTGACGCGCGGTTTTTAAGTATTTCGATTTTTTAGTTATGCGATAAAGTTCAGTGGCCGCAATGAGGGCAGTGTAATCATCGATAATATTTTCTTTACCATTATCAACATAACGTAGGTTGTTCTTTTGTAAATGAGTAAAAGCACGTTCCGCATCGATTAAATACTGCTTTGCAGAAAATTCACCTTGAACACCTGTTTTATTACTCAGTTCATGTGCTCTTACTAACGCAGCAATAGCTATGCCTCCGCCTTCACGAAAAGCGGCTTGGAAGTTAGTGTTATAATCACCTTCAGCTCCTTGATAACCTGAGATTAAACGCTCTTCTGCCAAGCCTCGTTGGTCGTAAATATTGGTATAAAAATAGCCTTCACTGTCTAATATTCTATGTAGATAATCTGCGCCCCAAATAACTTCCTCAGCAAGCTCCAATGTTAATGCCTTGCGGTCATACAATCGATTTAAGCTATCATAAGATTTTGCCATGGCCCAGGTAGCTATTGCGCCTTGTTGAGGAATTAAAAAGTTAGACTCAGTATGCTGACTTAAGTGTTTGCCCTGATCCCCTCCTGCATCTACCCAACCACCTGAAACATTAACGTAACGTTCAGTACCAATCATGCGAATAGATTCATCTCTCGGATTAGTATGACGACTTGCTTTAAAGTAATTGATTAGTGATTTGGCGGTAAGTGCAAAGTAAGCATTATGTTTAATCGCGAACGTTGATGAAGCTAGTTGCTGCTTGGGTGTATTTACTACAATATGAAATTCACCTCGGCGTTTTACTTGCGAGAAATCAGCGAGGTAATAGTGAGCACCTTGCCCCCATTCAGAGAAGCTTGGTTGAGAAGTAAGCTTACCTTGATAAATCATGTTTGAATCTTGATAAACGATAAAACGACTTGCTGTTTCACCTATGGGTAAAGCAACTACTGCTTGTTTGGGCGCTTGCACGTCAAAAGCCAGCTGGTTAATATAAATATTAGCCTTGGTTAGGGGAGGTGGGTTGCTTGGTTGTGGTGTGCTGCTACAAGCAGAGACAATAATCACCATAGCAAGTGGCAGTAGTTTACATAAACGAGAATAAAGGGAAACCGTTGTCATTTTTTTACCGTAAGGTTATATTTTTTATAAAGTTAACCTTAACTTATTGGTATTAATTTGGTAATACTTTAATCACATAAGATAATACTCAATTCTACTATTTATCAGGCTTAGATTTACTCTGTAGTAATTGATTTAGTTTATCAATTTTTTGTTCAAGTATTAACATATCTTCTTTAGTTGCTATGACTTGTTTAGGTTTACCTTCTTCTTCATGCATGACTTGCATCGCATCAACTATAATACCAATAAATAAGTTAAGGACTGCGAAGCTGGTAATAATGATAAAGGGTACAAAGAATACCCAAGAGAGGGGAAATAACTCCATGGTTGGACGAACTATCCCCATAGACCAACTCTCTAATGTCATTACCTGAAATAAGGTGTAAGCAGAAGCCCCAATGTTGCCAAACCATTCCTGCATGTTCGCATCACTATGAGTGCCAAATATCTTAGTGGTTAGTACAGCGGACACATAAAATATAATACTCAAGACACCAACTACTGAAGCCATACCTGGTAATGAATGCCCTAGGGCGCCTATCACACGACGCATTTGCGGAACGACAGAAAGTAACCGTAAAACTCTCAATATTCTAAAGGCGCGTAAAACCGATAATGCACCGCTTGTAGGTGCCCAGGAAATGGCAACGATTATAAAATCAAACCAGTTCCATCCTGAACGAAAAAATTGATTTCGATAAACAATGAATTTTAATAAAAGCTCAATTGTGAACAGTACTAGGATGGTCGTATCTATGGTGTGTAAAAGCTCAGCATTAGCTTTACCAAACTGGCTTGTTTCAAGGCCCAGACTAATTGCATTAAAGAGGATAAGAAAAATAAGAAAACTTTGGAATTTTTTACTTTCAACAAACCTTTGTAGTTTGCTGTTGTGTGCAGATATAGACATATGAGACCTAGTAATAATGTGACTGACATTTTTATGAAAACATTATAACTAAAATTAAAATGTTAAATGTAAGAGACTTTAGCCCAAACAAGGAGGTAAAGGCCTATGTAGCCCGAAATACAGCTTATCAATGTCTTTTTAATAACAATTTGAAAGATATTTTTACAAATTGATAACTAATTGCTGCAACATAAAGAAGAAACGATTAAAATATGCGCCGTAAAAAACCAATCATTGGACTACATTCATAGGGATAATATGTAATGCGCTACTTACCAGTTTCAAAAATAAGCCAGTTTATCGGTTTATCAATTTTTTCTTTATCGTTATCAGCTGCTGAGCAGCCAAGTGCTGAGAGTTTAGTTGGCAAGGTGTATCTTGGTGGCCATACTTTGTATTTAAAAACAGATGAGGATCGTCTTTTTAATAGCAATGCCAACTCATCAATTGATCATGCTTCAGGTGTAGGTGCGGAGGCGGGTTACCGTATCTCAGAGTTATTTGAAACTAGACTTTCTTATACTCATTTTAATCCGGTTGCTGAAAATCATAACGTTGATTTATCATCAGGCAAAAGTATTGCGTTAGATCTATTATATTTCCCATTTAAAGAAAGTTTTTATGTTGTGGGTGGCGCAGATGTTTTAGATGTTGAGGAATCAAATCTTTCTGCAGCATTAGGTGCTGGCTACCGTCATTATTTAAGTAAGAATATGGCACTTTATTTTGAAGGAAAAGGCCATTATCAATTTGAAGATAATTACACTGACCTATCTGCTAAGTTAGGCTTTATCTATTTCTTTGGTACACAAAAAGCTGAAATAAAGCGTAGTGAGCCAGTAAAAACTAAAGCTGCCGTTGTTGCCCCTATCGCTGCTGTTGCTCCTATCGCTGAATTAGATAGTGATAATGATGGTGTATTAGATAGCAAAGATAATTGCGCTAATACTCCTGCAACGGACAAAGTAAATGAAGTAGGCTGTACTGTTTTTACTGAAGCGCAAGATACCGTTGAGTTACTTATTAACTTTGATAGCAATAAAGCCGTAGTTAAAGAAAAATATAAACCAATTATGGTTAAAGTCGCTAAATTTATGGAAGCTTATCCAGATCTTAGTTTAACAATTAAAGGGCATAGTTCAGCAAAGGGAAGTGCTGCATATAACCAGACTTTATCTGCTAAGCGTGCTCAGGCTGTTGTTGATGTTTTAATTAATGACTTTGGTGTTGATGCAAGTCGTTTAAATTCGATAGGTTATGGTGAAAGCGAATTACTAAATACAGATAATACAGCTGCAGCTCACGAACAAAACCGTCGTATAGAAGCTACCATTTCTACTACTAATAAAGTAGCGGAAAAACGCTGATTTTACAGGGGAAACAGTGGTTTGATGTAAATACAGAACACCACTATTTTCTAGGTAACAATAAAAGCGCTTGAAATGATATGGCTGGTTAATATATAATCCGCTGCCGCTTATTTTTAGCGCGCACTAAATGCGCTTTATTCTGTTGTGAAAACAATTGTTTTTAAAGCGAATTTTGTAAACAGGGAAGCGAAAACTTTATGTCGAGTTGGTGAATTCCACCTTAATGTTAAGTGATTGCGTTAACTACCCAAACAAAAGGTATTTTAAAATGGCTAAGAAAGTCCAAGCTTTAATCAAGCTACAAGTAGCTGCTGGTGCAGCTAACCCGTCACCACCAGTTGGTCCTGCATTAGGTCAACATGGTGTTAACATCATGGAATTCTGTAAAGCGTTCAACGCGAAAACAGATTCTTTAGAAAAAGGCGCTCCGGTTCCAGTAGTAATTACTGTATATAGTGACCGTTCGTTTACTTTCGAAACAAAAACTCCACCTGCTTCTTTCTTATTGAAAAAAGCAGCTGGCATAAAAAGCGGCTCTGGTCGTCCTAACACTGATAAAGTTGGAACTGTTACTACAGCTCAACTTGAAGAAATCGTTAAGACAAAAGAACCTGATTTAACTGCTGGTTCACTTGAAGCTGCAGTGCGTACCATTGCGGGTTCTGCTCGTTCAATGGGTTTAGTGGTAGAGGACTAATCAATGGCTAAATTATCAAAACGCGCTCGTCTTATCCGTGAAAAAGTAGACGTAACAAAAGAATATGATATCAATGAAGCAGTTTCTTTATTAAAAGAATTTGCTACAGCTAACTTCCGTGAAAGCGTTGATGTTGCTGTAAATCTTGGTATTGACGCTCGTAAATCAGATCAAAACGTTCGTGGCGCTACAGTATTACCAAATGGTACTGGTCGTGAAGTACGTGTTGCTGTATTTACACAAGGCGAAAACGCAGAGAAAGCTAAAGCAGCTGGTGCTGACATCGTTGGTATGGAAGATTTAGCCGCGCAAGTAAAAGCCGGTGAAATGAACTTCGACGTTGTTATTGCTTCTCCAGATGCAATGCGTGTTGTTGGTCAACTAGGTCAAATCTTAGGCCCTCGTGGTTTAATGCCTAACCCTAAAGTTGGTACAGTAACTCCTGACGTAGCTGGCGCTGTTAAAAACGCTAAGTCTGGTCAGATCCGTTACCGCAACGACAAGAACGGTATCATCCATACTACTATTGGTAAGGCTGATTTCGAACCTGCACAATTGCAAGAAAACTTAGAGTCTTTGCTAGAAGCGCTTAAAAAAGCAAAACCTGCAAATGCTAAAGGTCAATACTTGAAGAAAGTTTCTCTTTCTACAACTATGGGTGCCGGCGTTGTCGTCAACCAAGCAACACTAACTCAAGCTTAATATTACCTGTAATTTATTACGTGTAAATATTATTGAGTAAAGTTTTGTGTATTGAATCTTTACAAGGGCGAAATTATAATCTATAATTTCGCCCCTTAAATTTTGGTAGGAGTTGTGAACTTTTTTGGCCAGTTTTTCGAGTAAAATCGAATGAAGCTGAATAAATACACAACCCCCGTCCAAGACCGTAGGTGTAGTTATTTCTTCTGATTTAATTACTTAATTTATCCTACGTAGATGGTGATTACCCAGATATTTCCTAGATTTTTCTGGTCCTCGCCGTTATGGCTTAGCTAGTAAGTAATTATTAGCTAAGGATTGTAAATACCGGTACTTTTACCGGTCTGAACCAGGAGTTAAAGCCAATGGCTATCAATCTTGATGACAAAAAAGCAATTGTTGCTGAAGTTCAAGAAGCTGCTAATGGCGCTCACTCAGTTGTAATCGCGGATGCCCGTGGTGTTGCAGTTGAAGCAATTACTGTATTGCGTAAGCAAGCACGTGAAAATGGTGTATGGATGAAAGTTGTCCGTAACACATTAGCACGTCGTGCAGTAGAAGGTACTGAATTTGAATGTGTTTCTGACGTATTCAAAGGTCCTTCATTAATTGCTTTTTCAAGTGATCACCCAGGTGCTGCTGCACGTTTATTCACAGATTTCGCTAAAGCTAACGAAAACTTTGAATTAAAAGCAGCTGCATTTGAAGGCAACGCAGTAGACGTAAATATGTTAGCTAAGCTACCTACTTACGACGAAGCGATTTCACGTTTGATGAGCGTTATGAAAGAAGCATCTGCAGGCAAATTAGCCCGCACGTTTGCTGCTATACGCGATCAGAAAGAACAGGAAGCTGCATAGGTTATATAAGCTTATTGCTTATAACCAAGCTTTTTGTATTTGTAGTTATTTCAAACAGTGCTTTATTACTTAATAAGAAAAGTAAAAATGGCCTGTTTATTAAAAATTAGGAAATTATAGTATGTCTATTTCTAAAGACGATATCTTAAACGCAGTTGCTGAAATGTCAGTAATGGACGTTGTTGCTTTAATCGAAGCAATGGAAGAAAAATTTGGTGTTTCTGCTTCTGCTGCTGTTGCAGCTGCTGGACCTGCTGAAGCTGCTGACGAACAAACTGAGTTTAACGTTGTTATGACTAGCTTCGGTGAGAAGAAAGTTGCAGTAATCAAAGCAGTTCGTGGCGCTACAGGTTTAGGCCTTAAAGAAGCTAAAGACTTAGTTGAATCTCTTGGCGTTGTTAAAGAAGGCGTAGAGAAAGCTGAAGCTGAAGAACTTAAGAAAACTCTTGAAGAAGCTGGTGCTTCTGTTGAGATCAAATAATCTGTTTTTAAACAGATTGTTTGCCTGAAAAGGCATGGCTGGTGATTTAAACGTCACCGGCCTTTTTGCGCTTTTGTTGTTAGAAAATAAATATTTGTTTATTCTCTAACAATGCATTATTAAGCGTTTAGGTGATTTTCTCGTTATTAGAGAAGCATCTAGTAGTATTTAGACGTAAATATTACAGCATAACCTGTCTAACTGAGCGTTGCTCAGTGGGCAGATTTGGCCATAACCAGCAAGCTGAGGAACCCCATGGCTTACTCATACTTTGAGAAAAAGCGAATTAGAAAGGACTTTGGTAAAAGCGTACAAGTAATGGAATATCCATTCTTGTTGTCCATCCAACTCGACTCTTTCCGCAAGTTTATTGATACTGATCCAACAGGTGAAACCGGTCTAGAGGCTGCTTTCCGTTCTATTTTCCCAATTAAAGCTTATTCAGGTAGCTCGGAATTACAATATGTAAGCTATCGATTAGGTGAACCGTTATTTGACGTTAAAGAATGTCAAATACGTGGTGTAACTTATTCAGCACCACTGCGTGTTAAGTTACGCTTAGTGGTTTACGATAAAGAAGCCGCAGCAGGTACTGTTAAAGATATCAAAGAACAAGAAGTGTACATGGGCGAAATCCCGTTGATGACAGATAACGGTACTTTCGTAATCAATGGTACTGAGCGTGTTATCGTTTCACAATTACACCGTTCTCCTGGTGTATTCTTTGATCACGATAAAGGTAAAACTCACTCATCAGGTAAAGTATTATATAACGCACGCGTTATTCCTTACCGTGGTTCATGGTTAGACTTTGAATTCGATCCAAAAGATAACT
Organism: Colwellia psychrerythraea 34H; assembly: GCF_000012325.1. Classification (NCBI taxonomy): domain Bacteria; kingdom Pseudomonadati; phylum Pseudomonadota; class Gammaproteobacteria; order Alteromonadales; family Colwelliaceae; genus Colwellia; species Colwellia psychrerythraea. Next base: position 5,055,012 of record NC_003910.7, on the reverse strand, counting down.
TATTTGTACGTATAGATAGACGTCGTAAATTACCAGCGTCAATTATCTTACGTGCATTAGAATATTCGACTGAAGAAATTTTGGCGATGTTCTATGACACAACTGACTACACCATTAAAGGTGATAAGTTGATCATGGATCTTATCCCTGAACGTCTTCGTGGCGAAACTGCTATTTTTGATATTTCTATCAAGAAGGGTGAAGTATTAGTTGAATCTGGTCGTCGTATTACAGCACGTCATATTCGCGCTTTATCAAAAGCAAAATTGGAAAAACTAGAAGTACCAGCAGATTATATCGTTGGTCGTGTTTTATCAAAAGCTTACATCGACAAATCTACAGGTGAAGTAATTGCTGAAGCAAATGCAATTATCACTTTAGAATTATTAGCCGAGCTTAGCCAAGCGGGCCATAAAGTATTATCTACTTTATACATGAACGAATTTGATGTTGGTTCATACATGTCAGATACACTTCGTGTTGATAGTTCAACTAACAAGCTTGAAGCTTTAGTTGAAGTATACCGCATGATGCGTCCAGGCGAGCCACCAACGAAAGACGCTGCTGAAGGGTTGTTCTCTAACTTATTCTTCGCATCAGAACGCTATGACTTATCAACGGTAGGTCGTATGAAGTTCAACCGTCGTGTTGGCAATGCAGATGATGTTGGTACTGGTATCTTGTCAAAAGAAGATATTATTTCAGTAATGAAAACCTTAATCGGCATTCGTGACGGTAAAGGTGAAGTTGATGATATCGATCACTTAGGTAACCGTCGTATTCGTTCTGTTGGCGAAATGGCTGAAAACCAATTCCGTGTTGGTCTTGTTCGTGTTGAACGTGCAGTTCGTGAGCGCTTAAGTCTTGGTGACTTAGATGCAATCATGCCGCAAGATTTAATCAACGCTAAACCAATTTCTGCGGCAGTGAAAGAGTTCTTTGGCTCATCACAATTGTCACAGTTTATGGATCAGAACAACCCGTTATCAGAAGTAACGCATAAACGTCGTATTTCTGCCTTAGGGCCGGGTGGTTTAACCCGTGAACGTGCTGGTTTTGAAGTACGAGATGTACATCCAACGCATTACGGTCGTGTTTGTCCAATCGAAACGCCAGAGGGTCCAAACATTGGTTTGATCAACTCGCTTTCTTGTTACGCACGAACTAATGATTTTGGTTTCTTAGAAACACCATACCGCAAAGTTATTGACGGTTTAGTGACTGATGAAATTGATTATTTATCAGCGATTGAAGAGGGTAACTTTGTTATCGCTCAGGCGAACGCTGAACGTAATGATAGCAACAAGTTAGTACAAGACTTAGTTAACTGTCGTCATAGAAATGAATTTATCTTAAAAGCTTCTGCTGAAGTTCAATATATGGACGTTTCTCCACAACAAATTATTTCTGTTGCGGCGTCACTTATCCCATTCCTTGAACACGATGATGCAAACAGAGCCTTGATGGGCTCGAACATGCAACGTCAAGCTGTACCTACTTTACGAGTTGATAAACCGCTTGTTGGTACTGGTATGGAAAAAGTAGTAGCTGTTGATTCAGGTGTAACTGCAGTTGCCAAACGTGGTGGTGTAGTTAGCTATGTTGATGCATCGCGCATTGTTGTAAAAGTTAATGAAAATGAAATGCATGCTGGTGAAGCCGGTATTGATATTTATAACTTAACTAAATACACGCGTTCTAACCAAAATACTTGTATCAACCAACGTCCAGTGTGTCGTATGGGTGAGCCAGTTGTACGTGGTGATGTATTAGCGGATGGTCCTTCAACTGATATGGGTGAATTGGCTTTAGGTCAAAACATGCGTATCGCCTTTATGCCGTGGAATGGTTACAACTTTGAAGATTCAATGTTGTTATCTGAACGTGTTGCAATAGAGGATAGATTTACTACTATTCACATTCAAGAGTTAACGTGTATTGCACGTGATACTAAATTGGGTAGTGAAGAAATTACGGCAGATATTCCAAACGTAGGCGAATCAGCATTATCTAAATTAGATGAAGCGGGTGTTGTTTATATTGGTGCTGAAGTAAATGGTGGTGACATCTTAGTAGGTAAAGTTACACCAAAAGGTGAAACACAACTTACGCCAGAAGAAAAACTACTACGAGCAATTTTCGGTGAGAAAGCTGCTGACGTTAAAGATAGTTCATTACGTGTACCTAACTCTGTTAAAGGTACTATCATCGATGTTCAAATATTCACCCGTGACGGCGTTGAAAAAGATGCTCGTGCAGTTGAAATTGAACAAATGCAACTTAAAGAAGTTAAGAAAGATCTTGGCGATGAATTAAGCATTTTAGAAGATGGTATTTACGCACGTACTAAGAAGTTATTGTTATCTGCTGGTTTAAATGAGTCTGACTTAACGTCAATGTCTCGTGACAAGTGGTTAACACAAAACTTAGCTGATGAAGGTCAACAAGCTGAACTTGAGCAAATTGCTGAGCAATTTGATAATATCAAAGAAGATTTTGATAAGAAGTTTGAAGTTAAGCGTCGTAAGATCACTCAAGGTGATGACTTACAACCTGGCGTTTTAAAAATCGTTAAGGTTTACTTAGCTGTTAAACGTCATATTCAGCCTGGTGATAAAATGGCTGGTCGTCATGGTAACAAGGGTGTTATTTCAAACGTAGTACCTGTTGAAGATATGCCATACGATCAATTCGGTGTACCAGTTGATATCGTATTGAACCCGTTAGGTGTTCCATCACGTATGAACATTGGTCAGATCTTAGAAACTCACTTAGGTATGGCGTGTCGCGGTATCGGTGAAAAGATCAACCGTATGTTAGAAGCACAACAAGAAATTCACAAACTACGTAACTTCATTCAAGAAGTCTACAATGTAGGTGAGTCTCGTCAAGTAGTTGATGTTGCAAGCTTCTCTGATGACGAAGTTTTACGCTTAGCAGGTAACTTACGTGCTGGTCTACCAATTGCTACACCAGCATTTGATGGCGCTGCAGAGAAAGAAATTAAAGAGTTATTCGTGCTTGCTGATATGCCACAAAGTGGTCAGTTCGTATTAACTGATGGCCGTACCGGTCGTGAGTTTGAACGTCCTGTTACTGTTGGTTATATGTATATGTTGAAACTAAACCATTTAGTTGATGACAAAATGCATGCTCGTTCAACTGGTTCTTACTCACTCGTAACTCAGCAACCACTTGGTGGTAAAGCTCAGTTCGGTGGTCAGCGTTTCGGTGAGATGGAAGTGTGGGCACTTGAAGCATATGGTGCTGCTTATACCTTGCAAGAAATGCTTACGGTTAAGTCTGATGATGTTAACGGTCGTACTAAGATGTATAAAAACTTAGTAGATGGTGATCATCGCATGGAACCAGGTATTCCTGAGTCATTCAACGTATTGTTGAAAGAAATCCGCTCGTTAGGTATTAACATCGAGTTGGACAAAGACTAGGTTTCAAACCATAAGTCAACTGAGCTTATCCTGATGGGTAAGCCGGTAAGCGAAGAAGGCAAATTATTTTGCCTTCTTCTCAAAGTTTAACTCCGACAGGAGAAGTGTGTGAAAGATTTACTTAAGTTTCTTAAGCAACAGAATCAAACCGAAGATTTCGATGGTATTCGCATCGGATTAGCGTCGCCAGATTTGGTACGTTCTTGGTCATTTGGTGAAGTTAAAAAGCCAGAAACCATTAACTATCGTACTTTTAAGCCAGAACGTGACGGTTTATTCTGTGCGCGTATTTTTGGCCCAGTAAAAGACTATGAATGTCTTTGTGGCAAATACAAACGCTTAAAGCATCGTGGTGTTATCTGTGAAAAATGTGGCGTAGAAGTTACATTGACTAAAGTTCGTCGTGACCGTATGGGTCATATCGAATTAGCAAGTCCAGTGGCTCACATTTGGTTCTTAAAATCATTACCATCACGTATTGGTTTACTACTTGATATGACGTTACGTGATATTGAGCGTGTGCTTTATTTCGAATCATATGTTGTAACCGAACCTGGTATGACAACATTAGAAAAAAGCCAAATTCTAACGGAAGAAGAATATCTTGATGCGTTAGAAGAACACGGTGATGAATTTGATGCCTTAATGGGTGCTGAAGCGGTATTAGCTTTACTACAACAAATTGATTTAGACGGTGAAGTAGCGCAAATGCGTGAAGAGTTACCAGAAATCGGTAGTGAAACTAAACGTAAAAAAATCACTAAGCGTTTAAAATTAATGGAAGCATTCGCTGCTTCAGGCAACAAGCCTGAGTGGATGATTATGAATGTTTTACCAATTTTACCGCCTGATTTACGTCCGTTGGTACCATTAGATGGTGGTCGTTTTGCGACTTCTGATCTTAATGATCTATACCGTCGTGTTATTAACCGTAACAACCGTTTAAAACGTCTTCTAGATTTAGTTGCACCAGATATTATCGTACGTAACGAAAAACGTATGTTGCAAGAGTCTGTTGATGCATTATTAGATAATGGTCGTCGTGGTCGAGCTATTACGGGTTCTAACAAACGTCCTCTTAAATCTCTTGCCGATATGATTAAAGGTAAGCAAGGTCGTTTCCGTCAGAATTTACTAGGTAAACGTGTTGATTACTCTGGTCGTTCAGTAATCACTGTTGGTCCTACGCTTAAACTACATCAGTGTGGTTTGCCTAAGAAAATGGCACTTGAATTATTCAAGCCATTTATCTACGGTAAATTAGAAGCACGTGGTTTAGCAACTACAATTAAAGCTGCTAAGAAATTAGTTGAACGTGAAGGCGCTGAAGTTTGGGATGTACTTGATGAAGTAATCCGTGAACATCCAGTTATGCTTAACCGTGCACCAACACTTCATAGATTGGGTATCCAAGCTTTTGAACCTGTGTTGATTGAAGGTAAAGCAATTCACCTTCATCCACTAGTTTGTGCGGCATACAATGCCGATTTCGATGGTGACCAAATGGCGGTACACGTACCGTTGACAATCGAAGCACAAATGGAAGCACGTACGTTGATGATGTCAACGAACAACGTTCTAGCACCGGCTAACGGTGAGCCAATCATAGTACCATCGCAGGATGTTGTATTAGGCCTTTATTACCTAACACGTTTTCGTATAAACGGTTTAGGCGAAGGCATGTACTTTACTGACGAAAAAGAAGTAGAAAAGGCATACCGTACAGGTGTTGCTGAACTTCATGCTCGTATTAAAGTTCGTATTACCGAGCACGTTAAAAATGCTGATGGTGAATGGGAACCAGTAACTAAGTTACGTGATACTACAGTTGGTCGCGCAATTATGTGGCAAGTATGTCCTAAGGGCTTACCTTATGACCTAATTGACAAGCCACTTGGTAAAAAACCAATTTCAAAACTGATTAACCATGCTTACCGTAACTTAGGTTTGAAAGAAACAGTAATGTTTGCTGATCAAATCATGTATACAGGTTTCCATTACGCGATGATTGCAGGTTGTTCTGTTGGTATCGACGATATGGTTATTCCTGAAGCTAAGTATACGATTGTAGAAGATTCAGAAGCTGAAGTTGCTGAAATTCAAGCCCAGTTTGACCAAGGTCTAGTAACTGCCGGTGAGAAGTACAACAAAGTAATCGATATTTGGTCATCTGCTAACGAAAAAGTTTCGAAAGCGATGATGGATAACCTTTCGAAAGAAATGGTTATGAACAGAGATGGCGAAATGGAAGAACAAGATTCTTTCAACTCAATCTTTATGATGGCTGACTCGGGTGCTCGTGGTAGTGCTGCACAGATTCGTCAATTAGCGGGTATGCGTGGTTTGATGGCTAAACCAGATGGTTCAATCATCGAAACGCCAATCAAAGCTAACTTCCGTGAAGGTCTGACTGTATTACAATACTTCATCTCAACTCATGGTGCGCGTAAAGGTCTTGCCGATACGGCACTTAAAACAGCTAACTCGGGTTATCTAACTCGTCGTTTAGTTGATGTTGCACAAGATTTGGTTGTTACTAACCATGACTGTGGTACACATGACGGTTTATTAATGACGCCACTAATCGAAGGTGGTGATGTTGTTGAGCCATTACGCGAACGTGTTCTAGGTCGTGTCGTGTGTGATGACGTATTAATTCCAGGTACTGATGAAGTATTACTTCCACGTAATACACTAATTGATGAAGCACTCTGTGATGTTATTGAAGACAACTCAGTAGATCAAATCAAAGTACGTTCAATCATTACTTGTAAGACTGACTTTGGTATTTGTGCTAATTGTTACGGTCGTGATTTGGCTCGTGGCCATATGATCAACCAAGGTGAAGCTATTGGTGTAGTTGCTGCACAATCAATTGGTGAACCTGGTACACAGTTAACAATGCGTACGTTCCATATCGGTGGTGCTGCATCTCGTGCTACTGCTGAAAGCAGCGTACAAGTTAAAAACACAGGTACTTTGAAATTACAAAACGCTAAGTTTGTAACAAACTCAGAGAAACATCTCGTAATTACGTCTCGTTCATCAGAGTTAACAATCATTGATGAAATGGGCCGTGAGAAAGAACGTTATAAAGTTCCTTACGGTTCTGTACTTTCTAAGAATGATGGCGAAGCAGTGAACTCTGGCGATACTATCGCTAACTGGGACCCACATACGCATCCTATCATCACGGAAGTGGCAGGTAAGGTTCAATTCGTTGACCTAGCTGATGGCGTAACTATGGTTCGCCAAACTGATGAGTTAACTGGTTTATCAAGTATCGTTATTACTGACGCTGCACAACGTAATGCAACAGGTAAAGAAATGCGTCCAGCATTGAAGCTTGTTGATGCGAAAGGCAAAGAAGTAATGATTGCTGGTACTGAAATTCCGGCACTTTACTATCTTCCAGGTAATGCGATTGTTAACCTTGAAGATGGCGCGGATGTTGGCGTTGGTGATGCACTAGCTCGTATACCACAAGCAAGTTCAAAAACTCGTGATATTACCGGTGGTCTTCCTCGTGTAGCTGATTTATTTGAAGCACGTAAACCTAAACTTCCTGCGATACTTGCAGAGAAAACGGGTGTTGTTGCTTTCGGTAAAGAAACCAAAGGTAAAGTACGCTTATTGATTACTCAGCCTAGCGGTGAAGTTTACGAAGAGATGATCCCGAAAACGCGTCTATTGAATATCTATGAAGGTGAGCCAGTAATCAAAGGTGAAGTTATTGCCGATGGTCCTGAATCTCCACATGATATCTTGCGTTTACGTGGTGTTGCACCAGTTGCTAACTACATCGTTAACGAAGTACAAGAAGTTTACCGTCTACAGGGTGTTAAGATTAACGATAAGCACATTGAAGTTATCGTACGTCAAATGATCCGTAAGTGTGAAATTCTTGATGCAGGTGATTCTACTTTCCTTAAAGGCGAACAAGTTGAAGTGGCGCGAGTTAATATCTCAAACCGTGAACTTGAAGCTGAAGGTAAGCAACCAGCTGAATATGAAATGCAGATGATGGGTATTACTAAAGCATCATTGGCAACTGAATCATTCATTTCAGCGGCGTCTTTCCAAGAAACAACACGTGTACTTACTGAAGCTGCTGTTGCAGGTAAGAAAGATGGTCTACGTGGCTTGAAAGAAAACGTTATCGTTGGTCGTTTAATCCCAGCAGGTACAGGTTATTCGTACCATCAAGAACGAGCAAGACGTAAAGCTGCTGCTTTAGCACCAGCGGTTGAATCTACTGTTTCAGCTGATGATGCAGAAAAAGCATTAACTGATGCCTTAAATTCAGATTTACTGTCAGGTAATCATTAATAATTTGTTATATGGGCTAGCCTGCTACTCCATATAGTAAAGCGTTATAATAAAACCGCACCTTGAAAGAGGTGCGGTTTTTTGTTTTTCTAGTTTAGAGATTTAAGCTAGCAAACTATTACCAACTACGTTAACAAAGGCCACAGAGTTCAACAATAAAGACGCTGATTAACAAGGCACTTGTTCGAGAGATAACGAGTTACTCTCAATGAAAGCAACAACATTATAGGATCGTTTGGCTAGTTGATAATGATCACTTAGTGAGTGTAATTGCTATAAATGCTTGACAGCTCAATCATTGACCTATAGAATTTCGCGACCTGATATTCTGTACCCAGTGTGCATAATATAAAAGGAGTGATGAATTTCACGCCTTTATAAGGTAAAAGATATATTACGAGCGTGTAAGCTTTTCCCATTGATTTAAAGCTTATGCAATAATTTATCAAGGCTACTTTCCTTGGTAACAACTAATCAGGAGCTATAATGGCAACTATTAACCAACTAGTACGCAAACCACGTGTTAGACAAGTAACAAAAAGTAACGTTCCAGCGTTACAAGCTTGTCCACAACGTCGTGGCGTTTGTACTCGTGTGTATACTACTACACCAAAAAAACCTAACTCAGCTTTACGTAAAGTAGCTCGTGTTCGTTTAACTAACGGCTTCGAAGTAACTTCATACATCGGTGGTGAAGGTCACAACTTACAAGAGCATAGCGTGATTTTAATCCGTGGTGGTCGTGTTAAAGATTTACCAGGTGTGCGTTATCACACTGTTCGTGGCGCGCTAGATTGTTCTGGTGTAAGCGATAGAAGACAAGGCCGTTCTAAATACGGTGCTAAACGACCTAAATCTTAAGTTTTCCCTCCTTTACCTACTTGATAGGTAAAAGATAAAAACGTTAAGTAAGGCCAAATTAAGAAATTTTTAAAATTTATATATTTTGGATTTATCCTGAATACTACGGAGAATTAAGATGCCAAGAAGACGCGTCGTTGGGCAACGTAAAATATTGCCAGATCCTAAGTTCCATAACGAACTTTTAGCAAAATTCATCAACATCCTTATGGTTGATGGTAAGAAATCTACTGCCGAAAAAATTGTTTACGGTGCATTAGATATTTTAGCTCAGAAATCTGAAAAAGATCAATTAGAGCTTTTCGAAGAAGCTTTAGATAACATCCGCCCATCTGTCGAAGTTAAATCTCGTCGTGTTGGTGGTTCTACTTATCAGGTTCCAGTTGAAGTACGTCCAGTGCGTCGTAATGCTCTAGCCATGCGTTGGTTAGTTGAAGCAGCTCGTAAACGTGGTGAAAAATCAATGGCTCAGCGCCTAGCTAACGAAATGTTAGATGCGTCTGATAGCAAAGGTTCAGCGGTTAAGAAACGTGAAGACGTTCACCGTATGGCTGACGCTAACAAAGCATTCGCTCACTACCGCTGGTAAGCTAGCAGTATTGACTGATTGTATTATCTACTTTTGGGTTCACTCAAAGGTAGATACATGGCTAGCAAGAGTTACTCTTGCTAGCCATACTCATTTTACGGACTAGTGCTTTTACCACTAAGTTAGAAACATGAGTCAGAGTTTTATTAATTAAGTGTTTGGCTGTTGTGATGTACTCAACAACGAATATTTAATTAATAACACTAAATATATATTACTTGTTTACTGACCAGTAATAGTAAGAGGATTTCACTTTGGCCCGTATCACTCCTATAGAGCGCTACCGTAATATTGGTATCTGTGCGCATGTAGATGCAGGTAAAACGACAACCACAGAACGCGTATTATTCTATACAGGTCTATCTCATAAGATTGGTGAAGTGCATGACGGCGCGGCCACTATGGACTGGATGGAACAAGAGCAAGAACGTGGTATAACCATAACCTCTGCAGCAACTACATGTTTCTGGAAAGGCATGGAAGGTCAATTTGAAGACCATCGTATTAATATTATTGATACGCCAGGTCACGTAGATTTCACCATTGAAGTAGAACGTTCTTTACGTGTTCTTGATGGTGCTGTACTCGTGCTATGTGGTTCATCAGGTGTACAGCCGCAAACCGAAACGGTTTGGCGTCAAATGGAAAAATATGCTGTACCACGTATAGTGTTTGTGAACAAAATGGATAGAACAGGTGCTGACTTCTTATATGTAGTTGAGCAACTGAAAACTCGTCTAGGCGCAAATGCAGTACCAATACATTTAGCTATCGGTGCTGAAGACGATTTTGAAGGTGTGGTTGATCTGATTAAGATGAAGGCCATCAACTGGAACGCAAGTGATCAAGGTATGACCTTCAGCTATGAAGAAATTCCTGCTGATATGCAAGATATGGCTGAAGAATGGCGTGAAAACCTCATTTCTGAAGCCGCTGAAGCTAACGAAGAGTTAATGGATAAATACCTTGAAGAAGGTGATTTAACCGAAGAAGAGATTAAAGTTGGTTTACGTGCTCGTACACTAGCAAATGAAATTATCCTGTGTAGTTGTGGTAGTGCCTTTAAAAATAAAGGCGTTCAAGCGGTACTCGATGCTGTTATTGAATATCTGCCTTCACCAACTGAAGTTGCCGCTATTACGGGTATTAATGATGATAAAGATGAATCTGAAGGTATTCGCTCAGCAGATGATGAAGCACCCTTTTCAGCACTCGCTTTTAAAATAGCGACAGACCCATTTGTTGGCACACTCACATTCTTCCGTGTATATTCAGGAGTAGTGCAAACAGGTGATAGCGTTTATAACCCAGTTAAGGGTAAAAAAGAACGTTTTGGTCGTATAGTACAAATGCATGCCAACGACAGACAAGAAATAAAAGAAGTTCGTGCTGGTGATATAGCCGCTGCAATTGGTTTGAAAGATGTCACCACGGGTGATACGTTATGCGATGCGAAACATATTATTACGCTAGAGCGCATGGAGTTCCCTGAACCGGTAATTTCAGTTGCGGTAGAGCCAAGAACACTCGCAGCACAAGAAAAAATGGGTATTGCGTTAGGTAAACTTGCGGCAGAAGACCCCTCGTTTAGAGTGGCCACTGACGATGAAACTGGACAGACCATCATCTCGGGTATGGGTGAACTACACTTAGATATCCTTGTTGAACGTATGAAGCGTGAATTTGGTGTTGAGTGTAATGTTGGTAACCCACAAGTTTCTTATCGAGAAACGATTCGCGGTACTGTTGAAGTTGAAGGTAAATTTATCCGTCAATCAGGTGGTAAAGGTCAATTTGGCCATGTTTGGTTGAAGATGGAACCGAATGAAGAAGGTGCTGGTTTTGAGTTTGTTAACGAAATCGTTGGCGGCACAGTACCAAAAGAATTTATTCCTGCAGTAGAAAAAGGCTGTAAAGAACAGATGGATAGTGGTGTTTTAGCTGGTTATCCGTTATTAGACATAAAGGTTACTCTTTATGATGGTTCTTTTCATGATGTTGACTCAAACGAGATAGCATTTAAAGTTGCTGCTTCTATGGGCTTTAGAAAAGGTGCGCTTGAAGCAAATCCTGTTATTTTAGAGCCAATGATGAAAGTAGAAGTTACTACACCAGAAGCCAACATGGGTGATGTTGTAGGTGACTTAAACCGTCGTCGCGGTATGATTGATGGTATGGACGAAGGTCCTGCAGGTTCGAAAATTGTAAATGCATTGGTACCCTTAGCTGAAATGTTTGGCTATGCTACCGACTTGCGTAGTGCTACTCAAGGCCGTGCATCTTACTCTATGGAGTTTCAGCAGTATAATGAAGCGCCGAAATTGGTAGCACAAAAAATTATGGAAACTCGTTAGAGAATCCATTACTCGAATATTTACATCTGGCAAGGTCATTTTGACTGCGCCTTTTAATTTATATAGTTTACTAAACTTAAAGGTAATTGAAAAATGGCTAAAGAAAAATTTGAACGTAATAAACCGCATGTTAACGTTGGTACTATCGGTCACGTAGATCACGGTAAAACAACTTTAACAGCTGCTATCTCTGCTGTATTAACTAAAGTTCACGGTGGTGAAGTTAAAGATTTCGCACAAATCGATAACGCTCCTGAAGAACGTGAACGTGGTATTACAATTAATACTTCTCACATCGAATACGATACTGAAGCACGTCACTATGCACACGTAGATTGTCCTGGTCACGCCGATTATATCAAAAATATGATCACTGGTGCTGCACAAATGGATGGCGCTATCTTAGTAGTTGCTGCTACAGATGGTCCTATGCCACAAACACGTGAGCACATCTTATTGTCTCGCCAAGTTGGTGTTCCTTTCATCATCGTTTTCATGAACAAATGTGACGTTGTAGATGATGAAGAATTATTAGAATTAGTAGAAATGGAAGTTCGTGAACTTCTTTCTGAATATGACTTCCCTGGTGATGATTTACCAGTAATTCAAGGTTCAGCTTTAGGCGCTCTTCAAGGCGATGAAGCATGGGAAGCGAAAATTATCGAACTTGCTGATGCACTTGATACTTACATTCCAGAGCCAGAGCGTGCAATTGACGGTGCATTCATCATGCCTATCGAAGATGTATTCTCAATCTCAGGTCGTGGTACAGTTGTAACAGGTCGTGTTGAACGTGGTATCATCAAAATTGGTGAAGAAGTAGAAGTTGTTGGTATCCGTGATACACAAAAATCAACTTGTACAGGTGTTGAAATGTTCCGTAAGCTTCTTGACGAAGGTCGTGCTGGCGAGAACTGTGGTGTTCTTCTACGTGGTCTTAAGCGTGAAGATGTTGAACGTGGTCAAGTACTTTGTGCTCCAGGTTCAATCTTACCTCACACTAAATTCGAATCAGAAGTTTATGTTCTTTCTAAAGATGAAGGTGGTCGTCATACTCCATTCTTTAAAGGATACCGTCCACAGTTTTACTTCCGTACAACAGATATCACAGGTGCTGTAGAGCTTCCTGAAGGTGTTGAAATGGTAATGCCTGGTGACAACCTTAAGTTTGTTGTTGAGCTAATCAACCCAGTAGCGATGGACGAAGGTTTACGCTTCGCAATCCGTGAAGGTGGTCGTACTGTTGGTGCTGGTGTTGTTTCTAAGATTATGGCTTAATTGATAACTAATTTTCGCTAGAACTTGTGTTAGCTGCATTGGAAGTACTCATTGACTCACGTCAATTCCGTGCTTCTGCTTTGCAAACACTTCATCTAGCATTAAATTAATTTATCAATCCATATTAGAAATAATATCGAATAAAGAAGGTCGCTAACGCGGCCTTTTTTGATCTTAAGAGAAAGTAAAAAACCATTTATTAATTAAAGATCTAGTAAATCTGTTGGCTTTATCTACAATGGCAACAGTCGTCATTCCCGAAGTTTCTTGTCGGGAATCTATTGTCTATGCAACGTCCTAATCTATTAACGGTATTCACATGACTTGGCAAAGCACACTAACTTGGCAAAACGCTCAAAAAAGAGCAAAAATATTACAACAAATTAGACAGTTCTTTGCTGAACGCAATGTCGTTGAAGTGGAGACACCTTCTTTATCTCAAGGCACAGTGACCGATGTCTATTTAAATGCACTCTCCTGTAAGTATGATTTTTTAGCTGATAGTCCAGTAGGTCATTCGACCGAGTTATTTTTACAAACCTCGCCAGAGTTTCATATGAAGCGGTTACTTGCTTCTGGATATGGCTGTATTTTTCAAATAGCGAAGGCGTTTCGTCATGAAGAGTCAGGTAAGAATCATAATCCCGAGTTCACCATGCTTGAATGGTACCGTATTGGCTTTGATCAGTTTGATTTGATGTCAGAGGTCGCAGACTTACTGCAAGTCGTTTTAGGTGGTGATAAGGCGATATTTACTAGCTATCAAGATATATTCCTTAAAACAGTTTCTGTAGATCCACTAACCGCCACTTTTGATGAGCTTACTGAGGTATTAAATAAGTATGGTAAATCTGCTGATTGGCTAGTTGAAATGAATGATGCCGATTTGCTGCTTCAATTTATCTTCACTGAAATCATTGAACCAACCATAGGTATTGATGCGCCGCAATTTATCTATGATTTTCCAATAGCGCAAGCATCACTAGCAAAAAAATCAATTGATGATCTTCGTGTTGCACAACGATTTGAATGTTACTTCAAAGGCATAGAGCTGGTTAATGGGTTTAATGAATTAACTGATGCTAATGAACAGCAAGTTAGATTTGAAGAAGATAATGCAAAGAGAGCTGCTCAAGGATTAGCTGTTAAGCCTATTGATGAAAACTTCATTGCGGCATTAAATCATGGATTACCACAGTGTTCAGGAGTCGCTTTGGGAATTGATAGGTTGGTGATGTTAGCGCTTGATATTAAAACAATAAGTGAAGTACAGAGTTTTTCAATAGAACGAGCTTAATGGTGAATAACTCAAAATCACGGCTGAAAGTTCTACTTCAAGCGCTCTGAGCCCATTGACATCTAAACTGATCATATTATTTTTTAAATGTGAAAGTATGTTAAAAAGCCTAAGCGAACTTTAAAATAATAAAATTAGTAATTAAGGGATTAAAATGAATGCAACATGGGTAGGTTTATCTTTAGCAATACTTATAACAGTATCCTTCAGCGCAAGGGCTAAACAAGAAGTAACCTTGAATAGCCAGTTTAAAACTGCCTACTTTTCATATCAGGGGGCGGTAAAGAATAATGATGCAGACTCCCAATTTAAATATGCCACTGAAGCTTATCAATTAGGCAGTAAGTTCTATGGTACTGCAAATATCAACACCGCAAACTTAGCGCTAATATTAGCCCGACTGCATCTTGATAAAAATCAAAAAGAGCAAGCAACGTCATTACTTCTTAATACTTTGAATGCTTTCAAAGTTGAATATGGGGATAGTGCAATAGATCTTGCTGAAATATATATCCTCTTAGGTCTATCTCTAAATTACGATCAAAGAAAGAAGTCTATTAATTATCATCTAAAAGCATTAAGCATTGCTGAAGAGCATGCAGCAGAGCATGCAGCAGAGCACCCATTTATCAATGCTCAAATTCAATTAGAAGCCGGTATAGCACTACTTCGCCTAGGCTCTAGTAAAAGTAACGCTATTCTAACCGCACAAGAGTTTTTTAAAGATAAGCTATCTTCAAATGATAAACGAGTTATCGAGTCTAATTTTTATGCGGGGAAATACTACTTAACTCGAAGAAAATATAGTAAATCGGTTGATTACTTCGAAAGCAACTTACCAGTATTTAAAGCGCTGGAAGGAGCAACTCATCCTTTAGAGCTAAATACACATGCATTTTTAATCAATGCGCTAGAGAAAAGTGGTAAAAGTGATGAAGCTACCAACCATTGTATTGCCATTGGCTCAATGACACCATGGGATGACAGTCAAGAGCCAATACCTTTATTTAGAGTTGAGCCTATATACCCTGTTGATTATGCTCGCAGAGGAAAATCGGGTTATGTAATAATAGGTTTTACTATTTCTGATTTTGGAACGGTGTTAGATACAAAAGTATTAGAATCTATAGGTGGGAAACAATTTGAGAGGACCGCTTTAGCAGCACTAAATAATTGGCGTTACGCACCTAAATTTGAAGATGGAAAACCTGTTGAAAAATACGCCACGGTACAATTAGACTTTAAAATTCGTAAATAAATTGGGTCAGAGTAAATTAAAGTAATTTGTCGCGGTGGCGACGACACCCAAGGGGCGTTACACGCCAAAAGCCCCTTGGAACCCCATGGCGCTGCTAACAAACTACTTCTTCAATTCACTCAAGTGTTATCGACGTAACAGCGCTGATGGCACATCCATGTGCCGACATCGCTTTGTTCATCATCCATGATGAACATACGTGAACACTTTCATTCATCTCAGCGTTTGTTCAAGCAGAATTGGTGCTTGTTGATCGGGGAACTGCTCTATTTTTAAGGTTCGTCATTCCGTAAGTGTCTTGTACGGAATCCATGTCACTAAGAGCTAGATCCCCGACTAAGTAACCACGGGGATGACACCTGCTAGGTTCCGTGGCTGTGCCAAGTACTCCAAATCCCATCTCAGCAATTCAATCATCGACTAGCAAAGGTAGACCTCGACCCGAGACAGGACGTCGAGGGCTGCCGTTGTTCAGGGATGATAAATCGGCAGGAATCGAGGTTTACGCTAGTTGGGGATTGAATGTTCTGCTGAGTAGGGCGTCGCAGGGGTTCCAAGGGGAGGCGCGGCGGTACGTCGCCCCTTGGGTGTGGTCGCCACCGCGACGTCAAGCAGATAAATAAAGATCCAAGCCTATCAACTAATCAACAGAAATATAAAGTTAGCTGCTGTAGTTAATGTCTATTTTGAATCTAGTCATGGATTAACAGACATAAAAAAAGCTAAAAGAGTTTTCTCTTTTAGCTTTTTTTGTTGATCTAATTATTTACTAGATGTGAGTAAAAATTAAATACCATCACCATCAGTATGCAAACCACATTCACGTTGACCGCCGCCGAAGCGAGTATCACTTTCACTCATACCCAATGTTAATGGTTTTGTGCTATGTACATCACCAACCGATACATAACCTTCATCCCAAAGGGGATGGTATGGTAAGTTGTGCTTAGTTAAGTACTCATGTACGTCTTTATTACTCCAATCAATTATTGGATGTACTTTATAACGACCACGCAGTGTACCCACAACAGACAAACCTTCTCGGTGAGCTGATTGTTGACGACGAACACCAGAAAACCAAGTATTAGCATTTAAGTCAGATAACCCGCGCTCTAGCGGTTCAACTTTATTACGGCGATTATAGGCTTTAAGTGCATCATCACTTTGCGCCCATTCATCACCGTACTTGGCTTGTTGCCATGCGGCACTTTCTTTTGCTTGATAGACTTGTAAGTTCAAGTTCAAACGATCAGTCAACTGCTCAATGAATCGATAGGTTTCAGGAAATAAATGTCCTGTATCCGTTATCAATACCGGAATATTGCTATCTACTTGGGTAAGTAAATGCAACATCACCGCAGATTGAATACCAAAGCTTGAAGATAAAACAAACTGACCTGGCAAGTTTTCCATTGCCCACTCTGCACGAGCAATCGCTGTTTGTTTTTCCAAAGATTGATTCCACTCTCCTATAGCAGGATGAGGAAAGGTTACTTCAAAAGGGCTGGTAAGCTCTTTATCGGCAATACCTGTTGTGGTATTAAGCATGGTGAAAATCCCTAAAGCTCACAATAACTTGTTCAACGATACCTGCACGAATAACAAAATCACCAAATGCTTCACCGTCATTACGTTCTGCAGACCAACGAGCACTTAACGCATCAATTTCACTCAATACGCCAGCTTCATCAACATTTTCTTTGTATAATTTTGGTACACGACTACCGGCTAAATCACTACCTAAGTACATATTGTACTTACCAGGACCTTTACCGACTAAACCAATTTCAGCAAGCATTGCACGGCCACAACCATTTGGACAGCCAGTAACACGTAAAATAATACTGTCATCTTTTAGGCCATTCTTTTCAAGAATAGCTTCAACATCATCGACTAAGCCAGGTAAGTAACGCTCGGCTTCAGCCATGGCTAATGGACAAGTAGGAAAGGCAACACAGGCCATTGAACTCTTACGCTGGTTAGAAACACCGTCATTGATTAAACCGTGCTCACGAGCAAGTTGTTCAATAATCGTTTTATCTTCTGCTGAAACACCAGCAACAATTAAGTTTTGGTTGGCAGTTAAACGGAAATCACCTTTATGTATTTTGGCGATTTCACGCATACCTGTTTTTAACGCTTTACTATCAGAATTAGCACCGTTGAAATCAAGGATACGACCATTTTCAATGAATAAGGTCAGGTGGTTTTTACCATCAATACCTTCAACCCAACCAAAGCTATCGCCACGGTGAGTAAATTCATATGAACGAGATTCAGAGAACTTAATACCTGCTCTGCGTTCAACTTCAGCTTTAAACGTATCAACACCAACTCTATCTAACGTATATTTAGTTTTAGCGTTTTTACGGTTAACACGGTTTCCCCAATCACGTTGAGTAGTAACAACCGCTGCGGCAATTGCTAATGTATGTTCTTTTGGTATAAAACCAAAGTCATCAGCACAACGAGGGTAAGTTGCTTTATCACCATGAGTCATGGCTAAGCCACCACCAACAAGTACGTTAAAACCAATTAACTCACCACCTTCGCTAATAGCAACAAAGTTTAAATCATTGGCATGTACATCAATGTCGTTATTTGGTGGAATTACTACGGTTGTTTTAAACTTACGTGGTAAATAATTACTACCTAAAATAGGTTCAATTTCATCTGCTTCAGTAGTTTCTACTTTCTCTTCATCTAACCAAATTTCAGCATAGGCACGCGTTTTTGGTAATAAATGCTCACTGATCTTGGTTGCCCATTCGTAAGCTTCTTGATGCAGTGCGGATTCAACCGGATTAGAAGTACACAGTACGTTACGGTTAACGTCACCGGCAGTTGCAATAGAATCGAGGCCAACACTGTTTAGTGTTTGGTGCATTAATTTAATATTTGGCTTTAGTACACCATGAAACTGAAACGTTTGACGTGTAGTTAAGCGAATACTGCCGTAAGAGGTATAATCATCAGCGAATTTATCAATAGCCAACCATTGTGTTGGGTTGATAATACCACCAGGTAAACGCGCTCGAAGCATAACGTTATGCAATGGTTCGAGTTTTTGTTTTTGACGTTCTGCACGAATATCGCGGTCGTCCTGTTGATACATACCGTGAGTACGAATCAACTGGAAGTTATCGCTGGTGAAACCACCTGTCATTCTGTCTTGCAGATCGTCTTTAATCGTACCACGAAGATAATCGCTTTCAGCTTTTAAGCGTTCATTGTCGGCCTGTTTACCTTCAACAATCAATACAGGGTTTTCAACTTTTGTGAAATTGTTGCTCATTAGTAAACATCCTTCTGGTAACGCTTATTAGATCTAAGTGATTTTAAATAGTCTTCTGCTTGTTCTGCACTTAATTTACCGTGCTCTTGGATAATTTCTACCAAGGTTTGATGAACATCTTTGGCCATACGGTTAGCATCACCACAAATATATAGGTGTGCGCCACGTTCTAACCAAGCAAAAACATCACTTGCTTGTTCTTTTAATCGGTCTTGCACATAAACTTTCTCAGCTTGGTCGCGAGAAAACGCTACGTCCATGCGTGTTAACAAACCGGATTTTAAATAATTTTGCCATTCCACTTGATATAAGAAGTCTTGAGTGAAAGTTTGATCTCCAAACAACATCCAGTTATCGCCGTTGGCATCACGCGCTTCACGTTCTTGCATGAAAGCTCTAAATGGTGCAACACCGGTACCTGGTCCAATCATAATGACAGGAGTATCATCCGATTGAGGTAAACGGAAATTGTCATTGTGTTCAACAAAAACACGTACTTTTTGACCTTCTTCTAAGCGGTTTGCTAAGAAGCTTGAAGCGCCACCAGTGCGTGGTTCGCCATTTGCATCAAAACTTACTAAACCAACGGTTAAGTGAACTTCTTCTTCAACTTCAGCTTGTGCTGATGCAATTGAATACAAGCGTGGGGTTATTTTACGAAGTGCTTCAACAAAGAATTGAGGATCAATTTCAGTTTTTGCTGCTTTTACCACATCGATAATTTGGTGCTCACCAGCGTATTCTCTAGCTGTGTTTTTATCAGCAGCTATTTCAGTCAGTGCTTTATCACCAGAAATTTTTGCCCAAAACTCAACAAATGCTGGTGCTGTTTGTGTAATTTCTAACTGGGTAGTTAAGGCATCTGTTAGTGTGAAAACCTGATTTGCGCCATTTACTTTTAACTTGATTTTTTCTTCGCCAGTAAGGCTTAAGGTAGCAATTAAATCAGCCACTAAATCAGCGTCGTTTTCAAACCAAACACCTAAGGCATCACCTACTTGGTAAGTTAAACCTGATTCACCTAAGTCAATTTCAATATGGCGAACATCTTTAGCAGAATCTCGACCAGTAATCTTTTGACTTAAAGAAAATTCAGCTTCAAACGGGTTTTGCTTTGAATACTGACTTTCAGCACCTGCTGTTGGTAAATCAACAACATTTGCAGAACCTGAAGATGCTTGGGTAAGCTCATCTTTCAAAGATTCAACAATACTTAAGGTCCAACTTTCACATTCGCTGTCGTAATCAACATCACAGTCAAGGCGAGGGGTGACTTGTTTTGCGCCTAATGCTTTTAAACGCTCGTCAAAATCTTTACCTGTTTGACAGAAAAATTCATAGCTGCTGTCACCTAAAGCTAAAACGCTATAGCTAAGGTTAGGTAATTTAGGTGCTTTTTTACCTAATAAATATTCATGAAACTCAATGGCATCATCTGGTGCTTCGCCTTCACCATTAGTACTGGCTACTATTAACAGGTGACTTTCATTTTTTAAGCCTTTGGCTTTATAGTCAGCAATGTTTTTAAGTACAACATTAATGCCTGCTGCTTTTGCGCTTTTCTCAAGTTTGCTGGCAACACCTTTAGCATTACCTGTTTGCGAGGCATATAAAATAGTTAAAGTCTTGGCAGCAATAGCTGGCGCAGCCGGTGCGATTAGGGCATTATGGCCTTGTTCGCTTTTCGCTGCTAGATAACCGCTTGCCCAAGCAAGTTGTAGTGATGAATAATCAGCAACGGTTTGTTGTAGTGAAGCTAATTGATTTGCATCTAAGGCACTACTATTGTTTGCTGAATTTGATGTATTTTGATTTAATAAGCGCTGCTCTGGCAACATAACTATTTTCACCCATGACAATTGATGGATGAAGAATAGACAAATTTCATTCAGATCAAAAGGAATAGATAGCGATTTTTTATTCCAAAATGGAATATAGAATTATGAAAGGATTTTAGTCTATGTTAAGTGTATTGAATAAGGAGGGTAGATGAGACGATTTTCAAGGGAACAATTTCAATGTTGCCGCTTAGGTTTGTTCCTAATTTTAGCTACGTCTGTAATCGTCAGTTACGCTTTTGAAAAAAAAACAGCAAATATTTACACCTATAAATCAACCTCAGGGGTAACGTCTTTCTCTGATATCGAACCACTTGATGTTGATTTTAGTCGTTATCGATTTGATTGTTATGCCTGCGAAGTTGATTCATTAATTGACTGGCGTAAAGCAACCCTTTATTTACAGCCTTATAAGAATGATATAAATAAAGCTGCGTTGAAATATGATATTGACCCTGCTTTTGTTCGAGCGGTTATTCACGCAGAGTCTCATTTTAATCCCCAAGCTGTGTCGAAGCAGGGCGCGCAAGGTTTGATGCAGTTAATGCCTGCAACAGCGAAAGAGCTTGGCGTACGGAATTCGTTAAGTGCCCAGCAGAATATTAAGGGAGGCGTTAAACATTTAGCACGCCTACTCAGAAAATATAAGGGTGATAATAAATTAGCTTCAGCAGCTTATAATGCAGGGGAAGGCGCAGTTAAACGTCACGGAGGTATTCCGCCCTATAAAGAAACCCAAGTGTATGTAGAGCGGGTCGGTATTTTACACCAGCGTTATGGACGCTTTTCTCACCTTAATAAATAAGGACTAAATTTATTTGGATATAAAAAAGCCGTTGATATTTTAAATATCAACGGCTTTTATTTTATGTTTATCTATCATGCCAAATGGCTAGGGGCTAAAAATGAACAACAGCACCGGCAAAGAAACCGTCGTAAGTTAAATCACTATAGAAATCATCTAAATCATCTAATTCCATTTTCACTGTGCGGTAACCAAGTGTTACGTCAAAATCGACTGCAAGATTATCTAAAATTGCATAGCTCACGCCAATTTGTGCATCATAAACAGTTTGATCGTCATAGCTAATAAAGTTAGCTTCGGCGAAAACGTTTAAACCGGTAAAAGGCAGACCAACAATAGTTGATAGATAAAACATTGGGATAATACCAGAGACATCTAAATCACTTTGTAACTGGGTTGCAGGTTCTATGACTTGAATAGTAGCGTCTAAATCACGCGCAGTTAAACCAAAATCAAAGGTTAACAAATCGTTGTCAAATACTTCATAATAAAGGGTGTAATCAACGAAGCTGGCATCTAACGTAGTATCTAATGTTGAGTTAGTATTATAAGTAATGCCATCAAACTTAAAGCTGTCGTTTAACGTAGTACCGCCAACCGTATCAAGGGCTGTTGATGCTATTTTAATGTTAGGAATTAATGGAATTGGGTGCTCAAAAGCGACATAGAAGCTGCCTTGGTTTTCATCATCAAATTCAAAAACTGATTGATTATCAGCTCCTTCACCAAAGCTACCGCTGGCTTCGTTAGACCAGATTTGGCCGCCGATATATAAACCTAATAGAGTATCGGCTTGGGCAGTGCCACACATTAGTGCCGCTAAGCTGCCAGCGAGTAAAGTCTTTTTCATGTCATTATCCTTTGGTTAAAAGTTCATTTAAATCGATTAATGCTGCATTTGCGCGAGAAATATAGTTAGCCATTACCAGTGAGTGATTGGCAAGAAGACCAAAGCCACTACCGTTTAAAATCATTGGGCTCCATACTGATTCTTGGCTTGCCTCTAGCTCGCGAATAATTTGCTGTAAGCTAATTTTGGCATTTTTGTTTTCTAACACGCTATTAAAATCTATTTCAATGGCTCTAAGTAATTGCAGTAATGCCCAAGTAGCACCTCTAGCTTCATAGAATACATCATCTATTTGCCACCAACTTGTTTGCAGTTGCAAATGAGAGTCACCTTGGCTTGATTGCTCTGCGGGTTTATCACCAGCTAAATCAGTATTTACCTGTTCACGACCTACGCTCAAGCTTAAGCGGTGAGAGTAACCACCTAAACGCTTTTGAACTTCTTCAATATAGGCACGTAGGTTATCGGCACGAGCATAAAACTGAGCTTTATTACCATTAGTGCTAACCAATGCCGAACGATAGGCATAAAGTTGCTTAATAGCTTCTCCATATTCAGATTCTGCACTCGGTACTGCCCAACTTTCACTGTCGATATTAAAACGTGGTTGCGCTTCGAGTAGATGCTTATTAACAAGGGATTGTGATTGAGAACGACTAAAGTCTTTACGCATCACTAATGCTATATCACGAACCATTTCTAATACACCGAACTCCCAAGCAGGCATATTATCTAAAAAGAGAGAAGGTGGCATAATGTCATTTGATAAATAACCACCAGGCTTATTTAGCAGTGCTTCACTGACTTTTATCAAAGCAGTGGTAGTGGTATAGCCAACAACAGGGGCGACATTTTCAGCTTTAGCTGCTTGTGTTACTTCAGCATGAATGTTGATGGACATAGGAGCA
Organism: Colwellia psychrerythraea 34H; assembly: GCF_000012325.1. NCBI lineage: Bacteria > Pseudomonadati > Pseudomonadota > Gammaproteobacteria > Alteromonadales > Colwelliaceae > Colwellia > Colwellia psychrerythraea. The sequence continues at coordinate 5,031,901 of NC_003910.7, read as the reverse complement.
GTGCTCCAATAAACACCAATGCCATATAGAAGAAAAAATATGCCAGTAAAGGCCCAGACAATTGATTTTGTAGAAAACATTGTTTTCATATCCACTCCAAGGATGAGGTTGTTGGTATTGTACTATTTATATTTACGAACAGGTAATTGAATTTTAATGTTTGTTTTATTTGAGAACTTTAATGTTAATGGAATAACACTTTTTTCTTTCATAGGCTGTTTTAGTGAAAAAATCATGAGGTGTAATCCTGATGGTTGAAGCACAACTTTGCTGTTAGCCTTGATAGTGATTTCACCCACTTCACGCATTCGCATCATACCGTCAGCCATGCTGTGTTCATGAATTTCAATGCGATCAGAGATTGTACTGCTGACCTTTTGTAACGTTATCGCTTCATCACTAGTATTATTTATTGTCATATAAGCGGCGGTAATGTCAGTGCCAGGTATACTTGCTTTAATATATCCATCGGTCACTGTAATCGAACTTGTTGCGTAGACATTAGTTATCATTCCAAGCAATAAAGCGAACAAAATACTGACTTTTCTATAGTGAATATTTCTCATTGTAACTATACATCCCTGATAACAAGTATTAGAGTTTGACTATACCGTATTGATAAACCTATGTAACTAAACTGGTGGAAAATGGATAATTTGATTTTAACGACAGAAAACCAAGGTGTTTTTACCATTACCTTGAATCGTATTGATAAAAAAAATGCATTAACTAACGATATGTATAAACAGCTCTGTCAGTATTTCGCTTATGCAGAGCAAACATCAAGTATTCATTGCGTAGTTATTCAAGGAAATGAACAGTGTTTTTGCGCTGGTAATGACTTGCATGATTTTATTCAATGTTCCGCTGATGACGAATTAGCGGCCCTTGCCTTTGTTAAAGTTCTGTCAGAATTTACTAAACCTCTTGTTGCTGGTGTTGCTGGCGTTGCTGTGGGTATTGGCACTACGTTATTATTGCATTGTGATATGGTCATAGCGGCTAATAATAGTAAATTTAAATTGCCTTTTACCCAGCTAGGTTTATGTCCAGAAGCAGGATCTAGTTTGTTATTAACTCAAAAAGTCGGTCCAAATAAAGCTTTTGAATTAATGGTGCTTGGACAGACGTTTAACGCAGAGCAAGCATTGAGTTATGGCATAACTAACCAAACTTGTCAGCCCGATGAACTCTTAGCACTTACATCCGATGTTGCCCAAGCCATTTCCAACTTGCCTGTTGAGTCAGTAATGACTAGTCGACGGTTAATACGTCAAGCGAATAAATTAGCATTGAGCCAGGTTATTAGTGAAGAAAGCCAAGCGTTTTCTCATTTAGTTAAATCAGAAGAATGTAAAAACATTCTAGCTAAATTTTTCAAATAAAATTGAGCGATATTATTTAAATCTAGCTTGCTAGATTATTACTGCTCTCACTAAACACTAAGCATATTGCTTAGTGTTTTTATTTCGACTACTGTTATTTCGAGTAAAAAGCCAGATAACGACAGCCATTAATAGAATTGGCCAAAATATGCCGACAGTCACCATGGCAATGCTTCCAAAGATAACCAAGCCAATAAATATCATGCCACCAAAAACACTTAATACAATTCCTAGTGCGGCCACAACTAATACCACAACCACTAAAGCTGAAACTCCTATAGCTTTCAGTGGTTCAACGGCTTCACCGTCCATCATCACATGCAAGTCCATTAACTCCAGCATGCCAACACCAAAAACATAGGTTAAGAAGATAGTCGCGATAATTGCCAGTATTAAGGATTTAAAGAAGCTCATAGTTTCCTCACTTTTATAGAGATGAAAAGTATTTAGATTAGTTCTAAATTAGTAATATTTACTGTTAGGTAACAACATACTTGCTACGACATACGCAACGCCCGTGGCTACGGGTAACATAATCAGTACGGCAATAGCGACGATGCGCACAGCTAATCGAGGGAAGTCATAATATTTGGCAATACCTGCACAGACACCAGTCAATTTTTTATTTGCTACGTCTTTACATAATGTCTGGCGAACATTTTTTATACTTGAATATTCTCTGTCATATTTCATGGGAACTCCTTAGTTTTACAATCTAACGTTTACACTATTACTTATATAAAATGACTGCCCTCGTCTAAACGAGGGAGTTGCTATATTCAATCATTAACCGTTAACAACTTTCTTTTTCATTTCAGCTAATTCCGCTTCAATGTTATCGTCTTGTTCAAGGTCAGATATCTGTGTTGATAAATCTTTATTCTCTGTTAAATCATAAGATTCAACTTGCGCTTCAAGATGATCAATTTTTTGTTGGTAACGTTCAAATTTGGCCATTGCTTCATCAATATTATGAATCACAGCTTTTTCTCGCACCTTTAATCTCACTTCAGCGGATTCTTGACGAAGTCTTAATGCATCTTGACGACGTTTGGCTTCACTAAGCTTATCTTGCAAGCGTTGCGCATCTTCTTGAATGGCGCTCAACAAGTCAGTTAATTGTACATTTTCTTCATTTAGCTGAGTTAATTCAGCTTGGCATTTATGTTTTTGCGCAAGGGCTGATTTTGCTAAATCTTCTCTACCTTTATTTAACGCAATCTCTGCTTTGTCATGCCAATGAGCAACGCCTTCCTGAGTCGTTTTAACTTTTCTTGCCAAGGTCTTTTGTTCAGCAATATTTTTGGCTGCTGTTGAACGCACTTCAACTAATGTTTCTTCCATTTCGCCAATGATCATGCGAATCATTTTTTCTGGATGCTCGGCTTTGTCTAACATGCTGTTTAAATTTGCATTAACAATGTCGGTAAAACGGCTGAATAATCCCATAATTTTCTCCTGCTTATTTTTGATATTTAGTTTAACTATTTAGTTTTTAAATTTAATAACATGCAATTTGATTACATGTTATTAAGTTGGTTTAAAGCTCTGCTGGTCACTTAATTAGCTACTTTGCTATCATCGTTAACTGCTGGTGTAGCTTGCTTGTATTCTTGCTCTATTGCTAACCAAGTTGACGTATTATCAAATGAAAAGTTGGCTGAAAATTCTTCAATTTCGTTCTCTATAGATTGCTGTAATTGTGTATTTAATTCAGTAATCATTTTTTCTCCCTGGGCAACAATAAAGTCGCTTACGGCTTTTTCAACATCAGGTAAAGGTGCGGCATTAACGCTAGTGCTTAGCGTGGCGCCCATTAAAGATCCGATAAGTACTAGTGCAAGGCTTACATCTTTAATTTTGCTGCTAGTTTTTTTAGTCATGTTAAATGTGCTCATAATAAATTCCTTCTTCTCTTTGTATTTGTTGGTTACGTTGTAGTGTTAGTTTTCTATTTGGATGTTAAACATCGTCTGGTATGCAATAGCTATTACAAGTGCTGTGCCAAAGATTAATAATGTTTTAACTTGTTGATAATTAATGAATATATTATTTTATTTGGATTGCATGAAAATCAAGCAGAAGATTTTGTTTTAACTTTTTAGTTAAATTGACCATGAAAATAGTTTATTTGACCATGTTAGTTGTTGTTGTATTTATTTTATTGTTCATTCTTTAGACAATTTAATACTTGCATTTAAATAGACGATCGGTCTAATATTGGTTTATGCAATTAGATACTATTAAAAAACGAAGAGGCAGACCTGCAAAGTCTGGCCGAGATACCACTAATACCAAAACTGAACTAATCAGTAGTGGCGTTGAACACTTCACGCAATTTGGTTTTGCTTCATCGGGTTTAGATCAGATATTAAAAAAAGTGTCGGTACCTAAGGGATCTTTCTATTATTACTTTGCTAATAAAGAAGTTTTTGGTTTAGCGGTAATTGACTATTACGACAACTACTTCGGTCGTAAACTTGATTCGCACTTAAAAAATGACCAGTTAGCGCCTGAACAAAGGTTAATAAGTTTTGTTGATGATGCTAAAGCAGGTATCGAACGCTATAATTTTAATCGTGGCTGTTTAGTGGGCAACTTAGAACAAGAAATTGCTGTTTTACCTGAGAGCCACCGAGATAAGTTAGTGATGGTGATGCAGGGCTGGCAAAATAAAATCTTTGATCACCTCAATGTGCTTTGCCCTGATGCTGAACAAGAAGAACATCACTTGTTAGCAGAGTTTTTTTGGATTGGTTGGGAAGGTGCGGTAAGCCGTTGCAAGTTGGTTCAAACAACTAAGCCGATTGATATTTTTATCAATCATTTCTTACAGTTGTTAAAAAAATAATATTTTATTAATTAATAGACGATCAGTCTATATTGGAGGTTCATATGTTTAAATGTTTACTGGTAAATAAAGATGAAAACGGTTACAAGACATCGATCACTGAATTACCTGAGGAAACCTTATCCCAAGGTAATGTCCTAGTGAAAGTCCTCTATAGCACGCTTAATTATAAAGATGCCTTAGCAATAACTGGGAAAGCTCCCGTAATAAGAAGTTTTCCTATGATACCAGGGATAGATTTCAGTGGCATTGTCGAACACAGTGAAAGTGATGAATTCAAAGTTGGTGATAAAGTGTTACTGAACGGCTTTGGAGTTGGTGAAAAGCATATGGGTGGTTTATCACAAAAAGCGAAAGTAAATAGTGACTGGCTCATTCCTTTACCTGCAGCTATTTCACCGCTGCAGGCTATGTCAATTGGTACCGCAGGTTATACCGCTATGTTGTGTATTCTGGCATTAGAAAAAAACGGTATTACTCCCCAAAGTGGTAAAATTCTCGTTACGGGCGCCACTGGTGGTGTTGGTAGTTTTGCGGTGAAACTGCTTTCCTTAATGGGTTACTCAGTTGTTGCCTCGACAGGTAGTAGTGATCAACATGATTATCTATATGACTTAGGTGCGACTGAGATTATCGATAGAAATGAATTATCAGCGCCAGGTAAACCGTTAATGAAAGAAAAATGGGCTGGCGCGGTTGATTCTATTGGCAGTCATACTCTCGCCAATGTTTGCGCAAGCATCCAATATGGTGGCGCTGTTGCGGCTTGTGGTTTGGCACAAGGCATGGACTTACCTGCCTCAGTGGCTCCCTTTATTTTAAGAGGAGTTTCTTTATTAGGTGTTGATAGTGTTATGCGCCCTAGAGCAGATAGAATAGCAGCATGGAAAAAACTATCGGAAATTTTACCAGCAACGGAAATGGAATCGATAGCAGAAGTGATTAGTTTAGAAGAGTCTATCGACGTGGCAGGTAAGTTACTTGATGGCAACGTTACTGGTCGTGTCGTGGTTGACGTAAATAAATAGTCTTCAAACGAAGCCATATAGTCGCTAAGGTAATGTTAAGTAAAAAAACACCTTAGCGACATTGAATATCAACGTCATAGCTACTACCTTATGTTGATATTACTTTTCTTGATGGAATCATTATGACTCACCCTATTATCGAAGATCTTGCTAGCCGCCATACGGTAAAAAAATACGACGCAACGAGAAAAATTCCCCAAACAGATTTAGATGTCCTATATGAAGCAATGCGTCTTTCAGCTTCGTCTATCAATTCCCAGCCATGGAAGTTTATCGTACTTGAAAGTGATGCCGCCAAGCAGCGCTTGAATAATACCTTTGCCAATATGCATGAGTATAATAAGAAACATGTTTTTGATAGCTCGCAGGTGATACTTTTTGCTCATAATCCAAAATATACACGTGAGGACTATGCCAAGGTAGTTGACAAAGGTATTGAAGACAAACGCACACTTGCTGAAAAACGAGAAGCAGCTTTTGCTGTTTATTCATTTGCGGAGCTAAATACTAGCGAATCTGGTGATACCAGTACTTGGACCAAAGCACAAACTTACTTAGCCTTAGGTAATACTCTTCATATACTTGCTCGACTACAAATTGATTCCACACCAATGGAAGGTATTGATATTGAGTTGGTGAATAAAGAGTTTAGCGAAGAGCTTGATGGTTATCAATGTGATGTAGCATTGGCTATTGGTTATCATCACCCAGAAGACGATTTCAACGCCAAGTTACCAAAATCTCGTTTAGCCCTTAATGATGTTCTAGTGCGTATTTAGCCTCTTTGAACAGTAAATTACTCATAAAGTGCTAGTAAAGTACTAGTAATAAATAAAATGAGTCATACATATAAATAAGGTAGCAAGAAATTCTTTGTTACCTTATCTTGGTTAATCGTTGTGAATAATTGGAGTTAAGTAGATTTTTCAGTACAATAATGATTCTTTCATTTTTCATTTTCATGGCTATGCACTCAAATCAAAATTACTCCCTAAAAAGCAGTAACAGCTTTAATATTAAGGCGAGTTGCTCACGCATCTATTTCCCAAGTTCCCTGGCAGAATTGCAGCAGTTACCTGATTTATCTGCTGGCAATACCTCAGACAACTTTTATATTCTTGGCGAAGGTAGTAATACTCTGTTTGTAGAAGCTCAAGCACCAATTATCATCCAACCGAAATTTAACGGTATCAGTATTGTTGAACAAGATGATCACTTTGTTGTTACCGTCGGCGCAGCAGAAAATTGGCATGACCTTGTCTGTTTTTGTCTAGAGCAGGGGATTTATGGTTTAGAGAATTTAGCCCTGATTCCCGGTAGCGTTGGTGCAGCGCCAGTGCAAAATATTGGCGCTTACGGGGTGGAATTTGCTGATTTTTGTCAAGAAATACAGTGGTATGAATTTGCCAGTGAAACACTGCACTCGCTCACTAAACAAGCTTGTCGATTTGCCTACCGTGATAGCATTTTTAAGCAGGAACGTTATAACAAAGGGTTAATTACTCAAGTGACCTTTAATTTTCCGAAAGCATGGCAAGCAAATCTTTCTTATGCGGGACTAGATACTCTTGCCAAAGAAAGCACGGCTAAACAAGTGATGGCGCAAGTCATTGCATTACGCAGTAGCAAGTTACCTGATCCTAAAGAGTTACCTAATGCAGGTAGTTTCTTTAAAAACCCCATAGTCAATGATGCAGATTTTGCTCAATTACAGCAACAATACCCTAAAATCCCCCATTTCCCTCAGAAAAACGGTGAGATAAAACTGGCCGCTGGTTGGTTAATTGATCAGGCGGGATTAAAAGGATTTCGCCATGGCGACGTTGGCGTTCATCAACAACAAGCCTTAGTTCTAGTGAATTATGGTAGTGAACTAGGGGCAGAAATTATTAGTTTAGCTAAGTATATTCAACAGAAAGTAGCAAAAAAATTCTCAGTATCATTAATACCTGAAGTGCGCATGATTACACATAAAGGCGAGAGATCATTCTCTTCGTTGAGTGATTTAAATCCTATCGAAAATATCACTGTTATTGGAGATAGTAATTCTATTAGAGGTAGTAGTGATGACTAAAACAGTTAAAGAGCACTTAGTTAAGTCATTAGCCTCAGGTCAATTTATTTCAGGACAGTTGCTCGGTGAGCAATTAGGCATCAGTCGTACTGCTATCGCTAAACATATTAAAGTATTAACCGAAATTGGCTTAGATATTTACAGTGTCACCGGTAAAGGTTACAAGCTGGCGCAGCCGCTGTACTTATTAGAGAAAGACAAAATTATCAGTCTATTGGCTGATGAAAAAAACCCGCAAGCTGAAAAGCAAAGCGACTTACCATTGATTGAAGTGCATAGCTTAATTGACTCTACTAATGATTATTTAATGAGGCGTTTGCCTAATCAAGTAACATCAGGGCAGGTTTGTTTAGCTGAATATCAAAGTGCTGGTCGAGGTCGTCGTGGTAGGCAGTGGATTTCACCTTTTGGCTCGCAAATATACTTGTCTATGTACTGGTACTTAGAACAAGGATTATCAGGGGCTATGGGATTAAGTTTACTAACGGCACTAGCGGTCAGCGATGCAGTAAAAGCCCATAGTAACGTACAAGTTCAGTTGAAGTGGCCTAATGATATTTATCTTGATGGCGTCAAGCTCGCAGGTATCTTAATTGATCTTGAAGGGCAGGCATTAGAGCCTAGTCATTGTGTTATTGGCATTGGTTTAAATCTACATATGCCAGTGGACGCAGGTAAATTAATTGAACAAAAATGGACAGATCTACAATCACACAGTAAAGTCAAAATCGATAGAAATGGACTCAGTGCACAATTAATCAGTTGTTTACGAAAGCGATTACAACAACATCAGCAAGTGGGTTTAGTGCCGATGTTAGAAGAGTGGCATGCTCATGATGCTTTTTTAAATAAGCGGGTAAAATTAATTACCGGCGAACGAGTAACTCACGGCATATGTCGAGGAGTTAATAACCAAGGTGCTTTACTGCTAGAGGTCGACGGGCAAGTTAAACCAGTCTACGGTGGTGAAGTAAGTCTTAGGATGGACGAATGATCCTATTAATTGATATCGGCAATAGCCGAACGAAATATGTGCAGCTCATTAGCGGTGAGCTATCAGCGACTACGCAGCTAAACAATAGTGAGTTTTCTGCAGAATATTTTACAAAATACTTCAACCAAGCTAGCCAGTTAATCGTTGCCAATGTGGCGAAGTCGGCATTAACCGATGAACTTGCTACTTGGTGTGCAAGAGAAAAAATCAGCTATAAACAAGTGCATAGTGAACAGAAAAAAAACACCTTGATTTCAGCGTATCAAGAACCAACAACCTTAGGTATAGACCGCTGGCTCGCACTATTAGGCACTATACATCTTTACCCACAGGAAAATGTATTAATAATAGATGCAGGCACTGCGACCACTGTAGATTTATTGACGAGTAATGGTCAACACCAAGGTGGTTGGATATTAGCTGGTATTAACGCACTGTTTACTAGTATTTTAAGCCATAGCACCTTGGTTCATGCAAAAAGTAAGACAATGCCTAGCTTAGCATTTGGTGCTAACACATCTGATAATGTCAATAACGCGTGTTGGGCAGCAACGCTAGGCATGATTGAGCGAGCCATTGAGCAAGCACAGCAATTAGGTGATATTAATCGCATTATATTAACAGGTGGTGATGGTAAAGCGTTAACAAGGTTATTGTTAGCACAGACAACTGAAAATATTCTAGCGGTAGAAAACATTCAATTTATCGATAACCTTATTTTCTTCGGCCTGCAGGAATACGCATAAAAAAATGCTTCAAATTGCCATAGTGAAATGAAATGAGCAGTTATTATTTACACATTTTAATTATATTAAACACAGTTAGGAATGATCATGAAAGCAGGAATTATTGGCGCAATGGAGCCAGAAGTTGCCATTTTAAAAGAAAAATTAACCGATGCTAAAAGCACAGAACATGCAGGTTACACTTTTCACCAAGGCCAATTAGACGGTAGTGATGTCGTTATTGTTCAATCAGGGATTGGTAAAGTTGCGGCGGCGCTAGCAACAGCAATATTAATTGACCGTTTTCAAGTAGATTACGTTGTTAATACTGGCTCTGCTGGTGGTTTTGATGCGAGCTTAAAAGTAGGTGATATTGTGGTGAGCTCAGAAGTTCGCTATCACGATGTTGATTTGACTGCCTTTGGTTACGAAATTGGCCAATTACCAGCCAATCCTGCGGCGTTTATGCCACATGATGATTTAGTGGCAGCAGCAAAAAAAGGCATTGAACAATTAAGCCAAACAGCTGGGGAAAACATTAAAGCGGTAACAGGGTTGATCACTACAGGAGACACTTTCATGACTAAAGAAGAAGATGTCGCCAAAGCACGTGCTAACTTCCCCACTATGGCAGCAGTTGAAATGGAAGGTGCTGCAATAGCCCAAGCGTGTTTGCAGCTTAAAACACCTTTTGTTGTTATTCGCTCACTTTCTGATATTGCTGGTAAAGAATCACCGCATACCTTTGAAGAGTATTTAGAAACAGCGGCGGTTAACTCATCGCAACTAGTACTGAATATGTTAGGACAACTTAAAGGTAAAGTACTTAGCGCAGCCTAAGCACTTTACTTAAACTAGAAGCTGGCAATTGAAAAGGGATAATTAATGAAAGTACTCACCGAGTTAGCACCTTTTACTTACCATGTGTTAATTCTCATGGTAGTGCTGATCATTAAGTCCTTAGTTAGTCATTTCATTGCCCATGAGCCACTACGTTTTTTCCAATTTTATTGCTTACAGTTAGGTAATAAGGTTAATAACAGTAAAAATGGTACTCAACATCAAACCATCGCTGGTTTATTAGCGCTGTTAGTCACTTTGGTACCGATAGTTATTATTTTATGGCTCTTTGCTGACTTTATTGCGGTTGATTACCTATGGCAAGGGTTATTACTTTATCTTGCCCTAGGCAGCCTTAATCTAGGGCAGGTAAACATAGGTATTGCGCAAGCTTTAGTTGCTAAAAAAAACTATCTGGCAAAGCAAACTCTCAAGCCATTACTCTTGCGAGAAACAGATCAACTCTCATCAGTGGGTTTAAGTAAAGCAGCTATTGAAATGCACTTGCTTCGCAGTTTGCAGCAAATTTATGTGGTTAGCTTCCTCTTTATTATCGTTGGTCCGTTAGCGGCTCTGAGCTACCGACTAATGTTAGAAATGCATTATTGTTGGAATACTAAATTAGGGCGATATAAGCACTTTGGCTTTTACAGTCAGCTGTTTATCCAGCTTATCCAATGGTTGCCTAGCCGGTTAATGGCGTTATTGATATTACTAAGTACTGTAGGGCAGGGCAGTTTATTATTTTGGCGCTTAACACGAGGCCACTTATTTAAACTCAATAATAATTTTTTTATAGCGGTACATGCTTTTTCGCTTACCGTGAGACTCGGCGGAGTCGCTATGTATCAAGGCGAAAAGTTACGTAAGGCGGCCTTTAATGATCTTGGCAAACAGCCAGAGCCACGCGATATTATTAACGCAAGCCGAAAAGTTAATTTCACTATCTATAGCAGTTTATTTTTACTCGTGCTGTCAGCACTATGCTGGCAGTTAGTCACGTCAAGCTAATCTCCCTTTAGTTAATTTGGTATTTACATGAACGACTTTTTATTTTATTTAGATATTTTTGGCGTCATTGTTTTTGCCTTATCAGGGGCGCTTATGGCTGGGCGTTATCAACTTGATCCTTTTGGTGTTGTGGTGTTGGCTTCAGTTACTGCTGTGGGTGGCGGTACCATTCGAGATGTTATTTTACAAACGCCCGTCTTTTGGGTGGAAAAACCCTACTACCTCTATGTTATTTTAGCGACTGCAATACTCACCATAGTGCTTATTAGACAACCAAAACGGATCCCTAAGCGTTTCTTGCTCATTGCTGATGCACTAGGTTTAGCTTTGTTTGCGGTTTTAGGCACGCAAAAAGCATTATATTTGGGCGCACCAATTCCGGTGGCTGTGGTATTAGGTACTATTACGGGGATTGCCGGCGGAATGATTCGAGATGTTTTATGTAATGTAATCCCGATGATTTTACGTGAAGAGATTTATGCGCTGGCGGCCATGTTAGGTGGTAGTTTATTTATTATATTGCATGGATTAAATTGGAATGATACCAATGCGATGATTGTGTCAATCTCTGCAGCATTGGCTCTACGCCTAGCCGCTATCTATTGGCATGTTTCATTACCGGCCTTTCATATTGTTGAAAAGCCAAAAAAAGAAAAAGGCACAACTAAGATCATAGAGAAAAAATAAAATTACTGTCTAACGGGTTATTTAAGAATAAAGTAAAAAAAACAATACTTTTAATTCGAAATTTGGGCGTGTGATGTGAGAACTAGTAGTGGCTGTTTTTCAATTTCTTCCCTCAAGACCAATAGCTAGCTATTGGTCAATCAAACGCCATGAGTATGACGGTAAATAAGAGAGATTTTTTCATTGGGAAGCACCAAGCTAGGTATAACAACTCGTTGTTGTAACGAGTTAAAAAGGTGCCGATATTTTATCAGTTACAAACAATTACCCAGTGTGCCATATTGCCGCAATTAGCGGGTCTGATAGCTCATTAGCCAGTGCTGTAAGCTATCGGCTAAACGTTTTGTTCATTTGTTGTTGTATCTCTTCGTACCAATTATCAGTAATGCTGACTGCAGGTAAAGCTTCTATCTCTATGGTACCTGAAGTCGCTGATTTATCAGACTCGTTATAAACATCTAAGATGTTCTTAATAACAACGGGTTGAGCTTTAAGTTTAAGCTTTTCAACCAGTAATTTTGCACCTGCTTCAAAAGGTTCAATTTGTCCTGATTGTGAGCGTGTTCCTTCAGGAAAGATGATAACCTTTTTACCTTTGCAAATTTTTACGTCTTTTAATAATTTGATGATGGCACGGCTGTCTTTTTGATCGACGGTAATATGACCAACCCTATCGACAATTCGAGAAACAGGCCATTTATCCATAATACCTGTTCTACCGATAAAACGCGTATCCAAGCCTACGACCTCTTCAAGAGAGAAGATATCAAACATGCTTTGATGATTAACAATTAAAATATCGGTATCGTCATCAATTATGCCGGTAAGGTTTACCCGAGCACCAACACTACGCACAATTCTAACAACAAAAAATTGGCGAAAACGATTGAACATCGCCCCATGGCGCTTACACAGAGAGAGTGCAACAGACTCGGCCGCTATGAAGACATACATAGAGTATTTTTTTAGATAAAAGCTAAACATGAGTATTATTCAGAAGCGGTAATTAAGCTTCAATCCCCCAGCCATCGGTGTAACCAGCAAACTGGGTAACGATTTTATCAAAAGCTTCTTCTTGTTTAACAATAGCTTCATGTGATGGTGTCATAACAACGGTACAATCTACATCCCAAACATTAGGTGTTTCATCTGGGTGTAAGTCGCATTTTACTTCGGGCAAATGTTCGTTTAAATGTTGAACCATAGCCTGTGCTTGGCTTTCTTTCTCAAACAAATGAAAAAATACCACATGATGTGATTGGCTCAAGTCTATACCTGCTTGGTGCATTTCGGCTAATACTTGGCCTGTTTCGTCATCTGGGTAGTTCATATATGGGTAAGATTCTTATGTTATTGAATGGAGCATTATAAATCGGTAAAAGCGGCTTGAATAGAGCTTGGGATAAATAAATATTTTTGTGTCATTTTTATTTTCCAGGATACTGAGTCAGCATAACATCAACCGCTTCCATTGTTTTTTCATTTTGTATGGTGCTGTTATCTTTTGGCTTGAAATCTAGCGGATATATACTGCGCCACACAGAACGATTACGTTTAGGATCGACTAAATCAATAATCAAACCGCCCGGATAAATAGACCAATCATCGTTGTCTTGTTGCCAAGTATTGGCTTTTAAACAGTGTGGGCAAAATAGCACGATTTTATTATAATCTTGGTAATCTTGACGTGTCCCCTTAACTAGGTGATAGGTCACTATCATATCTGCACTTTCAAGGTCACTGTAAACAAAATCTTGTGCATTGAGGCTCTTTTCTATTGCTATTTCAATACGATTTCGCTGTGCATGGCTCAGGCTTTGACTATCAAAAAACTTTGAATCACTCGGGTAAAAGCTATAGGTTTTTACTTGAGAAAAATCAAAACTAGTGTGATAGGTCACAGGGTTGTTCATCGAGCTACAACTAGATAAATTTAATACAAGTAGGTAGAGTAACAGTAATTTTATCGGCAATGTTAATACCATAAGTTAGCCAACACAGAGTAAAGAATGCGTTAGAAGTAAAATGCTAGCCTAACAACTGGCTTAAGGTTTGAACAGGGAAACCGACAATATTTTATACCCGTTACCATTCAAATGCAGGATTTCAGTGGGAATTAAAGTGACTTTAGCCAAGGAGAATAATTTAAGCATAGTCATTCTATGGTTTGATTATTTAACGCTGTATAAAGTCATTTTAAACCCATCGAAGAAGCGCTTGAGCAATATCTCTTCATCGTTGCTGTGATTTACAATGGAAAAACCATTATTTCATCACAGCGCCTTGAATTGAAATAGCTCAAGCACTCTGAAACATGCATCTTGATTGGTAACGGGTATAGCCTGATTACAGCGCTTTTTAACCTTGAGCTGCATTATTTTACAGAAAAGAATAAGGATATTTAATGATTAAAAGTACTTATAAGCATCTATTTATTGGTGCATCCCTTCTTGCAATGAGTTTTGTTTCTTTAACCGCGCAAGCACAATCATCTGTTTGGAAAGTCAGTAAAGGCAATGACTATATTTTTATCGGGGGGACAGTGCACATTTTACCACCGTCAGAATTTCCACTACCCAAAGAATTTAATGAGGCTTATAAACAAAGCGATAGCATAGTATTAGAAGCTAACTTATCCGATGCCAGTAATGCTGATTTTCAACTGAAAATGATGCAACAAATGACTTATAGCAATGGCAAAACTATTAGCAGCTTTTTATCAACGAAAACGCAAAAAGAACTCAGTCAGTATGTTTCTTCTTTAGGTGTCGATCTAGCTATGTTTGAGCACTTTAAACCTGGGTTTTTGGTCACTATGCTGGCGTTATTAGAAGCGCAAAAAGCACAGTTATCAGGAGAAGGTGTTGATATCTTCTACAGCAAACAAGCAACTAGAGATAATAAAGAGATAGCCTATTTAGAGAGCGCTGAGTTTCAAATGAATATGATTGCTAATATGGGTATTGGCGATGAAGATCGTTTCATCAAGTCAAACCTTGAGCAAATGACAGACTTTAAAGCGATGTTTTTAGGCTTACTTAAAGCCTGGCGAGCAGGTGATGAACAGCAGCTTAATACGTTAGCTATTCTTCCAATGAAGGATGATCCTAAAACATTTAAAAAATTACTAACCGATAGAAACCACACTTGGATATCACATATTGATCGCATGTTTTCTGACAATGGTAAAAGCACAGGTAAAGAATTTGTTTTAGTAGGTGTTGCACATTTAGCGGGTGATAAAAGTGTCTTAGCGTTATTGAAAACTAAAGGGTATCGCGTAGAAAAGCTTTAATGTCATTGAACCCCATTTATAATGGGGTTCTCTTTAATGACTCTCTACCAAAGACTATCTTGATTCACGTCTTTAAAGCTAAGTACTTTACCGCCAAACTCATCAGCAAACGCTTGAGCATCTGTTTGTAAACTAAAACTCGCTAGTGTTTTCCCCATAGCTCCTGTTTTTTCAGAGCCAGTTACATACCAAGCAGTTTTAGCATCAATAAAATATTTATCATCAATACTGTCACTGCCCCAAGGCATTTTACTCATATCATGTACCAGTATTTGACTGACATTACGTGTATTTTCTGGGTCTAAATAATAGCTAAACATATCGCGGGTAGAGCAGAACTTAAAGACTTTATCACCTTGCTCTTTTCGGAAAACTTCGCCTTTAGGGCCATCAAAATTGGTGATAAGCATGCCACATAAATGGCATTCATCGCTGCTTTCCATGGCAACAGCTTTATGAATTACGGCTTGTTTTGCTGAATTATCTGAACAAGCAGATATGACAATTAAACAAAAAAGTGCACCGAGCGTTTTAAAAATAGCAGACATTACAGTTTTTTCCTTTTGAAGATAAATATGGCAATGCTCAAGGGTAATGCAACCCAAGCAAATAAAGCGGTGAACAACTGTCCTTGTGAGAGGCTGGCATTAATGGCAACAGCAAGAGCGCCGTTAACATCACTACTATCAAGGCCTGAAAGGTTTACCAAACGGAAAATATCCGCAGGATTAAGCATCATCAATTGCGTTAAACCGGCTTGGGTAATACCTTCTTCAACGCCAACAAGTAAAGCTAATAACGCTAAATCAAAGGCAAGCGCAAACAAGAACCAAGTGATTAAAGCAAAACCAGCGGCTTTAGATTTTTCACTTACCGATAAACTAATTAAATAAGAAATTGCAGTAAAACTTAAGCCTAATAAAATCGCACTAACAATAAATACTGAGAAGCTTGTTAATACTTGGATGTCACCGAGTTGGAAATACAGTAATACCGCCGATGAGCCAAAACCAAGCAAGGTCGCTAGGGCGATAATGCTGCCTTGGCCAATAAACTTACCGAGTAATAATTGGCTTTTACTTAATGGGTAGGTCAATAGTAACAACAAGGTACCGCTTTCTTGTTCACCGACAAAGCTATCGTAGCTGAGCAGCAAGGCAATAAGTGGAATAAGAAAAACAGCTAAACTGGCTAGACTGGCAACCGTTGTTGAAAGTGAAGCTACGCCAACAGCACCTGAGGCTGCTGCGCCAAAGTAAGTTAAGCCTATAGACAGTAGAGCAAAAATGAGTGTGATTGAGATTAACCAACGATTTCTTAAACCATCGTGAAACTCTTTATTGGCAACGGTTAATACTTGTCTCATTATTTTTTCTCTCCACTTTCATGTTTCAACAAGAAGTGCTGATAAACTTGCTCTAAATTTGCAGTATCTACCTGTAAATCATCTAAGCCTTCATGACTGAGTAGCTGCTTTAACACCTTCATTTTTTCTTGTTCAGGTACCAATAAAGTATTTGGACAGCTGGCAGTTAAAAAACCTTTTAGTTTGCTGTCATTGGCCACGGTTCCATTAAGTCCAAAGGGTTTAATAGTAACAGGTAAAGCAGCTTGTTGGCGCAATTGGGCTAACGTACCCATAGCTAGTAATTCACCAGTCGATAAAATCATCGCCCGATCAATATGTTGCTCAACACCTGGCAAAACATGAGAACATAGAATGACACTAGAGCCGTTTGACTTTAATTGATCCACTGTTTTATAAAAATCGCGGGTAGCAATGGGATCTAAACCAACGGTTGGCTCATCAAGCAATAATAACTTTGGTTCACCGATAAATGCTTGTGCTAGACCTAAACGTTGACGCATACCCTTGGAGTACGTCTTTACTTGTCTTTTCATCGCATGGGTAATACCCACTTGCTCAAGTAAATCAATAGCTTGTTTTTTGTTGAAACCTTTTAATTTTGCAAAATAAGTTAATACTTCTAAGCCGGTAAGCTGTTCATAAAAGCTCACGTTTTCAGGTAAGTAACCAACTTTACTGCGGCAATGCCACGCTTCTTTTGAATCAGGTGCCATGCCCATGACTTCAACCGTACCGCGACTTGGAGAAATAACCCCTAGGATGAGTTTCATCATTGTAGTTTTACCGGCGCCGTTATGGCCAAATAAACCCAGAACCTCACCTTGGTTCAAGTGCATTGTCACTGACTTTAAAGCATCGAGTTGCTGGTAGCTTATACCTGCATCGGTGAGTGATACTAGTGGAGTACTCATAAAATTATTCCTTCAAGCTTGCGCTAGTGGTGTTTGCTGACTGCGCAGAATTACTTTTTGTAAAGGTAGAGGTTGTAACAGCAAGTGGTGTAGCGGCTTGCTCGTTTTTTGTTAAACTTGGGGCGCTCATTAATGGGAAGCTGTCTTTAACGCCAGGAGGTTTAAGTACCGGAAATTGTCTTTGAACCCAGCGCAAAATTAAAATTGCAGGGCTGTCCATAATCATTTTCATTTCTGGATATTGCCAGACGAGTTTATCTATACCGTCGTTCGGTTCAAAAATAGTATCGCCGATGCCATCATTTCCCATATCCCAGCCTAAATAATTACTCCAGTAATTACCTCGACCATCTTTGCTCCATTCTTGTTTTTTATTGGAAACATATTTAACTTGGGTGGGGTTATTGATAAAGCTATTACCGAAGATTTTGATGTTTTCCGAGCCTGCAGTAAGGTGGATGCCTATTTCAGCGGTATCAATAATATTGTGTTTTACCGTATTGTAGCCAGAGTTATAAACAAATAAACCTTTACCATCGCGGCCAAGCACTTTGTTTTCAGGCTTTGTCCAAACGTTTTTAACATAGTTATGACTAAAAGTAGATTGGGTAATAAAATTCAGTAAAAAACCATAATCTTCGCTGTTGGTTGTTTTATTGCCGGTAATAGTTAATCGACGTGAACTCATTAGGGCGTAACCTGCACGAGTATCATAAGCGGTATTATTTTTTACTGTATTATCATAAGAATACATATAATGAATACCGTAGCGTAAATGGTGCATGGTATTTTGTTCAATTATATTATTTTGACTGGAAATAACATAAACACCGTCACGGGTTTCACTAACCTCGTTAAGAAAAACATGACTATTAGTGACATTGGCAACTTGAATACCGTTCCCTCTGTCAGCTGAACGTAATGTTAAATTTCCTTTAACGCGGTTATGGCTAATAATCGCTTTGTCAGCCTGATTAAGCCAGATGCCAAAACCGTCCCCGATTAAAATGTTATTTCTAATGGTTAAGCTAGGCACTTTGTTGTTGTCTATTTTACCGTGAGAATAGATACCAGAATTTTGGTCAGTTAAGTCATGACCCCAGTTGGTTATGGTTAGGTTTTCTATGGTGATCTGTGAATTTTTCAGCCATAAACCATGACCTTTACCTTGAGAGTCTATAATGGCTTCGCCTTTGTTATTGCTACGAAGTGTTACTTGATTGGAGATAATGAAATTACCGAAATAACTCCCAGGTCCTAATGTAATAACATCGCCATTTTGGCTATTATTAAGAGCTTGTTGTAAATCATCAGCAGGTGATAATTGAATTTCTTGCGCACTTACTTGTTGAGCATAAAAACTGCTGATGATGAACAAGATGGCAAGTGATTTTTTAAAGAGTAGCAAAACAATTATTCTATAAAGGGGTAACTAAATGCAGCATAGCATTATTCGATGAAAATCAGTTGATCTCGATTAAATAAGTTTCATTTATAGGCTCTTATAGGGAATAAAATTATAAAAAACCTTGCAATAGCGTGGGTAATTGTATTTATCTGTATATAGGCACGATATATCGCTTATTTATAAGGTTTAGAGCTTCAACTGTCAAGTATCGGCAAATAGATGCCAATGGTTTTTCATGTTTATTTGTATTACACCAAGATAAGTCAGTTTCCTATTACAGAGCCCACAAAAATCCCAACACTTTTCAGTGTTAGACTTTTGAATTTGTTATTAACTGTTTGTTAAATTAAAGCCTAAGCTTCAACGAACATACGGCCACGCATTTCCATGCTTGTCGTATATTAACTGCATGACAGAACTAGTTTCCTGTTATTAAGATCAAAAAAAAGCCTGACACTTTTCAGTGTCAGGCTTTTGAATTCTTAATTAACTGCTTGTTAAGTTTAAGCTTATGCTTCAACGAACATGCGGCCACGCATTTCCATGCTTGTTGTATATTAACTGCATGACAGAACCAGTTTCCTGTTATTAAGATCACAAAAAAGCCTGACACTTTGCAGTGTCAGGCTTTTGAATCTGTAATTAACTGCTTGTTAAATTAAAGCTTAAGCTTCAACGAACATGCGGCCACGCATTTCCATGCTTGTCGTATATTAACTGCATGACAGAACCAGTTTCCTGTTATTAAGATCACAAAAAAGCCTGACACTTTTCAGTGTCAGGCTTTTGAATTTTTAATTAACTGCTTGTTAAGTTAAAGCTTATGCTTCAACGAACATGCGGCCACGCATTTCCATGCTTGTCGTATATTAACTGCATGACAGAACCAGTTTCCTGTTATTAAGATCACAAAAAAGCCTGACACTTTTCAGTGTCAGGCTTATGAATTCTTAATTAACTGCTTGTTAAGTTAAAGCTTATGCTTCAACGAACATGCGGCCACGCATTTCCATGTGTAGTGCATGACAGAACCAGTTACAGTAATACCATTGTACGCCAGGTTTGTTGGCAGTGAAGGTAATAGAAGAAGTCTGTTGAGGACCAATTTCCATTTGTACGCCGTGGTTAGTCATACAGAAACCATGAGTAACATCTTCTACTTGGTCAAGGTTAGTTATGATTACCGTAACTTCATCACCTAGTTTTACAGTAAATTCACTCATACCATAAGTTGGTGCAACAGAAGTCATATATACACGTACTTTTTTGCCATCGCGAATAACTTTATTGTCACTCATCGGATCAACACCATCACGCTTCGCGATTGCTAATGTTTCTGCAAACGTTGGCTCATCACGAGTATAAACTTTCTTAGGCTTAACTTTACTACGGTGTACCATAATACAGTCATGCGGTTCAGCAAATGTTGGGCCATCATGAACAAGCTTCATTACATCACCAGAAATATCAATTAATTGATCATTTTCTGGTTTAAGTGGTCCAGTAGGTAAGAATCTATCTTTAGAGAACTTACATAAAACAACTAACCATTTACCATCAGCATCACGTGATTCACCTTGTGTTGTATGGTTATGGCCTGGTTGATAATGCACATCTAGTTTTTGACGGATGTAGTTAACTTTTTCGCCTTTGTACGCTTTAATAGCATCTTCAACATTCCATTTAGCAATTTGGCTATCTAGGAATAAGGTAGTGTAAGCATTACCACGGCCATCAAAAGCGGTATGTAAAGGACCTAAACCTAACTCTGGCTCTGCTACTACAGTGTCACGAGGTTTAATTTTGTTAGCAAATAAATCATCCAATTTAGCAATAGAAATTACTGTTACTGTTGGTGATAATTTACCATTTGCCATGAAGTATTTACCTTCTGGCGAAGTATTCAAACCATGAGGTGATTTTGGTACTGGAATATAACGTGTTAATTCAGAGCCTTTACGGCCATCTAATACTGGTACATCATTACCGTTGTAAGTTTTGAATTTACCGGCTTTAAGTGCTGCTTCACAAGCCGCTAAGCTGAATATAACAACGTGGTCACGCTCAGCAGAAATCATTTCGCCTAAGTTCATACCCATTTCTGAGTTGTAACAGGTAGATGCGAAGTATTTTCCATCAAAATCAGCATCAGTATTATCTAAGTTACCGTCAACCATTACTTGGAAAGCCATTTCCATGGTTTCTGCGTCAATTACGTTGTATAACGAACGGTAAGTGCTGACATCTCTCATGCCGTCTTTACCATCGTTATTCATTGGAATTTCAAATTCACCATTACAAACAACATATTTAGTATATGGTGCTTTTTGTACACGTAATCCGTGAACTGCTTGTACGTTTGGTACCGTAAGCATTTTGTCACACTTCATGATGTCACAACGAATACGTGCTACACGAGAGTTAGCTTTATCGTTAATGAAAACATATTTACCGTTGTAACTACCATCGGTCATACTCATATGAGGATGATGTGAGTCACCCATCATGATATCGGCGCTGTCGCCTTTAACACGTTTAGATTCTTCAGTTAAACCCCAGCCTGTTGCTGAGTCAGTATTAAATACTGGAATACGCATTAACTCACGCATTGATGGGATACCCATAATACGTACTTCACCAGAATGACCACCTGACCAGAAGCCATAATACTCATCTAATTCACCTGGATGAACCACTGGGCTCATTGCCAATTCTTTTCTTTGTGCTTGCGCAGTAGAGGCAAACATAGCTGCTGTCATTGGCGCTGCTACAACACCTGCACCAATTAGGGCACTTTTACCAAAAAACTTACGACGTTCTTCGCTTTCCAATGTAACTTCATTGGAGTCATTCGTTAAATTTAACTCTTCTTTACTCATTGGTATTCTCCACTTTACTTAAAATGTAATTAAATTTGTTATTTAGCTCGCTTGATCCAATTAAGCTACTTCGGTTATTTCTATTTCTGTTTCTTTAAACTTTGCTTTTTTTCTTGCTATTTTTTTCAATGGTGGACATTTTTCTTCATTAAAATAAGTCACTTGGCAATCAAGACAGTAATGGCACTCACGCATATTGATAACACCATCTGGATCTATTGCTTGAATCTCACATTCTTTAGCACATGTTTTACAAGGCTGACCACATTCAGGACGACGACGTAACCAGCTGAATAAACGAATGCTATTACTGGTTGATAATGCTGCGCCTAACGGGCACAAGTAACGACAGAAGAACTTGCGGTTAAAAATATTAATAATGAGTAGGATAGATGCATATAATACAAACGGCCATTCACGATCAAATTTTAGTAGGAAAGTTGTTTTAAATGGTTCTATTTCAGCGAATTGCTCTGCCAGTGATAATGACTCCATCGACAAGCCAAACAACGCTAATAAAATTAGATATTTGATGGCCCATAAACGCTCATGTACAGCCCAAGGTAATTCAAATTGTGGAATTTTGATGTGGCGGGCAAAAATATTCATTAATTCTTGTAACGCGCCAAACGGGCATAACCAGCCACAGTAGACCGCACGGCCCCACAAAATCATGGTGACTGCTGCTGCGCCCCAAAGAATGAAAATCACCGGGTCAAGTAAGAACAAGTCCCAAGAAAAATCAGACATAAAGGCTTGTAAGAAGGTAAATACGTTCACTACAGAGAGTTGTCCGCCCCAAGACCAACCAATAAATACTACCGTAACAATTAAGAATAAGTGACGGAAGTTATGCATAAATGTTGGATGACGAACAAGGATGTCTTGGAAGAACAAACTCATCACAACAATAATAAGCAAGATAATGAGTACAATGACTTCAGCTTCTTTTTCTTTCCATACTTGCTGCGCTAGCGTTAATTCTGGCTCAGGCATAATGACAGCTGGGCGATCTAAATATTTGTCTAAGGTATGATAATCAGCTTTAAAACTTGTGAATATGCTTTCTAGAGGACCGGTTTGACGACGAACTAATAACTCCAGTTGCCAATCAGAAGCGGGGTTAAATTTGTGGTGGTCACGAATAATAAAGACTGAACGTTCAGTGAATTGTGGCGCTCCTTCAATATAAATATCGGGTACACGACTATGATCTAAATCCCTAAAGGCAAATGCATCGCCATTTTGTAATATTTGAAGACGATCAAAAATAGCACCACGAACATAACCTGAACCTTTAAATGAGTAACCTGTACCCATTAAAATAAGTGCGTGTTCACCGGGTTTTAATGACGACATAATATAGTCATATTCACTATCGCCTAATAAGTTACGACCAACCGTAGGAATGTTTAATTGTGCAAAATAAACCTCGGCAAACATATCTTGTTTTTGTTCGCTACTCGCTTCTTCAACATGTTCAGCGTCAGTACCTACAAAAGCTTCATCAACCGTTTTTCTATTGAGGTATAACTTACGAATAGAGCCATCACCTGTGAGGGTAGTCCAATCTGACTTGGCAAAAACGTCAGGGTAAATGGTTCCCATCGGTTGAATTACTTCTTGGCTAGCACTAATAATACCTAGCGCACGAGCAACCTTTGTTGCTGATTTTACAATACCAACATTCATCACCATTACCGTAACGGTTGCGCCGGAAAGGCCATCGATATGAATAACGTTGTCGGTTTTGTTACCGCCAACTTTTAGGCGGTCACTCACATGTAAACCGTCATATTGTTTGGTGAAATTATGTAATTTACTCTCAGGAATACCCGCTAATATGATCGGTTCATGATGCTCTAATACTTTAGCGCCTAAATAAACGCCTTTAGGATCAATAGCCACTAACATATTGACTGGTTCGCCTGAATAGGCAGGAATTTTAGCTATGTCGTTAGTTTCAAAGGCGTAACCTAAAATTTCTTCGCCTTCAGTTCCTTGTTTGTATACGGTCCAAACTAAGGGCCCACCTTCGTTAGTGGTTTGTTTTTCACTAATTTTAGTTTGCTCGGCAAAGATCTCCTTAATTAACGGCATAGGATCTTTAGGAGGGCTTACGAAAAGGGCTTGTGCGGGCATGATGACACATAAAAATAGAACCAACACTTGGGTAAGCGCTGTTCTCAATGTAGAGACTGTTTGCTGGGGAAAACGCATAAAGACGTTAAAAAATTTATTTACTAACATGACATCGCCAAGGTGTTGTGTTCATACAGTATGGTATAAAAACAACCAACTGCGACAATATGTCACAGTTTACGCTTTCGCCTTAAAGCCGTTATGATGTAGATCAAGCTATGTAAATAAATGTACTGTGGTTTGAACTCCTTAAATCCCTATATAAATTATGGGTATATGTATCGATATGAAGGTAAATAGCTTAATAGAAAACTATGACTTTACTTCAATTGAACAAGTCTTCTAATGGTAACTAAAGCGCACAACCCGCTATTTTTATAGGTAAATTGATATGTTTGCAGTACATGGTGATTGGCGAATATTAGTACAAAATAATTATGTCTTGCAGTGGTTCAGTGGTTGCTGGAATGAAGAAGCGGCTATTCAATATAGTCAAGAATTTAGAGATAAAACAGCGCATTTAAATGGAACTCATTGGGCTATTTTTTCCTATTTTGATGAATGGGAGTTAGGTGTTCCTGAGATGGAATCTCATTTAATTGAGCATTGCCAGCAATTTAAAAATAATGGCTGTATTAAAGATTGTCATATTTATTCGCCATCTGCTTGGAAGAGCATGCAACTTGAAAATATTGTCCCACAGAGTGAAGGGGATTATGAACGACGAGTGTTTGTTGATGAGTCAGAGGCTATTGCATGGATGAAATCGTGCGGTTTTTCTATTGTGACAGGTAATTTTTTAAAAAATTTACCTGCGTAATTTTGACGTTGACCACACGCCTAGTCTCAAGGAGTGTGGTAACCAAAACCGTAAAAGCGTGCTAACAATATTTATACTAATGCATTAGAAAATATTAGCGTGTAATTTTTCGGCGATATAATCAATGGCTTTTTGCGCGCGTATGCTATTACCTGCAGAATCAAGCCTAGGTGAAAAAACAGCGACCGCAAATTTTCCAGGTGATACCGCGATAATACCGCCACCAACGCCACTTTTTGCAGGTAAACCTACCTGATAAGCCCACTGGCCACTATTTTCATAAAGTCCTGCGGTTGTCATTACTGCCAACACCCGTGAGACATTATCACTACTCATCAAACGTTTGTCTGTTAACGGATGAACACCGTTATTGGCGAATACCGATGCCATCACGGCAAGATCTTTGGTCGTGACAGCAACTGAACATTGACGAGTATATATCGCAAGGTTGAGGTCGACATCACCATAAAAACGGTCATAAGACGTTAATAATTCGGCGATTGCGCGGTTATGACCGTTTGTATCAGATTCAGATTTATAAACATCTTCTAAAACACTTAACTTTCGGTTGGCAAATTTATCATACCAAGCGGAAAGAGCCGACCACTTAGCTTTTTCATTTTTACCATCAAGTAAGCTTACCGTGGCTATTGCACCGGCATTAACTAAAGGGTTCACGCTGCGTGCTTTATTTAGTTCTATAGCCGTCACTGAGTTGAATGCTAAACCTGTGGCATTTACGCCTATTTTATCAACAATAGTTTGTGGACCCTTTTGTTCCATTGCTAATGCTAAGGTGAATACTTTAGAAATAGATTGAATAGAGAAAGGCTGACTTACGTCGCCTTTGGTATAAATTTTGCCATGAGGAGTGACTACCGCTAAGCCAAAATAAGCTGAATCCACCTTAGCTAATGCAGGAATATAATCAGCATTCTTGCCTGAAGTATCATTTTCAAATTTATGATAGGCATCATCTAATATACTTTGTATAACGGGCTGTTGTGGCGATTTTGCCAATACCGGGCTGGCACAGGTTAATACTAAGAGTTGAACAAAAATTACTAGGTAGTTAGTTAACTTCATTAAATAGATTCCTTATTAATATTTAAAACCGACCGAGGCTTGGACTCTAAAGTTATCCGCTTCAAGGTTTGATTTACTTTGAACATCACCATACTGTAATTCAACGCCTGCTTTTATTTGACTAGCAGGATACCAAATAAGGTTCGCCGTTGAATAAGCACTATTTTTGATCGCTTTGTCTTTTTGCGTCACTAGATTATCAATAGTTAAATAGCTATAACCAATAGCGCTGCTCCACTTTTTACTCCACTGTTTATTATAATAGGCAAATCCGCCAGTCACAGGAATAGCTTTCAACCGGCCATTACCGTCTATACCTGCATCAACGCCACCGGTTTCATCACTGTAATAACTGCAGCAGGTGTCATTAACGTAACGACCAATACCTTCGCCATGCGCTAGTTGAAACTTTATCGAGTCCGCAGAGGTGAGTGTGATGGCACCTGAAATATTGAGTCCCCAACCTAAGGTTGTATCTTTAGTCGATAAGGTTTCATAGCCAAGTTGTCTAAACACCATAGCCGACTTTATGTAACCAAAGTCACCGCTGTGTAAGTAAGACACGGTCAAGTCAGGCAACTCATTAATATCGTCATAATCTGCTTTGGTAGATGATTTTGGCACGGCAAAATCACTAGCAGATTTTTCTATGGTAAACATTATTCTTCCACTTTCACTTACTGCTGTGCTATAACGCACTTGAGGCTGGCGGCTAAATACCATGGAGTTAGGCCCCCAGAAATCTAAAATATTGGGGAAGGAGTTGATGTCCATGAACCCACTAAAGGTTTGACCGGCACCAAAATCACCTATTTCTCCCCATAAATGGGTAAGATTAAAATCAGCATTACCTTGATCATCAAACATATCAAACTCAAAGCGAGTGGTCATAGCGCCATACTGAGTCGGGGTGTAACTTTTAAAGGATAAATTAGATTGGCCTACACTAAGCAGGGTATTGTCTTTAGTGGTATTGTTTTCATAAGCAATGGATGATGTTTGAAAGCCCGCCCGATTGGTCATTTCGCCACTATTATAAATAGCATCTAACCAAATCTGTCCGCCAATCTGTAAGGTGGTATCACTATTACTCAGTACAATACTTTTATCAGGTGCTTCAAAGTCATGACTAGGTCGCTGAGTGGTTTTAGGTATGACTACGACCTTTTCGCTATTACTAGATTGGTTTTTTCCATCTTTAGCTATTGTTGAACTTTGATTGTTTTTCTTTTGTACTTGTTGCTCAAGTTCTAATAAGCGTTGCTCTAAACTTTTGATGCGTTCTTTATCTGTTTGTTCACTGTAAGCACTTACTGAACAAAGTGTGCTCAATATAGCTAAAGATAGTGATAATGAATGGGCAGCGTTAAAACGTGGAGATGATAGAATTGTCTGGGCAGGTTTAGTCATTTACAACCTCACTCTTTAAGTCGTACTCATTGATTTAAATAATTTTATTTGGCTAAGTGTAGTTAAGTAAAATAAGTAGTAAGTAGCAAGAGATGAAGTGAGAATATAATCATTTAAGTGCCATCCATGCGTATAATTATTAATCACTACATTATCCCAGTGACAAGATAAAACAACTAGTTATTGCAAATTATTTACTTCAAGCAAGCAAAGAAGTGGATAGGAAGACATAAAAAAGCCAGTAACTTAAGTACTGGCTTGATAGGAAGTTAAGTAAATTTTTAGGTTAATTAACTTACGGTAATACGAGCAAATTTACGTTTGCCGACTTGATAAACTGCCGTCGTGCCAGCGCTAATAACTAAGCTACGGTCAGTTACTTTTTCGCTATCAATTTTAGCCGCCCCTTGTTTGATCATTCTAAAGGCATCAGAAGTACTACCGACTAATCCTGCATCTTTAAGCAAGTTAGCAATGGCTATTTCACCATTTTCAGTGGTAATCGTTAATTCCGGCATATCATCAGGTAACGCACCTTTTTGGAAACGATTGATGAATTCATCATGGGCAGCTTGTGCAGCAGCTTCATCATGAAAACGAGCAATCAATTCTTTGGCTAAATCAATTTTAACATCACGAGGATTTTTGCCATTTTCTATCTCGGTTTTATAACCTTCAATTTCTTCAAGCGGTTTAAAGCTAAGTAACTCGTAGTAACGCCACATTAATACATCTGAAATTGACATTATTTTGCCAAACATGTCGGTAGGCGTATCAGTAATGCCAATGTAGTTGCCTAATGACTTAGACATTTTCTGAACGCCATCTAGGCCTTCAAGTAATGGCATCATTAATACTGTTTGTGGACGCTGGCCTTCAGATTTTTGTAACTCACGACCCATTAATAAATTAAACTTTTGGTCGGTACCACCCAGCTCAACATCAGCCTCAAGCGCAACTGAATCCCAACCTTGTACTAAAGGGTACATAAACTCATGAATAGCAATGGCCTGGCCGTTAGCATAACGTTTTTTAAAGTCGTCACGCTCCATCATACGGGCAACCGTTTGACGAGAGGCAAGTTGTAACATACCTGCCGCGCCTAATTTATCCATCCAAGTAGAGTTAAAGGCAACGGTTGTTTTAGCGGGATCTAATATTTTAAAGACTTGCTCTTTATACGTTTCAGCATTGGCTAATACGTCTTCTTTAGTGAGTGCCTTACGCGTCACATTTTTACCCGTTGGATCACCAATCATTCCGGTGAAGTCACCAATCAAGAAAAT
The DNA here is from genome assembly GCF_000012325.1 of Colwellia psychrerythraea 34H. Taxonomy (NCBI): domain Bacteria; kingdom Pseudomonadati; phylum Pseudomonadota; class Gammaproteobacteria; order Alteromonadales; family Colwelliaceae; genus Colwellia; species Colwellia psychrerythraea. Next base: position 5,003,700 of record NC_003910.7, on the reverse strand, counting down.
AACTTCATGACCTAATTGTTGGAATTGACGAAGCTTGTTAATTAATACCGTGTGGCCTAAATGTAAGTCAGGCGCAGTAGGATCAAAACCCGCTTTGATTTTTAGCGGCTTACCTGTCTTAAGCTTTGTTAATAATTCTTCTTCTACTAATATTTCTTCTGCTCCGCGTTTTAGTTCGGCGAATGCTTGGTTAAAATCGGTCATTAGGACTCCACTGATTGGCTTTGAGTACTTAGTCTTTTAATAAATGATAACTACTGAGCGGAGCACTGAAAACAAGGCGCACACTGTTTTGGTAAGTTGAGTGGTTATATTGACTAGGTAAAGTTTATTTAATGGTCGAATTCTACTGCACTTTGCGGGTGGGATAAAACTTTATAATGGCTTTTTTAGTAAAGAAATAGTGATCTTAATGATAAACAGAGTTAATAAAGGGCTAACTTAAGCAAGTTAAGTTGATTTTTTTGTTTTTAAAAGTAAATCACCTCATTAAAAACTTAAGACGTTGCTGTTATTAACCTTAGTGGAGAACCAAATTTAAATAAGTGCCTCTTACTCAGTTCGTCTTTGAATGTGATTAATTACATTTGCTTACAAAGACTAGGGTTTTCATCGATGAGTGCAGTCAGTAATCGCATTATTTTTTCTGTAGTTTAGGTACAGTTTTGATATAGTCGGTAGATTACTGAATTTGTTTTTGATTTATCATTTCCCGCTATGAAAGTTTCGAGTCGTATCCTGTTGAAAAAATTATTAGAAATATTTAAAAACCTACCTAAGTTACATCGCCGGATAATTATTGCCAGTAGTTGTTTTTTACTGCTTTTATTGATCATTCCCTCGAATGACGAAAGTCTCGATGTTGATAATATCCAAGTAGGAAAACGCATTCAGGTATCATTGCCAGAAGATATAGTGCCTAAAGGTACAACGCCCAAACAAAGTGCCTTACCTCAGCGAAGTAGTAGCAAAGCCAACAACAAAATCACAATTGAGCAGATACCCTCGTTAGCTAAAACTGTCAGTGCGCAAAATGCAGGCAGTTTAGTGAGCGGGAAATTAGAAAGAAAAGTAAAAATACAAGATTCGTTAGAAACACTCGCCCAACTAAGCTGGCAAACCGTGAAGGTTCGAAGTGGTGACTCTTTAGCCTTGATACTAAAACGGTTGGGTTTTAGTGCGCAAACAACCTATGCGGTCAGTACCGCTAAAGGTAAAGAAAGTAAATTATTAAAAAGACTAAATGTCGGTGATAAATTACGCATTGCCAGCGATGAAGAGCAACAATTAGCCGCGCTTGAATATCCACTCTCTAAAACTGATACCTTATTTATTAATTTAGTGGGCGACAGTTATCAATCTCATCGGGAAACTAAAGAAGTAGAAATACGAGAAAGTTTTAGTTACGGCACCATCAATTCTAGTTTCTGGAATGCAGGCGTCAGTGCTGGATTGAATGATAGCCAAATCATTAACTTTGCCAATATTTTTGGTTGGGACATTGATTTCGCCTTAGATATCCGTGAAGGCGACAGTTTTCATATTACTTATGAAAAGAAATATATCGACGGTGAGTATATAGGTACAGGCAATATTTTAGCGGCGGAAATAACTAACCAAGATGAGGTATTCCAAGCTATTCGTTTTACCGATGATGAGTATTACAGTCCTGATGGCAGAAGTATGCGCAAGGCTTTTCTACGTGCACCTGTAAACTTTAAATATATAAGCTCGAGTTTTAAACGAAAACGTTTTCATCCAGTACAGAAACGTTGGAAAGCACATCGTGGTATTGATTACGCAGCTAAGACCGGCACACCAGTTGTTGCGGCAGGTAATGGTAAGGTGACGCATGCGACCTATAATAAATACAATGGTAACTATGTCTTTATTCAACATGGTAATGGCATAGTGACTAAGTATCTGCACTTTTCTAAACGAGCAGTCAAAAAAGGTCAGCGTGTCAAACAGGGTCAGGTCATTGGTTATGTTGGCGCTACCGGTTTAGCGGCAGGCCCGCATTTACATTACGAATTTTTGCTTAATGGCGTACATCGTAATCCGCGTACCGTCAAATTACCTGATGCTAGGCCTATCGCTAAAAAATATAAAGCCAAATTCTTATTATTAGCTGATGAACGTCTACAAGCCTTATCAGGGGCTAAAAATGCATTACTTTCGACACAAGCAAGTGATATAGCGACTAATGATTAATAATAAAACGGTAGCAGAAGGAAGATACTATATTGGCTTAATGTCAGGCACCAGTGCTGATGGTATCGACTTGGCGCTAGTAGACTTTACTGATAAGGGGCAACAGCCTCGATTAGTTGCTAGTTTCTATCAAAGTTATAGCGCTATTATTGCAGATAAAATCACCTCACTTTATCAACCTGGGAGTAATGAGATTGATCGTGCATTTCATTTGGATGTTGAATTAGCGCAGTTATTTTCTCAGGCCATTAATGCATTACTTAATCAAGAAAAGCTAACCCCTGAAGATATTATTGCCATTGGTAATCACGGGCAAACCATTCGTCATCGTCCAAGTGGCGATAACCCATTTACTTTACAAATAGGTTGCTGCCAAACGTTGGCTACGTTGACTGGGATTCGCGTGGTAGGTCAGTTTCGTCGTAAAGATATGGCGTTAGGTGGTCAAGGCGCACCTTTAGTCCCGATTTTTCATCAACAGTTATTCACTCAAACAACCGCCGCGAACTTTGTGGTGAATATAGGCGGTATTGCCAATATAACCTTTTTGCCAACACGAGATTCTAATCAAGCTGTTTTGGGTTTTGATACAGGACCAGGTAATGCTTTACTTGATGATTGGTTCACTAAACATCACCCAAATAGTGATGACTGCTTTGATAAAAATGGCGCTTGGGCAACAACGGGACAAGTTATTCCGTTGTTGCTAGAGCAGTTGATGCAAGATGATTATATAAATTCTGCAGCACCTAAAAGTACAGGAAGAGAATATTTTCACCTTGAATGGCTTGAACAGCAATTAACAGCTTTTAAAGAGGCAACTCATTCGCAACATGAAACAGTAATCAATCATAATGCCGATATTCAAGCGACACTATTGGCTTTTACCGCACAGAGTATTAGCGACGCCATTATGGCGCTAACGGCACAAGGTAAAGTCTACTTGTGTGGCGGCGGTGTCCATAATAAGGCTCTAGTGGAAGCGCTTAGCAGTAGATTAACTGCATCCGACACTGTCTTTGAAATAAACACCATGCAAGCACTGAATATTGATGGTGATATTCTTGAAGCTATGGCGTTTGCTTGGCTTGCATACGCTTTTGATCAAGGTTTAGACAGTAATCTGCCAGCAGTCACTGGTGCGAGCGCAAGTTGTACCTTAGGTAGTGCTTTTCTTCCTTAAATATTCTTTTATAAATTTGAGTCAGTTACTTACGTTCAGCAGTTTCATGCTTAAATCAGACAATAATCTACTAGCATTTCATGACATCAATACTATACTTAATTACTGGGTGTTCAAAAAATGAACTAACTGGTCGTACTGAAGTCAAACTCAGTACACCTTGGAAGTTAGCGTTGAGGAGGGCTTATGGAATTTAAAGATATTCATATTGGTATGAAATGTGGCAGTAAAAAAGGCAGTGGTACTGTTACCTGGGTTGATGGCTCAACACATACTATTTATATGGTTGATTGTAACAACAATGATAACTTTGAAGTTAACATCAACGATATTATCGAAGATCCACAAGCGCACAATAAAGAAGATGATTACTATTAAATAGTACTGAGATTTATCTTTTAAAAATAATAAAAAACCCGACAAATTTACATTTAGTCGGGTTTTTTATTTTCACTTAGTCAATATACCCGTTACCATTCAAAGTGCAGGTTTTCAGTGGGAATTTAAATGATTTTAGGCAAGAAGAATGATTTAAGCATAGTCATTCTATGTTTTGATTATTTGACGCAGTATAAAGTCATTTAAAACTCATCGAAGAAGCGCTTGAGCAACATCACTTCATCGTTGCTGTGATTCACAATGGAATAACCATTATGTCATCACAGCGCCTTGAGTTGAAATTGCTCAAGCACTCTGAAACCAGCATCTTGATTGGTGACGGGTATATATTGAATCTGCCTTAGTTATTTGCCACACTGCTCCCTCTACGACTAGCTTGATTAATTGAATTAGTATAATCAAGCCACTCAATATCAAACTCATGCTTTAAGGTCTTTTATGGATTGGTTGTCTGTGCTACCTCCTTTGGTCGCTATTATTATTGTTATTTGGAAAAAAGAAGTCATTCTTGCTTTACTCACCGCGGTATTTACCTCTGAGTTGTTATTAGCATCACAAGAGCATAGCAATGTCATTTTTCATGCTTTTATAGGCTCTCTCGAACGTGTTATCGGCGTCGTCAGCTCTGCTGGTAATGCCCGTATTTTGATTTTCAGTTTACTGATTGGCGCTTTACTGGCGTATGTTAGAGATTCAGGTGGTGTTACTGCAACGGTCGAAAAGTTAGTTAATAAAGGTATCGCCAAAAGTAAGCGACAAGTAGGTGCTCTAACCATGTTTACCGGCATGGTCATCTTTATCGAATCAAATCTTAGTGTGCTTACTGCAGGTATTTTGTCTCGTGATTTATTCGACAAATTCAAAATGAGTCGTGCTCGCTTAGCCTATATTATTGACAGTACCAGTGCGCCAGTATGTATATTAGTATTACTAAATGGCTGGGGTGCGTATGTACTCGCACTATTAAATAACTATGAACTAGGGCAGTCTTCTGTGTCTATTTTATGGGGATCAGTCGCATTTAATTTCTACGCTATTATCGCTTTGCTCATGGTGGTTTATACGGTAGTGACCGATAGAGTACATGGGCCAATGAAAACGGCAGAGTTGGCATTGAATACCAGCGAAAAAACAAAGGAAAGGGTAGAATCTGATGATTTATCGCAGCGCTCTTCAATAGCTGAATCTTCAATAGTGCAAACAGCTGCACCTCAAGAAACACTATCACAAGCCATACTGCATGAGGCCATGGTGCCAGCCACCAAAGCACGCTTTATGTTGGTACCTTTAATGAGCATGATCTTCGGCATGTTTTTCTTTATGTATTGGAGCGGTAATGGTGATATCACTCAAGGTGACGGTAGTAAATCGGTACTTTATGCCACTTGCTTAGGCTTGGCAGTAAGTTACTTTTTATTGCGTTTTTCTAATCGTTTCGGACATCAAGAGTTAGTAGAAATAGGGTTTAAAGGCATTGGTGAACTATTACCGTTAGTCACGATAGTGTTATTGTCATTAACCCTTGGCGCTAGCTTGAAAGAGCTTGGCACAGGTTATTTTATTGCAGGTATTGTTGGTGAGTATCTACCATTAATTTTAGTGGTGCCTATGTTGTTCATTGCAGGTGCTATTATTTCATTTAGTACAGGGACCTCGTGGGGTACTTTCGCCATTTTAATTCCTATTGGCGTGCCATTAATTCAAGCGCTCGGTTTACCGCCTTCATTAGTCATTGCTGCCATTTTAGGTGGTGGTATCTTTGGTGATCATTGCTCACCAATCTCTGATACCACCTGTGTATCAGCCATCGCATCAGGTTGTGATTTACTTGAGCACGTTAAAACCCAGATGCCTTATGCACTGTTTGGTGGCGCGTTAACACTTGTGGCTTATATTATCGCAAGCATTGTCATGATTTAACTTATATACCCAAGCCACTTGAAGATGCGCGTTTCAGGACATTTGGCTATAACTCTTTTGCGTGCGATGAGTTGTAAAGCAGTTCAGTTACTGCCGATTAATTGTCTAAGATTTACAGTCTAAGAATAACGAGGAATAATAATGAAAATAACGCGACCGATGTTAACTTTTTTACTTGTATCAGCCTTTGCTAATACTGCATTTTCTAATACTGTCTTAGCAAAAGACGTTCCTTTTGCTATCGCCATTCATGGTGGTGCGGGCACCATTCAAAAAGACCATTTTACTCCTGAAAAAGAAGCGGCTTATCGTGCTAAATTAAAAGAGTCTGTTGAAGCAGGTTATACGGTTCTTGAGCAAGGTGGTACTAGCCTTGATGCGGTAGCCACTGCAATAAATGTTCTCGAAAACTCACCATTTTTTAATGCGGGTAAAGGTGCTGTTTATACCCATGATGAAACTCATGAAATGGACGCTTCAATTATGGACGGAAAAAACCGTCAAGCAGGCGCTGTCGCGGGAGTTAAACATATTGAAAACCCGATAAATCTAGCACGTTTGGTGATGGATGAATCAGTACATGTGATGTTAAGTGGTGCTGGCGCAGAAAGCTTTGCTCATAGCCAAGGGGTTAAGTTAGTTGATAATAAGATCTTCGATACTGACCATAGATATAAATCATTGCAACGCGCTAAAGCTAAAATGAAAAAGGCTAAACAACAAAATAAAGACTACCAAGCAGCGCACTTTGCTTTAGATACTGAATATAAAGTGGGTACGGTTGGCGCTGTTGCGCTTGATAAATTTGGCAATGTTGCTGCAGGTACTTCTACTGGTGGTATGACAAATAAGCGTTATGGTCGTATTGGTGATTCACCTGTTATTGGTGCAGGTACTTTTGCTGATAATGCTTCCTGTGCTGTTTCAGCAACGGGTCATGGTGAATTCTTTATTCGTTATAACGTAGCGGCTGATATTTGTGCCAGAGTTCAATATCAAGGTAAGAGTATTGACCAAGCGGGTAAAGAAGTTATTCATGATGTGCTCATGCCTGTTGGTGGTACGGGTGGTGTGATTATTATAGATAGTAAAGGTAATATCAGCTTACCATTCAATACTAAAGGTATGTATCGAGCCAGCAAATCTACCAGCCAAGTGACTTATGTTGGTATTTTTAAAGATGATTAATTAAATATCAAATATCAAATAACAAAATCGAATAGCTAGAATACCTGCTCGGTAAGTTGTTGGTTACGCGAAGATTAGTGACTTAACTTTTAGTTTTTCGTCGCTATACCCTTTGATCTAGATCAAGTTTCTCTGTCCATCATTAACAATATCGGCTAAAATCCGCGCCATATTTTAGTTGTTTAACCGCAGTACAGGAAACTAGACCATGTCTCAGCACGAAGAAGATTTTAAAGATCCCTCCTCTTTCAAACACTTAGCAATGATTATTGTGGCAATGTTTGCTATGCCATTATTACCAATGGTAATGGGTTGGTTTACGCTTCTGCGTTAAGCAATTTTATCTATTACTGGCGAGGGGCACTTGCTCCTCACAGTAATTATTGTCTTCTGCATGACCTACTACTTTCTCTCTTTGTTCTTTTCTAATATTAATCATTTTTCTACTCGTATTAAATAAACCTCAATACCTTGGTTATACAGTCGATTTTCTGCATTTAGCCTTTTAAATTCGATTATTCATCGTTATTTTATAATCAATGCTGCACTTTATTGTTACAGTGTCTCTGAATTTTCCTATCTTCAACTTAAAAGTGAATCGAATGCCTGATATAGCTGTTCTTGCGGTCTTTCTTCCTACCTTCTTTTTTGTCTCAATCACGCCAGGTATGTGCATGACATTGGCGATGACGCTAGGCATGAGCATTGGTGTGCGTCGTACCATGTGGATGATGATTGGTGAACTCATTGGTGTCGCAATTGTTGCGATAGCAGCTGTGTTTGGCGTTGCTGGTATTATGCTTAACTACCCAGATGTATTCGAAGTGTTGAAGTGGATAGGTGGTGCATACTTAGCGTACATAGGCGTTAATATGTGGCGCTCAAGGGGTAAAATGTCGATAGGTGACAATAAGCCCAGCGATGTCAGTCGTTATTCTTTATTCACGCAAGGGTTCGTCACCGCTATTGCTAACCCCAAGGGATGGGCCTTTATGATTTCCCTGCTTCCTCCTTTTATTAGTGTTGACCGCGCAGTAGCACCACAATTACTGATGTTACTCGGCGTTATCATGTTTACCGAATTTACTAGCATGATGGCTTACGCAACGGGTGGTAAGAGTCTACGGTTATTTTTAAGTCGCGGCGATAATGTTAAATGGATGAATCGTATTGCGGGTAGTTTGATGATAGCTGTTGGTATTTGGCTAGCAGTTAGTTAACCCTTAGCTAAAGGATCGCTAGGCCATAGTTAGTCAATGTGCATGACTGAACTTATTATAAGTGGCTTTATTTAAGCTAATCTGAGGGCAACATTTCTACTTCACATACCTTATGAAACTCGCTTTCAACACGTGATCATAATACCATAGCCAAACTCTCTGTTTTCTTATTAAAAGATAGGTCTTAGCTATGATTAAGTTGCGCGATTTAGAATATTTAACGGCTATCGATAAACATAAACACTTTGGTAAAGCGGCTCAATCTTGTTTTGTTAGTCAGCCTACTTTGAGTGGGCAACTAATGAAACTGGAAGAGCAACTAGGTTTGCAACTGGTCGAGCGTCATCGCCGCAATGTTATGTTAACGCCTGCTGGGGAACAGTTAGTTAAAGAAGCGCGAAAAGTATTACAAGCCGCAGGACAATTTGAATCTTGTGCTAAAGCCTTGCTTGACCCGTTTGCGGGTGATTTACATCTAGGATTAATACCTACATTAGCGCCATATTTGTTGCCACATATCATGGCAGACTTGAATAAAGCACTACCTAACATCAACTTCTTTCTACATGAAAATCAGACCAAGGTATTATTGCAGGAATTGGATGAAGGTAAATTAGACGTATTAATTTTGCCTTACCTTGATGAAATGGATAAATTTGAATCATACCAATTGTTTGATGAACCACTGATGCTGGCAACACCAAAAAATCATCGACTTGCCAATAAAAAAGATTTATCACTCTCCGACTTACATGATGAAAAAATTCTAACCTTAGCTGATGGCCATTGTCTTAAAGACCAAGCAATGGGCTATTGTTTTTCTGCGGGTGCTAAAGAAGATAATAGTTTTCAAGCGACAAGCTTGGAAACGCTACGTCATATGGTGGCAAGCGGCATGGGCATTACTTTATTACCAGCCCTTGCTGCACAAGGAAATTTAGCTAGCGATACTATTCATTATGGTCAGTTTCAAGCCCCAGTGCCTGTACGAGGCATCTCTTTGGTGATTAGACCTAATTATTCACGTATGCAATGCGTTAGATCGATAGTGGCCAGTGTTAGAAAGTCTCTCAACGGTATCATTACCTAGTTTATCCATTCTTACTAAAAGCTAAAACCTTTCAAATAGCTCACTATAGTGTTCTTTAGAATACTGCATGATAGGTTTTAACTATCATATTGATAATTATCATCGATTATACTAATTCATCCTCTGACTCTATTATTACCCCGTCTTCAACGAAACAGTTTTAACGTTTCAAACATATTTATAATACTTAACGGGAGTTCAGAATGAACCAATCAATTATTAATACTAAATTATTACCTTTTAACGCTACTGCTTTTCACAACGGTGAATTTGTTGAACTAAGTGAAAAAGACCTTGCGGATAAATGGTCAGTAGTTTTCTTCTACCCAGCTGATTTTACTTTTGTATGTCCTACCGAATTAGGTGACATGGCAGACCACTATGACGAATTACAAAAAATGGGCGTTGAAGTTTACTCAGTATCAACCGATACCCACTTCACTCATAAAGCATGGCACGACACCTCAGATACGATTAACAAAATCAAATATCCAATGATTGGTGATCCAACTGGCGCAATTACCCGCAATTTTGGTGTCATGATTGAAGAAGCTGGTTTAGCACTTCGTGGCACGTTTGTTATTAATCCAGAAGGCGAAGTTAAAATCGCTGAAGTACATGACTTAGGCATAGGTCGAAGCGCAGCTGAGTTACTACGTAAAGTTAAAGCAGCACAATATGTTGCTGAGCATGATGGTGAAGTTTGTCCAGCAGCATGGCAACCAGGTGCTGAAACTTTAGCTCCATCATTAGACCTAGTAGGCAAAATCTAAATTAGGATTAGTTAAATTTTCCTTAGATTCGTTTAAATGCTTACTGCTCTGCGTTACGAGGGCTTCACATAGGCAAGCTATGCTACAGCCCTCGCGCCTTGAGCAGAAAGCATTTAATTCAAATCTAAAGTCAAACTTCGGCGGAATAAGGATGTTTCGCACTTGCTAATTAATAGCAAAACTAAAGTTCCTTTCCCTTATCACTTTCCACTTCCCATTGAATATCTTTAGAGGTCATTATGTTAGACACAAACTTACAAACACAATTAAAAAGTTATTTAGACAACTTAAAAACACCAGTCGAGCTAATCACCTTTACTGATGAAAGCCCTAAGGCAAAAGAACTTGCTCAATTAGTGACACAAATCGCTGAATTATCACCATTAATCACTGAAATTAATGGTAATAATAGTGAACAAGCGGCCAACGAACGCGTGCCATCTATGTTAGTCCGTAGTGTGGCGAGTAATAGCGAAATGCGTTTTGCAGGTTTACCAATGGGGCACGAATTTACCTCATTAGTCATGGCGTTATTACACAGTGGTTCACACCCTTTAAAAATTGAAGCTGAGCAAATAGAACAAGTACGCAACCTCGAAGGGGATTTTGTTTTTGAGACCTACATCTCGTTAAGCTGTCAGAATTGTCCGGATGTAGTACAAGCCTTAAATATGATGGCAGCCATTAACCCGAATATAAAACACACCATGATTGACGGTTCGTTATTTCAAACGGAAGTGTTTGATCGTGATGTGATGGCAGTCCCCAGTGTGTATTTAAATGGTGAGTCATTTAGTCAGGGTCGTGTGTCATTAACCGATATTTTAAATAAAGTAGATACCAATGCGGGTGCTCGCCAAGCTAAAGCATTAGAGAATAAAGATACCTATGACTTTTTAGTTGTCGGTGGTGGGCCTGCAGGTGCCGCCGCCGCAATTTATGCGGCACGAAAAGGTATTAATACTGGCTTAGTTGCAGACCGATTTGGCGGACAGGTCAGTGATACCATGGCGATTGAAAACTTTATCTCGGTCAAAGCCACACAAGGGCCAAAACTTGTTGCTAGTTTAGAAGAACATGTTCGTGAATATGATGTAGATATCATGAACAGTAATAAAGCGAGTAAAGTGAAGCGCAATGAAGCTACAGGACTGGTTGAAGTTAGCTTAGAAAATGGCGCCGTATTAAAAAGTAAGTCGGTGGTATTAGCAACTGGCGCACGCTGGAGAGAAATGAATGTACCGGGTGAAAATCAGTATCGCGGCAAAGGGGTTGCTTACTGTCCTCATTGTGACGGACCACTCTTTAAAGGCAAACCCGTAGCGGTTATTGGTGGTGGTAATTCAGGTATTGAAGCTGCCATTGATTTAGCCGGTATTGTAGAGCATGTCACTGTTTTAGAATTTGCAGACACGCTACGTGCAGATGATATTTTGGTGAGAAAAGCTAATTCATTAACTAACGTCACTATTATTACTAATGCGCAAACCACTGAAGTGCATGGTGATGGTACACGTGTCACTAGCTTAAGTTACACCGACCGAGGTACAGGTGAACATCATTCACTGGCATTGGCAGGTATTTTTGTGCAAATAGGCTTGATGCCAAACACTGAGTTTTTACAAGGTGAAATAGAATTAACTAATCGCGGTGAAATTATTGCAGGTAGCCGAGGTGAGACGTCTATTACAGGGGTTTTTGCAGCAGGCGATGTAACCAACAACCCTTATAAACAAATTATTATTGCGATGGGAAGTGGTGCAAATGCTGCTTTGGGAGCTTTTGATTACCTTATTCGTCAAGACGTTTAATAGGATTAAACCATAAACAAAAAGTCATACCTTATTGTGCACGTTACTTTAAATTTGATATTTATAGTTAGAAAATAAACCGTTTAAAAAACTAATATTTTAAGCGGTTTAGTAAGCGGTTTAGTAAGCGGTTTAGTAAGCGCTTTAGTAAGGTGCTTAGTAAAGCTTACGACAGTACCTTATGCTTTTTGAGCCTATCAAGATTTGTTAGCATTAGTGTCATTAAAATAACAAGTGTAATTGGTATATAAATTGCTCGTAATAAAAGTGTCAATTTATTACGGTATTTACCAAATGATCAATAACCTAGGCCTGTATAGCGCCACTTTTAATAACAATTCAACGGTGAGTCAGCAAAATACTGCTGAAATACAAGCAATCACTGAAAAACATGCTGAAAGCATTGCTAAAAGTGAAGAGCCAGCTGTTGTTGATAACAGTTTATATTTATCAAGTAGAGCGCAAAAGATTAATGCTATCAGCAGTGAGTTTTTTAGCGGTGCAGAACTAACATTTGATGATGTAGGCGCGTTAAAAGAAAAGCTTTATCAATTTGGACTTATTTCAAAAGGTGAGTATGCCACGTTAAGCGGGACTTCAGCGGAAGCTACCACTAACGAATCTAGCGAGACCACTTCTACCACCACGTTAACTAATTTCCTTGGGGACTTTATTGAGCGCTTAAATAAAGATGATAGTGATGAGAATACCGACAGTGATGATGAAGATATCCCTGAAAGTGAAACAATAGTGGCTTTAACTGGTGCGTTAACTACTGCAAAAAAAATATTGAAAAACGTCGAAGAGCAGAAACTGCAACCTGACTTTAAAACCTCTCTTAATGAGGCATTAGCCTTACTTAAGGAAACAATTAATGATAAATCATTTGAAAAATTACCTTTAGAGGACAAAATCGGACTCAGTAAAGTGCATCAAGCATTAGAAATTGTTGATCGCCTATCTCCACAACGACTTAATAATGATAAAGTTAATCAATATATTAAGTTATCATATAGGTAATCGATATACGCTATTTCACAGTCATATTTGAAGGTAAGGGATTATTTTGCGATTGTTTAAATTTACCTTAGCCATATCTTTGGTCTTTGTTATCACACTCAGTGCGGTATTTTATAGTCGAAGCTCGGTGGTGACAGCAATAGTAAATAATTATCTGACTGAGCATAATAGTGAGTTAACCTGTATTGATTTTGAAGTAAATAACAACTTTGATTTACTGATCACCCGTATATGTATTGATTCTCCTTATGCGGAAATAGAATTAATTGGTAGTCTGGTAGAATGGCGATTTGAGCCCAGCAAGTTAGACGTAGATAATATAGCCGACGCTATTTCAGCGATAAATATTGATGTAGCTACGGTACGTGCTAAAGGTGATTTTCAATTCCCTGAAAACCCTACTTCAAGTAACGTAAAATTCAGTGAGTTACCCACACTTATTAGAAAAAAAATTAATGACCTTGCGTTGATATCCATTCCAGTTGAAATTGATATCAAAACCTTTAGCTACCAACCCTTTACTAATAAAAAAACTAATAAACAAACCCATCAAAAAGCTAATAAAAACCACACTTATCAAGGGCAATTTTCAGCCAATGCTCAGCAGCTCGCATTCTCTTTAGCTAATCAAAAGAATGAAAGTGTTCTTGCTTTGGCGTTAACTAAAAATGGTGATGAGATTCGTGCTAGTTTAGCGACAGATTTAGCAAAGCTCAGGCCATTTCTCGTCAGACACCAAAGAGCTTTGCCTCTTAGTTTATCAACACTCTTGCTCGATGACTCTTGGATTGCTGCGGGGAAACTTAATAGCCAACTTGATTGGCAACAGCAAACCTTGGCTCTGACCAATCAAATGACTGATTTTTCTTTCGAGGCATCACAAGGTTTTTCTTCATTAGGGCCGATTGAGCTAGAGACAACATTGTCGTGGCAAACAGCTTTAGTGGGAGAAACCCTACAATTTGACTTTACTCATAAAGATTACCAGCGTAATAACATACAGTTAGTTTTTAATGCAGAAAAGTTACTTGAGCAACTCACAGCGCAAACAGTGGACCAGCAGATAATAAACGTGCTCACAGACAATGCTATAAATTCCTTAACAGTTCAGTCATTGGGTTCGCTAACAATTGACTTTGCCCAGCAATCTATAGCCAGCGATAGCCTTGATATTGTTAGTAGAAATTTATATGGGCCAATAAAACTCTCGTTAAACGATGTACTCTTTAATTTTAATGATGATCCAGCAATAACAACTAACTTACAAAAAGCAAAATTATCACTGACAGGAGCAGCAAGCATTGCTCAATTACAGCCTTATAGCAGACAGCCAGTAAAGGTAAGTGTCATAGGGGAAATTGTGCAGTACAGTGATATTTGGCAGCTAACACTTGCCCAAGGCACGGCAATCGAATTAGCTCAGCTCAGCTTACCGTCAAATAAGTCAGTTATTGAACCGATAAGGAAATCTCAACAATCAACCCCCAATGCTCAACCGAATATAAAATCGTTAATCAGTCATTGGCAAGGTAAAGTGTCGATTGCTAAAAATGACAATCAACCTCAGTCTAAAAATAGTGAATCAGTGACGTTTGCATTAGATATTAACAGTCAGATAAAACAGCTAAATTATCCTAATATATTGAAAGTTGATGAACTTGAGTTAACTACAAAGCTCAGTGGAAATATTGAAGAGATAACGATAAATACTAAAGTGATTGCCGATGATGTACCCATAGCGACCGCTATCTTAATGGGGGATTTACGTCATCCGAGTGTGATTGTGTCGGCACAAGATGTGTTGCTTACTGATTTATTAGCTTTGAAGTTGAAACTACCTGTTGAGTTGAAGCTTATTGATGGCAATATCGACTATCACTTAAGCGGACAGTTAAAAAATAGTGATGACCTATTAGCTAATCCAATGATACTCACACTAACGGTACAAGATGTTACTGGGGAAGTTGATGGTACTTGGCTACAAGAGCTTAACTGGCAACAAAAGCTGCAGTTACAAAATGGTGAGATAAAATCGAGACCAGACCAGACTAAAACGTCATCTAATCTGACCATTGCCAAGATAGAAACGGCGACACCCATTAATAATTTTTCAACAAGAACTTATATCGACTTTTCACAAGATAGACTGAAATTATTAGCACATAATATTCGCGGACACTTATTAGGTGGACGTTTTGATATACCACAAGTTCAGTGGCCTTTTAGGAAAGATCTGCCAGTGAAAGTAGCACTAACTAAAATAGATTTAGAAAAACTACTCGAGTTAGATAAAAAGCAAGGTATAGTCGTGACAGGAAAAGTCTCAGGGCAGTTACCCATTCAATATGATGGTGAAAACTTTCTCATCAAAGGCGGTAGCATAAAAAATGTCGGTGACGGTATTATCCAAGTTTATAATAACCCCGCGGTTGAAGAACTAAAAGCCAGTAGCACTGAATTAAAGCTGGCGTTTAGCGCCTTGGAAAACTTGCACTACCATCATCTCTCATCAGAAGTTTCGATGGCGGATGACGGCTATATGTTATTAGATACAGCCATTAGGGGCCGAAATCCTGATTTGGACAATGATGTAAATTTGAATTTAAATCTTAGCTATGATTTATTAGGCTTAATTGAATCACTCAATATTACCGAGGATTTTGAAAGCAAAATTATCAAAGGGTTATACCCATGATACTTCAAAAGTCGAGTTTCAGGATACCAGATAAGTTCATGATCAAGGCGTATCTTTTTATTAATGGTTATTCCCTTAAAAACGGATACAACGATGAGCATGACTTTATCAGGGATCCCCGTAGGGCTGGTTTAGAAACGCTTTATGCCACGTTATTGATTTAAATAATAGAATACTATTATCTTCAATCTATGCCTTGCCTAAAAGCGTTTCTAATTTCAGCTGAATCCTGAATTTTGAGGTAACATGGGTATATACAAAAAAGAACTAAACAATTAAGGAACATTTATGGTTAAAATACTGGCACCACTGCTAGCTGTATTTTTATTTACTGCCTGCACTCATCGAGTTGAAGTAAGTGCTAAAGAGCCAATCACGATTAACTTGAATCTTAAGATTGATCATGAGATTCGAGTCAAAGTCGATAAAGAACTCGATGATATTTTCAGTGACGATAGTGATATCTTTTAGGAGCAATAATGAATAAATTAATAAAACACTCAATCAAGCACTTAATTAGAAAAGTGAGCCTAGTGTTAATTGCCTCTTCCATAGCATTTTCAGCTTGGGCAGTTACTCTCGATCAAGCCAAACAGCAAGGGCTTGTTGGTGAAATGTCTAATGGTTATCTAGGTGTGGTAGTGGCAAGCACTGAAGTTAGCGACTTGGTAGATATGGTCAATAAAAAACGTAAAGATATTTACCTTAACTTGGCGCGAAAAAATAAAATCACTATGCAGCAAGTTACTAAGCTAGCGGGCGAAAAGTCTATGGCTAAAACTCAGCCAGGACATTTAATTCAAAATGCTGAAGGGCAATGGGTTAAAAAATAACTGACGGCAACGATTGAACCTAGTTGAGCTTTAAAGAAGAAAACCGTATTACTTTTTAAGTACTACGGTTTTTTTGTGGTTTTTCAGTAAATGTAGGTACAAACTACACTTTAAATTTGCTGATAATCTCAGTTAACTGCTGGTTGATATCATCAATACTATTGAGCTCAGCAAACGCTTGTTTACCGTTGTTATCTAGCTCGCCGACAATCTCGTTAATTGCGGTCATATTTTTACTGACCTCATGGGTGACATTGCTTTGTTCTTCAGCTGCAGTGGCAACTTGTGTACTTAAATTATTAATCTCAGACACAATACCTGTCATTTCATCTAAACTTATTGATACTTCACCTGCACCTGTCGCCGCTTTTTGACAACGCTCTTTGGTGACACTCATTGAATCAACAACCGTTTGATTACCTTTTAATAGGCTAGAAAGTGCACTTTCAATCTCATCGGTACTTGACTTGGTTCGGCTTGCAAGGTTACGCACTTCATCGGCAACAACGGCAAAACCACGACCTTGTTCACCAGCGCGAGCGGCCTCAATAGCCGCGTTAAGTGCTAATAAATTGGTTTGATCGGCAATGCCACCAATAACACTCAAAATCGAATTTATGCCATCGGTTTTACTACTCATTTCACTCACACTTTCTACCGAGTTATCAACGTCAGTAACCAACTCTGCAATAGTCCCTTGTGCTTGGCTTACTGTTTTCATCGATTCACGACCTGCGCTGTTGGCGTTATCTGTTAGTAGAGCGACATTGGCAATATCGCTTGCCATAGAGCCCGCAGTAGCATTCATTTCTTCAATAGCCGTTACCACTTGCTCAGTTTCTTGAACATGGCCATTTAATATAACGGTATTATGCTCTGATTGGTCTTTCAGCTTAGAGACATTGCCATTTAGTGCTGTTGTTGCCTCTTTTATTTCTAATATCATTGATTGCAAGCTTTCTATAAACCGATTAACACCATCTGCAATTTGACCTAAGTCATCAGTTGAATTTACCTTAAGTCGCTGTGTTAAATCGCCATTACCTTGAGAAAGTGCAGTGATTGTTTCTTTTAATACAAGTATAGGGCGATAAATAATTTGCAATAAGATGAACACCAAAATAACACTTATTAATGTTGCGGCAATACTGCTGATAATAGCGCTTTGCTTCGCTTTAGACAGACTTGCATAGGCAACTTCTGTATCTAGACCTAAAGTGTAATACCAATATTTATCAGCTATTTTAATTTGATGTGCAAACAGTAACTTATCCACACCATCTAATTGATAGGTATATATCCCCCTTTCATGGCTAACAGCGTTTAACGCTGCCTCTTTAAACCAAGGGTAACTCGTTGCTAGTTTTTTGTTTTTAACCGTTTTACTTGTCGAAGCCAAAACGGTGGTGTCTTGATTAAAAATTAATGCTACAGCCCCTGGTATTTCTGCGGAGTTCTCAACTAACTCATTCAAAAAATCCAATTTCATATCAACTGAAATCATACCATTTTTAATTTTATGAACGATACTGACCCAATAAGTCATTGAACCAAAATATGGCTCACTTGTTGCGGTGCCTGAGCTTCTGCGAGCTAATTGGTAATATGATTCATCTCTAACATCACCTGAAAATATATGTTCAGGCCAAGTATTACTCGTTTGATTCCAGTAGCCAACGCCACTTTCAAAACCAATGGCAGAGCTATTGAGGTTCATCGAATAAGCAATGGTTTTTGTTAATTTAACAAAATACTCAGTACCGGCTTCTTCTCCTTGATCATCATAGAGTTTTGCAATTCGGGCCAAACCTAATGCTTTTTCATTCAATTGTTGTTCTATGAGCTCCGCTTGTTTCCGCACGAATTCACTGTTTTCTTTGATAATGAGAGCGGTCAGGGTTTTTTCCTCTTTTATATAGGAAAAATAGCTTGTTAAAGAAACGGAAAGTCCGACTAAGACAGTTATTGTAATTAGTAACAGGTTTTTGAATCCAAACTGCACCATGGTGTATCCTTTTTTGTCGCCATCTTGGGCTGTTAACTTCTTATGGATTGAAATTACTTAGATAATTTCAGCCGACATATATTTCATATCAATTAACAGAAATATATTTACAAAACTTATGTGACTGCTCTGAATCCTTGGCATGGATATAAATTAGACTATTTAAAACACTGTCCTTTAGCTTAATTTAAAGCGACTATACTCATTATTAAAAGCGACTTTACTCAATGTTATGCGTTTTTAATTACTGATTCGTGATTGGTATTTACTTTATGATCATAATTGATCGAATTTGATATCCCTCACGTATTCTTAAGAGTAATAGTCTTAAATGTAGCGGAGTGAATATGAAAATATTAGTAACCGGTGGTACAGGTTTAATTGGTCGACACTTTATTAGTGCTTTTAATCACAAATATCAATTCACTGTTTTAACGCGCAACACTCAAAAAGCACAACTATATTTACCTAAAAACATTGAGTTTATTGAACAGTTACCAGAGCAAAATTATTTTGATGTGATCATTAACCTTGCCGGTGAGCCTATTATTGATAAACGCTGGAGTCGCGCACAAAAAGAAAATATTTGTCAGAGTCGATGGAACATCACTGAAAAAATAGTTGAAATGATTGCACGCGCCACGGATAAACCAAGTTGTTTAATTAGTGGTTCAGCCATAGGTTATTATGGTGAAACGGGTGCTGTATCAACGCATGAAGATGCAAAAGTTACTCATTCTGATTTTGCGCACACCCTCTGCCAAAAGTGGGAGGAACTTGCACTTAAAGCCAAAGAACACTGTCGTGTGGTGTTATTACGTACTGGTATCGTATTAGCAAGTGATGGTGGAGCATTAGAGAAAATGCGTTTACCCTTTTCTTTAGGTTTAGGCGGAAAACTTGGTAATGGCCAACAATATATGTCCTGGATACATATAGATGACATGATTCACGCTATTCATTTTAGTGTACAAATAAAGTGTATTGAAGGTGCTATTAATTGCACTTCTCCTAAGGCAATAACTAATGAAGTGTTTACTAAGGCATTAGGCAAAGAAGTTAATCGGCCCACTTGGTTTAGCGTACCTGCATTTGTATTAAATATTTTAATGGGACAAGGTGCAGAGCTATTATTGACAAGCCAGAATATTTATCCGCAAAAATTGCTCAGTCATGGTTTTCATTTTAACCATAGCGATATTGAACATGCACTTGCAGATTTAATGACTGAATCTTAAATATATTAGGGTGAACTCCTTTGAGTATGAGGGTTGTAGAGCGATAGCAGGTTATCATTACTCTACTGGTTTCTTTCAACCGGGCTAGTTGCTAGCGTGCTAATTTGTCTTTTTTCTTCTATCGTTAATGCTTGATAAAATCGAGGGTATGACCAACCATATCCCCATCGAAACGACGTCGGGAAATATGGACTTCCCCCTGCACGAACACCCATTAACATGAGCTTCGCTATTTGTGGTTCACCCACTTTAGCAACACATTGCTGAAGTTGTTCATCAGCGATTAACCTGCCTTCATAGGTACCGCCTTGCCAAT
Source organism: Colwellia psychrerythraea 34H (assembly GCF_000012325.1). Taxonomy (NCBI): domain Bacteria; kingdom Pseudomonadati; phylum Pseudomonadota; class Gammaproteobacteria; order Alteromonadales; family Colwelliaceae; genus Colwellia; species Colwellia psychrerythraea. The sequence continues at coordinate 4,983,795 of NC_003910.7, read as the reverse complement.
AAGCATAATCATGAGCGGTACAACAAGATAGCCATAATTCTTTCTGCTCAAAGGTACCATCAGGAAAAACGCTGCATCCGTCAGTAGTGAAGGGGGCAATTGTCTCTGCATGTACAGACACTGAAGCTAACGAAAACAAGAGATAGATTATGATACGCATAAGTTTTTGTACTACTTTATATATGAGCCTCATTTCAGTAAAATCGATATTATTGTCTTAAATAAAGGCGGGCTAAAATTTTGATGGTAATGATATTGGCAAACGATAGCCACTCGTTTTACACTTTTTGATTAGGGACTATTGACCAGCACCAGCCTGTTGTAACTTTTGCTCTAACAAAGCTTCAAGTTTACCTTTTTTCATCGCTAAATCTACTTCAAGTGATTGGCGCTCTTTTACTGACGCTTTATCTTCTTTGTCTTGTAGCATTTGAACTTTTACACTTAACTCGAGGATCTCCATTGATAATTCTCGAATTTGTGTATCGAGATCACTTTCTTTAGCTTTCTCTGCGGCCGCCGCTTCTGCTGGCGACATAGCACCACTTAAGCTACTTGCATCTATGTTTTTCTTCCCTTCATCTTTTTCTTTTGTGCTTGCTTCGGCTTCAGCCGATTTAGCTCTCGCTTCTTCAGATAATGCCAGTTGGTCTGGTTGTAATTGCTTACTTTTATCTGGGGCACTGGCTTCGGATTGTTGAGGAGTATCAACAATGGATGTACTTGCGACTGGCACCGTAGCTGTCTGCGCTGAACGCGAAGTGTCTGTGGCAGAGAATTGTGTTGTTAAAGCTGAAGTGTTAATACTGTCCATGGTGACTTCCTATGTGACCGAATACTTGATTAAATTGATTAGTTGAAAGCTAACTATAGCGATATATGCTTTTGTTCCCAAGTATTTTTTATGCGATTAAATACAGTTAATCATTTTTAGCACAGTGAGTAATCGTATATAGTCATGGATGATTCCCAATGTCATCACAAATTTATTAAGGAATGTTTGAGTATGGTAAAAGTTGCAATGCTAATAAGTGCGGTAAGCCTATTAAGCCTTTTCGGTTGTAGCCAACAAGACGTTCATACCGGTACGTCAGAATTAGCGTTAAGTCATAGTGATAACATCATTGCAGCCTCAGCACTCTCTAAAGATGGTCAGCTTAATTTAGTTGCTGATGGTAAAACAGTGTGTTTATGGAGTAAAAAGCAGGTGAAATCGCCATTACATTGCTTAATGGGTAATGATGCGCAATTCATCGAGTTGCTTGATATTAGTGAAAATAATCAATTTTATTTAGTATCGAATCAAGTGTCGGTGCGTTTGTATTCGATGCAGGGTAATAAACACATAGGTGAGTGGCAAGTTGCAGATAATATTATCAATGATATGGATATATCTGCAAATGGCAGAAAAATATTATTAGGCTTTCGCAGCGGTAAAGCGAGTATCATCGATGTGAAGCGCAATAAGGTCAGCACTTTTGATAAACATCGATTAGATATAAATTCGGTGAGCTTGTCTGATGACGGTGAAATTGCATTGACTGGCTCAAGTGATAAAAAAGCACGTTTATGGAAAACTGGCTCAGGGGATAATGTTCAGGAATTTTCTCATGGTTCAAGAGTGAACCATGTCAAAATTAGTGGTGATGCTAAGGTTGTTTTTACGTTAGATGCAATCAAAGACCGTACTTTTTGGGATTCATCAACGGGAAAAGTCCTCGCTGAATTAGATACTAGTTTACGTTTCTTTGAGTTTAATGATTCATTATTTTCTGCTGATAATTCGCTACTTTTAACGGGATCTCCTAAGCAAGTTATTAAACTTTGGCGAGTATCTGATGGTGCATTAGTTGCTGAATGGCAATCTGAAATGACTCGCGGTCGTTCGTCAATACTCAGTGTGGCTTATTTAGCTCACGATAAAATTGTCACTACCAATAGTGATGGTTTATTCGAGCAATGGCAACTACCTAACCCTAGCGAGTAAATTTAGATTTAAATAGGCGCGACAGTTAAAAAGTTAAACTAAAGGTTGCGCCACCTTGGCTATTGTTACGCACAGCAACCTTGCCATTATGAGCTAACATCACTTGTCTTGTTAAAGCTAAACCGACACCCGAGCCTTCTTTTTTGGTAGTGAAAAAGGGTACAAAAATTTGTGTCATGTTTTTATTTTCAATACCTTTACCATTATCAGCAACTTCAATGATGACATGGCCACGGACATTTAAAAATGCGTTTAATGCTATTTTTGGTGTACTGTTTTTCTTCTCTATTACTCCTGCTGTTGTAATTAACGCGTGTTCAGCATTTAACAATAAGTTAAGCAATATTTGTTCGATCATATCTGGATCAACATGAATATCTAAAGCTTGAGGAGTGATGCTCGCGGTTAGTTCAATGTTATCTTTTTGCCAATTCTGCTTGGCTAACGTTGTGACGTGGTCGAATATAGTCGCTACTGATATTGTTTTTTTATTAGGCGAGGGCAGGCGTGTTAAACGACGGTAGCTGGTGACAAACTGCATTAAGCCATCACTTCGCCTAGCGACAGTTTTTACTGCTCCTAATACATCGTCTAATTCTTCAGTTATCTCGTTGGTAATAGCGGGTAAGGTCCGGGTTTTTTCTTGTACATCTTGAACTAAATCTACAGCTGTTTTAGCCAGTGATGCTACCGGCGTAATACTATTCATTATCTCGTGAGTTAAGACACTGACCAAGTCTTGCCATGCTTGCAATTGAGCTAGTGCTAGCTCACTTTGAATATCTTGCATACTCAGTAAGGTTTCTTGCTGTGTTGCTGTCGTTATTTCAGTCGCCGAGATAATGAGCTTATGTTCCATGTCATCAATAGTGATATGAACTAGTGTGCGCTCACCCGCTAAAATACTTTGTAATTTTTTTGGGAAGTCTTCATTAAACTGTGCCATATCATCTATATGGGTGACTGCATTGGTACCAAATAAGCGCCTGACGCTATTGTTCCATAAAGTAATTTTACCATTATGATCAATACTTAACAGCGGTACTGGGACATGTTCAATAATGGCTTTAATATGTCGTAGTTCGGCCTCTTGATTTGAACGCACACGTTGAATACGTTTTAGAATATCAGTAAAGGTGGAACCCAATTCATCAAATCCTGTACCAAGGGATTTTAGCTCAAAGCGTTGTGAAAAATCGGCATGGCGGACGGCTTCAAAAAAGCGGACTAATTCTGCATTGGTCTTTGAAATAAAACGTGTTATTTCAAAGAACTGTATCAGTAATACTGCCGAAAGCAACAGTACGGTCGCGTGATAACCATCACTCATAATTGCTTGCGTGAGAAAAATCAACGTGAGCATGGCTAAAATAGTGCGCGTGGCTATTAAGAGTGAAAAGCGTTTAAAGTCCATGTTTTTCCATCCGGCGGTAGAGTGCAGCACGTGTTAAGCCAAGTTCTTTTGCGGTATGACTTATATTAAATCGATGCTTTTTAAGGGCTAAAGCGATAGCATTTTTCTCAATTTGCTCTAAATTCAGCTCTTCTGGTAGCATTATCTCAGCGCTGGTTGTTTCAAACTGATTTGTTATTACCTTGTGCTTTGAAGTTGATGCCGATTGGCTTGGTTTAACATGGCTAGGGACATCAAGCTGAAAATCACCCGAAGTCAGCATTTCAGATTGGCTTAATATCATCGCACGCTCAATTGCGTGGCGCAGTTCTCTGATGTTACCGGGCCATGAATAAGAGGATATTGCTGCTAATGCGTCATCACTCAACTGTTTAACACCTTTACCTTGTTGCTGATATTTTTTTGCGTAAAAGTCGACATAATGGCTGGCTAGTAATGTTATATCGCTGCTACGTTCGCGCAAAGGCGGCAAATTAATTTCAACGGTGTTGAGTCTAAATAATAAATCTTGTCGGAAATGCTGTTCATCTTTTAACGTTTCTTTAGATAAGTTAGTTGCTGACACGACCCTAACATTAAAGGCGATAGCTTTATTTGCACCCAGGGGGGTGACTTTTCGCTGCTCTAATACAGTCAGTAATTTTGCTTGTAGATGAAGAGGTAGGTTTCCTAGCTCATCTAAAAATAAGGTACCACCATCTGCCGCTTGTAACCGGCCAACTCTATCTTGTTGTGCGCCAGTAAAAGAACCCTTTTTATGACCAAATAATTCACTTTCGAATAAAGTTTCGCTGATTGCGCCTAAATCAACAGACATAAACACTTGTTGAGCGCGAGCGCTTTGTTGATGTATCTCTCGGGCAACTAACTCTTTGCCAGTCCCATTTTCACCCAATATCATCACATTAGCTTCAGTTGGTGCAGATCGAGCGATTAACGATTGTATTTGCTGCATCGCTTGAGATTGGCCGAGCATATTTTGCTGGCTTGCCGGGTTACTCGCTTGTACTAATACTTTATTGGTTTCACGTAATTTTTGCGTTTCACTACGGCTTCTGCCCAGTAAAACTGCAGTTGATACCGTTGCGATAACTTTTTCATTTTGCCAAGGTTTGGCAATAAAATCGGTGGCGCCTAGCTTCATTGCTTCAACTGCCACATTAACGCCACCATGGGCGGTGATCATGATAATGACGCTTTCTGGCTTAATTTCTAATATCCTTTGTAGCCAATAAAATCCCTGCGCACCAGAGCTTTCACCCGGACCAAAATTCATATCCAAAATAATGGCATCAAAATGCTGATCGTTAATAAAGCGAGGAATGTGTTCAGGTACATTGCAGGTACTTACCTGTGAAAAGTGGCGTTTTAGTAATAACTTACCTGCCGTTAAAATATCTTCATCGTCATCAACAATGAGAATTTTTCCTTCTTTCTTCACGCTTAATCACCCTTCAATTTTGGTCAGTGCAATGGCAGTACTTAGATAGTGCCTAGGTTGTCTTTGGATACCGCTTAGCTTTTTTCAGTCGTTTTTAGTAATCCATACCCAAACTACCTGAAGATGCAGGTTTCAGCTGGCATTAGAAATACCTTTAGGCAAGGCATTGATTGAAGAGAATAGTTATTCTATTGTCGAAATCAATAACATAGCATAAAGCGTTTCTAAACCAGCCCTGCGGGGACGTCTGAGCAAACCATGTTCTTCGTTGCCTCCTTTTTTAAGGGAATAACCCTTAATAAAATGAAGCGCCTTGATCATGAATTGTTCAAGCGTCCTGAAACACGCATCTTCAAGTGGCTTGGGTATATACTGCATAAAGTGTTCATTAACGTACACCTACTGTTCATAAACGTACAGTTTTAATCTAGGTTATTTTAGCAACTATTTATAAAAAGCAATAAAAACAATCGATTACAAGTTGGAATGATTATTGGATTACTAAGGCTAAAGAGAACGTTAAATTTATTTATTCTTGGTTTAGGCCAGCTCCGTTATTGAGAGCTTATTACGATAAAATTATTGCGACAAAACTACTATGACAAAAGTTAATATGACAAAAAATACCACACCGCTCACTTCTGTAACTAATGCCGTTTCGGGTGCAGGAATGGATCGTAAAGTCACCACCAATGCTAGCCCAATGAAAAAATGGCTAAGTCTAACCTTGATCATGCTCATCGTTGTTTTTGCGGGTTATATGATCGCTAGTAAGAGTACGGGGAAAGTATTATCAGTAGATAATAGCCGGGTAGTTATTTCAAAAGTAACTTCAGGAGTTTTTGAAGATTTCATCCCTATCCGTGGTCGAGTTACGCCGGCAAAAACAGTTTATTTGGATGCCATTGAAGGAGGACGTGTAGAAAAGATTCTAGTGGAAGATGGCGCGAGCTTAACGGCGGGTAATCTTATCGTAGAGTTGTCAAATGCTTCACTGCAACTCAGTGTATTAGGCAATGAAACACGCGTCGCAGAGCAACTAAATAATATGCGCTCTATTGAGTTAAATTTAGAGCAGAATCGTCTACAACATAAACGTAACATCGTTGATATTAAGCACCAAATTAAATTGTTAACTCGCCAAGTTGACCGTTCACAATCGCTTATCGCAACGGGTGCGATTACCAAATCGAAAATGGAAGATACTGAAGATACCTTAACTTGGTATCAAGACCGATTGGCGCTAACTATTGAAAGTCAGCAATCAGATGCTCGTATGCAAGGAGAGCAACTCACGTTTTTAAGATACACGAGTCGTCGTTTAGAAAGTAACTTGGCTATTTCACGTCAAAATTTAGACAACATGAATGTTAAAGCGCCGGTAGCAGGTAAGTTATCTGGCTTTAATGTTGAAGTAGGCCAAAGCATTGCCCGCGGTGAGCGTCTTGGACAAATAGATACACCTAACGATTATAAGCTCACTGCTTTTATTGATGAATTTTACCTAGGCCGTGTCGATATTGGTCAAACGGCGACCTATAAAAATTACTCCTTAGTCATTGCCAAAGTCTATCCACAAGTGCAAAACGGTCAATTTGAAGTCGATTTTAAATTTACCTCCGAGCAGCCCAAAGGCATTCGCCGCGGACAAACCATTCAAATCAAGCTGACACTTGGCGATGCGAGTGAAGCACTGTTGATCCCCAATGGTGCCTTTTTTCAAGATACTGGCGGCAAGTGGATGTTTGTTGTTAGCCCAAATGGTAGCGAAGCGGTGAAGCGTAATGTGCGCCTAGGACGACGAAATAACCAATTTATAGAAGTTATTGAAGGACTTGAACTTGGTGAACAAGTTGTCACTAGCCCTTATAGCAGCTACCAAGAGATGCAGCGCCTTAACTTTAATTAGTGAATCACACGTTAGCGGCTGATTATCTGGCCGCAATGAACAGCTTTACATAACAAGTAATAAACATAATTCATCACTGAACAGAACATTAAAAGACTCGTGAAGAGCAAAGGAATTTACCATGCTAAAACTACATAATTTAACACGCGTATATCAAACTGAAGATGTAGAAACATCAGCCTTAAACAATGTAAATATTGAAATTGCCCAAGGCGAGTTTGTTGCCATTATGGGACCATCAGGTTGTGGTAAATCAACCTTACTTAATACTATTGGTATGTTGGATTCACCCAGTAGTGGTGATTATATCTTTAATGGCGAAAATGTTGCTGGTTATTCAGAAAAACAGCTTTCCGTTATTCGTAAAAAAAGCATTGGTTTTATCTTTCAAAACTTTAATTTGATTGATGAGTTAACCGTTGCTGAAAATATTGAATTAGCCTTAATTTATCACAATATTCCAGCAGCAGAGCGCAAAGCTAAAGTTGAAAAGGTCATGGATAAAGTGGGTATTGCCCATCGCGCTAAGCACTTACCAAGTCAGTTATCTGGCGGGCAACAACAACGAGTCGCAGTCGCTAGAGCGGTTGTTGGTGATCAAAAAATGATTTTGGCCGATGAACCAACGGGTAATTTAGACAGTGCACACGGTCAAGAAGTAATGGAAATGTTACAAGCACTTAACGATGAAGGCACTACTATAGTGATGGTGACACATAGCCCAGCACATGCTGATTACGCTAGACGTACTATCAATTTATTTGATGGTCATGTGGTTGCACAAAGTGTTCGTGCTGCTGAGCAAACGGCTTAATTGCTAATTAGGAGAATTTTATGTTTCACAATTACCTTATTACCGCTTGGCGTAATATCATTAAAAACGGTATTTTTTCGGTTATTAACATTTTTGGTCTCGCCATCGGTTTGATGAGCTGTATTTTAATCATGTTATTTGTTCGCCAAGAATCCGGTTTTGATACCTGGATTAAAGATCATGGTCAACTAGTACGTACGCACACTGCCTATTCTATCCCTAATCAAGAACCGTTTGATTCTGTCCGTTCAGCGGGTAGCATGATGGAAGCAATTCGTGATTTTGCTAAAAATGAAATTGAAACCGGCGTACGTTTTATTCAGTTTGATATGACAGTAAGACAAAATGAAAATGCCTTTCCAGAACAATTTACTATGGTTGATGGCAGTTTCTTTAATGTTTTTGATTTACCTTTTATTCATGGCTCTAAAGAGTCTTCCTTTAATAAACCAATGGACTTGGTTATCACTGAAGAGTTAGCTTACAAATACTTTGGTAAAAGTGACGTTATTGGTGAGACGCTTACCGTATGCTGTGTTGCCGGCAATACAGCAACGTTGACTATCACTGGAGTGATGAAAAATTTACCCGATGCGACGCATTTAAATACCGATATGGTGATTTATTTACAGCCAGCCTTGTTTAGCGATAATGATGGCATGTTAAATACTTGGACCAGCTTAAATGTTTATACCTATTTTAAATTGAATTCGGGTATTTCTTCAGAGCAATTACAAGAACGTATTAATTTTTGGATGAATAATGAAAGTCCACTGGTTGAGATGCTTGTTAATATTTTAGGTGAAAAAGCCTCAGGTAAGCAGGTTACCGATTTAATTAAACTGCGAGTAATGCCAGTGGCAGACTTGCATTTACATGCCAAAAGCCACGCGGGTAATGGCGGGGATTTAACCCCTATGGGCGATAGTAAAATGATTACTACCTTTATTATTGTCGCAAGCTTAGTGTTACTTATTGCTTGTATTAATTTTATGAACCTATCTACCGCTAAAGCCAGTAAAAGAGCGCGTGAAGTTGCTATGCGTAAGGTCTTAGGCGCTAGCCGAACTCAAGTGGCTATTCAATTTTTAGGTGAGGCGATTGCCTTAGTTTTACTCTCTTTATTGTTTGCCTTGGTCGCTGTTGAATTAGCATTACCATTTTATAATGAAGTGTTAGGTAAAGAGTTAGCTTTACATCTAATGAATGATCCAAGTTTATTGTTCACCTTAATTGGGCTGGCTGTTTGTGTGGGTATTGGCGCGGGCATTTATCCTGCATTGTATTTATCACGCTTCTTACCTGGACAAATTCTAAAATCGAGTAAAAGTGTTGAGTCGAAAAGTTCGGCAAAATTTAGAAGCGTGTTGGTGGTTTTTCAATTCGCGACATCCATTATTTTAGTGATTTCAACCTTGGTTGTTTATGGCCAAACGATTTTCTCTAATAACATGGCGGTTGGTTATGAAAGTGATAACAAACTGGTGCTTAGTATTCGCAACGCCGGGGATAACTTACCAAGTTTAACGCAAGAGTTATTAAATTTGTCTGAAGTAACGAGTGTAACGTTTTCTTCTGAGGCACCATCGCAAGACAATGAGAATAATAATAATTTTAAGCTACTTGAAGCACATGCCAATGGAGGAGCTAATGAAGCTGAATTGATGAATTACCATAATATGGGTTATGGATTTTTTGAAGCTTATCAAGTGAAGCCGATAGCAGGCCGTTTGTTTGATGAAAATTTTGGTTCAGACACCATTAAAGACGTTGCTAAAGATACAGTGGGTCAATCAAGTGTGGTACTCAATAGTTCGGCCTTGAAAAAGTTCGGTTTCAGCAGTGCGCAAGAGGCTATTGGTAAAACATTGGAAAGTGATATCCGCGGAACACAGCATTTAACTATCATTGGCGTTATCCCAGATGTTTACTTTCGCTCAATTAAGTTTGGCGTTAGAGCTTCAGTATATACGTTGAATCCAGAACGTTTTCGGGTAGCCAATATCTCTTTTGATACCAATAATATTCCTAATTTGATTCGTGCGATTGAAGGTGTGTGGAAGAACAACGTACCAATGCAGCCTATTAACTTAGAGTTTTTGAGTGAAATGATGAAAGCGCAATACAATGATGAGCTCATCACCGCCCAGTTATTCTTGGTGTTTTCATTGATAGCCATTGTTATAGCTTGTTTAGGTTTATATGGTTTATCTGCTTTCACGGTAGAAAGAAGAACCAAAGAAATCGGTATCAGAAAAGTGATGGGCGCGAGTGTTAAAGATATTGTTGGTTTACTTATTTGGCAATTCTCCAAACCTGTAGTATTGGCTAATCTCATTGCTTGGCCTATCTCTGCCTACTTGATGCTAACCTGGTTAGAAGCATTTCCTTATCGCATAGATGCTATTTGGCTGGTACCAATATGTTTAGGTGTTGGTTTGTTATCACTGATTATTGCGTGGAGCACTGTGGGCGGTAATGCTGCTAAAGTAGCGAGAAAAAATCCAATCAAGGCACTTAGGTATGAATAAGCGTTTAGCGCTAATAATGAAAGAAAGGCGAGTAATAAGTCGCTAATACCTAAACCTAAACCTAAAACGGCAGTGAATATTTTTCATTGCCGTTTTTATGCTTCTATTAACCTCTACTTGTCAGAGGCTCATCCATTAAGTAATCAATGAATGTTTGGGCTAGCGAGTTGTGATAGCTATTTTTATTGGTGACTAAAGCAAAACGACGAGACAAATTTAATGGTGAATGTAACGCAATTAATCCACCGTTATTTAGCTCTTCAGCAATGCTAAGTTGTGACAGACAACCTAAGCCTAAACCGGCTTTGACCGATTCTTTTATAGCACTCTGTCTAGTCAATTCAATACCTAAGCTAATTTGGGCACCCATTTGTTCAATTGCAGCATCAAATATTGCGCGTGTTCCTGAGCCATGTTCACGCAATACCCATGAGTATTGCTGCAGCTGTTCGAGATTGATAGTCGCTTTTTCTGCTAATGAATGTTCAGGTGCACAAAAAATTTGCAATTTATCCACTTGCCATGGCGTTATTTGTAAATGTCTATGCACTGCAGGGCCTTCTATTAAACCAATAGAGGCTTTACCTTTATCTAAATAATCTATCACCATTTGGGTATTACCTATATGTATTTCAGGTATAACCTCAGGGTAAATTTTTACAAATTTTGCAATCAATTGAGGTAGTAAATAAGTGGCGATGGTGGCGCTGGCTACTACTCGCAATACACCACTCATGGTGTTTAAATTGGCCAGTTTTAAGCTATCAAGTAAATCGCTTATTTGACGTACTTTAGGCAACGACTTAAGACCATTTTCGGTGATCAATAAATCTCGACCAGTCCGCTCAAATAATGGGTAACCTAAACTCTGTTCTAATTCTTTTAACGCTTGGCTGGCGGCTGATTGGCTTAAAGAGAGTTCACTGGCTGCTTTCGTGAGTTTCCCTAAGCGTGCAGTCGCTTCAAACAGTTGAAGTTTTTTTATCGATATACTCATAGCTTCATTTCCTCCTAAGAATTATTGGCCTGAGTGCTCAGTTTTAACACAGCACCTTTAGTTCGGTTTTTTGAATACTATACATCGAATCAATCCATTATTCTTATTTAAAACTTTACGTTATATTATATTCCATAAAGTGATTACTCTTTGGTGGTCACGTGTAAACACACAGTCATTTATTAGACAAGAGATGCGTTATGCCCACTTATATAGTTCTTCCCATCATTGCCTTATTGGCAATTGCTTTAGCAAAAGTAGAGCAAGTATCTGCTTTTGGTTTGAGTGCTTTACCATTAGCGATTGTTTTTGGCATGTTTTATGGGCATTTTTCATTGAGAGTTGAAGATGAAAGAGACCAACTTTTTTCGACTTTTTGCAAACAGAAATTACTGAGATTTGGCATTATATTATTTGGTTTTGGCCTCAGTTTTCAGCAAATATTGGCCGTTGGCTGGCAAGCTGTTGTTATTGACTTAGTGATGATAAGTACAATTTTCACTGTGGGTACTGTTGTTGGCATTAAAGTCTTGAAGTTACATCGTGATGTTGCCATTTTAACTGCGGCTGGTAGTGCTATATGTGGTGCGGCAGCGATACTTGCTACTGAGTCGGTACTTAAACCAAAGCAACAGCACATTACTATTGCCATTGCGACTGTCGTGCTTTTCGGTACGTTAGCGATGTTTATCTACCCGTTTATTTATCAATGGGTTGATATGACCGACCAGTCTTTTGGTATTTATATTGGTAGTACTGCCCATGAAGTCGCACAAGCGGTTGCTGCTGGACAAAGTATTAATGGCGAGACTATGCAAACGGCCGTTGTTGTTAAGCTTATTCGAGTGATGATGTTAGCGCCATTTATTCTGATGTTAAGTGCAGCACTAAATCGTATTGACGCTGATAGTGAAACTAAACGTGAAAAGAGTGTTATCGCTATTCCTTGGTTTGTTTTCGGTTTTATGGCTACTGCAATGATTAATAGTATCGTCATCTTGCCTGAACTTCTTAAAACAGTATTGAGTTTTGCCAGCCAATTTTCTTTAGCGATGGCAATGGCAGCTTTAGGCGCCCAAACCCAGTGGGCAACTATTAAAGAAGCGGGACCTAAACCTCTAATGCTGGCATTATTACTCTTTATTATTTTAATCATTGGTGGTTTTTTCTTAAGTTCGTGGTTAGCCTAAGGGCTGAAGTATTTAATTATTATTTAAATAAAAATTAGCTTTAAACCTTTTACTTCTTTGTTGCATCTCACTTAATAATGACCAAAAAATTGGCTAAGTGAGCAGTAAACTTATTCACTTGTCATGAAAATTCCAATAAAGATATACGGAGATACCTAATGTTAAAGATGAACAATACTTTTAAATATGCACCTATCGCTCTTTTGTTAATGGCTGGTGGTTTACAAGCCAAAACCATTAATAAAGAGTTTACTGTTGCCAATGGCGGTTTACTGAAAATTGCGACTGATGTTGGTGCTATTGATATTGAAACGCATGCAAAAGAAACGGTACTTGTTGAAGTCGAAATCACTGGAAAAAATGAAGACGACATGGAAGTCAGTTTTAAAAATAATGGTGACGATGTCACCATTAAAGGTGATTTCGATCGTAGTGGCTTTAACTTCGGTAATAACCATATAAGAGTCACCTATAAAGTTACTCTACCGCAAACTTATAATGTAGATCTTAATACCAGTGGTGGCTCTATCGAAATTGAAGACCTTGAAGGTGAAGTAGACGCTTATACCTCAGGTGGTTCGATTTCATTAGAGGATATACAAGGCAATGTTGATATTAAAACCTCAGGAGGCAGTTTAGATCTGGATAATATCACCGGAAAAATTGATGCCCATACCTCTGGTGGCAGTATTGAGCTTAAATTACCAACAAAACCGACCAAAGATAGCAAGGTCAAAACTTCTGGTGGTTCTATTACTGCTTATTTAGTTAAAAATGTAGCTGTAAACCTTTCGGCTAAAACGAGTGGTGGGCGTGTATCAAGTGAGTTTACCGTTGATGGAAAAATCACTAAACGCTCAATTGAAGGTACTATCAATGGCGGCGGACCTGAGTTGGTATTAAAAACCAGCGGTGGAAGCGTGCGTATAAAAGAGATATAACGTAGACATTAAATCTCACCCTATTTTCAATGCCATTTTCAAAGCGTAATAGTTATCTATTACGCTTTTTTTATGTAAAAAATATGACTCAGCGTCAATAATGCACCCTGATAATTCAGTTATTTCCCGCTCAGGAAAAATTCACAGACAAGACATAATATTGAGTAGGTAAAAAATTGCATTATATTGAATTATAACTAATATATAAGTATATGAAGAATATATTTCAGAGGTGAGCTCTCATCTTAATAAAAGGAATTACTTGGGATGACATTTTTAGATAAAGGATTAGCTCAAGGTGAAATTGATACCGGCATATTGGTCTTAAATCTCAATGGCGAATTAGAGGAAGTAAATGAACAGTTTCTCGCTATGACAGGATTTCTAAAAGAAAATGTACTTGGTCAAAATATAGATGAAATTGATAACTGTTCGGCAAAGAAAATATTATCAGGGAAAAGTGCTATTTATGGACATTATCATTCAATACTCACTCGTAAAGACGGTAGTAACCTCCAAGTAGAAACTTGCTACTTTCGCCAGCAGACTCAAAATTCAGCACAAATATTACTATTTATTCAAGAAAGCAATTATGCCGAACTAACAAAAACTTCTATTATTGAACAAATATTCGATCATACCAATGAAGCGATCATTGTGACTGATAATCAAGGATTGATACAAACGGTCAATAAAAGCTTCTCAAATATAACCGGGTACAGTGAAGAAGAAGTTATTGGTAAAACACCTGCCATTTTAAATTCAGGGAAACAGGATAAATATTTTTATAAAAAGTTTTGGCAACAAATAATTGACCAAGGTTCTTGGCAAGGGGAGATTTGGAATAAACGTAAAAATGGGGAAGTGTATCCTGAATGGTTAAATATCAGCAGTATTAGAAATAAAGAGAGTCAAATTTCTAATTATATTTGCCAATTTACAGATATCACCAATCGAAAAAAGTCTGAAGAAGAGCTGCACTTTCATGCCTACCATGATTCATTAACTAGTTTACCTAACCGGCATTTACTTTTTGAGAAATTGAACCATTTATGCGTACTTCATCAAGAACAACCGACCTATTTCGCTGTGCTTTTTTGTGATCTAGACCGCTTTAAGATGATTAATGACTCGCTGGGTCATGATGTAGGGGATGAGCTTTTAAAGAGTGTTGCTAACCGGTTTGAAGCAAAGTTACGAGATAATGACATTATAGCGCGTACTGGTGGAGATGAGTTTATTGTTGTTATTGAAGGCGAGAAAGCACTAAAAAATCTAGATAAAATATGCTTGCAGATACTCTCTCTTTTTGAAGTCCCTTTTCAAACTAAATATGGTGAATTTAAGACAACAATTAGTATTGGCGTTAGCCAATTTCCTTCAGATTCTGAGGATGTGAGGGAGCTTATTTCATTCGCTGATGTTGCCATGTATAAGATAAAAAAGTCAGGAGGTAATCATTACTCATTTTTTGATGTTAAAGAGAAGGCTCTTATACAACAAAGGCTAGAGCTTGAAAGTGAAATTACCCAAGCGATTGAAAAAGATCAATTTGCAGTTTGGTACCAACCACAAGTAAATACACAAACCCACGAAGTATATGGTGTTGAGTGTTTAATTAGGTGGAATCACCCTGAGCAAGGGTTAATCCCTCCTGATTTATTTATTCCAATCGCTGAAGCTAACGGATCTATTAAAGAGCTTGGTTATTTTGTTTTAAAAACGGCATGCCAGCAATTAAGACAGTGGCGTATTAAAAATATCTTTACTGGGGTTATGGCAATTAATGTTTCACTACGACAATTTGAACGAAATGACCTTCTCGCCCAAGTGAAAAAGACATTAGTAGATGAAATGTTACCTGCTGAGTCTATTGAACTTGAAGTGACAGAATCACTCTTCTCAGAAGACAATAACTACCATACCCCGATTCTATGTGCCTTAAGAGAGTTAGGGGTTAAAGTCGCCATTGATGACTTCGGTACTGGGTATTCCTCCTTACAACGTTTGAAAAGCTTACCTATTGATAATGTAAAAATTGATAAGTGTTTTGTTGATAACATCGAACATTGTCCTGAAGATGTTGCGATTGTGATGGCAACCATTTTGTTGTCAAAAACCTTTAAGGTAGATGTGATTGCTGAAGGAATAGAAACACAAGAACAAGCCGATAAATTAAGTGACTTAGGTTGTTTCAATCAACAAGGTTATCTCTACAGTCGGCCTCTTAAAGCACATGATTTTGAAGTTTGGCTCGCTGACTTTTCTTTGAAAAACAATGAAATAAAAACACTTAAAGCGATAAATCACTTATGAGTCAAATAAGCTTACCAAATCATCCCGACGTTATTATGGTTTACCAAGACCGTGATAGCGTAGAACCGGCTATTCAACAAATAATGGAATTAGAGCTTTCATTTAAATCTTACAAATATAATCCAAAAAAGTTGCATGATATAACGTTAATGAAACCTAAAGTGTTATTGCTAGCGTCTAACAATGTTAAAAGTACCATCCAATTTTATATTAATTATTTAGAAGAGTACGAACAAAAAATTGCGCCACATAGTGCTATTTTACTCATTAGTAACCGTGAAACTTACCGTGCTTATTTAGCCTGTGAAAATGGCCTATTTGATAACTATGTCATTATCAACCCGTTAAACAATCCTTATCGGTTAAAGCTGGTTTTGTTACAAGAATTAAAGCTAATAGAAAACCATAAGAATAGTAGTTTAGAGCAGCTTATTTCAGAAGGTGAAGATGAACTGGCGTCTTGCATAGAACACGGAGTCGCCTTGAAAAAATCATTTACTCAGGAAGTAAGTAAATGTGAAAATGAGATTTTATCGGCAACAAATGAAGCGCTAGATAATAAGGAAGCCAAAGCGGTTTTACAAAATTTAATAGGACTCTCGGTTGGCGACATTAATGAAAATGTTTCGAGTAGTATTCAAAAAATTGTAGACCAATTAATAAAATTAAAAGCCAATAATCAGTCAATAAAGCAGGGAATTGAAAAACTCCATATACCGAAAAAGAAAACAGTTATTGGTGTTAATACGGATCTATTAACTACAGAGGATGCTGAAAAGGCATGTCTTAAAACGTCTCGCTATAAAATACTCATTGCAGAATCTTCTGATTTATTTACCAAAGTGATTGAGGAAATATTTGCTGACACGGTATTTATATATGCTTTAGTCAATGACGGACAAGCAGCACTAGAAAAAATCCGAACCTTCAAACCAGATGTAGTGCTATTAGCCTACGACTTACCAATAATTAATGGCCTAGAAGTTACAAGATTGATTCGTGAAGAGGGTAATAAAGTACCTGTGATTGCGTATGCCCATCATAAGGATAAATCGGTCATTAAGCGTTGGATCCCATTCGGACTAAGTGGTTACCTAATTAAACCATTGAAGAAAAGTGCCATTTTAAATAGCGTGACTAAAGCGGTAAAAAATCCGATAGAGATTATCTCTCATCATAAAGTAGCCGATAAAGTTGGTATTCAATGGATTGCGGAATATTCTATTGGCAATATAGAAATAGATGAACAGCATAAAGTGCTCTTTACTATGATTAATGACTTCTTCCATCAAGATAATAAGGAGGCTGCAATTATGCTCTTTCAAAGTTTATCCTCTTATATTGATTTACATTTTGAATCTGAGGAAAACTTATTAAGACAAATTAATTACCCCGACACTGAAGAGCACATTAAGAAGCATGGTGAATTAAGAGAAAAATTTCACTTACTACGAGGTAAACTCGATGATTATGATCTTGATGTACACCATAAGATAGCCATGTTTCTTTATAATTGGCTAGCTAAGCATATCTTAAAGGCTGATATGGAATATAAGTCTTATGCTTTATCTATAGAAGAATCGAGCTTCAAATAGTTGTGTTAATTAATATTCAATGCTTAGCCAACTTTTGGTTTTATTATTGATAGAGCATTGCTCTTATCATCAATCACTTTTTGAGCATAATGCTTAGGGGTGATTCTAGCGATATACTTAAACTCTCTGGTCATGTGCGCCTGATCGGTGAAACCTATGCTTAGCGCTAAATCGGCTAGTGCTGTTTCCGGATGAAGTTTAAGTACTTTTAACGCATTTTTGACTCGTGATATTCTTTGATAATATTTTGGCGTCATATTCAACCATTTTTGAAAGTGCCGTTCAATTTGCCGTTGGCTTAAAAGCACATGATTACTCAACTCCCCTGGTGATTTTTTATCTTCTAATGCTTTTAAAGCTGACATTAAAGGGGCAGGGATATTATCAATTGTTAGTAGCATGGTATTTAACCATCGATAAAATACCACAATACGGGCGTAATGGCCTTTTGCTTGCTCAAGCTGATTACCAAGTGTTTGCAGTGAAAGAATATTAGTTTCAGATTTCTTTATCTGGGTAGCTTGCTGATAAATGTTGCCTAAAATGGCAAAACTCATTGCTGGATGAAAGCGAACGCCAACCACCACTGCGCCGGGAGGTAAGGTAATTGTTTGTGCTTGTTTACTTACTGGCAGCAGCACGCCACCGGTAGAAATTGATAGGTCATTTAACTGTATTGGCTCACTTAGATTAAACAAAAATCCACTACAGGCATCACTGTGTAGCCATCTTTTTATGTTATTTGAGCTATGTATAGCAACAGAAGTTGACCACACGCCTTGTACAATAGAAGCTAAGCGTCCCTTAGGTTGGAATAATGTAAAATCTAAATGCTCTGGCACGCTTAGCGGACTCCTTAAAGATGCTTTTTAGCTCAATCCTGTTTTAAATCGCGTTAATTGGCATCGAAACTGCCTACGGCTGGCTTAAATGCTTTGGCAATACGATTCCAACTACTAATGGCATTAATCGCTATGGTTAAATCAACCAAGGTTTGCTCGCCTAACACTTGCAAAACGGATTGGTATTCAATATCTGTAGCGGGTTGGTCTGATACAATAAGTTCTGCCCATTGTAATGAGCACTGTTCTTTTTTTGAATAGCATGTCATATCACGCCAAGCGTTTAAGCCATAAATACGATCGAAACTTTCACCGGATTTTAGTGCGTCTTTGCTGTGCATATCAATACACAGTGCGCATTGATTAATTTGTGAAACTTTTATTTTTACTAATTCTAATAGCAGTTTACTCCCTTTAAATGCTTCATCAAGGTAGCTCTCTTGGTTTAATAAAATATCCATCGCTTTAGGCGAGGTGGCAAAGTAATTTAATCGTGTCGTCATGGGCTTATTCCTTATTAAAAAGTCAGCATAAACTCTGGCTAATGATACTTATTGAATAAATTCGACATGAATGATTTTATTATTAAGCTTTTTGACGATAATCCATATTGAGATAATTATTAAGTGGCTAAAAATAACAATCAGATCAATTAAAAAACTTTTTAAATTGTTCTGATTGTTGAAAGCTATTATCTCATTGAAGTCTCATGTATTGCTCGAATCATAGTGATGAAATATCTGAGTAAATTATATTTTTATAGACAAGTTCCTATATTTGATTTCTTTTTCGTGTATAAGTGTACGATGCTCAGCTTATTACACTCCAGAGGAATTAAATGGCTTCAATTAGTAAAAAAGTCTTACTAGGTTATTTGTTAGTTTTAATTGTCGCTATTGCGGCTTCAGTAACTTTGTTTGGTGCTGCGAGTGAAGTAAAGCAACGAACTAGCCAGTTCATTGGTGCAACCTTGCCTGAGTTAAGTGATTTACAACAAGTGAAACAATCATTAGATGCTATACAAATAGCGGCGTACGGCTTGTACGGAACTATGATTGAGGCGAATGAATTCTCTAATGTAATAAATGAAAAAAAGCAACGTCTGGACCAATTATTGATGGCAAATGGTGCATTATCGTCGCACCAAGAATACCGAACAATAGTTGAAGAAATTAATGAATTAGTTACCGTAATGACTCAACTTCAGCGTGTTATGACCGCTGATGAAGTTGATTGGGATGGCGCGCGAGCTATCTTAGTCGAAGTTGATACGCACTCAAGAAATGTTTCTGAAAAGTTAACCAAAATAAGTAAAGATGTTAGCCAAGATGCGAATAATAGCTCGGCAGCAATCTACACTGAAATCGCTGATATTCAGCGACTAGTATTAGCTCTGCTTGCTAGCATAGTGACAGTCGCAGTAGTTGCGTATACCCTTTCCCACAAAAAAATAGCTTTACCTATTCGAGAATTGGCTGAAGAATTGGATCAGGTAGCAAAAAACTATGATCTAACAAGGGTTGTACCAGCACTCTCTAATGATGAAATTGGTCTTGCTGCTGATAGTGTTAACCGTCTACTTAAAGCCTTTAATAGTGGTATTACTGATGTCAGACATATCGCTAATAACATAAATGAGTTGGTCGATGTACTGGGTTCCACTTCTGAAAATGCTGATGTACAAGTTAATTTATTAAATGAAAAAATAGAGTTGCTGTTATCAAGTATGGTGACCTTAGAAAGCCAAATATCCAATGGTTTTGAACAATCAAATAGTGCAGCTGAACAAGCCAAAGAAGGCGCGCAAGCGGTTGAAAACGGAGCACAACAAGTAGCTAAAACGTCAACAAGTATTTCTTCATTAGCGAACAATATTGAAGCGTCCTCTGAAATGTTAATTGAGTTACGTAAATCGGGTGATCAAGTCTCTACGGTAGTAAGCACCATTGCGGGTATTGCTGATCAAACAAACTTACTAGCGCTCAATGCTGCAATAGAAGCGGCAAGAGCGGGTGAGTCTGGTCGAGGTTTTGCTGTTGTTGCCGATGAGGTTCGAACTCTTGCCACACGTACTCATCAGTCTACGATTGAGATTAATACTATGTTGGCAGGCATTGTTGGCGCTATTTCTCAAATCGTTACTTCTATGGAAAGCAACCAAACGCAGGCTGATCAAGCCGTTGCGTTGTCACAAAAAACAGTTGAATCTCTGTCATTAATTCAATCAAGCATCTTGAGTTTAAGTAATGTAAGTACTGAAGTTGCCAGTCAGGCCGAGCAATCACATCATCAAGTGGTAGATATGCGCTCATGGGTAGAAGATTTTAAAACCGTGGGTGATGCGGTGTGCCAAGGCAGTATGGAAAGCCGAGACACCTCATTGAAAATGACAGAGTTAGCGATTAGTTTTAACAAATCTGTTGAACGATTCCGCACTTAATCGTGTTCTATACCCAACCCACATGAAGATGCAGTTTTGATCATGAGTCGCTTAAGCGTCCTGAAACACGCATCTTCAAGTGGTTTGGGTATAAAGTCAGCAGTCACACAGTAATAATCAGGATATTAGAAGTATTCGGCCTGTTGTTGATAGCAATCTTTTATATGCTCAATTAACAGGCGTACTTTTTGAGACTGATGTTTGGTATAAGGATATACCGCATAAATGCCTAATTGACGGCCATGAAATTCAGGTAACAATTGTACTAAGTCACCCCGTTGCATATCATCATAAACACTACAGCGTGGCACATAGACAATGCCATACCCTGCCAGAGCTGCTTTACGTAATGCTTGTGAGTTATTCGTGGCAAAGTTTCCTGAAATTTTTACATAATAGGCTTCGTCTGACTGACTAAAATACCAATCATGCGCACCTTTGTCTTGATAGGTGTATGCCATGCAGTTGTGTCGGGATAATTCTTGAGGTGTTTGTGGGGTACCATGCTTTTCAATGTAAGATGGCGCACAACATACGATCCAATTTGACTGCAGTAGCGGTTTTGCTATTAAACTAGAGTCACTTAATACACCCGTTCTAATTGCTAAATCTTGTCCTTCTTTAATCAAATCAACAAACTCATTTTCTAAGCGCATTTCAACACTTAATTTGGGATGTAGCTGACAAAATTCAGCAACCGCTTGCGCGAGTATTAATTCCCCTGAAATGGTTGGCACTGTCATTTTTATGGTGCCAGATAGACCTTCGCTAAAACTACTAACGGCACTAACTGCATCATTTACTTGCTTATTAATATCCTTAGAGTGGCTGTAAAGTATTTCGCCTGCCTCCGTTAAACTTAATCGTCTTGTTGTTCTATACAACAATTGAATGCCTAAATTTTTCTCAAGTTTAGATATTTTTTTACTCAGTGCTGCTGGTGATATTTCTGCCAACTGGGCAGCTTTATTGAAGGATTTAGCTTCAACAATTAATGAAAACAAAGCCAATTCGCTAGCATTAGGCATCTATTACACTCTTTTAGTTAATAATGAATTCATTATAGCGCTATTCATAAATAATGTCGTTAGGGTTAGATTGTATATCCAAGCTACATGAAGATGAATATTTCAGCTGGAATTAGAAATGCCTCTAGGTAAGGGTTTGATAGAAGATAATGGTTGTTCCCTTGTCGAAATCAATAACACAGCATAAAGCATTTCTAAACCAGCCCTACGGGGATGACTGAGCAAAACATGCACTTCGTTGCCTCCTTTTTTAAGGGAATAACCCTTAATACAATGAGGCGCCATGAGCATGAATCGCTCAGGCGTCCTGAAACACACATCTTCAAATAGCTTGGGTATATAAAACTATAACAAAGCACCTACTGAAAATGAAAGTAGGGCGAGGATAAAATATGTCAATTACACTACAAGCTTTACTCGCGTTTATGCCGATTGCACTGTCGGCAATATTACTTATAGGGCTTCATTGGCCAGCAAAAAAGGCTATGCCTGTTGTTTACACCGTAACAGCAGCTATAGCCTTTTTTGCCTGGGAAATGAGCTTTAATCGAATCGTTGCCAGCTCCCTTCAAGGATTAATGATCACCATTGCTGTTTTGTGGATCATTTTTGGCGCAATAATGTTGCTCAATACCTTACAGCACTCTGGCGCTATTTTACGTATAAGAGCCGGTTTTACTAATATCAGCCCAGATCGCAGGGTGCAGGCAATTATTATTGCTTGGCTCTTTGGTTGCTTTATTGAAGGCGCATCAGGTTTTGGTACACCTGCGGCCATTGCTGCACCTTTACTGGTGGCTATTGGTTTCCCTGCAATATCGGCGGTGATGATTGGTATGATGATTCAATCAACACCGGTGTCATTTGGCGCGGTAGGTACACCCATTATTATTGGTGTTAGTAGCGGCTTAGATAAGAGTAATCTTACTGAGCAATTAATTGCTAATGGCAGTAGTTGGGAGCAATTTTTACGATTAATAACCTCAGAGGTTGCCATTGGGCATGCCATTGTAGGTACGTTAATGCCACTTTTCATGGTGGTGATGTTGACGCGATTCTTTGGTCAGAATAAAAGTTGGAAAGAAGGTTTTGAAATTGCTCCTTTTGCAATCTTTGCTGGCTTAGCTTTTACCGTCCCTTACGCATTAACGGGCGTTTTTCTTGGTCCTGAGTTTCCTTCACTAATTGGCGCATTGGTCGGTATGGCTATTGTGGTACCGCTAGCAAAACGTGGCTTTCTTATGCCAAAAAAGGCATGGGATTTCGCACCAAAAGAACAATGGCCTGCTCACTGGTTAGGCAAAATATCATTTAAACAAGATAACAGCGAAGCTAAAAAATCAATGTCGTTAACTAGAGCGTGGTTACCGTATTTACTTGTTGCAATAATCCTTGTGCTTAGCCGTGTTTCAACTGAATTTAAAGCGTTATTAAAGAGCCTTTCATTTGGCTTTAGCAACATTCTTGGTGAAGTAGGTATTAGTGCGAGTGTTCAGCCTTTATATCTACCCGGTGGTATTTTGTTCTTTGTTTGTATTCTGACATTATTTTTGCATCAGATGAAATTCAAACAAGTGGTAGATGCAGCTAAACAGTCAACGACTACGCTAGTGGGTGCCGGTTTTGTACTTATCTTTACCATCCCTATGGTACGCATATTAATCAACTCAGGTGTTAATGGCGCTGACTTAGCAGCGATGCCGGTTGCAATGGCAAGTTTTGTTGCGCAAACGTTTGGCGATCTATACCCCTTGTTTGCGCCTAGTATTGGTGCCCTTGGTGCTTTTATTGCGGGTTCAAATACCGTGAGTAATATGATGTTAAGTCAGTTTCAGTTCGAAGTTGCTAATGCACTGTCTGTTTCAGGTGCCTTACTTGTCGCTTTACAAGCTATAGGTGCAGCTGCAGGCAACATGATAGCTATTCATAATGTGGTAGCAGCTTCCGCAACTGTTGGTTTATTAGGGCAAGAGGGTAGAACATTGCGCAAAACCATATTACCAACTATTTATTATGTAATAGCTGTCGGCGTGCTTGGGTTAATTGCTATCAATGTATTCAACATTAGTGATCCCTTACTCGGCTAAGTAATGGGCTAATTAAATAGCCATCAAAAACTTGCAGCCAGGCTTGTCCTCAATTATGCCTAGGTTTGCAAGTTTACATACTCGTGCAGCTATTTATATAAGCTAGCTACTTCAACAGTTTTGAAATGATTGATTAACACTATTTTTTGAAACTGTGATTTACAATAATAGAGAGCAATCTATGCAACAACTTAATACTCAGCATCTCCGTGACTATCCTAAAAAACCAAAGCAGGTTTATTTATTTGGTACATGTATAGTTGATAGTTTTTTTCCAGATACGGGCATGGATGCTATTGAATTACTTGAGCGCGAAGGCATTGAGGTAATTTACCCACAAGGGCAAAGTTGCTGTGGACAGCCAGCCTATAACTCAGGTTATAAAGATGAAGCTAAAGCGGTAGCAATGGCACAGGTGAAACAATTCCCTCTGGATATTCCTGTCGTTGTCGTTTCGGGATCTTGCGGTGGCATGATGCGTCATCATTATCTCGATTTGCTTGGTGATGATCCTAAAATCAATAATTTTTGTCAGCGTGTTTTTGAATTTACAGAATTCTTAGTGCATGTACTGCGTTTAAAACCTATCGATCAGGGCCCAAAAGAGCGGGTTGCATTGCATACGTCTTGTGCTGCTAGAAGAGAAATGGGCGTGCATATCACCGGCAATAAGTTGATTTCTCAACTCGCGAACGTTGAGTTAGTCATACATGATTATGAAAGTGAATGTTGTGGTTTCGGTGGTACGTTTGCAGTAAAACATGCGGATATATCGGCCGCTATGGTTGCTGATAAAAGTAAAAACCTTGTAGCAACTGATGTTGTTAGATATATCAGTGCCGATCATGGTTGCATGATGAATATAAATGGCGCGCTTGATTATCAAAAACAGTCATTACGTGGTGAACATATTGCGAGTTACTTACTTAATCGTATAAAAGGTAATTCGTCTAAGGGGTCACTATGAAACATATTATCGAAGAAGAAAGTAAATATGCAGCATCAGCTAAAGCCTTTCGTGCGAACGTTACCCGAGATCTCGGCAATGAAGAACTAAGATCGAACTTCAGGGGTGCGATGGATTATTTGATGGATAAGCGTAAAGGCGCTTTTTCATCAGAAGATGAGCTTGAAGTATTACGCGAACAGTGCAAATTAATTAAGCAGCGTTGTTTGGCTAAGTTACCGCTCTTACTTGAGCAATTAGAAGGTAACCTTGAAAAAAATGGCATTAAGGTGCATTGGGCAGAAACGATTACTGAAGCAAATGAGATTATTGCTCAGCTTATTGCCCAAAAAAAGGGGAAGTCAGTCGTTAAAGGCAAATCTATGGTGTCAGAAGAAACGGCACTCAACGACTACCTTGAAGAGCGAAATGTAGAATGTCTTGAGTCAGATATGGGCGAGTACATTGTGCAATTGGCCAAAGAGCACCCGTCTCATATTATCATGCCAGCTATCCATCAAAACAAAAAACAAGTGGCTAAACTATTTGCTGATAATATCGAGGGTTTTGAGTACAGCACCGATGTTGATACCTTAATTCAGCAAGGAAGAGAGGTGCTCAGGAATAAATTTTGTCAGGCTGATGTGGGTATCTCAGGTGTTAACTTTGCTGTAGCGGAAACGGGCACACTGTGTTTAGTGGAAAACGAAGGTAATGGTCGTATGTGTACCACTATTCCTGATTTGCATATAGCGATAACAGGCATAGAAAAAGTGATAGAACACTTGGCAGACGTGCCACCGCTGTTAAGTTTGTTAACGCGAAGCGCTACCGGACAAGCCATTTCAACCTACTTTAATATGATCAATTCACCTCGAAAGCCTGGTGAAAAAGATGGCCCTAAAGAAGTGCACTTAGTTTTACTTGATAATGGTCGTAGTCAAGCCTTTGCTGATGAAGAGTTAAAGCAAACGTTACAATGTATTCGTTGTGGCGCCTGTATGAACCATTGCCCTGTGTATACCCGTATAGGTGGTCATGCTTACGGAACCGTTTATCCTGGTCCTATTGGTAAAATGATTTCACCGCATATGTTGGGACTTGAAGCGACGACTAA
The DNA here is from genome assembly GCF_000012325.1 of Colwellia psychrerythraea 34H. Classification (NCBI taxonomy): domain Bacteria; kingdom Pseudomonadati; phylum Pseudomonadota; class Gammaproteobacteria; order Alteromonadales; family Colwelliaceae; genus Colwellia; species Colwellia psychrerythraea. Next base: position 4,958,200 of record NC_003910.7, on the reverse strand, counting down.
TTTACCAACGGCATCAACCTTATGTGGAGCTTGTGGTGAAGTTTGTCCCGTTAAAATCCCTATTCCTAAAATATTATTACGTTTGCGCCAAGAGAGTGTAAAGCCTAAATCTCAGCAACCTCAAGTGATGAAAGGGCAGGGAGCAGGTCGTAGTAGTGTGGAAGCACTCATTTGGAAAGTATGGGCACAAGTGCATAAGTCACCAAAATTGTATGCCTTATCAATGTGGGGTTTAACACGCTTTCGCTTTTTGATGCCTAAAAAATTAGGTGGCTGGACAAGTGTTAGAACGGCACCTAAACCGGCAGCAACGACTTTACATCAGCGTATTAATGCTAAACAAAAAAAAGCGAAGCAATCACAGCAAGAGCGAGGCTAACCTTATGACAAACACAAAAGCAGATATCAAAGCAGTCAGTAATACCGCGCGTGGCAATATTCTTGCTAAGTTGAAAGCGGAGGTCAAGGGGGCAGATTATGAAAAATTGCCTGAAGAAGTCCCTTATAATTACCCTGAATTTAGTCGTGAAGAAAATTTAGCTCAGTTTATTTCTGAACTTGAGAAAAACCATGCTCAAGTGATCAAAACAACTAAAGAAAATATGGCCGAGGTTATCAGCGAGCAGCTTAAGGCACTAAATATCTCTAAATTGCTTTATGGTGAAAATGATTCTCACCGTGAGGTTATCAATGCACTAGATGGCAAAGTAGATCTACAAGTCTATGATTTTTCAATTGATAATAATAAAGAAATGCTCTTTAATGAATGCCCAGCCGCTTTATCAAGCTCGCATTGCTCAATTGCTGCAACAGGTAGCATAGTCTTATGGCCAGACGAAAATGAGCCACGAAGCTTAACCTTGGTGCCGCCAGTGCACTTTGTTATTGTCGATGCCAATAAATTATATGCTGACTTTGGTAGCTTAATGACTTCGCAACAATGGCAAGATAAATTACCGACCAATGTTGTCTTAGTATCAGGACCATCGAAAACTGCTGACATTCAGCAAACGTTAGCTTATGGTGCTCACGGCCCGAAAGCGCTTATTGTTTTATTAATAAATATTTAATAGTTAATAGTTAATTTGGGAAGATTTTATGTTACCTGAGCATTATCAATTGCTTGCTAAGCAAGTGGCAGAGTTTATTCCTGCATCACGTATTATTACCGATTATACTCGACGTTTAGCTTATGGCGTTGATGCAAGTTTCTATCGCTTAGTACCACAATTAGTACTTATTTTAGATGACGAAGCTGAAGTGGTAAGGGTCATTAAAGCTGCAGCACAAGCAAAGTTGCCGGTAACATTTAGAGCTGCTGGTACCAGCCTTTCGGGTCAGGCCCAATCTGACTCAATTTTAATTATGCTCACTAATAGCTGGCGTGACCATGAAATATTAGATCTCGGTCTAAAAATCAAACTGGGACCTGGCGTGATAGGTGCTGACGCTAACAAGTATTTATTACCTTATGGACGAAAAATAGGCCCTGATCCTGCTTCAATTAATACCTGTAAAGTTGCAGGTATTGCCGCTAATAATGCCAGTGGTATGTGTTGTGGTGTTGCACAAAACAGTTATCAGACGCTTGATAATATTCGCCTTGTTTTACATGACGGTAGCATCCTTGATACCGCAGATGAAGCAAGTATTTCAGCGTTTAAAACTAGCCATACCCAATTATTAGAACAGTTAGATACACTGGCTACTAAAACTCGTAGCGATGGGACGTTAAGTGCGTTAATTAAGCATAAATATCGATTAAAAAATACCACGGGTTATGCAATTAACTCCTTGGTTGATTTTGAAGACCCTATCGATATTTTGGCACATTTGATGATTGGCTCAGAAGGTACTTTAGGTTTTATTTCTTCGATTACCTATAACACGGTCATCGAGCATAAATACCGTGCTTCATCGATAGTGTTTTTTCCTGATATGCAAACAACTTGTTCTGCGGTAAGCGCGCTAGCTGATGCAAATGTGTCTGCGGTTGAATTGATGGACCGAAGATCGTTAGCCTCAGTAAGTGATATGAAGGGCTTGCCTGAATTTATTAAAACACTCGACCAAGATGTTGGCGCATTACTGATTGAAACGCGTGCAGCCAATCAACAGTTATTAACCGAGCAAATAGCTGACTTAGAAAGTCTATTAAGCGACTTTGAACAAACCAATGTCATCAAATTCACTGATGTTGCGAGTGAGTACTCACAACTGTGGGCCATTCGAAAAGGTACCTTCCCTGCGGTTGGCGCCGTAAGAGAAACAGGTACGACTGTTATCATTGAAGATGTTGCTTTTCCTGTTGAACAACTTGCAGATGCGGTTGCCAAACTACAAGGGCTGTTTGAAAAATATCATTACGATGAAGCCATTATCTTTGGCCATGCTCTTGATGGTAATTTACATTTTGTTTTCACCCAGGATTTCTCAACGCAGTCAGAAGTAGACCGATATCAGTCTTTTATGGATGACGTTTGCCAGCTAGTGGCAGTCGATTACCAAGGTTCATTGAAAGCTGAACATGGTACTGGACGCAACATGGCGCCATTCATTGAATTAGAGTGGGGCAAAGAAGGTTTTAGTTTGATGCAGCAATTAAAAGCCTTATTTGACCCAAGTTATTTATTAAACCCCGGCGTTATCATTAATGATGATCCGTTAGCTCACATTAAAAACTTAAAAAACCTACCGGCAGCACATGACATTGTCGATAAATGTATTGAATGTGGCTTTTGTGAGCCGGTCTGTCCTTCAAAAGGGCTGAGTCTAACACCAAGACAGCGTATTACCACCTATCGTGAAATTAGTCGTTTAACAGCCTCAGGTGATAACCCTCAATTGTTAAGTGAACTTGAAAAAGACTTCAACTATTTAGGTATAGATACCTGTGCAGCAACAGGTTTGTGCGCGGATCGTTGTCCTGTCGGCATTAATACCGGTGACCTTATTCGAGATCTTCGCAATGTTAGAAATACTAAGTACCAAGGAGTATCGAAAAAGTTAGCGAATAACTTTGCCAGCATAGAAAAAATGACACGGGTTTCCTTAGCCATTGCTGGTTTTAGTCAACGCCTACTAGGTAATACTGTGATGGGCGGTTTAACGGGCACCGTGCGTAAATTGTCAGCGAATAGTATTCCACTATGGAGTAAGTACCTGCCAAATAAAGCTAGTTATCAGCCCAAAACGATCTCAGACAGCAATAGTGCTAAACCCAAGGTTGTTTATATACCCAGTTGTGCCAGTAGAAGTATGGGACAAGCGGTTGATGCAACTGAGCAACGTTCGTTAACTGAAGTGACCTATGCGGTTTTAGCAAAGGCAGGTTTTGACATTATTAGTCCTGACTTTACCGGTGAGTGTTGCGGTATGCCATTTAATAGTAAAGGTATGTTTGATGAGGCTGGACAGAAAAGAAGTTCACTGTTAACAAAGCTAATTGAGCTGAGTGAAAATGGTAAATATCCAATTTTAATTGATACTAGTCCCTGTAAATCAATGTTACTTGAAAATACAGCCGCCACTGCAAATTTATCTATTTATGAACCAGTAGGTTTTGTTGCGGATGTATTGGCTGAACATTTAGCTTTTAAGCAATTAAACGATACCATCATGCTGCATGTCACTTGTAGCAGTAGACGTATGGGCTTAACCGATAAAATGGAGCAACTTGCTAAGTTATGCAGCAATAATGTTGTTATTCCTGAACATATTCAGTGTTGTGGTTTTGCGGGAGATAAAGGTTTTACCACCCCAGAGTTAAATGAAAATGCTTTAGCCACCTTAAAAGAGCAAGTACCATCAGACTGCTCTGTGGGCTATAGCAATAGCAGAACCTGTGAAATAGGTTTATCGCATCATGCAGGGATAGATTACCAATCCATTCTTTATTTAGTAGATAAAGCGACTACGGGTCATAGCGTTTAAAGTAAATAAGCGAAGTACTTAATATTATTATGGAGATAACCCAATAAAGGGTATCTCCTACAGGCTTAGCTATCCCAAAAAACTGCAAAAGAAGCTGCAAAAATATTTTTAAAAGTCTAATAATTCACAATCGAGCATTATGAATTTAATGTTGCTATTATAAACCTACTCAACCTAAGTTTACTCAGAGAACGTCATGTCAAAACGTACTTTTTTGCCACATGGAAGTAGCAATATAACGGTAGATAATGATCTTATTACTGTGGATATTACTGGACCTTGCAACACAGAATTTTTTGAACGCATGGAAGAACAAATAACGTCCTTAAGACCACAGTTAAATATGAATAACTATACTAGCTTAGTGGTACTTCGTAACGAAGCACTCGCAACACCTGAGGCAATGACCTACTTCACTAATTATTTAAAAGCAGTTCAAGTACGCGCTGTAGCCATCAATCTTCAGTATGCCGATAGTCCTTCAATTACAGAGGATATTTGTAAAAAAGCGTATACTGACGCTGGTGTAAAGCATCGTTTTTTCTCTGATAACGTTAGTGCTAGTAGCTGGTTAAGAAAATGTATGGCGACTACTAACTAACGGTCTAGCGGAGGTTAATGTGGTTATTAGCATTACGTTCAGGTGCACTTCATTACCCCTTGATAATCGCAGATTTAAAATTTTGGAAATATTTGATTTCTTCCTGAATTCTTCGCCTGATATAAGTATTTGTCTGCGCTGTTGATTATCTCATCAATGTTTTGATTGCCATTGAATTGTTCAATACCCATACTGACCGATACTTTAATTTCTTTACCTTGGTAATCCACTAAATGGTTTTGCAATTTTTCTTGAATTTTTACAGCAAAAACATTGGCATTTCTCGCGAGTGTCTGCGGCAAAATAAATAAAAACTCTTCCCCACCCCAGCGAGCGACACAATCTTGTTCTCTTATATTGCTGGTAAATATTTTTGCAAGTTCTATCAACACTGCATCACCAGCATTGTGACCATATTGATCATTAATTTTTTTAAAATAATCAACATCGCATATGATGATGGATAATGGTTCTTTACTACGTATCATTCTCGCTTGTTCTTGTTTTAAAATACCGAGTGCATCACGACGGTTCGAAAGTTGAGTTAAGGGATCGAAGTGGGCAAGCTGTTGGTATTTTTTACTTAATTCTAAAGTGTGTTGATAAGATTTATTTCTTGAATATTCATACAAAGCTGACAGAAAGGTAACGGTTAAAAAAGAATAGAGTAAGCGTAATTTAAATTCAGTACTGTAGTTAGCATGAGCAATAATATCTGTTGGCATAAACATTAGGGTACTTATGATTGAAACGAATACTGCAATATCAATCAAGCCGCGCTTTAAACCATGAATAAAGACTGAAACAGGGGCTACAATAAATATCCATAAAGGTCCTGTATTCTCAACACCACCAGAGTAAATAAGATAGAACATTAATAAATAGAGAGAATAGAGAATAATAGCGGAGCTTAATGCGACATTGTTGTGTTTCTTATAAGCATAATAACCAAGGAAATAGACAAAAGAGGCGAAGAATAAACTCGCAGCTAAAATGAAATTGTTGTTGAATAGCCCAATGAGTCACATGACGGCAGTAATTGACATACCCACCAAGGCAAATAAAGAAACAACATGGGCTTGTTGAAATTCTTCATTATCGAGACTATTTATTGGGGGTAGTTCATCCAAAGAACTTAATCCTATTAGTGATATAACAAGAGGTCACAGGATAATTTAGCATAACACTTTTGTAATAAATACTAAGGTGCACTTTTTTATAAAAATACAAGTGTCTCTAACACTCGGATGAAGGGTAATCGTGGCAATATTAGGCGTGGACATGAATCATTAATTAACGAAACTTATCTCTCTGATTTAATCACAACGCCTACAACTGACTAAAACCTGCAGCTAGCTACTAATCAGCTCGGACAACCTTATTTCTTCCATTTTTCTTACCCATATAGAGCGCTTTATCTGCACTTAAAATAATTGCGTCAACGGATGTTTTTTGCTTAGGAGGAATAGTAACAACCCCTATAGTTAAGGTGACAAAGTTACTCGTTTTAGATTTTTCATGAAGAATTTTCATGTTCTCTATAGCAAAACATAAACGTTCAGCAACCAGAGTCGAGTGTTCCACTGATGTATTGGGTAGGATAATAGCGAACTCCTCACCACCATAACGACAATTGGCATCTGTCATTCTTGCTACGTTAGTACCAATACATTCTGCTACTCTTTTCAGACAATTGTCACCTTGCTGATGACCGTAAAGATCGTTAAATAGCTTGAAGTGATCAATATCGCAAAGGATGAGAGATAATGATTGCTGTTGACGATAATGTCTATTTATCTCTGTTGTCAGTTGTTTATCAAAGTATCGGCGATTATAAAGCCCTGTTAACCCATCTTGATAGGTAAGCACTTCTAACTGCTTATTTGCAGCGATTAAGTCACTTGCTTTTGCATTTAAGGATGCGGTTTTTTCTTCAACTTGTTCTTCAAGTGCTAATACAAACTGCTTCTGCCTGGCTATTTCTGTTTGTTGAAAACGTGTTCTAAAATAAATAAAAATGAATACAACAAGCAGTGTTAATAGTGCATATAAGCTATATGCCCACCAAGTCTTCCAAGGCGGTGGCGAGACATACAAGTTAATAGAGAGTATTTTTTCTCCCCACTTACCACTACTGTTCGTTGCTTTGACCAAAAATTTATATGAGCCACCATCTAAATTTGTAAAAGAAGCGACATTGCGATTACCAATATCAATCCAATTATCATCATATCCTTCTAACTTATAAGCATACAAATTCTTACTCGGGGAAATGAAATCTAATACTGAGAATTCAAAAGAAAAAAAGTAATCAATATAAGAAAGCTCAATATCAGTTACATAAGAATAAGGTTTTTCAAGTTTTACGGAGTGTCCCATTTTATTGAACCCCGTTAGAATAATATTGAACTCGCTATTATTAGCTTCAATAGCCGATGTGTTAAAGAATTCAATGCCTCTTTGGCTACTAGTGAAAAGTGTTTCATTTCCACCCTTAACCAGGCTATTTGCATAGTAATTTAAACCTAATAAGCCATTGTAACTGTCAAAGTTAGTTACTTTTCCTGATATTGGATTTAGCTTTGAAATACCTTTATTTGTTGTCAGCCATAAATGACCACTATTATCATCTTCAATTGCACGTATCAAAGAGGTAGGTAAGCCATTTTTTCTACTAAAATGTTTAAAACTATTCGTTTTAGGCAGGTATAAGTTGAGGCCTTTTTGGGTGGCAATCCAGATCTCTCCATCTTTAGATTGATGTATATCCTGAACTATTGTTCCCAATAAACTATCTTTGTTATTATGCTCACTTTTAAATGAAATAAACTGTTTATTACTCTCATCCCAAAGGTTGACTCCATCGCCCGTACCAACCCAGATGTTTTGTGCATTGTCTTTAAATATTTCCAATACTTCAGGATGAGATAATCCGAAAGAATCGTCTAAATGATTAAAAGATTTTGTCAAAGGATCGTAGCGATAAACACCATTTTTATAAGTACCAATCCAAAGGTTGCCATATTTATCAGTATTGAGCGCTCGTAACTCTCTGAATTCGTTATAGCTTGGATCAGATTTTGGATATTTTAATAAATCAATCTGCTTAGTTATCAAATTAAATTTTGCTAAACCATCATCTTGTGCAATCCATAAAATATTATTGTCATCTAGAAATATTATGGGCTTCTCTAATAGCCGGTTTACCCCATAACCATTTTCATTGCTAAAGATTGGTGCTGAGAGTATTTCTAGTTTTTGTGAGGATATTTGCCATTTAAATAATTGAGATGATGATGAGACAATTAGCAAATCACCATTCGCATCAACGGTTATATCATTTGGTGCTGTTAGTGCAGAACTGTTAATCGATTTAAACTTACGATGAGGCACTATTTTATATATACCGTGAGTTTCGCTAGTAACCCATATGGTTCTCGAACTGTCTTCGAAAATTATTCTCAAGCCGTTATTATTATCAAGTACAAATTGTTCAATTCGAGGACCTGAGTTTGATTGTCGAAACAAACCTTTACTGGAGACAAACCACAGATAACCTTCTTGATCCTCAATCATAGAATTGACTTGACCCAGGTATTGATCATCAAGGGTTTTTAAAGGGGTAAAAAGACCGCTTTGTTTATCGAAAGTAAAGGGGCCTTTTTGTGTACCGACATAAAGTTTGTTTTTTGAAGTTTTTAAAATACTTCTTATTTCATTTGCCCCCGTGGGGGTAGGGTTATCTGGGTCAGGGAAAAAATGAGAAAAAGTTTTATTATTTTTATCATATAAATTCAAGCCAAAACTAGTCGCAATCCATAAGCTTTGCTTATCATTATCTTCTATATCCCATATTCTATTATGGGATAAACCAGATTCTACCTTGTCATCTTTCTCAATATGCTCAAAATTGTTATTGCCAAGATATCGATTTAAGCCATGATCATAGGAGCCTAACCAAATAGTACCTTCTTGGTCATGAAATAAAGATTGTATGCGATTAGATGAGATAGAATCGACCCGGAGAGGATCGTTAATAAAATGCTGAAAGTTTCCTGTTTTTGGTTCATAAAGACTAGCGCCTCCGCCCCAAGTACCAATCCATATTCTCCCGTTACGATCTAACATGAGATTGCCAGCATCATTATGAGATAAACCGTTTGAATTCATACTATCAAATTCAAAGAGGGTTATTTTCCGGCTATCATAACGCATAACGCCATTTTCGGCAGTGCCAAACCAAAGTAAGTCTTGGTTGTCCTGAATGATCGAATATATTTCAGAAGAAACAAAACCCTCGTCTTCAGTTAACAGCTCTACAGAGTACTCATTAGTAAGCTCTAAAGGATGCTCATTACTATAAGCTGGAATAAAAACACCAACAAGCAAGATAATAAAATACATAAAGCGATTAAAAAACAATGAAATAGATCTCATAGACGTTAAAGCTAAGGGGTAGCACAAAAAAGCAACACAGGTATTATTTTAGTTTATTTATCAGACTATTACTATGATAAAAAATTGATGCTGTGTTTATTACAAGATTATATTTTAAACGAAAAATAAGAAATAAAAAGGCAGGTAAATTAGCAGTACTTGAATTAGTGACAATTATTACTTTTCAACTGTCGCGACAGAGAGGTTTTACGTACTTCTAATAAAGTAAATTTAGCTAAAAATTAGGGATATTTCAGTAGAAGATAAAAAATTTAGCCTGCTTTTTGACAAGCAGGCTAAAGGTAAAGCAAACAGATGTTCACGCTATGTGAACAAAGTGCTTAAAATGTGCGTGAAACACCTAAAACAAATCGAAAATCTGCATTGTCAGCATCATCAATATCGGTATTTATTACGGCAGCAGTAAAATCAAAGTCAAAAAATGTTTTTGCAACTGTTGCGCTATAATCTACATACTCGGCATCGTCAAATGCATCACCCATGGTATAGCCAGCTTGTAAAGTTAAGGCATACTCTTTAGGAAGTTCGATATCATAAGCTGCTGAAATATACTGTGCTGAATCACCGGTATTTACATAATCAGAAGCATAACCAAGGCCTAACGTGAATGAGTTAATATAAGCATTGAAAAGAAATTCGCCGTAATCAGAATCATCTGCTGAACTGTAACCTTGATAGGTGTAGTAGTTATACATAACATCATAAGAAAAAGTGTCATTAATTTCGCCAAAGTAACCCGCGTAGAAATCAATTTCTGCATTTGCATCGTCTTCGAAGTCAACATTTGACGCCCAAACGCCGGCAAAAAATCCACTTTCATGTTCGTAATCTAAACTCGCCTGAATAGCCGGAGAGCTATCTGTTTGACTAACACCTCTAAATACATAATCCGACGTTAATGTTCCTGTAACACTGACTTCTGCAGAGACGAGTGGAGCTATAGCCGTAAGCGCGAATGTTGCTGCTAACAATTTAATTTTATTCATGTTATTCCTTTTTTTATGGTTTTATGGTTTTTAAATTAAATCAAATTAAATACAATCTAATGTACTTTCACTTTTTAATTAACCCCCATATGGGTGCTAAAAAAAATTAATAACAGCTCGCTTTCAAGGCTACAGAGTTACGCTAAAAAGAAGGCGGCGTATGCGCACTAATAATTTTACAAACTTTTTTCGATGTATTTTTAAACTTATGCGGTAAGCTTGTCGAAAATTTGTAACTATCACCTTTAGTTAGCTTAAAACTACGTCCTGCCACTGTTATCTCAATACTTCCTTCGATCACCGTACCTGCTTCTTCACCAATATGAGTGATCATATCTTTACCAGTACTTGATCCAGGTTGATAACGCTCAATCAAAAATGCAAGTTTAGAGTCCGGCTGTGGTGTACCAACCAAATGTAGCTCTACACCGTCACTCCCTACATCAACTAAGGTGTCTTTTTTAAAGACCACTTGCGATTCAGTGGGAATTTCTAAAGTAAAAAACTCAGTAACCGTTAGAGAAACGCCTTCTAAAATTTTCTTTAACGAACTAATCGATGGGCTCACAGCATCTCTTTCTATCATTGATATAGTGCTATTTGTTAAGCCAACGCGCTTTGCTAATTCACGTTGTGAAAGCCCATACATTTCTCTAACTTCTTTTAATCTTTTGCCTACGTCCATAATTACCCTTAATAAACTAACTACACTGACAGGCAGTACCTGCATTGAAAAAGAGTTAGTTTATTACATTAATGGCTTTAACTGTATGCTTCATTTCCTTTGTATTTTCTGCAAGCATCACCAAAACTTTTAAATATTTCGGTGTAAAAAGGGTTCTCAGCAATTTTCCACTCGGGGTGCCACTGCAGCCCTAAATAATAACTAGCGTTATCCGCCAATGAAAATGCTTCAATTAATCCGTCAGGTGCTGTGCCTTCCACTTTTAGAGTGTCAGCTAATTTATCAACGCCTTGACCATGCAATGAATTAACTTGTTGAATTAACTCTCCGTCCATAATCGAAGATAATATACCGGCCTCAGATAAGTTTAAGTCATGAGACACACTGTACTGTTCATCCATAGAGACCGATTTATCTTCTCTATGCTCTGTCATATTATCGAGTTCAAATACTTGCTGATGTAATGTTCCGCCCAGCGCAACATTCATTTCTTGAAAACCTCGGCAAATACCCAACACGGGGATTTTTAGCTCTACTGCTTTTTTTAATAGGGTTAAATTAGTGGTATCTCGATTGGGATCACGTGGCATATCGACCCCTAATTCAGTGCCACCAAAATGATGTGGTTCCATATTCGAATAACTACCTGTTAAATATATACCATCTAAATGCGGTAATATTTCTAACATAGCTTCACCAAAACTAGGAATCAAAACGGGGATAACATCACTACCGGCCATCAAGGCACGAATGTATTTATCACCAACAACTTGTTGATGATGAATCCCGTTAAGACTACTGCAACAGGTAATGCCGACAACAGGCTTCTGATTTTTACTAACCATCGAATCAATTCCAAATAAGTTACTGCTAAATTTCAATAACTCTAAGGTAAATTAAAAAACTTCGGTTTTCAATGAATATTTTTTACAAAAAGGCAATAAAATGACAATAAAGTCATTTTATGTAAAAAATATAGCTTATTTATTTGATTTTACCTTGACGTAGCTATTACAATTACTTACTAATAGATAGTGAAGCAAATATTCATCATTTTGTGATGGGTAAATTATATGTATCAATTTCGAAGGTAATTTTATGATAAAAGTTGGACAGACAACAGAGGTAGAAAATTTTCTCTCCAATCACCCAGAAGTTGAGGCTATAGATGTCCTCATTTCTGATTTAGTCGGCTTTGCTCGAGGAAAGCGCATTGAAAAAAGTAGTTTAGAAAAAATTTATAGCAGTGGCTTAAATATGCCCGCTACGATATTTTCCATGAATGTACTTGGAGAAACTATTGAAGAGTGTGGGCTCGGGCAAGACATTGGCGAGCCGGATATGGTCTGTAAACCTATTGCGAACACCCTTCATATGGCCTCTTGGCATGATCGCCCAATCGCGCAAGTATTAATGAGCATGTTCAACCACGATGGAACGCCTTTTTTTGCCGACCCACGTAATATCTTAAGTAACGTTGTTAGACAATTAGCAGAAATAAATTTATACCCTGTTGTTGCCGTTGAATTAGAATTTTATCTATTAGATAAAAATAAAGATAACAAAGGAAATTTACAAGCTCCTATCTCACCTAAAACAGGTAAAAGAGATGAACATACTCAAGTTTACTCCGTCGATACTCTGAATGATTACAGTGCATTATTAGACGATATTAATAGAGTATGTATTGAGCAAAATGTACCTGCAGATACCGCAGTAGCTGAGTGTGCGCCTGGACAATTTGAAATAAATTTAAAACATGAAGCCGATCCAGTCGCTGCTTGTGATAATGCAATTTTGTTAAAGCGTATTATCAAAACAGTGGCTGATAAGCATAATTTTGATGCGACCTTTATGGCTAAGCCTTATTCAAATGAAGCCGGTAGTGGTATGCATGTCCACGCCAGTCTTTTAGATGAGTGCGGTAACAATGTCTTTGCTGATGAGCATAATGATTATAATGAAACATTAGAACATGCCATCGGTGGCATGCTTGAACTAATGCCAGCTTCCATGCCGTTGTTATGTCCTAACGTGAATTCTTATCGTCGATTTATGCCAGGGTACTATGTTGCAATGGCAAAAAATTGGGGAGTAGACAACAGAACAGTTGCACTTCGCCTTCCTCGAGGACATAAAAATGCAACGCGTATAGAACATCGAGTTTCTGGCGCTGATGCTAACCCCTATTTAGTGATGGCTGTGATTTTAGCCTCTATTCATCATGGTATAACCAATAAAATCAAACCTATAAATCCTACGGTAGGAAACGCGTTTGATGACGACTGTGAAGCACTGCCATTAAAATTGGATAGAGCACTTGCAGAATTAGAAAAAGATCAAATACTTACAAGCTATTTAGGCGAAGAATTTACTAAAAACTATCACACTGTTAAACAAAAAGAGTTAGAGCAATTTGATATGCATATTAGTGAGCTAGAAGTTAAATGGTACTTATCTAATAGCTAATTAAATAGTTAATAAATTTAAAATTTCAGAGGCAAGTTATGAATCACGTTTCCCACACAGGCTCTTATTATGCGGCAAGTGCTAATGATAAAGTTCAGCGATCAAAGCTGACAGAAGATATTACTGCCGACATTTGCGTTGTTGGTTCTGGTTTTACTGGATTATCAAGCGCATTACATTTGGCTGAAAAAGGCTTCAAAGTGGTGGTTGTTGAAGGCAGTCGCATTGGTTTTGGCGCTTCAGGTCGCAACGGCGGCCAGTTAGTTAATAGTTATAGTCGAGATATGGACTTTATTGAACGTAATTATGGCAAACATGTTAGTACTGAAATGGGACAAATGGCCTTTGAAGGTAGTCGAATAATTAAACGTTTAATTAACGATTACGACATCAAATGTGATTTAAGACCAGGAGGTGTTTTTGCCGCTTGTAACAGCAAACAGCTGGATGAAATGGCTGAAAAGCAAAAACTGTGGGCTAAGCATGGCTACCATGAAACTGAGCTATTAAGTGCAAGTGACATTCAAAATCATGTCGGTACTGAACGTTACGTGGGAGGATTATTAGATAAAGCAGGTGGTCATATTCATCCTCTCAACTTAGCCCTTGGTGAAGCTGCTGCGTTTGAAAAGTTAGGTGGAATAATTTACGAAGACAGTATTGTTGTTGATATTGTTCATGGTAAAAAAGCGGTCATTAAAACAGACTCAGGTAGTGTAACGGCTGATTTTGTTGTTGTAGCTGGTAATGCTTATTTAGAAGGGCTTTTACCTAAGCAACAGAAACAATCAATGCCATGTGGAACGCAAATAATTACCACTGAAGTCTTACCAGAAGCCATGCAAAAGCAATTATTACCGACCGATGTCTGCGTAGAAGATTGTAACTACCTATTAGATTACTTCCGCTTATCAGGCGATGGTCGTCTGATCTACGGTGGTGGCACAACTTATGGGGCGAGAGAGCCTTCTAAAATAGAATCAATTATCATTCCTAAAATGTTAAAAACATTCCCTCAACTCAAAGATGTGAAGATTGATTATGCCTGGACAGGTAACTTTTTACTGACGTTAATGCGATTACCACAATTTGGCCGTATAAATGACAATGTCTATTATGCTCAAGGCTATAGTGGCCATGGTGTAACTTCGACCCACTTAGCCGGTAAAGTTATTGCCGATGCAATTACTGGCCAAGCAGAACGCTTTGATGTATTTGCTGGCTTACCTCAATATCCATTCCCAGGTGGTAGGTTATTTAAAACGCCTTACACCGCGATGGGTGCTTGGTATTACCAGATGAGAGATAAGTTAGGTATCTAACCTTTTATACCCAAACTACATGAAGATGCAGGTTTCAGTTGGAATTAGAAACGTTTTTTAGCCAAGGCATTGATTGAAGATAATGGTTACTCCCTTATCGAAATCAATAACGTAGGATAAAACGTTTCTAAACCAACCGTATAGGGACATCTGAGTACTTCATGTTCTTCGTTGCCTCATTTGTTAAGGGAATAACCATTAAGAAAATGAAGCGTATTGATCATGAATCACTCAGGCGTCCTGAAACACGCATCTTCAAGTGGTTTGGGTATATGCTCATGTAAACAAAAAAAGCTAACAAGGTGTTGTTAGCTTTTTTATTGCCATCAATTTATGACTTATCAACTCAACTCAACTCAACAGATTGACCTAAAACTTAAATCGCCCGATGAGTTGTTCTTGATCTTGTCCTGATACCAACAGCTCTTCACTCACTTTTAAGGTCTGCTGAGCACTTTGCGTAAGCTCGTCAGTGGTGGTATTTATATTCTGTAAGGTGCTACTGATCTCTTCTGAAACATGACTTTGCTCTTCAGCGGCAGAAGCAATATTTGCCGCCATATCCGTCATGTTAGTCACTTCTTGTTCAATAACTTCAAAGATCGTTTGCGTTTCCTGTGCTTGTTCAGTGCAAGCCTCGGCTCTTTTAACGTTTTCACTGATAGTTGCCACCATTTCTTTCGTTGAAACTTGTAACTCATTAACGACGCCTTCAATTTCAAATACCGAGCTGGCCGTTCTACCCGCGAGTGCCCTTACTTCATCAGCAACAACCGCAAAACCACGACCTAATTCACCTGCTCTTGCGGCTTCGATGGCTGCGTTTAAGGCAAGTAAATTAGTTTGTTCTGCAACTGACTTAATCACGTTGAGTACATTAACAATATTATCGCTATTGGTTGACAGCTTATCTACTTGCTCGTTTGAATACTGCATCTGTTCTGCCAGTTTTGAAATGGTGCTGGTGGTTTGTTTTAATTTAATAATACCATTTGAAGCTGCACTTCTAACTTCTTTAGTCGCATCAGCAGTTGAAACCGCATTTTGCGCAACATCGGTAGAGGTTTGCGACATTTCCTCTGCTGCCGTCGCGACCATTTCAATCATTAACTGTTGGCTAGCTAATTGTGAGTTAGTTGTTGTCGATAACGCTTTACCTGTTTCAGAGGCCGAAAAGGTGGTTTTAACGCCTTCTGAAAACTGACCTACAATACTTGCCAGCCCTTCTACAAACTGGTTAAACGAATGGGCAAGCTGACCCGTTTCATCTTTTGAATTAACTTTGATACGTTGAGTTAAATCAGCATCACCACTGGCTATTTGTTTTAAAGCGTCCGCCACAGCTCTTAAGGGTACTGTCAATTTTTCAGCCATGAAAAAGATTACAATACTACCTATGATTAACACCAATAAACTCATATACAGAACACTGGTAAACTGGTCTTCAGTGCCTTTATCTAACACAGTCATGGTCTGATTTACTTCATCAGTAATATATTGTTTAGGTATTTCGGTATAAATACTCCACTGAGTGATGCCACCTAAATGAATACGTTTCACCAAAGTAAAACTGCGATCATTCTCACTAATGCCTTCATTTAACTGAGTACTATTAATTATTTCAGAAAATAAAGCACCTTGATTAGCACTATTGTTAGAATCAGCTATCACCGAGTTATCTTCAGATACAATCAATACTCGGCTGTTGCCATCCGCAATTTTAGTTGAGAACGCTTCTGCTTTTGTTTGGATATCAGCTAACGCGATATCAATACCGACAACACCAACGACTTTATTCGCGAATTTAATTGGTATCGCTATTGAAGTCATTAATATGTTTTTACCATCAACTTTGTCTATATAGGGTTCTAATAAACAATTTTGTTGTTTTTCAATAGGGCAAGTAAACCAGGAGTTATAGGGTTGTCCAGTTGAATTAGGACTGGTATCGTTAATCATCTCCTCAGGCATTATTTCTTCAATAGCTTCACCTTGTTCGTTCAAAGCCCAATAAACAGCAAATCTTCCTGCTTCATTTGTTGCTAGATCGTCTGCACCTTTATTTGCTTCATCAGCACCATCAAGTGCATTGGGAAGAAAAACAGCATATACGCCAACGGCTGATTGATTACTTTCTATAGCACTTTTTATGTACATATTTAAAATATGGCGAACATCTTCAGCAGATAAAAAAAGCGCGCGAAATTGTACCCGTAAAAACGCAATGTCACTTGCAAGGCGATCAGCCTCATTGATTACTTGGTCAAAAAATACTTCATTTCTTGCCGTTTCAGCGTCTGCCGCAATAACCATTGGCATTAAACTGCTTTCTTTAATTTTTGGTTGTAGGTATTCAGATAAAGAGGTTGCGGTTTTATCAACAGAGATTGAAGAGACGATTAATAATGAGGTTATTGTGATGATAAGTAATAACAGGGTGGAAAAAATAATTTTTGTTTTTACGGATTTATTCATGTAACGAATCCCTTTGAAAATAAAAAAGGCTGTACAACGATACAACCTTAATAAGAAAGACTAAAAATGAGCGTTATTTAGAGGGTGGTTTCTTTTTTTCTCATTTGCCACATAGCAGCGACTACACCAATGGCGACAATTAATATCATGATTGTTGCCAGTGCGTTCACTTCAGGTGACACCCCTAGTCTTATCTTAGAGAAGATAACCATAGGTAGCGTACTGTTACCTGGACCGGATACAAAACTCGCGATAACCAAATCATCTAACGACATAGTAAACGCCAGTAACCAACCAGAAATTATCGCGGGAGAGATAATAGGTAAGGTGATTAGAAAGAACAAACTATGTGGTTTTGCTCCTAAATCCATCGCAGCTTCTTCTAATGAATCATCCATTTGTGACAAGCGAGACTGCACAATTACTGCAACATACGCCATACAAAAAGTAGTATGGGCAATAATAATCGTGGTAATGCCTCTTCCTGCAGGCCAACCTATTAAGTTCTCTAAAGAAACGAACAATAGCAAGAGTGATAAACCGGTGATCACTTCTGGCATAATAAGCGGTGCACTTATCCAACCTGAAACGATTAATTTACCAGGGAACTTACCCATTCGACTCAGTACATAACCCGCCAGAACACCGAGAATAACGGATAGCGTTGCGGTGATAAATGCAACTTTTAAGCTCACTATTGCCGCATCAATAATTTGTTGGTTGCTGAATAATTCAGCATACCATTTAACAGACCATCCACCCCATACCGTCACTAGCTTAGATTTGTTAAAGCTATAAATAATTAGTGAAAGTATCGGCGCATAAAGAAATATAAATCCAAATAACGATGAGATTGATAAAAACTTTGAATTTCTAGTCATTATTCAGCTCCTTCTTTTTTGCCATTACGTAAAAACATTATAGGAACAACTAAAATAAGTAACATCATGGTCGCCACTGCTGAGGCCATTGGCCAGTCTCTATTCTGGAAGAACTCATCCCAAAGCACTCGTCCTATCATTAACGTGTCAGACGCACCTAATAGGGCAGGAATAACAAATTCTCCAACGGCAGGTATGAACACTAATAAACAGCCAGCTAAAATACCGGGCATAGACATGGGTAAGGTAATCAAGAAAAAGGTTCTAATTGGTCCTGCACCCAGATCTTTAGACGCTTCAATCAAACTACCATCTAGTTTTTCTAAGGTGGTGTACAAAGGTAAGATCATAAAAGGTAAGTAGGTGTAGACAATACCAATGTATACAGCAAAGTCGGTTTGTAACATTTGAATAGGTTGGTCAATAAGGCCAATGCCTTGTAAAAACTCATTAACAATACCATTCTTTTTAAGAAAGCCCATCCACGCATAGACTCGTAATAGAAATGAAGTCCAAAAAGGTAAGATAACAAGCGTTAATAAAAGCGTTCGCATGGTGCCTGTTTTACTTGCAATAAAATAGGCCATTGGAAAGCCGATTAATAAAGTAAAAAAAGTAGAGACCGCGGCGATCTTAACTGAACTTAAATAGGCGTCTAAATAAAAGGAGTCTTCAAAAAGGTATAAATAGTTGCCAAGTTTTATTTTTACATCAATAATTGCATCTTCTACATTCCAAGCAAACATATCTGTATAAGGAGGTACAGCTATAGCAGATTCAGCCAGTGAAATTTTAAACACAACTAAAAAGGGAATAAAGAAAAATAAGGCTAACCATAAGGAAGGGATAGAGATAACAGAGTATCTACCCCAGCGAATTTTTTTCAATGAACTAAATCGAGTTTTGACTGTGTCATAACGACCGAGCCAAAAAGTGCCGGTTACTTTACTCATGATGTTAATACCACGCTGCTGTCGTCATCCCATGCAAGGTAAACAAAATCATCCCATGTTAATGGATTGCGGTTTTCTCTGACAAGATTAGGTAAGGTGACACGAACAATGACGCCACTCTCTAACTTGACCCTAAAAATTGACAGGTTACCCATATAGGCAATGTCGATGATTTGCCCGTGTAAGCAGTTATATTCCTGATCTGGTTTTCTACGGGTGACTTTCATTTTTTCAGGACGAACAGCAACTGTCACTTTTTGATTAGGGGCACAGCTAATGCCATGATTGACAAAAAAGTTACAACCAGCTTCTTTTGACTTTATTTTTACATGCTCAACTTCATCTTCATAAATACGACCCTCAAATAAATTAATAGAGCCAACAAATTCTGCAACAAAACGGCTGCTTGGATATTCATAAACATCGCGAGGTTCATCAACTTGGGTAATAATACCATTACCCATAACGCCAATGCGGGTCGCTAGTGTCATGGCTTCTTCTTGGTCATGAGTCACCACAACAAAGGTAACTCCTAACTTATCTTGAATATTAACTAATTCAAATTGAGTTTCTTCTCTAAGCTTTTTATCCAGTGCACCTAAAGGCTCATCAAGTAATAGTAATTTAGGGCGTTTGATCAATGATCTTGCTAACGCAACACGTTGGCGCTGACCGCCTGATAATTGATCGGGTTTTCTATCTGCAAATGCTTCTATTTGCATCATGGTAAGCATTTCAGTAACACGTTCTGCAATTTCTTTTTTCGGCACGTTATCTCGCTTTAAACCAAAAGCAATATTCTTAGCCACGGTCATATGAGGAAATAATGCGTATGACTGAAACATCATATTTATCGGTCGATTCCATGGCTCAATATTAGCCATATCAACGCCATCGATGAGTACCTGACCAGAGGTGAGGTCCTCAAAACCGGCTAATATCCTTAACAGGGTGCTTTTTCCTGATCCCGAACCTCCTAATAAACAAAATAATTCATTTTCATAAATATCTAACGAAACATTATCTACGGCGGTAAATTCACCGAATTTTTTAGTCACGTTTTTTATTTGAATAAAAGGTTTAGCGCCATCTTGTTTCCAAAGAGGCATAGTTGTTTCTTGAGTCATTCGAGATTCCTAGGGATATTTTCGACAGGATTTAGATATTTGTTATTGTAGTTATGTCCTAAAGCATAAGGGCAAGCTAATGCCCTTATGGTCAATGATTAAAACTATCTACCTGTTTTGATTTGTGTCCAAGCACGCGTTAATTTACGGTCAAAACGCGAGGTGTGAGCGAGTTGAGAAAACAGATTTTCTTTTGTTTCGCCAACCGGATAAATACCGATATTAGATTTAATGTCGTCATTAACAAACTTAGTAGCAGCTTCATTAGCAACAGCATAATAAACATAGTTAGAAATACCAGCACCTGTTTCAGCTTTTAAGATGAAGTTGATAAAGGCATAAGCTTCTTTCTTGTGAGGCGCATCAGCAGGAATTGCCATCATATCGAACCAAGCAATGGTGCCTTCTTTAGGAATTAGGTACTCAACTTTAACGCCTTGTCCAGCTTCACTTGCACGACTATTAGCTTGCAACATATCGCCGTTATAACCTAACGCAACACAAATATCGCCATTGGCTAAATCAGCAATCAGGCGGCTTGAGTCAAAATATTTATAATGAGGGCGAGCCTTTTTAATCATCGCTTTAGTTGCTTTAAGATCTTTATCACTTTCAGAGTTAGGATCTAAACCTGCGTAGTTTAACGCGATAGACATAACTTCAGCAGGTGAGTCTAAAATACCAATACCACAATCAGCTAGCTTAGCTGCGACTTCAGGCTTAAAGATAAGATCTAAGCTATTAAGTTCCACATCACCTAAGCGTGCTTTAACCATATCAGTATTAATACCTAGACCAATCGTTCCCCAAGTATACGGCACACTGTGCTTGTTACCTGGATCATGAAGCGCCATTTTACCAGCCATTGCTTTATCAATGTTATTGTAATTGGACAGGTTGTTTTTATCGATTTGTGCGTAAATACCTGCTTTTGCTTGGCGTTCTAAAAATGAACCTGTTGGTACCACAACATCATAACCTGAACCACCGGCCATCAGCTTAGCTTCGAGGATTTCATTAGAATCATAAACATCGTAGTTAACTTTGATACCGGTTTCTTTTTCAAACTGTTTAATCGCTGCAGGGTCAATATAATCTGACCAGTTATAAACGTTAACTACTTTATCTGATGCAGATGCGGCCAGTGAAGCAAGCATTGTTGTTATTAGTAATATACTTTTCTTTTTCATGGTTCATACCCTGTTTTTGTTTGTTATTTACTTATAAAATCTATTGTAAAACTCAGAATGACATCGTTATGTTAAATATATTCTTCAAATTCTTATTTATAGAAACATAGTCAAGTCAATAAATCAACACCCTTTTAGGGGAAATTTAAGCTTATATACCCGTCATCAATCAAGATGTAGGTTTCAGAGTGCTTGAGCAATTTCAATTCAAGGCGCTGTGATGAAATAATGGTAATTCCCTTATAAATCACAGCAACGATGAAGTGATGTTGCTCAAGCGCTTCTTCGATGGGTTTTAAATGCCTTTATACTGCGTCAAATAATCAAAGCATAGAATGACTATGCTTAAATCATTCTTCTTGCCTAAAGTCATTTAAATTCCCACTGAAAACCTGCACTTTGAATGGTAACGGGTATAAGTAAATATAATTAAAATTTCAAAGACTAACGGCTAGTCGCTTTAATTTCTAAATAATCATCAAAGCCATATGTTCCCCACTCACGACCATTTCCTGATTGTTTATAACCACCAAACGGGGAAGTGTAATGATGTGAAGCCCAGTTAATCCTTACCATTCCAGCCCTCATTTGCCTTGCAACACGGCTCGCTTTTGTTTCATCAGGGGTATTTATATAGGCAGCTAAACCATAAGGAGAATCGTTTGCTAACGTGATCGCTTCTTGCTCATCTTTGAAAGGAATGATCACCAAAACGGGGCCAAATACTTCCTCTTGTGCGATGTTCATTTTATTGTTCACATTTGAGAATATTGTCGGTTTGGTGAAATGACCCAATTCAAAACCTTCAGGCTTACCGAGACCACCGGCTGATAATGTAGCGCCTGATTCTATTGCTTCTTTGATCATGCTTTGTACTTTATCAAAGTGGGCTTTGCTAACTAATGGGCCAATATGATTACCTGGCTTATCAGCCCTATCGATTTTTATGTTATTAGCCACTTGAGTCGCTATTTTAACGGCATCATCATAAACAGACTCTTGCACTAGCATACGTGTTGGTGCGTTACATGATTGACCCGTATTTTCCATACAGCCGACAACACCTTTAGTCACGATCGATTCTAGGTCCACATCGTCAAATATAATGTTCGGTGATTTACCACCTAACTCTAGTGCCACCCGTTTTACCGTATCTGCTGCAGATTTCGAAATTAATGAACCCGCTCTAGTTGAGCCAGTAAAAGAAACCATATCAATATCTTGGTGAGACGATATCGCAGAGCCAACGCCCATTCCATCACCATTAACAAGATTAAAAACTCCTGCAGGGAAACCGGCATCATCAATTATTTTGGCAAAAACATGGGCGGATAAAGGAGCAATTTCACTCGGTTTTAAAACCACAGTGCAACCTGTGGCTAGTGCGGGCGCAACTTTGCAAACAATTTGATTAATAGGCCAGTTCCACGGTGTAATAAATCCACAAACGCCAATTGGCTCATGGGTTATGGTGGCATTTCCTGAGGTGTGCTGAAATTCATAATTTTTTAAAGCATCCAACGCCGTTTGAATATGACCTCGGCCACAATCAGCTTGAGCAGCCGTGGCAAAATCGATTGGCGCGCCCATTTCTTGGGAAATAGCCTGCGCCATCTCGTCATAACGATTCATATAGGCACTTAATAGTTTCTCTAATAGTGCAATACGTTCTTCTCTTGAACTAAAACCATACTGATTAAATGCGTTTCTAGCCGCGGTAACGGCTTTATCAACATCGACATTAGTGCCTAGAGAAATAGTACCAATTTGACGTTCATTTGAAGGGTTTTCAACGATAAAGTCATTTGGTTTTTCTGGAGAGACCCATTGTCCGTTAATATAAAAGTGGCTTAAATTTTTCATAAACACATTGCCTTATAGCATATTTTAAATAAATCTAGTGTTGGATAAAATAAACAATAAAGCGCAAAACATCAATAAATATTAAAATTTTGTTGTAAATAACACTTCAATAAGGTTATAAACGGTTGTGTGTAAAACCAGTGCATTTAGCCATTTTATTTATCATGAGGTAAATGGTGCCTCAGTTTATTAACTTAAAAGCGTAGTAATCATCACTCTCACTTAAGGAGCATTTAATGGCAGGCCCACTCACCGGAATCAAAGTACTCGATCTTAGCCGAATTTTAGCAGGCCCTTGGGCTACACAAGTATTGGCTGATTATGGTGCCGAAGTGTGGAAGATAGAACGACCTGAAAAGGGAGATGATACTCGCCACTGGGGTCCTCCATATGTGAAAGATGAGCAGGGTGAGGATACTGCTGAATCAGCATATTACCTTGCCGCTAATCGAGGGAAAAAGTCGATTGAAGTAGATATGACAAGTGCTGATGGACAAGCAGCAATATATAAATTAGTAGCACAAGCAGATATTGTCGTTGAAAATTATAAGGTTGGCGGACTTAAAAAATACGGCTTAGATTATGAGAGCATTAAAAAAATTCGTAAAGATGTTATCTATTGCTCAATCACTGGCTTTGGCCAAGATGGCCCGTATGCGAATAGAGCGGGTTACGATGCCATGATTCAAGCGATGGGTGGATTGATGAGCATCACTGGAGAAAAAGATTCGTTACCCGGTGGTGGACCACAAAAAGTAGGGGTAGCAACAACGGACTTAATGACAGGTATGTATGCGGTGTCGGGTATTTTAGCTGCCTTATATCATCGAACTCAAACGAACGAAGGTCAACAGATAGATATTGCACTATTAGATACGCAAGTTGCCTGCTTAGCGAATCAAGGCAGTAGTTATTTAGTGAGTGGTGATGTACCACAAAGATTAGGGTCGGCTCACCCAAATATTGTTCCATATCAAGCCATGAAAGTACAAGATGGTTATATCCTGTTAGCCGTTGGCAATGATGATCAATTTCAAAAATGCTGTAATGTACTGGGTTGCATAGAGGTTGGTGAGAATATGCAGTTTACAACCAATGCATTACGCGTAAAGCATCGTGAAACACTTATCCCCTTACTGGAGTCTTACTTTATCAAACAAAAGTTAGATTATTGGTTAGCAGCACTTTCAGAAGTACATGTACCTTGTGGTCCCATTAATTCAATTGACCGTGTGTTTGAAAATCCACAAATTAAACATCGTAAAATGGCCTTTGAGCTAGATCATCCTACCGCAGGTAAAGTGCCTCAGGTCGGCAATCCGGTAAGATTTTCACAAACGCCAATTACTTATCACGCTGCTCCACCCACACTGGGACAGCACACTGATGAAATATTAAAATCAAAGTAAACCTAACGTAACTAAACCTAAATCTAAATATAAATCTAAATTTTATAACGGAGGAATAACATGACAAATTCAGTACTAAACAATTGGGATGACATACTTCTACTTAACGACCAATTATCAGAAGATGAACGAATGGTGCGTGATATGGCACATACCTTTTGCCAAGAAGAGTTAATGCCTGGTGTATTAATGGCTAACCGTAATGAGGACTTTGATCCAAATATCATGCGTCAGTTTGGTGAGCTTGGGTTATTAGGTGCAACCATTGATGGTTATGGTTGTTCAGGTGTTAATTACGTAAGTTATGGCTTAGTCGCCCGTGAAGTAGAACGAGTAGACAGTGGTTATAGAAGTGCAATGAGCGTGCAATCCTCATTAGTTATGCATCCAATTAATGCGTACGGTACTACTGAACAAAAAGAAAAATATTTACCTAAGCTTGCTACGGGTGAATACATAGGTTGTTTTGGTTTAACCGAGCCAGGTTCAGGTTCTGATCCTTCAAGTATGATCACTCGCGCTAAGAAAGTAGATGGCGGTTATCGTTTAACGGGCTCAAAAATGTGGATTACCAATTCACCTATCGCCGATGTTTTTGTAGTGTGGGCAAAAAATGAAGCTGAAGGAAATCAAATTTGTGGTTTTGTGCTAGAAAAAGGCATGGCAGGTTTATCAGCGCCAAAAATTGAAGGTAAAATATCTTTACGTACCTCAATTACGGGTGAAATCGTAATGGATAACGTTTTTGTGCCAGAAGAAAATATGTTTCCTGAAATACGCGGTTTAGCTGGACCATTTGGTTGTTTAAATATGGCGAGATATGGTATTTCTTGGGGGGCATTGGGCGCTGCTGAGTTCTGTTGGCATGGTGCACGTCAGTACGGTTTAGATCGTATTCAATTTAAACGTCCGCTGGCACAAACACAGTTATTCCAAACTAAACTCGCTAATATGCAAACCGAAATCTCGTTAGGTTTACAGGCATCACTACGTGTTGGTCGTATTATTGATACCAAAAAGTGGGACCCAACCATGATATCAATGGTTAAACGTAACAACTGTGGTAAATCACTTGATATTGCTCGTATGGCGCGTGATATGCACGGCGGCAACGGTATTTCAGATGAGTTTCATGTTATTCGTCATATGGTTAACTTAGAAACGGTAAATACCTATGAAGGGACGTATGATGTACATGGTTTAATACTCGGTCGTGCTCAAACGGGTTTACAAGCATTTTACTAAACTAATACCATTATAGTTAAATAAGTGAACAGGGGTTATACCATCGGGTATGCCCCTTTTTTATACGCGAGGCAGAATGTATTCATATAGATAAATTCCCACGAACTTTTATAGCTCAAATACTTGGGAAAATACATTCGTTAATAACTCAACTTTTTTGACTTCTCTGGGGGTTTTCTTACTAACTAAAGATAACCTAAATTGATAATGATGACTGTTGGGTTTTATTATTCTGATCTCGCCACGGTTTAGTTCTGCTTGAATAAAACTTTGTTGCATAAAACCTATATAACAGCCAGATAGAATCATGGCCTTACGGGTATCAAATTGATAAGACTTTGCAGATAAGTTAAGTTTTTCTAATTGTTGTTTACCAGCTAAATCTATATTGATGCCTGGGTGTATAGCAGCGGCTTGCCCTAATATTTCTTCAGATATAGCCGTATCGACTTGATTAAAGAAAGGGTGCTGCTTGCCACAACATAGATAAATAGATTCGCTAAATAGCGGTTGGTATTGCAAACCTTCGATTTGTTGATAGCTTGGAAACAAAGCGATGTGAGCTTTATCTTTTAGCAGAGCCTTCTCTATATTTGAGATAGAGTCACCATCTAACACTAGGTGCAAATTAGGTGAGGCATCGTTTATCTTTTTAATCACTTGCGCCATTTTATGCTGTTTGCTTTCATCAAGTTGATCCGCACATAAAATAATTAATTCGCCACTTAATTCACTGCCTAAGCTATCAATTAATAAAGAAAAATCATCCATTGTGGCAAATAAATCAAGTACGGCTTGGTAAACAGCCTGACCATCTTCAGTTAAAGAAAATCCTCCACGGCCACGTAAACACAATTTTAATTTCATGCGAGTTTCTAAATTAGACATATGCACACTGATGGTAGAGCGCGTTATTCCTAAGGCATTAGCTGCCGATGAAAATCCGCCATGTTCTACTACTGAGATGAAAATACGCAGCAAACGTAAATCATATTCACTAACTGGTTTAGGAATAATCGAGTGTTTATACATGTTTTGTCTACTTCAAACTAAAGGTTTATTGTTTTGTATTTAACCTTAATTAAAACTAGGTTTCAATACCGTTATTGTTTATTAAATAACTAGCGAGATAAAACCATGACTGAAGTTACTTGTAATTTAGAAGCCGCGGGCATAAAAGACAGCCAGCTTATCAAACCATTTTCATATATTAACGGCAGTTGGCATAGTAGTGAAACACAATTCCCAGTAATCAACCCATCGACTGGGGAAGTTGTTGCTCAAGTGAGTAATGCTGATGTAGCCGAAACTGAATTGGCGGTGTCTGCTGCCAAAGGTGCATTAAAAATGTGGTCAGCTAAATCGGCCAACGAACGTGCAACTCTGTTACGTAACTGGTTTAATTTAGTAATGGAAAATCAAGATGACCTAGGACGTATCCTAACGTTAGAGCAAGGTAAACCTCTAGCTGAAGCTAAAGGTGAAATTGCCTACGGTGCGGCATTTTTAGAATGGTTTGCTGAAGAAGGTAAACGCGTTTACGGCGATACCATCCCTGCGCTTTCGAGTGATAAAAAAATTGTTGTTATTAAGCAGCCCGTTGGCGTAGTTGCTTCTATTACCCCATGGAACTTCCCAAATGCGATGATCGCCCGTAAAGCGGCGGCGGCGTTAGCTGCAGGTTGTACTTTTGTGGTTAGACCGTCTGAATCTACACCGTTGTCGGCATTAGCAATGGCTGAATTAGCAGAGCGAGCAGGTATTCCTGCTGGCGTATTTAACGTTGTTGTTGGTAGTAACTCTCGCGGCATGGGGCAAGTATTAACACAACATCCTGATGTTGCAAAATTCACTTTCACCGGTTCGACTGGCGTTGGCAAATTATTATTAACTCAATGTGCAACAACCGTGAAAAAAGTATCAATGGAATTAGGTGGTAATGCACCCTTTATTGTTTTTAACGATGCCGATATTGATGCTGCGGTACAAGGTGCGATTATTTCTAAATACCGTAATGCAGGTCAAACGTGTGTTTGTACCAATCGTATTCTTGTACAACAAGGCGTATTAGAAGAATTTACCGAAAAATTCAAAAATGCAGTAGCTGAATTGCACATTGGTGATGGTTTAGTCGAGGGCGTTAACCTTGGCCCAATGATTTCAGATAAAGCGGTTTGTGATGTTGAAAAACTGGTTGCTGACTCTATTGCGGCAGGTGCAAAAGTTGCCTTTGGCGGACAGCGTTCAGAAGCAGGTGAACTGTTCTATCAGCCAACAATCCTAACTGGCGTGACCAATGATATGCCCATTGCAGCCAATGAAATTTTTGGTCCAGTTTCACCTATTATTGCTTTTGAAACTGAAGAAGAAGCGATTGAACTTGCCAACGATACAGAATACGGCTTAGCGGCGTATTTCTATTCTCGCGACATTGGAACGGTTTGGCGAGTAGCTGAAGGGCTTGAGTTTGGCATGGTAGGTATTAATGAAGGCATTATTTCTAACGCTGCTGCTCCATTTGGTGGTGTTAAACAATCAGGTAACGGCCGCGAAGGTTCAAAATACGGCTTAGACGATTACTTAGAAATTAAATACCTATGTATGGGCGGTTTAGATAAATAGCCTCGTTTAGGCAAGTTTAACCCAATTTATATTATGTCGAGAGAGTTATACAAAAGTGTCTCTCTCACCATTTAGAAAAGAATTTAGAGACAATACAATGACAACATCAAATCAAGAATTACAAAACAGAAAGACTAAAGTGATCGCTCGTGGCCAAGGCAATATGTATCCAGTGTATGTAGAGCGTGCAGAAAACTCAGAAATATGGGATGTAGAAGGTAATCGCTATATCGACTTTGGTGCGGGTATTGCGGTGTGTAATACCGGTCATAGTCACCCAAAAGTTGTCGCTGCTGCAAAAGCACAGTTAGATAAATTTAGTCATACTTGTGTCATGGTTAACCCTTATGAAGTTGCTGTTGAATTAGCAGAAAAACTAATCGATATCGCCCCTGGTGATTCTGAGAAAAAAGCGATATTTGTTTCAACAGGTGCTGAAGCCGTTGAGAACTGTGTGAAAATTGCTCGTGCCCATACTGGTCGTCGTGGTGTTATTGCCTTTAATGGTGGTTTTCACGGACGTACCAACTTAACCATGGCGCTAACAGGTAAAATCACACCTTATAAAAACTTATTTGGCCCATTTCCTGGTGATATTTTTCATGCCCCATTCCCAATCGAATGCCATGACATTACGGTTAAGCAATCGTTAAAAGCCCTAGAGAATTTATTTAAAGTCGATATCGCACCTAGCGATGTTGCAGCCATTATTGTTGAACCTGTACAAGGTGAGGGCGGTTTTTATGCGGCACCTACTGAATTTTTGCAAGCCTTACGTCAACTCTGTGATCAGCATGGAATTATGTTAATTGCTGATGAGATCCAAACGGGCTTTGGCCGTACCGGTAAAATGTTTGCTTTTGAACATTCAGGGGTTGAAGCAGATTTAATGACCATGGCAAAAGGCATTGCGGGTGGTTTCCCAATCGCAGCCGTTGTGGGTAAAAGTGAAGTGATGGATGCACCATTGCCAGGTGGTTTAGGCGGAACTTATGGTGGTTCTCCTGTCGCTTGTGCTGCAGCTTTAGCGGTTTTAGATATTATCGAAGAAGAAAGTTTAGTTGAGCGTTCAGCACACATTGGTGAACAATTTAACCACCGTTTAAGCCAGTTAAAAACGGCATTCCCTGAACTAGTTTTAGAAGTACGTAATCAAGGTTCAATGATTGCCATGGAATTAATCCAAAACGGTGATGCAGAGCAACCAAATACTGAATTAACCCAAGCGATTATCGCTCATGCGGCTAAAAATGGTTTGGTATTGCTTGCGTGTGGTTTTTACGGAAATGTTATCCGTTTCTTACCACCACTAACCATCACAGATGAAGTATTAACAGAAGGCTTAGATGCGTTCGAAAACATGTTCAAAGAGCTTGCTAAGTAGAGTGTAATTTTTAAAAAACGTTTTAAACAGACCGCTCTCATAGAGCGGATAATTTATAATAAAAATTAAAAGGTTATGTTATGAAATCAGAATTTCAGCAGAAAAATACAGCACATCACTTTCAACCATTTAGTGATAATAAAGAGCTAGCAGAAAAAGGTATTAAATTAATATCTAAAGCGGAAGGTGTTTATATCTATGAAGATAATGGTAAAAAATATCTCGATGGTATGGCGGGTTTGTGGTGTGTAAATATTGGTTATGGTCGTAAAGAGCTCGTTGAAGCAGCAAGTCAACAAATGACAGAACTGCCTTATTACAACTTGTTCTTTAAAACAACCACGGCACCAGCAACTAACCTGGCAGCAAAAATAGCTTCTCTTGCGCCTGCTCATATGAATAAAGTATTTTTTACTGGCTCAGGCTCTGATGCGAATGACACAAACTTTAGAATGGTGCGTAGATACTGGGACTTAAAAGGCAAACCAACGAAGAAAACCTTTATCAGTCGTAAAAATGCGTATCATGGTTCTACTGTTGCTGCGGCAAGCCTAGGTGGAATGGGTTATATGCATGAACAAGGTGACTTACCTATTGATGGTATTGTGCATGTTGATCAACCTTATTGGTTTGCTGAAGGTGGCGATTTGTCTCAAGATGAATTTGGACTTAAAGCAGCCCAATCATTGGAAGCTAAAATATTAGAAGTAGGCGAAGAGAACGTTGCTGCTTTTATTGCAGAACCTTTCCAAGGTGCTGGTGGGGTTATAACACCTCCAGATAGCTACTGGCCTGAAATTAAAAGAATTCTAGCCAAGTACGATATTCTCTTTATTTTAGACGAAGTTATTTCAGGTTTTGGTCGTACAGGCGAATGGTTCGCGAGTGAATACTTTGATTTAAAACCAGACATGATTACTATCGCTAAAGGAATGTCTTCAGGTTATTTGCCTATTGGCGGCGTTATCATTTCAGATAAAGTTGCTGATGTAGTGATCGGAGAAGGTGCCGATTTTAACCATGGTTACACTTATTCAGGTCATCCGGTAGCGGCGGCTGTCGCACTAAAAAATATCGAAATTTTAGAATCAGAAGGTATTGTTGATCAAGTTAAAAGTGAAATATCACCTTACTTACAGCAACGCTGGCAAGAACTTGCAGACCATCCTATTGTGGGTGAAGCGCGTGGTTTAGGCATGGTTGCAGCAATTGAACTTGTTAAAGATAAGGCAACTAAAGAACGTTTAGCCCCTAATGCCGCTGGTGGTGGTGTTTGTCGTGATTATTCAATGGATAATGGCTTAATTATGCGTTCATGTGGCGACATCATGGTTATCTCACCACCTTTGGTTATTACCAAAGCCGAAATTGATGAGTTAATAGAGAAAGCTAAAAAGACATTAGACGATACAGCAAGGTTCTATAACCTTATCTAAATTCAAATTAGTTTAGATTTTGTATAAAGAAAGCCACTACTCATCAGTAGTGGCTTTTTTATATGGGGCTTTGAATTCATCGTTCTCTGCAGTTGAGAGCCAATTTTTCAAGTTTAGCCCATAGGATCAAGCGTTGAGCTTAAATGTGTCATAAAAGCTTTACTGGCTTTAGAGAGGTAGTGATTTTTTTTCCATGCCAAACTCAGCTTAAATTCAATTTTTGGCTCAAAGGGAGTTGATGTCATCTGCTGTTCGTTTTGTAAAATACGCGATAGACAAGTGGTAATTCCCACCTCACTACGCACCAATGATTTTTGCAGTTCAATAAGATTCGTTTCCATACGAATATCTAAGGCTAAGTGATTTTTTTTTGAATATTGACTAATGACTTCACGCAAGAAATACCCTTCATGAAATAGTACCAATGGCTGCTGACAAAATTGTGCGAGTGATATGCTTTGCTCATTAGCTAGCGGATGAGAGCTGGCCATGGCTGCAACAACCTCCTCATTAAAAAGCTCAGTGTAGCGCAGTTGTGGGTTCTCTGAATCACTGCGAACTAAGGCTAAATCAAGTTCGCCATTGAGTAACATTTTCTCAAGTGCAGCTGTGCCTTGATCAACCAAATGCATTTTTATTTTTGGATACTTTTGTTTAAATGTTGCTAGTACTTTGGGGAAGTAATAAGAGCCCATCATAGCGGAAACACCAAATCGAATAGTGCCTTGCTCTAGGTCTTTGAGTTCTTCTAATTCTAATTCAAGCTGTTTTGCTTGGCTTAATAACTGGGTTGCCAGTTTATATAATACTTCACCTTCAGCGGTTAATAATGCGTTTTTTTCAGCCCGATTAATTAACTTCAATCCAACTTCTTGTTCTAGTTTTTGAATCGCAATGGTCAGTGCTGGTTGAGCAATGCCAATTTTATGTGCAGCCCGAGTAAAGTTGCCCAACACGGCTAATTGACAAAAATATTCAAGGCGCTTTAAATTCATAGTAACGTCATCGATAAGTAAAAGTTATGAAAATTATAAAAACTATATATTATATTTATTCTCGCTTTCTAGATAGAGTAAAACACTAAT
The DNA here is from genome assembly GCF_000012325.1 of Colwellia psychrerythraea 34H. Classification (NCBI taxonomy): domain Bacteria; kingdom Pseudomonadati; phylum Pseudomonadota; class Gammaproteobacteria; order Alteromonadales; family Colwelliaceae; genus Colwellia; species Colwellia psychrerythraea. The sequence continues at coordinate 4,926,076 of NC_003910.7, read as the reverse complement.
GAAGACCAATAAAAATTACAGTGAAGCTAGCAGTAGTTAGCAATTTACTAACACGACTATCTATACACATGCTACTTCAAGATGCGAGTTTCAGGACTACAGAGAAATTCTTGATCAAGGCGCATCTTTTATTAATGGTTAGTCCCTTAATAATAGATGCAACGATGAGGATGGTTTTCTCTGTAGCCCCTGCATGGCGAGTTTAAAAGGCGTATATGCCGCGTTATTAATTTTGACAATAGAATAACTATTCTCTTCAATTAATGCCTTGCCTATAAGCCTTTTAATTCTCGTTGAATCCTGCATCTTGGAATAGCATGGGTATTGGTTTTAAATCAAAAGCATAAGAGGGTGATAGAATGAATACATCAGCAATAAAATTAAACAATGAATCAATTCCATATGGCTTTTCGGTAGCTCCATTTGCAGCGAATCCACGTTTACAAGTGATAAAGCTGAGCTCTGAAACAGTAAAAGGATTTATTGAACAGGCATTACCGTTAGGAGTGCAGGCGATAGAGTACAAGCCATTTTTGCGTTTTCATGTTGCGGGTATTCTTAATCATCTCACTAATGATACTTTAGGTGCCTTACTGCTAGGTATTATCAAGAATAGAGATACGGGTGCCTTTATGTTGCAATGCGAGCCTGTTGCGGCTGAATTTGATCAGCTTGAGTTTAATATTTTATTATCGACTGCTGTTTCTCACTTAATTGGTGTACCTAATTTAGATGCTATGTATGGCAAATTTTATGCGCGATTCAGCGTAAAAAATGAAGACAATAGTGATAGTTATTTACGACAAGCCCATCGACGTATGGAATTACACAATGATGGTACCTATGTAGAGGAACGCACCGACTGGGTTATTATGCAAAAAATAGCGGAAGAGAATATGGCGGGCGGTGATTCTTTGTTATTGCATGTAGATGAATGGCAAGATTTAGAAAAATTCTATAATCATCCGTTGGCAAAAGAAGACATTCAATGGACATCGCCAGCGAGTAAAAATATTACCTATAAAATGCAACATCCGGTGTTTTTTGAAGAAGATGATAATGGTCGGCCTAAAATGCTTTTTATCGATCAATTTGCTGAACCTTTAAATATGCGTCAAGGTCAGTATTTATATGAAATGGGCACATCATTAGAAGCAGAACAAAATACCTTTAATGTCCGTGTTCCTGTGGGCAGTATGTTAGTGGTGAATAATCACGCTTGGTTACATGGTCGTGATAAATTTGTTGCCGATAAAGGACTTTATCGTGAATTACTGCGTCAGCGCGGTGCTTATTGTGAAAACGCAAAACTGAAATCGTAAAGCTAAGGTATTTATATGATCTATGACTACATAATCATTGGCGGTGGTATTGTTGGTGTATCGACTGCTTGGCAGCTACAACAACGCTATCCAGATAAAAAAGTATTATTATTGGAAAAAGAAAGTGAATTTGCCACTCATCAAACTGGACATAATAGCGGTGTTATTCATGCTGGCGTATATTATGAGCCTGGCAGTTTAAAGGCTAAGTTTTGTCGAGCAGGGGTAGATGCCACTATCAATTTTTGTCAGCAACATAATATTCCTTTTAATCAATGCGGTAAGTTGTTGGTTGCCACCAATGAATTAGAAGTAAAGCGCATGGAGGCGCTTTATCAACGCTGCCAAAAGAATAATATTGAAGTGGAGTTATTAGATAAGCAGCAACTTAAAATTGAGGAGCCTAATATTACTGGGCTTGGCGCTATTTTGGTTAGATCGACAGGCATTGTCGATTACCAACTCATTACCATTAAAATGGCGCAGGAATTTCAGTCTTTGGGCGGTGAATGCAGACTAAATACCAAAGTAACTCAGTTAAAGGAAACGGCAGAAGAGATTCGCGTGAGTTCAAACCAAGGTGAATTTTATAGTCGTTACTTAATCACCTGTTCAGGTTTAATGGCTGATCGTGTGGTTAAAATGTTAGATATTAAAGTCGATTTTCAAATTGTACCGTTTCGTGGTGAGTACTATCAGTTGCCAGCGAATAAAAACGCCATTGTTAATCACTTAATATATCCGATTCCTGATCCAACATTACCTTTTTTAGGTGTGCATTTAACTCGGATGATTGATGGCAGCGTCACTGTTGGTCCCAATGCGGTATTGGGTTTTAAACGAGAAGGTTATGGCAAAATTAATATTAACTTACGTGATATTAAAGAAATGGTGATGTTTGCTGGCTTCTGGAAAGTACTGGGGAAAAACTTGAGTTCTGGCATTACTGAGTTTAAAAATTCACTCTTTAAAAAGGGTTATTTAACCTTGGTGCGAAAATATTGCCCCTCAATAGAGCTATCAGATCTCAAATCATATCCTGCAGGTATTCGTGCGCAAGCAGTAATGAATGATGGCAGTTTAGTGCATGATTTCTTGTTTGCTAATAGCGAGCGAACAATTAATGTCTGTAATGCGCCATCGCCAGCAGCGACTTCGGCCATCCCCATTGGTGGTTATATTGTTGATAAAGTCAGTGAACATTTTTGTTCATAATATATACCCGTTCCACTTGAAGGAGCATGATTCAGCTGGAATTAGAAACGCCTTTAGGCAAGGCATTGATTGAATAGAATGGTTATTCCCTTCTCAAAATCAATAACGCAGCATAAAGCGTTTCTAAACCAGCCCTTGGGGAAGGCTGAACAAATCATACTCTGCGTTACATTTCTTTTTAAGGACGCTACATGGATGTAGCTTATTAGAGAATGCAGGAGCGTATTCTCCTGAATAACCCTTAATAAAAAAATAGGCCTTGATTATGAGTCGCTCAGACTTCCTGAAACGAGCATCTACAAGTGGAACGGGTATAAATGAAAAAAGAGCAACTTGCTCTTTTTCAATTATTATTGAAGCGCCTAGCTCATTGAACCACAATAAGATTAACTGCCAGCTTTTGATAGATATTTTTCCATTTCTATCGCTGGAACCATACCGCCACCCGTTGCCCAAATAAGGTGTGTTGCGTTTACCAATTTTTCATTGCTCATGTTTATACGCTTAAGATATTCATCATTATTAGTTACAACAATAGGGCCTAACATACCAGCCAATGCCGATGGCTCTAATTGAATACCTTCTACCTTATTTAATAGCCCAAGCAGATCATACATTCTCTGATCGCTGATGGTATAAAAACCATCTAACAGTCTTTCCATTGCCCGGCCAACAAAGCCAGAAGCTCTTCCAACAGCCAGGCCATCAGCAGCGGTAATATTATCGATGCCGATATCTTGAACGGCAATGCCATCATGTAATCCAGTGAGAATTCCAAGTAACATGCAAGGGGAATGTGTTGGCTCGGCAAATATACAATGCACGTTGTCACCAAAAGCCATCTTCAGCCCAAATGCTACGCCACCAGGACCACCACCGACGCCGCAGGGCAGGTAGACAAATAGTGGATTATTTTCATCTACCACAATATGCATAGCATCAAACTGTTGTTTCAGTCTTTCACCGGCAACGGAGTAGCCTAAAAAGAGTGTTTGGGAGTTTTCATCATCGATAAAGAAGCACTTGGGATCATTTTCAGCTTCCTGGCGACCTTGCTCTACAGCCACACTGTAGTCTTCGTTGTACTCAACAACATTAACACCATGAGCACGGAGTTTTTCTTTTTTCCATTGGCGCGCGTCTGCAGACATATGCACGCTAACTGAAAAACCCAGTTTTGCACTCATAATACCAATAGACATACCAAGGTTTCCCGTTGAACCAACAGCGATGCTGTACTGGCTAAAAAAGGACTTAAACTCTTCGGTAAATAGCTTACTGTAATCATCTGAAAGCTCAAGCACCTCTGCTTTTATTGCTAGTTGTTCAGCATGTGTCAATACTTCATAAATGCCACCACGCGCTTTGATTGAACCTGAAATGGGCAGGTGACTGTCTTTTTTTAGCAGCAGTTTACCTTGAATTTCTACTTCATATTGCTGCTCTAGTTGCGATTTCATTGCTGAAATTTCAACTACGTCAGATTCAATAATGCCATTGGTTATCGCCGTTTCGGGAAATGCCTTTACCATGTAGGGGGCAAAACGTGCTAATCGGTCACTGGCATCTTGAATATTATTGTTATCAAGTCCGACATAAGGAAGGCCTTCTTGCAGCGAAGTAATATTAGGGTTAAACCAGCTTACCTCTTTTAGTTCGACCATTTTTTCTATGAGGGGAAAGTCAGCTATTAGCTGTGCAATGTTATCGTTGTTCATTATGACCTCTCAATCCGCTTTATGATGTTGTGCTTAATAGTATTAAACAATAATCGTCACTGACTGACAAATGATGATAATTCAACTTCACATGAGTTAGATATAAACAAGAAGATATAAACCGTTATAAAAGCATAACATTATTCAATTTGAGTTATTTTATGTTGTGCATGATGATATTGTTATTGTCTGAATTTGTCGAAAATAGTCTATGGAATAGCCTGCGTTATGTATACTCAAGACAATGTTATCTCTAACAATAAACGGTTAAGCAGTTTTCAACTGTCTAAAATGCATACCTTTGAAGTGGCCGCTAGGCACTGTTCTTTCTCTCTTGCGGCGGAAGAGCTGTCGATGACGCCAAGTGCCATATCTCATCGAATAAATGCCTTGGAGAGCGAATTAGGTATTTTGTTATTTAAACGCTCACACCGAAAAATTGAGTTAACCAAGGAAGGTGAACGCATTTATATCGCGGTAAAATCCTCATTTAGTAGCTTAAATCAGGAAATACTCGAGGTAAAAAGCAATGAAATTTCTGGAGAGTTAACTGTTTATTCTCGACCTTCTTTTGCGCAATGCTGGTTGGTGCCTAGAATTGCCGGTTTTCAAAAGCAATACCCTGCTATTTCACTCAACATCTTGACGGGAAATGAAAATATCAACTTTCATGGACATGGCATTGATGTAGCAATTTATTTTGATGAAAAACAACCGAGTAAGTTATATTGTCAAGATATTATGACAGAGACGATAGTACCGGTATGTAGCCCAGAGTACGCTGAAGAATTTGATTTAATAGGCAAGATTAATAATTTAAGTCAGTGTACGTTGTTACATGATAACCAAGCATGGGGATATGATTCCAACACAGATGAATGGGCATTATGGGCAAATAATTTCAATATAAACTGCTTAGCCTCTAGTGCGAGTATCAGGTTTGACCGCTCAGATTTGGCCGTTATCGCAGCTATGAATAATGCTGGTGTAGCAATGGGTAGGGAGAGTTTTATCAGTAATCAAATTAAGAGAGGAGAGTTGATTAAACCCTTTATTGATAAAAAAATTCTGTGTCCACAGCGGTATTATGTTGCTACGTTACCTAATAATAAAAACACAAAAATAGAATTGTTTATTGAATGGCTAAAAAATGAAGTACAAAACGAAGGAGGTGAATCTATTGTGTGACTTTTGAATACTCGCTGACCTAATAATTAGATCAATTAGAAATAGCTTACTGAAGAGATATTTGAGCGTTTTTGTGTATGTAAATAAAAACTTGTTGATAAGCTTCAACTGGGGATGATTGAAAGCTTATCAATATTATTATTATCCGAACTAGAGACTACAATTTTCTTATGCGACTTTACCAACAGATAAAATACGATCGCCTACTTTATTTAAAATGGTAATTTCACCCTCACAAACTGCAATAATTGATTTACCCTTTTTAAACTCCGCAGGTAAAACAACTCTGCCATGATGGTTTTTTGGAAATGATTTCACTTCATGTAGTAATTCAAGTGACTCTACTTGATAATAAATGATGGTTACCTGGGTTAAACTTTGCTCCATAATACTCTCTTTTAGTTATTCCATATTGAATTTTTTAGTAAATGCCTTACATAAATGCCTGATATTATCTCATAGGTGCTATAGATTTGTTTAGATCTATATCAATAGCTGACCTTAGTTCATATTACTTAATAATAAGAACAAAAAACACCAACGATTATCGTTGATGTTTTTATAATTTAGATACTATTACATTTGTTATTTTTAAAAAAAAAAGCACAAAACACGCCAAGTTAATAATAGTCAACTATTTAAGTATGATAAAGGAAATACCTTGACGAATATATAGTAACTGTAAAATAGCCTGACATCTGTAACTCGTCAACCAGTTGATTATGTTACATAATATTAATTTGAACTGTGTGATGAAGTTATCTTCAGCATTCACTGTTGAACCTAATTGAGAACTCAATTCACAACTGAGTTTTCTTCATCAAAAAGCTGTAGTGTATTAATATGAAAAATTACTTAGCAAAGTTAATTACTGTTTGTTTAGTTTTACGTTAGTGGCTTGTGGCTCAATAGTAAGCATTGGGAATCTACCAATTATGTTTACTTGTGATGGGAATATACTTCTCCCCTTTGACTCGTCGTTGCCCCCTGAAAACACTGTTGATTGCCCCTGATGAGGCTAAATGGTATTGGTTTATCTATGGTAAGGATGCGGATATAAACGCTAATTTCAGACAATGATTAAAGAAAGATATCGTGTTGAAGTACGCAATATCTCTCTTTAATATTTCAAAAAAATTAATTATAAATTACCGAATTTACCGTTTGTATTTTTCCATCGCTCTTTTGGAATAATCGTTTCCATTACATCCCAGTGCTCAACAATTTTTCCATTTTCAACACGGAATAAATCGTAGAATGAAGTCGGCTTATCGGCAAAAGAGCCTTCACTGATACTTAATACAAAGTTACCTTCACCGAGTATCTTATGATTTTTGGTATAGACCATTTTAATGCCGTTTTTCGCCATTGCTTCCAGCGCTTGACCTAATCCGGATAAACCGTCGGCGATTACCGTATTATGCTGATGGTAAAAATCGCCCTCAAAGAAGGCGCTTAATTGATCAAATTGCCCCTTAACTAATATGCTATCAACAAAGTTTGCCACTAATGTTTTGTTTTCATCTGTCTTATCTAAATCATCCACTGTTGTTGGACCATCTATTTGGCTACGTCCGCTTGGATTTGGTGTTGCTGATTTATCGTCTAAATTATCCCAGTGCTCGACAATCAAACCGTCTTCAAATCTAAACAAATCAAAACCAATTTTGGGGCCAAAAAAGTTATAGTCATTGTGAGTAAATACATATTCCCCATCAGTAAATGAACGCGCTACATTTACCTTGGCACTATTTTTAGGTAAGGCTTGTAAAACAGCACCAAAACCAGCTAATCCATCTCCTACAGCCAAGTTGTGCTGGGTATACTTTACTGGATTTACATAACTAATAGCGGTTTGGTCACCGGTTTCAATACTATTAAGTAAGGCAACGGCTTTTTCTTTATTTGATATATTCATCTTCATCTCCGAATTCACAGTGGTGGCGTTACAGGCAGTGATGGCTAACAATCCTGCTACGACAGTCGTTAAAAAGCTTTTTTTCATCGTTATTTCCTTCTAAATAAGATAAGGGAATTATATGTTGTTGCTTAGTAACTGTTCAGGTGAATTGAGGCATAAAAATGGTAAATATCTAACCTTGGTTTAATTTTTTGAATTGTGAAGGGGTAAGAAGAGTGTTCTTTTTGAAGTACTTTACGAAGTTAGTGACCTCATCAAAGCCTAATTCGTCAGCAAGTTGCTGAACGCGGATATTTTCAATTGAAAGCTTTCGCTTTGCTTCTAAAATGATATACGCATCAATTAGTTGCTTTGTCGTTTGTTTTGTTGCCAGCTTACAGATTTGATTAAGCGACTTATACGTCATATGCAACATGTCAGCATATATTTTTGCATCGCGTGTGTTGGTATAATTTACTTCAAGTAACTCAATGAATGTCATAAATTTTTCCGTACGAGATTCACTCAAATATTGCTCAAAAGATCGAGTTCGCTCACTTGATAGCTTGGTTAATACCGCCGAAAATATTAAGTTTAAGAAATTCAAATTAGGGTCTTTTACTTGATATTCCTTTTCAATCTCTGTGAGCAGTACGTCACAGGTGTTTCTTATTTTTTTTGATAATGAAAAGGTAGGCGAATAGGAGGTAAGTAGATAGTTATGAGCGGATAAAGGCGTTTTGATCGTGGTAAGAATAGTATCAAGGTATTCATCAGTAAAAATAATCAGCTTACCTTGTGGTTGGTTGATTAAATCAAATGCGTGAACTTGGTTTTTATTAATAAAAACAACACTTCCAGCTTGAGTAGTATAGGTATTGAAATCAATGAAGTGTGTTCCGCGACCTTGCGTTATGTACAATATATTGTGAAATTTTATACGGTGTGGTTTTGCAATAAAATTTTCAAGGTCATCATCAGAGCGCTTATAGATATCAGATAATTCAATGATTTCTATCCCAATATTTTTATGAACCTTGGGGTTGAATTGCACTTTTGGTATGTTCATCTATTACTAATTTACTTCTCTAGGTAACTTACTTTTAAAATAATAAATCACGTTTGTATAGTGATTTATTGATACGGTGACGATAAAATTAACGTTAGCAGTAATTAACAAAATTAAAGCTTAGCTTTCCACTTAACTAAGTTTTCATATGAATAGATTGTAACTAGGAGATCTTAGTTACAATCGTTCCATAATTAGATAGTAAAATCAGCAAGCTAGCAAAAGTCATCTATCATTAATATTGTTAATGAAAGTACTATACGTATTCCTTAACCAATATAAACAGCTCTGACCACAAATATACAGCTTTGTGTATTTAACATTGTTTGCTAGTTTAAATATGTGAAGGAATGTCATTTTTCCTAGTTAGGCTTTACAAATAATAAAACTCAAACTGTTTGTATTATTTGATGTAGTGATTTGAGGATATATGACAGAAATAGCGAACAAAGAAACACAGCTACAAAAAGAGATTGAGCAATTACGTTCAGAGCTTGTCGCAGCACATCTAAGTAAAGACGTTCGTACCGCGGAACTTCTTAATAGTGAAGAGCGCTTTGCTCTGGCTATGCGAGGTGCATCGGATGGTCTGTGGGATTGGGATTTAGCTACGGATGATGTTTATTACTCCCCTCGCTGGAAAAGTATGCTGGGTTACAGTGAACATGAGCTCGAAAATACGTTAAGTACCTGGGCTGCAATGGTTCATGTTGATGATAAAGATTTTGTGCTAAAGAATGTTCATAAATTCTTATCTGGGGAAGTAGACACATTTGAAGTTGAAATGCGTATGCGCCATAAAGTAGGCCATGACGTTTTTATTCGCTCTCGTGCTTTTAAAGTAACCCGCGGTGAGAATAATGAGACAATACGTTTAATTGGTACCCATGTTGATATAACACAACAAAAAAAATCAGAATTTTTCAATGAAAGAAATACCAAAATTCTTGAGTTAATTGCCAAAGGCAAGCCCGCCTCTAAAATCTATGCTGAAATTGCGTTAATGTACGAAGAGCGTCACTCTGGATTACGTTGTTCAATGCTCGAATTAAAGGGGGGGAAGCTGTTACATGCGGGTGCACCTAGCCTACCAAAATCTTATTGCAAAGCAGTACATGGTCTTGAATATGGCCCACAAGTTGGCTCCTGCGGTACATCTACTTATACCGGAAAACGAGTACTTGTCGAAAATATTGCAACTGATCCTAAGTGGGCTGACTTAAAGTACGTAGCACTTCCTTATGGTATGCGCAGTTGTTGGTCAGAACCTATTAAAAGCTCTTCTGGAAAAGTATTAGGAGCTTTTGGTATGTATCATGACTATCCGGCATTGCCTAACGAACAAGAATCTAATGATCTTACATCAGCAGCTCGACTTGCTGGTATTGTCATGGAGCGAGAACAAAATCAAAAACGTATTCAAAACTTAGCCTATACCGATGAGCTAACTAAGCTTTCCAGCCGCCCCCATTTTTATATAAACATTGAAGAGTTAGTAAAAATATCAGCACGTGAAAAAAATAAGTTTGGCCTGTTATATATCGATCTTGATAATTTTAAGACGGTTAACGATAGCCTAGGGCATGACGTTGGAGACTTACTCCTTAAGAAAGTTGCACAGCGTTTAAAAAGCGCATGTCGTGAAATTGATTATATTGCTCGCCTTAGTGGCGATGAATTTTGTATTGCCGTTAATAATGTGATGGATGACTACGGTGCTGCTCACGTTGCGCAACGTTGTCTTGAACTGATATCAAAACCTGTAGAGCTAGCTGGAAGAAAGTTTACACCAGCCTGTAGCATTGGTATTGCACACTATCCCGACGATGGAATCGATCTGCAAACTATATTAAAAGCAGCAGATACTGCGCTGTATGCGGCGAAGGATCTTGGAAAAAATAGGTTTGCTTTTTATAAGAAAGAGCTAACCGATAAAGCAGAATACCGTTTTAAAATAGAACAACATTTAAGAGAAGCGATAGAACAACAACAATTGTCACTCGTTTATCAACCAAAAGTTGATATTAAATCGGGCAACATCATAGGCGTTGAAGCTTTATCTCGTTGGAATCATCCACTGCTCGGTCAGGTTTCTCCAGTAGACTTTATCAGCATGGCCGAACAAATCGGCATGATAAAACCACTCACTGAATGGGTCTTGAAAACAGCTTGTAACCAGGCAACGTTGTGGAAGGAAGCTGGTTTTTCTTCAATTATAATAGCTGTTAATATATCACCAAGTCATTTTCTTGATAGTGATCTGGTGCCACTGATCAAGCGTGTTATTAAAGAAACAGGAATGTTGCCGGGTGATCTTGAACTAGAAGTGACTGAAGGGGTGATACAGACTAACCCAGAAAATCTTGCCGTTTTTGAACATTTAAAAGAGCTGGGTATATTACTGGCAATTGATGATTTCGGCGTTGGTTATTCATCCTTCGCCTCACTGAAACATCTTAATGTAGACTACTTAAAAATTGATAAATATTTTATCGATGACATTCTTGTCGACCATAAAGCAAAACTTTTGGTTGGTTCGATGATTGAAATGGGTCATAACCTTGAGCATAAAATTACAGCTGAAGGTATTGAAAGCGAAGAACAAGCGACTATGCTTCAGGAGCTTGGTTGCGATTATGCACAGGGGTATTTTTTTAGTAAACCCGTTAGTGCCAATCAAATTTCAAAATTATTAGGTAGAAAATTAACAGGACAGTAATTGATGATTAAGAGTTTGTTGAGCCTGTAACTGATTTTGTTAGTTACCGTTCACTAATCTATCCTTCTGCAGTAGTTGCTCCTGTACTCATCTTAGGCGATACATCAGTACTCACCAAGTTAGAAGCAACGCTGTGGCGCAGAATCAGAAGACATAGATCATCACCATTAATGAAAAACTTCATTACTAAAACGCAAATGTTTACTATTTGCAGTCATGATTTTAAAATCTTCATTGTTAATACGTAATAACTTTCGATGATCACCAGCTTCAATATAAACATAATCTAATTGGTCTAATAGCTCGTCGCATATCATTTGCATATTGAAAGCCTCACCTACGGGCGGAATAGCCCCATGCTCACAGTCACTAAACATGCGATAGACTTCTTTTTCTTTAAGTAACTTGTAACTGCCGAATAGCTCATCATTAATTACAGATAAGCTTATTTTATTTTTAGCAGGTAATACTGCCATTAATTTTCTATCTTCATGGTCTTTTAAAATGACAGCTTTGGCTATTTGGTTCAGGGGAATCTTCGCCGTAATAGCACTATCAAAAGAGCTTGCACTGTGGTCATGTTCAATGGCCTGAAAAGATATATTCTGTGCGGTTAAGTAGGAGTCGAGTCGGGTAGAAATAGTCATAGGAACCTCCACATTATATTTGGTTCATCTAAAGTATAGGAGGTGAGTTTTTTTTAACCAGTTGTTGCCAAGTTGCTTGAGTCAGCAACTCATGTAAAAGATAAACATAGGGGTTGAGTTTCAAGAGACTCACTACAGTAGTTAGATAGTAATATGATCGTTATAGATTTCCCTGAATACAGGGTATGCACGGGAGCAGTTTATGAGTTGTAAAATTGTTATGTGTGTTTTCAGAGGAGGATATTTAAAAGTGGTCGGTGATGCAAGATTCGAACTTGCGACCCCTTGGACCCAAACCAAGTGCGCTACCAAGCTGCGCTAATCACCGATTATCTTTTCGTACTTCTATTTTTTAACTTATGGAGAGTTAAAAATGGGGTGGCTAAAGGGACTTGAACCCTCGACAATCGGAATCACAATCCTGTTGTAGTTATGGGAATAACGTATATGCTCTTACCATAACTTGTATTTAGTCATGATTTATTAGCTTTGCAAACTCACATAATACACACATAGTATATTTTTAATTGTTTATATAAATTTTTAAAATTAACTGCCAAACGCTTAATATGGGTACTTTTCAGTAACATTTAGCGCTAAACAACGGCCTTGTCGAAATGGAATAATTGAACGTGATTTAGTACATTGAAACGAAAGTGACTAAAAACTTCCTCAAGATCGAAAAACCATTTACAAGTAGAGATAGATATTTATCAAACATGGTATAACGTGATCAGAGTACTTAGTAATTTAGATGGTAGAACACCATAGGAAGAAAATAATAAAGGAAGTAAAATGGCCGAGAATTTCTGCCACTTTACTAAAAAATCAATAGTACTACTGTGGTTTAGAAGTCGAAACGAACACCCACACCCAGAGATTCAGTTTTAACTTCAGTATCAAAAACTAAATATTCAACATAAAAATCAAAAGTATCAAGAATATCAAGCGAGGCACCGATACCACCGAAACCTTCAGTACCACCTAAATCAGTAGTGGTACCGTCAACAGAGTAATCTATATTAGTTTGTGCTACACCCGCTTTGGCATAAACTTCAAAAATAGGACCAATCGGTAAATATGCGACAGCAGATAAGCTTAATGCATCGGAGTCAATCTTCGCACCATTATTGCCAACACTGCCCAAATCGTAATAACCGAGCTCGGCAGAGAACATAAAAATGTTGGTATCAATAAACTGATAACCCACAAAAAATGCTGGCGTAGTATCACTATCTTGTATCGCTTCATATTCAGTTTCAGGGCTATAAATACCTGCGCCAATATAGAATCCGTCAGCGCTTGCTTGCGTTGCTGAAACGGCAAGCGAAGCAGCCAAAATACTTTTTAATACTATGTTCTTAAGAGATTTCATTTTGTATTCCTTTTAAAATTATTTTTCTCAGTATTATTATCACTTAGCTAGATAGGCTAGCTGGTTATGCTATTGGAGAGCCTTATTTTTATTATTATTAGCTAGCAAGAGGACGAAAGATCTCACCCAATAAGTTCAGATGATAATAGTTTAGCCAAGAGGAATCAAATAAAGCCCCTTGGAAATCTCTACAAGCCAGGTAATGAGATGTTTATTAAGATATTTATTGGAGATGAAAGTAATATGATCGTTATAGATTTCCCTGAATACAGGGTATGCACGGGGGAGCAGTTTATGAGTTGTAAATTTGTTATGTGTGTTTTCAGAAGAGGATATTTAAAAGTGGTCGGTGATGCAAGATTCGAACTTGCGACCCCTTGGACCCAAACCAAGTGCGCTACCAAGCTGCGCTAATCACCGATTATCTTTTCGTACTTCTATTTTTTAACTCCTTGGGGAGGAGAAAATGGGGTGGCTAAAGGGACTTGAACCCTCGACAACCGGAATCACAATCCGGGGCTCTACCAACTGAGCTATAGCCACCACTGAGGTGTACTGATACATATTATAGAAATATGTGTGCTGCTCTTTAACAGCGCGGCGATTGTATTGCATTTCGTTGCTTGTTGACAAGAAAAAAATGCGTTTTATGTTACTTTTTTAGTAAATATTTTGAAAAATCATAAATTGCTTAACTAAAGTGCAACTTTATCCGTATTTACCACCTAATTTTTCGTATAAGCCTGCTCAAGGATAAGTGAAGAGCAGGGATTACCACCTAAGCTTGTGCAGCGATATTTTGTTGGTCGATAGGTGACTCTGATGAAAATAAGCTTTTTAAACGTTCAACAATTAAATAATTGACCGGTACTAGTATCAAGGTGATGAAAGTGGCGAATAAAATACCAAAACCTAATGATACTGCCATAGGGATTAAAAACTGTGCTTGTGTCGATTGTTCAAACAACAACGGCATTAAACCAATAAAGGTAGTCAAACTGGTTAACATTACCGGTCTAAATCTAGCCGCACCTGCAGTTAACACCGCTTCCATTAACTCACCGCCTTCGCTGCGTTTTTTATTGATAAAATCTACTAATACTAGCGAGTCATTCACGACTACACCGATTAGCGCCAACATGCCTAGTAAGCTCATGATGGTTAATTCCATACCCATAATCCAGTGACCAATAACAGCACCTATCATGCCAAAAGGAATTATGCTCATCACGATGATTGGTTGAATATAAGACTTGAAAGGAATAGCTAACAACGCATAAATAATAAAGAAGACAAAGCCCAGTGCCCAACCAAGCGAGCCAAAAGATTCACGCTGCTCTTTCGCCTCGCCTTCAAGGGAGTGGCTAACGCCTGGATATTGCACTATTAACTCATCTAAATAGCTTTTTAAATCAGCTTGCAGCACCGTCATATTGGTATTTGATTTTTCAACATCTGCACTTACATTGGCTGTGCGGTAGCGATCAATTCTTGAAATGGTCGACGGACTTTTACCAGGGATAAGCTTGGCTACATGAGATAGTGGTACTGAGCCCCCTGAAGGAGTGACCACAAGAATATCTTCTAAATCAGCCATAGTGCGGCGTTCCTCTATGGGTAGTCGAACCATTACGCGTACATCATCTCTACCACGTTGGATACGTTGTACTTGTGAGCCAAAGAAAGAACGTCTTACTTGATTTGATATGCTAACGCGGGTTAACCCTAACGCTTTACCTTGTTCTGTTAACTCAATCTGCAGCTCTTCTTTACCGTTAGATAAACTATCAGCAATATCAAATACCGTAGGGTAGGTGGCTAATCGTAATTTCACTTTATCGGTTATTTCTTTCAATGTGTCTAGTGAACTTGCTTTAAACTGCACATGAATGGGGTCTGATGAACGACCAATCTCCGCTCTAAAGGTAATACTTTCCGAACCTGGAATAGGTCCAATTAAATTTCGCCATTCACGAACTAGTTCACTAGAGGAGATGGCAAGTTCACGTGATTCTGGTGGCGTTATTTCAAAACGAACACTGCCGGAGTTTGAAGCACCGCCACGACCGCCGGTGGTTGCTAATATATTGATAATGACACTGCTGTTAGTTGATGGCTCAATATATTTCTGTTTCAGCTCATCTGCTTTTTCAGCCATTTTAATAATATACTTATTGGTTACTTCAAATGGTGTACCTGCAGGTAGGGTTAGTGTTGCTCTTACGGTTTCACTAGGGATTCGCGGAAAGAATATAAACTTAGTCCAACCACTCATAATAAGGGCAAGAATAACTAAGAAAACGCCGACAAAACCAACTAAGGTGGTGGTCTTGTTGCTTATGGCACGTTTCAATAAGGGCTGGTAAAAACGGATTATCGCTTGCTCGAAACCATCAGCGAATGATTGCTGTAGTTGACTAAACTTTGATTGTTTTTCTTTTTCTGAACGTAGTTTCAAGTGTTTTAAATGCGAAGGCAAAACGAATTTTGATTCTATTAAAGAGAATATCAATACCGGAATAACGATCACTGGAATTTGCGCAAATAAAGCGCCACGTGCACCTTCAATAAAGGCCAGTGGCAGAAATGCTGCTACGGTTGTTAATACACCAAAAGTTACTGGTGTGGCAACTTCTTCGGTGCCACGAATGGCTGCCATTTCACCTGATTCTGACGTTTTTAGATGAGTATAAATATTTTCTCCGGTGACAATGGCATCATCGACCACAATACCCAATACCAAGATAAAGCCAAACAAACTCATGATATTTAAGGTGACACCAAACACCGGCATCATAATAAAGGCGCCCATAAAAGAAATCGGAATGCCAATAAATACCCAGAAGGCAATGGAGGGTCTGAGGAACAAGGTTAATAAGGCTAGTACTAAGATACCGCCTTGTAAGGCACTGGTTGTTAATGTCGAAATACGATTTTTCACGATTTGAGAATCGTCATCCCAAAAACTTAATTCAACGCCTACAGGCAATGTACTTTGTTGATCATTAATATAGGTTCTTACGGCATCGGCAACGTCAATCGCGCTTTGTTGACCGATTCGATAAACATCTATAAATGCGGCTTGTTTACCGTTGAAACGAGTACGAACAGGGGTTTCTTCAAAGTCATCTTTGATGATGGCAATATCACTTAGGCGAATGATAGAACCATCAACATTCGTTTTAATGGCTATTTTTTCAAACTCGTCTTTGCGATAGGCTTGGCCTTTTGAGCGCAACAGAATATCACCACCTTTGGTTTTTAAATTACCAGCAGAAATATCAGTACTTGAATCTGAAATAGCAGAAGATATTTTCGCTATGGTTAAATCATATTGACGTAATTTATCTTGAGGTACTTCAATCGATATTTCGTAGTCGCGCACACCACTGAGTTCCACTTGGGTAATCGCGGGTATTTTTAATAAATCATCTCTGACTTTTTCAGCGAATTCACGCGTTTCTTTCTCGCTATAGATGCTGGCAATAGTCACGGCAATAACTTCACGTTTACGTGTCGCTAAAGAGACTACGGGTTTTTCTGCATCAGCAGGAAAAGTATTTATTTCGTCAACACGGCTTTTTATATCGGCGAGCATCTCGCGAGGGTCGTAGCCTGACTCAACTTCGATATTGACCGCTGAAGAGCCTTCTTGTGATCTACTAGCAATTTGTTTAACGCCTTCTAAATCTTGCACTGCTTCTTCTATGCGTATAGATATGCTTTTTTCTACATCTTCTGGAGTCGCGCCGCGTAATGACACATTAACGTTAATGCGGTCGGTGGCAAAAGAGGGAAATACTTCTAGCGGAATGCGATTAGATAAACTAAATAAACCTGCTATTAAAATGGTAATTAATAGTAAGTTGGCGGCAACATGATTTCGTGCGAACCAAGCAATCATTAGTTATTCACCTTAGTAACAGGTGTTGTGGTTGATTTTTTGGCTACTTGCTCTGATTTTTGACGGCGCTCTTTAGGGCTTTTTGATTTTTTGCTAGGCGTTCGACCTGCAATGGCAACCGGTGTGCCTGAACTGACTTGCCCTAATGAGGTTAGTACTAACTGGTCACCCGCGATTAATCCTTGCGTGACGATAGACTCAGTACCGTTTTGCCATCCTAATTTAATCTCTTTACGCATCAATAAGCCGTCTTCAACTATATACACATAGCTGCCTTGATAAATGGCACTGCTCGGTATTACTAAGGCATTGTCGACTTCTCGCCCGGTAATTTCCGCAGTCACATATTGGCCCATTTTTATTTGCGCACCTTGATTATACTCGCCGTCGTATGGGCGAATAATTTGTGCCACGACATAGAGTTGCTGCGATACTTCATCAATGGCGCTTTCAGTACGAACAATCTTTCCCTGCCATACTTGATCGCCCATCAGATCAGACGAAATAACAACATTACTAATCATAGAGTTATTGTTATCAGTATTATTACTGTTAGAACGACTAGTTTCGGACTGCTCATGAGCATTGCGGTACTCTTCAGGCAATTTCATTAGCGGTAAGTCTTTGTTTTTTATCGGTAGGCGAATCTCGACATAATCAACAGCAAAAATATCGGCTAACTGGGTATTACTTGAAATCACCTGACCAATATCAACATTTTTCTTTAATATACGGCCGGCGTAAGGTGCAACAATACTTGTCCGTTCTAGCGATAATTTTACTTTATCCAGCTGAGCTTCTGCAGAAAGTACTTGCGCTTTTGCCGATTCATATTGTGGTTGACGTAATACTAATGCATTAGGCGCTTTACCATTGCCAAGCCTTTTCCAGTCTGCTTTGGCTTGTTTTACCCGTGCGTCTTCTTCTTGTAAAATTTGTTTGGCTGACATTAGACTTGCTTGAGCAATGTTAACTTCAGCGCGATGATCTCTATCATCAAGTTGGATTAATATGTCACCTTGCTCGAAAAAACCACCCGCTCTAAATTGTTTACTTACGTAATTAATTTGTCCTGAAACTTGGGCGAAAAGCACACTTTGAGTTCTTGGTTTGACGGTACCAAAACTTTGTACCATCACTTGATAGGTTTGAGGTGTAAGTGTGATGATTTCCACTGTCATTTGCGGTGCTTTTGAAGGCGTTCCACGGTTACTTGTTGGTGGGTTTTTAAAAATAACCATCATTAATACTAAGGTGGCAATGATAATAATGACCGGCAATAATATTTTTCTATAGTTAGGGATTTTCTTTTCAATGATGAGAGACATGGTTATTCGGCCTTATTTTCAAGTGACGGCGTGGTGAAGTCGCCACCCAAGGAAAGATGTAAATTGATTCTATTGGCAATGAGTTGGTTTTTAATTTTTATCAGTGTCGATTGTGCTTCAAAAGAACGGTTTTGCGCATCAAGCACCGTGGTATAGGTAACTAAACCACTTTGGTATTGTTCGAAAGATAATGTGGAGGCGATTTTTGCATTTTCTTGTGCGGCCAACATGGTGTAATAACTGTTCTTTAAGTTCTTTTCAGTGGTGATAGCATTTTCAACATCACTAAAAGCGTTATATAAAGTATCAAGGTACAACTGTTCACCTTGTTTGAGTTCTATACGGGCTTTTTCTTCATTTGCTTTCAGGCGCCCAGCATTAAAAATGGGTGCTGAGACACTGCCCAGTAGTGACCATGCCAATGAAGAACCAGAGAGTAAGTCACCAATGTCTGCGGTAGAGTCACCGATCGAACCTGATAATACAATGCTAGGAAAACGTTGTTTATGCGCATAAGCTAAGCCGGCATCTTGCGATAACAATTGATACCAACTGGCTTTTAATTCTGGCTTTCGGCTGATTAGTTCTGACGGTAAGCCAACAGGAATGTCTGTGGTGAGTAAAGGTAAGTTAGCATTGACTAAAAGCTCGCCTTTCGGATATTCACCAATCAAGCGTTCAAGCTGTCTAATTAGTTTGGTTCTTTCTGTTTCTTGCTCTGATACTCTCGTTAACTCGTTGTTCAAATCGTTACGTGTTAAGTAGACATCAAGTGCAGCGGTTAACCCTGAATTATAGCCTGCTTCAATGATAGCTAAATTCTGCTGAGAATTTGCAACTCTGCTGCGATAAAGGGCGAGCAATTTTTCTGCCTCAATCACGCGAAACCAAGTTGTTAATACGTTGACAACAAGCTGCTGCTTGTATTGCTCAAAAGTGGCTTTTTGCGCGAGATAGTTATAATTAGTCATGCGATCGGCATCAGATAACTTGCCCCAAATATCCACTTCATAGCTTAAATTCAAGTTAACTGAGTTACTGTTTGAATAACTATCGGTTTGATTGTCTTTATTACGGCCACTACGAAATGCTAGATCAAGCTCTGGCCAAAGTTGGCTACCCGAGATGATAAGTTGCTGTTCGGCTATTTCGAGTGTGTAAGCTTGCATGGCAAATTGATGGTTAGCCGCTAATGCCTTTTTTACTAATTGATGAACTTGTAAGTTATCAAGTTCAGATAACCAATTATGTTCAACGGCCAAGGCTTGTTGGCTATCTTGCCAGTTTTTGGGAAGAGGAAGGTCTTTTAATTTTTCATCTACTTGTGAAGTGCTACTGCAAGCTAATAATAACAGGCTTGAGAATAATGGAAGCAGTAGTCGAAATCGACGTGTCATAAAGTGATTAACTCATGTTAAAAAATAACTCATGACTATAGTGTAATCAAAGATGCTGGATGATAATAGCGACATTACATAAGTTTACACAGTATACAGAATTGCGATTTCCAAAGACGAATTAATCAATTTAAGGAGGTTTTATTGGTACTTTAATTGAAGGTTCTCTAATGCACCTTGAGCAATCATTTTACTGAATGTTGCTTTTATCTTTTCGGCGGAAATATGACTTTTACTTTGTTTCGATAACTGTAACCAAGGAGTTCGTTCAGAAACAATAAGGGGTTTACCAAAAAAACTTTTACTTAGACCTAATTGTTTTGCACCACTGATAATAGGCTTCATAGGCCCTATGATTGCGTCAACACGACCTTTCTTTAACATCAATAAACCTTGATTAAAATCTACCACAATTTGTTTATGAATCTTAGGGTTATTATCTACCTCATAGCTAAACTTTGCACCGTTTAGGTAAGCTATGTTCAAGCCTTCTAGTTGTTCAATATTCTGATAATCATGGCCATGGCGACCAATGACGACATTTTTTAACGCTGGAAGTGGGTGAATATAATCAACGTAATTGGCGAGCTCTTTATATTTGAACATGATGGTGAGATCTGTTTTACCCAATTTTAGTTCATGTATTATCCGGCCGTAGGGAAATATATGATGCTCTGACGCTAAGCCACTCTTGATAAGTAATGAATGCGTTAGCTCATAGTAGATACCGCTTAGTTTTCCTGAGTCATCGATACCATAGGGTGCAATTGCAATGGTCCTCACTTGTAGAGCATTGGGGCTATGGTCAGCAAAACTTTGATGACTGATGCATAGCATACTTATAAAAGATAGCTGGAGGAAAGTCTTCATTGACACATGCATCGGTAGTTCATCGGATGTATTAATATAAAGAATATTAATACTAATGTCATTAGTAAAGGAAATGGCTTGGGTATAGTCCGATAAGTTTGGGGATGGGTAAGTGAGAAATAATTATCTTCACCCAGATGTGTCTAAGATGAAGATAATTTAAGCTAACTGAATTGATTAACTCTTATTAAGCAAGTCAATGAAGAAGCTATATTGTAAAGCGGTATCATGAATGCGTTTAAAGCGGCCAGAAGCACCACCGTGTCCAGCTTCCATATCAGTTTTAAACAATAATAAATTATCATCAGTTTTATAATCACGTAACTTAGCGACCCACTTCATTGGCTCGAAGTATTGTACTTGAGAGTCATGCAATCCTGTAGTAACTAGAATGTTAGGGTAGTCTTGTGCTTTCACTTGATCATAAGGTGAATAGGACAACATATAATCATAATAAGTTTTTTCTTTTGGGTTACCCCATTCTTTGAACTCATTGGTTGTTAGTGGAATACTTTCATCAAGCATAGTCGTTACTACATCAACAAATGGTACTGCTGCGGCAATGCCTTTGTATTGCTCTGGAGCCATATTAATAACTGCGCCCATGAGTAAACCGCCAGCACTACCACCAACTGCGAAGACATTTTCTTTATCGCCGTAACCTTGTGCTGTTAAGTCTTTAGTGACATCAATGAAATCAGTAAAGGTATTCATTTTTGTTAACTTCTTACCGTCTTCATACCAAGGACGTCCCAGCATTTCTGACCCGCGGATATGCGCAACAGCATAGACAAAACCACGGTCTAATAGGCTTAATCGACTCACTGAAAAAGAAGGATCGATTGTGTGCCCGTATGAACCATAGGCATATTGGTATAATGGGTTAGTGCCATCTTTTTTGAATTTATCTTTACGATAAACTAAAGAAACCGGTACTTTTTTACCATCTCGAGCTTTAACAAAAATACGCTCAGAGGCATAATTATTACTGTCAAAATCACCCAATACTTTTGCTTGCTTTAATTGCGTCTTATCAAGGGTATTTAAGTCCACATCGTAATGTGTTCCTGGCGTAGTAAAACTAGTGTAATAAAGGCGTAATTTATTATTTTTCAATTCATTATTACCGTATAGCGATAAGGTGTACGCAGTATCATTAAAGCTAAGTTGTTGCTTTTTCCCGCTTGATAATTCTTGAATAGTCAATCGGCTAATGCCATTTTCACGTTGTTGATAAACAAGGTGATTAGCAAATAATTCATAATCCTCAAGCTTAACTGCATCATTTGCTGGAATCACATCTTGCCATTGTGTTTTATCACCAAGGTGCTTTTTATTTACTTTCATTAAACGAAAGTTAGTCGCTTGCCAGTTAGTATTGATGTAATACCAGTCATTCATCTTAGAGATAGAGTATTCATGACCTTCTTCACGTTCAATGAATTTTTTAGGCATTGCTTTGGCATTATCAGCATCAATAACTGAAACTCCGCTTGCTTCGGTACTTGAATGCCAAATAAAGACACTGCTGCCATCTTTAGATTTACTCAGGCCGGTATAATAAGCTTTATTGCTTTCTTCATAGACCATTTCATCGGTCGCTTGGGGGGTGCCTAAGGTATGACGAAATACTTGGTAACCTAACAAGGTTTGTGGATCTTTTTTGATGTAATACACGGTTTTATTGTCATTACCCCAAACAATGCCACCATTGGTACCTTCAAGTCTGTCATCAAGTAATGTTTTACCCGCGATATCTTTGAATTGTACGGTATAAATTCGACGACTAACGGTATCTTCTCCGTAAGCGAGTAGCTTGCCATCTGGACTAGCACTTAAACCACTTACTTGATAATAATCGTGTGCTTTGGCTAATTCATTGACGTTAAGTAATACTTCAAGATTACTGCCTGAAAAATCAGATGATCTTACGTATATAGGGTATTCATTTTCACCTTGCATTTGACTCGCGTAGTAAAAATAACCTTTTTTGGTTGGTACTGAACTATCGTCTTTTTCAATACGCGCTTTAATCTCTTGAAAGATCTTTTCTTGCATTGCTTCAGTATGCTGAAGCTGGGCTTTCATATAATCATTTTCTGCGGCTAAATGTGCTAAAACCTCTGGATTTTTACGACTATCGTCACGCATCCAGTAATAATCATCGACACGCGTATGATTATGAATAACCATTTTATGGGGAACTTTTTTAGCTATAGGCGCGGTAATATCGTTCATGGCATTTGTTGCTTCATTATTTTGATTGCTGCACGCTGCTATTAGCAGGGCAGAAGAGACTATTAAACTTAGCTTAGTCTTTGATAGGATTTGTGACATAAAAGATCTTTCCTTGTAAGATAACTTACGATAATTACTACAAATCGTAATACGTTAACGGTAGTAAATGTTAAAAAAATGTATCAAGCATTAAGTTAGCACGATAATAGTTATAAGGAAATTTACTTATCGCTTAATACAGTTACCTTATCGCATTTGGAAAATTGAAAAGTTTGAACAAGGGGAGCAGTATGTCATTGGATAAAATTTCGACTCAGTTAGGTGGAACTCACACAAAAATGCCACCAGTGGAATCTTGGAATCCTCCGTATTGTGGAGAGATTGATATACAGATAAAAGCCAATGGTGATTGGTTTTATCAAGGCGGTATTTTTAAAAGACTACCTTTAGTAAAATTATTTGCGTCTGTGTTGATTAAAGAAGTTAATAAAAATGTTGATGAATACTTCTTAGTAACACCGGTGGAGAAAGTGAAAATAAAAGTTGATGATGCCCCTTTTGTAATTACGCAGTGGCATTGGACTGATGAAAACAACAACATTATGAAGGTTAGTACTAACTTGGATGACGAGTTTATTCTTAATGCAGAACATCCGTTAATTGTTACTGAAAATGGTGATTTGTATGTCACTGTTCGCAGGGATTTACAGGCGAAAGTGCATAGAAATGTTTATTACCAGTGGGCAGACATAACGCAAGAGATGGTGACTGAAAATGGCACTGAGTTGATTCTCTCAAGTGCCGACTGTCAATTTAGCTTAGGTAAACTGTAACGGCTATAACTCTTAATTTGAACCACAAACTGTGCAGCTCTTTTGTTTTTTCATTGTAAATTGTTGCCATTGATTCGCTAAACCATCAAGTAAGTTAAGCTGATTGAGTTGTACTTTATTACCCGTTAATAGCTTAATCGCTTGCAAGCTTTGCATACCGGCAATCATGGCGAGTACGGGGCCTATAATGCCAATGGTTTGACAGTTATCAGTGGGTGCTTTCTCACTAGCAGGAAAGAGGCAATGATAACAAGCACTGGTTTCATCGCGAGGGTCTATAGTCAATTGTTGACCATCAAAGCCAGTAGCGGCTCCCACTATCAGTGGCACTTTATGTTGTACGCATGCTTGATTAATTAAGTAGCGAGTTTGGATATTATCAGAGCAATCGAGCACTAAGTCGACTTGTGGAAGATAATAATCACTTAACTCTTCATCGAACATTTCATCTATCGCTTCAATAGTCACATCGGGAAATTGCTGTTGTAATTTTTCAGCGGCCACATCAGCTTTATTTTCATTAATATTGTCTTCACTAAAGAGAATTTGTCTGGGTAAATTACTGAGCTCTATATAGTCACCATCAGCGATATAGAGTGTACCAACGCCAGCAGCAGCTAAGTATAAGCTCGCAGGGTTACCTAAACCGCCCACGCCTAAGATGAGTACTTTAGCGTTACGCAGCGCGATTTGTCCTTGGTTACCAATTTTATCGAGTATGATTTGACGGGAGTATTTGAGTTGCTCTTGATTACTTAACACGTAGGTTCCTCATTTGTTTCTATTTGCTTTAGTGGATAAAAGTTCGCACAGCACTGGCTTTGAATTGCAAATAGACTTGTTGTCTGTTGGATAACGATAATTTTTTCTCAGAGAAGGCACTGATAGTGACAAAAAACTCTTGAGCAGCACAGTTAATGGTTAGTAGTACCTTGTTTTCTCTATGACTTATTCGTTTTATTGTGCCAAAGAGATGATTCACAATGGAGCTATTATTTGGCTCTGTTAATGCAATACTAATATCACTTGCCAAAATAAAGCAACGCAGATGAGTCTGTCTTTCGAAGGCTTTATCACTGGTTAGGTAAATGTCTTGTTGTGCGTTTAGCGCTAATACCGTTAAACCATGACCATTATCAAATTGCTTGATAGGCAGTGACAAACTGGTTTGTTGATGAATAAGCGTATTATCACCAAAATTATTTAGCTGATGAATGATTTGGTGAATATTACCAAAATTAACGACCTTACCTTTTGCTAACACTAATAAAGTGTCACAGACTTGCTGTAACTCATCTAATGAATGGCTGACATATAGCATAGGCAAGTTCAGCTTTTTTTGAATATTTAACATCATCTTTAACAATTGAGTTTTACTGTGTTGATCAAGCGCGCTTAAGGGTTCATCAAGTAGTAATAACTTGGGTTCAGCCAAAATGGCTCTTGCTAAAGCAACCCTTTGTTGTTGACCACCTGATAATTGATTTACTTGGTGTTCAAGCAATGTTGTCAGCTCTGTCAGTTCGATGACTTCATTCAAGTCCAATTGTCTGTTTTTGCAACGTTTAACGGAAAACTCTAAGTTGCCTAGCACTGATAAGTGCTCAAACAAGCGACTATTTTGAAAAACCAAACCAATTTGACGCGCTTCGGGTTTGAGGTAATGGTCTTGCTCTGTATTGACTAAAACTTTATCTGCAACGTTAGCACTGGCTAAGGTTATGTCACCAGTAAGTGTTTTTTCCAAACCTGCAATCGCACGCAGTAAGGTTGATTTACCGGAAGCGGAATGGCCAAAAATACCTGTGATACCTTTTAAGGGTAATGGTAAATTGATGGCTAATTCGAATTGCTGATAGTTAACACGAATATTGATGTCGAGTTGAGGAGACTCACCTGCAGGTACTTTATTTAATTTAGTATTACCCATCATTTGACTGATCTTACCTGGCTTAAATTTTTAGTGTTGTTTCTTGTCGGTAAGTTTAACCAGTAAATAGCAGCTAATAACACCATTGAACCAATCAACAAACTGATGGCGAGCAAGTGCGCTCTGGCATAATCAAAGGCTTCTACATGATCAAATAGGGCGATAGAAAGTACCCGCGTTTCACCAGGAATATTGCCACCAATCATTAATATGACACCAAACTCTCCTACGGTATGGGCAAAACCCAAGCTTGCCGCAGTAATAAAGCTCGCTTTTGTTAACGGTAATACAATAGAGAAAAATCGATCGATAGGTCCAGCGCCAAGTAATGCGCCAGCTTCTAACAATGAGTCACCTAGTTGTTCAAAGGCTTTTTGTAATGGTTGAACGACGAATGGCAATGAATATAAAACAGAGCCAATAACGATTGCGGAAAAGCTAAAAGCGAGTTGTTGACCGGTAGCTTGTTGCCATAGTTGCCCAGGTAAGTATTCGGGTGAAAAAGCGATAAGTAAATAAAAGCCGAGCACCGTAGGTGGTAAAACTAGTGGCAATGCCACAACAGCTTCAATAATAACCTTAAATCGACTGGTCATTTTGGCCAGATACCAGGCGAGGGGAGTACCAATAATTAATAAAATGAACGTGGTTAATGCCGCCATTTCTAGCGTGGTAACGAGTGCTTGTAAGTCTGAATTTATCATTTAGCCGTCAACTCGATTAACTTTATATCTGTATTGTTTACTTGCTTTGTATGCGCGTAGCCATAACTCGTTATTCTGTTTTGACTTTCAGAGGATAACAAAAAATGACTTAGCTTTTCTGCAGCTGCTTGCTGTTTGCTGTTACGAATTATAATTAACTGTTGCTCTATCGCTTGATGGTAATTGCTGGGAATAATGATCCCTGATAAGTTATTTAACACCAATTGGCTATTGGCAACAATACCACTAGCAACGGCTTTACTACGCAACTGGGTAAATGTCTGGCCAATATTAATACCTTTGACCAAGCGAGACTCATAAGCTTGCCACAAACCCATATGAGTTAATGCTTCTTTTGCTGCTTTACCGTAAGGTGCAGTGTCAGGGTTAGCGATGGCAAAGCGTGCAGGTGGCTTCCTTAGGGGATCAAGAGCTAACAGCTCAAGAGATACTTGGTCAATTGAGTTTACATTAGCACTCAATGATGACGAATATAATGCTAACTGACCGATAGCATAGGTTTTCCTACTACCTGCTAGTGCATAGCCCGCTTGCTCAAGTTCTTTGGGCCGACGACTGTCAGCACTGAGAAAAATATCAAAAGGAGCGCCATATTTAATTTGTAAAAACATGGCACCACTAGCCCCACTGATTACCTGACTTTTTATACCAGTTTGTTTGGTAAAGTCTTCAAGTAATACTTTTAATACCGGTGTGAAATTGGAGGCAACAGCAATTCGTAGTGGTTTGTTATTGCTATCACTCTTCGTTTTAGTCTTAGTACTGTCGTTGACGTTACTTTGGTAGGCTTGGCTACTGTTTACATCCAGTAAACTCATAATCAAGACCGTGACTAACAGTATACGTAGCACGTTAGCTCCAAAGATCTGCTTTGTCGCTATCACTGTTTTTAGCATCTAACCAATTTTCAGAGGTTTGACCGTCATCGGTAATTTGTTCTTTTTTCCAAAAGGGAGCTTTAACTTTCAAATAGTCCATGATGAACTCATTCGCTGCAAAGGCATCTTGTCGATGTTTACTGGTTACACCAACAAAAACAATCTGGTCACCTATACTAAGCTCGCCAATACGGTGAATCACTTTTACCCGACCAATATTCCAACGTTCTTTGGCTTGTATAATAATTTTAGCGAGTGATTTCTCTGTCATACCAGGGTAATGTTCTAGCGTTAAGGTCGTCACTGAATTACCATTATTGTTGTTTCTAACCCTGCCGGTAAAAGTAACGACCGCACCATCCGTTACATTATCTTTTTCAAGTAAGGCAACTTCATCAGCTAAACTAAAATCATCAGTTTGGATCGATATCTCTTGTTTCAACATAAGTTATCCGCCGGTAACTGGAGGGAAAAAGGCAACTTCATCGCCTGATTTTACCAAGTGACTACCATCAACCATGTCATGGTTTACCGCAGATAACAGTGACGTATTACTGAACGTTTGTTGCCACTGTTCATTTTTATCACTTAATAACTGCTTAATATCATCGACTGTCTTAGCATCATCTGCTGCTAGAGACAGTTCAGCACAGTCAAGTTGCTCTCTAAGTGCTGCAAAAAAAACAATTTTTATCATAAGGTTTTCTCTTAATTAGGTAGACGGACTTTGCCAATGACCAGACTTGCCACCTTCTTTGGTTAATACTTCAATACCATGAATCATCATTGCAGGGTCAGCTGCTTTACACATATCAAACAAGGTTAAGCAAGCAATAGAAACTGCGGTTAATGCTTCCATTTCAACACCTGTTTGCCCTGTTAAGCGACATAAACTATTCACTTGTACTTGACTGTTTTCACTATCAAGGGTGAAATCTACTTGCACTTTACTTAGCATCAAAGGATGACATAAAGGAATTAAATCACTGCACTTTTTCGCCGCTTGAATACCAGCAATTCGCGCAACTGCAAACACATCGCCTTTTTTATGCTTACCTGTGGTGATTAATTCAAAGGTCGCTCGGTTCATTTTAATATAACCTTGCGCGGTAGCGGTACGAGATGTCATGGCCTTTTCGGTAACATCTACCATGTTTGCTTCACCTTGTTGGTTAAGGTGGCTTAACTCTGGCGCTTTTTCAGATGTTTGTGCTTCGTTGCTAGCAGTATTCGTTGTCATTAGTTACGTGTCTCACATTGCTCGGCACTTAAGTTCAAGTGTGGTACAAAGTTACAAGGACGATGGCTCGCATCAAGCTGTTCTTTAATGACTTTATCCCAAGCTGTTTTACATGCATTGGTTGAACCAGGTACACAAAGCACTACCGTTTTATTTGCAATACCGCCAAAAGCGCGTGATTGTATAGTTGAAGTGCCTATTTCTAATAATGAGACATGACGAAATACTTCGCCAAAACCTTCTACTGCTTTATCAAATAATGGTGTTAGTGCTTCAGGGGTATTATCACGGGCAGTAAAGCCAGTACCACCGGTAGAAATAATGGCGTGAATAGAGTCATCCGCTATCCATTTTGATACTTGTGCGCGCAGTTGATACACATCATCAATCACAATCGCTTTATCGGCTAGGTTATGGCCTGCTTGTGTCAAGCGCTCAACAAGTGCTTGACCAGAAGTATCGTTTTCTTCACTGCGTGTATCAGATACCGTTAAAACGGCGATATTTAATGGAACGAAAGTTTTGCCGCCATGTGCTGACATAGGTTTATCCTTTACTAAATCTTTAGATTAAAATTACTGTTCTTACGTGTTTGTTACCACTGTTTTATTGGATTGATGTGCATGCAACTTCATAAGATACGTGTGGCTTAAAATTTTTGTTGTGCTTGTTGCCATTGCTCTGGCGTATTGGTGTTAAATAGCACCTGATTATTTAGGCTAGCAATGGCTTGATGAGGCACTTGCTCTAACATGGCTCTCACTGAAGGGCCATTTTTCTTATTATTACCTTTGCTGTTTGCTAGCAATTCCTCTCGGTGAAATGCTTGCATTAAAAACATATTCAAGAATGCATTATTGGGTAAGTATAAAGGGATATGGTGCCTGTTTTTTTGCCTATCACTGAAAAACGTTGCTTTGTGGCTAAGCTCACCTTTTAGTCGTAATTCGGTTAAAGCGCTGGCAGTCATTAAAGGTAAATCAACGGGTAAGATTAATAAGGCTTTTGGTTGTAAGTGTTCAGGGCTATTTGCAAGGTAATGCGAAAGTACACTATAAATCCCGCCAACAGGTCCTGCATGTGGCACACGATCAGGAATTTGATGATTATCACCGCTGATAACAATATTTTTGATACCAGCATCAGCTAAAAGCTGCTTAGAAAAATCTAACATGCTATGCGCTGATTTTGCTGATGGATCCGTTGTCTTTTGCAGGCGCTTTAGTTGCGCTTTATCTTGTCCCATACGAGAAGATAAACCGCCAGCGAGAACCACACCTAAACAATCAATAACTTGATGAGTCATATTTACCCTCCAAGCATAGCAAGGTGTTTAGTGGCACCTGTCAGTTTTTCATGCAAGTAGTGAGTAGCTTTTTTATCGCCCAGTAATGCTAATATTTTTGCTTGTAAAGGCTCAATATCATCACTTTGTAATTGTTCACGTAATGACAAACCTTCTTCACCAAATAGGCATAAATGTAACTTGCCACTTGAGCTTATGCGTAAGCGGTTACAGCTACTACAAAAATCCTTAGAATAAGGCATGATCAAGCCGACTTTACCTTGATAATCAGGGTGGTAAAATTCTTGGGCAGGACCTGCAGACTTATTTTGAATGACTGGAAGCCAGCCATCGAGAATTAAGTTTTGCTTAATACGCGAGCCTTGTACATGCTGCGCATCAAAAAATTCTTTATTATCACCTGTTTGCATTAATTCAATAAAGCGCAAGGTAATAGGGGTGTCTTTTAGCCAGTCAAGGTAGCTTTGAATTTCTCTACCGCTGTGATCACGCATTAATACCGTATTAACTTTAACTGAGGCTCTGCCGTCAGCCAATGCCATATCAATCCCCGTGAGGATGGTCTTAAGTTTATCGTGCCCCGTTATCGCATGAAATTGACGAGGATCTAAACTGTCGATACTTATATTGATTGCATCAATACCAGCATCTAACCAATGAGGCAGGTGATCTGGTAACTTAAAACCATTACTTGTAATGGCAACTTTTTTGATGCCAGCTGTTTCTTTACAAATTCGAATGATTTCAGGTAAGTCTTTACGTAGGGCTGGTTCACCACCGGTTATGCGGATCTTTTCAGTTCCTAACTCGGCGAAAGCTTTCGCTATACGTTTGATTTCACATAGTGATAAAAAATCACGCGGTTGATCGCACTGATATCCATCCGGCAAGCAGTAAGTGCAACTAAAATTGCAAACGTCGGTAATAGAGAGACGCAGGTAAGAGAACCTACGGCCAAAGTTGTCTGTTAACATGTCACCTTTCCAAATGTAGGGAGGCTAACGCGTTTCCTTGTTAACCCTGGCAACTAAAAGCCAATAAATACATGGTTTTAGTCACGGCATGTCACAACATGAATGCTTCGAATAGTTGGCTTAATTTAGCCAAAAAATAAAACAATGTTAGCTGTGATAGCTCGGTGTAATAAAATAAAATTCTGTTCTAAAATGAGTATATACCCATTGTATTGCGAGATGGTAATTTTTTTTGCCCACCTCATTATTGATTGTAATCAATAAACGGGCAGTTAAATCACTATTAATTTTGTCAGTAATTAAGCGATACTATCGTTAACGAATTTATCTATAATGATTTTACCAATCTTTCTCTTAACAAGCTTGAAAAGCTATCTAGTTTAGAGTGAAATTTATCGTACTAAGTAATTGTAATATCTAATTAAGCGAGTTTTTTATGTCTGATTGTTGCTCCGCCCCAGGGCTTTTACCTTTTGAACAAGCCGTAGCAAATATGCTATCGCAAGTATCACCTATCACTGAAACACTAACCTTGCCCATTGAACAAGCGCTGCACTATGTTTTAGCGCAAGACATTGCTAGTCCATTGAATGTACCGCCACACGATAATTCAGCAATGGATGGTTATGCCTTTGCTCTTGAAAGTTTTAACGAGAGTAAAACACTGGTCCTAATTGGACGCTCTATGGCAGGAGCACCATTTCAAGGCACATGTCAGCCTGGCGAATGTATTCGAATTATGACTGGGGCGAAAATGCCTGATTGTTGTGATTCTGTCGAGATGCAAGAAAATGTCAAAGCTGATGGCGAGAACATTACCTTTTTACAAGAAAAGACTTTTGGGTCTCATGTAAGAAATGCTGGTGAAGATATTAAGATTGACCAGCAAGTACTCTATTCTGGTCATAAATTAGCAGCGGTTGATATTGGCGTGCTTGCTTCTTTAGGTGTGGCTGAAGTTGTTGTTTATCGCAAATTAAAAGTGGCTTTAATCGCCACGGGTGATGAGCTTAAATTACCTGGTCAAGCTTTACGAGTAGGAGATATCTATGAATCTAACAGTTTTGTTTTAGCTGCCATGCTTAAAACATTGCATGTTGATATTATTGATTTTGGTATTATTTCTGATGATTTTGAGGCGATAAAAGCTGCTTTTGTTAGTGCTGATGAGCAAGCTGATGCCGTTATTTCTTCTGGCGGTGTTTCGGTAGGTGATGCTGATTACACTAAAACAGTGTTAGATGAATTAGGTGAAATTGGCTTTTGGAAAATAGCAATGAAACCAGGTAAGCCCTTTGCCTTTGGAAAGCTAGCTAACAGTGTCTTTTTCGGACTGCCGGGTAACCCCGTTTCAGCGTTAGTCACCTTTCATCAATTAGCGTTGGTCGCCTTAACTAAAATGCAAAATGCCAAACCTTTAACGCGTACGCATCTAACGGTGAAATGTAGTAGTGACCTACGGAAATCCCCAGGTCGACTGGATTTTCAACGGGGTGTTTTATCGATTAATGAAGCGGGTGAAAATGTTGTTACTTCAACAGGTGCACAAGGTTCAGGTATCTTATCTAGCTTAGCTCGGGCTAATTGTTTTATTGTTTTACCTAGCGAGCAAGGCGGAGTAAAAGCCGGTGAAATGGTGAATGTACAGTTATTCGATCATTACCTTTAAATTTATTAATAAAGCAGGTAAAAAAATTCAAACACACGTTTGTTAAGTTGAAAATATAGGTCTAGTATTGTTGTTCTAAGTACAAAAATATGTGGGCAGGACGTTATGCAGAAATACCAACTTAGTTTTGCAAAAATTAATGTTTTAACTGAGCATATTGCCGAAGTTATTGTCAGTCAAGATGTTGTCATATCTTTAGAAATGTCTGAAGAGTACGATGATTTTTTGACTAAACTATTTTCGAGTAATTTTGCTCTGCTGATTAATAAAATAAATCAATATGACTTTTCATTTGAGGCCAAGGTTAGCGTGGCTTCGCATCAAAACTTAGCAGCGATTGCTGTCGTTACTTATGATAATGAAAGCAAAGTATCGGTAGGAAAAATTGGTGCGATACGACAACGTGATGGTTGGAATTTGAAAGTATTTGATGGCCTCAATTTAGGTTGGCAAGAAGGCTTAGATTGGTTACATGGTGAGTTGAGCAATGAAGCATTGAATAGCTAACTTTTGGCTAAAAAATACCAACCAAACTAACTAAGTGATCTTTTTAAATGGTCTAAATATCCAATAACATCGTTGCTTTCAATGCCAATAGCCAGCTATTACTCAATCAAGCGCCTTGTTCTTGAAAATTTATTCTCATTAAAATTTGCCCCATTAATTAATTTAATTGGTATAACTCAATAGTGAGCATTATCTTATACAAATAGCTATGAGATAAAAAAACATAAAAAACGCTGCCTGTATTGCTACGGGCAGCGTTTTTTTTATATATAAATTATAGATTAATCTCTATCGTGAACTGGTTACAACTGAGCGAAACACTTATCGGCAGCAACTAAGGTTTTTTCAATAATGTCATCGGTATGTGATGTTGATAAAAAGCCAGTTTCATAAGATGATGGTGCTAAATATACGCCTTCATCAAGCATTAAGTGGAAGAAGCGCTTGAACATTTCTCCATCACATTGGGTCGCTTGCTCATAGGTAGTAATAGGGTTTTTATCTTCCGTAAAGAAAAATCCAAACATGGCGCCAACGTAGTTAACGCTTAAACTAACGCCATTA
Source organism: Colwellia psychrerythraea 34H (assembly GCF_000012325.1). NCBI lineage: Bacteria > Pseudomonadati > Pseudomonadota > Gammaproteobacteria > Alteromonadales > Colwelliaceae > Colwellia > Colwellia psychrerythraea. The sequence goes on along the minus strand of NC_003910.7, from coordinate 4,892,560 downwards.
CGTTCAGCTGCGGCTTTTAAGCCCATGGCTAACTTTTCTGTAGCAGAAGAAAGTTGTTGGTGTTTATTTCCTTGAGCTAATTCAGTCAATGAAGCTAAACCCGCGGCCATAGCAATTGGGTTACCTGATAAAGTTCCTGCTTGATAAACAGGACCAACAGGAGCGATATAATCCATGATCTCTTGTTTGCCACCGAATGCGCCAACAGGCATACCACCACCAATGACTTTACCTAAAGTAGTTAAGTCAGGTTTAATATTATAGTGAGCTTGAGCGCCACCTAGTGCAACACGAAAGCCAGTCATTACTTCATCAAAAATTAATACGCTGCTGTATTGGTCACATACGTCGCGTAAACCTTCAAGGAATCCTTCAACAGGAGGGATACAGTTCATATTACCTGCAACAGGTTCAACGATAATACACGCTATCTCATCGGCATATTTTGCGAAAATTTCTTTCACTTCGTCGATATTATTGTAGCTAACGGTAAGGGTATGTTTAGCAAAATCTTCAGGAATACCCGGTGAATTAGGTACGCCCAATGTTAATGCACCAGAACCCGCTTTTACTAACAAAGCGTCGGCATGACCGTGATAACAACCTTCAAACTTTAATATCTTATCGCGGCCAGTATAACCACGTGCTAAACGGATAGCGCTCATCGTAGCTTCTGTACCAGAGCTAACCATGCGTAAAGATTCCATTGAAGGTACTAACTCACGTACCTTCTCAGCCATGGTAATTTCAATTTCAGTCGGAGCACCGAAACTTAAACCATTTTTAGCGGTAGTAATAACAGCTTCAAGTATTGCTGGATGGTTATGACCTAAAATCATAGGTCCCCAAGAGCCAACATAGTCGATGTAAGCTTTATCATCAGCGTCATAAATATAAGCGCCTTGAGCACGTTTTATAAAACACGGAGTACCACCAACACCATTGAAAGCACGTACTGGAGAGTTAACGCCACCAGGGATAATCTTTTGAGCTTGTTCAAATAACTGTTCTGATTTATTCATAATTGTTTCTTCTAAAATCGTTACTAATAAGGAATGTTGCCATTAGGCGTTTTTATTTGTGAACCAGTTTACTGGTTTTTCATAATCGGTTAATTGATCTTCAACACCTAACGTTAAGGCAAATAATGCCATTCGCACTAAAACACCATTTTGTGCTTGCCTAAAAATAGCTAAGTTGTCTAAGTCATTAAGATCAGTATCAAGTTCATTAGCTTCAGGGCGAGAGTCGCGTGGTAAAGGGTGCATTATTACCGTGTTTTCTTGGCAATATTTCTGGTAAACACTCTTATTTAAACTGAAATGTCCGCGATATAACTCAGCTTCATCTTTGCTGGCAAAGCGTTCTTGTTGAATTCTTGTTTGATAAATGACATCTGCAGATAAATTACCCGCCATAGTCTCAGTCAAAATAACTTCATGACCAGCGTCGCTTAAGGTTGAAATAACGCTATCAGGCATTTGTAGCGCTTTTGGCGCAACCATGGTGACTTTTACATTATCATAAAGACTTAGTAGTTTTGATAATGAATGTACGGTACGACCATGTTTCAAGTCGCCCATCAAAACAATATTTAAATCATCTAAACCTTTGTTAAAGTGCATCATTTCAGACTGAATAGTAAATAGATCAAGTAGTGCCTGAGTGGGGTGTTCATTGGCACCATCACCACCGTTGATAACAGGGACGGAACTGCCTTGTGCAAACTGCTCTACCGAGTGCATTTGCGGATGACGCATGGCAATAACGTCTGAGTAGCCACTGATTACTTGGGCAGTATCAAATAAAGATTCACCCTTACTTAATGATGAGTTTTCTTGACCAACAGTCTCGCGTACAAAACCGCCGAGCAAATTAAAAGCGGTACCAAAACTGACTCGGGTTCGAGTACTCGGTTCAAAAAATAAATTACTTAATATGGCGCCATCAAGCACATGACAACGCTTTTTTCGAGACGCATAAGGCGCCATTTGCGCAGAAACTTGCAGGATCTTTGCGATAGCTTCACGGTCAAATTGTGATACCGAGAGAATATGGTTACCTTGGAATTTCATCATCTTGATTTATTACATTGAAAGGGGACAAATTTGCCAAGAATATAGCATATACCCGCTACCATTCAAAGAGCAGGATTTCAGTAGAAAGTAACATTACTGCATCACAGCACCTGGAAATGAAATGGCTCAAGCACTCTAAAGCATAGTTCTTAATCGAGTGTATTTATAATATAGTTACTTGCGAATGCTAAAGAACATTTGACCTGTCTGCAAAGATGATAAGGCTAAAATAAAAAAAGACAGATAATCCTGCCTTTTATCGTTGATAGTTAACGATTAGATTAGTCGACGTTTAGCTGTGAGCATGATGAGCAGGAACAACATAAAATAGACACTACCACCACCCGACTTGGTGTCTGTTGTGCTTGGAGGTAGGGGTGTCGGCGTGGGAGGAGACGGAAGTGCTGTCACTGTCGGAGTGAAAATAACATTCTTTAAAGAAGCTTTATCTGTGCCTTCACTAGTACCGCCATCTTTCTTATATAACCAAGTTACTTGATGTTCCCCTTCGGCTAACTCATCGATAGTTACCTTAGTGTAAGCGACCTCTCCTGAGATAAACTTGATTTGTTTATCATCAATAATTAGATATAAAACACCAAACGGCTCATCAGGGGTGTCGGTATTTTCTTCAGAAGCAACGGACCAATCAAATGATAAGGTGCCTGCACCAGAAAATGTCAGTAAAACAGCGCTTTGTTGATCTTCGCCAATAGCACCGCTCATTATTGCTGCTTCGCTATTATCGAGCAGCCATGGTTGGTCACCACCACTAAACCAGCGTAATTCTGAGGAACCATTTGATAGCTGAGTATTGATATCGCTATTGGAAGCAACTGCTTCAGCACTTATGTAACTTTGGCTCGTTGGGATATTTACATCATTGCTATTAATGACAATCCGTACTTTATGTTTTCCTAGAGTTTTGGCATCAAAATCAACTTGAATTTGACAACTTTGCTTTGCTGCTAATTGGGTACAATTATCGGTATTCAAGCTAAAGCTATGGCTGCTTATGTTATCAGCCAATAGCGTGAAGCTTAAATTAGCGATCAGATTAGTATTGTTGGTGACGATTAGTTGTGTTGTTTGCGCTTTATTTTGTGGCGTTAAAGCAAAGTCATAATTTGACTCAATAGCAATCCCTTGGGTGATGTTATTAATCCAAGTAGTAAAATTTCCTACGCGGGCATAAACATCCGGAAAAGCCTCATTAGCACAACCAACACCAAAGCTAACGATACCTATTTGTTGCCAACCTTCATTGGTATTTACTACTAAAGGTCCCCCACTATCTCCTTGGCATGAACCTTTTTGAACGTCTCCTGAGAATGCAGCACAAATCATGCTATTGGTAATACCCACTTGATTGGGTGAATAAATGGTATTATTCAAGTCGCTATAAGCTTGGGCTAACTGGTTTTTGCACTCTTCATTGCTTAATAAATAAAGCTCAACTTGGCGTAATTGATCGGGTTGACTATTTACCGGAGCTTCGTCATTTGGACCGTAAGCATTTATGTTACCCCAGCCAATAACCGTGGCGGGACTGTTAGCAATAGCTAATTGTTTGCTGGTATTGTAATCGAGCAGTTTAACCGCTGTTTGGTCACTCGCTTCTACTAACTCAATCAGCGCGATATCATTATTAAAGGCACTGCCTTCATCGTACTCTGGATGGATATAAATACGCTTAATCGCTTTAGCATTACTAGCGCCATCACTTAAATCATATTCGCCAATATTAACTTTTAAAAACTCAATATTGACATCTTCAACACAATGAGCAGCGGTAAGTACCCACTTATCTCCTATAAAGCTTGCTCCACAGCTAGCGCTTTGCGCAAGATCTTGTTTCACCGATAAATTAATTGTCGCAATACTGTCGAGTTTATTGAGTAAAAGTGCTCCGTCATTTTGGCTAATGGCAACTACCGGAATGTTGCCAATATAATCTTCTCCTAAGGTGCCACTTATAACCCCTGAAGTATTGTTATAGATAATTGCACCGATACCACCTGCAGCTTGGCAATTATCAACTTTCACCGAAAAGTCTATTTCACCACGGGCAATTAAACATATTTTATTTTCAGCTAAATTACATAAATTATCAGCAATACCACAGTCAGCCATAGTGGCACTCGCTTGACCTGAAGGAGAATATGAAAACGGTTCACTCTGGTATGGAGTGCCAGCAACGTCTAAAGAGCTATCTACATCACTATAGGTAAAAACTAATGCTGACATCCAAGGCCAAGCATTTTGAGAAGCAAGTTCGCCGCCAACAATTTTAGGCTTTGATAAAAGCAGGGGAGATTGGTTCGCTTCGTTTGCGGATGAAAATAAGGTTGAAATCGCTAATACAGCGAATAAAAAGTACTTCATTTTGATGTTTCTCAATGCTGTAAACAGAATACCAATGATTCGTTAACCAGGTGACAAATCATCTTATCTTGATTATAACGATAAAGCTTGAAAAATGAAGCCTTCAAAATGAGGTTATGCGTTGCTGCTAGCTTGCCAGTTCTTGCTTATTCAATGGTAAGTAGGCGATAACAAAGCACAATATAAACACAAGTGCCGTGCCAATATTATATTGCTTTTCTGCGATTAAATTAAAGTAAGTTAAAGCGTTTTCACTCAACGCAATGATCACACCACAAAGAAGTAAGGGTAATTTTTTTGCATATCCTTTTGCACCTAAAGCTTTGGCTAAAATATAACCCAGTATTGGTATAAAGGACCAAATGAAAAATACCGCTATTGAAAAAACCACAGCACTTGCTGCAAGGGAGTTTCTTGAGAATACATCGGCAATAGCATAAAACTGTATTGCCACGTAGCCCAGATATAAATACCACATAGGTTATCTTACCTTTACAATTCCTAAATAATCCATAATTACATTGGCTTAACGTAAGCTAAGATAATAACAGCAAACAAAATCAGCACGGGGATCTCATTGAAAATTCGATAGAAGCGCCCTGAGCGGATGTTTTTATCTTGCGCAAAGGTGGTAACTAACTTAAAACAATACCCATGATAAGCAAAGAGCACTATGACTAAACTTAATTTGATATGTAGCCATTTTGCGGCAACAAACCAGTCATAGCCATAGGCATATATTATTGCTACACCGAGCAACAGGGTGAAGATGGCAAAAGGGGTAACAAAATAGAGTAAACGTTTTTCCATACCTTTAAGTTGTTGCGCTATTTCATCAGACTTGGTTTCGGCATGGTTAACAAATAAGCGTGGCAAATAAAATATACCAGCAAACCAAGCCACCATGAAAATGACATGAAATGCTTTAAGCCAGAGGATATTGTTGATTAAAAACGTGCTCATTAATTGAGTTTTCCTTCTAATAAATAAATTCTAAGTTGTTCAAAAGTCACCAATCCAATACAGTCATTGATATCTTTATGGTAAATATATACAGCGCCTGAACGCTGCTCTACTAGTGCTAAATAAGCCTCTGCTAAAGTGACTTGATGACTCAGTGGAATAAGTTTGTGCAGTATTAGTTTATTAGCGAGATTATGTTCAATATCTTCACTTTCATCGTCAACGACTTCTACATCTAATTGCGCCCAATAATAATTATTGAGCTGATCAGTTTCGCTCGTCGGTTCTTTGTTAATGACTAATTGCGACTCATGACTGTGCAGGAGTTCTCCTATGATAGTACGAGGACTTGCTTGCTCTAAAATCAACAAATTATCTTTCATTACCGCTAAAGCACCAATATTTTGCAATGATTCTTCAACCGGAGGTTTGCGGTAGAGCAAGTTTTGCGCATCTAATTGCATGATGAAGATAGATTCATTTTTACAAAGCTGTCGCGATACGATGCTGGCAATGGTAATAACTATCATGGCAGGCACAACCAACTCGAGTTGACCTGATAGTTCAACAACAGCAAGCAAAGTGGCAAGGGGAGCATTTAAACTGGCAGCCATAAAACCAGCCATGCCCATCAAAATAAAGTCACTGCTTACATGTTCTCCGGGCAATACTTGTATAACAACAGCCCCAACAAGAGCGCCAGTAATGGCACCAATACTTATGGTTGGTCCAATAATTCCACCAGGAATACCTAAACCTAAGGCGAACATTGTCATTAATAATTTAGCAATAAGTAAGCTGAACAGAAAACCTAAGGGTAAATTGTTCGTTAAAGAAATATCAATTGCACTTGTACCTGTGCCCATAGCACCAGGTACTAAGTAACCTAGCGTACCCGTAATAAGTGCAGCAAGAATTAAGCGGGGTACTATATGGTATTTAACGCTTTTTTTAATGATTACAACCAGATACTTATTAAATGCAGCCGCCAAAATCCCTAGGACTATCGCTAATAAAATTAAAGAGAAATAATGCTGTTGTTCAAGCGCTATGGTATTAAAGTGCTGGAAATTATGACTGGTGCCAAAAACACTGCGAGTAATCAAAGAGCCAACAATTGAAGCGAGCATCACAGGTACAAAAACATGAGCTTTGTATTCTCGCATGACCACTTCCATGACAAAAATAACCGCGGCTATCGGGGTATTAAATGTTGCGGCAATACCTGCTGCTATGCCACAGGCACATAAAGTTCGGGTACTGTTATAGGGGAGTTTTAGTACACTGCCTAAATAACTACTACATGCTGCGCCAAGATGTACCGCGGGCCCTTCACGGCCGACAGAAAAGCCAGACGCTAAGGCTACTGCACTTCCCCAAAATTGATTTAATGTGTTTTTAAAAGGGATAATGCCATGCGCTACTTTTAACCGGTGTAGCACAAAGGGGATGCCAGTACGTATGTATTTATAACCAGTAAGCCAAGCCATTAAGAGGATAATAAGTGAGCCGATGATAGGTAAATGAAAACGACTTACCTCATCTAAACTGTTATAGTTGTCGCGTTTAATTAAGTAGAGCTGTTGAATTTCTTCAATAGTCAGGGTAAATAGCACTACTAATAAAGCGGAGGCGGCTCCACCAATAATGGCAAGTAAGCATATTTGCCAAGAGGTTTTTGGCAAAGCTAAGTGTTTTCTTATTGTTGCGATTGATATTATCATTACGGGATTATAATACTTTACAAATGAAATGGTTAGCAAAAATAAATTTGGGTGTTGTTATTGAGCGCTTAGGTACTTTTAAATCGGCTTTGTTTTTAATAACAGTGATAAGTCTGTGTTTATTTACCGGCTACCGAGTGGGTAATTATTATCATCACTTTCAAGTGACTAACCTTGAGCAACAAAAGCTTAGGCTGGAACAGCTTTACCAGCAACAAGAAGAAAATATAGCACGAATTCACACCTTAGAAGTTGAACTAACGGTCGAGCAACTTGCAAATATAAAAGCGCAAGAGTTACTCAAAGAAGCCGCTGAACAGAAATTTGAAGTGAAAAAGCAGTTGGCCTTCTATGAAAAAATAATGGCACCTGAAAAAGAAGCTGCAGGTTTATTCGTTGAAAATGTCAACATAGTAGCGAGCAAGATTCCCAATCAATATCACTTTCAAGTAACTTTAGTGCAGCAGCAATTAAAGCGTCGTTATAGTAAAGGTTATATTGAATTAGTTTTTGAAGGTCAAGAAAGTGGTAAATCAGTAAAGCTTAAGCTGGCAGATGTAACAAAGCTGAACAAAAACGATCTTAAATTTAGTTTTCAATATTTTCAGATTATTAATGGTGAATTTACCTTACCCGCTAACTTTACGCCTGAAAATGTCTTAGTCTCAGCAATCTTGACTAAATCGCGCTGGCAAAAGTATGCCAAGAAAGAAAAAAGTGTCTCTTGGCAAATCAATCAATAGCACTTAATACACTTCCTCATAAATTATCATTCAGTGAGTACTTTCTTATACGGAGTGGTATCATTATGGTAAAGAATAATACTTGACTAAAATAGTCAAGTTTAAGATAATTACCCTCGTTGTTAAACACCCACTTTGTAGCGTATTTTTTTGTACTTTGTTGTACTAAGTAGAGCACCATGTCAAACCCTGAATTACCCATTAAATTTACCGATTCTGCCGCGAGTAAAGTTCTTTCGCTAATCACAGAAGAAGAAAACCCAGCACTTAAGCTACGTGTATATGTTACCGGTGGTGGTTGTTCAGGTTTTCAGTATGGCTTCACTTTTGATGAAAAAGTGAATGACGGCGATATGACCATTGAAAAGCAAGGCGTTATGATGGTAATCGATCCTATGAGTTTGCAATACCTTGTTGATGGCGAAGTTGATTATCTTGAAAGTTTAGAAGGTAGCCGCTTTGTGGTAAATAACCCAAATGCAACAACCACTTGTGGTTGTGGGTCATCTTTTTCTATCTAGTATTTTAGTTACCTCTTAACTAAATATAGTCATCGCTTTGGCAGAAATGTACAAAGCGGATGACGACCAATTACCAAGCAATGTAAAGCCGACACCTCGTTAAAATTTTTATAATAAACACTAGTGCTCTTGTCTCACGTAAAAGATCTATCCCCATTCCAATCGTCAGCTTTTGTCCAATCAAATGGTGTTTCTACTAAGCGAATGTTTCGTAACCTTGTTTATTTTAATGTACAAAAACTTACAAAAGATAAACAGTTTGTAGCACGTTAGCTTATATCTTCTTTATCAAAAAACGTTATCATATTCCGATAAAATGGAGATATAACGATGAAATTAACCCTAAAATCTAGCTGGTTAGCGCAACGACCTTACCTTATTGCAGCACTAATCACCCTTGTTTTAGTGCTATGGATGGCTTCTGGCCCTAGTGTTGCAGAGCAAAAGTCTGAGATAAAAGCACAAATTCCTAGTCATGATGAAAAGCAGATAACTGCACAAGTTAAAGTTGAAACACGACTTGGACAACATATTCATAAAACAATTGAGCTTTATGGTCGCACCGAGCCTGATCGCATCACGACATTAAAAGCTGAAATACACGGAAAAATTATTCAGGTATTAGCAAAAAGAGGTTCAAAAGTTGCTAAAGGTGAAATTATTGCAAAAATTGCTTTAAATGATTTACCTGCTCAATTAACCCGTAGCCAAGCATTATTGAACCAACGTGAAGTAGAATACGAAGGTGCGTTAAAGCTTAATAAACAAGGTTATCAAGGTAAGGTGCATTTAGCACAATCATATGCTGCACTGGAATCGGTTAACGCTGAAATAAAGCGATTAGAGTTAGACATTGCCCATACCATTATTAAAGCGCCTTTCACCGGAATTCTTAACACACGCTATGTTGAAGTGGGTGACTACGTCGCCTCGGGTGATGATATCGCCATGATTGCTGATTTAGACCCGCTTATTGTTAGAGCGCATGCCACCGAACAACAAATAAGTCAGTTGTCTGTTGGTCAAGTAGCGCAAGTAACCTTATTAAATGGTGCACAAGCACAAGGTAAGCTGCGTTACATTGCCAGTGTCGGTAATGATGCGACCAATACTTTTAAAATTGAAGTGGAAATTGATAATAAAAAGGCGAATTTATTGGCGGGCTTAAGCAGTGAATTGACCATAGACTTAGCCAGATTGTCTGCAATAAAAATATCACCAGCACTGCTCGCTTTAGATGAGCAAGGTAATATCGGTGTTAAATCGGTAAAAAAATCAATTGTTCACTTTACGCCAATAGAGATCATTAAAAGTGAAAGTGATGGCATATGGTTGACAGGTCTTGGCGAACAAGCCGATATCATTGTCTTAGGTCAAGGCTTCGTTCGTGCAGGGGACAGAGTGGAGGCCATCTTCGATAAGGTAGATGATAAAGCTAGCAATAGCACAGATAAACAAGCTGCTACTGTAACCGCCGCTACACAAAAATAGGAGCTATTATGTTAACGCTTATTGAAGCCGCATTGACACGTACTCGCTCTGTTTTGATGCTATTTGTACTACTACTTATTTCTGGCGCAGTGACTTACAACAACATTGCTAAAGAAGCCAATCCTGATATTACCATTCCAATTATTTATGTTTCTATGATTCATGATGGTATTTCTCCTGAAGATGCTGAGCGCATGCTCGTAAGACCGATGGAAAATGAGCTTAAATCTATCGCGGGCATTAAAGAAATGCGTTCCAATGCAGGAGAGGGGCACGCCTCTGTTACGTTAGAATTTATTGCCGGACTTGACCCTAAAGAAGCACTTGCCGATGTGCGTGATAAAGTGACTTTAGCCAAAGCTAAATTGCCCAATGAGACTGAAGAGCCGGTGGTAAATGAAGTCACCATGGCTAACCAAGAAGCAGCATTGACGGTTGTGTTATCTGGGGCTGTTACTGAGCGAGGTTTGATAACAATAGCGCGGAACGTCAAAGACAAAATCGAAGGCATGCAAGAAGTGCTAGAAGTTGAAATTGGTGGTGACCGTGAAGATATGGTTGAAATCATTGTCGATCCGTTATTAATGGAAAGCTATGGGCTTGATCAAACGGACATTTATAACCTTGTTGAGCGTAACAATCGCTTAGTACCAGCAGGGACTATGGATACTGGCAAAGGACGTTTTGCCATCAAAGTGCCTTCTGTTTTTGAAAATATTCAAGACTTACTTGAACTGCCTATTAAGGTCGATGGCGATCGAGTTATTACCTTTCAAGATGTATCAACGGTGCGTCGTGCTTATAAAGATCCTACTGGTTTTGCTCGATTAAACGGTCATCGCTCGGTATCAATAGAAGTCAAAAAACGCTCTGGTGAGAACCTGATTGAAACGGTTGATAAAGTTAAAGAAATTGTCAATGAAAGCCGTTTAAAATGGCCACAACAAGTCAAAGTGGATTATGTTGGTGATCAATCTATAGAAATTAAAAATACGCTCACAGACTTGCAGAATAATGTTTTTTCAGCGGTATTATTGGTCGTTATTGTCATTATTGCTGCTTTAGGTGGCCGCACCGCTTTATTGGTAGGTTTAGCAATTCCAGGCGCCTTTTTAACAGGAATATTAGTCATTGCTTTAGCAGGGATGACGGTAAATATAGTGGTGCTATTTGGCCTAATCATGGCAGTAGGCATGCTTGTTGATGGGGCGATCGTTGTCACCGAGTTTGCAGACAGGCAGATGAATGAAGGTCATAGCAAAGCTGTTGCTTATGGTACTGCTGCTCGTCGTATGGCATGGCCGATTATTGCTTCAACGGCGACAACATTAGCAGCCTTTGCGCCCTTGATGTTTTGGCCAGGTATTATGGGTGAGTTTATGAAGTACTTACCTTTTACCCTCATCGCGGTGTTATCAGCCTCCTTAGCAATGGCACTCATTTTTGTGCCCACTTTAGGCGCTGTTTTAGGTAAAGCTCGCGTTGTTAGCAGTAAAGAACAACAACAAATAGAGCATGCTGAAGCGGGAGAATTCAATAAATTATCGGGTTTTACCGGTCGATACATACGTGTACTGACAACAGCAATTAGACATCCTTGGAAAATAGTTGCTGGTACCTTTGCGATATCTTTTGTGGTGATGTGGCTCTATGGCGCATCTGGTCTTGGCGTGAGCTTCTTTCCTGAGGTTGAGCCTCAAAGTGCAACTATGGTGGTGCGCTCTCATGGCGATTTATCAGTAAAAGAAAAAGACGTGATTATGCGTTCTATAGAAGCACGTATCTTACCGCTCGAGGAAATTGAAACCTTATATACTCGAACGGGTGGCAATAACCAAATCGGCACTTTTAAACTAAATTTTGTTGATTGGCAGGTAAGACGTTCAGCGGATGAAATAGTGGCCAATATTCACGAGTTAACGGATGACTTAGCCGGCGTTGAAATTGAAGTGAGAAAAAATGAAAACGGCCCGCAAAGTGGTAAGGATCTTAAACTTGAATTGAGCTCGCGTTTTCCTGGAGAACTGGATAAGTCGGTGAAAATTATACGTGATGCATTGGAAACATCCGGTAAATTTACTGACATAGAAGATACGGGTGCTAAACCAGGCATAGAATGGCAGCTCATTATTGATCGTAATAAAGCGGCTACCTATGGCGCTGATGCTGCGTTAGTTGGCTCAAGTGTGCAAATGGTTACTAACGGTTTAAAACTTGGTGAATATCGCCCTGACGATGTTGATGATGAACTGGATATTCGAGTTCGTTTTCCGGAAGACAAACGTAATATAAGTCGACTAGATTCACTCCGTTTAAAAACAACGTCAGGTTTAGTGCCCGTTGGCAGTTTTGTCGAGCGTAGAGCCGCACCTAAAGTTGATACAATTCGTCGTGTTGATGCTAAGCGAGTTGTCACTGTGCAGGCGAACTTAATTGCCGGTGCTCAGTTACTGAATGAGTTACCTATTTTGCAAGAACAGTTACCGACACTTGGCTTGCACCCGTCAGTGGATATTGATGTTAAGGGACAGAATGAGGATCAACAAGAGTCACAAGCGTTTTTAGTGAATGCTTTTGCTATCGCACTCTTTGTAATGGCCATGATTTTAGTGACTCAATTCAATAGCTTTTATCAAGCATTATTGATTTTAAGTGCCGTCATATTCTCAACCGTTGGCGTATTTTTAGCACTATTATTAGTTCAAAAACCGTTTGGCATAGTTATGGGCGGCATTGGTGTTATCTCATTGGCGGGTATTGTTGTAAATAATAATATAGTACTGATTGATACCTACAATGTTTTACGTAAAGAAGGTTACCCTGTGGTTGAGGCCGTTTTAAGAACAGGCGCGCAGCGTTTACGGCCGGTTATGTTAACCACTATAACCACCATTTTGGGTTTATTGCCTATGGTCTTACAGGTAAACTTAGATTTCTTTGAGCGTACTATTGTCTTTGGTGCACCGTCAACACAGTGGTGGACACAGCTAGCAACGGCTATTGCTGGCGGCTTAGCTTTTGCTACGGTATTAACCTTAGTATTAACACCCTGTCTATTGGTCTTAAGAGATAAGCGTAAAGAAGATAAACAGGCAAAGGCAACAATCATTCTGCAAAAAGAAGCGAATCAAGTTAAGCAAGTTAAAGAAGTGAGTAGCGCAGCTTAGCCATTTAATTACTTAGTGTTACTTTCAATGCTTGGATAACGTATCACTCAACGAGAGTTTACTCTCGTTGAGTGATACGTTTTTTATCACGTGATAAAAAACTAGCCTTCCATTAGCAACATATCGACAATTTGCTTCATATCAAGGTCGAACTCTTCTGCCCTGACACTTTTAACAATTGAATCTTCACTGCCTGATAAATCAATTTCTTGTTTGTTGAGAAATTGATTTAGCTTGACGCTGTAAAAGGAGTGAACTTGTGGATTAATGGGATCTTTATCATTGCGCTCCTGTACCAATGCTAATTTATTTGATTTTAATTGCACCAATGAGCCAACAGGAAATACCCCGACACATTTGATAAAGTGGTCGACCAAACTTGCATCTAGCTGCCCTTGCTTTGCCAATTCTCGCAAAATGCTAAAAGCTTTACCGTGGGTAAAGCCTTCTTTATAAACACGTGTAGCGGTCAATGCATCAAAAATATCGCAAATGGCAATCATGCGTCCATATTGGCTAATATCTTCACCATCTACTTGAAAAGGATAGCCACTCCCATCAAGCTTTTCATGGTGTAAGGCTGCTACCTCAAGGCTAAGTGCACTGATGCCAGGCGTTTCTTTAATGATAGCTATGGAATGATTGGCATGGGTTTTCATGATGGTAAATTCATCAACGGTCAACTTACCGGGTTTATTGAGGATTTTATCAGGTATTTTTATTTTACCGATATCATGCAGAAATGCCCCAATAGATAGTTGCTCGATAATGTGTCTCTCTAGGTCTAAATAGCGAGAGAAAATGGTGATATAAACAGAAACTGCAACAGAGTGCTCTAAAAGGTATTCATCTTTCTCTCGAATATTTAACATACAGGCAAGTGAATCAGGGCTGTTAAATATTGCATCAATTGATTTATTAGTGACTTCCACTACCGGTGATAAGTCTAAGCAACTGCCACTAAGTGCATCATGAAATAACTTCTTTTGAATAGACTTAGATTGGTCGAAAATCGCTTTTGCGTGCTTAAGTTCTTTGTTTTTAACGATTGAGGGAGCGTCTACAGTGGCGCTTTTCTCGTGGCTACTAGACAATAATGTTTTGCTATCATCAATTAAAACACGATGAACATTTTTGCTTTTGAGATGATTTATAACAGCTTTGCTTTTGATGTGTCCAGCGGCAGTTAACGAAAAGCAACCTTCTTGCTGAATAATCTTTACCACATAGTGGCCTACGGTTAACTCAGAAAGCTCTTTTTCAATCAGCATATTAATCGCCGTTCAGAATAAATAATGGAGGAGTTATTATTTTTAATACTCACTGAAATAAGCTATCCGTAAATTGATAATGTTAGTGAGTTCCTTACTATACGCTAAATAATAGTGATTATAGTAAATTTCCAATTTGAATTAATAATAGTCTCAAAACTCTATGTTGGCGCCAAAATTGCTTTAGTATGGTTATATTATTTAAATAAATTTCATAGATGCAGCTTGCTTGCCGATACAAAGAAGTCAGCTGATTCAGCCTAGTTAGGATTTTTATGCGTATATTATTTTTCTTTGTTCTTTCTGTTATGTTTTTATTTGCCAATTCTTCAGCATTCGCTATGAAGAAAAACTTGCAAGCTGTTCAGATTTATACTGATAATCAATTGCTGGATTTAATTAAAGACAACAAGCATTTAAGCCAAGTAGTGCTTGATGAATGCCAATTAGTGCAAGATATTGAAGCACGTGCCAATAAAGCGAATATGCCCTCATATCAATTTTTGTGGGGTGATATGTTAGCTTATGGTGTTTGTGTGAAAAAAGATATTCCGCTAGGACTGCATTATATGCATTTAGCCGCTGATCAGGGTTTAGCAGAAGGTTTAGAGCAGTTGGGCCGTTATTACCATATGGGCAAGTTTATGCAGGTAGATATTGACCGCGCTATTGTTTATTTAAAAACGGCGGCAAGTTTAGATAACTTAGCTGCACAGATGCGACTTGCTAGTCTATATGAGCAGGGCTACGGTAGCCCATTAGATTATCCTGCGCTTTATTCTCAATTACATCACTCCGTAACTGATGATAAAGTAATACATAAACAAATCAGTGTCTTAATTTCAGGTCTTGCCAGTAAAATGCCCAGTAAAGTAATAGAGCAAGCGAAAAGAACCAGTTATACAAATTAAGCATTTGTGTAAGCGTTGTAAATTTAAAGTTTATGGTATACTGACAAGTAGTTATCCTTAAATATTGACCCATTATAGTGACCTATAACGATCCACACGCTAAACGCGAAGCCAAAAAATATGAAAAGCCAGTCGCCTCACGCGAATTATTGCTATCAATCATCGAAAAATGCTCGCCGCCACCAAGTTTTAATAGCTTGGTCAAAACACTAAAGTACGATGAAGAGTATCAACTTATTGGTTTGAAGCGTCGTTTACGTGCGATGGAAAACAGTGGTCAGTTGATTTTTAATAAATTCAAACAATACGCACTGCCGGAAAAAAATAGCCTGCTTAGCGGCAAAGTTATTGGCCATCGTGACGGTTTTGGTTTCTTTTCTCCTGATGATTCATCTATTACCGATAAAAGAGGTAAAGATTTCTATATTTCCTCCCACGAAATGCAGCGTGTCTTTCATGGTGATATCGTGCAAGCCATTTTGGTTGACCGTACCGATCGTAAAGGTCGAAAAGAAGTCAAGATACTGGAAGTTATAGAACCAAGGAAAGCACCTATCGTTGGTCGATTATATATTGATCATCATGTTTGCTCTGTTGTGTCAGAAGACAGTAAAATCAAACAAGAAGTATTGATTGATCCACAAACTAAAATGGGTGCTAGACACGGGCAAATGGTCGTCGTTGAATTAGTTCAAAGGCCGACTAAACGTTCTCATGCTATTGGTAAAGTGATTGAAGTTTTAGGAGATCACCTCGCTCCTGGGATGGAAATAGAGATAGCCTTGCGCGCCCATGACTTACCCCATCAATTTCCTCACGCAGTACAAGCTGAAGTGGCTAGTATTGCTGATGAAGTTGAAGAGTCATCTAAATTACCACGTAAAGACTTACGTGACTTACCTTTGGTTACTATCGATGGCGATGATGCTAGAGATTTTGATGATGCTGTTTATTGTGAACCAAAAAAATCAGGTGGTTGGCGTTTATGGGTGGCAATTGCTGACGTAAGTTATTACGTTCAGCACGGCACGGCGTTAGACGATGAAGCGATATCACGTGGTAACTCAGTGTATTTTCCTAGTCAAGTTATCCCTATGTTGCCAGAGAAACTTTCTAATGGTTTGTGTTCACTCAACCCCGACGTAGATCGCTTATGTATGGTGTGTGAAATGACCATCAGTGCTACCGGAAAACTATCAGGTAGTAAGTTCTATCCCGCAGTAATGCGTTCTCATGCTCGTTTTACTTACACCAAAGTCGCTGCGATTCTCGACGGTGATGAAGCGCTTTGTCAAGAATACCAAACCTTAGTGCCTGATTTAAAAAATCTTGAACATATGTATCACGCGCTAACAGATGCTCGTCTTAAACGTGGCGCTATCGCTTTTGAAACGCAAGAATCTATTTTTATCTTCAATGAAGATAAAAAAATTGCCAGTGTCGAAGCGCTTATTCGCAATGATGCCCATAAAATCATTGAAGAATGTATGATTATGGCCAATGTTGCGACAGCCAAATTTATAGAAAAACATGAAAAGCCAGGTTTGTTCCGTGTTCATGATAAACCTAGCGAAGATAAGTACCGTAACTTTGTTACCTATTTAAATGAACTTGGTTTATCTCTGCCGTCAAAAGAAGCACCGGAACCAAGAGATTACGGTGATATTTTAGCGAAAGTTGCAGGTCGACCTGACCAAGAGCTTATTCAAACCATGTTGTTACGCTCAATGCGCCAAGCTGTCTATCAAAGTGACAATGAAGGCCATTTTGGTTTAGCACTACCCTCTTATAGTCATTTCACCTCACCTATTCGTCGCTATCCTGATTTAGTGGTGCATCGAGTGATCAAAGCTATTTTAGAAAAAGAAGCGAAAAATGCTGCCAACGAAGGTAACTATGAATATTCTTTAGAGGAAGTTATAGAGCTGGGTGAGCATTGTTCTATGACAGAGAGACGCGCTGATGAAGCAACTCGCGATGTTGCTGATTGGCTCAAATGTGAGTTTATGCAAGACCATGTTGGTGATAACTTTACCGGTGTTATTTCAACAGTAACTAACTTTGGTATGTTTGTTCGCTTACAAGATTTACATATTGAAGGTTTAGTTCATATCACTTCTCTTGGTCGTGATTTCTATCATTTTGATGATGTACGTATGTGCCTATCCGGTGAGAATAGTGGCAAAAAGTACCGTGTTGGTGATGAAATTCGGGTACAAGTTGCCGCGGTAAACCTTGACGAAAAGAAAATAGACTTACGACTTGAAGGCTCTGAAGCTGAAGAAAGCCAAGGCAAACCTAAAGGCAAGTCGAAAGGTAAAAGCTCTAGACGTTCAACGTCAAAGTCAGCTGAGAATAAACCAGAAGCTAAGACTGGAACTCAAGCAACTACAGCTAAGAGTGATAAACCTAAAAGCAAGTCTAAAGGTGGTTCAAAAGACAAATCTAAAGACAAATCTAAAGACAAGCCAAAAGAAAAAAGCAAAGCAAAAAAACGCAGTGCACGTAAAAAACGCCCAGGAAAAAATGCCCGTAAAAGTTCGGAAAATAAGGCTTAGGCAATAGCTTATTAGCCTCGTTGTTTACATAAATAGAGAAAGATCATGGCGAAAAATGAAGAGTTAGTTTTTGGTATTCATGCAGTTAATGCCTTAATTAACGCAGCTCCCGAGCGTTTTATTGAAATATGGTTATTAAAAGGTCGTGAAGATGATCGCATAATGCCAATCATTAATTTATCAAGAAAATACGGTATCGGGACACAATTGGCGAGTCGTAAAGCGCTTGATGAAAAAAGTGAAGGTGAGCAACACCAAGGCGTAATTGCCCGTGTAAGACCTGGGAAAAGTTATACAGAAAATGATATTGATGACATCATTCTTGCTGCAGAAAAAAAATCAATCGCACCATTTTTTCTTATTTTAGACGGTGTCACCGATCCTCATAATCTAGGTGCTTGTCTACGTAATGCTGATGCTGCAGGCGTACAAGCGATAATTGTGCCCAAAGATAATGCAGCACAAATTACGCCTACCGTTCGAAAAGTTGCGGTAGGGGCAGTTGAAAGTGTACCTTTAGTACAAGTAACTAATTTATCAAGAACGATGAAGCAGTTGCAAAAGCAAGGTGTATGGATTGTTGGTACCGCAGGAGAGACAGATACCTGTTTGTATGATGTAAAACTTTCTGGACCTATGGCACTTGTTATGGGCGCCGAAGGTAAAGGGATGCGCAGATTAACCCGTGAAAACTGTGATCAACTAGTGAAGCTTCCTATGGCAGGTACTGTTTCTAGTTTGAACGTATCAGTGGCAACAGGCATCTGTTTGTTTGAAATGGTACGCCAACGTTCAATTTGACAATAGATAATTGAACTTAAAAATTATTTTAAAAAGGAATTTTAATAATGAAAAAAATATATATCACTATAGTTTTAATCCTAGCTAGTTTGCTAATT
Source organism: Colwellia psychrerythraea 34H (assembly GCF_000012325.1). Lineage (NCBI taxonomy): Bacteria > Pseudomonadati > Pseudomonadota > Gammaproteobacteria > Alteromonadales > Colwelliaceae > Colwellia > Colwellia psychrerythraea. The sequence goes on along the minus strand of NC_003910.7, from coordinate 4,873,849 downwards.
GCGCCAAAATTTATTGGCGCTATGGTTGAAACAGAACGTCAACGAGTACTTGTAAAACTTAATGAAACGGATGGTATCACCTTAACAACCAGCCAATATAGCGGTGGTTGGTTCGGTGCTGATGTCGTCTCAGAAATGAAAATAGCCTTGGAAGATAATAACCTCAATGAGGTGACTATTACCGTAGAAGAAGACATCTCTTTTGGTCCTGTCATAATTACGGATAAAAATTGGTATTTTGGTTTAGGCTATTCAACGGCGAAATTTAAGTTTGCAGCGCTTGGGGTAGATGAACGTATAGTTGATATTATTAACGAAAAGCTGCATGTCGGTGCACTACTGGGCTTTAGTAAAGATGTTACCACCTTCATTAATACTGATAAAATAAGTTATCAAGATACTGATAGCGTGATTGTATCTGAGCCATCTTTTGCCCAATTTACCTTAATTAATAATGAACACATCATTGGTGATTTTTCTTGGGGAGGTCTCGATGTTAAAGGACAGGATGAACGCCTTGTTATTGGTGACGTTGGTATGTCGACTAAGCAAAAAGTTGTTAGCGGTGATTATCTTGCGGGAACGGCCATCTTAACTGGTGATGCCATCTTTACCGTTACAGGGATTAGTGTTTATAACGATAACAGTAAAGTTTTTTCTTTAGATGGAGCAACCTTAACGAGCGAGGTTTCATTAGATAATGATTTATTAGCGCTTGCGTTGAACTATCAAGCCAAAGAAATTAGTGCTTCAGGACAATATTTTAAAGAGCCCAACGTAGCGGTACTGTTAGCTAATATTGATGTCCATGCTTTGCAAGAATTAAACACGGCTATGGCAAATTTGTCGGTTAATGCTTCAGGTGAATATGACACTGAAGAAAGCCTAAAAGTGCTATCAGCAGTAGCAGAAAAAATACTCGCTAAAGATCCTAACTTGAAAATAACAGATTTAAGTGTTGTTACCGAAGAAGGTAAAGTGGCAACTGAATTTAACTTCAACATCAACAAAGATTTATTTGATAGTGCTAATTTGAATTCAATGGCCTTAATTAAGGCTTTAGAAGCCGATGCTAAAGGTAAAGCACCTATGGCATTCCTAAGTAAATTAGGTATGGCTCCTATGGTGGATAATTTTGTAGAACAAGGTTATTTGAACCGCCACAATAACGAAATAACGGTTGAAGCCAAATATGTCCAAAGTCAACTAACGGTTAATGGAAAAGCCTTTCAGTTATAGCTTTCATAACCAAATATAAAAAAGGCTTATTGTTTTAAACAATAAGCCTTTTTTATTAATCTAATTTTTTAAACTTGTTTAGCTTATACCAGTTTTATTAATTAGGTGACCTACTTTATACGCAGAAAAAATTACCAAGTACAAGGCATTTATTTTAATAACTAGTTATCCTAATTATTAAATAAATAACGAAGTAGTTGGTTATTTTAACCAGTAGAAATGATCACCTAGTTAGTGAGATTGGTATTAATTATAGTAGCTTAAGCATTTCTCAACTTCATTCTTAGAACCCATAATAACTTCAACACGTTGATGGATACTATTTGGTTCTATATCCATAATGCGCCCTTCACTGGTCATTGCTAAACCACCCGCTTGTTCAAGTAAAAACGCCATTGGGTTAGCTTCATACATTAAACGTAGTTTGTATGGTTGCTCAGGTTTTCTACTATCAGCAGGGTATGTGAAAATACCACCGCGACATAAAACACGATGAATATCACCAACCATGGCCGCTATCCAACGCATATTGAAGTTTTTCTCACGTGGACCGGTATCACCAGCAAGTAAATCACTGATGTAATTTTGCATAGGTGCTTGCCAAAAACGCTGGTTAGACATATTGACGGCAAACTCTTGTGTATCAGCAGGAACTTGTACATTTCGTTCTACTAATAAGAAACCGCCATGGGTTCTGTCTAATACATAAAAATGGGTACCGCTACCTGTAGTCATCACTAACATCGTTGATGGACCATAAAGCACATAACCAGCACATACTTGCTTGTCACCGGCTTGCTTAAACATGTCATCATCACCAGCGGCAATATCTTTAGGTGCTTCATGAATAGAAAAAATAGTCCCAATCAATGAATTGATGTCTATGTTAGAACTACCATCGAGGGGATCAAAAGAAACAATATATTTGCCATTTTCATCACCAGCAACTGAGTGATCTTCTTCTTCTGATGAAATCGCTTTAACAAAACCAGATTCAAGTAAAATATCTTTGAATAATTCATTGGCAACAACATCTAATTGTTTCTGAACTTCGCCTTGAATGTTCTCATCAAGGGTTGAGCCCATCACGTCACCTAAGTGACCTTGGCTAACACGAAACGAAATTTCTTTTGTGGCAGCTAAAATAGTTTTTATTAATGAAATTAAATCAAGAGGTACATTGTCTTGACGTAAAGCTGGGGCTAGTCGTTGCATTAGGTTACCTAAGTTACTTTAAAGTGGTTGGCTAAGTTTGAATTAGTTTACTTGTTAATCAGTCTGCCATTATTATAGCAAGTTTGTGCTTTGCTTTAACATGGAAAACACGATTAATTTAAGCAAAATTATTTTGCATCGCTACAGCTAACCTGTTTTAAACTCGTAGAGTTGAAACGTTTTAGCATACCTGGTTTGGCGAGTACCACTAAGTTACCTGCTAACATCAAACTTAAGCCAATAAAGGTATAACTATCCCAGATAAAACCTTCGAAAAAGCTTGAGATAACCACAGCGACTGCGGGAAACATAATCGTGGCATAAGAGGCCTTATGTGCACCGATACGAGCCAATAATGTTAAATAACAACCAAAAGCAATAACCGAACCAAATATTGATAAGTACAACAATGAGCTGATGTACTCGAAAGTATAAGAAAAGTTAAAGGTTTGACCCTGAACAAGCGCAACAACAAACATAAATAGACTGCCGTACATCATGCCCCATGCCGTGGCAGGTAGTACTGGCATATTGTCGTGCTGATTCTTAATCGAAATCATATTACCGGTAGAGGCGAACACCACGCCAATTAAGCACAAGCCTAAGCCCAATAAAGTACTATCACCAAAATGCACATTACTTATTTGTGGCCAAAACAAGGTAACAATACCCATTAAGCCAAGTGCGCCACCGTAATAAACTCGGCTCGAAATGCGAGTTTTAAACCAAACACGTGCATTAAGAATATTAATCATCATCAAAGTGGAAAATGCAATGCTGGTCAATGCTGAATTAATATGAGCTTGTGCGTTATACAGTAAATAATAATTAAAGCCAAACAGGGTTAAACCAAAAGCGGATAGTTGCAGGTGTTGTTTGGCTGAAAACTTCAGCGGTAATTTCTTGAAGCGACAATAAGCGAACATACATAAAGCTGCTAAGCCAAATCGATAAACAATCGATACTTCAGCAGCGACTTCACCTAATTGGTAATTAATAGCTATCCAAGTCGATCCCCATATTAGGACGGTAATTACGTATAAAAGCGTATTGTTCATAAATTTTGTCACTCCATGAGTAGGACTTATACCCGTTCCACTTGAAGATGCTCGTTTCAGGAAGTCTGAGCGATTCATATTCAAGGCGCATTTTTTTATTAAGGTCAATCCCTTAAAAAGAAATGTAACGCAGAGTATGATTTGCTCAGTCCTCCCCAAGGGGCTGGTTTAGAAACGCTTTATGCTGCGTTATTGATTTCGACAATAGAATAACTATTCTCTTCAATCAATGCCTTGCCTAAAGGCGTTTCTAATTCCAGCTGAATCGTGCATCTTCAAGTGGATCGGGTATATAGGATAAGCGTGACATTGTAAGGATAATTTGATTTAATAACATATACAAAATTATGAAAATGTAACCTATACAGTTGGCGTTGTTAATCAAGGCACTTACTCTGAGAAATAAATGAAATTATTAGATAAAAGCTCCTCGGCATATTTGTATCAACAAGTAATTGATTTTATTGAACATCAAAAGAAAATAGGTGCGTTACACCCAGGTGATAAGTTACCTAGTTTACGCAAACTAAGTCGCCAGTTTGATATAAGTGTACCAACGGTTAAGCAAGCTTATATTGAATTAGAACGACAAGGACAAGTCTGTGCCAAGCCACAATCGGGCTATTATTTACAGGCAATGCAAGCACGAACGCTTAAACCAAGACCGGCAAAATGGGCTCAGTGTGATCCGGTGGAAGTGCAAGGTCGCAGTATGATTGAACAAGTCCATGCGGCGGTGCACTTACCTAATACTGTTGCCCTTGGAATTTCAAATCCTATTCAAGCACATCCGCCTGATAAAGCGCTTGCCAGATTAATGCGCTCAGTCTTAAGTAAAGTCTCAGAAAAGGCAGTAAGTTATGGCCCAGTAACGGGCGATGCTAAATTACGCATGCAGCTGGCATTTCGTTATCAAGACCAAGGTGTCGAGACAAATCCTGATGATATTGTCATCACCAATGGCGCGCAAGAAGCACTCTCCATTGCCCTGCAATGTGTAGCGAAACGTGGTGATATTATTGCTATTGAATCTCCGTGCTTTTTCGGCATGATTGAATTGATTGAAACATTAGGTATGAAAGCACTTGAAGTTTATACCTGTACAGAAGACGGTGTTTGTGTCGAAGATTTAGCTGAGGCTATTAATCAGCATGATATCACTGCTTGTTTGTTTTCAACGGCGATAAACAACCCATTAGGTTCGATGAAAACTGATGAACAACGTCAAGCGATGGTTTCTCTATTAGAGCAACATGATATTCCATTGATTGAAGATGAAGTTTATAGCGAGATATACTTTACTGATAACAAGCCAAAACCTGCTCAGTTGTATTCTGAAAAAGGATTAGTGATGACCTGTTCTTCCTTTTCCAAAACAGCAGCACCAGGTTATCGTATTGGCTGGTTATTACCGGGTAAGTTCGAAGAGCAAGCAAAACGAATTAAGCGGGCACAATCGGCCTCGACACCTATGTTGCAGCAATGGACCTTAAATGAATACTTACTGAGCGGCGATTATGACCGCCACCTTTGTGTATTACGAAAGACGCTGGCATACAATTGTGAGCGAATGCGAGCATTAATTGCCGAACATTTCCCGCCAGAAGTCTGTATTTCAAAACCTTTAGGGGGCAGTGTGCTTTGGCTGCGCTGTCAGTCACATGTAAAAACGGGTGAATTTTTTCAACAGGCGCTAACACAAGGGGTTAGTTTTGCCCCTGGAGCAATTTTTTCTCCATCAGGAAAGTATCAAAATTACATGCGAGTGAGTTATGGCGTGCAATGGGGGGAGGATGTTGAAACGGCCGTTAAGGTATTAGGTCAATTGGTATACGAATATACCAGCAAGCAAAAAACAGCACAATTGATGGAAAAACAATGACAGCGACAAACAATAATACATCAAGTAATAACGCAGTAATAAAGCATGGCGATACGTTGACACCTTCAGCGCAGCTTAAAGTCTCTTTAAAGTTGTTATTACCTTTATTAGCTTCAATATTAGCGGTTTCTCCCTTAGCGGTAGATATGTATTTACCCGCTATGCCAACGTTAGCTGAGCATTTAAATACACCCATGAGCATGGTGCAAAATAGCTTAAGCATTTATTTGTTGGGTTATGCGCTCGGTTTAATATTGTTTGGTCCTATGGCAGATAAACACCCACGTCGGAATCTTGTTTTGTTGGGCATCGGTGGTTTTTTTATTGCCAGCTTATTATTACCTTTTGTGAGCAATATAGAGCAATTTCTTACCGTTAGATTTTTTCAAGCCTTTGTCAGCAGTGCCGCCACCGTAGTTGTTCCGGGGGCCGTGCGTGAATATTACGGTAAAGATACTGCGAAAGGGCTTTCGTATGTCAGCATGATTATGATGTTAGCGCCTATGATAGCGCCGAGCATAGGCAGTGTGCTGTTACTGGCACATAGCTGGCAACTTATCTTTTATGTATTAGCCGCTTACAGCCTCATTGTGCTGGTATTGGTTAGCTACTATTTACCTAATGCAAGCGATGTGACCTTGCCAGAAGGGCCAGTAGTTAAAAAAGTTGAGATGAGCTTTATTCAGCGCTATAAAATAGTGTTAAGCAATGCTGAAGCACGACTAGATATTATTTCATCAATGATGATAGCACTGGCGTTTTTTGCTTATATTACCGCAATTCCTTTTGTCTATTTAACCATCTTTGAAGTATCAGAATATACTTTTAGTTTGTTGTTTGCCTTAAATATATTAGCGTTGATGACGGCGCATTTTACTAATACACGTTTTGTGGTGCGTAAAGGTTCAAGGACGATGTTGCGTTTTGGTTTAACGCTAGCAACAATGGCAGCAACGGCCCTGATGTTGGTAAATGTTTTGGCATTACCGTTAATTTATACCGTTGTGGCTATTTTTCCACTTATGGGGAGTATTTCCATGATAGCGGTAAATAGCGATGCTTTAATTTTAACTAAATTTCCTGCGCATTCAGGGACAGTAACAGCGGTTATTGGTACCCTTCGTTGGGGAATAGGCGCGTTAGCAGGACCCATTTTAGCCTTCTTTTATGATGGCAGTGCAAAGCCATTTGCTTTGTTAATGTTCTTTGCTGTCTTGGTAGTATTAAGCTGTCAGCTAATGATATGGTTTAACAATAAAAAATAGTTAAAAAGAAAGGATTAAATATGAAAAATATAGCAGTTATTCTAAGTGGTTGTGGTGTTTATGATGGCAGTGAAATTCAAGAAGCAGTCATTACGTTATTAGCGATAGCTCAGCAAGGCGCCACTTATCGCTGCTTTGCACCTAATATAGCTCAGCACCATGTTATTAATCATCTCACGGGTGAAGTGAGCGAAGAGGAAAGCCGTAATGTACTTGTTGAAGCCGCGCGTATTGGTCGTGGCGATGTAGAAGATTTAATAGAACTGAATGAAAAAGAATTTGATGCCATCATATTTGTCGGTGGTTTTGGCGCAGCAAAGAACTTAAGTAGTTTTGCGTTAGACAACGATAATTATAGTGTTAACGAACAAGTATTAACCGCAGCTAAAGCTTTTGCCAAAGTAGAAAAACCAGCAGGCTTTATGTGTATTGCTCCTGCTTTATTACCGCTTATTTATCCCGCAGGCGTAAAAGGCACTATTGGCAAAGATAACGCAACGGCGAAATTAATTTCAGCCAAAGGTTTAACGCATATTGATTGTGATGTTACTGACGTAGTTGTGGATGAAGCACATAAAATTGTGACAACACCAGCCTATATGCTTGCTGAATCGATCAGTGAAGCGGCAGTGGGTATCAATAAACTAGTAAAATATGTTCTTGCTTTTAGTAAGTAGGTTTTGTCTTTGATGGATAATCGATCGAGCCACTTACCGAGTACTTTCCTCGATAAATTATCGAGTAATAAGCGAACTTACTTAGTGCCAAGTGCGCTAATAATGATAGTTTCAATTGCGCTTAGCGCTTGTCAAAGTCAGGCAACAGAAAAAAATATGACCCATAACTCCACTAGTACTAATACATTCACTCCATTTGAGCGAAAAGTTGCACAAAGAATGTCGCTCGATATTCGATACTTTTGTTCTGATATAGATGGTAAGGCCAGTGTGCCAACATCAAAACATTGCCGACAAGTAGTGACTGAGCTACCCAAAGAACTTGCGCAGATGATAAGCACAAGTAATGTCGGTGGTATCGTATTATTCGCTGAAAATGTGCAAGAGATAGCGCAAGTGGTGAAGCTAACCCATGATATTCAAGCCGCGGCATTAAAGTCAGAACAAGGAAACCCCTTGATTATCTCAATAGACCAAGAGGGCGGTCGAGTAGCTCGCTTTGCTAAAATGACTGGCTTTGCTGGAAATATGGCTATTGGCGCTAGCTATCCTGAGCATGGTACTCACTTTGCTACGCAAGTTAATGCAGTTATTGCTAAAGAACTAAAAGCCTTAGGTATCAATAATAATTATGCCCCTGTCGTTGATGTAAATACCAATGTTGACAACCCGGTGATTAATACGCGCTCTTTTGGCGAGTCCGCTGTCCAAGTAGCCGAACTTGGTGCTAGTGCGGTAACAGCCATTCAAGCACAAGGCGTGATGGCAACCTTGAAGCATTTTCCTGGTCATGGTGATACGCACGTTGATAGTCACTTAGGTTTACCACGAGTTGATCATGACAGAGCGACTATAGATAAGGTGGATCTTGCACCTTTTGCTTGGGCTATTGATCACGCTAAACCCGCGATGATAATGACGGCTCACATTCAGTTTCCAGCCCTAGATAACAGTTTATTTATCAGTAAAAGTGGCGATAAACTTATTCGCCCAGCGACCATGTCCCGTAAAATATTAACCAACTTGTTAAGAGAAGAGATGGAGTTTGATGGCATTATTGCGACGGATGCTCTTGATATGGCGGGTGTTACTCACTTTTTTACTGACATTGAAGCTGTCGTTGAAACCTTTGTGGCAGGTGCAGATCTTGCCGTGATGCCATTTAAGGTTCGAACACCAAATGATATCGACAATTTTTATAACTTTATAAAAGCAGTGGCCAAGGCCTTAGCAATACGCATTGAGCACAATGAATATCAGTTAACTGAGTTTGAACAATCGATAGTGAGATTAAACCGATATAAGAAACAATATATTGAAGTGGCCAATGAATCAGTAGCACAACAACTGCTCTCGGTTAATGCTGTTATTGCTAATGAAAAGCATATTATTACAGAGCAAGCGCTTGCCAATGCCGCGGTAACATTATTGAAAAATAACCAGTTGTTACCTCTTACTGTAACAGGTATTAAACGAATACATTTTGTTGTCGCAAATCAGCAAGAACTGGTGGCGTTAACTTATGCGACTAATAAGGTATTAGCGCAAATATTGCCAGCAAGTGAGGTTGAAAAAATTAGCATTAGCCACTTTATTGCCGGTAATACCGAGTCGGATAAACAAATGAAGTCGCTGCTAAGTGAAGCGGATGTCGTCATTGCTACTGTTGATATTAAAACGGCCAGTTTAGTTGATTTAGGCGGTATGGATGATTTAACGCCAAGTTATGGTAGTGCTGCTCAGCAACAGAAAAAACTGACCTATGCAACGTTATTAAAACAGCAACTTACGCTAGCGGGAAAGCTAGGAAAGCCTTCTATACTTATTGCTAAAGGTTCTCCCTTTTTAATAAATGAGTACAGTGAACTAGCCGATGCAGTGTTGTTAAACTTTGACGATAGAATCTATGAGAGTAAAAATCAGCAAAGTATAAGCCCAGGGTTTAATGCCAGCATGGCAGTTGTTTTCAATGAAAGAAAGGCTTTAGGTAAACTACCTGTAACGTTGAAAAGGTAAGGCTGTTATTTAATATTTAAACCACCTGAAAAGGGTTATTTGTTTAGCGAGATTAGTATCATCAATAAGTAAAAATAGAAAAATAGAAAAATAGAAAAATAGAAAAAAAGCGGCATAACCATTGATGGTTATGCCGCTTTTTTTATTTAACTGATAGCGTGATTAATCACGCTAGCTTATGCGTAAACTCTTAGCTATATCATGCTTAAGATTCGCTTTGCTCAGCTTCAGTATTGTCTTCTTCACTTTTTGGCGTATGGCTTAACCAATCCATCATTAACTCATAACCTAAGGCTAATACTACCGCACCAACAAACAAGCCAATAATGCCTGAAAGTAGCATGCCACCAATAGCGCCAAGTAAAATGACTAACATAGGAATACTCATACCGCGTCCTAAAAATAGCGGTTTTAAGAAAGCATCACTAGCACTAACAATAATACTAAAGATTAAAAAGGCGATGGCTGGAGTGGTGTCCGCTACAGAGAAATAATACGCCGCAATAGGACCTAAAATTAGAATGGGTGGTAATTGCGCGATAGCTAATATAAGAACTGCAATTGCCCAAATACCTGCGCCAGGAATATCAGCAATCATCAAGCCAACACCAGACATGAGTGATTGAATAACGGCAACGCCAAGTACACCCGTAGCGACACTTCGAATAGTGGCAATAGTGGTACTAATTGTTCTATCGCCAAAGTCATTCATCAAGCGGCGCATTAATTTACTCAAACCTTGATGTAATGGGGCTGACTTTGCCATAAACACTACCGCAATAATTAAAGAAACAATAAACTGTAATATACCGCCACCAATACCAGCTACTGCTGATAATAAAGTGCTTGAAAGTGATTTTAATTGTTCAGGGTATTGCCCGGCAACTTTTTGAATATCTTGAGAAGCATCCTGCCAAAAATTGAACAGCTTTTCACCGACTAGCGGCCATTCTTTAATGCTTTCATCAGCAGCTGGTATTTTTAAAGTACCTTCTTCAATTCCTGTATAGACATGCTGGGCAGAATCAATAGCAGAAGACGAAAGGTTAATTGAAGGGATAGCGATAATTGATATCCCGACAATGGCAACAATGGTTGAAGCGAGTTTTTTATTACCTTTAAGTGCAGCAGTAAGTTTTTCATGTAAAGGATATAAAGCAACGGCTAAAATGGCAGCCCAAATGGTAATTAATATGAAAGGCCTAATAATAGAAAAACACCATAGGATAATCATCGCCATGGCGGCAAGCTTAATGGCGATATCAATAACCCGGCGGTTAAATGCCTGATCACTGGTTAACTCTTGTTGGTTTTTCATGGAAGTTTCCTTACGTTAATAACTTATTATTATGTTTACTTGGTGGATTAGTACTAAGAACCTGAACTGGAGGTGTCATTAGGTGAATTATTTATTCGCTTATTTTTATCTGAACTTGTATTAGCTGAATTATGTTGAGGTGAATTATGGTTTGCACCGAAATTACTCATATGTGAACCCACTAAACTAGCCACTAATATCGCTAAATAAAACTGGCCAACTATGGCTTCAAAATAAACTAAAAATCTTGAAATAGGTAAAATGGGCGAAATATCACCAAATCCTAAGGTCGTAATAGTAACAAAAGAAAAATAGATAAAATCAGGGAATAAGGTAAACCATTCATTGTTACTGTTGATGTTAGTAAATGAACCAGGGAAAGTTAGTTGTATTAAGGTGTACAGTGTTGCCCAAATTAGCCCCATTAATAAATACAAACAAATGGCCCCTAAAATTTTATTACCATCAATATCACCGGTAAATAATACCTGTTTAGCCGTGCGAAGGGCGCTTGAGATAAAGAAACTCAGCAGCAACAGTAAATAAACTTGGTCAAAGCCAGCATCATCAAGCCATGCACTAAAAAAAGAAAAGAATAAAATAGCGATGGGAAAAATAAAGGTTTTACGCAGCACGAAATCTTTTGAATCCACTCCCCAAACTGCAACTAATAGCGTCACTATAGTGGCAGATTGCACTAAACGTTGCACCGAACCTTCAAAAAACTGCTGAGCTAATGACGTGCCAAGTAATAATAAAATTAAAGCAAAAGTGAGATAAATAAAATTATCTTGGCGTGTCATTATTTTCAAAAGCGTTTCTCTTCAGTCATGCGTAACTATGGGTCAAATAATCAATTTAGACTAACGTCTCTTTGCTCTAGTAGGTCGAGAGCGGTTATTTCTAGCTGGTTTAACAACGACAACGTTTGTATGACGATGATAACCATTACCATAGTACATCGGATACCCAGCGCCATATCCCATACCATAGCTCATAGAGCCACTTACATGGGTATTCTCACAGGCGGTTAATAATAAGGTACTAAGAACAACAGTAGCGGTAAGTAATAAGGTTTTAAGTTGTTTCATTATTCACTCTCCTGCTGTGTTAAACCCAGTAATGCGCCATTGGGATCAGCAATGATGGCTAAGCCTCTATTTTCTGGTTGATAAATGATAGTTGCGCCGTTGCTTGTGGCTTTTGATAATATAGTGGAGAGGTCGTTAACTTCAATAAAGTTGACCCAACGATCTCTTTGTTCAAATGAGTCGGGTAGCTTTACAATACTGGCTTGAACCATTTCTGCTTGAATTAAAAAGAAGCTTTCTTTTTTGGCATTAATTGGCTCTAAAGTATAACCAAAAGTGTCTTGATAAAACAAAGCAGCTTGTTTGGTATTGGTACTAAACAATTGCGCCCAATCCCACTTATTACTTATTTTTTTATGATTTTTGTTGGTAAGATCTAACTCAAGCAAGGCAATAACGCCGCCTTGTGGATCAGCTAAAACCGATCTTTTACCGTAAAGGGTAAAGTCATGAGGAGCTAATATTATGGTGGCATTGTTTTTAGCGGCTAGTGCACTTCTACTCGAAACATTATCAGTATCTATGCTGCCAACCCATAAGGCATTATCCGTTTTGTTACGCTTTGAATCACGCTCAAGTACACCGGCAACGGCTTGGCCATTATCGTACAGTAAATGATATTTTGCCTGCTCTTTAGCGAATTCTTTAACTGTCCAGCCAAAAGTGTCGTGATAAAATTTAAGTGAAGCTTCTACATCTCCGGTGTATAGGTCAGCCCAAACTAATTTTCCGTGCTGATTTTCTACTATTTTTTGGTCGCTTGTTTCTACTTCTGCTGCTGACGTAGCATAACTATTTAACAGTAATGGTAACAATAGTGGTATTAAAAATTGGCTTAACCTTTTCATCTTCAAATTTCCCTTTGTTTTTAACTAATTGATATTACTACATTGAACTATTATTGATAGCCATAATTTAGACTGATATTCCAATACGTGGCATTGCGCCTTCGCTGATGTCTATCTGAGGCTTACAGAATAAAATACGTGATGAATCAATTTTACCTTGTTCAATTAAATGATCTTTAAAGGCATGTTCACGTTGCTCGCCAATGTCGAGTAGTTGTTTAATATCAGCTTTGTCTTCTACAGAAACTCCGGCTTTTAGGCCTATATCAGCTGGGGTGCTGATAGCACAAATCGTGACACGGGTATCTTCTTTGTCTTGCATCAAGGCAATGAAGTCAGTTAAGTAGGCGTTTTGGTGGTCATCGGGCTCAACTTGCTTTACTTGGTATTCTAAATCATCAAAGCGTAACTTTAAGGCAAATTCACCCGCCGTTATCGCAATAGAGACTATATTGGCATACGGGACAAAAGTGGTCATTAAATAATCTTGTGTTGCAGACAAAATGGCTTTTTTGGTAATTAAGGTAACAATACTACTCAAACCAAAATTTGGATCTGAGATAGAGCCACTTAATGGGACATCAAGTTCTACATTACCATCACCATCTTTTAGCATGCCCATTGCCATGTTTAAAGGTAATGCACCTTGATCAATTAGATTACCCGCTTCTTCACTATCAACTAAGCTTGTTTCTAGCGCTTGTAGCAGCACAATTATATTTCCCTCAACTTCATCACCAGCAAGGCTTAGATCTAAAGCGGTATTGAGCTGGCCTGTTTTCACTTCAATACCGGTTGACGCTTTTAGATACGACGAAATAGCAGGCAATGAAAATTCTTTGAAATCCCCTTCAATATGATAAGTGGCAAGTTTTGAAAAAGGTTGTAAATAACCCGTCAAATTGAAGTTAGCGTACTTATTACTACGACCCACGAGGGTATAAGGGGTTTGCTGTTGTTTTTTCTCTTTTCTATTGCTTAAAGCTCCGACATCTAAGGTGTCTAGAAATAAAGTTCGTTGATAGATTGGATCAACACTAAAGTCAGTAAAAGCAAAAGAATTTTCATTAATAAAACGAAGTTCTTTGAAGCTGAAAACAAAACCATCATGCTTCGCTTCTGCTTCTTGTAATTTGATTTCTGATTCAATAGCAGCGACTTCCTCAGTAACATTCGATTGGGTAGCGCTTTGTTCACTTGCTTTATCATCCAAAAGAATCAAGTTAGCAATATCTTTGTTTTCCTTAATAATAATCTCACCAACTAAGGTATCAAAAATAATACTATTGATATCAACACTTTTTTCGTGGATATGTATGTTATTTACCGTTAATTGTTTCAATTGCAAAACCGGCGGTAGTTTCACAATTGCAGCAGCAGCGATATCAAGACCATCTTCATCAGAAAGTTTATTAATTCTATCAATTGCTTTTTGGGCTACAGCATCAGCTAGAGCTGCTTTTTTAGAGAACAGTAAGTCATCCATTACTATATCGGTAATATCAATACTGGGCTCATCATCCAACACAAAATTGATGTCATCTAGACTAAGTTGTTTAAAGGCGGTAATGGTCGCTTTGCTTTCATTTTGGCTAAGAATGGCATCAGTCAGCTTTATATTACTATTACCTGCTAGATGAGTAATTTTGTTGTCTTGTAAGTGAACAGCAACATCAGAAAAATTATGTTGTAAGGTTTGAAGAGTAAAATTCTGTTCAGCTAAACCTAACAATAAATCTTGCAACGTTAAGCTGGCTTTTTGTACTTTTAAATTAATACCTTGTTCAGCAAGGGTTACTGTTTGTTGACTAGTAAATGAAAGAGAGCCTTTTAATTCAGTAAGTTGTTCAACATATGGTGCTAATTTTTCAATAGGATAATTATTGATAAGTAAGTTACTGTGGATATCACCTTTACCTGATACTAATTGCGTATTCGCTGTAAGAGACAAATGAGTTTCATCAACTAAAGCGGTCAAGGCTAAATGACCTTCTTGCTTTGTCTCTGTTGCTTTTATTTGACTTAATGCGAGTTGTTTAATCTCTATGTGGTGAGTTTTATTCTGCAGTTTTTGACTATCTATTTCTATTTCAATAGCAAATTGGCTTAAGAGAAAATCAGGTAACACTAGCTGATAAGGAAGGCTTGTGGCTGGCTCGTTAATTTGCGCCTTAGTAAGCTCTTCACCTTCCGTTGAAGGAGGAATTGTTATGCCGGCAATGATCAGGTGGTCATCATGCTGAATGACTTTTAATGTACCTCGGGTAAGTGAAAATTCACTCAATGCAATTTTATCAAACGCTAATTGCCATAAAGCGACTTGTAACGTTAATTCTTCTAAGGAAAATACAGTGTATTGCTGCTTGCTTTTTGTACTTGATAAGTCTATATCACTAAGGGTGATACGCATTAAAAAGGGATTAAATCGAATACTTGAGTCATCAGATAACTGTAATTGGTGCTCAGCTAAAATTGGGTTGATAAAGTGTTTTGCGACCGGTGACGAAATAAGCCAAATACATAAAAATATGCCCAAGTATAAAGCTAACAATATTTTAAAAAATTTATGAGTAAAAAAAGATAGCAGGGTTGCCATAATAAAGGACGTTCCTTGTTAGTTTTAATAGTTAATGTGGGGTAAATAGGTACTTGAAGGCTGAAAATAAAGCGGAATATAATTTACACCATTTTGTAGAAAGCTTACAATTGTAAATTAAAGGTTAACTTCAACGTTAACTATTATTTAACATGGCTTAGGATATCATTTTCATGGAAATCAATATAGAAAAAATCGAACATTATATGCAAATGCTTGGTGAGATGGGTCTGCAATTCGGCGTACAATTTTTATTAGCCATTGTTGTTTATTTCGTCGGTAATTTTATTATCAAAAGAGTGCTTAGCCTAGTAGGTAAAGGACTAGAAAAGAAAAAGGTTGAGATTACCTTACATCAGTTTTTATTAAGTATTTTAAGTACGTTATTAAAAGCGATTCAAATTATAATTCTTGCTTCTATGCTTGGCATTCAAACCGCGTCGTTTATTGCTATTTTAGGTGCTGCTGGTTTAGCAATTGGTTTAGCGTTGCAAGGTAGTTTAGCTAACTTTGCTGGTGGCGTTTTAATCTTATTATTCCGTCCGTTTAAAAATGGCGATGCCATTAAAGCGCAAGGTTATGTTGGTAGCGTTGAAGAAATTCAAATTTTTAATACCATCCTAAAAACATTTGATAACCAACGTATTATTATTCCAAATGGTTTGTTATCTAATGGTTGTGTGACCAATATTAATGTTAACGGTACCCGTCGTGTAGATATGGTATTTGGTATTGGTTATGACGATGATATCGCTAAAGCAAAAGCACTTTTACGTACAATAATTGAAGCCGATGAACGTGTACTTAAAGACCAAGCCGTAGATATTTGGGTTGGTGAACACGGTGAAAGTTCAGTAAATTTATTTGTTCGTCCTTGGGCGAATGCAGAAGATTACTGGGGCATTTATTTCGATATGATGGAAAAAGTGAAAATTGAATTCGATAAAGCTGGTATCAGCATTCCATTTCCACAACGCGATGTGCATATGCATCAAAAGTAGTTAATTGCAGTGTTATAGCAATTAATTTAATTGGTATTCTTTAAAAACCTATTTCAGTTTTACTGAAATAGGTTTTTTCGTTTTGGTAGCATACTTACTTACAATTTCTCTGATTTAAATCAAGAAATAACTTTTTAATCTAATAAATAATACAAATGCTATTGATTCTTGTTTGTTTTGTGGTTTAATGTCGGAAAATAAATATAAGACACATTAAATAACATAACTTTCTGGATAAATAACATGAACAAAACATTAATTGCCTCAGTTATTGCGACATTGCTTACAAGTAATGCTGCTATCGCTAGCGAAGAAACGGTTGAGTTACGTAAAGTCATTACTCAACAACAAGAAGTGCTTAAGTCACTAGAACAACGTTTAAATGAAACAGAAAAAAAACTTGAAGCAACGGCTGATCAAGTTGAAGTGGTTACTGAAAGTACTGGCGGTATGTTTGCTAACACTACAATTGGTGGTTATGGTGAGTTACATTACAATAACTATGAAGATCAAGATGCGAAGATAGATTTTCACCGTTTTGTATTGTTTTTCGGGCATGAGTTTTCTGATAGCATACGTTTTTTCTCTGAATTTGAACTAGAGCATTCTATTGCTGGTGAAGGAAAGTCAGGAGAAGTTGAACTTGAACAAGCCTATGTTGAAGTTGATATTAATGAAGCGACAAGCTCTAAAGTTGGTTTGTTCTTAATTCCTGTCGGCATTATCAATGAAACGCATGAGCCACCAACATTCTATGGTGTTGAACGTAACGGTGTTGAGAAGAACATTATTCCTGCTACTTGGTGGGAAGCTGGTTTATCATTTAATTATAAGCCAGTAGGTGGTGTAAGTCTTGATGGTGCAGTGACTAGTGGTTTAGAAGTTGGTGATGACTTTAAAATTCGTAACGGTCGTCAAAAAGTGGCTAAAGCAACGGCAGAAAACCTTGCTTATACTGGTCGTGTTAAATACACAGCCATTACTGGTTTAGAGCTAGCAGCAACGGTACAGTATCAAACAGATATTACTCAAGGTGGCAATAATTTTGACGCCCCTATTGATACTGCAGATGCAACATTACTTGAAGCGCATGCTGTTTATCAAGTTAATGATTTCACCGTTCGTGCTTTATACGCGCGCTGGGACATCAATGGTGATGAAGCCAAAGCGTTAGGTCGTGATGAGCAAACAGGTTGGTATCTTGAACCTTCTTACAGAATAAGTGAAAAAGTAGGCGTTTTCGCTCGTTATGCAGAATATGACAACAACGCAGGTAATAGCGATTCAACCACTGTTGAATCAACAAATGTTGGTGTTAGTTATTTCTTACATGAAGACGTAGTGTTAAAAGCGGATTATGAGGACTTAGGTGGTTCTATAGACTCAAAGGGCTTCAACCTAGGTTTTGGCTATCAGTTTTAGTACAAATAAATAAACTGTTAAGCTAAGTGGTTCAATGCTGTCTTGTACAGTGTTGAGCTTTTTAATTTATTAAAAGTTAAGAGTAAACTTGTGAAAAAGTTTTTATTTTTAGTACTTTTATACTGCTTTTTAGCGATGAATGTTATGGCTAAAGGGGTATATCAAACATCTGAGGAGTTCCTTAAAGGGATTTTTCATGAGCAAGTACCTGCGGTGCAAGTCTTGTGGTTAAGTGCGGAAGATAAAAAAACTATTGCAGAAATTCTTAGTCATAAATACAGTCGTATGCGGGTGCGTTACTGGCAAGAAGCTAATGATAACGTCTGGATTCTAAATGAGGTGGGTAAAGAAAAACCAATCACCATTGCCGTTCACATTCATAAAGATGCAATTAAACAGCTCAAAGTGCTTACTTTTAGAGAAACCCGAGGTGATGAAGTTCGTCATGACTTTTATAGTGAACAATTTGCGCAGGCAACACTGACAAAAGATAAAACGCTCAGTCAGCATATTGATGGCATTACGGGCGCAACCTTATCGGTAAGAGCAACCACAAAAGTCGCCAGACTTGCTCTGTGGTTAAATAGTAAAGTCACTCTTTAAAACAGAGACTAGCTAAAATGAACATGCTCAGGCAAAATAACGACTTATTTTTTACTCTCTAGCTTTCGAAGCTTATAAGCCTTTATTTAGTTGCCGTATATTTATGAAAAAAACTGTTAAACCATTCTCTCAACAGCTAAATCGCACTTTTAGAAAGTGGCATCGAAAACTGGGCGTTTTTGCTGCATTTTTTATTGTTTTTTTATCTGTTACGGGAGTCGCTCTTAACCATACCGATGGTTTATCCTTGGCGCACCAACCAATTAAAAGTACTCTGCTACTTGATTATTATGGTATTTCTATTCCTCAAGATGTTCGTTTTTATCAACAACAAACTATTCAGGTAGTTAATAACAGTGTCTGGCTTGAGGGTCATTTGTTATTTGAAAGTGATGCTAAAATTGTTAGTGTTGGTCAGTTATTTTTGAAACATAATAAGCAAAAAGTGTTTGTTGTAGCTACTCGGCAAAGTATTTTACTATACAACCTTGAAGGTGAGTTAGTTGACATGCTTGGTACCGAATCAGGCGTACCTGAAATGATAAAAGCAATGAGTATTAATAACGGCCAGGTGATAGTTGATAGTGCTGAAGGTTATTATCAAACTGACAGCGACTTTTTCGATTGGCAAGTTATTCAACCACTTATTGCACCAAAATGGCTGCAATCTGAGCAGGCTTCTGGCGATGTAGTACATCAGGCCGAACTGGCTTATCGTGCTCAATTTCTAACACTCGAGCGCATTATTATTGATAGCCATAGTGGCCGTATTCTAGGTGATATAGGCGTGTTCTTTATGGATTTTATAGCTTTATTATTGATTGTTTTATCAATAAGCGGACTTTATATCTGGGTGAAATACACTAAAAACACCCGAAAATAACATACTCCGAAAACAGCAATAATGTTTGACAATATTTTCTTTAGCTCAATTACCGCCTGTTAATCGGCATATTTATCATTGGGCTAGTGCTTGCGATATTTCATGTTCATACTGTTGCTGCTTTTTACCATTAAAACCAGTGTGGGCACTAATGAGTTTGCCTTGGCGATCAAATAAGTAACTGCTAGGCATACCTTTTAGTTTAAATTTTTGCGCTAACTTTCCTTTTGCATCATAAATAATGGCAAAGTTAGCTGGGGTCTGTTTCAAAAACTTCGTTGATAATGTTTCCTCCGCATCCAGATTAATACTCAGCACTACAAAACCTTGCTCTTGATGTTTTGCTTGCATGGCATTCATCCATGGAAAAGATTTACGACAAGGAACACACCAAGAAGCCCAAAAATCAACATAAACAATTTTACCTTTGTGTTGCGCCATCGCTTGTTCAAATTCTTTTACTGGACCACTTGCGTGTGTACTTTTGCAAGTAAGCAATAATGCCATGGTTATTATTAATAGGTTTACTAAGGTTTTTAGTGAGTTGACCATATTACTTCCTACATTTTTTAAACATAAGTTAACTATACTTAGTTTTAGCTGTGGTGCACAATATATTAAGAGAGATCAAATTCAATTTATATTTGTCAGAGTCTAGTCATATGAAAATAGAATTAAAATTATTATTAATTGTTCTTACTTGTTACGCTTTACCCAGCCAAGCGTGGTGGTTTTTTTCGGTGAATTCAGCAAGCACTTCCGTTGATGTTAATCCTGGAAATGAGCAGGCTCATAATGAATGGTTAAAAAAACGCTTTAGTAAGCAGCATCAACAATTAATCCCTATTGTTGCGGTTGCCGATATGTTTATCATTTGTAATCAGGATAGGAAGTTCGATAAAGTCGACTATAAGTTAAGCTACTTAATCACTGAAATGGATAAAAATACCTTGGCAGAAAAGCTTGCAAGCTGTTTAGGTGAAGACAGTATGAAATCAGATGTGGCATTAAACTTTGGCTTATTTGGTTGCTTTCAAGCACAACTTGCTCATTTACCGAAAGCAGAGCGAGATCAAAAGATGATATTAGTTAAACAAGCGGTATCTTCCCTTTCACACAGTGAGCGCAAGAAAAGTTTCACTCAATGTGTAACAGAGCAAAGTATTCACTATTTAAAATAATGTAAGCTAAGCTAAGCTAAGAATTACATAAATTGTAACAAATACTTAGAGTCTTTTACTTTTGCCAGTTTCTTATTGTAAGCAATATCACTTATAGTAACGGGTATATATTTACAATAAAAACAAACCGAGCAAGGTGAAACAACATATGACTCAAGAAACACCTAAAATTTTAGTAGTAGATGATGATATGCGTTTACGCTCATTATTAGAGCGTTATTTAGTTGAACAAGGTTTTACGGTTCGAAGTGCGGCTAATTCAGAACAAATGGATCGTCTGCTTGAACGTGAAAACTTTCATTTGTTAGTACTTGATTTAATGTTACCCGGCGAAGATGGTTTATCAATTTGTCGTCGCTTACGTCAGAATTCCAATAACATTCCGATTGTGATGTTAACAGCGAAAGGTGATGAAGTTGACCGTATTATTGGCCTAGAGCTAGGTGCAGATGATTATATGCCCAAGCCTTTCAACCCTAGAGAGTTACTTGCCCGTATTAAAGCCGTATTACGTCGTCGTACTCAAGAAGCTCCGGGAGCACCTGCACTAGAAGAAAATGTTATTAGTTTTGGTGGCTACCATTTAAATTTAGCTACTCGTGAAATGCAAAAAGACGATATTAGTATGCCGTTAACCAGTGGCGAATTTGCTGTACTTAAGGCATTAGTTACCCATCCGAGAGAGCCATTATCACGTGATAAATTGATGAACCTTGCACGTGGTAGAGATTACTCAGCATTGGAGCGTAGTATAGATGTGCAAGTATCTCGCTTACGTCGAATGCTTGAAGAGGATCCTGCTAAGCCAAGATACTTACAAACGGTTTGGGGCTTAGGTTATGTCTTTGTGCCTGATGGTAGCCCAGCTTAGTTTATTCTTTCAAGTTAAGTCCTTTATATGAAAATATTGCCACGCAGTGCGTTTGGACAAACGGTTTTATTGATAGGTTTTTTACTTTTTATCAATCAAATCGTTTCCTACATTTCTTTTGCGCTCTATGTTATTGAGCCAAACCAGCAACAAATGAATCAATTGTTGGCTAAACAGGTACGTGTAGTTTTCATTGATATCAATGATGCCAAGTTAAGCCCGAAAATGGCAAAGGCCTTTCATAATGAAACGGGCATTGGTGTTTATCGTGAAGAAGATGCCTACAAGTTTGGTTTAGCCAATGCAGGGTTATATCCTTATCGATCTGAACAAATGTCCGCATTGCTTGGTGGGCCAGCTGAAGTAAGAATTTCGCAAGGTGATGAGTACCTTTTTTGGATACGAGCACCTCAGGCACCGCATCTTTGGGTAAAAATTCCTCTGATAGGTATGGAGAAAGGGAGCTTTTCGCCGTTAATATTCTTTATGGTTGTTATCGGTTTATTAAGTGTTATGGGCGGTTGGGTTTTTGTACGACAGCTCAATCGACCGTTAAAGTCACTAGAAATAGCGGCAGAAGATGTTGGTCGAGGTGATTTTCCTGACCCGCTTATTGAGCGCGGTACCTCAGAAGTTATGGCGGTAACTCAAGCCTTTAATCATATGTCTAAAGGCATTAAGCAGCTCGAAGAAGATCGTAACTTATTAATGGCGGGTATTTCTCATGACTTACGTACGCCTTTGACCCGAATTCGTTTAGCGAGTGAAATGATGAATGAGTCAGATGACTTTCTTAAAGAAGGTATTGAAACCGATATTGATGATATGAATAATATCATCGACCAATTTATTGATTACATTCGTCATGACTCAAAAGATAAAGCAGAGCTCGGTGATTTAAACCTTTTAGTTGATGAAGTGCTGAACGTTGAAACACCCATTGATAGAGTGATAACGTTTCATCCGGGTGAATGCGCTAAAATTCCTTTACGTCACGTTGCGGTTAGACGAGCACTGGCAAATTTAGTGCAAAATGCCATTCGTTATACCACGGATGAAATTGAAGTTTTCACTGGTGTAGAAAAAGACTACGCCTTCTTCATTGTCAGTGATAATGGTGCAGGTATTCCTGATGCTGATATTGAACGATTATTTCAACCTTTTACTCAAGGGGATACGGCTAGAGGGACAGAAGGCAGCGGTCTAGGTTTAGCTATTATAAAGCGTATCGTTGATACTCATGGTGGTAAAGTTAAGCTCTCTAACAAGCCCTCTGGTGGCTTACAGGCAAAAGTTTATCTTCCTCTAGTGTTTAAATAACACATAGAAGTTTCAAATTTTAGGTAATAAAAAAGCCAGATGTTAATAATTTAACATCTGGCTTTATTGTCTGTTGAATAAGGCTATTTCAGTAATAGCCTTTCACTCATTGTTTTATAACTGAGGACCAGCAGCAACAAGCGCTTTACCGTTATCAGTATCTGTAAACTTATCAAAGTTATTAACAAAACGTTTCGCTAAGTCTACCGCTTTATCATTCCAAACACTTGGATCTTCATAAGTATTACGAGGATCAAGGATATCTCCCTCAACGCCAGCAATTACTTTAGGTACTTCTAAGTTGAAAAACGGTACGGTTTCAGTTTCAGCATTGTCAATTGAACCATCTAAGATTGCATCAATAATAGCACGCGTTGCTTTGATAGAAATTCGTTTGCCAGTACCATTCCAGCCAGTGTTTACAAGGTAAGCTTCAGCGCCAGCATCATCCATACGCTTATGTAAAACTTCAGCATATTGCGTAGGGTGTAAGCTTAAGAACGCTGCTCCAAAACAACTTGAGAAAGTTGGTGTTGGTTCAGTAATACCACGTTCAGTACCTGCTAATTTAGCGGTAAAACCTGAAAGAAAGTAATATTCTGTTTGTTCTGGTGTTAATTTAGCTACGGGTGGTAAAACACCAAAAGCATCAGCCGTTAAGAAGATAACTTTTTTAGCATGACCAGCACGTGAAACAGGCTTAACAATGTTATCAATATGATGAATTGGGTAAGAAACACGTGTGTTTTCTGTTTTTGAATTATCATCAAAATCGATTTTACCATTTGCATCAACCGTAACGTTTTCTAGTAAAGCGTCACGACGAATGGCATTGTAAATATCAGGTTCGTTTTCTTTGCTTAGGTTGATTGTTTTAGCGTAACAGCCACCTTCAAAGTTAAATACTCCATTGTCATCCCAACCGTGTTCATCATCACCGATAAGTTGACGTTTAGGATCGGTAGAAAGTGTTGTTTTACCTGTGCCAGACAAACCGAAGAAGATAGCAGTGTCACCATCTTCACCAACGTTTGCACTACAATGCATTGAAGCAATGCCTTGTAATGGAAGGTAGTAGTTCATCATTGAGAACATACCTTTTTTCATCTCGCCGCCGTACCAAGTACCGCCAATCAATTGAATTTTTTCAGTTAAGTTGAAAGCAACAAAGTTCTCTGAGTTTAAACCTTGCTCTTCCCATTTATCATTAACTGTTTTCGCACCATTCATTACCACGAAATCGGGTTCGTAATTTTCAAGTTCTGCATCGGTAGGACGAATGAACATGTTTTTAACGAAATGTGCTTGCCAAGCTACTTGTGTAATGAAACGTACTTTTAAACGTGTTGCTTCATCAGCACCACAAAAAGTATCAACAACAAATAAACGTTGGCCAGAAAGTTGTGTAGTTACTAAGCCTTTTAAGTGATCCCATGTTTCAGGAGTCATAGCCTTATTATCATTTTTACCTTGATCAGACCACCATACTGTATCGCGAGTTACATCATCGCGAACAATATACTTATCTTTAGGAGAGCGACCGGTAAATATCCCCGTGTCTACATTAACTGCACCAAGCTCAGTTACTATGCCTTTATCAAAGCCCTCAAGGCCAGCTTTAGTTTCTTCACTAAAAAGTAACTCATACGATGGGTTATAAACAACTTCGTTAACATCGTCGATGCCGTATTGTGACAAATCAATTGAGTTTTTCGGGGCGGTCATAGCAAATTCACTCCTAAGTATGACAAATTTTAATTTAAGTAAGTCGATTAATGAAGCCAGTCATGAAAGTTTTCATGCTGTCATTATTGGGGGTATTTTAGGGTAATAGCGAACAAAACGAAAGTAAAAAATAGTTTATTGTGAAAGTTTTCACTATAAATAGCATGAATGGTTACCATGAAAGTTACGTTTATTTCGAATTTTAATTCGTAATGTTAAGTAATTAGAGGGCTGTGGCGACGTGTTGGTTAGCTATTAATTATCACTATATGGAATAAGTGATAATTAATAACGAAGCTTTTGATTGGTTTTAGCGTCAAAAAGAGTGGTTTTTTTAATGATTAACTTTCGAAATGAAACTTTTTAAGCTCAGTTCGTCAAAATCATAAGTAGTGATACAGTAATCACAGGTCATCGAAATTTTTCCATGCTCTGCTAATATCGCTTTAATTTCACTTGGTTCAATTTGCGATATTGCCGATAAACATTTATCAGCAGAACAGCCACACAGATAGCTAACCATTTGTGGCTCAAATATATTGACTTGCTCTTGGTGATATAAACGATAAAGTAATGCTTCAGCTTCTAATGAAAAGACTTCTTCACTTTTAATGGTATTAGTGAGCTGACATAAATGTTCAAAGTCACTTTGCTGTTGTTCTTTGTTTTCAGTACTTCCGTCGCCATCAGGTAATAATTGCACTAAAGCACCGGCGGCTAATTGCTGCTCAGTATCACAAAACAACCAAATTTTAGTAGGTATTTGCTCTGAAACATCAAAATAATGCGCTAAACAATCGGCAAGGCTCTCTTCATCTAAAGCAACAACACCCTGATAGGCTTCGCCAGCATTAGGGCGAATAGTGATAATCATAGTGCCTTTACCAATTAACGTTTGCAGAGTATCAGCTGACGTTTCTTCTGCCATTTTGGCAATGCCACGCATTTGTTGCTTGTTGTTGCCGCTAACCGACATATAACCAACAGGGCCATCACCTTGCAATTGCACGGTAATATCACCTTCAAACTTGAGGGTCGCGGTTAATAGGCAAGTCGCACAAAGTAGCTCACCAAGTAGTTTTTCTACACCGACAGGATAATTATGGTTTTTAATAATACTTTCAAAGCTACTACTTAATTGTACGAGTTCACCACGGGCATGGGCATCGGTAAATAAGTAGCGATTTAATACATTGAATTGGCTCATGGCAGTTAGATCCTTTCTTTAAATTCACGTAGTTTCCTACGTTGTTTTTTATCTGGCTTAGTAACACTAGCAGGGCTAAGGAGAATACCTTGCTTACGTGCTAGGGCATTTTTCTCACGGGTTTCAATACTTTGTTTACTTTCTTGATATAAGGTTTGAGCAAAAGTAGCGTCACTGCGTTTGTCAGCTAATGCAATAACGGTGACTTCTTTTTCTTCAAATCCTTGTCTGATTTTTATTATATCACCGATTGATACGGCTTTTCCCGACTTAGTACGTTGACCATTATAAAAAATTTTTCCGCCATCAATCATCTGTTTAGCAATAGCGCGGGTTCGATAGAATCTTGCAGCCCAAAGCCATTTATCTAAACGAATTGGCTTTTTTTGAGGATCTTGACTTGTTGACATAATAAACCTGAAAGCTGGAACTTATATGAAATATATTGGTCTGAAAATTAACATTACAACCTTATATATCCAAGCTACTTGAAGATGCAGGTTTCAGCTGGAATTAGAAATGTCTTTAGGCAAGGTATTTATTGAAGAGAATAGTTATTTTATTGTCGAAATAAATAACGTAACATAAAACGTTTCTAAACCAGCCTTGTTGGGGCGTCTGAGCATACTTTGCTCAAGCGTCCTGAAGCACACATCTTCAAGTGGCTTGGGTATATTTATCTAGCTTTGACGACTTAATTACTATCTAGTTACGATTTAATTTGCTCAAAAAGCTTAAAATCTCAGGCTACGGCTTGTTGCTTACCTTGCGGTCAAGTATCATTCGTGTTTACTTAACATAAATCTAACATATGGCGGCGGCTATAAATGACTAGATTATTTCAAAATAACAATAATATAAGTAGCTATGGCATTTCCCACTAACATGACAGCGTTTGCATCATTATTCACCCAGCTAGGTCATCGACGAGTTGCGCAATCAGTGATGGTATTATTAGTCGTTTATATTGCTTATGTATGCGCAAACATCACTTGGTCACTTGTATCACAAACACAATCGAGTCAAAACACTTCTGTGAATGGCAACACAAAAAGCGTCAATTCTAATAAAGTAAAGAAGGCAATTGATGTTGCTAAAATTCAATCGCTTAATCTGTTCGGTCAATATAATGAGAATAGTGATCAAGCAACTGAAATCGAAATGGCGAATGTGCCAGAAACCCAATTAAATTTAACACTGACTGGTCTGGTCGCAAGTGATGAAAAATCTATTGCTGCAGCGATCATTGAAAACCAAGGTAAGCAAGATACCTATGGTATTGGCGATATCATCATTGGTACACGCGCTAATCTTGAACAAGTATTAATAGATCGAGTGATAATTAAGCACTCAGGTCGGCTAGAAACTTTGATGCTTGATGGTTTTGATTATGGTCAGCCAGCAAGAGAGTTTGCTAACAAAGCAACCTCAAGAAAAACTCGGTCCACAGTGGGACCTAAATCTTCAGATTTGGGTGTTGTTGATCAAAGAGACAATAAAGCATTAACCGCAACAGCGACAAACCTACGATCTGAATTTTCTAAAGATCCGACAAAAATAGGCGACTATTTACGAATCTCACCGAAACGTAAAGACGGAAATATAATAGGTTACACCCTTCGACCAGGTAAAAAACCTGAGTTTTTCAAACTTGCCGGCTTAAAAACTGGTGATGTCGCCGTTCAGATGAATGGTTTTGATTTAATTGCTCCGACACAGGCAATGCAAGCGATGGCAGAAATGAAAAAAGCACGTGATATTTCATTACTGGTTGATCGCCAAGGTAGTTTGACTGAAATACTTATTAGTTTAGATTAAGTTGCTAAGCTAACCGAATTAATAATCGTAACAATTACGCTATATAATTATCGATTAATGATTTTCTAATAAAGATTATCTAATAAAATAATAAAGCAGAGATATCCCAAATGATGAAAAAGTTTTTACTCATTCTAACGACAGCGATAACCATCAATTGCTTATGTTTGGTTGGTCAAGCAAGTGCCGCTCAGTATTCTCCTAATTTTAAGGGCACTGAAATTACCGAATTTGTAAATATCGTTGGTAAAAACCTGAAAAAAACCATGATAGTAGATCCCAATGTCCGCGGAAAAATCAATGTCCGTAGTTATGATTTGTTATCGGAAAAACAATACTATCAATTCTTTCTCAATGTGCTTGAAGTGTATGGTTATGCTGCCGTTGAAATGGACAATAATATTGTCAAAATTATTCGTAATAAAGACGCGAAAACAGCGGCTATTCCTGTAGTAGGTAATAAAAGTAATATCATCGGTGATGAGATGGTTACCCGTGTTGTTGAAGTGAAGAATGTTACGGTACGTGAATTAGTGCCACTGTTACGACAATTGTCAGACCAAGCGGGTGGCGGCAATGTCGTAAACTACGACCCTGCTAACGTGATCATGTTAACGGGTACCGCTTCAACAGTTAATCGACTAGTAAAAATTATTGAACGTGTTGATAGAGCGGGTGATCAAGATGTTGAAATTATCAAACTTAAGTATGCTTCAGCGGGTGAAATGGTACGTATCATCGAAGCGATGAATAAACCTTCTGGTGGTAAAGCAGGTCAACCTACTTTTTTAATTCCTAAAATTGTTGCCGATGATCGGTCTAATAGCGTGATTGTTAGCGGTGAAGTGAAAGCCCGTGAACGAGTAGCACGCTTGGTTAAACGTTTAGATAGTGAATTAGAAAGTAACGGTAATACTCGGGTGTATTACCTTAAATATTCAAAAGCTGAAGATTTAGTTAAAGTGCTGCAAGGTGTTAGTGACTCAATTGCTTCAGAAACAACGACAGCGAAAACAAAAACACGTTCTAGTAAAAAACGTGACGTAAGTATTGAAGCGCATGAATCAACTAATGCCTTAGTAATTACCGCACAACCCGATATGTTACGTTCATTAGAGGCTGTAATTCGTCAATTAGATGTGCGTCGCGCACAGGTATTAGTTGAAGCGATTATCGTTGAAGTGTTTGAAAGTGACGGCGTTAGTTTAGGTGTTCAGTGGTATAACGAAGCAGGTGGTTTTACGCAGTTTACTAATGGCCCTGCGAGCATTTCTTCGGTTGCTGCAGGAGTTCAAGCAGCGGAAGGAGAACCTGCGACTAAAGTAACTACTATTGACGCAAATGGTAACCCTGTAATATCAGAAAATCCTTCTACTGACGGTGATTATAGCATTCTTGCTCAAGTACTCGGTAATGTTAGCGGTATGATGTTTGGTATTGCTAAAAATGACTGGGGCGCGATTGTGAGTGCGGTAAGTAGTGATACTAATTCGAATATTTTAGCTACGCCGAGCATTACCACCTTAGATAATGAAGAGGCTTACTTTATTGTTGGTCAAGAAGTGCCAATTATTACCGGTTCAGCAACGGGTAGTAATAACGCCAACCCTTTCCAGACAGTAGACCGTCAAGAAGTGGGCATTAAACTACGTGTTACCCCGCAAGTGAATGAAGGCAATGCGGTGCAACTGATTATTGAACAAGAAGTGTCTTCAGTCAGCGGTACCACAGGTGTAGATATCTCAATTAATAAAAGAGAGATTAAAACCACTGTAATGGCTGATAGTGGCGATACCGTGATACTCGGAGGTTTGATAGATGAAGACGTGCAAGAAAGTGTGCAGAAGGTGCCAATTCTTGGTGATATTCCAATTATTGGTCACTTGTTTAAATCAACTAGCAACAGCACACGTAAGCGTAATTTAATGGTGTTTTTACGCGCTACAATTGTTCGTGATTCAGCGTTAATGACAGAGATTAGTGAATCAAAATATAACTACATTCGTGCTGATCAAATTCGTAAACATGAGGAAGGTTTATCGTTAATGAGTAACGAAAACATGCCAATCTTACCGCAGTGGCAAGATAACCTAACCTTACCACCGTCATTTAATGAGTATCAGCAGAAGCTTGAGGACAAAGGTACAGAGTTACCTAAACCTCCTGTAACAACAGAAGGCGTTGCTGCGGAAGAGAAGCAATAATGTCTGATGAAGTTGAAGTCACTGCGCTTGATGAGGCAGAACAAGCACAAGTGAACAGTACTTGGTTATTGCCGTTTGCCTTTGCTAAGCGCCACAGTGTACTCATCTCAACCGATGAACAAACTGGTGGTTATATTTTGCACTGTTTGGCTGATGTTAACTTTGATATTGTTTTAGAAGTTCGTCGCATACTCAAAGCGTCTTTTGAATTTGATTTTTTACAACTGCCCGCTTTCGAATTATTGCTAACGCAAGCTTATCAAAGAGACTCTTCTGAAGCACAGCAAATGATGGAAGATATTGGCAATGAAGTTGATTTATATTCACTTGCCGATGAACTCATTGAAAGTGAAGATTTACTTGAAAATGAAGACGATGCGCCAATTATCAAACTGATCAATGCCATGCTCAGCGAAGCAATAAAAGAAAGAGCGTCAGATATCCATATCGAAACTTTTGAAAATACCTTACAGATACGTTTTCGTGTTGATGGTGTTTTGCGAGAAGTGCTTAAACCCAATCGTAAATTGGCGTCGTTACTGGTTTCACGCATTAAAGTGATGGCAAAGCTCGACATAGCCGAAAAACGTATTCCACAAGATGGCCGCATTTCGTTGCGTATAGGGGGACGTGCTGTTGATGTGCGCGTTTCAACTATGCCAACAGGTCATGGTGAGCGAGTGGTATTACGTTTATTAGATAAAAATGCGGCCCGTTTAGATTTGAAACACTTAGGTATGACTGACACTAACCGAGTCAATTTTTCAGCACTTATCGAAAAGCCTCATGGCATTATCTTAGTAACAGGTCCAACAGGCTCAGGTAAAAGTACCACGCTTTATGCTGGATTGACCCAGATAGATGAGAAAGAGCGTAATATTTTAACCTGCGAAGATCCTATTGAGTATGCTATTGAAGGTATAGGACAAACTCAAGTAAATACCAAAGTGGACATGACATTTGCTCGCGGTTTACGTGCCATTTTACGTCAGGATCCTGATGTGGTGATGGTAGGTGAAATTCGAGATTTAGAAACCGCGCAAATTGCGGTACAGGCAAGTTTGACTGGTCACTTGGTATTATCTACTTTGCATACTAATACTGCGGCTGGTGCTATAACCCGCATGGAAGATATGGGCGTAGAACCTTTCCTACTGTCATCGAGTTTATTGGGCGTATTGGCTCAACGTCTTGTACGTACCCTCTGCCCACATTGTCGTGCAAGTCATCTGCCTGATGACGAAGAAAGGCAATTATTAGCATTGCCAGATGATAATGATTCAGTGATTTATCGTGCTGTTGGTTGTGCGGAATGCAGTTTTAAAGGCTATCGAGGTCGAGTGGGTATTCATGAATTGTTACCTGTGGATGAAAAAGTACGCGAACTTATTCATAATGGTCAAGGTGAGCAGGCTATTGAAAAATATGTACGATATTCCAGTGCCAGTATTCGTCGGGATGGCTTTGATAAAGTTATGCTTGGACAAACCACTTTAGAGGAGGTCTTACGGGTTACTCGTGAAGATTAAAAGTAATTATTCATCATGAACCCAATAGACTCAATATAAGCAACTAATATAAAAAATTATGGCAGCATTTGAATACCAAGCGGTAGATAGTCGCGGTAAAACTAAAAAAGGCGTTATCGAAGGTGATACTGCTAGGCAAGTGCGCGGTTTATTGCGCGAGCAAGGCTTAATGCCAACCGCTGTTACTGCAACATTAGCGAGTCATAAAAAATCGAATGATAAAAAAAGTTTGTCGGCAGGCTTTAGCCAAAGTGGTGGCGGTAAAGTCTCTGCTGCAGAGTTAGCGCTTATCACTCGTCAATTGGCAACCTTAATTGAATCAGGATTGCCATTAGAAGAGTCGTTAATGGCGGTTGCAGAGCAATGTGAAAAGAACCGTATTAAAAGTATGATCATGGGTGTTCGCACCAAAGTGACTGAAGGCTACGGGTTATCTGAAAGCATGGCAGAATATCCTAAAGCGTTTAATCGTTTGTATCGGTCTATGGTTGCCGCAGGCGAAAAGTCAGGTCATCTTGATAAAGTACTTAATCGCTTGGCTGATTATACTGAGAAACGTCAAGAGATGCGCTCACAACTCATCCAGGCACTTGTTTACCCTATTATAATGACGGTTGTCGCTGTTGGCGTAATTGCTATTTTGTTAACGGCCGTAGTACCCAAAATTGTCGGTCAGTTTGAACACATGGGTGAAAATTTACCTGGCACTACGCAATTTTTGATTGCCAGCAGTGATTTTCTTCGGGATTATGGCCTAGTACTGGTAATACTATTTGCAGCAGTAGTATTGTTGTTTTCACAGTTATTAAAAAAGCCTAATTTTGAAATGGCATTTCATCAGTATTTATTGCAGATTCCTGGTATTGGTAAAGTAGCACGAGGAATTAACACTGCTCGCTTTGCCCGTACATTAAGTATTTTGACAGCAAGTGCAGTTCCCTTGTTAGAAAGTATGAAAATATCAGGTGAAGTACTTGATAACTTATATATTAAAAAACAAGTGAAAGCATCGACCGACAAAGTACGTGAGGGCTCGAGTTTACGTGTGTCATTGGAGCAAACTAAGTTGTTTCCACCTATGATGTTGCACATGATAGCAAGTGGCGAAAAAAGTGGCCAATTAGAGCATATGTTAGGTCGCGCTGCAGATAACCAAGATAGAGAGTTTGATGCTTTAGTGAGTATTACATTGAAGGCATTTGAACCAGCATTGATGGTTTGCATGGCAGGCGTTGTACTTTTTATTGTGATGGCCATTTTAGAACCCATTCTGCAACTTAATAGCCTAGTGGGCGGCTAAACGTTATTTAACCCTTTTACCTTAGTTACATCAATTTATCAGACGTTAGGAAAGCAATATGAACATGAAAAAAGTACAAGGTTTCACCTTACTCGAAGTGATGGTGGTCATTGTTATTTTAGGTATTTTAGCCAGTATGGTTGTGCCTAATTTAATGGGTAGCCAAGAGCGCGCTAATATGCAAAAAGCCATTTCAGATGTCACCGCATTAGAAACGTCTTTGAGTTTATATAAAATGGATAATTACGATTACCCTTCGACAGAGCAAGGTTTGGAAGCGTTAGTTGACCAAACGGATATTGAACCAGAGCCACGTCGTTTTCCTGAAGATGGTTACATCAAACGTTTACCAAAAGATCCTTGGGGCAATGAGTATGTTTTATTGAATCCAGGCGAGCAGGGTAAAATGGATGTCTTTTCAGTAGGTCCAGATGGTGAAGCCGGAACCGAAGATGATATAGGTAATTGGAATCTAGGCGATTTCCAGTAAGTAATAGCTGATCTTATTGCTGTAAATCTAAATTTAGGCGTCAAAGGTACTCATTGACTAACGTCAACTCCGTGCAATTTCCTTTAAATTTACGCTTACAGCTTCAAGTTCAACCATTACTGATCATCCTATGAGAAATTTATCGGAATTGGCAATAAGACAACGCGGCTTCACCTTAATTGAGGTGATGGTGGTGGTAGTGCTGATTGGCCTAATGGCCAGCTTGGTACAATTTAACTTTTCCGGCAATAACCCTGAAGATAAATTAAAGCATGAGAGTGCTCGTTTTGCCGCTATTTTTGAAGTGGCTGCTGAGTATGGCATGCTCAATAATATTGAATTAGGTTTAATAGTTAAAAAAGATAGTTATCAGTTTGTTGGTTATGATGGTACAAAATGGGCCGAAATCCCCGAGCAAGATTGGCAAGCTAATGTCACCGTACCTGAAGAAATAGAGCTCAGCATAGAGCTGGATGACTTACCTATTGAAGAGCCTATGCTTTTTGATGCCGATACTTTTAAAGAAAAAGATGAAGACGACTTCACCTTGCTTTCGAAGGAAGAGCGAGAAGAGAAAATAATCCCGCAAGTGTATATTCTCTCTGGCGGAGATCTTAGTCCTTTTAGTGTAACTTTTCGTTTAACTGAAGAGCTGGCCTATATCGAAGGTGCTGAAGATTTAGCTTATCGCGTCACAGGACTGTATAACGTGCCTTTAACTATTGAGGGGCCCGTGCTTGATGATGATTAACTCAACTAAGCAACATGGATTTACCCTGATTGAAGTTATGTTGGCAATGGCTGTTTTCGCTATTGCTGGTGTTGCACTGCTCGGTGTTGCCGATAATAATTATCGTCATATTAGTCATCTAGAAGAGCAAATGTTTGCTAATTGGGTCGCATCGAACCAACTTGTTGAAGTGAGTTTAGATAAAACTTGGCCGCCAAAAAATAACCGCAAAGGCAAAGTTGAGATGGCGGGTAGAACCTGGTATTGGCAGCAGAAGGTTATTAAAACAGCGAATAAAGAGCTGCGTGCCGTGAATATGCAGGTTCGACTAAATGAGGATGATGAGTTAGTAAGTGCTAGCTTATTGACTTACCTTGCTCAGGATAAACCCTGATGAAACATGGTATTTACCAGACTAATGCCATAGATAAACCTGCACAGCAAGGTTTTACCTTGCTAGAGGTATTGATTGCAATTGCTATCTTTTCAGTGGTGAGTTTGGCGAGTTTTACCATTTTTGATACCGTTTTACGTGGTGATGAAAATTCAAAAGTTCGTAGTGAAAGACAGAATGAATTACAACGTGCATTTTTATTAATGGAACGTGATTTTACCCAAATAGCAAAACGTACAATCCGTATTAATGGCGAAGCGCCAAATAGTGCTTTTTTACAAACCTCAGATGATAGTTTTTTAGCCGATGAACAAGCTATTGCTTTTGTACGAAATGGTTGGACTAACCCCGGATTACTGCTGCCGCGAAGTGATATGCAAAGCGTAGCCTATCGCTTGGTTGATGAAACGCTAGAGCGCTTACATTATAATTTTGTTGATGCCGTTGTTGGACAAGAGCCAAGAATAAGGCCATTAATAACGCAAGTCACTAGTTTATCCTTTGAATTTTATGATGGCAGCAAGTGGCAAAAACAATGGTCAGGAAAAAAACTACCGCAAGCGATTGCTATTGAAATTGAAACTCGGGATTATGGCTTAATTCGTCGTCAGTTTTTAGTGGCGGGTGACCTTGCTACTGATGATAAGAGTAAGACTTAGCTGATGGTTATTAAACAGGTATCAACTAGTTACAATAAAAGTGGTCAACGAGGTGTTGCTTTAATTACCGTGATGCTTATCGTTGCTCTGGCATCTATTATTGCAGCGCAAATGACCGCCCGCTTGCAAACACAAATGCAACGAAGCACCAATATCAGTTTTAACCAGCAAGCCTATTGGTATGCATTGGGCGCAGAAGCGTTTACTAAGAGAGTATTAATTAAAGCATTTAAAGATGAGCCAGATGTCACTCATCTGGAGCAAATCTGGGCTGAAGAAGGGAGTAACTACCCTGTCTATTTTGGTGAGATCAGTGGTGAAATCAGTGATTTGCAAAGTTGTTTGAATTTAAATGCATTACATCCTGAAGCAAAAACAAAAGCTGAGGCTAAAAGTGGAACGGGCAGTTCTTCAAACTCACCAGCAGCTAAAAATAAGACGAAAAGTGCAACAGCTTCATCAACTGGATCGAGAAGTAATTCAGCCAGCAATAAACAATTACCAGCAGCTACTGTTTTAGAAGCGCTTATCGTCAATTTAAACATCGAAGGCATTGGCAATTTTGAAGCGGAAGCTATGGTTAATGCATTAACTGATTGGCTAGACAGTAATGACATAATAACGGGTTCAGGTGGCGCAGAGGATAATGATTATGCTTCACGAGAGTTTCCTTATCTTGCCGCTAATAGTTATTTAGCTAGTGTTAATGAGTTAAGGTTAATTGAGCATTTTACCCCTGCCGTTATTTTAGCATTGACACCTTATGTATGCGTACTGCCACAAAATCCTCAACATTTAATAAACATCAATACACTTGATGCGGAAAAACCTGAATTATTACAGGCTTTGCTTGGTTCAAGTTTAGAGGATGCGCAAGAAGTGCTAAGTGCACGCGATAGCTCAGGTTATGGAGATGTTGCAGATTTTTTGAAGCTAAAAGAACTAACAAAGGTTAGATTGGAAAAATGGCAAACAGCGTCGTTCGTTATTGATAGTGAATATTTTAAATTAAAAGCTAGCGCACGCTTTAATAATAGCTATTTTTCGATGAGTTCAATGATGAAAGTTAATGATACACAACAAATTCAAGTAATTAGTCGTACTATAGGACGTAACTAGTGACAGAAACATTATTTATCCGTCTAGGAAGTCAAGCACACGATACCGTTCATTGGTTAGTCGTGGCTGAAACTAGCAGCAATACGCAGGAAATTATAGCGAGTGGTGAGCTAAAAGGTGCTCAGCAACTCAGTGAGCTTACTAGCAAAGCTGATAAGCGGCAGGTGAAAATATTGGTGCCTGGCTGTGATGTACTGTTAAAGTCGTTAAAAGTTCCAGCAAAATCTTCCAGAGCAATACGCTTAGCAACGCCCTATATGTTAGAAGATAGCTTGGCAGAAGACGTTGAACAGCTATTTTTTGCTTATGCAGATTTGGCTAGTGATGAGCAGGGAAATAATTGTTTTACTGCAATAGTTGCTCATAGCCAGATGCAACAATGGTTATCATGGTTGGCGGATGCGGACATTGAAACTGATACGATTTTGCCTGATGTATTGGCTATGCCAATTGTTGCTGAGGGTTGGAGTGCAATTGCACTTGGCGATGCTAATCAAGAGCAAGTGATTGTTCGTCAAAAACTTTGGCAGGGTTTTAATGTAGACGCCAATGCATGGCAATTACAATGTCAAACTTCAGCTAAGCAATCCGAGAATGCAGAGGGTAATGAGCAGTCTCATAGTATTCTTATCGAGGCATATTCACCATTAGCTCATAGTGAACAATGTAATGTCAGTACAATGCCTGAAGAATTAGCTTTAGCGCTTATGGCGACGAATTATGACAGTAAATTAAGTCACTTTAACTTACTGCAAGGCCAATACAAGGTTAAAGAAAACCGTAGTCATACCGGGCGACAGTGGTTATGGGTGGCAGGCGTTGCTATGTTTGCTATCTTGCTTAGTTTAGGTCATAAAAGTGCGCAACTATGGCAACTAAATGCAGAGCAAGAAAATATTCAACAAAATATTGTTGCCAGTTATAAAAAAGCCTTTCCAAAAACAAAACGGGTTCGGATTTCAACAATAAAATCTCAATTGAATAGAGAGCTAGCCTTACTCGGCGGCGTTGGTGATAGGCAAGGGTTTTTAGCTATGCTTGCTAAATTACAACCTGCCTTTGCTAAAGTGCCCGCATTAAAACCAGAGTCATTAAAGTTTGATGGTAAGCGACAAGAATTGCGTATTCAAGCAACAGCAAAAGATTATCAGGCTTTTGAACAATTCAGTGTTGCGTTAGCAACAACCAATTTGATTGTTAAACAAGGCTCGCAAAGCAATCAAGGTGATCAAGTAACGGGTTCTTTTAGCATTACTAATAAAGGGAGCACTAAAGGAGCGACGAAAAGATCAAATAATAAAAAAGGCTCAGCCAAGCAACGAAGTAATGCCAGTAATAAGGAAGCATCATAATGAAAGAATGGTGGCAACAACTAAACAGTAGAGAGCAGCGTCTTGTTGCAGTGATGGCACTGGTTTTTATTATATTTATTTTTTATAGCGCTATATGGCAACCAATAAATAATAGTTTAACTGAGGCTAACAATAAGTTGGCAAAGCAGCAGGAGTTATTAACTTGGGTAGAGGAAAATACCGCCTTGTATCATCAAGCTAAGCGTTCAGGTGGTAAATCAAAGCTTAGTGGTAGCATTTCAAGTGTTGCAAATCGAAGTGCTAAAACTTATAAATTAACCATTACACGCATGCAGCCACAAGGAGATGACTTACAGGTATGGATAGATAGCACACCTTTTACCCAATTGTTGTTTTGGCTGGAGCACTTAGCTAATAATGAAGGTTTGCAAGTGAAAGCCATTGATTTAACTCGAGGTGATAGTGCAGGTGAAGTTAAAGTAAGACGCTTGCACTTAACAAAAACATAATAGCTAATAGCAACAACTTAGCTTAGCTAATACCAGCTAAAGCAAAAACTGAGAGTTTTCATGAAGAAGTGGTTTGCCTTTACGGCAATTTTTTTAAGTAGCTACATCGCATTTTTAGTCGCAAATACTCCGCTATCATTGGTAATTAATAATGTTCAATTGCCTAAGGATATAGTATTGCAAGGTGTTTCAGGGTCCATTTGGCAAGGCGAAATTTCACGAGTAACGATAGATAATAATGCTATTGAAAAAGTAAAAACAACGGTGAGTTTTTGGTCATTGTTCGGTCTTTCTCCAAGTATTCAAGTTTCTTTTGGAGATGCCATGTTATCAGGACCTGAAGGGAAACTTAATCTAACTGTTTCTTCTGAGCAACTTACGTTAACTGAGGTAGAGCTCTATATATCAGCGAATGATATTGCACAGCAGTTGCCATTACCTATTCCACTGAGTGCTCAAGGAAATGTTGAGTTATTTTTATCAGAGATAGTTATTGTCACAGGTAATCAATTGTCATGTTCAAAAGCGGAAGGTGATGTTTTATGGTCACGTGCTGGTGTGGTTGCTTTAGAGCAAAATATTAAACTAGGTAAGTTTTCAGCTGAGATAAGTTGTGCTGAAGGTGATTTGTTAGCAAAGGTATCTCCTAAGAACAACTTAGGTTTGAGTTTTGATGGCGGCTTAACCTTAACAACTCAAAAAATATCAGGGAAAGGGTATTTGAAACCCGGAGCTAAGTTTCCTTCGCAACTGAGATCAGCATTGTCTTTTCTTGGCCGACCAGATAACCAAGGACGCTATTTGTTAAGGTTTTAATTTTTGCCTTTGTCTGCAAATTGTTTATAACAATATAGAGAGCGTTACTAACGGTTTATTCATTGTCAACGCTGCTTAATGGTGGCCAGTCATTGGCATCTAACCTACCTTGTTCTATCATGCCGCCCAGTCCTTGTAATCCACCAGTGTGCAATAAAACAATGCGTTCTTGCGGCTGAAAATAGCCTTGCGTTATTAAATCAAGTAAAGCTAATACCATTTTACCTGAATATACCGGTTCAAAGCATACGCCGGTTTGCTGGTTGAATGTTATTATTCGTTTGACATCATCCTCACTAAACTTGCCATAACCACCACGATGAAAGTTGGTTAATAACTTCCAGTTCTCATGGTTCTTAGCTTCTTCAGTAAGCAAGCGCTTAATGTCATCAACTAAATATTCCGCTTGTTTTAATACAGCAATACCCAAAATTTTATGTTGTTTCTGATTGGCGACACTATCTCCCGAAATTAAACCTGCTAACGTACCTCCGCTACCTACTGGGGTGATTAAGGTATCGAAATCTACTTGGCTATTCAATTCAGTCAACACCTCGGCAACGCCTGGTATAGCAAGTGAATTACTGCCACCTTCAGGAATAACAAAGTAATTAGGATATAGTGTTTTTAGTTCATCAATAAAGTTTGTCTCAAAACGGCGACGATAGGTCTTTCTGTCGACAAAGTGACATTGCATGCCCCAGTGCCGCGCCCAACTCAATGTAAAGTTATTCGCATAGTTAGCTTCCCCTCTAATAACACCGATGCAGGGGATGTTATGCTGTTTACATGCGTAAGCAAAAGCATGAATATGGTTTGAGTAACTACCACCAAAAGTTAATGCTCCTTGGTAATCATTAGTTTTAAGTTGCTCTAGGTTGTGCTTTAGTTTGCGCCATTTATTGCCTGATATGATGTTATGCAGTAAATCATCACGCTTGACGCGAACATCTAGGTTGTATTTATCAAAGAGAGGGTGTTCTAATTTTTGTATTTTGGACAATGGCTTATGCATAATTATTTATTGAAAGATTAATTAATAACAAGGTTGAAGACTATTATAAATGATAACAGCCCTTAACTTGGCTTTTATTCTCGCCACTATTTGAGGAGAAATTGTTTATAAAATTAATATTCACTATTAATCCATAGTATTCTTAGTAGCATAAATGACTAATAAACTTAGTTAATCGTCATTAGTAATACTTGCTCTACATGTGCCACAAAGGGTAGTATTGTCAATAATTTTAGCTTTGGGCGATATTGCCGATAAATGTCATTTTTAACGAAAATCAGCCAACTTTTTTCAAAAAACAATTCAAATCAGCGTCTTGGTATTGCTTTTCAGCATCAGGGTGTCTCCTTGTGCTCAATTCCTCAGCAAAAGCCCGATAATACGATTGATGAAAGTACGGCAGCAAAAGTCATCTTTGAACACGAAAAAGCTAACTCTGCTAATTTCCCCCGTGCCATTCAAGCACTGCATAATAAAAGTGATCTTGAAGGAAATGCTTGCTTAGTACTTAATGAAGCACAGTCTCAAATAGTGCAAATAGACAAACCAAGCTTACCTGACACTGAAATGAACAGTGCTTTGAAATGGCAAATTAAAGACTTAGTGAGTATTTCACCTACTAATATGGTGTTAGATTATTATGATGCGCCCATTCTTGCTGGCGGCAAAGAAAAAATCAATGTCGTTTGTGCATCATTAGATGAACTAAAAAAACTCGTCGAAGCTACAGAACAAGGTGCAGTGAAAGTCAATGCAATCACTACTCAAGAATTTGCTTTTGCTAATTTATTAGCGCCGAAAAGTGATGCAAATTTATTAGTTTGCCAACAGCCCAATGAAGAAATTGTTTTATTAATTGTTAAACAGAATAAAATATTCTTCCAACGTCGTTTACGTGGGTTTTCCCAAATTGCCAATAAGTCAGCAGAAGAATTATCCTTTTCAGTTATTGATGATATTGGCTTAGAAATCCAACGGTCTACAGATTATTTTGAACGTCAGTTAAAACAGGCTCCGATAAAAGAAATTAAAGTGTTGCTACCTATTAAATTAGAAAATTTATTTATTGAAAAGTTAGCAGCGAATTCAATTGTACCAGTGAGTTTACTGGAATTACCTCCCCCGTATCATCAACATAGAGAATACGCTGCGGCTATTGGCGCTAGTTTAGATAGTGTCCCTTATGATAAAGAAGCAGAAGTTTTAGCGGGGGTAAATTTATGACAACTAAAAATAATATTAATTTATTACAAGCTGAGCTTTTCCCCGAAAAACCGCTGTTAACACTGCAAAGAGTCGTAGGTGTTTGGTTAGGATTGTTATCAATTATGTTGATTTGGGTCGTTGTTACTGAACTAAATTACAAGCAATCAGCGGCAACATACAATGTTTTGTTAAAAGAGCAACAACAAAAACAAAAACTTGCTAAGCAATTAGAGTCACAATTGAAAAATAGGCAGGTATCTCCAACATTGAAAAGAGATCTCGATACAATGAAGTTGGTTATGCAGCATAAAGATGCATTATTGAATAAGCTCACTGATTCAAATGAGACCTTTGCTGGGGGCTTTGTTATGGCAATGAATGACTTGTCTGCTATGCATCATAAAGATATTCGATTACAAACCATCAGTATTGATGCTAAAAATATGAGTTTTACCGGACTAGCTCGAACTCCTCAGGCGGTACCCGCATGGTTAGCTGGTTTTAAGCAATCTCGATTATTATCAGGTAAAGCATTTATCCAGTTTAAGCTTGCTAAAAATGAGCAGAATATTACTGAATTTGTTGTTAGCTCCATACCTTCAGGGGGAAAAGGCTAATGAAAGAGCAATGGAAAAGTTACAGTGAAAAATTTCTTCAACTAACGAGTAGAGAGCAATTTTTACTACTGTCGACAGGGCTAGTAGCCATATTTTTTATTATCTCATCTTTTTATATTGATGATAAAAGTGCCCAAACAATCTCATATGATAAACAAAGTCGAACGATTACATCAGGTAATCAATCCCTTAATTTCTCTATTAAAGAATATCAAGCAGCATTAAAACAAGATCCTAATGTCAATACGGTTAAACAAATTGCTCAACTTGAAACAAAGCTAGCCAATATTGATAATCAACTAGTGCTTTTAACTACCGATCTAATTAGTCCTAGCGAAATGCGTGAAGCCTTACTTAAGTTGCTTGAATTAGAGCCAGGTGTATCGTTACTTTCCTTTGAATTAATAGGCGCTAAACCTTTATTAAATCTAAGCAACGAGCAATCGAGTGCTGATTCAGGAAACCATTCACCCACAGCCGAACAACTTGGTTTAAATTTATATAAACATGGTATTAAGATTAAATTGTCAGGTAAATATTTTCAGTTACGTAATTACTTACAACAGCTAGAACAGTTAACGTGGAAGTTTTTTTGGCAAGATTTTAAATTCGAAGTCAAAGAATACCCGCGTGGTGAAGTCAACATAACTATTTATAGTTTAGGATTGAAAAAGGAGTTTATCGGTGTTTAAAACTCACTTTAATTCATTGTTAGGTATCAGCTTAGCCACGCTGGTACTAGTATTAGCCCCTTCGATAAGCTTAGCTGCTGATGTTGACCCTACTCGTCCATTTGGTGCAAGTGGCTCTGGCAATAATAACCAGTTAAAGCGTGATGCTGGCTTTGTCTTG
This sequence comes from Colwellia psychrerythraea 34H, assembly GCF_000012325.1. NCBI lineage: Bacteria > Pseudomonadati > Pseudomonadota > Gammaproteobacteria > Alteromonadales > Colwelliaceae > Colwellia > Colwellia psychrerythraea. The sequence goes on along the minus strand of NC_003910.7, from coordinate 4,831,860 downwards.
AGTTCAATTATCCATGGTGATGGTATTCATACTGCGGTTATTAATGGCAAAATATATAAAATGTTTGACTATGTAGGTGAGTATCGTATCACTGCAATTAACAGTCATAGCGTGATCTTACGTAGCGAATCTAAACGATTAAAGATTAACGTTTTTAAGAGTAAAGGTTTTAAGAGTAACATCGTAGAAGATACAGTAGCTAACTAATGATAAAAACAAGTCCCCCTATGAATAAACTAAAATTAAACATTGCTTTGTCAGCGTTTTTCTTTGCCTTAGTAGGCTGTCAATCTATGCCGAATGATCCTGTAGACATAAAAGCAGATTTAGATGCGTCGATCAAAGAAACTAAACGTTTAAATGGACCAAAGGCCTTAACGCAAGTGCCAAATTCAGTACAGCAAGAGTTAATGCTAAATAACATGGATCAGGCTAAGCAAGGCATGTTAGCTGAAAAACGCTTGGAGGTCTCAGCGACAGAAGTTGATGCCAAAGACTTTTTTCAAGCCATTGTTAGAGGCTCACGTTATAACGTAGTTATTCATCCAGATGTCACAGGACAAATATCTTTAAGCTTGAATAATGTTACGTTATCAGAGGCCTTAACCGTCGTTGAAGATGTCTATGGTTATGAAATTATTCGCCGTGGCAATGTTGTAAAAGTTTTCCCGCCGGGCATACGTACTGAAACTATCGCACTAAATTACTTATTCCTAAAACGTTTTGGTTCATCTAGTACTACTATCAATTCTGGTGGTGTTTCTGAAAACGATCCCAACAGTGGCAATAGCAGTAACGGCAATAGCAGCAATAGCAATAATAGTAATAGCGGCAGTAACAACAACCAAAGTGGTAATAATGGCTCGAGTAATCAGAATAGTGGCATTAACTTGTACACCGAAAATGAGTCTAATTTCTGGGATGAATTGAAAGAATCATTAACCGCTTTCGTTGGCACTGGGGAAGGTCGTTCAGTGATTGTTTCACCTCAAGCAGGTTTAGTGACAGTGCGTGCATTACCACAAGAGCTTACCGCGGTTAAGAAGTTTATAACAGCTACTGAAAGTCATTTACATCGCCAAGTCATTATTGAAGCGAAGATAATGGAAGTGACTCTTAATGATGATTTCCAACAGGGGATTAAGTGGAACAAAGTGCTTGATCAAGTCGGTAGTGCTGACATTATTTACTCAACTACAGGTAATGTTGTCGGTAATGTTATTTCAAACACAATCGGTGGTGTTAATAGTATAAATTTTAGTAAACAAACGAGTGGTAGCGATTTTTCAGGTGTTATTGAACTTTTACAAACACAAGGCAATGTTCAGGTACTTTCTAGTCCGCGTATAACCGCCACTAATAACCAAAAAGCGGTTATTAAAGTAGGTGAAGATGAGTACTTTGTTACTGAGGTTTCCAGCACTACCACGACCGGTACTTCAACAACGACTACACCAGAGGTTGAATTAACCCCATTTTTCTCGGGTATTGCACTAGACGTCACACCACAAATTAGTAAAGACGGCAGTGTTATTTTACATGTTCATCCTTCAGTGACTATTACTGAAGAACAAAGCAAAACTATTAAAATTGGTGACACAACACTGGTATTGCCACTAGCACAAAGTAGCGTTCGCGAATCAGATACCATTATCCGTGCTAACTCAGGGGAAGTTGTTGTTATTGGTGGCCTGATTGAAACCTATAACATTGATATTGAATCTAAAACACCGATATTAGGTGATATCCCTTATCTTGGTGAGTTATTTAAAAACAAGTCGCAAAAATCGCAAAAACGTGAATTAGTTATCATGCTAAAGCCCATTGTTGTTGGTCAAGATACTTGGAAAAACCAATTACAAGATGCGCGCAGTTTGTTAACAAAATGGTTTCCAGAAGAGGTTGACGCGTGCGAGTTATCAAATGACGGTACACTAACGCAAGAATGTCAAGCGCAATGTGCTGATGCAGAATATGCAACAGAGCATGGTGTTTGCCAAATGGCTGCACAAAATGCAGCTAGTAATGATAATTAAGCGTAAGGCTTTTTTATTTGAGTTAGCTTAACGAGAACACTGAGTCGATTTTCTATGTATTTATATCATTTTGGCTTAGGTGAGTTACCTTTTACCTTAACACCGAATACAAATTTTTATTTGCCAATGGCTATGCATGATGAAGCGTTAGCAGTGCTATCAACAGCACTGCAAACAGGCGAAGGCTTCATTAAAGTTGTTGGCGAAGTAGGTACGGGTAAAACCTTATTGTGTCGTAAATTGCTTAATGAAATACCAGATCACTTTGTTACGGCTTACATCCCAAATCCTTATTTAAACCCTGATGAATTAAGACGAGCTGTTGCCGTAGAACTTGGCGTTAAACAAGCGCAACGCATGTCAGTGCAATTGCTTACTCAGCGCATTCAAACACGTTTGTTAGAATTACATAATCAGGGACATTCGGTAGTGCTGATACTTGATGAAGCACAGGCGTTACCTGAAGATAGCTTAGAAGCGTTGAGATTGTTTACTAATTTAGAGACAGAAACACGTAAGTTATTGCAGGTAGTTTTATTTGCCCAGCCAGAGCTTGATGTGCGTTTAGCCAAAACAGAATTTAGACAATTGAGACAACGTATTACTTTTGCGTATAAATTAAGACCAATGAATGCAAATGAAGTACAGCAATATATTCAACATAGATTGCAAGTCGCGGGGTATAATGGAGCAGTACTTTTTCCTGTAAAGATATGCCAAAGTATCGCTCGAGTTAGCAAAGGTGTGCCACGGTTAGTGAATGTATTGTGCCACAAAATGTTAATGCTTGCTTATGGTCAGGGACATTACAAAATGACAATGAAATTACTGAAAGCGGCGGTAAAAGATACTGAAAGCATTGAGCAAAGCTCAAAAGTAAGTTTATTGGCTTTTTCATTTTTAGGAGGCTTGAGCGTTTTGTTGTTAGCTTATTATGCGCTGGTGGTTAAGTTATGAGTGTTATTAATCAGATGTTAAAGGATTTAGAACAGCGCAGTCCTGAGTCTAATACCGATGCTACTCAGTCAGGTAATGTTGCAGTAGCCCATTCCCCTATAAAAATAGCGCTCGTTACTGGGTTTTGTGTGTTAGCCGTTTGTTTTCTTAGTTTTTATGTTTGGCAATTAATTAGTGAAAATAACGCATTAAAAGCTGAAAAAATAACGAATAAAGTTAATGCCGTTCAAATGAGTTCAGCAAAAAATAGACCTGAAAATATAAGTAGCCAGATTAATACGTCTAAGCAAATAAGCAGCAACGAAAATACCGTTCAGAATGATCCAATAAACGTACATGTCACTAAAATTTATGATCAACAGGAAATAGCACCTATAAATGGTCAAATTGCTGAACCAACAGATGTAAATAAAGTATTATCAAATAACAGTGCTGAGACTACTGCCAAGTTAATAACGGCAAAACCTTTGGTAAATAACAGCGCTAGCCAAGTAACACCAGTAAAGAAAGCGAAAGTTATAGCGGATACCCATAGTCATTCGGGAGATAGTTCAGGTCATAGCCACGACATTGTTGATATCGTCAAAGCTAAACCTAAGCCAAAAGTAAATAAAATGTCGGTGTCACGACGTCAATTATCGGCGGATGAACTAGCAGAGCAAAAATTAGTCCTCGCTGAAAAAGCACTAGCGGCTAAGCAAATCGAGAAGGCCGAAAAACTACTAGAAGATGTAGTCATTATCAGGCCGAGCGATAGTCAAACACGTAAAAAACTGGCGGCTTTATGGTTTGGCCGTCAAGCTTATCAAGATGCTGTGAATTTATTGTCACAAGGCATCGCCTTAAATGGTAAAGACAGCAGTTTACGTCAAATGAAAGCGCGCATTCATTTAAAGCAAGGGCAATTCACGGCTGCGCTGAATACGTTAAAACCTCTTGCTCAATTAAAAGATGAGCAATATCAAGTCATGCTGGCAAATACCGCACAGCAAGCCAAACAAAATAAAATAGCCGTTGATGCGTATAAAATGTTAATAGCAATGAAACCGGATATAGGCCGTTGGCCGCTAGGTTTAGCCGTTTTGTACGATAAAAACAGCCAGTTTGAGTTGGCCAGTATGGCTTATAAAAAAGCATTAACAAAAAATGATTTATCAGTTTCTTCAGAAAACTTTGTTAAGCAACGCTTACAAGTAATAGGACAGTAGGACAGATTATGGCAGCTCCCAAATTAAAGATGCGTTTAGGTGACTTATTGGTTGATAAAGATATCATTTCCAATGATCAACTCATGCAAGCGCTATCTAGTCAAAAGCAAACGGGCCGTAAACTCGGTGATACATTAATTGAGCTAAATTACTTATCTGAAAGACAATTATTAGAGTTTTTGGCGCAGCAACTCAATGTGCCGTTTATGGATATTTCTCAATTTAAAATATCACCGGCTGTTTCGAGTTTATTACCAGAAGTTCATGCTAGGCGTTTAAGAGCTTTAATTATTGAAGATAGAGGCGCTTCAGTATTATTAGGGATGAGTGATCCTGCGGATTTAAGTGGCTTAGATCAGTTAGAGCGAATGTTGTCGCCTAAGCGCATTGAGCTTGCGGTAGTCATGGAATCTCAGATTTTTGATGCCTTCGATAGTTTATATCGTCGTACTGCTGAAATTGAATCTTTTGCTAGCCAACTAGAAGAAGAGTATGAAGAATCATCTAGTTTTGACCTCGCAACAACCTTTCTTGATGAAGGTGGCGATGCGACCGTAGGTAAGTTACTGCAATCCGTGTTTGAAGATGCGGTACAAATGCGAGCATCGGATATTCATATTGAACCAGAAGAACATCAATTACGTATTCGTCAACGTATTGATGGTGTGTTACAAGAAAAGATTCTCAAAGAAAATAAAATAGCTTCAGCCATGGTGTTGCGTCTTAAGTTAATGGCGGGGCTTGATATATCAGAAAAGCGTATTCCACAAGATGGTCGTTTCAATTTAGATATTAGTGGGCATAACATCGATGTTCGTATGTCTACTATGCCTGTTCAATATGGTGAATCAGTTGTTATGCGTTTATTGGACCAATCTGCGGGTTTGTTATCACTTGAGCAAACAGGGATGCCGGCAGATATTGTTAAACGTATACGCCTGCAAATTCATCGCCCCCATGGAATGGTTTTAGTTACAGGACCAACAGGTAGTGGTAAAACAACGACATTATATGCAGCTTTGAGCGAACTTAATGAAGCCAGTAAAAAAATTATCACAGTGGAAGACCCTGTTGAGTATCGTTTGCCCCGTATTAACCAAGTACAGATTAATACTAAGATAGATTTAACCTTTTCTAGCGTTTTACGAACAGCACTTCGTCAAGATCCAGATATCATGATGGTTGGTGAAATGCGTGATCAAGAAACGGTTGAAATTGGCTTGCGAGGTGCCATAACAGGTCATCTAGTCTTATCAACCTTGCATACCAACGATGCTATCACGAGTGCTTTACGCCTGATTGATATGGGCGCTGCGGGATTTTTAGTGGGTAGTGCATTACGTGCGGTTATAGCTCAACGGCTTGTTCGAAGAGTTTGTGACTCATGTGCTATTGAATACCAAGCGGATGAACAGGAACTCTTTTGGCTAACGAATTTAGCAGGTGAGAGGGCGAAAAATATTCAGTTTATGCAAGGTAAAGGTTGCCAAACATGCCACTATACTGGTTATAAAGGTCGAATTGGTGTCTTTGAAATACTTGAAATGAATGAAGGTATGATGGCTGCTTTAAAGCGTAATGATAGTGAGTTGTTTGCGAAACTATCTAAAGAAAACCCCAGTTTTACACCACTGGCAAAAGCAGCATTTGATTATGCGGCAACAGGTATTACCACGGTCGAAGAAGTATTACGTTTAGTTGAAACTATTGATATTAATTAATCAGCTAAATAGACATTTAAGCAAGTAACGTATGTTAGAGCATCGAGAGTTTTATGGCGTCATTTAAATATACAGGGCGAAATGCCAACGGTAGCCAAGTGAAAGACAGCATCGATGCTGCCAATGTAGATATTGCCGCAGAAAAATTATTTAAAAAGGGTATTACTCCCATTTCTATTATCGCAGCGAAAACAGGTGGAAATGCTGCGAGTATAGATGTCTTTGAGTTACTCAATAATGGTCGGGTTTCATTAGAGGAACTGATAGTTTTTTGTCGACAAATGTATGCGTTAATGCGTTCGGGCGTACCTATATTACGGGCAATTAATGGCATGGTTGAATCAGCGAATTCGATCTCGTTAAAAAAAGCATTAACTGATATAGGAAAGCAACTTGAGGGGGGTTATACCTTTTCTTCAGCATTAAATGGTCACCCTAAAATTTTTGACCATCTTTTTGTCTCTCTAGTACATGTAGGGGAAAATACCGGTCAATTAGATCAAGCTTTTCTAAAGTTAACCACTTATCTTGAACGTGAATTAGACACCCGTAAACGTATTAAAGCTGCATTGCGTTACCCCAGTATGGTGCTAATTGCTATAGCTGCAGCTATGGTCATTTTAAATATTTTTGTCATCCCAACGTTTGCCAATATGTTCACTCGTTTAGGAGCTGAGCTACCATTTGCTACGCGATTTATTATTGCCAGTTCAAATTTATTTATAAATTATTGGCACTACATGTTACTTGGCATCTTTGTGGTTTTAATTATGATTAGGAAGTCCCTTAAAACAAAGAAGGGGCGATACCAGTGGGATAGACGTAAGATAAAAATTCCTATTATCGGCAGTATTATCGAACGTTCAATTTTAGCACGTTTCTCACATAGTTTTGCCATCGTTTTAAAAGCGGGTGTACCTATGACTACCGGATTAACATTAGTGGCAGAAGCCGTTGATAATAGTTACATGCAGGAAAAAATTTCTGCCATGCGTCAAGGTATCGAAAGTGGAGAAAGCTTATTGCGCTCAGCTGTAGCTAGTGCCTTATTTACGCCGTTAGTATTGCAGATGGTGGCTGTAGGTGAAGAAACTGGTCGAGTTGATGAATTACTCACCGAGGTGGGTGATTACTATGAAAGAGAAGTTGATTATGACTTGGCAACGCTAACGGCGAGAATTGAGCCGCTACTCTTAGTGGTCGTTGCTGCTATGGTACTCGTGTTAGCACTAGGTATTTTTACCCCTATGTGGGATATGGCCTCGGCTATGCAGGGGTAGTAGAAAAATTCATGGAAAAAGCACCAAACTATACAGAGAAAAAGCAACGTTCAATTATTGAATTTTTAATCGTTGTAGTAATCATTGCTATCATGATGAAGCTGTTAGTCGATGTATTTTTTAGCCAACAAGCAAAGATTACTAATACGGCCTTTGTGGGCTTAGCACAAAGCTTTACCAGTAAAGTTAACGTGATACATGGGCAATGGCTTATGGATAAACAGCCGCATACAGTGATATTAAATCGACTAAATAGTAATGTAAAAGAATCTATTCACGTTAATGAGATGGGTTGGGTTGATAGTGAGCATTCTAGCTTGGCCTGCAACAAAATTTGGCAGCAAACATTAGCCATACCATTACAGGTGGTTAAATCAAAAGTAATAGCAATCGAAATTCAGAAAAACACTATTAAAAACGGTCGGTTATGTCGTTATAGTATTGCTAATGGGCAATATTTTGATTACCGTAGTGACACAGGTAAATTAAAGCAGGGTTAGTTAATTTGCTAATGAATAAATTAAGGGCATACAAATAAATAGTTCGATAGAAAATTTATTTAGCAAGTACAAGTAATTACAACTATTTAACATTGAAAAATGGTTTGCAAGTGTCCATAATGTTAATATAAGTATTCAGGTCAGTTTACTATGTAATTTTAAGCGAACGTTTATAGAGTAAGTCTATGAAGTTTAAACTGATGCATCAACAGATATAAAAAGGTTATCTCAATGATAAAAATCATTTCCCATAATAGGATTTCCCTAATTAGTCAGGAGCAGACAGCCGTTCGTGTACTTAAGCAAAAGGGCTTTACCTTAATTGAATTGGTTATTGTTGTAGTTATATTGGGATTTTTAGCCGCAACCGCGATTCCTAAGTTTGTCGATTTAACTGAACAAGCTAAACAGGCAAATATAGAAGGTATGGCAGGCGGTTTTGCTACAGGTGTGTCATTAGCACGTTCTCAGTGGGAGGTCGAAGCTCGCCCAAAAGATACTAGTGGTGTAAATATGGTGAATTATGACGGTACCGTTGTTTATTTAACCAGTGAAGACAGAGATACATCGCCAACTATTAGCCCTGGTTATATTGTCGGGACTAATAGCGGTGCAGGAATAAATTCAAAGACTATGGCTATAGCTGATTGTATCTCTGTATGGGATAGCTTATTACAGCAACCACCTCTTATTGCTAGTAATGTTACTGAAATTAATGATGATGATGAGAGTTATAGGTATTTGGCAAATGTTACGGGTAGTGGCGCAACTACCTTATGTCATTACCACTTAAAAGAAACATTAGCTCGCAACAGTGATGGTAATTATATTGCGCCATCACCATTAACAGCTGTTGGTAATAGTTTTAGTTATCAGCCTGCTAATAGCTCGGTAATTATTTATATTAATGATAAATCGTAAACACTAATATCATTTATTGGTGTATACATCTTGTACAGTATTTAATTAAGTATTTTAAACTAAGTTAAATTAATTTTGATCGTAAATTTAGGAAGAAGCATGAAAAGTAGTATGAATGTAAAAGCAAATCAAAAGGGTTTTACCTTAATTGAATTGGTCGTAGTAATTGTTATTTTGGGTATTTTAGCGGTAACAGCAGCACCAAGATTTATAGATGTTCAAGATGATGCGCGTACAGCGACTTTAGATGCAATAAAAGGCTCCATAGAAAGTGTAAAAGCTTTAGTGCATAGCAAATCATTAATCGCAGGTAATGAGACGGTTGGTGCTGCAGCTGCTTCTGGTGGTGCTGCCGCTGTAACACCTGTAGTTGTAGTGAATGGCGTAGATGTAAATGTTAGTTTTGGTTACCCTCGTTCAAATACAGCATCAGTGACTGAATGGGAGGTTAATTTACTTGATATCGCAGTTGGTGCTGCATCGCCTAATGATGATGGTGAATTTGTTGTCTCATCAATTTCAGATGTTATCTATATAACGCCAGATCCAGATGGGACAAATACAAAATTAACGGTAGTTCCTACTACTTGCTTTGTGATTTATACCGAAGCAGCATCTGCAGCGAATGCAGATATTCCAGTTACAGCAGTAACGGATTGCTAATATAGTGTAAATTGATATAAAACAGGAGAGCTCTAAGCTCTCCTTTTTGTTTAAGGAGCTTGCATGTCCTCAAAATGCAGTTGTAATTTAATTCATCAAGGGTTTACCTTGGTGGAGTTAGTCACTGTAATCCTACTCATTTCGATTCTAGCGGTATCAGTAGCGCCAAAATTTGGTGGCACTGCCAGTTATGAAGCTCATACGCACAGAGCGAAACTCATTTCAGCCCTACGGCTTACGCAACAACGAGCAATGCAACAAACAGATACTGCTGATGGTTACTGCCATCAATTAGTTTTTGACAATGATAGTCTTGTTTCGCGCTATGGGATCCCTGATAGAGTAGATTGCACCGTTACTACATTTTCTGGACAAATACCTGAGTGGCAGCCCGATGCGACTGGCTTTGAAGTTGAATTAAAGTATCAAGTCAGCTTTGGTATTCAGGGTAAAAATAATCCTAGTGCCATTACTTTTGATAGTATGGGGCGACCAGTTAGTAATGCAACTCTTGCCAATAACTGTGTTGGAGGTTGCATTATTAATATACAGAGCAGTGTTGAGACTTTGAGAATTCAAATAGAGTCAGAAGGCTATATTCATGCTATTTAAATATTCTGAAACAGCGACTCCTTATTCGAAACATACCTCAGGCTTTACCTTAATAGAGATAATTATTGGTATAGTGGCTTTATCAATTTCACTATCAATTGTTTCAACACTTATAGCCCCTGCAGAGCAGAAAAGTGCTGACCAAATACATCAAGTTAAAGCTGCTGAGTTAGGACAAAGCTTTTTAAATGATATAAGCGCTCGAGCTTTTGACCAAAACTCAGATATGGCGGGCGGATTAGTTAGGTGTGGGGAGCCGAATGATGGTTCAAATCCATGTACAGATTCCGGAAAACTTGGTCCTGAAGATGGCAATGATGGACGACCTAATAACGGAGAGGTTAAGCGTGGTTTATTTAATGACGTTGATGATTTTCATAATTATTCTGAGAAATTTACCGGCAACGATGAAATATTAGCAAAGGGGTATAATAATTTTACCATTGATATAAAGGTGATTTATGATGGTTTATCTTTGGGGTTATCAAATAATAGAAGCGCTAAAAAAATTACCGTTTCTGTTACTACGCCATTAGGTACAGAAATTCAATTTGCCACTCATAAGGCAAACTTTTAATGAAAGCTAGTTGTAATAAGTACTTTCTTAATAAAAATAGACTCGACAGACGGCTAAAAAATTCTGGCTTTACTTTACTTGAATTAATAATAGTTATCATAATCTTGGGGATAATGTCTGTTGGTATTGCTGGTTTTATAACATTAAGTACACAAACTTATTTAAATGTTACTGAGCGAGATAAATTACTTTCTAGTGCCCGTTTTGCTGTGGAGCGTTTGAATCGAGAAGTGAGAAATGCTGTACCCAATAGTTTGAGAACATTCAATAATAACTCAGCGCAATGTTTAGAATTCACACCCATCAAAGCAAGCACCATGTATATAGATATTCCGGTTGTACCAGATGATAAGTCAGGGGAAATTGAAGTCGTTTCGTTTGTTGACTCTAGCGGTAACCCATTCGCCTGCACAGGATTTTGTTTGGATTACGTTGCTGTTTATCCGTTGCAATCATCAGATATTTATGATTTTAATGTCAATTCAGGAAAAGGTAAAGTAACCGCTTTCAAAGCTTTTTCTAATTTACCTGGCAGTATATGGACTGTACCTATTAGGCCGAACGCAGGGATGATTTTTGATGAACACTCACCAACGAAAAGGGCTTATGTTTTTGATGCTCCGGTTTCATATTGTGTTAATAACTCTGAATTAAGACGTTATTTTGGGCATAGTTTTACTGCGAACCAGTCATTAACACCTACAGGGGGATTTGTACTGATGGCTGAAAGTTTAACCTTCGATCAGAATGATCTACCTTTTAAAGTTTTACCGGCAACTTTACAGAGGAATGCAATGGTTCAAATTAAATTGAATTTTGATCGCGATGGTGAAGTCGTTTCATTTAATAATGATATTCATATTAACAATGTACCTTAATATTATGTCTGTTTTTTTTACATAATTTAAAAAAGGTAAAATAAATACTCGTTAACATATTGTTTATTAATGGTTTGTTTGCTGTGGTGTGATAATTGCATTTCATATTTCATATTTTTTGTAAATAGTCAGTATTATAGTTTTGAAATCATTTAAATATATAGTCTTAATAGCTTTTATCTTCCCTTTTCTAGCGAGTGCGACCCTTCTAGATCTTTCGAATGATATTGATGATGCATCATACCAAGCATTTATCACATTTGATGATAAGGATTGGGCTTGGGTTTCTCCAGTAAATACTCAATTTGATGGTTGTCTCCAAGAAGTTGATAATCCTGAAGACTATTTGACAACAGTTTTAGATAATAGTGATTGTGCAAATCAACTACTTGCCCCTGAATATCGTGAGGGTTGGAGGTTTGCAACTAGTACAGAACTTGATACAGTATTTAATATACTGACACTTAATTCTTTTTACGATTTTGATAAATCAATGTTTATTCAGGCAACTGAGTACTGGAATACAAATTACATAATCGGGGATCACTTAAATTTTCAAGCTAATTTAATTAGTGGCGAATGGAGTAGTAATAAATCGTTTGAAACCTTTTATATTAGAGATCATGAAGCAGATGCTATCCCTGAACCTTCTACTTTAATTATTTTTGCTTTAGGTTTATTTACTTTAGTAAATCGCAAAAAATTATTAATATAGACTTTTGACTTTAGTCTATTAGAAAACTCGCTTTTGCGGGGGTTTTTATTGCTTTTTATTTGCATGTTTAGTGACTTAACGTTACCGTTGCTTAATAAATACAGCAACAATTATTGATAGATGAAAATTCACTTTTTTCAATTCCCTAAAGCGATCTCTTGTTTTAAAAAACAAAGAGGTAGTGCTCTATTAATGACATTATTTATTATTATTGTTTTGATTCTCCTTGGTGGAGCATTAATGCGAGTGTTATCAACTAGCAGTGAAAGCATTGCGCAGGAAGTCATTGGTACTCGAGCTTATATGGCCGCTAACTCTGCAATGCAGGCTAAGTTACAACAATTATTTCCGTTAAATAGCTCTTCAACATGTCCTTTAGCCCCACTAGCTCCATCGGTTACAACTCATAATTTTTCTGCATCAGGAATGAATATAGATGGTCTTCATCATTGTAGGGCTGAAGTTTCGTGTAGTTGGTATGCGACTCACCCACAAACAGATGAGAAGTTCTATCGGTTAACCAGCACGGGCGAATGCGGTAGCGGTACAATTGAGGCCGATAGCAAAGTAGTTGTTATAAGCAGCCGTAGCATCCAAGTTGAAGCAAGGAGCTTGTAAATGTGCAAATGGATTTTAAGTACTTCTCTCCCTTCAGTACCTTTTCCTTATGTAAATTTTGTTCAAATCCAAGTGGATAAATTGACTGCAATCAATATTAAATATATGAGCTTTTATCTAAGTGATACCTCGATTTACAATGTACGAACGCGATTTAGTCAGATAAAAGTGAAAGGAATTTCGTTGTGAAAAGTGCTTTGGTATTTGCCATATTATTATATTGCATTTCAATTCCTGCTCAAGCGGCTAGGGTTATTAATAGCGTATTGCTAAATGGAAATACGACGACAAATGTTGCTGCTGGCGAAACAGTTACCGTAACTATGGAGGTCACTACCTCAGGGAATGGTGCTAACGCTAATTGGAAGTCAACATCGTATAAATTTAATGATGAACCAGTTATTTGTGAAAATACAAATGATAAGAATGGAAGAGGAACTTATACAAATACTTTCGAAATAACAGCCCCTCTAAATGGTGGTAGCTATAATGTTTCCTTTTATGCCCATAAAAATGGTAGTTGTAACCCAGGCGATCCAGGTAGTGAATTAGTAGTTCCAGATGGCATTGTTGTTTCTAGTTTAATTGCTGAATATCGTTTTGATGAAATAGAATATACTGATACCCCTAACGAGATTATTGATAGTGCAGGAGGCTTTCATGGGCAGGCAAAAGGTAGTCAACCAGTAGAGGGCAAGGTCTGTAATGCTATAGATCTTAGCGCGACTGGTACAAGTGATTATGCTGTGCTGGATAAAGATATTTTAACGGGAAAAACTGATTTTAGTATTTCAGTATGGGCAAAAACTAGTAAGACCTCCAACCAGAGTGTTCTCTCAGGAGCCGGTAGCTTTAGTAGTAATGAGTTGATTATGTGGTTTGAAAACCACACCAGTTTTCGTCCCTATTTGTATAATTCACAAAATGGAATAATTACCACTTCTTCAATTGCAGACAATAATTGGCAACATTTTGTGTGGACAAAGGAAGGGAGTCAAAGTTGCTTGTTTGTAGATAAAACATTAAAAGGCTGTGTTACACAGGAAACCTTTCAATTAGATATACAAAGTCTAATTTTAGGGCAAGAACAAGACGCTGTTGGTGGTGACTTCTCTTCTAGTCGTGCGTTTGATGGTTTACTTGATGAATTTTTAGTCTTTGATTCGGCTATAACGCCTGATGAAATAGCCACTATTTATGATAACCAAAATGCAGGCTTGGGTTATGATGGTAGTATTCGTAACTGTCCTATTCTTCCTTCTCCGGTTTTAGATCTTCATTTTGATGAAAATAATTGGGATGCCGCTAATTCCATTATTGATATCAGTGGTAATGATTATCATGCTAATGCGGTTAATGTCACGCCAACGGAAGGTTTTATATGTAATGCAGCCGATTTATCTGCTACAGGGATTAATGATTACTTAAGCCTAGATCATAGTGCTATCAATGGATTAAAAGACTTCACGTTATCAGCTTGGGTCAATACTGCTCGTACCAGTGCACAAACCATATTATCAGTTGCAAATAGCACGCAGTTTAATGAAGCAGTCTTTTACTATGAAAATAATACCAGCTCTTGGCCCACCATAAGAGAAAGCCCTTTTAATACATCGACCAAAAATCCTGTCAGCAATATTAGCACAGGTTCATGGAAACATCATGTTTGGACTCGAAAGACTAATGTTAACAATGGCGAGTTATGCTTATATATTGATAATGTTTTACAGGGGTGTTCGACACATAATAATGGTGAGTTTGCCATTGATGTTGATGCCACTGGCTTTATTTTAGGGCAAGAGCAAGACTCACTTGGAGGAGATTTTGATAGCTCACAAGCCTTTTCAGGCTTACTTGATGAAGTTTTATTGTTTGATAAGCAGTTATCAGTTAATGACATCAATAATATATATAATAATCAAGTTCAAGGGAAAAACTGGGATGGAACTGAGCGTTCATGTGGCCCCCTAGAACCTATAGCTGAATGGCGCATGGATGAACAGGCCTGGAATGGTAGCACAGGTGAGGTAATCGATGAAACTGGTAGCTTTAACGGACAATCTAAAAACGGGGCTGATACGGCTCGTTCAACTCCCGCGCTTATAGGTAACCCAGGCACATGTGCTTATGGTACCTTTGATGGGGTAAATGATTATGTGGCGTTACCAACTTCTTTTGAAAACCAACAGGGTAGCTTCACTATCACGGCATGGATAAATCCAAGTAACTTACAAAGTGGCTCTAGAATTTTTGCTGATGATGAGAATAATAGTCGCGGATATGCTTTTAGTTTGGGAGACCCTGGCAGTGGTCAGCTTCGTTTTTATTCTCGGGGCGTAAGTCCTGTCTCTGTTGATACTCTCTCAGCAGTTATTTCTGCAGATACATGGACCTTTGTAACAGCTGTGCATAATTTTGACACAAAAACCCGAGAGATTTATATCAATGGTATTGCTCAAACCGTTACCGGGGGAGGGACCAGTAATAATTATAGTGGTAATTGGGGCGTTGATACGGGTATTGCTTCTATTGGTGGAGAAACCGACTCTGGGGAGACGGGCAATAGGTTTACTGGCTCAATTGATGAAGTGAGGATGTATGACTCGGCATTATCTGCGGCTGAAATTGAGGGGGTTTATCGAGAAACTCATCCATGTGACAGTTTTATCGATCACTTTGAGATAAATACTCTTAATGGACAAGGCTTAACATGTGAGCCTGATATTATAAAATTACGTGTTTGTAGTGATCCATCTTGTAGTATTTTAACCCCCGATGCTGTCGATGTGGTGTTATCCGTCTCGGATAGTATGAGCGATGTGTTAACTAAAAATGTCACAATTGTTGGTGGTGAAATTGATGTTGAATATATTCATACCAAAGCTGAGGTCGTGTCATTAAGCTTAGATCAAACGTTTGAATGTTTAAATGGCTCTCCTACCTTATGTGATGTTACTTTTGCCGATGCGGGTTTTAGGTTTGTTACTGACTCAGGGGATTTAACTTTACCCGTGCAGCTTTCAGGGAAACCTTCAAATATTGGTTTTAATGCGGATACCTTCAAAATTGAAGCGGTTAAAACTGATGATGCAACCGGTGCTTGTGCACCACTTTTGATCACGGGTGAATCTATTGAAATGGCGGCAAGTTATCAATCACCTGGTACAGGAACTGAACTGGTTAATATTTCAGGTAAAAATATCGGCACATCCATCACTGGTACCGTTTTTGATAGCTTACCATTTATAGCCGTTCCGTTAGACTTTGGTGGTATTACTCAGCACAGTGCAGAATATATTTTTACTTACCCTGATGCAGGTTCTGTTGTTTTAAATGCGCGTTATGAATTACCAGATGATGAGGGTAACCCTTCAGGAGATTTCATAAAAGGTACTTCTAATCCAATTATAGTGCGTCCATTTGCTTTTGATATGTTTGTTGATAAGAACTTACCAACGGGTGATACCGCGTATAAAGTAAACCCTGCGGCAACAGATGGTAGTGGTGGAGAAGAGGATGTGTTTACAGTCGCGGCAGATGAAATACGTATAAGCACTCGAGCAGTAGCGTGGAAAACTGGTGATGACGCAAATGCTAACGGCTTAGCAGATCAAGTTGAAGATTTAACTACTAACGCAACGACCAATAATTTTATTGATGTCAGTTTATCGAGTTTGTCTCATACACAGTTACTGCCTACGTCAGACATAGATGGAGCATTGAGTGTAGAAACTGGGGCTGAATTTACTTCTGGTAGCCAAGTAGATATTGCTACCTATGATGAAGTGGGCATTATCTCTTTACAGGCTCTCAAAGAAGACTATTTAGCTGCAGGTGTTAGCATTGAAGGCAATACACCTTATGTCGGTCGCTTTATCCCCAGTCATTTTACTGTAACGAGTATTGCTGATGGAATATTAACAGGGACTTGTAGTGTTGATGACTCAGCAGAATTACCGTTTGTTTATAGCGGTCAAATGTTATCAGACAGTCCAACAAGAGGGGCATTAAGTTACTTGACTACACCATCTTTTGTTATTGAGGCAAGGAATAAAGATGATGTATTAACACAAAACTATATTGATGATTTCTTAAAGCTATCATTAACAAGTTTTCAACGTTTAATGGTACCAAACTTCGCTGTACCAAGTGTATCAATGTTAGCTCCCGTCACTGATACCAGTCGAATGGGTAAAGATACTACTAACTTAGTACATTTAACCGCTAATTTAGATGATGCTAATTTTACAGGAGTAAAAGGTGTTATTAGTTATAGTTATCATGATGAAGATAACTTTGTGTATTCGCATGAAGAAAATAGTGAAGTTAATGAATTCACTAGTGATATAGATTTGTCTATGGTGTCAATTATTGATAGCGATACTGTAGCAGCACAAGATTATGATCTGGATAGCTCTAACGGCCTAATCCTTACTTTAAAACCTTCTGGTAAATTAATTCGTTTTGGTCGTGCTCAACTTGCAAATAGCTATGGTCCCGATACTTCTAATTTACCACAAACGTTATCCGTTAATTATTATACCGATGATGGTTACTTCCTAAGTGAAAACGATACGTGCACTACCTATGATTATAACAATATATTTTTAAGTAATATCAGCTTAGACCCGGCATTATCGCCGGTACAAATTATAGTGCCAGGTAAGTTTTCTGATGAATTACCTTTGGGTGAAACACGCGATATAATATTAGAAGCGCCAACTGATAACATAAAGGGTGTTAACACGGGTCAGGTAGGTGTTATTTATAATATCAGTGATTGGTTACAATACGATTGGGCGTATGACACCGAAGGAGTTGATGGTTTGTTTAATGATAACCCACGTGGGATTGCTACCTTTGGCATATACCGTGGCAATGATCGTATTATTTATCAACGTGAAATATCTCGTTAAATGAGTTCAGTTAATTTATAGACTTAAAGAAAGTAAATGAGATGAATCTTCAAAAGAGTAACGAGGAAGAAGAAGGATAATAATAGCAATACTTTATCGCTTCTCCCTCAAGAAAAGTGCTTTATTCCCCCGTCTTTGTAGTAAATTCTTCTAGAATATTCCTACCGCAGATTCCTTTATTTTTTCTTTACTTTTTATTGTAAAAAAAGCAACACATTAGCCAAATTCTAAGGTATCATTATCCGATCTGTTATTCGCACCTTGACAGCGTCTACTTAATTAGTACTTCACAGGACATTTTGAGCTTATGTTTAAAAAAATACGCGGCATGTTTTCTAACGATCTTTCTATCGATTTAGGTACCGCCAATACACTTATTTATGTAAAAGACCAAGGTATTGTATTAAACGAGCCTTCTGTAGTAGCTATTCGTCAAGACCGTTCTGGCGGTTCGAAAAGTGTTGCAGCGGTAGGTGTTGCAGCAAAAGCTATGTTAGGTAGAACGCCGGGTAATATTGAAGCTATTCGTCCGATGAAAGATGGCGTAATTGCTAACTTTTTTGTTACTGAAAAAATGTTACAACACTTTATAAAACAAGTGCATAGCAATAATTTCTTACGTCCTAGTCCAAGAGTTTTAGTGTGTGTTCCTTGTGGTTCTACCCAAGTTGAACGTCGTGCTATTCGTGAATCAGCGATGGGTGCTGGTGCACGTGAAGTCTATTTAATTGATGAGCCAATGGCTGCCGCTATTGGTGCTGGTATGCCTGTGTCAGAAGCGACTGGTTCAATGGTTGTTGATATAGGTGGTGGTACTACCGAAGTTGGTATTATTTCACTGAACGGTGTGGTTTATTCTTCTTCTGTACGCATTGGTGGTGATAAGTTTGATGAAGCTATTATCAACTATGTTCGTCGTAACTTTGGTAGCTTAATTGGTGAAGCCACTGCTGAACGCATTAAACATGAGATTGGTTCTGCCTACCCAGGTGAAGAATTAATTGAAATTGAAGTACGTGGTCGTAATCTTGCTGAAGGTGTTCCTCGTAGCTTTACCTTAAACAGCAACGAAATTTTAGAAGCACTGCAAGAGCCATTATCAGGTATTGTGAGTGCTATTATGGTGGCATTAGAGCAATCTCCACCAGAGCTGGCGTCTGATATCTCTGAACGAGGTATGGTGTTAACCGGCGGTGGCGCTTTATTAAAAGATATTGACCGTTTATTAATGGAAGAGACGGGTATTCCTGTTGTTGTTGCTGATGATCCATTAACGTGTGTTGCTCGTGGTGGCGGTAAAGCATTAGAGATGATTGATATGCATGGTGGCGATCTTTTTTCATATGAGTAAAGTCTCCTACGAATAGAGTCAATATTTTTTCTTGTCCATTAAGCCCAATTACTGTGTTAATAGTACTCATTGACTAACGTCAACTCCGTGCTTTTTCCTTGTACTTGAACTAAATGGCTTTGAATAAATTATTGATTGAAAGTTATGTTGCTATATCGTTGAACTATGTTCTCTTTATAGCATCAAAACCTTATCGCTCAAGCTTGTAACTTATATGAACCCAATTTTTAATCAAGGCACATCCCCAGCGCACCGACTTATCTTGGTGCTTTGCTGTTCGGTGGCCTTGATTTTTTTCGACCATAAAATGGCGAGTTTTGAAACCGCACGTGGTTATTTACAATCCCTAGTTAGCCCGCTGCAATATATGGCTAATGCACCCAAGCAAATGATGACTTGGGCTTCAGAAAATATAGTTATTCGTCAGCAGCTCATGGAAGAAAATAAAAATTTTCGAGAAAATGAGCTATTCTTCCATGAGCAAGTGATGCAGTTAAGTATTGTGCGTCAAGAAAATGAACGATTACGCTCATTACTTTCTTCACCCGTTCGTGGTGAAATAAAAAAAATGTTTGCCGAAATATTATCCGTTGATAGTGACCCTTATTCTCACCAAGTAGTGATTAATCGCGGCGCCAATGATGGTGTCTACGAAGGTCAGCCAGTACTTGATGAAAAAGGTATTGTTGGGCAAATATTACATGTGGGTGTAAGCAGTTCTCGTGTGATCTTGATCAGCGATATATCTCATGCTATTCCTGTACGTATTCAACGAAATGGCTTAAGGCTCATAGCTTCGGGCAGTGGTCAAATTGATCGACTTATTCATAACTTTGTTCCACATAGCGCTGACGTGAAAGAAGGTGATTTATTAGTTACTTCAGGCTTAGGTGGTAAGTATCCTGAAGGTTATCCTGTTTCCCGTGTTGTTTTTGTGCGTGCCGACGAGTCACGAGAATTTGCGACTATTTATAGTGAGCCTGTCGCTCAAATTGATCGATTGCGTTATATGCTTCTACTTTCGAAGGATGAAGCCGTTAAGCCTGCGTCCCCATTAACCACTAAGAAAGCAACGGTAGGAAAATCATAATGTTTAGCAATAATGGTTTTATTATTTTCCTTACCCTATTAATTGCTTTGATGGCAAGTATTACCCCTATGCCATTGAGCGTAGATGCTTTTCGCCCAGATTGGGTGCTTATTGTATTGGTTTACTGGTGCTTAGCATTACCTAATAAAATAAATATTTTTACCGCGTGGGTAATGGGCTTTATCCTTGATGTTTTACTTGGCTCTGTGCTGGGTGTTCATGCTTGTGCGATGGCTTTATCTGTTTATATTGTTGTAGTTAATTTTCAAAAAATTAGAAATTTCTCCGTTTGGCAACAAGCACTCATTATTGGCGTACTCTCTGCGCAATACCACCTTGTTGTTTTTTGGTTGCAACGCTTCTTAAGTGATGTTGTATTCTTACCTAATTATTTATACCCAGTGATAACTACGATTGTACTTTGGCCATGGGTGTTTTTATTATTACGCCGTGTCCGCCGTCATTTCCGCATTGAATAACTCCACACTTTCTCAAGGGCTAACTATAACAGTATTGAATGATTTTTATGACCAACGAAATAGTTAATTCCACCAGTACGAGTCAAAAGCTGATATTAGCCTCGCAATCACCTAGACGAAGAGAGTTATTAGCGCAATTGGGCTATCAATTTTCTGTTCAGGCAAGTGATATCGATGAAACAGTAGAAAAAGCTGAAACAGCGTATGACTATGTACTACGCTTAGCAAAACAGAAAGCTCAACATGTTCTAGATTTATTACCGGAAGCCGAACGAGTATATAGTTATGTCTTAGGTTCAGATACCAGTGTGGTATTTAATGGTGAAATACTAGGAAAACCAGATAATGAAGAAAACTGCATTGACACTTTGTCGCTATTATCAGGTAACCAGCATCAAGTATTAACAGCTATTGCGCTTGTGAGTCATGCGGGTGTCAAGGGGCAAGTTATTACCACTGAAGTCACTTTTAAAACATTAACGAAGGCTGAAATTTCAGCTTACTGGTTGACCGGCGAGCCCCAAGATAAGGCGGGAAGTTACGGCATTCAGGGCATCGCAGGACAATTTGTTAAAACCATTAATGGTAGTTATTCCGCTGTCGTTGGTTTACCACTATATGAAACCGCCCAATTACTGGCTAACGCTGGTTTTGTTGGCAGTATTCATACGAAATAATTTTCAACTGATTTTTGAACTATTGTTTGAACTAAAGGATATTTATGAGTGCTGAATTATTAATCAACGTTACACCTAGCGAGACACGTGTTGCTTTGATCGAAAATGGCTCACTGCAAGAAGTGCATATAGAGCGACAAGCAAAACGTGGCATTGTTGGTAATATCTATTTAGGTAAAGTCATTCGTGTTTTACCAGGCATGCAAGCAGCCTTTGTCGATATTAATCTTGATAAAGCAGCATTTCTACATGCTTCAGATATTAATAGCAAACTCATCTTAAAAGAAGAAACTGATCAAGTACCTGACATTCGATCTTTAGTACACGAAGGTCAACACATCATGGTACAAGTGGTTAAAGATCCGCTTGGCTCAAAAGGAGCGCGTTTAACAACAGATATCACAATTGCGTCACGTTACCTGGTATTAATGCCTAACTCCCAACATGCGGGCATATCCTTACGTATTGAAAATCCTAATGAGCGAGATCGTTTAAAAGATATCGTTACCCCTTATTGCGATGAGCAACAAGGATTTATAGTTCGTACTGCGGGTGAAGGTGCTGATGAGTTAGACCTCCAACATGATGCTGAATTTTTACGTCGAGTATGGCATAAGGTGTTAGCGCGCAAACAGCGTAAGCAAACTAATTTACCTCTTTATCAAGATCTCTCTTTATCCTTTCGAGTGTTAAGGGATTTTGTCGGTATTAATCTTGAGCGTATTCGTATTGACTCTAATCTGACTTTTCAAGAATTAACCGTTTTTACTGAAGAATTTGTACCTGAGTTGACACCTTTATTAGAATATTATCCAGGTGAGTTACCTATTTTTGATCTGTTCTCTGTTGAACGAGAAATTCAGCGAGCTCTACATCGCAAAATTGAACTTAAATCGGGTGGTTATTTAATTATTGATCAAACCGAAGCGATGACTACTATTGATATAAATACCGGTGCTTTTGTTGGGCATCGTAACTTAGCTGATACCATATTTAGTACCAATATTGAAGCGACACAAGTTATCGCGAGGCAACTAAGGTTGAGAAACCTTGGTGGTATTATTATTGTCGATTTTATTGATATGCATAATGACGATCATAAACGTCGCGTATTGCATAGCCTAGATATGGCAATGAGCAAAGACAAGGTTAAATATAGTCTTCATGGTTTTTCAGCGCTTGGTTTAGTTGAAATGACACGACAAAGAACACGTGAAAGCTTAGAGCACGTATTATGTGGTGAATGCCCACTTTGTACAGGTCGTGGTCATCTAAAAACAGTAGAAACAGTTTGTTTTGAAGTACTCAGAGAAATTGTACGTGTAAATCGTGCTCATGATGCCGATAAGTTCACCGTTTATGCGTCAACTGCAGTGAGTAATTCGCTGGTTAATGATGAATATCATAACTTAGCTGAAGTTGAAGTTTTTATTGGGAAGTTGATTAAAGTACAAGCCGAACCCATGTATAATCAAGAACAATTTGATGTTGTTATGATGTAATGGCCCTATGCAATATACCCGCTGCCATTCAGAGTGCACTCTGAAACCTGCATCTTGATTGATAACGGGTATATACCCAAGCTACATGAAGATGCAGGTTTCAGCTGGAATTAGAAACGCCTTTAGGGAAGGAATTGATTGAAGAGAATAGTTATTCTATTGTCGAAATCAATAACGTAGCATAAAGTGTTTCTAAACCAGCCCTATAGGGACCCTGAGCAGTTTATGCTCTTCGTTGCCTCCTTTTTTAAGGGAATAACCCTTAATAAAAGAAGGCGCCTTGATCATCAATCGCTCAGTGGTCCTGAAACACGCAGCTTCAAGTTGCTTGGGTATACATCATAACAAATATAGGACACGCTAAGTTTTAATGAGCATTGTAAGTACTTCGAACCGTTGGCTAAACCGCCTTTATAAAACAATTGCTATTTTGTTAGTGTTGTTAGCGGTAATAATTAGTGCTTTTCGTTTGTTTTTACCTTATGTCCATAATTATAAACTTCCCTTACAAAATTACTTAAACGAAATATCTCAAACCAATATTGTTATTGGTACATTAAGTATGACCTGGCAACGGTCTGGACCCATCCTGATTATTGGTGATGTTCAAGTGCTTGAGACAGAAAGAGCCTCTGTATTTATCGAGCAACTTGAAATGCAAGTTGATTTTTGGAGAACACTCACAGAACAAAATTTAATTTCAAAAAATCTTCTTCTTTCTGGTGCAATAGTCAATGTCTCGGAAAAATTATGGATAGGTAAAGAAGATAAAGATAGCTCAGGTACAGTGAAAAAAGATGATGAAGCTGATGATATTGAAGTTATTAGTGACCTTTTTTTAAACCGTATCAAGCGATTCTCTATACGTGATAGTCAAGTCACGGTGCGTAATGAGTCAATTACACGCAGTATAAGATTAAACCAGCTACGTTGGTTAAACACAGGTGAGCGCCATCAAGCGGAGGGCAGTGTGGTGCTCAACGGCTTGAGTTCAAACAACTTGCACTTGAAATTAGACCTACAAGGTAATAAAGGCAGTGCACTTACTGGAAAAGTGTACTTACAAGCAAACCAGATTGATATAACGCCTTGGTTAGATGATGTTTTAGTGCTCGAAGACGACAAAACCAAAACGGATATTAATTTCTCTGCTTGGTTACACATTAATAACAGTGATATTGACCGTTTAAAAATTGATTTTTCAGATAGCAGCATGCATTGGCAGTTTGAGAATAAAAAACAAACGTTAACATTAGAGCAAGGGCAATTATTACTCGTCAAAGGTAAAGCCGATCGAAGCTTGATACTCTACAGTACACCGTTAGCATTGCGATTTAATGATACGCCACCGCAACAATTTACTGTTATGTTAGCGAAACAAGCAAATGATTTTTCATTACATCTATCTGAAATTGATGTTGCTATGCTGGCCCAACTAACACCTTTGATTGTTGAAAAACAAGAAACCCGAAATTTACTATCTGAGATGACCTTAACGGGAAAAATTGAAGATCTTTATATTCGTAATCAAAATAACACACTGCAAATAGCGACAAACTTTTCTGGGTTTAATAATAGCTATAGTCACGGTATTCCTGGTCTAGAAAATGTCTCTGGCAACCTCAGTTATGCCGATAATTATTTATCAGTAGATTTTGATGCAGAGCAAGGTAGGCTAGATTTTGATAAATTGTTTGTTCAAGCTTTTCCTTATCAAAAACTTTCAGGGCAACTAAATGCTGTATTTGATGATAAAGGTTGGACATTAACCGTTGAAGAATTAGATTTTCTGTCAAAAGAAATTAATTTATCAGCGCAAGTTAACGTTGAAGCACCGATTGATGGCGAAGTTAGGTTAGCGTTGTTAGCTAATGTATCCAATGGTAATGCTGGATTAGTGGGGCGTTACTTACCTTTACCAATCATGAGTGAAAATTTAGTTAATTACTTAAATGCGGCTGTTGTTTCAGGTCGGGTTGAAGATGCGCAAGTATTGATTAATGGACCTATTAGTCGTTTTCCGTTCACCGATGGCAGCGGTATTTTTGTCGTTGATGCCGAGTTGAGTAAATCAGAGTTTAAATTTGTAGATAACTGGCCTGCGATAACTGACTTTGTTGCCAATTTAAATTTTACTAACAATTCTATGTTAATAACAGGGCGGGGTGGAGAGCTAACTGGCCTTGACGTAAAAGGGGTTCGTGCAGGTATTGCTGATTTAGCAAATGGTCAAATTTTAACAGTAGATGCTGAAATAAAGCCAACTCAAACGCGTTATATTGGTGATTTGATAAATCAAAGCCCATTTAAAGATAGTGTTGGTAGTGCGTTAGAACAGTTGCAAATTAGCGGTGAGGTCACTGGCGAGTTTCACCTAAACCTACCACTTAATAATAATGAACAAGCATTGGCAAGGGGCCTTATTAACTTTGATAATAACAAAGTTGGCTTGCAAGCACCTCAGATGGACTTTACTGAAGTACAAGGACAGTTCATTTTTAGTAACGATAAAATTAGCACTAAAGACTTACAACTGATGTGGCAAGGATTACCCATTACCCTTGATATATCTGGTATGGATAAAGCTGATTACTATGATACTGATATTAACTTAGCTGCGTTATGGCAAGAGTCTACGTGGCTGTCCTTTGTCCCTGAAAAATTACGTCGATATACGCAAGGTGAGCTGCCGTGGCAAGGTTCATTATCGCTACATCAACATCATCAGGGAGGTTTTTCTTACTCAGCAAACTTTGACACTGAATTAAACGAAACCCGACTTTTATTACCAGCACCTTATCAGCGTGACGCGAATCAAGAAAATGCTCTATCTGTAAAAATTAATGGCGATAAAGAACAGTCTAATGTTGTATTAAATTACGGTGACAAAATGCATTTTTCTGGAGTGCTTGAACACCAAAATGTTGCGTTTACCCGTGCCAATTTAATGTTAGGTGAAGGCTCTATGGCTTTACCTGGAGATGGTTTTCATATCACCACCAAATTAGCTCAAGTGGATTTTTCGAAATGGCAGCCATTAATTAGTAATATTCTTGATAGCATTAATCAACCATCAACTGATGCCGAGCAAGACAACTTAAAGAGTGTAGAGCAAGTAAACTCAATTCCTTTTTTAGCTAAGCCCAAAAGGATTAGAGGATCTATTGGTCAGTTGAGTCTCTTGGGGCAGGAGCTTAACAATGTTTCTTTTAATTTATTAGATAAACCGCAATGGTGGTTATTACAACTCAATGCTAAAGAAACGCGTAGCCAAATAAAGATTTATCCTGATTGGTTAGTGCAAGGTTTGGATATTAATGCTGAGTTTTTAACTTTTCCTCAGGAGCAAGAAAACACCGATATAGAGGCAACTGTTGCAGTAATAAACCAACAACCAGATAGAGCAGAAAATGATATTATTTTTGCTGAAATCCCACCGTTAAAATTTCATTGTGATCGTTGTGTCATTGGTTTAGTGAATTTAGGGGAGGTTGATGTAAACATTAAACGTATTGATCAACAGACGATTGAATTTAAAAACTTTACTGCAAAACGAAATAAAACATCATTAAATCTAGACGGCAGTTGGCTTCATAATGAACAAGCATCAATAACTACCTTAGTTGGTAATCTGTCGGTGGATGATGTAGAAGCAGAATTAAAAGCAGCAGGTTATGAATCAATTATTAAAGACAGTGGCGCAAAAATTGATGTAAACCTAAACTGGGAAGGAGGTTTGCATGATTTTATGCTTAGCCACTTAAACGGCACGGTTAATGGACGACTAGATGATGGCTATTTAGCGGATGTAAGTGACTCAGCACGTATTTTCTCAGTGTTGAGCTTACAATCTTTGGTACGTAAGTTAACACTCGATTTTCGTGATATTTTTAGTGATGGTATGTTTTATAGTAATATCAAAGGAAACTATCAATTAGATCAGGGATTGTTAACTACCGATAATACTAAAATGAATGGCACCGCAGGTAACTTGTTTATGACAGGTAATACCAACTTGGTCACCGGTGAGCTTGATTACGAAATGTCTTATAAACCTAACCTAACTTCAAGCTTACCAGTGTTAGCTTGGATCGCTACCTCTTTGAATCCAGTAACTTTTCTTGCTGGGGTAGCTATCGATCAAGTTGTTAGGTCTCAAGTAGTCTCTGAATTTAAGTTTGAGCTAACGGGCACGGTCGATAATCCTGACTTCAAAGAAGTTGATCGTAAAAGTAAAAATATTAGTATCGAGGGCGCAGTACCGACCGAAGATGCTAAACAAGATGAGTCAATTATAGAAACACCCTCTACATCTAAAAAGGATAAAGCAACCGATGGTTAAATTGAGTGCAATACAGTTATCATCAGCAGCTAACGTCGAAACGAACCTTGCTAAGATAGCTGAGTTGCTATCTAAAATTACTGCTAGCCAAGAGGACGTTCAGCATTTAGTCGTACTGCCTGAGTGTTGCTTGTATTTTGGTAGTAAAGACAGTGAACAATTGGATTTGGCAATAGCATCAGCCACAGGCAATGACCTTTGCTTAGCGCTTGGAGAGCTTGCCAAAAAATTTAAAGTTTACTTAGTTGCTGGCACTATCCCTATTTTATCGACATCTTCAACTAAATTTACTAATAGCAGTTGTGTTTTCAATCCCGAGGGAGAGTTGATAGGGCAATACGATAAAATTCATTTATTCGATGTTAATGTCAGCGATAGCACCAAGAGCTATTGTGAATCTCGCTATACTCAAGCGGGTAAAGAAATAAGCATGGTTAATACCGAATTCGCTAATATTGGGCTATCAGTTTGCTTCGATTTGCGGTTTCCCAATTTGTTTCAGCAACTATCGATTGCGGGCGCTGACATTATTACCGTACCTAGTGCCTTTACAAGAGTAACGGGCAAAGCACATTGGCAAACATTATTGCAAGCAAGGGCTATTGAAAATCAAGTTTATATTGTAGCAGCAGGGCAAGAAGGCGTTCATGAAAATGGTCGCGAAACTTGGGGGCATTCAATGATCATTAACCCTTGGGGCGAAATTGAACAAAGTATTGAAACGGGTGAAGGTTATATTTCAATCGACTATCACTCCGAAGAATTAACACGCATACGTCAAAGCATGCCTTTGAACTCGCCGCTGAATAAATAAAGCAGCAATTTGATTATAATTAAAGAACATAGAAGTAGAGCTAAGACCTAATGAATATAGTTGAAAAATCCTTATTAAGTGATAGTCATATTGATGAAGAAATGTTGTCAAAAACCCTAAACAGTATGATGGGACGACAAGTCGATTATGCTGATTTTTATTTTCAAGCGAGTCAGCATGAAACCTGGGTTTTAGAAGATGGTATTGTCAAAGAAGGTTCATATAACATTGAACGTGGTGTTGGCGTAAGAGCCATTTCAGGCGAAAAAACAGGCTTTGCTTATTCAGATGATATTACCCCTGAAGCACTTCAAAAAGCGGCAGATGCGGCAAAAGGTATTGCAGATAGCGGTACTGGTGCAAGTGTTAAAGCGTTTAGCCGTCAATCACCTATTGAAGTTTATCAATCTGTTGAACCACTTGGCAGTTTAACGCAAGAGCAAAAAATTGATTTATTGCATCAAGTTGAAGCACATGCGCGCCAAGTTGATAGCCGTGTTAAGCAGGTTATTGCCAGTATATCAGGTGTCTATGAAACTATTTTAGTGAGTGCAAGTGATGGCACTTTTGGTACAGATATTCGTCCATTAGTTCGCTTAAATTGTTCAGTATTGGTTGAAGAAAACGGCAAGCGTGAGCGCGCAAGTGCTGGTGGTGGTGCTCGTACAGATTACAGTTACTTTTTTGAAGTTGAAGCGGGAGATAACAAACCACGTTACCTTGCTTATGCTGAAGAATCTGTTAGACAAGCATTAGTTAACTTAGTCGCCATTGAAGCACCTGCTGGTACTTTTCCTGTGGTATTAGGCGCAGGTTGGCCTGGTGTGTTACTACATGAAGCAGTAGGGCATGGTTTAGAAGGTGACTTTAACCGTAAAGGCTCTTCAGCGTTCTCAGGTAAAGTTGGTCAACAAGTGACTTCTGAGCTTTGTACCATTGTTGATGATGGTACATTAGCCAATCGTCGCGGTTCAATATCTATTGATGACGAAGGAACGCCTGGACAATATAATGTGTTGATCGAAAAGGGCATATTAAAAGGCTACATGCAAGATAAGCATAATGCTGGCTTAATGGGCGTGAAACCAACAGGTAACGGTCGACGTGAATCGTATGCGCACTTACCTATGCCACGAATGACTAATACGTATATGTTAGCAGGGGAGTCTAGTCCTGAAGATATTATTAAGTCGGTTAAAAAAGGTATTTATGCTCCAAACTTTGCTGGTGGACAGGTAGATATTACTTCAGGGAAGTTTGTTTTTACCAGTTCAGAAGCCTACTTAATTGAGGATGGTAAAATAACGTCACCAGTTAAAGGCGCTACGCTAATAGGTAATGGACCTGAGGCAATGAAACGGATCAGTATGGTCGGTAATGATTTAAAACTTGATGCGGGTGTTGGTGTTTGTGGTAAAGATGGTCAAAGTATACCTGTAGGTGTTGGTCAACCTACGTTAAAAGTTGATGAGATGACTATCGGTGGTACGCAGTAATGAGTTAATTTGAATACATCAGCAAGTATTAATATCCAAAATACTTGCTGATATTCACTGTTTTATTTAAGCATTTTCTTTTAGGTAAGTGAAAAGATTTTTATAATGCTTACCTAATTTCTCCGCTTTTTTCTCTTTTGCTGCATGGCGAATCAACTGCTTAATTTTTTGGCGTTCGATTTGTGGAAATTCAGTAATCAAAGCTTCAACAGCGTCATTTCCCTGATCAATTAATTCATCTCTAATCGCTTCTAAACGAACAAACTTTGCCGTTTCTTGTTGATGTTTATTAGCCATAACCTCAATAGCATGATGAATGGGCTCTAGGTCGGTTTCCAAAAGTATTCTAGCGGTGTGACGAATATGACGACGTAAAGCTTCATGTTTATTGCTGATCTTATCAGCTAAAATCATCGCATCTTTTATGTCTTCACTTAAAGGTAAGCGACTTCGTTGATGCTTAGACATTTCTATTAAGCTCTGTGCAAAATCTTGTAATTTATGCATTTCACGCTTTACTTCGCTTTTACTTTTTAACTCTTCTTCCATTTCTTCTGAAGATTCGTCGATATCGTTGGCTGACTGGGGCATAATAATGTCTAATACCATGTTAAAATAAATTATAATTACCCTTATTATATCACTAAATTAATTGAGGCTGTTGATCTTTTGCGGTCAAACCTTGTTCGAGTGAGAGTACTTTAATCACGACGAGCCGTGTGAACTAAGCAGAAACAATAAAAATAATCTTAAGTGTTCAACAGCCCCTACATTCTAGGTAGCTATTGAAGCCTTATTACTCCTTAAAAAGAAAAGAGAAAGTAGAAACCAATATGACCTTAGCCTCTAAATCGCATGATCCAATAACTAAACAACTTAGTGAAGTGAAAGAACGTGTTGCCACCGTACTTGAACTCGCTAAATCACTTGGCGCAGACGGTGCTGAAGTTGCTATGAGCCGTCAACAAGGCTTAAGTGTCAGTACACGCATGGGTGAAGTGGAAAATGTTGAATTTACCAACGACGGTGGTTTAGGTATCACTGTTTACCGTGAAGGCCGTAAAGGCAGCGCTTCTACAGCGGATTTGTCAGAGCAAGCATTACTTAAAACAGTTACCGCAGCAGTAAACATTGCTAAATATACCTCGGTAGATGATTGTTCAGGTCTAGCAGATAAGTCGCTTCTGGCAATGCAGCCAATTGATTTAGATTTATATCACCCTCATGAAATTAGCACTGAAGAAGCAATCGAACTCGCCAAAGAATGTGAGGAAAGCGCCTTAGCCGTTGATCCACGAGTGAGTAATTCAGATGGTGCTAGCTTTGATACCTTTGCTGGTTTTAAGGTCTATGGAAATAGTCATGGACAGTTAGTGGGTTACCCAAGTACCCGTCATAGCTTAAGTTGTGTGATGATTGCCAGTGATGGTGATGACATGGAACGTGACTATGCATACACGGTTAATCGTGAATTCTCTTTGTTAGAAAGCGCTAAAAATGTTGGTCTACAGGCCTCCCAAGAAGTTTTGTCACGTTTAAAGCCTCAAACAATCCCAACAGGTAAAGTACCAGTACTCTTTAGATCTGATATTGCGAATACTATTTGGGGACATTTTATCGCAGCTATTAGTGGTGGAAATCTATATCGTAAATCATCTTTCTTACTTGATGAGATTGGTAAAGATGTTTTTCCTAAATTTTTGAATATTAGTGAAAGACCGCATATTGCCAAGGCGTTGGCGAGTAGTGCATTTGATAGTGAAGGTGTATTAACGCAAGATCGTGAGATTATTAGCCAAGGAGCATTGCAAACTTACTTGTTAACCAGTTACTCGGCTCGCAAGCTAGGATTAACGACAACGGGCCATGCTGGCGGCATTCATAACTGGTTGGTAGATGCCCAAGGACATGATGGCAGTTTTGACGCCATGTTAAAAACCTTAGGCACAGGTTTATTGGTTACTGAGTTAATGGGGCAAGGAGTAAATGTTGTTAATGGCGATTACTCACGTGGCGCGTCAGGATTTTGGGTAGAAAATGGTGAAATAGCCTACCCAGTAAGTGAAATTACCATCGCTGGTAATTTAGCTCAGATGTTTAAGGGGATTGTCGCTGTTGGCTCTGATGTGGATATGCGTGGCAGTATCCGTACTGGCTCTATTTTAATTGATGAGTTGCAAGTTGCCGGACATTAAAAACTAAAGTTATTACTATTACTATTACTATTATTCTTAGTTTAGTTACTAGTAAAGTGATTCATAAAAAAGCGTTATCAATTTTGCTATTGATAACGCTTTTTTAAAGATAAAATTAGGTGTTTCTATTTGGTAATGCACTAGGTAAACAGAACTAGGTTAGTAAGAGCGTAGCGGTTCCTAAAAATGCGAAAATACCTACAACATCAGTTACCGTGGTGATAATAACGCTGCCTGCAAGCGCAGGGTCTATATTGAGGCGTTTTAATAACAACGGAATACTTACACCAGCAAGCCCGGCTGCAGTCATGTTCATCAGCATAGCGAATGCAATCACGCCGCCAAGCATTAGATCCTGCTTCCAAATCGCTACTACAGTCGCAATTAACGTCGCCCAAATAATACCATTTAAAAAACCAATAGCGACTTCTTTACTGAGCAGTGCGCGAGCGTTACTGTCACCGACATGA
The DNA here is from genome assembly GCF_000012325.1 of Colwellia psychrerythraea 34H. NCBI lineage: Bacteria > Pseudomonadati > Pseudomonadota > Gammaproteobacteria > Alteromonadales > Colwelliaceae > Colwellia > Colwellia psychrerythraea. The sequence continues at coordinate 4,799,842 of NC_003910.7, read as the reverse complement.
CCTAGCGCCATACCACGAATAACAAGCGTTAAGGTTTGATTACCAGCAACACCGCCCATGCTCGGAACTAAAGAATTTAATACCGCCAAAATGGCTAGTTGTTGAAAAACACCCTCAAACATACTGGTAACAGCAACCGCCATTAATGCGGTAATCAGGTTAACACCAAGCCATAATGAACGCTGTTTAGTACTTTTAATGACGGGAGCAAAGGTATCTGCCTCATCATCTAAACCAGCCATACTCATCATGGAGTGTTCTGCATTTTCACGAATGATATCGATGACATCATCAATGGTAATACGACCTAGTAAGTGGCCTGCGTCATCAACAACGGGTGCAGAAAACCAATCATGACGTTCAAAAAGTTGCGCAACATCTTGCTCGCCCAACTCAGCTTGCACCGCTTCAACTTCAGCATTAATCAAACTAGAGACAATGGCCTCTGCTTTAGCTGTTACGATTGCTGCTAGTGATACTGCGCCAATAAATTTATTGTTACGATCAACAACATAGAAAGAGTCGGTTGCGTCAGGAAGGTCACCCTTAAGGCGTAAGTACCGTAATACCACATCAACCGTTACGTCCGGACGTAAGGTGATAGTATCGGTATTCATCATACCACCAGCAGTGTCTTCCTCGTAAGATAATGCTGTTTCGACACGACTACGGTCTTGCGAGTCCATCGAGTTCAGTACTTCATTATAAATACTGTCTGGTAGGGTACGGAAAACTTCAGCTAAATCATCAATATCCATGCCTTCGGCAACAGCAGCGAGCTTTTCAGGTCGCATGCTTTTAAGAATACCTTTACGAACTTCTTCATTAAGCTCTTCAAGTACTTCACCGTGAAAGTCAGGATCAATAAGCTGCCATAACACTGGGCGGCTTTTAGCAGTAGAAGACTCTAAAATAAGGGCTAAATCATAAGCAGGCATGTGCTGTAATAGTTTTCGCACGTAGACGAACATACCACTGCCAAGTGCTTCGTTGACTTGTTGTAATCTTTGTTGGTTATACTCTTGTTCTGATATTTCTGGCATAGCGACTCTGCTTCTGTAATGTATAGTGCACAGAAAACCCTCTAAAGAGTGTATCGCTGAGAACGTTGCGAAACGGAGGGTCATACCTATTGGACTAATTAATTGTACAACTTAGAACTACATTAGCGAGCTTAGAACAAGTGAAATTATTTAAATATAGTTATTCTATATTTCATTAATTTTATGATGATATCAGTTTGCTAATGAGTTCCCAAAGGGCGAGTACCTAATAAAGGCAAAGGCTTACATGCATCGTTATTTATATTGACAAGGAAATTACCATTCTCTTCAATTAATGCCTTACCTCTAAGCCTTTTCATTCTCGCTAAGTGGGCAATAAATTGGTCCACTTGGTTTTATTATTGTTGAAAAGAATAACAGCTTTCTTTGGAAAACAGCTGAAAGTCGGCTTAAGTTTATCGTAACTTAGTGGTTTTATCAGCTTTTTTATCTTATAAGGGGAGCTTTTATATAGGTTTTTTTATTCAGCTTCGTCGAACTTATCAGAAATAAGTTGGCATATTTCAGCGAGTGCCAACTGTGCGTCTTTGCCTTGTGCGGTGATATTTACCATTTTTCCTTGACCGCCTGCTAGTAACATTAGCGCCATAATACTACCAGCGTCGGCTTCTTTACCGGCTAATTCTAGGGTGATTTTCGCGGCAAACTTTTGGCTTAATTGCGCTAATTTAGTTGCGGCACGAGCGTGTAAACCCAATTTATTACAAATGGTCACTTGTTGAGAGATAACATTCACTGTTGTGCTCACTTATTAGGTGGATTTAATATCAATATCTCTATGATGCGTTTGTATATCATCACGCTCTTTACGGAAATTCTTAGCTAACATCTCAGCGATATAAACAGATCTATGCTTACCACCAGTACAACCAATGGCTATAGTCACATAGCTACGATTATTTCGTTCTAGATGTGGTAACCAAGTCATCATAAAACTGTTAATTTGCCAAATAAATTTAGTAACAATAGCTTGGCTGGCAAGAAAGTCTTTTACTTCTTGATCGACGCCTGTTTGACCTTTGAGTGATTTTTCCCAAAATGGATTAGGTAAGAATCTAGCGTCAAATACATAATCAGCATCAACAGGAATACCGTGTTTAAAACCAAACGATTCAAATACTAATACCATAGAGCCTGTTTTTTTACCTAAAATCCGCTCTCTGACTAAATCAGCCAATTGATGAGGGCTAAGTTGACTGGTATTTATATATAGATCGGCATTAGTAGATATAGGCTCGAGTAATGATTTTTCTAAAGCAATTGCTTGATCAAGTGCCATATTCTCTTTAATAAGGGGATGCAAACGGCGTGTTTCACTAAAGCGTCTGATTAAGTCATTATCATCGGCATCTAAAAATAACGTGTTAACGTCTACTGCTTTAGGTAAATAAGCAATAATTTCTGGGATATCTTCTGGGTCTTTCGGTAAGTTTCGAACATCGAGACTTACCGCAACGTTTTCATAGTCATTGATAACAGTATGGGTTAATGCCGGCAGAAGATTAATAGGGATGTTGTCTACACAATAATAACCAAGATCTTCTAAAACTCTTAGTGCAACCGATTTACCTGAGCCTGAGCGACCACTAACAATGATTAATTTCATTTATACTATTCCGAATGCGCGGCAACTTATACCCAAGCCACATGAAGATGCAGGTTTCAGCTGGAATTAGAAACGCCTTTAGGCAAGGCATTGATTGAAGAGAATAGTTATTCTATTGTCGAAATCAATAACGTAGCATAAAGCGTTTCTAAACCAGCCCTATGGGGCCCCTGAGCGGCTTATGCTCGTCGTTGCCTCCTTTTTTAAGGGAATAATCCTTAATAAAATGAGGCGCCTTGATCATAAATCGCTCAGCGGTCCTGAAACACACAGCTTCAAGTGGCTTGGGTATATCTATTGCTAGCTTGCTTGTTGAATTAAGTTATAGAGTGCCTGATTATCATTGCATTTTCGAACTTGCTTGATCATCTTTTTATCACTAAATAGTTTAGCAATATTTTGTAGCGTATCTAAATGTTCTTGGCAGCTATTTTCGGGCACAAATAAGGCAACAAAAATATCTACGTCTCTATTATCTATGGCATCAAAATCGATTGCCTTTTCTGTTGTTATTAACACCGCAACAGCTTTACTTGTATTGGGCAATCGACCATGTGGGATCGCAATACCGTTACCTATACCAGTGCTACCCATTTTTTCTCTATTGAGTAAACTATCTAATAGTTCATCTTGCTCTATATCAGTTATTTGAATCGCAGCGAGTTGACAAATTCTTTCTAGAATACGTTTTTTACTGGTTACTGCTACATCACAACTAGTACAGCTTGTTGTTAATATTTCGGATAATTGCATAATCGTGTTAATGGTTTTAAGGCGCCACTTACGCTAAATCATTTAGCTCAGGACGCCTGCTTTAATAGGCTTTAATTACTTTAAAGCGGTCTTTCGGGCTAACTCAACTTAATGATGAGAAACCTTAGCTTTATACTTAAGAATCTGCCTATCAAGTTTATCAACTAAGGTATCAATAGAGGCATACATATCGGTGTTGACTGCAGAAGCAAATACTTCACTGCCATTCATATGAACATTAGCTTCAGCTTTTTGATTAAGCTTTTCTACGGTAAGTACAACATGGACATTATTAATGTGATCAAAATGTCGTTCTAATTTTGAGAATTTTGTATCGACATATTCGCGCAATGAACTAGTTACTTCAACATGGTGTCCAGAAAGATTAATTTGCATAAACATGATCCTTTTATTGTAGTCTTCTAAAGTAAACTCTTACGTTGATTTGACGGTGGTATCGCTAATGATTCTCGATATTTAGCAATTGTACGTCGTGCCACTTTTATTCCCTGCTCAGCTAATAAGTTAGCCATTTTACTATCACTTAACGGTTTAGCAGGTGTTTCCGCTAAGATAAGTTTTTTAATCAAAGAACGAATTGCTGTAGATGAACATTCACCACCATTCTCTGTACTGACATGACTAGAGAAGAAGTACTTGAGTTCAAAGATGCCTCTTGGCGTGTGCATATACTTTTGTGTTGTAACACGTGAGATGGTGGATTCGTGCATATCAACAGCTTCAGCTATATCGTTTAGTACCATAGGTCTCATGGCTTCAGCACCATGTTCTAAAAAACCTTGCTGGCGTTGAACAATACAATTGGACACTTTAAGTAGTGTGTCATTGCGAGATTCTAAACTCTTAATAAACCATTTAGCTTCTTGTAAGTTGGATCTAATAAATTGTCCATCATCAGTTGACGACTTCATTGTTTTAGACATTGCCGCATACTGTTTATTAATCGACAATTTAGGTGCAGTATCAGAATTTAATTCAACGACCCAACGGCCATTTTTTTTCTCAACAGAAACATCTGGAATAACATACTGGTCATCGCCTTTAATTACCGCATCACCCGGACGAGGGTTCAAGCTTTGAATTAAACGCATTACTTCACGTAGCTGATCTTCTTTTAATTTGGTTTTACGCATTAACTGGCGATAGTCTCGATTACCAAGTAGATCGATATGGTCGTTGATTATTAATTTACTTTCTTTCAGGTAAGGGGTATCAGCACTAAATTGATTTAATTGAATAAGTAAGCAATCAGGAATGGAGCGAGCTGCGACACCAATAGGATCAAACATATTAATACGTTTTAATACGGCTTCTACTTCATCAAGCTCGAGCCCTTCAGTGCCAACACTCTCTAAGATATCTTCTGGTGATACAGTTAAATAACCGGCGTCATCGACTGCTTCTATAATAGCAATTGCGATGGTTTTATCAGTATCGCTGAAAGGGGTTAATTCCATTTGCCATAATAAATGATCTTGAATGGAATCAGTGGTTTCACCCTGATAGGTGTAGTCATCAGCAGGGCTACTTACTGCGCCAGTATTTGATACCCCAGCACTGTAGCTTTCTTCCCAAGTAGTATCTATATTTAGTTCTTCTGGTATATCACTTTTTTCCATCGCCTCAGTAGTACTGATTTCGTCAATACTGGCCTGCTGTTCTTCACTACCATCGCCCGCAGGTTGATCCGTTTTTTCTTCATTAGTATTGGATGAAAAGGCTTCTTCAAGATTATTTTGTTCACTTGAATTATCACTTTGAGCTTTTTCATCAAGTTCAAGTAATGGATTGCTCTCTAAAACTTCTTGAATTTCTTGTTGTAACTCTAACGTAGACAATTGCAACAGCTTAATAGCTTGTTGCAATTGTGGAGTCATTGTTAAGTGTTGTCCAATACGGAGCTGTAGTGTAGGGCGCATCTAGGTTATATGATTTCCTATTTATTATTCTTAGTAGTTACGCTATTACAATGGGTAACTACTATTCTATTAAGTATTCTGGCTAAATATACTAGCCTATCGCTTTACTATAGCGTGAATTGTTCGCCAAGGTATACATCTCTGACTTTTTGATTAGCAAGAATTTGATCTGCATTACCTTGCGCAATAATTTCACCATGACTAACTATATAAGCATGCTCACAAACGTCTAATGTTTCTCTCACATTATGGTCTGTTATCAAGATACCTATGCCTCGCTGCTTTAAGTGTAAGATGATTTTTTTAATGTCGCCAACCGAAATTGGGTCAACACCAGCAAAGGGCTCATCTAATAAAATAAATTGAGGATCTGCAGCGAGTGCTCGGGCAATTTCAACTCTTCGTCTTTCGCCACCGGATAAGCTCATGCCGGTATTGTCTTTGATATGACAAATGTGAAACTCTTCTAATAAATTTTCAAGTTTCTCAGCGCGCTGGGTTTCACTAAGCTCTTTACGTGTTTGTAATATCGCCATAATATTATCAGAAACAGTTAGCTTTCTAAAAATTGAGGCTTCTTGAGGTAAATAGCCAATACCGCTTCGGGCTCTTTCATGCATAGGAGCAAGGGTAAGGTCTTGACCGTTGAGTTTGATCGAGCCATTGTCATTGGGGACTAAGCCAACAATCATATAAAAGGATGTGGTTTTTCCGGCGCCATTGGGGCCTAATAAGCCAACTATTTGTCCTGCGTCAACTTGCAAACTAACATTCTTAACGACTTGTCTACTTTTATAAGACTTCGATAAACCATCGGCAATCAGTGTATTTACAGGTGTTGTTTTCACTGTGTTAGTTGTCACTACTGTCGCCTTCTTTTTCTACTACCTTGTCAGTTGGTTTTTCTTCTTTAGATTTTTCGTAAGTCTCTTTCTGTTTCTTGAGTACCGTTGGTTGTAAAATAGTAGTAACAGGCTGATTATTAGCGCTCCGTGCTTGTAGTTTTTCACTGACAGTATTATAAGTTATTTCATTACCACTGACTTCACTTCCAGCTTGCTTGACTAGGGCATTACCTGAAATAATGATTGTATTCGAGTTAGGGCTATAGGTTATTTCATCTGCCTGCAAGGTAATTAAGCTACCATCTTCTAGTTGTTGCTCGAATATAGCAGGTTTGCCTTTTGCCAAATAAGTTTCATTTTTTTCATCATTCTTCTTATTAACTTGACTAAAGACTTTAACTACATCGGCGGTAATAGAAATAGAGCCTTGACGAATAATAACATTATCTAAATAACTGATAATTTTATTTTTTAGATCGGCATCTTGACTTTCAGCGACTATAATTATTTCCTGTTCCAAATCTTTTATTGCCGCCAAAGCGTTACTGACAAAGAGTAAACTTGAGGCTACGGCTAAAACTGAAACTGTTTTTTTAATTAAATTAACTTTCATCATGTTTTTTATAAATAGTACGTTCATGCTGGATTAAGGTCATTTTTTTTGTGTTTAAATCGATAATTAATCCTGAGCCGTACATGGTGAAATCTCTTCCCACCACAACAACTGATTGCTCTGAACTAATGATATTGGTTTTTAAATCTAATGCTATTGTTTTGCAGTGAATCTCTTTTATTAAGCCGTCAATTTCTGTCGCTTTAATATGTACTTGATTCTTTAGCTCTACACGGTTGTCTTTGTAAAGTGTCGCTTCTTGCGCACTGACCTTCCATGGCTGGCCTTCTTTTTGCGGATATAATGTGTAATTCGGCAATTCAAAGTAACTGACTTCCAAATCAGAGTAATGCTCCATTCTTTCTGCTTCAATAGTGTGGGAGAGTTGCCCTAAGTCACTATAGATTTTACTTTCTAGCTGCTCAGCAATAAAATCCGGACGTTGCTCATCAACAATTAAAGTATCTTGTTCTATTGATGCACTACGCCATTCAATAATGCCATAAATTAGCGCACTAAGCAGTAAGACAAATAGCGCTAGGCTATTTAATCGATTCATATACTGGCGCCTGATGCTTTGTCTAAGCTATTTTGGCTTTGCATGATCAAATCACATGTCTCTCTTACCGCGCCAAATCCACCACGAGTAAAAGTGGTATAATTGGCAGAACGAAGAACTAAAGGATGTCCATCGGAAACACTAATGCCTAAGCCAACGGCTTCAATACAAGGTAAATCAGGTACATCATCACCAATGTACGCTACCTCTTCAATAGTAATGTTTAATTGTTCAATTAAATCAATTAATGCAGGTAACTTATCTTCTTGGCCTTGAATAATATGTGCAACATTTAATGCTTTCATACGATACTCAACGATAGCTGAAGTTCTTCCCGTAATAATCGCAACATCAACGCCACTAGCACCTAAGGCCTTAATGCCAAAACCATCTTTTGTATGAAAAGCTTTTAGCTCTTCACCATCATTGCCTAAATAAATTCTGCCATCAGAAAATACACCATCGACATCACATACCAGTAACTTTATTTGTTGCGCTTTAGCTAAAACGTTGTGTTCTACATTGCCATATAGGGTATTCATTAAAGTACTCCGGAACTTAAGAAGTCATGCATATTCATTGCACCTACAGGTATATTGTTGCTATCGACAATGATAAGGCCGTTTATTTTTTTATCTTCCATTATTTTTAGCGCCTGTGCGGCAAGCATATCACTCTGCGCTACACTAGGGTTATGGGTCATTACTGTGTTAATACTTTCACTGTGGATATCTATCCTATTGTCTAATACCCTGCGAAGATCACCATCAGTAAATAAACCGACTAGTTGTTGTTGTTCATTAACTATAGCAGTCATGCCCAGGCCTTTTAAGGACATTTCAACTAAGGCGTCTTTGATAAGAGCATTTTCCGAAATCATAGGTACGCGATCGTCTTTATGCATAATGTCGCTTAGGCGCAGTAATAGACGTTTGCCTAAACTGCCACCAGGGTGAGATAAAGCGAAATCCTCTGCGGTAAAATCACGCGCGTTGAGTAAAGCAACGGCTAATGCATCACCCATTACTAGGGTTGCCGTGGTACTTGATGTTGGCGTTAAACCAAGAGGACAAGCTTCAGCCGATACTTTAATGCAAACATGGGTATCGGCTAATTTAGCTAAGGTAGATTCAGTGTTGCCAGTCATTGAAATTAATTTAGCACCGATGCGCTTTATAACCGGAATTATAGCAAGTACTTCACTAGTTTCACCCGAATTAGAAATGGTTAAAACCACATCATTGCTGGTGACCATGCCTAGATCGCCATGACTAGCTTCTCCAGGGTGAACAAAAAATGATGGTGTGCCAGTACTAGCAAGCGTAGCCGCTATTTTACCACCAATATGACCTGATTTCCCCATGCCAATGACGATTACTCGTCCTTTGCAATGAAACATGAGTTGACAGGCAAGTTCAAAGTTATCATCAATAAACTGTACTAGTTCAGCGATAGCTTGCTGTTCAATCTCAATAACGTTTTTTGCTAATTCTTTGAAATTTTTCATAATGATTAATTAACAGCAACCTTTATTATGACAATTGACTAAAAAGTAATACTTGGTAAGCGATAAAGCTTAACAGTAATAATGCACCCTTGGCACGAGTAATTCTAAATGCACCTAAGCGGCGACTAAAACATAAGATAAATAGCAGCAAAGTAATACCTAACATATAAGGCGCATCTCTACTGGCAGCTAAAGCGTCAATATTACCAGGAGCTATTAGACCGGCTATTGGGAGAACAGCTAAAATATTAAAAATGTTAGAGCCTATTATATTGCCTAATGCTAAATCATCTTCTTTTTTAATGATGCTCATAATGCTTGCGGCGAGCTCAGGTAAACTGGTACCTATCGCTATAATAGTTAAACCTATAACTAAGTCACTAATACCATAAGCTTTAGCAATATATACAGAAGAATCAACCAAAAAGCTCGCGCTCAATGGTAATAAAATGATTCCAACACCCAGCCAAATTAAAGATAACTTCATACTAACGGCAGCGGCAACATCTTGTTCTGCTTCAATAATCAACGGATCATCACTGGGTTTACCCCTTGTTTTCTTCAATGTGATGACAAGGAGTGTAATAATGTAGATGGCAAAGCCAGATATCAAGATAATACCTTCAATGAAACTAAAGTGATTATCAAAAAGTAACCAATACCCTAAGGCGGTAACGGCTAATATAAGGGGGATTTCACGCTTTATTGTTTGTGATGAAACGGTTAACGGCTGTAGTAAAGCGGTAATACCAAGTACCAAGGCAATATTGGTAATGTTTGAACCAATAGCATTGCCAATGGCTGTATCTGGGTTACCTTGCATTGATGCCGTTGCAGCCACCATCATTTCTGGTGCTGAAGAACCCATAGCAACGATAGTTAAACCAATTATCATTGGTGAAATACCTAAGTTTCTTGCTAATGATGAAGCGCCAAAAACGAATTTATCGGCACTCCAAACTAAAACAACAAGGGCAATGAGTAATATAAATATTTGTTCTAGCATTAATGGCTCCAAAGTTAAGGGTAAATTGTCGCTGGTTGTTGAGCAAAAAAGAAGTAAATAATGTCAACTGAAGGAAAATAATATTCTTTTGTCTTACTTTTGAGCAAAAACGATCACTTTCTTACAATTTAACCTCTGATTTTTACACTTATTGCGCTGTTATTTGTTTATTTCTAATGAAGAATTGTTACCGCTCAGGTAAAATCACCTCTATTAAAAGAATTCCTATTGTAAATTCAGACAATAAACAACAGTGACGTTGAACCATGACAAATCCCGCACTTGAAGAAAATTTGGTTGAAATTGAAAACCTGACCTTTAAACGAGGTGAACGGGTGATTTATGACGATATCAGTTTGTCTATTCCTAAAGGCAAAGTTACCGCTATTATGGGGCCGAGTGGTATTGGTAAAACGACATTACTTCGCTTGATTGGTGGCCAAATAAAGCCTGAAAGTGGCAATATATTTTTTGCAGGCAGAAATATCCCTTTGTTATCGCGCGCTGACTTATATGAAGTCCGTAAAGATATGAGCATGCTCTTTCAAAGTGGTGCGTTATTCACTGAAATGAGTGTTTACGATAATATCGCCTTCCCCATAAGAGAACATACCCAATTATCTGAAGCCATCATTGAAAAAATTGTTTTGATGAAACTTGAAGCTGTTGGTTTACGAGGTGCAAGGCACTTACAACCCAGTGAGCTTTCTGGAGGAATGGCCCGTAGGGTAGCACTAGCAAGAGCTATTGCATTAGATCCTGAACTCATTTTATACGATGAACCTTTTGCTGGCCAAGACCCTATTTCTATGGGAGTCATTGTCCGGTTAATACGTTCATTAAATGATGCGCTGGGGTTAACCTCTATAGTGGTTTCACATGATGTTCCTGAAGTTATGAGCATCGCAGATTATATTTATATTGTTGCTGAAAAGAAAATTATTGGCCACGGTACACCTGATCAAATACGCCAAGATAGCTCTGCTCTAGTACAACAGTTTATTCAAGGTGAAGCTGATGGCGCGGTGCCTTTTCATTATGAAGCACCAGCTTATAGTGATGAACTCATTAAAATATCGTCAAAAAGAGTTAATTAAATGAATCAGTTTCAAGGCGGAAAATAGTGCAGCAGATACAGTTTTTAGGTAAACAAACGCTCAATATGATAAGTGGTCTAGGCCGCGCAGTAATTTTGTTGATCTCTGCGTTAATGCATGTACCCAATATTCGCAAGGGCACGCCTTTACTGATGCAACAGCTATACAGTGTTGGTGTATTGTCTTTGTTGATTATCGTGGTGTCAGGTACGTTTATTGGTATGGTCTTGGCTTTACAAGGCTATACTATTCTTGTGGGTTATGGCGCGGAAGCAAGTTTAGGTCCTATGGTTGCACTGTCGTTATTACGAGAGCTTGGCCCTGTGGTTGCCGCTCTGTTATTTGCGGGTCGTGCAGGATCGGCACTTACCGCTGAAATTGGTTTGATGAAAGCGACTGAGCAATTATCAAGTCTAGAGATGATGGCGATTGATCCATTAAGACGAGTAATTGCCCCGCGTTTTTGGGCTGGATTTATTAGCTTACCCCTGTTAGCTGCTATTTTTTCTATGGTAGGAATACTTGGCGCTCATGTTGTTGGTGTGGATTGGTTAGGTGTTGATGGCGGTACTTTTTGGTCAGTAATGCAAGATCAAGTCGACTTCCAAAAAGATATTCTCAACGGTATTATTAAAAGTATTGTTTTTGCTTTTGTTGTGATGTGGATAGCCGTATACAAAGGCTATGATTGTGAACCTACCTCTGAAGGTATTAGTCGAGCGACTACTTCAACTGTGGTGCAATCATCATTACTGGTGTTATTTTTGGATTTCATTTTAACGGCATTAATGTTCGTCAAGTAATTTAGGCTCATAAAGCAATTACTGAACATTGTTATCTCGTTAGAATTTTATTAGTGAATTTTTTATTACAAGGCGTTGGTGAAAGACATGGTGTCTAAGAAAGTAGAATTATTGGTAGGTTTTTTTGTTGCATTAGGTTTAGCGGCCTTATTGATGTTATCACTTAAAGTCGCAGACTCAGGTATAGGTGGTAATGGTGAAAGTTATCAGCTTTTTGCTAAATTCGATAATATTGGTGGCTTAAAAGTGCGCTCACCGATCAAAGTAGGTGGGGTTGTTGTTGGTCGTGTTAGTGATATTTCATTAGATGAAGAAGACTATACACCAGTAGTTACTCTTGAAATTTATACACAATATAATAAGTTCTCAGAAGCTACTTCTGTCGCAATATTAACTGCAGGTTTATTAGGTGAGCAGTATTTAGGTGTGCAACCTGGTTTTGTAGATGAGTCCGTAGATACTTTGCAGCCAGGCGACTTTATTGAAGACACGAAACCAGCATTAGTACTAGAAGAATTGATAGGACAGTTTTTATTTAGCCAAGGAAGTGGTGAGGAGTAGATAGGTGAGTTTAACTAAGTTTTGTACAAGTAATATTATTTTGGGTTTAACGATTGGTCTGGCATGTAGTTTGACCATTAGTAAGAGTGCTCTTGCTAATAATGAAACAGCAATAACTTTGCCTTCTCAGACAACTGAGCTATCCACAGAGTCAACGCGCCTAATCGTAGACCAAAGTAATCCATATCAGATGGTACAAGGTGCGGCTGAGCAGACTTTTAAACGTTTTGCGCGTGAGCAACAAGCTATTCAAGAGAATCCAAACTTGTTGAAAGATATTGTTCGAGAAGAACTGATGCCTTATATCAACTATAAATATTCAGCCTTTAAAGTCATTGGCAAACATTTAAGAAAAACAACAGATGCCGAACGTCGTGCCTTTGTACCCGTATTTCGAGAGTATTTAGTGAGCTCTTATGCACAAGTCTTTACTTTATACGATAACCAAGCCGTAGAGTTTTCTCCGGAAAGGTCATTCGCGGGTAAAAAAATAGTGGCTGTAAATACGCGTATTATTATGGTGGGTCGAGATAATATTGATGTGGCGTTCAAGGTAAGGCTTAATAAAAAAACGAAACAGTGGCAAGCATTTGATATGGTTGCAGAGGGAATCAGCTTACTTGACTCAAAGCAAGCTGAGCTAGGTAGTATCATCAGACAAAAAGGCCTACCTTACGTTACTGAATTATTAAAAAGCAAAAGTACTCGAAACATTGTTTTTAAAAATCGCGCCGTAAAAGATGAAAGTTCAGCAGCAAAAAAAGAACAGCAAGGATAAATAGTGAGTAAAGCGAATATAGTTCTTAATCATGGTACCCTAACTGTCTCTGGTCAATTGAGCCGACATAGTGTCGCGCATATCAAAAATAGTGAATATGTAAATTGGTTTGCACATGGCGCTATTAACGTTGATTTAAGTGACGTTAGTAAGGTTGATACTGCTGGCCTTGCTTGGCTTTTTTACCTTTTAGAGCAGGCTGCACATCATTCTTGCCAGCTAAGTTTTAGCAATATACCTGAAAAATTAACTAAACTAATCACCTTAAGTGGCGTAGATGGTTTATTACCTATAACATGCGATTAGTATTATAAATATAACGAACAAAGGAGACTCCCTTGGAAGTTGGTGAAATCGAAGAATTAGTAAAAAAATTGATAACTGATACCCTTGAACTTGATGAGATTCATGTGGTTTTTGATGGCTCTCAATGCCGAATTAATGCGATAAGTGATCTATTTGATGACTTAAGCCGCGTTAAACGTCAACAAGCAGTACTTAAGCCATTAGCTGATATTATAAAAGATGGCACAATCCACGCAGTGACGGTGAAAACATTTAATAAAGCACAATGGCAACGCGATAAACTATTTAATAGTTAGTATTAATGAGTAATAGTGTTACTAAATTGTACTTTTAATGCCTAGTTTTTTAATGCTGGGCATTTTTGTGTATACTGGCTCGATATTTTTTAATCATTTTAAGTAAGTAGTAGTTATTTTGGACGCATTTAAAGTTATTGGTGGTAAACCACTTCGCGGCGATGTCGTGATTTCCGGAGCAAAAAACGCAGCTCTTCCTATTTTAATGTCGGCGCTGTTATCTAAAACGCCTGTTGTTTTTAGTAACGTACCGCAGCTAAATGATATCCTAACAACGGTTAAGTTATTAGGTCAGTTAGGTGCCAAAACAAAGTGGCTTAATGAAGAGAAACTGATGATCGATGCTAGCAGCATTGATGTTTGTCGTGCACCTTATGATTTAGTAAAAACCATGCGTGCATCAATTTTAGTTCTTGGTCCATTATTAGCCCGTATGGGGCATGCGGAAGTATCTTTACCTGGTGGATGTGCCATTGGCGCGAGACCCGTTAACCTGCATATCCAAGGTTTAAAGCTTATGGGCGCAGATATTACCGTTGAAGATGGTTATATTGTGGCTAAAAAGCAAGGTCGTTTAACTGGCGCAACTATTTTCATGGACACGGTTAGTGTAACTGGTACGGAAAATTTAATGATGGCCGCAGCATTAGCTGAAGGTATTACCATTATTGAGAATGCTGCACGTGAGCCTGAAATTGTTGATTTAGCCAACTGTTTAATAAGCATGGGTGCTAAAATCACAGGTGCAGGTACTGATACCCTAACCATTGAAGGTGTTAGTGAACTTTGTGGTAAAGAATACTCGGTTATGCCTGACCGTATTGAAACAGGTACTTTCTTGGTGGCTGCAGCCGTAACTCAAGGGCACATTAAGTGCTTAAATACGGATCCATCCTCGTTAGAAGCTGTATTAAGTAAGCTTCAAGAAGCAGGTGCAACCATCACTACAGGTGATGATTGGATTGAACTTGAAATGTCTGCGCCGGCAAAAGCGGTCAATGTTAGAACGGCTCCACATCCTGCGTTTCCTACTGATATGCAAGCACAGTTCATGACTATGAATGTATTAGCAGAAGGTACGGCAACCGTTATCGAAACTATCTTTGAGAACCGCTTTATGCATGTTCCAGAATTACAACGCATGGGTGCAGATATCGCTTTAGAAGGCAATACCGCTATTGTTAAAGGAGTTGCTAGCCTGAATGGTGCTCAAGTAATGGCTACCGACTTACGTGCTTCAGCAAGTCTTGTAATTGCTGGTTTAGTGGCAAAGTCACCAACTCAAGTTGATCGAATCTATCATATTGACCGCGGTTATTTGTGCATAGAAGGTAAGTTACAAAGTTTAGGTGCAGATATTACTAGAATCAAAGTTGATTAAAATCTCGTTATGAGATGAGTTCATTGTCATAGATATGGCAGTATTTAAAAAGCTAGGTCTTTATAAGAGCTGGCTTTTTTTGTGCCTTTCACTTAGAGAATGCATAAATATAAGAGTCACCATTTAGGATGCGTGATTCATAAGCTCTACAAGAGGTTAGAGGCTTTCATTGTTAAACAACGAAGATGTAATCATCTACTCAGATATGATGTAGGGGCGCTTTAATGGGAGCCTTAATCTGAACTGAAGGCAAGTATGTGTATAGAAACGTTTAGAGAGAAGGTAGGGTTGGAAGAAAATAAAATGTATTTTTAGATAGGCAATAAAAAAGGACATCCAATTAAGGTATGTCCTTTCTTTAACATCTTTAGGTTTGTTATCGAATAACTAACCTAAATATTGCAAATTAAAGTGCAACGATGTTTTCAGCTTGAGGTCCTTTCTGACCGTCAGTAACTGTAAATTCAACTTTTTGACCTTCAGCAAGAGTTTTAAAACCGTCACCAACGATAGCGTTGAAATGAGCAAAAACGTCTGGACCATTTTCTTGCTCGATGAAACCAAAACCTTTAGCTTCGTTAAACCATTTTACTGTACCAGTTGTAGTAGACATATGTGTATCCTATAAATATTTAAGAGTAATTGTGCTAACAATCTTGGCATAAAGCTAAGCTGTTAGGGGTTTGCTAAAAAGAGTTGCTATTACTTATAAATCAGGACGTGTTACAGATATCTTATCTAAGGTAAGCATGAGATAACATCGAAATGGTGTACAAAAAAATAAAACTAACTTCAAGCTGGGTGCATTATATAGCTTGAATAATTCTTGTCAACTATAATACCTATTTCATTAAGTTATTGATCCCTTGTACTGGCTAAAATACTCCAAGATTGCATCACTTTTAATCCTAATAGCTCGCTATTGCTCAATAGAGTGCCTAACTTTGATCTATTAACCCTTCGTAAACAAAATCAAAAACTTAATGAGATTAGTATAACTGTAATCTAAATGGCAAGTTAAAGGTAAGTTTAGACTTGCCGTTTAGATTGATTACTATAATTTAAATTTTTGTACTGATTGCTGTAACTCTTCAGCTAAACGAGCAACTTCACTACTTGATGCTGCTGTTTGTTGTGAACCCGCGGTTGTTTGCTCGGCAATAGTCACAATGGACTCAAGGTTTTCACTGATTTCATGGGCAACAACACTTTGCTCTTCAGCGGCTGTTGCAATTTGCGAGCTGCGATCGAATGCCTCGTGTACAGCATGAGTAATTGTTTCGAGAGCTTGGTCAGCTTCCTCACTTTGATTTACACAATCACTTGCTTTAGATTTACCTGCATCCATTACGGTTACAGCTTTTCCAGCGCCCGTTTGTAGTGCTTCTATCATTGTTTGGATTTCAGACGTTGATTCTTGTGTTCTACTTGCTAGTGTTCGAACTTCATCTGCAACGACAGCGAAGCCTCGTCCTTGCTCACCAGCTCTTGCTGCTTCAATAGCAGCATTCAATGCCAGTAAGTTAGTTTGCTCAGCAATACCACGAATTACATCTAATATTCCGCCAATTGAGGCACTGTCTTGTTGTAATTGATTGATAACTTGAGAGGCGGATTCTACTTCATTAGCAAGCATTTCAATGGTCTGACGGTTCCTAGCTGAAATACCTTTAACACGTTCAGCTTCTTCATCTGCATGTTTAATTTCGCTTAAAGCATCATTTGCACTAGAAAGTACACTTTGTGAGGTACTGCTCATTTCTGTTGTCGCCGAAGCGGCTTGTTCTACTTGATTACGCTGTTCTTCAATTGCAGTGGTACTTTGTGCAGTAACTGCTGAGGTTTGTTCTGCAGCAGCAGCTAACTGCGCTGAGCGATTGACTATACTTTCAATCAGGTTACGTAAACTATCGATTAATAAATTACAATTTTTTGATAACTGAGCGAATTCATCTTTACCACTTTCATCTAGTTTCAACGAAAGATCACCAGAGGCCACAATACTTAGCATTTCATTAACTCGTGCTAACGGACGTGTAATACCAATAAGTGTAATTCGAGCAATTATGAGCGCAACAGCAATTGATATGAGCATAATAATGGTTGTATGAGTTGTGCCATTGCTTACTGAGTCTTCGATTAGTTGACTGGAAGTTATCGTTGTTTGGTTAGCTAGTTCAAGTTGCTTATCTAATATTCTATTTACTTGCTTAGCTACCTTTTCTTCCTGTGAGAGCATAAGAGAAGCTTGTCGATTAGATTTTAACTGCTTGTTTTTGTGGGCTATGATGCCATTTTCTTGTGATAAAAGACTTTCTATTTCATTGAACGCTAAGGTCACTTGTTCTGAGATGTCTTTAATTTCATGGCTATTTAATTCAAAGGTAATATTATCAACTGATTGTCTTGCATCACTAATACTACGTGTAAGCTCACTACCAATAAACTCTGCTGTGCTTTCATTCAAGATATCACGATACTCTAGAGCGGAAGAAACAATCGAGTTCAACTGATTCTCGAAGTAGTCACTTAAATTAATTGCCCGCTGAAGCTTGGTATCTGCGAGTTCATGGTCAGCCAAATCTAGCAGTAACATAATAGTGTTATCGGCTTTTTCTTCTAAAATATCAATCTTCTCAGTCAATAGCTGCTTTTGTTCAATAGAAATTTTACGATTGTTAAACAATTCAATACTCGCATTATTAAAATTCGAATATAGCTGGTCTACTTGAGTCAAGTTCGTCAATAAATCTTGTTCAGAGGCGACAATTTGTTTTAATTCTGATAATTGCTGCGCGAATACTGTTTCTATCTTTTTATAATTATTAAGGTTACCGGCTAATAGAGCATGATCCTCTTGGTAATAACCTTTCAAGGTTAAGTTACTCATCTGACTGATCTCAATAGCAAGTTTATTACTGGCTTTGAGTGTTGGAATAGCTAATGTGTTCTGCTGCTGAGTCGACTCGCTGATGGTGCTTAAATTAGATAACGATATGGTACTAATGACTATCAGTAAAGTTGAGATGATGGCAAAGCCACCAATTATTTTTACAGCTACAGTTAAATTCATTGAATCCACCCAATTGAAAGGCTACTTGCCTTGTTAATACGTTAGTTAGTTTTGATATATCAAGCTATGTTTGTATCGGCAGGTATTTGGAAATACTTAATTGCCAATAACTTTTTATTATACTCAGTGAGAAATAGTTATTGTTAATCACTCAGTTCAGAGCTTTGTATAAAGTATTTTTTATCATGCCAGCGAAGCATGGTCAATTGATTACCCCAAACACAGCCAGTATCTAAGGGATAAATATTAGGATGCGAACTTTTACCCATAAGCGAAGCCCAGTGGCCAAACACCCAACTTGTATTATTGATAGTTTGAGATAGTTCATACCAAGGGACTATGTTAGTAAGCGTGATATTTTCAGGAGAGTCTTTCTGTTCAAACTCTAGAGTCCCATCAGTAAAACAAAATCGCATACGGGTAAAGGCATTAATACTATAACGAAACCTTTCAATTTCAGTAATTGCTTGATGCCAATCGTTTGGTTTTTCACCATACATAAGTGCTAACCAAGTATTACGATCACTACTGGCTAATTTAGTTTGAATAAATTTTGCTTGCTCTAATGCAACGGATAGTTGCCACTGAGGTGATATTCCGGCATGGCTCATATAGGCACTGTTATTATTAGCTTGATTTATAGCATTTGAATTCGAGCAAGTATTAGGTATTTCTTGTAATAAAGGCTGTGCCGCTAACCAGTCCATAAGCTCATTAACATCTGGGGCTGCTAATAGCGCAGATAAGTTATCTGATTTTTTAGCTTTTTTAATACCAGCGTGCACTGAGAGTAAATGTAAGTCGTGGTTACCTAAAACTACTTTGGCGCTTTCTCCAAGAGATTTTACAAAGCGTAGGGTTTCAAGAGAGTTTGGACCGCGAGCGACTAGATCGCCCGCAAGGTAAAGGACATCGTTGTTACGGTCGAAATTGACCTGTAATAACAAAGAGGATAACTCATTAAAGCAACCCTGAATATCGCCTACCAGATAGATTGCCATAAACTATACCATTTTGATTAAGTTTCTTTTCGCTCAGCGAGAGTTAAAAGGCTTAGAGGTAGGCATTGATTGAAGAGAATGGTTATTCAGGAGAATATGCTCCTGAATTCTCTAAGAAGCTACATTCATGTAGCGTCCTTGTCAAACTCAATAACGTAGTATCTAAGCCTTTACCTTTTATTAGGTACTCGCCTTTCGGGAGTTTGTCAGCGATTCGATAACCGTACTGAATTCCTTTCATATAGAATAACTATAATGTAAAAAATTCAATTTGTTCTCAAACCGCTGACAAGCTCTGAGTGGGAACAACCTTAGTCAAATTGGTATTAATCTACTTCGGGTGCAGAATTCTCGTTCAAATTATTATTTGCTGGTTCAGTCATTTTGTTTTTTGCCATACGTCTTTTTTCTTTAACTGGAGCAGCTTCTGGCGGATTATCAACAATAAAATCGGCAAGTTTTTTATACTCATCAAGAGATAAGTTCTCTGGGCGTAAATTAGCATCAATGTTTAATTCAGCTAACTGCGCTTCAGTAATTAATTTCTTAAACGTATTTCGAATAGTTTTTCTGCGCTGGTTAAATGCGGCTAAACAAACGGTGTTCAGTGCATTTATGTCTTTAACAGGGTTCTCAATATGCGCATGAGGAATTAAACGTACTATCGCTGAATCTACTTTGGGCGCAGGTTTAAAAGCCTCGGGCCCAATTTCCATTACGGGAAACACTTGGCATTGATATTGAGTCATTATTGACAAACGACCATAGGCTTTGCAGTGTGGTCCTGCAGCCATACGTTCTACCACTTCTTTTTGCAGCATGAAATGCATATCTTTCACTTTATCTTTAAAAGTTAAAAGATGAAAAATAAGTGGTGTTGAAATGTTATAGGGTAAATTACCAAAAATTCGCAGTGGCTGTTCTTCAGTCGCTAACTCGGAAAAATCAAACTTCAGTGCATCGGTCTCATAGATAGTTAAATCCTTAGCTAAAAATGGATGATGACGCAGCCTATGGGCAAGATCTCTGTCCAATTCAACGACTGATAATTTACCTGCGCGTTCGATAACAGGTTCTGTTAATGCACCTAAACCTGGACCAATTTCTATTAAGTTTTCACCTGGCTCAGGGTTAATGGCATCGACAATGTCGCTGATAACAGCATCATTATGGAGAAAGTTCTGTCCAAAGCGTTTTTTAGCTTGATGGCCTAAATGTTTTTTGTCGTTCATAACTACTTCTTTGTTAAACTATTTGTTACTAGCTAAGTTGATGGCGTTGTTCATTGCTTCAATAAAACTGCCTGAGTCTGCGGTACCTTTACCTGCAAGTTCAAGCGCTGTCCCGTGATCAACGGAAGTACGGATAAACGGTAAACCTAGCGTTATATTTACTGAAGAGCCAAAGCCTTTGTACTTCAGCACAGGAAGACCTTGGTCGTGATACATAGCTAAAATCGCATCCGCTTCAGCCAAGTACTTTTCTTGAAAAATGGTATCGGCTGGTAAAGGACCAATAATATCTATGCCATCAGCGCGAAGTTCAGCAAAAGCTGGTTCCATGATTTCTATTTCTTCACGGCCAAGATGGCCATCCTCACCCGCATGAGGGTTAATACCACAAGCATATATTTTAGGTGATTTGATACCAAATTTTTCTTGCAAGTCTTTATGTAAAATTCTAGTGACTTTCTGCAAGCGTTCATAGGTAATTGCTTTAGATACATAGGCTAATGGTATATGTGTTGTAACTAATGCGACTCGAAGGCCTTTAGTCGCAAGCATCATTACAACATCACTGCAGTTGGCTTGAGTTGCAAAGTATTCGGTGTGTCCACTAAATGCAATACCCGCTTTATTTATTAGTCCTTTGTGAACAGGACCGGTAACGATTGCATCAAATTCACCAGATATATTTTTTTCACTGGCAATTCTTAACGTTTCTACCACGTATGAGCCATTTGCACTATTTAGTGTTCCGGGTACGCAAGGTTCAGTTAGCTCAACATCAAGTACTGTTAAACTGCCTGATTTTTGAGATTTCGCTGGAGCATGTTGATCATAATCGATTATGGTTAGCGGTAAAGAAAGCGCTTTTGATCTTTCTTGTAATAATGCTTTTGAAGCAATGACAACCATTTCAACAGGCCAATCTTGCTGAGCGATAGTAATTATTAAGTCGGGACCAACACCAGCAGGTTCTCCGGGGGTAATGGCAATGCGTTGTGTCATTACTTGTTATCCTGTTCAAATATTTCAATATAAGCTTCATCGCGTGTTTCTTTTAACCAACGGGTACTTTCCATACCATATTTACGATTAAAAAGAATTTGATAAGCACGGTTTTCGTTCAATTGTGAAGTGGCGTCAACCATACGGCGATCTTCTAACTTAATAATATGCCAGCCAAAAGAAGAACGAAATGGTTTATGGTAGCCACCTTTTTTCATGGTTGCGAGTGCTTCTGTAAAAGCAGGGTCATAGTTCTTAGGATCTGCCCAGCCTAAATCTCCACCGCGAACTGACGTTGGCCCTTCAGAATGTTCTTTAGCTAACTCTTCAAAGGTAGCTTCTCCAGCATCTATCTGATTTAAAAATCCTTGTAATAAACTCTTGGCCTTTTCATCACTTAAAATAATTGATGGCTTAATTAATATATGGCTAGCTTTTACTTCTTCCACCTCAACTACTTTTCTACCGCGAATATCCAATACTTTAACTATGCTATAACCTAAGCCAGTTCTGATGGGGCCAACAATAGTGTCTTTAGGTTTATCATTAATTAGTTCTGAGAACAGTGTTGGCATTTCATTGATATTTTTCCAACCTAAATCTCCACCTTTTAACGCGTTAGCATCACCTGAAGAGGTTATTGCAATTTTAGCAAAGTCTGAACCATCATTAAGTAACTCTACTACCTTTGTTGCGCGAGTCTTAGCTGCAGCTAAATCTTCTTGGCTAGCATCCGCAGGGAATTCTATTAAGATGTGGCCTAAATGATATTCGACATTATTACTGCTTTGTTCTTTCATTACTTTAAGTAAATTGTCCACTTCTTGTGGAGAAACAAATATTCGACGCCTAACACTATTACGGCTAACTTCACCTGAAACAAGTTCTATGCGGACATTCTCACGGTATTTCTCATAACTAGTACCCTCATCAATCACCTGTTGGCGAAATTGAGCTAAAGTTAATTTATCTTCTCTGGCCATGTTATTTAAGGTTTGGTCAAGTTGTGCATCACTAATTTGGATGCCCATGCGCTGACCCATTTGACTGAGTAGGCTGTCATTAATTAATTTATCCATCACTTGAATACGTAAAGCTTTATCGGAGGGTAAGCTCTGATTATTTTTTTTAGCTTGTTGCTTAATATTGACAAGTAGGTCGTTAACTTCAGACTCAAGTACTACACCAGTATTAACAATGGCTGCTACTCTATCAAGCAGTTCTTCTTTAGCTTGCACTGACGTGATAGTAGTAATAATAAGGCTAGAGGCTAACAGTAATGCTTTAATTCTATATTTCATATTTTTTATATCTTGTTTTATATTTTTAATATTGCGTATGGTGCTAATTCTGTAAGTAATAAGGGCGTTTATAACCAAATATGCTCTTATCAAACATCTCTTGCGTACCGATGGCTGATTGTTTGCCGTCTAAGCCTTTAATGATTAGTTTGATACTAATGCCTGTATCAAACTGTTCACGACCCTCACTAACAAAGCTGGCGGCATCTAAGTTAGAGTTAATATGGCGCTGGTAGGCTATACGCACCGCCCAACAACAACTTTCATATTGAAAGCCAGCATATGATTCTAAACTTCTATCTTGCTGTAAGTCTTGTGTTAAACGACCGACAAACGCCCAGTTTTCGTTAATAGCAATACTTGTTAAGAGGGAAGCTTGTTCTAAGCTATCTCCTGAGACATTACGAGTATAGCGATGGTTCAATTGAATTAGATTATATTTATTAATTTGATAATCAAGATTAACTTGCCCTTTATTAGTAAAGTCCTCTAGGGTGTTATATTGAATATCTCCACTGACCTGCCACTGATGATTTATTCGGTAGAATAAATCTGCTGCAACAGATGACTGTTTATTGTCAATGCCGCCATTATCAGTTAACAAGGCATCATTGGCAAGGTCGGTATTATTTTCACCAAGATATTGAATACGACCAAGACTAACACGAATTATTTCCAAGTTCTCTTCATCAAGTAATCGACTGGTAATACCCCAAGTAAACTGATTAGCTGCCGCGATTCTATCTAAACCACTGTAACGGGTATCACGAAAAATCCCGTGGAAATCATCTTGTAAAATGGTGGTGTCATATAAGCCAATATTAGATTGATCTTCATCTGGCACATAAAGGTATTGTAATTGTGGCTCTAAGGTATGGCGATAGCTTTGTCCAAAAGCGAGAAGTTGTCTATCAAAATTAACACCTGCATGGATACGTACCTTAGGTAGGGTTCTGTCTACTGTTTCTTCTAATGAGCTGCCTGCCGAAATATTGTCTTGTTGATAATAAGTATGCATTAACTTTACTTCAGAGTTTAAAAACCAAGAAGGTCTAGTAATTGGGAAAGTAAACCCCGCTTCAACATGGTAGCGATTTGCCGATACTTGATCTTTCTCTGAGGGTTGAAAATTAGTCATTTCAGAATAAAGTTCAAATTGGCCAGATAAAAAATTTAACGGTTGCTGGGCTGATAGTTCAAGGTGAGGTAATGTTTTATAGCTCGACTGATGATCACCGAGTACTTCAAAATCTTGTAATTGCAATGTCGCTTGCCACTGTTCGCCAAAGTAAGCTAATTCTCCAATTTGATAAAGATAAGCATCGTTTGAATTATACTGTTTACTGCCAATATCAACTAAATAGTTATCATCACTAATGGTGGTGTAATCAATATAAGCGCGGAAATCTTCAGAAAAAGTGCCTATATGTTGAAATCGCGCTAAATATCGAGGATCGTCATTGGTTTTAATTTTTTTATCTTTATTTAAATATTCAAGATCAATTTTACCCGATTGTTGGTCCATTAAATAACGAAATTCAGTTTGCAATTGCGTGCCGCGTTCAGACATATAGCGCGGAGTAATCGTGGCATCATAATTCTCGGCAATATTCCAATAAAAAGGGGCAGTAAACTCTATGCCTAAGCTGCTAGACGTACTTAGTTCAGGATACAAAAAGCCAGTTAAGCGTTCTTTAGATATTGGAAAAGAAAAGTAGGGCACATAAAAAACAGGTACATCGAGTACTCTAAATTGGGCATGATAAGCTTCACCAAAATCTCCCTTTGCAGAGAGGTTAATCTCAGAAGCCTTTATTTGCCAATCAGGCACTTCTTGTAAACAGGTGGTAAAAGTTGAGTCGACTAAACTCATCATGCCATCACTGTTGATTGACAATTTCCCTGCTTTACCATGGCCTGGATTGCCATCAAGTTGGTATGAAGCAGCGGTCATCTCTGTTGACTTATCAATTTTACTTGCACTTAGCTTATCGGCAAAAATATTGATTTGTTTGCCTTGGTAATGAATATTCCCAATGGCTTCTATTTGCATTTTTAAGCGATTAAAGGAAAGTTGGTCGGCAATTATTTTCTGACCCTTATCTACCAGAATAACAGAGCCGTTGAATAGTGCGATTTGGTCTTGTTGTATACTTGCTTGTGAAGAGGATATACGGATAGTGCTATCAACAACTTCAGGTATACCAATGGCAATATCATCAAATTCAGGTAATGGGCACTGCATCAATCTAGTTTCAGGGGATTGACTTTTTTGTTCGACGTTAGCGTGAGCCTTCTGTGAAAGGCAAACTACTAACAGTGCAACTAGGGTAAAACTTAATGTACGGGAAAAAAACATTTATTGTCCGAAAATGGTGAAAGTATTTATAAATTGATTTTATAGCGATGAATCAAGTATTTTAACGACTAATTGCTTTATGATATAGCAATTTTTTCAGTTGGACTAACTTCTTATGTCGAATAGCAATTTGAATAAATTTCTTTCCAACTCAGAGTTATGCTTAATATACTTTAACAAGGCAAGTTTTTTTAGGTTTAGTTATTCTAAATTAAATGAATTTAACGATGTTAGTGGGTATTTAGTGAACTCCTGAAGGGCGAGTTTAAAAGGCTTATATGCAGTGTTATTGATTTTTGCAAGGGAATAACCATTCTCCGCAATCAATGCCTTACCTCTAAGCCTTTTAATTCTCGCTGAGTGGGAAGGACTTAATCAACTTGCTATAGGTTCATCTATTGGTTAGATATTATTGTAAGGAATGCTTAAAAAAATGCATATTTGGGGTAAGATTTTAGGTTTTTTGTTTGGTTTTATGCTCAGTAAAAACCTGTTTGGGGCTTTATTAGGTCTTTGGCTAGGTCATATGTTTGATCGTGGCCGAGGTTTTAATTTCAATGGGTTAGCCGGCGGTAAAGAAGATGAGATAGCTCGACAAGCTGCTTTTTTCTATACCACTTTTTCTGTGATGGGACATGTTGCCAAAGCTAAAGGGAAAGTGACTAGTCATGAAATTATGTTCGCTAGTGCTTATATGGACAAACTGGGACTAAGTAGTGAATTACGTGAACAAGCACAAGATGCTTTTCGCGAAGGAAAGTCAACAGGTTTTCCGCTCAAAGATCGCCTTGTTAAATTTAAACGTTTGATGGGCAATAGACATGATTTGTTGCTAATGTTTTTAGAAATACAAGTTCAAGTTGCCTTTAGTGATGGCGAATTAGATGACGCAGAGCGTTCTGTTTTGCACACCATAGCAAAACTGTTAGGTTATTCAGCTGGTGAACTTGATAAATTATTAGAAATGATTATTGCTGGCGCTAATTTCCATCAACAACAAGGCGGCCGAGGTTATCATCAGCAGGGATCAGGAAATATACCCGCTAGCGGTCAGCAATTAGATAATGCTTTTAAAGTTCTGGGGATTGATAAAAACTCAGAAATGCGAGTAATCAAAAAGGCTTATAAAAAATTAATGTCTCAACATCACCCAGATAAATTAATGGCTAAGGGTTTACCACCAGAAATGATGGAAAGTGCTAAAGAAAAAACACAAGAAATTCAAGCCGCATACGACTTGATTGAGAAACAGAATAAATAGCCAAAAATAAAAATCAGAGTGCATTACTTTTAAATTCTGTACTCTGATTAGAAACCATCAAACCATCAAACCATCAAACCATCAAACCATCAAACCATTTGATGTTAAATCGCTTTAGGGGGCAACTTTACCAACCAATAGCTTTTAGCCAGCTATTAATTTGGCTCAATAATTCTTCTTCTGGATAATAACCGGTAACGGTATTGTTTAACTGACGTTGGCGGTAATATACTTTCATTTCTTGCTTCGAAAAGGCCCTTCTTTGTGCTGCCTTGTTTAGCACTAGTGGATTATCGTGTTTAAGGTAAAGGTCGAGTATAGGTAATTCTGTTGAAGCCACCTGACGTGCAAAGTTTTCATTTACACCATTAATAAGTGCATGATTACTTTGTCGATAACTACTTAGCATGATGAGTGCATTGGGCTGCTGACTATCATCTTGGCTGTATATATCGACTAGTAAGGCAGCATTATTTCCTTGAGCAATCACTAGCACTATGCCGGGATACTCTCTTGCGGTATTCATAACAGCATTGAGCATGCTATTTAGTTTACTTTTATACTCTTTGAGGACTAATTGATTTTCTTTTTTCTGTTCTGCAACCGTAATTTCCGTTGAGGGATAATTCTCTGGTTTATTACTCGGCTGTATGGCAATAGTGCTCCAACCTTTAGCTGGAAGGGCATTACGTAAGTAATTAATAGCTTTTGGATTGGTGGCGCCTTGCTGCCATTCAGGTAATAAAATCACAACGCCTTTACCGTTCGCACTGGTATATCTTTTCACTAAAGTCAGATAATCATCAGGTCCCGCGAGTAATGGCTTTACTTGTTCATCTGTTAGGTAATGCTTAAGGTCTTCTTTATACTGTTGAGTTAATTCGATAGGCTTTTTTATTGGAGTAACTTTATTCGCAGTCTTTTGAGTATTCTCTGCTGACGCGTCAGTTTTCTGTTCTTCTGCAAAGGTCAGGGGGGAGCAAATAAAAGTAAGCATACAGATAAATAAAACCAATGGTATTGAGCTGATTTTATTTCGACTTACGTTATGTGGACTTGTCGTATGCAACTGTTTTTCCTTAAAGCTCTTAAGCCTCATGGGTATTACCCTTTACCAATAATTCTATATCGACCATAGAATAAAAGCGCGACATAAAAAGAATTAAATGAAAGGGCACGGCGCATCAAAAGTAATCGCTTGTTCAGTTCTTGGATGGAATAAGCTTAATTTCAACGCATGTAATTGTAATCTGTTTCTCATCGTTAATGCTTCTTCAGGCGCATAAAGCCTATCCCCTAAAATGGGATGACCTAAAGCTAACATATGGACTCTAAGTTGATGAGAACGCCCGGTAATAGGTGTTAGTTCAAGCAAGGTGTTAGCTTGTTCATCTATTGAATCATTATGACTAAGTACCCGATAATGTGTTAATGATTTTTTGCCGTTCTCATGATCAACTTTTTGCTTTGGTCGATTGGGCCAGTCTGATATTAATGGTAAATCAACACTGCCTTCATTTAGTTCGACTAAACCCCAGACTCGGGCAAGGTAGCTTTTTTGAGTTTTTCTTTGCTCAAATTGACGGCTAATAGCAACATGTGCTGGTTTGTTCAACGCCATAATCATTATGCCTGATGTGGCCATATCTAACCTATGCACGATAGTTGCGGTAGGTAACACTCGTTGTACACGATTTTGTAAACAATCTTGATGTTCAGGTAAGCGACCTGGCACGCTTAAAATACCACTTGCTTTGTTTAAGACAACAATATCGTCATCTTGGTAAATAATATCAAGGTAAGGTGACATAGGGGGGAGATAAATAAAATCAGGGTTTGCGCTCATTAATTTCTCAAAATAGAGGGCTATGCTCTAATGAACATAGCCCTATAATTTATTAGTGGGTAGCCAGTTAACGTTTAAGCATTAGTGAGTAACTACTATCATGCGAATGGCTTCAAAGGTCAATTGCGCTTTATCAATATAGTGGCTCAATTCATCTTGTTGTTGGCTAATAAAGTCAATCTCTTCTTGGCGCACACTTGGGTTAATCGCTTTTAATGCGGTTAACCTATGATGCTCTAATGAGAGTTTACTTTGCATAGCAGCTAAAGATTTCTTTTGAATTTCAACAATGTGTTGCTCGCCGTGTATTTCTGCTTTTGCAACCAAAGGCGTTATTTGGGTCTTAAGTGCTTTGATAAGTTGTAATGCCATTTGCTTTTTAACCGGTGATAATTGTTTATCAAGTACTTTTTCACTGACTTTGTCGGCTAAATTATTGCCATTTTTGTCTACCAGAATACGAATTGGCGTAGTAGGTAAATAACGACCTAACTGTAAATGAGCAGGGGCGGTAGCTTCAACAGTAAATAAGCATTCAAGGAAAAATGTGCCTACTGGTAACGCTTCATTTTTTAATAAACCAATACTGGCGTTACCAATTTCATCGCTCAAGACCAAATCCATTACCCCACGAACCATAGGATGATCCCACGTTAATAATTGATAATTTTCATTAACTAAGGCTGTTTCTCTATCAAAAGTAACCGTAGTGCCGTCTTCAGGTAAGCAAGGGAAGTTACTATTAAGCATATGCTCGCTTTGATTTAAGGCAATAGCATTATCGGCTTTATCATCTTGCTGCACACCAAAAACATCTAGTGCTTGAAACATAAATTGAGGCAAGTTTATGTCGTTATCAACTTGTTGGATTTTTTCAACTAACTCATGTGCACGACCTTGTCCAGATGAGTTCAGCTCTAATAATTTATCTCGGCCAGATTCTAATTCCGCTTTAATAGATAAATGTTTCTGCCAACTATCACTGATGAGTGATTCTGCCTCAACTGACTGCTGCTGGCAGCTTAATGCTAATGAGAGTAATTGCTCACCGAAGGTTTCAAAAACCACTCGACCCGTAATACAAGTATGCTCAAATGCTTGCATACCTTGTTGGTACCAATCAAATAATAATTGCTGTGCCGAATCTGCAAAGTAAGGCACATGAATACGGATTATCTCTGTTTGTCCGATCCTGTCTAAGCGGCCAATGCGTTGCTCTAATAAATCAGGGTTACTTGGTAAGTCAAAAAGTACTAGATGATGAGCAAATTGAAAATTACGCCCTTCACTACCAATCTCAGAACAAAGCAATAATTGAGCACTATCTTCGTCTTGGGCAAAATAGGCGGCAGCCTTATCGCGTTCAAATATCGATAGACCTTCATGGAAAACAGCGCTGCGGATACCTTCTTTAATACGAAGAACGGCTTCTAAATCAATAGCTGTTTGGGCGTTTGCACAAATGACTAAGACTTTTTCTCTTTTAAGCGACTGTAATAGGTCAATTAAATAATCAACTCTAGGATCAAAATCAGTCCACGTATCATTTCGTTGATCCAAGCCGTGTAGCATTTCTGGAGTGAAAATATATTTAGCCTGCTTTGATTTAGCTAGGGCTTCTGGGCAGTCACTGAGCATAAACTCATTAATATTTTCTTGATATTGCTCGGGCATAATAAGTACTGTAGGCACTACTTGGCGGGCAGGAAAACCTTTAATAGTATTTCGAGAGTTTCTAAACAAGATACGACCAGTACCATGTCTGTCGAGTAACTGTTTTAATAAACCTTGGCGTACTTTTGCTGATTCTTTACTGTCTGCTTGGTTTAACTCTGTTAGTTGAATGCTGATATCAGTTTCTTTCAATAAATCAGAGAGTGTTGTCTCTTGCTCACTAGAAAGGGGCTTCCCTTCAACTAATGCATTGGCGGCATCAGCAACTTCACTATAGTGGGACTCTTCTTCGGTAAATTTTTGATAATCATAAAAACGGTCAGCATCAAGTAAACGCAAGCGAGCAAAGTGACTTTCATGACCTAATTGGTCAGGAGTAGCGGTTAATAATAAAACTCCAGGGATAACTTGCGCGAGTTGTTCAATACATTGGTATTCAATACTAGGTTTATCTTGTTGCCAGTTTAAGTGATGCGCTTCATCGACAACCATCAAATCCCAATCTTCACTAACCAGTGCGTCGAACCATTGTGGATTATTAGTGATAAAACCTAGATTAACCAATACCAATTGTTCTGAACTAAAAGGATTAGCTTTCTTACCATCAACATAGTTATCCTGGCTGGTTTCAACACAGCGTTCATTATCAAAAATGCTAAAGTTAAGGTTAAATCGGCGTAGCATTTCAACCAGCCATTGATGCATTAAAGATTCCGGCACGATGATCAAAATTCTTTTTGCACGACCAGTGACTAATTGCTGGTGGATTATTAAACCGGCTTCAATTGTTTTACCTAAGCCAACTTCATCGGCAAGTAAAACTCTCGGAGCAAAGCGATTACCGACTTCATCGGCAATGTAAAGCTGGTGTGGTATTAAGCTGACTCGACCGCCCGTCAAACCTGTTAAATCAGATTGCTGCTGTTGATACTGATGTTGTAAACAATCTTTGCGCAAGCGGAACCAGTCTAAACGATCAACTTGGCTATTAAGTAAGCGGTCGTGAGGTTTATTGAATTTAATAAAGTGATCTATCATCACTTCTTTTAGGATGATTTGCTCATTGGTATCTTGGCGTATACCTTCATAGCTGATGATACCTTGGGCTTCACTATGTGAAATTACCTTTAAAGACCAGCCTTCGTGGCTAGGAATAAGGTCATCTTTATTAAATATAACACGCGTTAGTGGGGCATTATCTTTAGCATATTTGCGGGATTCACCTGTAGCAGTGAAAACAATATTAACAAAGCGGTGTTCAACCCCTGTTACTGTACCTAATCCTTGATCTGATTCACTGTCACTGATCCAACGCTGACCTACCTGAAATGGCATAAACTTACTTCTCCAACGATTGCTTAGTTATTACTTTATATTTGATTAAGCGCGATACTAAACATTAAAAACTAGGGGTAAAAAAAAAGCGCTATAGTACTCCTAATCATAGACGGAATCATTAAAAAATTATGCTTGCTTAGTGATAAGTAAGATATTATTGTGAATAAGCTATACTTTTATAGGTATTGATTACGGATTGCTCTTTTATATTTGTTTTGTCAGTGAATCACGGAGATTAGCCATGACTAAAGAGAATATGAATAATGAGAATATGTTAAGTGATAATTCAACCCAAACGTCTCAAATCAACGAGACAATTGACCAACCTATTATCTATATATTAGATACCAATATCCTTTTGCACGAACCTTTCGCTTTTTTATCTTTTAAAGAGCACGATGTCGTTGTACCCATGACAGTGCTGGAAGAACTCGACTCAATTAAAGATAGGCGAAAAGATGTCAGCCGTGATGCTAGAGTTGCTATACGAGCGCTTGAAGATACGTTACGAGATGCCAGTCCAGAGCAAGTACTTGCTGGCGTAAAACTACCTCAAAACGATGACCAACACCCCAGTGGCAGCCTCGCCATTATTAATGATTATGCCCTTGAGAAAACTGCACACACCTTATCTTTCAATGAAAATGATAACCGTATCATTAACGCGGCTTTGCATATTCAAAAGAAAACTCCAAATAAAAAAATAGTCTTGGTCACTAAAGATATCAATATGCGCTTGAAAGCCAAGGGAGCAGGTCTGGCACACGTAGAGGATTATAGAACTGATCAGCTCATTGATGATATCCAATTTTTAACGAAAGGCTACCATAAATTTGAGGGAGACTTTTGGCAACAAATTCAATCCGTTGATAGCGAGACGGAAGGAAGAAATACTACCCATTATGTTTCTCGAGAAACAGTACCCTCAACTTACATCAATGAATACTTACTTGATGACAGTGGCACTTTTGCTGGTAAGGTTACCGGTTGGGATGACGATAAACTCGCTATTTTAGATCTCGGACGTGAACGACTGTTAGCGAAGAATGCTTGGGGCATTCATCCTAAAAATATTTATCAAGGTATGGCGATGGATGCATTATTGGACCCTACTATTGATTTAGTTATCCTTACCGGACCAGCAGGTAGCGGTAAGACCTTGTTAGCCTTAGCTTCGGCGTTAGAACAAGTAATAGAACGTGGTCTTTATGATAAAATAATTGTTACACGTAGTACTCCTGAAATTGCAGAGTCCATTGGCTTTTTACCAGGTACCGAAGAAGAGAAAATGGCGCCTTGGCTCGCCGCAATAACTGATTCACTTGAAGTGTTACATCAACAAGATGAAAGCATGCATGGCAGCTTGAACTACATTATGGATAAAGCCAATATCCAATTTAAGTCAGTGAACTTTATGCGTGGGCGGAGTATTCAAAATGCCCTAGTACTGCTTGATGAGTGTCAAAATTTAACAGCGGCTCAGCTAAAAACCATTATCACTCGCTGTGGTGAAGGAACTAAACTCGTTTGCTCGGGAAATTTGGCGCAAATTGATAGTAACTATTTGACTGCAGTAACTTCTGGGCTGACTTATATTGTCGAGCGTTTTAAAGACTTTCCAGGCTCTGCTACTGTTAACTTAAACGGCGTGGTACGAAGCCGACTTGCTTCCTTTGCAGAGGAAAATTTATAGTTTGCGAATGCACTTGGAACAGTAGCTCAGGGCCTGTTGAACTTTCGAGATTGTTTTTACAGCGTTTTGTTGGGGATTTATACAAGGCAGAGCCTTTGTCATGTGGTTGTTCCACATAAAAAGGTGATAACGCCGTAAAAATGTCCAACAAACGCTGTCCGAAGGATTCGGCTAAAAGCGTTTTACTCTTTGTTGAGTAGCATTTGCTTAGAGTGATTAAGCTACACACTACTCGCCGAGATTAAAACGCTTTATTCTCTTTAAAAAAGGCGAACAAAATTTAACCGCGAAAGAATCAACAGACCCTAGTTAAATACGCTACTTTCCTTGTTTAACGCTTGTTTAAATGAGGTGACTGCTTTAACTTATCAAGTTATCTAGTTATTTAAACAAAAAATTAAGGCGTTTTAGTGTATTTCCAAGCAGGTATAAATACAGTTTTTAGGCGTTATAATATCACCGTTGTAGTTGCCTTTATTGTCATTATTCTTATTGCCTTCTCTGCCGCCTCAGTACGTTATTTCAATCAAATTTCACAGCATAAAAAGCAAAGTTTGCTTGAGCTCCAGCAAGAAGCGCAACAGTTAAATTTTATGCTAGAGCAAAGTGTGCAAGCGGTAGTTGGCATACAAGAACTTGCCGAATATATTCTGAAGCATCCCAATGAAATAAACATTCCCATGCCTTCCTTGTTACAACAAGAAAACCTGTTTTATTTAAATAAGCCTCAGCATGATGTTATTAAACAGGGTAAACGCTTGAGTAGTAATATTACAGGTATAGGACAAATAAGTAAGTTTGGAGAGCTTAAAAAACAAGAAATTGCCATGGCTAATGCACTAACCCCTGCATTCATTGCTTCGCAAAATATCCTCAAAGAAGCTACATGGTTTTATTATATTTCTTTGGATAATTTTGTGAATATATACCCTTGGGTTGATCGCGAAATATGGCAGTTTAGTGAAAAAGCCCTCGATAGCCAACATAATAAAGCTATGCGAGTATTAACTGCAAAAAACAATCATGTTATCTGGTCTCCACCATATCTAGATGCCGCGGGCGGCGGTATGAACGCTTCATTAGGCACAGGTGTTTTTCATCAGGACAAGTTGTTAGGCTCAGTAGTTATTGATATCAATTTATCGCGTTTACATGCCAGTTTGCCTGAATTAGAATCAAACAATCAAGGCTTTGTTTTATATAATGAAAATAATGATGTTTTACTTTCAAAACGTCTGGGGAAAGAGTCGTTAAGCTACCGTGCTTCTTGGCAAGATCTGTTACCTGAATCACTTCAATACCTTAGTGCTAAGCATTTAGCTACAATGGGAGATACCGAGCGCTTAGGTGATTGGTTTATTGAAAAGCAGCAGCTCACCGCTAATGGTTGGACCTTACTTAAATATCAACAATATGAGGATTTTTCAGCGCCTCAGTATAGTGATTTTATTTTTGTTTTTGCGATGCTATTCATTGGCTTATTCGCATTTTTGATGTTAGTTAATACCATGACAAAGCGTACCTTTATTAAGCCAACTACTGAATTTATAAGTCATATTGAATATTGCGCTCAAGGAGACCCTGGCAAAGTTACCCCAGCAGCGGATTGGTTGCATTGGTTTCAAGTGGTTGAAGATATATTTGCTCAGAACCGTAGTTTATTATTACAACTAACCGAGCAAAATGATGTATTAGATAGCCGTGTCATTGAAAAGACTAAAGCGCTACAAGAAACAAGTACTAAGCACCAACGTGATTACGCCCTATTGCGCTCGGTGATGAATGCCATCCCTGAATTGATCGTCTTTAATGATCCTGATGGTTCATTAATGGGGTGTAACAAGGCTTTTGAGCGCTTGGCTAATCATTCTGTAGAACAAATGTTAGGAAGTAACTCAGCCAGTTTTATGCCGGTTCCTTTGGCAGAAGAAATTAAAATTTTAAATGCTCTGAATAATAATGTTTACCCTCAGCAAGCTTTAATTAAAGCTGGGGAGTTTATCTATCAAGGTTTTTGTAATCAGTTTACCGATGAACAAGGTAATATTCTCGGCACTATCAGTATTTTTCATGACGTAACGTCACAGCAGGCAACACAATCAGCATTGGTAAAAGCAAGAGATCAAGCTGAGTATGCTAACCGAGTGAAGATTCAGTTTCTGGCAAATATGAGCCATGAAGTTAGAACACCAATCAATGCTATGCAGGGCATGATGGACTTATTAGCTCATACTTCCCTAGATACCCGTCAGCTACATTATTTAGTAAATGCGCAAAGTGCCTCATCAACCTTGCTTCATCTTGTTGATGAACTGTTGGACTTATCTAAAATAGAAGCGGGTAAAATGATTGTCAGCCAAGATGCAGTCAACCTGCCAATCATTATTAATAAGGCGTTAAAACTCAATATCACCAATGTCGATCATCAACGCGTCAAGATCATTGTTGATATGAGTGCAGATGTGCCTAGCAATGTAATTAGTGATGAAATGCGTCTAGTGCAAGTGCTAGCTAATTTATTTAATAATGCTATCAAGTTTACTGAACAAGGCCAGATTAAATTAACTATTGATGTGCTTTCTATAGACGATACCGTAGCTAAATTACGCTTTCGAATGAGCGATACTGGTATCGGTATTGCTAGTAATAATCAAAGTCATTTGTTTAATGCCTTTAGTCAAGCCGATGAATCAATGACTCGTAAATACGGTGGGTCAGGCTTAGGTCTATCTATTTGCCAGCAAATCATTAAGCTACTCGGCGGTAAGATAAAACTGACAAGCCAATTAGGTCAAGGCAGTGAGCTTAGCTTTGTATTACCCTTTCAAATAGTTCAACTCGATACATTGGCGCAGCAAGACTCAGCGAGAGCTAATAATACCGCTCAAAAAGTTACTGAAGAGTTTATGACTACTTTACCTGCAGAGCTAAGTCAGCCGCTATTATCGGATATTACTATTTATGCGGTTGATCAAACACTCTCAGCTAGCTTTACTCAAAGTATTGCTAAAATGAACTGGCTGTTGCATGGCGTTAATAGTGTTGAAGCGTTATGTCAGTTAGATATTGCGGATAATAGTATCTTACTGATCGGTGAAGCAGACTTTGTTAAGCAACAAAGGGAACAAGAGTTAATAGCACCTTTAAATGAGTTTAGATTACTCTGTTTGTGTCAGCCGGCATTAACTCAATTGAATAACAATACTTGTAACTATTTAGATCAACTGTCTGTGCCTTATCTATTAGTTGACATGCCTTTGTTCCGTTATGCGCTTGATCAAATATCACAAGCACTATTTTATAAAGTCGAGCATTCAGCACAACAGGATAAAAATTTAAGCGTGATCGCTGAATATTCTCAGGGTTCTCAAGGGATAATATCTAAAAAAACAGAAACCACTAATAGGCAAGAATGTGCAATTACTCATGATAAGCACAATCTAAAAGAAGTGTCAGTTTTATTGGTGGAAGACAATTTAGTTAACCAACTAGTCGCTAAAGAGTTGTTATTGAACATGCAGGCTAAAGTGACGATAGCTGATAATGGTCAAGAGGCTTTAGATCTGTTAGCAGAGCAAGATTTTGATGTGGTGTTAATGGATATTCAAATGCCGATTATGGATGGACTCACCGCAGCTAAACATATTAGAGCGCAAAGTAACTATCAATACCTACCCATCATTGCTATGACAGCTCATGCCCGAGAAGAAGATAAACAGCTAAGTCTAGCGGCGGGAATGAACTTGCATATGCCTAAGCCTGTTACAGGACAAGCGTTACTAAGCAGTATAAAGAAAGTTCTAACTAACCTAAGCGCTGTTTAAATAAAGTTTAGGTTAAGTTTTTAGAGAATAGCTGCTCTAATTTTTTGATGGTTTCATTAATTTTACTGACATCGCTAGGAGCAATGAAAATAGTATCATCACCAGCAATAGTACCAAGTACGCCATCACTTTTACTTAAACTATCAAGAAGTCTGGCAATTAATTGCGCAGCCCCCGGGCTAGTTTGAATGATGATCATAACTTCGTTGTGCTCTATTTCTAATACTAGCTGCTTAAGAGGGCTTTGTGCGGTAGGTACGCCCAATTCAGCAGGTAAACAATAGACCATCTCTTGGCGAGCATTTCGTGTTCTTACTGCGCCAAACTTACTGAGCATACGAGATATTTTTGATTGACTGATATTGTCAAAACCATTGGCTTTCAGTGCATCAACGATTTCACCTTGAGAGCCAAACTGTTCTTGTTTAAGTAAATCTTTAAATTCTTGTACGAGTGCTTCTTGTTTTTGTAAACCGCTCATAATGCGTAATCAACCCTGTAGTAGACTAAAGTGGCGTTTGTAATCAGTATAAATAAAGATAGTATACGTCATCGCATCAGAATACTGAAAGTTAATATCTGAGTAATAGAGTATAACAATTGTTTTTTACTGGCTTATGCTATATCTTTTGGTCAGCAAAAAATTAACGTATTTACTCGAATAATATTTTAATAACAAATTTTACACTAATTAAACCCACTTAGTTTCGGAGAAATCACATGAAAGTAGCTGTTTTAGGCGCCGCAGGCGGTATTGGTCAAGCATTATCATTACTATTAAAAACTCAATTACCAGCAGGTTCTGAGTTATCTTTATATGATGTTGCGCCTGTTGTTCCAGGTGTTGCTGTAGATTTATCACACATCCCAACTGACGTTAAAGTTGCTGGTTTTGGTCGTGACGACCTTAACGGTGCATTAACAGGTGCTGATATCGTTTTAATTCCAGCTGGTATGCCGCGTAAGCCAGGTATGGACCGTGCTGATTTATTCAACGTAAATGCTGGTATTATTAAAGTATTGGCTGAAGGCATTGTTGCTAGCTGTCCTAAAGCATTGGTAGGTGTAATTACTAACCCAGTTAACGGTACTGTTCCAATTGTTGCTGAAGTATTCAAAAAAGCTGGCACTTATGATGCAGCTCGTCTTTTCGGTGTTACTACATTAGATGTTATCCGCAGTGAAGCTTTTGTTGCTGAACTTAAAGGCTTAGATGTTGCTACTGTTAAAGTACCAGTTATTGGTGGTCACTCAGGAACAACTATTTTACCATTACTATCTCAAGTTGAAGGCGCTACTTTCTCAGATGAAGAAGTTGCAGCACTTACTCCTCGCATCCAGAATGCAGGTACTGAAGTAGTTGAAGCTAAAGCGGGTGGCGGTTCAGCTACACTTTCAATGGGCGCAGCAGCAGCACGTTTTTGTATGTCTTTAGTTAAAGGTCTACAAGGTGAAGATGTTGTAGATTACGCTTATGTTGAAGGTAACGGTGCTGATGCACAGTTTTTCGCACAACCTGTACGTTTAGGCGTTAACGGTGTAAGTGAAATTTTACCTTACGGTGAGTTAAGCGCTTTTGAACAAAAAGCTAAAGAAGATATGCTTGCTACCTTGAAAAAAGATATTCAAGAAGGTGTTGATTTTATGGCTAGCTAAGCAGCCTTAAAACCGACAATAAAAAACGCTGTTATCGATTGATAACAGCGTTTTTTTATGTGTTAATTTTGGGTGCGAATTAACATATTAATTCATAATGGCTACAACATTAATGGCTTCGATTAGCAGCTATATGTGCTAAAGAAATAAGCGCTTGTTTGTGTTCACTATCAGCAATGACGTTGAGTGCCTTGATGGCTTTATCAGCTTCAATTTCAGCTTGTTTCTGGGTATAACGTAAAGAACCTGTTTCTTCCATCGCTTGAAGAATCAACTCAAGGTTATCCATGCCATTACCAAGCTCAATAGCTTCTTTAATTAATTTCTGTTGAGCCTCATTACCGTGCTTCATAGCATATAATAATGGTAATGTTGGTTTACCTTCAGCAAGATCATCACCGACATTTTTGCCCATTTCTTTAGCATCAGCAGTATAATCCATAATGTCATCAACTAACTGGAATGCAGTACCTAAATACTTACCATAGTCTGCCATGGCTTGCTCTATTTTAGCATCTTGCTTCGCTATAACGGCAGCAAGGCGTGTTGCGGCTTCAAACAATTTCGCCGTTTTACAATAAATGACCTGCATATAACTTTCTTCGGTGGTGCTTGCATCATTGCAGTTCATTAACTGTAATACTTCACCTTCAGCAACTATATTAGTGGCCTCAGATAAAATATCCATAATGCGCATATCACCCAATTTAGTCATCATCTGGAAAGAGCGAGTATAAAGAAAATCACCGACTAGTACGCTGGCGCTATTACCAAATAAAGCATTAGCGGTTTCTCTGCCACGACGCATATTCGACTCATCGACGACATCATCATGGAGTAAGGTTGCAGTATGAATAAACTCAATAATTGCCGCAATTTCCAAATGTTTGTCACCTTGGTATGCGAATGCTCTAGCCGCCAACACTGTTAACATTGGGCGCATACGCTTGCCGCCACCGTTAACAATATATATACCGAGTTGATTAATGAGTGCGACATCAGATTGTAATTGATCATAAATAAGATCATTTACTGCCGCCATATCGCTTTGCGCTAATGCCTGTATTGCTTTAATACTGTCTTTATTGCCCATACCACTTTTCTTTAGCTATTTTGATTAGTTAATAATCAAATGTATTCAATTAGTTGATATGGGAAAGTTTACACTAAATTTTAGGCAAAAGTAGCTTTCTGCTGGCTTTGTTCTAATTTCTTAGAGCAAAAGTAATTAAAAAGCATAAATGGTCAATAAAGTTAATAAATGATCACTTTTAGACTTGCCCTAGGTAGTTTCTTCGAGTAGAATTCGCGACCTATATTTTTTAAAATTAGCGTCACATATATAATGACGCAGTACGGAGTAGCTATGTACGCGGTATTCCAAAGCGGTGGTAAACAGCATCGTGTAACCGAAGGACAAACAGTTCGTCTAGAAAAGCTTGAGCTTGAAGTAGGCGCAACAGTAGAATTTGATAACGTTTTAATGATCGCTAATGGCGATAACATCAATGTAGGCGCGCCTTATGTTGCTGGTGGTAAAGTAGTTGCTGAGGTTGTTACACAAGCTCGTGCTCCTAAAATTACTATCGTTAAATTTAAACGTCGTAAGCATTCACGTAAGCAAGCGGGCCATCGTCAATGGTTCACTGAAGTGAAGATTACTGGTATTAACGGCTAATAGGAGCATTTAGACATGGCACATAAGAAAGCTGCGGGTAGTACTCGAAATGGTCGCGATTCAGAAGCAAAACGCCTAGGTGTTAAGCGCTTTGGTGGCGAATCTGTTTTAGCTGGTAACATTATTGTTCGTCAACGTGGTACTCGTTTCCACGCTGGTAGCAACATGGGTATCGGTAAAGATCATACTTTATTTGCTTTATCTGACGGTAAAGTACAATTTGAAGTTAAAGGTCCAAAGAGTCGTAAGTTTGTTAGCATTATCGCTGACTAATATAAGCTTCGATTTATAAAAACCTCGCTTCATAGCGAGGTTTTTTTTTAGTTTTTTTTTGACTGAGTAGAGATTCATTTTTAGTCGGTCAAAAATAGTTTATACTAATCATAATTGAACAAGAATTACCATATTAGGGTTATTGAGATTCCATGAAATTTGTTGATGAAGTTGAGATCAGAGTTGAAGCGGGTGATGGCGGCAACGGCTGTGTCAGTTTCCGTAAAGAAAAATTTATTGAGTATGGCGGCCCTAATGGTGGTGATGGCGGCGATGGCGGCGATGTTTATTTAATGGCTGACGAAGGTTTAAATACCTTAATCGATTACCGTTTTGAACGTTTTCATCGTGCTAAACGTGGACAAAATGGTCAACCGCAGAATTGTACAGGTAAAGGCTCTGAAGATTTAGTGTTAAAAGTACCGGTTGGAACACGCGCTGTCGATCAAGACACGGGTGAGCAAATTGGTGATTTAACTTATAAAGGCCAAAAGATGCTTGTTGCTAAAGGTGGCTGGCATGGTTTAGGTAATTTACGTTTTAAAAGTAGTACTAACCGTTCACCTCGTCAAAGAACTGATGGTACGCCAGGTGAAATTCGTAGCCTCAAACTTGAATTATTGTTACTTGCTGATGTTGGCCTGTTAGGTCTACCTAATGCAGGTAAGTCTACTTTAATACGCAGTGTTTCAGCAGCAACACCGAAAGTAGCTGATTACCCATTTACTACCTTAGTACCTAATTTAGGTGTAGTACGTTTAGATACACAGCGTAGTTTTGTTATTGCTGATATCCCAGGAATTATCGAAGGTGCAGCTGACGGTGCAGGTTTAGGAACACAGTTCTTAAAACATCTTGAACGTTGTCGTATATTATTACACGTTATTGATATTATGCCTGTTGATGGCTCAGACCCATTAGAGAACGCTAAAGTAATTATCAGCGAGCTAGAACAGCATAATGAAAAACTGGCAGGAAAGCCTCGTTGGGTTGTCTTCAATAAACTTGATTTAGTACTTGAAGAAGAAGCAAAAGAAATTACTGATGCTATTATAGCCGGTCTTGATTGGAAAGGTGAGGTGCATAGCATCTCTGCTTTTAATCGTTCAGGTACAAAAGAATTAACGCAGAAAGTAATGACCTTCATTGAAGAATTACCGCCTGAAGAAGAAGAAGTGATTGATGGTAAAACCGTTGAGTTTAAATGGGATACTTACCATGAAGAAACTATCGCTGCTCATTCTCAAGATGACGACCTAGATGATGACGACTGGGATGAAGATGATTACGATGTTGAAGTAGAATATCGTCAATAACATACCATGTTGATACTAAGCACTTGTTTATTTTTATAAACAAGTGCTTTTTTTTGTCTTGTTTTTAGCTTACCTAACTCTGATTGAAATCGACTTGAGGATCGCTTTTAAATGCTAAACAATATTTGTTATTTTAAGTTGCTGATACTAATTGACTTTATTTACAATTTTTAATTTTCTGCAAATCTGGCTTTATTTATATCTATTTTTAGCTAATATAATTACTAGACGAGGTTTTTTAACAGATGTAACTTTATCGACTACATATTCAAAGGATTGATATGTCACTATTTAGAAGGGAAGCTATTTCACATCAAAGTGAGCGTTTAACAGGTGCTATTACCTTAGCTCAACCATTATCTATCAAACTAACTGTACTCATTTTAGTCTCAATTGCTATCGCCATTATTACCTTCCTTTTTAGTGCTGAATACTCTCGTAAAGAAACCGTCCGTGGCTTTTTAATGCCAAATAAAGGTGTTATTAAAAGTTTTGCTAATCAAGGCGGCACCATAGAAAAATTATGGGTAAAAGAAGGTGATAAGGTTTTAAAAGGTCAATCACTTGCAACTATTATCGTTCAACAAAATAATAGCAATGGTATTGATTTAAGTACGCAACTTGCCGAACAACTCAATGCTCAAGCAAATTTACTGATTGATGAAATATCGCAACATCAGACCTTAAAAAAACAAGAGTTATCTAATCTTTACGCTCAAAATATGGCGTTAGATAATGAAAAAATCGCACTGGAAGATCAATTAGAATTGGCTGATGAAAAGTTAACGCTGTTGACTGAGCAACAGTTAGATTTTAATCAACTAAATAAAAGTGGTTATTTATCTAACTTAGAAAATGATCGCCAACAGCAAGCGCTACTCGAAGCGAAACAAGAAAAACAAAATATTGCCCGTTTGTTGCTTCAACATCAAAATCAATTAAACCAAATAGCGTTCAATATTAAAAATATTCCTCAGCAATATACCTTGCGTATTAACAACCTTAAACGCCAACAAGCAGATCTTCAGCGTCAATTAGTCCAAGTTGCGAGTAACTATAAATACACCATCACAGCAAGCAACAACGGTGTAGTAACTGGGGTTCAGGTTGTAGAAGGTGAAACCTTATCGCAATCTAAAGCACAATCTAAACCGCTACTGCACATACTACCTGAGGGCTCAGAGCTTATTGCGGAGCTTTTACTACCCACACGATCTGCTGGATTTATTCAAGTTGGTAATAATACCCGCCTACGCTTTGATGC
Organism: Colwellia psychrerythraea 34H; assembly: GCF_000012325.1. Lineage (NCBI taxonomy): Bacteria > Pseudomonadati > Pseudomonadota > Gammaproteobacteria > Alteromonadales > Colwelliaceae > Colwellia > Colwellia psychrerythraea. Next base: position 4,756,939 of record NC_003910.7, on the reverse strand, counting down.
TTTTCCTTATCAACGTTTTGGTTTTATCAATAGTGAAATTATTCGTATTGATCAGACACTGATTACACCCAGTGAAATACAATTACCCATTGCATTACAGGAGCCTGTTTACCGTTTACGAGCAAAATTAAATCAACAACAAATGAAGGCTTTTGGTAAATCGTTTGACTTAAAAAGTGGCATGTTGTTTGAGGCAGATATTATGCTGGAAAAGCGCTCACTCATTGAATGGTTGTTAGAGCCTATCTATAGTTTACGGGGCCGTATATCGTAGAAAGGAAAAATTACCAAGATTATAAGAATATTATTATTTTTTGGCTAACAAATTATTTACTGTTTGAGTCACTATGACTTAAATATAAATAAAGTGGCTAGATTGACTCAGCTTTTGTTGGACGAATCAATCTAGCCTATTAATAGCTAACAATTGTTAGCAATCAACATCGGTAGTATACCGATAATTAAGAGGTAAATCATTATGCGTGAATTAAACGTAAACGAAATTAAAGAAGTAAATGGTGGAATAGTACATTTACTAGGCTTTGCCCTAGCTTTTGCTGGTTCAGCAGGGGCTCGAACTTTAGGGGGCTATTTACTTAGAAGAGCTTCTTTAGGTTTGGCCACATATGGTTTAGTTGAGCACGTTTGGGGTGGGCATAAAAATAATAATTAATTAGTACAAAATATAAACGCCCTAATATGAATGGGCGTTTATACGTTTAAATTAATAAGGAGATGTGGTTTGAGAAAGTGTCCTAATTGTAAAAAAAACCTAATAAAAGAATACGACTTACTTAAGAAGAAAAGTGTTGATTGTGTAAATTGTAGAAAAAAAGTTGAGTTTGATTATGTATATTTTATTGCTATGCCTGTGGTATTGGGAGGAGGGGCTTTTCTTTTTTTTAGAAATGACTTTGATGTTTTAGGTTATATTTTTTTTGTTGCGATAATGGTTTATTCATTATCTTATCAGCATCTCCATGCTTACATATTTCCTTTAAAGGCTGTTAATGATGAAGTTTGAAAAACTGGGAACTGTGATGGTAATAGTTATAGTTTTTTTTGCTTTCTATTTTAAAGTAGATTTAACTATTATTATGTTTTCAATCATTATTGCTTCTATATTCGAATATATTTTAAATAAAAAATAACTTAATAATAAATGATAAAAACTTCGCCTAATCAACAACGACTTAAATTTACAGTATCAAAGACAACTCCTTTGGTCCTCCAAGCTGAAATTGCTGAGTGCGGTTTAGCTTCTATCGCCATGATAGCTTCATTTTATGGTCATCAATTAGATTTAGTCGCCATGCGCAAGCGCTTTTCTGCCAATTTAAAGGGGATGAATCTCCAGCAGCTTATTGAGTTAGGTGATAGTTTAGGGTTAGCCTGTCGTGCTTTACAGTGCTCTGTTGAAGAAGTACATAAATTAGCGACACCTTGCATTTTACATTGGGACTTAAATCATTTTGTTGTGCTAACCCAAGTGTCAGGCAAGGGAAAGTCAGTTAAGTATTTGATCAATGATCCCGCTGTTGGCAAGCTCACATTATCTACGGAAGAGTTTAGTAAGCACTTTACTGGCATATGCTTAGAGCTTACACCTACAAATAAATTTGAAATAAAGCAAGAACAAAGCCGCATGAAATTCACCCAACTGTGGAGTTCAATGTCGGGTTTAAAAGCTGGGCTTGTTAAATTGATTAGTTTATCGCTAGTGTTGCAAGTGTTTGCACTAATGACCCCCTATTATATGCAATGGGTAATCGATGAAGTACTGATAAGTTTTGATAAACCCTTACTTACGGTATTAGCTATTGGTTTTGCCTTAATCGTTGTAATTTCTGTTGTCACAAATGCGGTGCGTAGTTGGTTGATATTACGCCTTTCTAGCTTGCTCAATATACAAATGGGGGTGAATCTGCTTAGACATTTATTACGCTTGCCAATGAACTATTTTGAGTCACGACATATTGGTGACATTGTTTCTCGTTTTGGTTCTCTTGCTCAAATACGCGAGCGTATTACCACTGGTTTTGTCGAAACGTTAGTCGATGGTGTCATGGCTATTACTGTCTTGATAATGATGGCGCTCTACTCTTTGAAGCTCACTGCGGTAGTGCTTAGTGCAATAGTATTATATACCATAATACGCTTAATGCTATATCGCCCACTGCATCAAGCTACCGAAGAATTGATTCAAAGTTCTGCTAAGGAGCAGTCTAATTTCTTAGAAAATATTCGTGGCATGCAAGCTATCAAGCTCTTTAGCAATGAGTCACAGCGTCAAGGAATATGGCAAAATCGTTATGCTGATGTCATTAATAGTGAAATCAGTTTAGGAAGGTTAAATATCAGTTTTGACTCGTTCAACAAACTGTTGTTTGGTTTAGAAAATGTCTTAGTTATTTATTTTGCTGCCATCATGGTAATGGCTAATAGTTTGTCCGTAGGTATGGTGCTGGCTTTTATCGCCTATAAAGGACAATTAACAAATAGGTTTGCTAATTTAATAGAACAAATTATTCAATTTAAAATGATGCGTTTACACCTTGACCGTATTGCCGATATTGCTTTGACTGAACAAGAAGCTAACCGGGAAGGTGAAGATGTTTTTTCAAATAGTGAGGCTGATGAACCAAAAGGACAATTAACACTAGAAAATATCTGCTTTAGTTACAGCGACGATCAAACACCAATATTAAATAATATTAATTTGTCAGTAAAAGCAGGGGACTCGATTGTTATCACTGGTCCATCAGGATCAGGAAAAACGACTCTAATGAAAATTATGCTGGGTTTATTGCAACCCACTTCAGGTAAAGTAATGCTTGATGGTAAAGATATTAATCATGTTGGTTTAAAAAATTACCGTAAGAAAATAGCGGCAGTTATGCAAGGTGATACGCTACTGGCAGGTTCTATTGCGGATAATATCAGTTTTTTTGATCCCCAACCAAATTACCTAAAAATAGAAAAGTGCGCTCACTTATCTGCAATTCATGACGATGTTAACAAGATGACCATGGGTTATAATTCACTTGTAGGTGATATGGGGTCTAATTTATCTGGTGGCCAAATTCAGCGGTTACTACTTGCTCGTGCCCTATACCAATCTCCTTGCGTGTTATTTATGGATGAAGCAACAAGTCACTTAGATAAAGAAAATGAAGCGAAAATTAGTGAACAGATCCAACATTTGCCAATTACGCGGATCATGATTGCTCACCGACAAGAAACAATCAATATGGCTGAGCAAGTTTACATATTGAAGGATGGTGTATTAATGGACTTAGATGAAAGTTATTCGGAAGCTGTAATCTAGATTTTTATGCAGATATCGTGCACTTGTAAATTTTTATAAACAAGTGCTTTTTTTTATCTTTTTTTTAGCGATAATATAGAAAATAATTTTGAGAGTTTTGTATGACCATTTTATCGATGATAGTTGCGACGGCTGATAACAATATAATTGGCAAAGATAATGATATGCCTTGGCACTTGCCTGCAGACTTAGCCTATTTTAAAAAAGTCACTCTAGGTAAACCTATTATTATGGGACGTAAAACGTTTGAATCCATTGGTAGACCTTTACCAGGTCGACGTAATATTGTTATTTCTCGTGATGAACACTATCAAGCAGAAGGCATTGATAGTGTTACTTCAGTAGAGCAAGCTCTGGCTTTAGTTGATGGCAGCGATGGTATTGAAGGCGCTGAAGAGATTATGGTGATTGGTGGTGGTGCAATTTATGCGCATTGTTTACCAAAAGCAGACCGTTTATACATTACTCATATTAAAGCTGCTATTGATGGCGATACTAAATTTCCCAATTATGAGGACGGCAGTTGGGAAAAAGTAAGTAGTGAGCTTAGAGAGAGCGATGAAAAGAATATTCATCAATTAGACTTTTGTGTTTACGAGCGAATAGCTAGCTAGAAATACTTGAGTAAGAGCAGTTATTAGACTTGATAAGATATATACCAAGTTGAGAAAGATAATAAACAAGGTACGTTTTGAACGTACCTTTTTTATTGTTCAGATAACTACGTATTAAGGTAATTATTTATATAGCTATGAGTTAGTGGATTACGTAATCTAAGATATCTGTTACTACGGATCATTTTTGATATTACCAATCACTGAATTAGATTGAAATTAATCATGATCACTAATGCCACACTGCGGTCATTAGCATTGGGAATTTATACTGAAATTTTTAGTATATTTTGATCTACAGCGAACATGACTGAACAATCACTTTAGGTTAACAGTCTCCTAATAGCGGAAGTTCCCCATAGATAAAAACATGAGTCTTTTAATGATGACTTTCGTCGTTGAGTCGTTCAGCCTGAATGTGGCTTTTTAAATGCTGTATTAATAACTAACAAGAGAAACTATTTCTTTCCTTCTCTGCCTCCTATCTGAGGCATTAAATAATCAAACAAGTAATATTTTCAGGGAATTTATATATCGCAATGATAGTAGCGTAGTGGGCATCTTAGTTAAACTTTACTTAACGAAAGGTAGTAGCTACTATTAAAATCAGGCCATTGATACTGAAAATGAGTTAATCGTTATATCGGATACTCATTATTACCCTTGTATTATTGTGAATTAATTCCAAGACAATAAAGAACAATTAGGCAAATTTATAGATGCAGTATTGGACATCTCTGAAGCTTTAGTAGGGAGGTCAATTATCTGGACTGTCTCAAAATTGTTGAGAGTATCATGTAATTATCCCAAGCTTTTAGTTAGGAGTTCTTATGCGACAATACTTAAGCAAGTTAAGCTATATAAAATTCTTTTTGGTATTTTTAACCTCTAGTTTGTTTTTTGCTAGTAGTAATCTTTTTGCTCACTTACCGGCCTACGAAGGAGAGCGTGTTCGCAATGACAATCATTTTACCAAGAACGGTTTTGCTGAGCCGGTTAGAGGTGAGTGTGATTTTACTGCGGTAGGTTCAACCGACCCTAAAGCAGGATCAGCAAATATATACTTGGGTACAGATAATACACCACCAAACTTTTTCTGTGGTTTCACTAGTCAGGATGATTGGAGTTTTGAATTCCCTGTCGATATTATTGAAATATCGCGAACTCCAGTCCCTGACCCTTCTAGTTTGGGGCTCGAGCTGGAAGAAGGGTATATCCCTTGTTTCCCTGATAACCCAAATCCTTTCCAGTGCCCACGGCAAATAAATAACCCTATGGATGGATCTGTTATTAATTTGCCGGGTCAGTGTGTTGATCTTGGACAGCCGGGAGATCCTAGTGCTTCAGATTTTCCTGATTTAGATTACCATTGCGCGCTCCTTCCCGGAGCCCCACGACCCCGCGAAAGCTCAGTGTTATTTAGTACGTTAACGGGTCCAAAGGATGTGGATTGGGGAGTCTACAGATATGATCCTGTTTATGATGAGCAACCCATTGTCGGGGCATCTCAAGTACCTGCTTGTAAAGAAAATTTAACGAGTTTTGTGACGTTTGCTTACGCGGGTCCAATTGATATGGTGGATGCGAGATCAGGTGAACTTCTCTTTGAACAGCTATCAAAGGTCGGTAAATTGCCACGTGAAATTAAACAAAAATTGCCTGACGGATATGGGATCAGGGTTAAGAGACCCGAGGTGTTTTATCCTACAAGAAATAACCCACGTAAGGGGTACGCAAGTGGCTTTGCTCAAAATGGGTGGTTATTGGCGCCAGATTCTGTCATTCAATGCATTGATGATTTTGAAGCCTGTCTGGCAGATCAAACCGGCGAATTGTCCAGGCATTACAAAAATAATGATATCTTTTTTGTTAAAGAAGATGAGCCAGTTGATCTCTATTTGATCTGGTGGATAGATAGCAAACCAGGGCACCATTGGTGGCATCCTAATAAATCTAAGGGTTCGTCAAAACTCACCGATGTGTCAATTACCACAGGTGTTGTCGATCAGTTTATAATTGGGGATTTCATTAATATAAGTAACTCAGGGCCGTTCTCTGCTAATGGTCGTTATGTACATGGTCAGTGCACTGACCCTCGCAGAGGTGGTCGAGCGGATGTTACGATCGAAACAAACTAAACAATAAGAATGCTGGCTCAGGTCAGAACTCTTATTATTGGATGTAGTAAGGTGCTGATTTATGTCAGTTCATTTACTTAAACTAATATTATGAAGTATTGCGACTAGTGAGTAATTAAGCTTATTTTCGTGACGTAAAGTTAGCGTCCAGATGTGAAATCCAACGGTAACTATGAGCTTCAAGCGGACGTTAGGGATTACTTCGGTGTAACTTCCGCTTAGCGCACCAAGGGAACATCAGCGCCAATATTTATTGGTGCTAAAAAACTACGATGTTTGAGGGGGGGGGTCTTTAACCGTCACTTTTGCCACTAAGGCAGGGCTTATTATTTATCGTATGACAGAGCGTCAAGGGTTTCTAATAAATGTTTAAGGGAGTTCTGTATGCAAAGAGCGGAAGTTTTCCGTGATTGAGCTTACAGTTGCATAGCGATAATAACAAAGCTGCACGTTATAAACGCGCAGCTTTTCAGATTATTACGGTGAATTATTTATCTAGTTGTTAACTATTGAGTCACGTAATCTAAGATACCCATAGCTGCTTTTTGACCTTGGTCAATGGCAGTAACGACTAAGTCAGATCCAAGAACCATATCACCACCGGCGAAGACATTCTGCTTACTTGTTTGCAGGGCAAAGTCAGAGCTATCCACAGCAACAACACGACCACGAGAGTCTAACTCTACGCCAGCATCGACCATCCATTGAGGTGGGCTTGGTAAAAAGCCAAAAGCAATAACAACGGCATCAGCTTCCATAATAAACTCACTGTCGGCTATAGGCTCTGGGTTGCGTCTACCGTTAGCATCTGGTGAGCCGAGTTGAGTTTTAACAAACTTAACACCAATAGCAACACCTTGTTCGTTCACGGCAATGTCGAGCGGCTGAAGGTTAAACTCGAAATTAACACCTTCTTCTTTGGCATTTTGAACTTCGCGAGGAGAACCAGGCATATTGGCTTCATCACGACGATATGCACACGTCACGCTTGTTGCATCTTGCCTAATGGAAGTACGTACACAATCCATGGCAGTATCACCACCACCCAGTACAATAACCTTTTTATCTTTGAAATTTACATAAGGCTTAACTTGAGCATTGTCCGCTTTAGTAAATCCCATTAAATTCTGAGTATTACCAATCAAAAAATCTAATGCGTTATAAACGCCCTGAGCTCCTTCATTGTCAAAGCCGCCACTCATATCGGTATAAGTACCTAAGCCTAAGAAAACAGCATCATATTCATCACTGATATCTTTAAAACTAATATCAGTGCCAACATTAATATTTAAGCGAAACTCTATACCCATGCCTTCTAAAATTTCACGGCGCGTTTGAATAACACTTTTTTCTAGTTTGAACGATGGAATACCAAAAGTAAGTAAACCACCAATTTGTGCGTGTCTGTCATAAACCACAACATCAACACCATTACGAGTTAATACGTCAGCACAGCCAATTCCTGCGGGACCTGCACCAATAACGGCTACACGTTTACCTGTTTTTACTACGTGAGATAAATTGGGCTTCCAACCCTGTGCAATGGCAGTATCAGTAATATGTTTTTCGATATTACCTATGGTTACCGCACCAAACTCATCATTTAAGGTACAAGCCGATTCACAAAGCCTATCTTGTGGGCAAACTCGACCACACATCTCTGGCAAGCTGTTGGTTTCATGACATAAATCAGCTGCTTCAAAGATACGATTTTCAGTGACTAGTTCAAGCCATTGTGGAATGTAATTATGCACGGGGCATTTCCATTCACAATATGGGTTACCGCAGTCCAGACAGCGGTCAGCTTGACCCGCACTTTGTTCATTACCCATCGGTTGGTAAATTTCAACGAAGTTAATTTTACGTTCACTAATCGACTTCTTTGCTGGGTCTATTCGTTTTACATCAATAAATTGATAAACATTTTTGCTCATTATTTAAATCCTCAATTCTTACCAATTATTGTGCTTGGACACGAAGTTCAGCACTTGAACGACTACGGTGACCTAATAAGGTCTTTACATCGGTAGCTGTCGGTTTAATCAGTTTAAATAAGGGTGCATATCGATCAAAGTCATGAAGCATTTCATGAGCGCGCAAGCTACCCGTTTCTTCAAAATGTTGATTGATGATGCCACGTAAATGTTCTTGGTGAATGGTTAAATCTTCAATAGCCAACATTTCAATAGATTCTTTGTTCAGACGAACATCTAAGTCACCTGTTTCATCTAATATGTATGCGAAACCGCCGGTCATTCCTGCACCAAAGTTAACACCTGTATCTCCTAGTATAGTAACTATACCGCCAGTCATATATTCACAGGCATGATCACCAGTGCCTTCGACAACTGCATGACAACCTGAATTTCGTACAGCAAAACGTTCACCAGCACGACCTGAAGAGAATAACACCCCGCCAGTAGCACCATATAGACAAGTATTGCCCATAATCATCGTTTTATGGCTAGCGTATTCAACACCAACAGGGGGCTTGATCGTGAGTTTACCTCCCGCCATACCTTTACCGACATAATCGTTGGCATCACCGGTTAAAATCATGTTCAAACCACCAGCATTCCAAACACCAAAACTTTGTCCTGCAGTACCTGATAGATGTATTGTAATCGGAGAAGACGCCATTCCTTGATCGCCATGATGACGAGCAATTTCACCGGATAAGGTTGCTCCAACAGAGCGGTCAGTATTTTGAATAGTAAAACGATATTCACCGCCTTTACTATGAGACACCGAATCACTGGTGGCAGCTAAAATTTTCTGATTTAACTGACCTTTATCAAATGCAGTGTTTTCTTCTGTCTGATGAAGTGCCGTATTTTCACCGGCAACAACAGGTGCGATTATCGGTGATAAATCTAATTTACTTTGTTTAGACGTAAGTCCATCAATCTGTATTAATAAGTCAGTTCTGCCTATGATCTCAGTTAAACTTTTTACACCAAGACCGGCAAGAATTTCACGTACTTCACGGGCAATAAATTTAAAATAATTCATTACTTGATCAGGTAAGCCTTTAAAGAACTGCTCGCGTAAAACCTCATCTTGCGTTGCAACGCCAGTAGCACAGTTATTTAGGTGACATATACGGAGAAATTTACAGCCTAGTGCTACCATAGGTGCAGTACCAAAGCCGAAGCTTTCAGCGCCTAAAATAGCCGCTTTAACAATATCAACACCGGTTTTTAAACCACCGTCAACTTGTAGACGCACTTTATGGCGCAAACCATTGGTTACCAATGACTGATGAGCTTCTGCTAAACCTAGTTCCCAAGGACAACCTGCATATTTTACTGAACTAAGTGGGCTGGCGGCAGTACCACCGTCGTAACCTGAGATGGTAATAAAATCGGCATACGCTTTAGCAACACCCGACGCAATGGTACCAACGCCTGGTCCAGAGACCAATTTCACTGATATAACCGCTTTTGGATTCACTTGTTTTAAGTCAAAAATAAGCTGAGCTAAATCTTCAATAGAATAAATGTCATGATGCGGTGGCGGAGAAATTAAGGTAACACCAGGTACTGAGTAACGTAATTTAGCAATTAATGGCGATACTTTATCACCAGGCAACTGCCCACCTTCACCAGGTTTTGCCCCTTGCGCTACTTTAATTTGTAAGACATCTGCATTGACTAAGTAGTGTGGGGTTACGCCAAAGCGCCCTGAGGCAATTTGTTTAATACGAGAATTTTTAACGGTACCAAAACGACGCTCATCTTCACCACCTTCACCAGAATTTGAAAAACCACCTAAACGGTTCATGGCAATAGCCAGTGCTTCATGTGCTTCAGGGCTAAGCGCACCAATTGACATGGCGGCGCTATCGAAACGTTTGAACATTTCTCCTTCAGACTCTACTTGGTCAAGTTCAATCGGCTCGCAGTCATCCCTAAGTTTTAATAAATCTCGCAGGGTGGCTACTGGGCGCTGATTAACTTCATCGGCGAAAGTACGATAATCATTATAATCACCGTTTTGCACTGCACGTTGTAAATAATTAACCACATTAGGATTAAAGGCATGGTACTCACCACCATGAACGTACTTTAATAAACCGCCATGATTAACTTTTTGATGAGGTAAAAATGCTTTGCGTGCAAGGTTAGCTGCATCTTGTTGAATATCACTGAAATCAGCTCCTTTAATGCGACTTGGTAAGTCACTAAAACAAAGCTCCATAATATCTTCATTTAAGCCGATAACTTCAAATAATCCGGCACAGCGGTAACTGGCAATGGTTGAAATACCCATTTTAGAGAGTATTTTCAATAGCCCTTTATTGATACCTTCTCGATAATTAACGATGGCATCACGGGCTGATAAATCTATTTGCTTTTGTTCAACTAATTGCTCAATCGTTTCAAACGCTAAATAAGGATATATAGCGGTAGCACCTAAGCCAAGTAATACCGCATACTGATGCGAGTCACGCACTGAACCCGTTTCTACAATAATATTAGAGTCGCAACGTAACTGTTGATCAACTAAACGTTTCTGTACCGCGCCGACAGCCATTGCCGCAGGAATAACGAGTAAACCTGGTTGGATATTTCTATCTGATAACACCAAAATAACAGTGCTGCTATCGCGAACAAGTGTTTCTGCTTCATTACACAAGCGTCTAATAGCGGCTTCTAAACCTTCTTTTGCATCAAAACTTAGCGTTAATGTATCTGAGCGATAATGCTCAGGATCTAAATCTCGTAATTGTTTCAAGCCGGTATACATAAGCACTGGCGTTGAAAACAACATGCGATCGGCATGACCCGACGTTTCGTTAAATACATTATGTTCACGACCAATGCAGGTACCTAGTGACATCACATAACGTTCACGTAAAGGGTCTATTGGCGGGTTTGTTACTTGCGCGAATTGCTGACGGAAATAGTCATATAAAGTACGCGTTTGACTCGATAATACTGCCATAGGAGTATCATCACCCATAGAACCCGTCGCTTCTTGGCCATTTTCGGCTAATGTTCGAATGACTTGCTGAATTTCTTCATAGCTGTAATTGAACATTTTGTGGTACTGATTCATCTCTGCATCAGTAAATACACGTTGACCAATCAAGTTAGCTTCAAGTTGATCAAAGGGGACTAGTCGGCGAATATTTTTAGTTAACCACTCTCTATAAGGGTGACGTTCCTTTAAATTATTATCAATATCGGCTGAATGAGATATTTTACCTGTGTAGGTATCAATGGCGAGCATTTCACCAGGGCCAACACGGCCTTTTTCCACCACTTCATCTTCACCGTAATCCCAAATACCTACTTCTGAAGCGAGGGTAATAAAACCATTACGAGTAATAACATAACGAGCAGGGCGTAAACCGTTTCTATCAAGGTTACAGGCAACATGGCGGCCGTTAGTCATTACTACGCCAGCGGGGCCATCCCATGGTTCCATGTGCATAGAGTTGAATTCATAGAAGGCACGTAAATCATCATCCATTAACGGACTGTTTTGCCATGCAGGCGGCATCAATAAGCGCATTGCACGGTATAAATCCATACCACCAGCTAAAAAGAGTTCAAGCATGTTATCTAAAGATGATGAATCGGAGCCTGTCTGGCCAACAAAAGGAGCAGCATCTTGTAAGTCAGGCAATAATGGTGATTTAAAGCGGTGAGTTCTCGCCCGACTCCATTGACGGTTACCGTTAATGGTGTTGATTTCACCATTGTGCGCTAGATAGCGGAAAGGTTGTGCTAAATGCCATTGTGGCGAGGTATTGGTTGAAAAGCGCTGATGGAATACACAGATAGCACTTTGCATGCGAATATCAGCTAAATCTAAATAAAAATTAGGTAAATCTACAGGCATCATTAGCCCTTTGTAGATTGTTACTAGACAAGACAAACTGGCAACATAAAATTTTTCGTCGGTAATACGCTTTTCAGCGCGACGACGCGCCATATATAAACGTCGCTCTAACTCTAGGTTTCTCCATCCTGGAGGAGCATCAACAAAGACTTGTTCTATCGTTGGTAAATTGCCTATCGCAATTTCACCTAATACCGATGTGTCGATAGGTACAGTGCGCCAGCCTATTAATGTTAAGCATTCATTTGCTAACTCTTCTTCTAATACTTTTTTAGAAAGTGCAGCTTCAACGGGATCAGGGCTTAGGAAAATCATGCCGACAGCATATTTTTTACCTAGCTTCCATTTATTGTCGGCGGCTACGGCGCGAAAAAAACTGTCTGGTTTTTGCAATAATAGGCCACAACCGTCACCTGTTTTACCATCGCTGGCGATACCACCACGATGTTGCATACGATCTAAAGCGGAAATAGCGGTCTTAATTAGTTTGTGACTGGTTTCACCCTGTTGATGGGCAATTAGACCAAAACCACAGTTGTCCTTTTGGACGCTATGATCATAAAGTTGCATATTTTTCTCCTAATAATAAACCAACTTACTTACAGGACAGGTAAAAAGAATAAAGGCATGGAAAAAATGCATAAATACACCTCTTTTTAAGTAAGTGGAACTATCAACACTACCCAGTTCTTTGGTAAAGGTCAATTTAAATAGAGCTTTTGCTCGTCAGTCATCTTGACGGCTGTACTGAGTATTAATTGAATAATGAAAAGTGCTTATATCAACAGATTGTTTTTGCTGTGATTGTTATTTTTGATAAGTGCTTATATCTTTATCGTGCAAAAAATAATGAAATAAACATCGTTTATAGGCGTGTGATATAGCAAAAGGAGATTCTGTCTAAGTGACTTCTGAAGTTGATGTTCTGCTAACAGTTAAATAAGTGACACAAAAAAGCCAATAGTGATTTCACTATTGGCTTTAAGTTTTATAATAGAGCTTAGTTATCGCTATGGCTGATAGCCATCCTTGATACCCTTGGTCGTTACACTAACAGCGTCATGGGCATGAAGAGACTCTAAATGATTTATCCGTAACCAGAAGTCATCAAATTGATCTGTTTGATTCAGACTATGCTGTAAACGACGAGCAGCATCTTCACAAAACATTAAGTTTTGACCATTTAGGCGAGCAAACTCTTGCTCATCTTCGCGTTTGACTGCAGCTTGTACCGGTGTTTTTAGAGAGTTTTCAACCAGGTCAACTATCTCGGTAATAGGAAAGTCATTAATACTAGAATTTAGTTTTACTTTTACTTCGGCAACAGAACGTTGAGAATGAGGAGTTGCTACGATTCCTTCTGTTGTGCCTAACCAATCATGAACATCAGTTAATGCCAGTTCGCTTTGTTGAGCAAACTTATCTTGAAAAGCTTTTTGTATCAACTGCCTTGCAAGGGCCGCAGAGCATGGACAAGTTGAAGAATAAGGTACATCAATAGTTAGCTCGATAGTGAGTTTACCTTGATTTAGGTTTCCTGTTAGCGTTACCGGGTAAGCTTTCCAACCTTCTTTACCACTGATTAATGATTTTCTACGTAAATGATAATCAAAGCAAAATTGTACTTTAGCTTGGTCACTTAATTCTTGGTGACTACTAATAAATCCATCAAGCAAACTCACTAAACTTTGATAGTTAAGTATATTACTTGTAGATAATTCATCGATAAGTAGATAAAGACGCGACATATGTATGCCTTTAGCTTGTGCATCTTTTAAGTTCACAAAGGCATCAATATGAGCAGAGACCATACGCTCACTTTCACCTTTTGAGGCAACCATAATAGGCATTTCAATGTTACTCATGCCGACCCAGTCAAGTGTACCTTCGGTTTGAGCTGTTGTATGGTTGGCGATATCTGGCATTGATGTCGTCATTTCGACTCCACTTTAAACGATAGTTACTAACTAATCTTCGAGTTCTTCTTGAGATAAGGACGAAGAGTAGATCTAAGGGCGCACATTCTAGCTTATTTTTTAATGGTAATCATTACTGTTGTTGCACAAGAGATAAAAAATATAGCTATATGATATGTTTTTTCATAAGTTTCAATATGTTTGTCTGATTTTTATTACTGCGGTAATATAGAAGCATCCTATATTCCTTACAGAAAAAGGCGTGTTTGTGGAAACTAAACAATCGAATCCTGATTTAGATCTGGAGTTACTTCAAGGTTATTTAGACAGTTTAGGTAAAGTCATTGTTGAGCAGATGTTTGCTTTATATTGCCAGCAAGTTGAGATTTACCTTAACGATATTGAAAATGCACAACTCAATGATTCACTTTCTGGCTGGCAAAATCATTGCCATAAAATGAAAGGCGCTGCAGCAAGTGTTGGTATGTACCAATTACATGGACAATTGAAGTTAATAGAAAAAGCTGAGGTGTCAAAAGAGAAAAAATCGGTATTGTTAAAAGAGTTGAGGTTATTGAATGATCAAGCAGTATTTGCTTTTAAAAACTGGTTGGAAACTATCTAAGCTGTAATTACATTTTTATTTGATTCAACTAATAAAGCAGCCCAAGAGAGGGCTGCTAATATATTATAACTTAATCTAGTATACCGACAAAACGATAACCTTCACCATGAATGGTATTAATAAGCTCTGGAGTTTCTTGGTTCAATTCAAAGTGCTTACGAAGGCGCCTTATGGTGACATCGACGGTACGATCATTAGAACGTAAATCTCTACCTGTCATCTCTTTAATTAATTCTTGGCGTGAAATTATTTTACCTGCATTTTTTATAAGTAAACTTAATGCACGAAATTCACCGCGAGGAATAGCAATGACTTCACCTTCTGGGCTGGTCATTTGACGAGAATTACCATCTAAAGTCCATTGATTGAAGCTTACTATGCTTTGTTCGGCTTCAGTACTCGTTTGACCTATGCGACTTAAAATATTTCGAGCTCTGATAGTCAACTCGCGTGGATTAAAAGGTTTGGTCAAATAATCATCTGCGCCAATCTCTAAACCAAGGATTTTATCAATATCGCTATCTCTACCTGTAAGGAAAATTAACCCTAAGTCTTTATTTGCTGTTAATTCACGTGCTAATAGCAAGCCATTTTTGCCAGGTAAATTAATATCCATAATGACGAGGTTGATGGTATGAAGTCTGAGCTGCTCAGCCATGCTATTACCATCAACAGCTTCGAAAACAACGTAACCTTCTGCTTCAAATAAGTTGCGTAAGTTAAAGCGGGTGACGTCTTCATCTTCGACAACTAAGATTTGATAAGTCTGCATGTTGGAATTTACCTAATATTTAAATGGTGATTGAAATTATTATTATAATGAGTGAACTATTTGTAATATGTTTACATTTATTTAACTATATTAGTCACGTGAAATTGAAAAAACAATTTTTAAGACCATTATTTCATTAAGTTGCTGCTAATTCTACCGGAAAAGTGATATCAAAACACACACCATGCTCTGGTTCATTATCAAGAACTATATGACCATCTAGCGCTTGAGTAACTAAATTGTAAACTAAATGCATACCTAAACCACTACCACCACTGCCGCGTTTGGTGGTTGTAAAGGGATCAAAAATTTTTGCCTTCACCGAATCATCAATACCAAGACCATCGTCACTATAATTAATATGCAATTGATCACTAAGGTTCATAACGTTTATCGTTATCGTACCTTGTTCAAGTCCTTCAAAGGCATGATAAATTGAATTTAGGATCAGATTTATTAATATCTGATTGATGGGTCCTGGTTTACTCTTTATGTTGAGATCTTCTGGACAGATTACTGAGACAGTTACATTAGTAGACATCAGTTTAGCTGAAAGTGTTAGCAATACTTCATCGAGTAAATCATGAACATTGAAAGTAGAACTCTCAGCACTAGATTGGTCAACAGCAACCTTTTTAAAGCTCGATATTAATTTTGCTGCGCGTTCTAAATTGCGAAATATTATCGAGACATTTTCAACACCATCAGTTAAGAATTTCTTTAATTGGCTAGATTTTAAGGTTTTATCTTCAAAAGAAGCTTTAATTTCGTTTAGCTTATCTGCTAACAAACTTGAAGCAGTAACACCTAAACCAATAGGGGTATTTACTTCATGTGCGATGCCGGCAACCATGTCACCGAGTGAAGCCATCTTTTCAGTCTCAACCAATTGCCCTTGAAATTCATGTAGTTTTTCTAAGGTTGATAATAACTCTTGATTTGATTCTTTTAATGCATCTGTTCTCGCACTAAGCCTATTCTCTAATGCTTGATTTTGAGATAAAGCATGCTGATGCTCATCAATTATTCTAGTGATATGCTTATCAGTGCGAAGTAATAATACATTGATGTTTTTAGCCAGAATATCAAGCTCTTTGTAAGGCTGGTTAGCTAATTTAAGGGTGAAATTTTTACTTTGTGATATTTGTCCAACATCTTCGATTAACTTGACTATGGGGTGATTGGTTTTATTAAATAACCATTGCGAAACACCAAACGCAATTATAAGAAAAAAGAGAAGAAAGCTAACCATAATATAGGTTAATTTTTTGATGAAACTTTGCTTTTCAAGCAGGCTAGATTGGATAAATAAGTAGCCCAAGGTATGCTGACCTTGGCTGACTTTTACAATAAGTTCTAGATGATTTTCTTCAAACTGGATAGTACTTAATTGTGATATATGGGCTATTTTGTCGCTAATAGCTGGAAAGTTATGATTTTTATTATAGCTACTGAAATACTCTATGCTGCTATCTTCATTCAAGCGATACACATGTATACGATTAATGAGAGGAGTTGAGATTAATTTTTTAAGTTCGCTGCTCAGTGCTGTTTGACTATTATCATTATCACTTTCTAGAAATTGACGACTATTTTTTGCGAGGATATTTGCCCATGCTCGAGTTTCACTAGCGATAGTCTTATTCTCATGTTCATCGACCATATTAATAATGCTCATCGAAACAGCGATGATTATTAATAGGGTTAACCCCATTATACTTTTAACTAAGCGACTGTGCAGTGATATGGTGTTGGTTAAGTGTGGCATGGTACCCAATAAATTATATTTTGTATCTTTATGATAGCTGAGCTCGGTAAATAGTAAACCCTTTGTCTTTTGTTATCACGCGAGTATTACCAATGTGTGTTTCCATGATCGGTTGATAACGTAAAAAACTGTTGGCTACTATCGTAATGTTACCTTGTTTGTTAAGTTTTTTATTTATTCCGGCTAAAAAGTCTTCACTGGCTTGGTAGTGCGTTTTAACACCTTGATGAAATGGAGGGTTTGAAACAACGTGTTGATAGTGTTCGTTAACATCCGATAAGCTATTTGATGGGAATACATTACCCGATAGACCGTTTAAAGCTAAACTCTCTTGTGCTGAGGTTAATGCCAAAGCGCTAACATCTAATAGAGATAAGTTTGTACCGCTAAATTTCTTGCCAATAAAGCAACTGATTACTCCTGCACCACAACCAAAATCGAGTACTTTTCCTGTCATTTTACTCGGTAAATTACTTAGTAATAATGCGGTACCAACATCAAGCTTTTGCTGACTAAAAACACCCGGTAAAGAAGCTATTGTTAGCTCAATACCTTCTACAGTAATTTGGTATTTTTTGAACCAATCTTGCAGGTTGAAAACATCTGATAACCTTTCTGGCTGAAATAGACCAACAAAAAGCAGACAATGGCGTGCAGCATCGACTTTTTGACAACAAGAAAATATATGTTGAGTTAATTTAGCTGCAGACTGTATACCGCCTTTTTTCTCGCCAACCAGTATTATTTTTGTTTCATCATTTATGCAATGAGTAATCATAGCAAGCGTGAAGTTGAGTTCAGCTTTACTTTTAGGAAACGCTATTATCACAAGATCATGACAGCTTGTTGTTTGATATGTGCTGGCAAAAGTTGCCTTAACATTTTTAGTCTTTGTTGGACTGCAATGCTTTTTGGTAATTGCCTGATAATCAATGAAATTTGTATTAAAGCAATGGATAGTGTCTGGTTTATGAATCTCTGTATAAGCCTCAATGAAACCATCTTCAGGTAAGTTAATAAATAAAGGAACTTTAGCTACAAGTAATTCACTATTACGTAACAATATTTGGCTAGGGTTTGACAATGACATAGGGCAAGACACAGGGCAATAAATAGAGAAAGAACAATGGTTATATTCTACGGTAAATAAGTATAAGGGAATAGGGTTATTTGCCGTAAGTTAATTGTGTCGAGATAAAAAAAATGCTTAAATAGTAAGTGTCCCTAATTCCAATTTATTGGTTGAGTAACTAACCAGTAAATTTTAATAGGGCCAGAAGAGGAGCGTTAACCAGGTAATTACTATTGTTTTGTATTGTCTTGAACAATTCAAAAACAGATATCAAAATCTGTAGATGGTAATGAGGGGGATTAACGCCGAGATAAATGGCTATTTGATAAGCTGTTTATCGGTTGTGTACTTTATATATTTTATAAAGTAGTGGGCTGAATCCCAACAACTGTCACTTTGAAAAACAACCCTATGGGTTGTTTAAGTGGGGAGCTTCTGGTCTTTGCATATTAGCCCAAATATCGGCTCAGCTGATATTATGCTCTTCTCTGTCAATGCCCAGTCCTCCGCACAATGTATTTAGTTTTATTCATTAAGTGTGCCTTAAGCATACCTTTGATAACACGAATACTCATAATCTTTCTATAGACTTTTTATCAGATAAGCGGAGTAATAAATGAACTGGCAAGATGTATTAGCACAGTTAGAATCAGGTAGTTTACGAGCGGCAAACCAAGATGATGCCGGTAACTGGCATGCCAACATTGAAGTGAAACAAGGTATTTTAGCTGCTTTTAAAGCGGGTAAAAACATTGCTTTTGATGATAATTACCAAGGTTTTGTTGATAAACACAACTTACCAGCTCGTCAGTTTACACCTGAAGATGGTGTTCGTTTAGTACCAGGAGGTTCATCAGTACGCGCAGGTGCTTACGTTGCCGAAGGCGTTATCATCATGCCACCAGCTTATATCAATGTTGGCGCTTTTGTTGATAGTGGCACTATGGTTGATAGCCATGCTTTGATTGGTTCATGTGCACAAGTTGGTAAAAATGTACATATTTCAGCAGCAGTTCAAATTGGTGGCGTATTAGAGCCAATAGGCGCTAGCCCGGTAATCATTGAAGATGGTGCTTTTTTAAGTGCTGGTGTCGTTGTCGTTGAAGGCATTGTTGTTAAAAAAGGTGCGGTATTAGCACCAGGCGTATCTCTATCAAAATCAGTACCTGTTTATGATTGTGTTAATCAAGTTATGCGAGAAAAAGGTGCTGAAATTCCAGAACGTGCAGTTGTTGTACCTGGTACCCGTCCTGTTAAAGGTGAATGGGCTCAAGAGCAAGGTCTAAGTATGGCCTGTGCGCTTATCGTTAAATATCGCGATGAACAAAGCGATGCTTCTTTAGAATTAGAATCAATTCTAAGATAATACTTAGGGGATCATAACCTCGTTGCCGTAGCACTCAACTTATTCGTCAAAAGTACTCATTGATAGTCATCAACTCCGTGCTTTACCCTTTAATTTGAGCGTTACCGCTTAGCGTTTATTTACCCCTGATATAACTATCTACCGTTTTAAAACTTAAAAGAAAACTATAAAGATAATTATGATGACTAAATCCACTTGGTTTGACACCAGCATTGAAAATGCCTTAGTTACACATGAATCACCAGAAGATGAACAAGGCTATTTTGTTTATCAACTTGATGCACTTAAAGCACATTTAGCCGCTTTACAGCAGCAAGATGTCATTAAATTATGGTTTGCCGTTAAAGCGAATCCACTATCCAAAATAATTCAAACATTAGATAGTGAAGGCTTTAACTTTGATGTTGCTAGTAGCGGTGAGTTAGCTCAAGTTTTAGCGCAGGGAATAGACCCTAGTCGGATCTTAAATACTGGACCAGCTAAATCAAAAAAACAACTGACTGCATTTATTAAGCAGGGCGTTAATACTTTTGTGGTTGAGAGTCTAAATCAACTGAACTGGTTAAATGAAGCAGTACTTGAGCAGGAACAATCACTCAAGAGTGTTGAAAAACCGAAAGTACTACTGAGAGTTCAGCTGCAATGGCATGAAGGCGAGAAAAACCCACTGGGTGGAAATAGCTTAACGCCCTTTGGTCTATCAGTGTCTGAATGGCAGAATATTCATGTAGATAGCTATCCAGCGTTGGATCTTTGTGGCTTGCATATTTTCCAATGGGGTAACATGCTCAGTAATGAAAAAATGTTTTCATTATGGTCCCAAATGATAACTCCCTTGACTGATTTAGCTAGTAGCATTGGTATGACACTTGAAGTACTCGATTTAGGTGGTGGTTTAGGTATTGATTATTTAGGCGAGGGACAAGCTTTGTCTTGGTCTCAAGTTATCGAAGACTTGGCCATTATCAAAGCAAAAGCTGGTGTCAAAGAATTATGGCTTGAGTTGGGACGTTTTGCGGTTGCAGAGTATGGCTATTATGTCGTGCCTGTTGTTGATAGAAAAATGAATTACAACCAAGATCAGTTAGTGTTGGCGGCGGGAATAAATCATTTATTGCGTCCTGCTATTACTGATCAACCTTTTCCGGTACAGATACTACGAGAAGGGTTTGTAGCTGAAGACGACTCTATGCAAGCTTTTGATTTGCATGGCCCTTTATGCACCAGTATGGATAAATTAGGGCATTTACAGTTACCTAAAGACACGGCTGTTGGTGAACAACTCGTGTTTGGTTATTGCGGTGCTTATGGCTTTACTGAAAGCATGCCGTTTTTCTTATGTCATGAATTAGCGGCTGAATATGTTTACCAAAATGGTACGCTAACTCAAATCAGAGCAGCTCTGCCTGCTTCATCTTATTTGGCTTAGTTGAGGAGTTTCGATGAATAATTTTACCAAAGAAGTGATGTCCGTTGGCGAAATGGCAAGTGGTGCTAAGCTCACTGTGCCGGTATATGTTTTTGAAACTGAAAATAATTCTGCTCCCAGTGTTTATATTCAGGCTAATATGCATGGTGCTGAAGTACAAGGTAATGCAGTTATCTTTCAGTTACTTGAACTGCTACAGCATTGTAATTTACAAGGCAATATTACCTTAGTACCCTATGCTAACCCAGTAGCCTGTAATCATAAAAATGGTGAATATACTTTAGGTCGTTTTGACCCCATTACCGGGGAAAACTGGAATCGCATGTATCACTTTGATCAAAGTGTTATTGCCCCCTTTGCGCAGCAATACCTTGATGCGAGTGAAGAAGAGATAGCAGATAAATTCCAGCAACTTTTGATTACTGAAATAGATCAACGATTAGAGCACAATATTTGGGGTATCACTACGGGGCAACGTATTGCTTACCAGTTACAACGACTTGCCCATCAAGCCGATATCGTTTTAGACTTACACACAGGACCTATTTCAAGTAAGCACTTATATTGTCCAGAGTATGCAAAAGCGAGCGCGGAGTATTTTGATATTGAGCATACTATCTTTATTCAAAATGGTTTTGATGGCGCCATGGACGAAGCAACATTTTGTCCATGGTGGAGCTTACAAGAAGCTTATCAAGATTTAGGTCGCAACTTTACTATGGGCAAAGGAGCTTTTAAGAAAGAAAGCTTTACCGTTGAACTTGGCTCTCAAGAGCAAATTGACCTAGATGTAGCTAAGCAAGATGCACTTGGTATTTTATCTTATTTGCAATCTCAGGGTGTTATCGATAATAAACAGTATCAGCCACAGGAAATGACTAGATACGCTTGTTATCTGAAAGATTATAAAGCCTTATATTCACCTATGGGTGGAATGGTTGATTACCTTGGGGAATTTGGTAAGCCTTTAGCGGCTGGTGAGCCGTTAGCCCGAATTCTTCGTATGGATAATTACGGTGATGGTGAGGCATTGCATTATGTGTCACTTGAGCAAGACGTTATTCCTATTTTGCACTTCGCTTCTGCGAGTGTTAATCAGGGCACTGAGTTATATAAGGTCTTTTGTAATTACTTTGAGCTTTAAGAGCCATTAAGCAAAATACATATATTACAAAAAAGCAGTTATTGAATATTATCAATAACTGCTTTTTTATTGCGCTTGAAAGGCGACAACATACAGAGCCTCCACTTGTTGCTACTTAAGTAAGCCACTTATTTTTCTCTATTAAGATGGCTATATTTTTAAGCTGAGTTGTAATGCAGCCCCTATAGTGTCACTACCTCCCGTAAAGGCAGCAATATCAACGGCGAAAACATCCCAAGGTGATATACCAATACCCGCAGTATAAATATCATCATCAACATTATTTAAGTCAGTACGATAACCTAAACGAAATTGAATGTGCTCATAGAAACGAAACTCAGCTCCCACGCCAGCATATTTTGATGGCTCAATAGACGCGATTTGTTCACGATCAGTTAAATCAATATCGGTTGCTAAATTGAGCCAACTGTTTTGATAGCTTAAACCAAAGCTAGTACTATTTTCTAAGGTGAAAATTAGGTTTTGCTCAGCATGATGCACGGTTTGCTTGATTAAATTATTTGTGACCAATGCCGCATGCCATTGACGTTCTTCGCCCCAATTTACATATAATCCTAAGTCTATATTAGCGCCACTTTTGTTGGTGATATTCTCATCATTGGTAATCTCGAAATCGTCGTCATCGAAGTCACTAATTTGTACGCGGTTATAATAAAGATCAATACGTTGATATTTTAACTTGGCACCGACACTTAGATCATAGTTAGTGTCTGTAACCACAGGGTAACCAGCCATAAAACCTGCCTCAGCAACGGAGTAACCAATGGCTGAGGTTGTTGATTTTAGATCTTTTAAATCTAGGTCTCCTGATAAAATGGCATCATTTAATATTTCTTCATCGCTTTCGTTATAATCCATTACACCAGCAATACGACTATATTGGTTGGTAAAAAGACCAAAACTCAAAAATTGATTAGGGATGATAATTTGTAAGTTCAAGCCATTACGCACTTTTACAACTTGCCCATCTATTTTTTCAAAGTCAGCAATTATAGTGTCGACTTGCTGATTTAAATCATCGTTGTAGTTTTTCATTTGCTCGGGTGATTGAATAATTTGCAGTGACATACCGTTTATATCGTCGGCCAATGTATCAAGATCGTTACTAATGTCCTCAGCGGTATCAATAACATTATATTTATCAGATGCCATGATGCCTATATTTAAAGAAACAAAGACGTCATTATCATTACGGAATTTAGTCAGTAAGGCGGGGTTGCTCAACGATGAAGTAAAGTCTTGTGTTAGGCCAGTAAAACCTTGTCCTGTTCGCTTTGCGGTAAAGCTTTCACTATAAATTGGAAGTGTTACAAGCATTATGGGCAGTAAAAATAATGCTTGTTTTAGGGGTATAGCACTAGCTTTATTTAATGGGGAGTGGGTCAAAGGTGCCATAAAGATATCCTTGGTTAATGAGACAACATAACTATTCAATCAATAACTACTTGATGCGATGGTAGGAGAGGAGAACTTGCATAAAGTATAGCGCAGCACTGCTGTTTTTTTTGTTGAAGGTGAAAAAAATCTCTTACAGAGGTAGAAGCAATTATTGAGTTTGATTTTTAAGTGTTATACTATAACAAGTATGAACTTTACATTATCTCAACTTCAAATGAATGAACGACAAATTCGCCAGAGTGCTTTAACGCTCTTGCTTTTTTGCGCCACTTTGTTTGTCCATAGTGAGCATTATGCACAAGTTGAATTTGACACCTTTGCAAGCTTTGAACAGCATGACTGTAACTTGTGTCAACAAGGTATCGACACCCCACCAAGCCCTATAAGGCTATATCCGATATCTTCAAGTATCACTAATTTTGACAAAATTCGCATTATCAATCTTAAGCTAACTTCCTCAGCTTACGTATACCCTCCATTAAGAGCGCCGCCAAGCTTTCTGTAGTTTTCTTATTATGTATTTTTATAGTGAAGTGCTTAGTCAAAATAAGTACTTCACTTATATCAATCAGATTAATTAATGGTTCAAATTTTAATGAGGATAAATTTTTAAGAACAAGGCGATTGATTGAGCAATAGCTGGCTATTGGGATTGAAAGCAACAATGTTTTTGGATATTTAGACCATTTAAAAAGATCACTTAGTTAGTCTGATTGGTATTAGTTGTCTGTCTGCGAATATCAATTTGCAGTGCGGTATACACCTCCTAAAATTATCGGAAACCAGTTTATGTCATTCTCTGCGACTCAAAAGAGCACTAATGCTCAAGTAAAATCACCTTTGAAAAAAATAGTTAGTGCTACGGTACTGTCGACACTGGGTACAATGTTATGTTTTGTTCCTAACACCTTCGCTCAGCAGTTATCTGGTGTTGTACTGAACAAACAAGGTCAACCGATTAATAATGCTACTGTAGGGTTAAATGGAGATTCACAGCAAGTACGCACAAACTCTCTGGGACTATTTAATTTTACCGATGTTAAGAAGGGGATTTTTGAACTTCACATTAGTGCTAAAAACTACGGTCATAGCAATCAACACATTACAATGAAAGAAGAAGATATTACTGACTTAAGTGTAGTGTTACCTAGATCGGTAATGGAAGTTATTGATGTACATGCAACACCACTACATACTTCGTCAATCGAGTCAGCATTGCCTATTAATGTGCTCAGTGAAGATGAATTAAAAATGAAACAAGCGGCAACGTTAGGCGAAACCTTAAAAAATGAAGTTGGTGTTCATTCTAGTTATTATGGTCCGGTTGCCAGCACACCGATTATTAGAGGCTTGGATGGCCCTAGAGTTCTTATTACACAAAACGGATTAGACGTTGGCGATGCATCACGCGTCGGGCCTGATCATGTTGTCGCTACAGAAACGAGTACCGCCACTCAAATAGAAGTTTTACGGGGTCCAGCGACACTTTTTTATGGCAGTGGCGCTATTGGTGGTGTGGTTAACGTGGTGGATGGACGTGTGCCAACGAGTAGTGATGATCAAGTCGACTACTTGTTACAATATAACGATGTATCTAATGAGCAGCAGGCCTCTGTTAATATCCAAACGGGTACTGATAACATTGCTTTTCATCTTGATGCCTTTTGGCGTGACTCTAAAGACTATAAACTTGCGGGTGAAGCTGATATCCATAACGAAGACCATGATGAAGGTCATGAAGATGAGCACGAAGAAGAACATGAAGAGCATGGGGAAACTCGTCTAGCCAATAGCTCAAGTACTTCCAGTGGCGCAACACTGGGTTCAAGTTACTTATTTGAAGATGGCTTCATCGGTTTCTCTTATGGTTTTATGGACAGAGAATACGGCATTCCTGGACATAGTCATGGGGAAGAACATGATGATGAGCATGAAGAAGAACACTCAGATCATGATGAAGAAGTCGGTGTTTATGCCAAAATGAAGCAAGATAGATGGCAAGTACTTGGTGAGTATAATTTCGAGCAACAATTTATTAGTAAAATAGCAACAAAATTTGCTTATAGTGATTATCAGCATCAAGAGATTGAGTCAGGTGAAGTGGGCACAACTTTTACCAATAAAAGTACCGAAGCACGCATTGACTTATTCCACGAAAACACCGCAGGATGGCAGGGTGCATGGACAATTCATTATAAATCATCAGACTTTAAAGCACTGGGTGAAGAGGCTTTTTCTCCTCCATCTAAATCGGAAATGTTTGCTGTTGCTTGGTTAGAAGAGAAACACTTCGGTTCGGTATTGTTACAATTAGGTGCAAGGGTCGAGCAGGTAAATATAGATGCTGATGATAGCTTAATTGGCTTTGAAGATTCTCATCAGGATCAACATACAGAGCCATCACACGATGAACATCATCAAACATTAGTCTCATTCGATCAGCAGTCATTTACGCCAATCAGTGCCTCAGTAGGCTTAGTATGGAATTACCAACCAGGTTATAATTTAGGGTTCTCAACAGCATTATCACAACGAGCGGCCTCTGCGGGAGAGTTATTTTCCTTTGGTCCACATATAGGAACTAATACCTTTGAAGTCGGTGCTATGTTTGATGTGCACCAAGAAGGTGATGAAGTACATGTTGAGTTAGCAGAGCAAGCACCGAGTGTTGAAACGTCACTTAATTTTGACTTAACATTCCGAAAATTTAATGGTGATTTTGGCTACGTCATTAGTGCTTTTTATAACCGTGTAGATGATTATTATTATCAGCGAGATACCGGTTTATTTTTTGTTGAGGAACACGGCCATGCCGATGAACATGAAGATGAAGCAGGGCTACCGATTTTAGTGTATCAGCAAGATGATGTTGAGATGTACGGTGCTGAAGCTGAGTTTGTTTATCAGGTTTCATCGTCATTTAAAACAAGCCTAATAGCTGATTACATTCGTGCACGCTTAGTGAATGAAGATGGAAATGATAACTTGCCACGCATCCCGCCGATGCGAGTGGGTGCTATTTTCAATTACCAAGCCGATAAGTTTGATAGTGAGCTAAGCGTGAGCCATTACTTCGAGCAAGATGATGTTGCAGAGTTAGAGACAAACACCGATAGTTATACCATGGTTGATGCAAACTTTAATTATTACATCAATGGTGTTGGTGATGATTTAACCGTGTATGTAAAAGCACAAAACTTAACAGATGAGCACGCTCGTGTTCATTCTTCATTTCTAAAAGAAGTAGCACCATTACCAGGTCGTAATTTCAGCGTTGGCATTCGAGGAAGCTTCTAATACTAATAGATTATGCTGTTGGCTATAATTAGTAATACCAAGCGGAATAATAAATTGGTCTGACTGGTAGTATTAATATTCTTAGCAAAAGTTAGCGTAAAAAAAAGAGGCTATAACAATGTTATAGCCTCTTTTTTTACTTGAACGTTATCGAGTTAATTTATTTAAACTAACTTTATACCTTCTTTAACAATAGCAATTTTTCCATTTTTTAGTAAATTGCCTACCGTTGCTTTAAAGGTTTTTTTACTTACCCCTAAAGTTCTTTGAATTAATTCGGGGGCACTTTTATCATTTAATGGCGTGATACCACCTCTATCAGCAATATGCGCTAATAGCTTTTCAGAAAAATCATTAACTTTATTTTTACTACCACGTGTTAAAAGAAGATCTAAGCGGCCGTCTTCACGTACTTGTTTAATATAGCCAGGAATTTTTTTGCCAACTCTAAGATGCTGAAAAATTTCATTATCATAAAGTAAGCCCCAATGAAGGTCATTAACAATAGCCTTGTAACCCAAATCAGTTTTTCCACCAATAATTAAGTTTACTTTATCGCCTTGTTGGTATTCTGCGGGCCAGATATCAAGAAACTTATCTATCTTACTTGAGGCGGCAATACGATTAGTAAGTTGATCAAGAAAAACTCTAACTAGATAGTACTTACCCACTTCCATTTCAGAGTGCTGCTGAGTGAAAGGTACTAATAAATCTTTAGGTAATCCCCAATCAAGGAAGGCACCAATTTTATTCACCTGTACAACTTTTAAAGAGACAAATTCACCAACTTGGGCTAAAGGTGTAGTCGTTGTAGCTATAAGCCTTTCAGCGGAATCAAGATAAAGGAATACCTTAATTTTTTCACCAACTTGACAAGCTTCTGGCAGGTCGCGTTTAGGTAATAGAATCTCACCTAAGTCTCCACCATCAAGGTATGCGCCTTTGTCCAACATGGCAACAATGTTGAGTAGGTTGAATTTACCAAGTGTTGCTGGTGTTGTATTTTGAGAATCTGTCATGGAAAAAGCCGTGGAGAAATTTTTCTCATTATAACGTATTCAAAAAGTTATACCCACTGATTTCAATTCGATTTTCACTTACTATACCCGTTACCAATCATTATGCATGTTACAGAGTGCTTGAGCTATTTCAATTCAAGGCGCTGTGATGAAATAATGGTTATTCAGGAGAATTGCTCCTGCATTCTCAAATAACACCATCCATGTAGCGTCATAATAAATCACAGCAACGACGAAGTGATGTTGCTCGAGCGCTTATTCGATGGGTTTAAAATCGCTTTATACGGCGTTAAACAATCAAACCATAGAATAACTATGCTTAAATTATCTTCCTTGCCTAAAGTTATTCTAATTCCCACTGAAATACTGCTCTTTGAATGGTGATGGGTATATATGTGGCGATTTTAACAATGTTGATGAGAAACAGCTCAAGAAGTAGTGAAAAAGACTAATAACAAAAAATATAATTGTCGCCAAGGACAAGTTTATAAAAATAAAGATACAAAATTTTACTTGCAAGTCATTGTAATAATTGTATTTTATGTTTTTAGTTGTGTTGTGATACTTTTTTACTCTTTTTTGGCGTGCATCTTGTAATACTGAGTTACATCTTTGTTAATACTTGTAATCAAGAATTGGTTATTCTAGCGCTATTAAAATAAAGATAAGTTTGCGATCAATAAAGCAAATATAAAATATAAAATATAAAACTTTTAGAGAAATAAGGGATTAAAAGTGGCCACTAAAAAACAAATTATTATACCTATCGTCATATTAGCTGCAGGCATTGCTGCAATGGCAATATTTTCTAATATGAAAAAACCACCAGAAGAAAAAGAGAAAGTTGATAAAACTCCTATCGTTGCCGTTCAAAATATATCCGTTGCACCAATGACGCTAGAAGTAAACTCATACGGTATGGTAAAGCCTAAATATGAAACAGAATTGGTTGCTCAGGTTAATGGTGAAATTGTTGAATTGAATGATGTTTTTGTTCGGGGTGGCTTTGTCAAAGAAGGTCAACTATTAGCGCGTATTGATCCGAGTGATTATCAAGCTGCCTTAATTGATGCTCAAGCTAAAATGGCTACGGCTAGAGCTGCATTAGAAACAGAGCTTGCTCAAGGTAAAGTAGCTGAACGTGAGTGGAAACTAATCACAAATACTTCACCAACTGAGTTGAGTTTACGTAAACCACAATTAGCGCAAGAATTAGCTCGAGTTAAAGCAGCACAAGCCTCTGTTTTAAGAGCTGAGCGTAATTTAGAACGCACAGAAATTCGTGCGCCGTATAATGCAATGATTGACAGTCGGAATATTGGTTTGGGTTCATTTGTTGGTGTTGGTAGTAAAATTGGGCATGTATTGGGTACCGCAACTGCAGAAATTCGTTTGCCAGTTGCGGATAATCAATTAGCCTTTTTAGTTAAAACTGAGTCCACTGAACAAGGTGTTAATGCACCAGTTAACCTTATTGGCACTTACGCAGGACAAGATACACAATGGCAAGCAATTATAGCGCGCAGTGAAGGTGTCATTGATAGCAAAAGTCGCATGAGTTACTTAGTGGCTGAAATTAACGATCCTTATTTATTAAATAGTTCAAGCGATAGCAGTGATGTACCGTTACGCTTTGGTAGTTACGTGAATGCTAAAATTATGGGTTATGACATCAGTCAAGCAAGCTTAGTGCCTCGCTATTTAGTGGTAAACGGTAAAGTAGCTCTCTTAGATAACGAGTCAAAATTACATTATGCTGTAATTGACATTGTTCGCCAGCAAGGCAGCGATGTTATTGTTACTAATGGTCTACAAGATGGTGACCAACTTATTGTATCTGCGCTAGATTATCCTGTAGATGGTATGAAATTGGCTGTAGCCTCTGATGTTCTGCAATTGGAAGAAAAAGACATCGAAACTGAGAAAAGTGAAACTCAAATGGCGAATAATATAGAGTCAGGAGAGTAGTGATGAGTTCTAGTGACTTGAAAACAAATGAAAAAAATGACAGTGAAAATTTAAATCGTCCCCATGATGATATCGATACAAATAAAGGCATTATTGCCTGGTTTGCACGTAATACTATCGCTGCCAACCTACTTATGGTTTTTATCTTAATTGGTGGCGGTTTAACGGCACTAACCATTAATAAACAAATGTTTCCCCAGCTAGAGTTTAACTGGATTTCATATGCAGCGCCATATCCTGGGGCCGCACCCCAAGAGGTTGAAGAAGGTATTACCATTAAGATTGAGGAAGCACTTAAATCAGTGCAAGGTCTTAAGCGAGTGATAACATATTCTAATCGAAATTACTCCAACGGCTGGTTTGAAGTTGAACTTGATTATGATCCACAAGTTGTGCTGGAAGAGGTAAAGTCAGCTATTGACGCTATTCCAAGTTTTCCTGAAGGAATGGAGCGAATCAAGGTCGAACGAGAGAAATTTCGTCAAGAGGTGATGTATATTTCGCTCTATGGTGATTTAACTAATGGTGAGTTGAAAGAGCTAGGTCGTAAAATTCATAATGAAATACAGCAACTACCAGGTATCAGTATTTCTGAGCTATATAGTGGCTTAGCTTATGAAATATCAGTTGAAGTAAGTAAAGATAAATTACGTGAATACGGCTTAAGTTTCAGAGATGTTGCTAACGCGGTTCGCAGTTTTTCCCGCAATATGTCAGCGGGACAGATACGTGCTGCCAATGGATATATCAACTTACGTGTGGAAAACCAAGCCTATCGTGGCCATGAATTTGCACAAATTCCTGTTGTTACTTTAGAAGATGGCACCAAAGTCATGTTAGGAGAGGTTGCTACCATCAATGATGGTTTCGAAGAAGGGTTACAGTACTCTAAGTTTAATGGCGAAAATTCAATCACTATTTTTGTCGGTGCCTCAGAGAATCAAAGTATTACTAAGATTGCCGATATTATGAATAACTATGTTGATGAGAAAGCATCGGTTTTACCTCAAGGTGTCAAGCTGGAAACCTGGGTTGATTTAACATATTACCTCAATGGCCGTTTGAATATGATGTTAGACAACATGAAAAGTGGTGCGGTATTAGTCTTTTTGATGTTGGCCCTCTTTTTGCGGGTACGCTTAGCCTTCTGGGTAATGATGGGCTTGCCAGTATGTTTCTTAGGTACTTTATTATTTATGCCGATGGAGTTTATTGGTGTCACCATCAATGTTATTAGCTTATTTGCTTTTATATTGGTATTGGGTATTGTTGTTGATGATGCCATTGTTATGGGGGAAAGTGCTCATGATGAAATAGAAGAGCACGGTCATACCACAGACAATGTTATTCGTGGTGTTAAACGTGTCGCTATGCCAGCAACTTTTGGTGTACTAACTACTATTGCTGTATTTTTACCTTTCCTCTTTGGTGAAGGGCCATCTTCAGCCTTTGGCAAAGCCATTGGCGGGGTGGTAGTTTTATGTCTGATATTCTCACTAATCGAATCCAAACTTATTTTACCGGCGCATTTAGTTAAAATGAAAGTGAAAAAGTTTAACCCGAGAAACCCTCTGGATAGACTTCGTGCCTGGATTGATACTAAGTTAAAAAACTTCATCGAAAATGTTTATCGCCCCGCTTTAATAAAGTTCATTGAATATCGATATGCTGTACTGATGTTTTTTATTAGTTTGATGTTGCTGAGCGCCGGTTTATTTGGTGGTGGTTTAGTGCGTTATGTTGGTCAGCCTAAAATCCCTCATGATTTTCCTCGCATCAATGTGGAAATGAACATAGATGCTTCAGAAAAATCCACTTTAAATACCTTACTAAATATTGAAAGTATTATTCATAAAATAGATCAGGATATTGAAAAGCAGTATGGAAATTCAATGATTGCCGATATGCAAGTTGAGTTACGTAGCAGAACTAATGGCCAAGTGATGGTTAAGCTAGTTATTCCAAAAGAAAGAGCTATCAACACTTTTGAACTTGCCGATTTATGGCGTAAAGCAATTCCTGATTACCCTGGTGTTAAGTCGCTAACCATTAGTGATAATTTCTTTGGCGGTGGTCGTGATGATGGTGATATAGCCTTTAGATTGGAAAGTCAGGATGATGCTCAGCTAATGGCTGCAGCACAAGAGCTGAAGCTTAAACTTAATTCGCTTAAAGGGGTCGGTGATGTTAATGACTCTCGTCAAACCAGTGCTAAAGAAGTGCAGTTCTCATTAAAACCCTTAGCCTATAGCTTAGGTTTAACTCTGGAAGATATTGCTTCGCAAGTTAGTTATAGTTTTTATGGCTTAGAAGCGCAGCGTATTTTACGAGATAGCGAAGAAGTTAAGGTTATGGTGCGTTATCCCCTTGAGCAGCGCAGCAGTGTTGGCCATGTTGATGATGTTATGATCCAGGCGCCTAATGGTGCAGAATTGCCTTTATCTGAGTTAGCTGAAATTAATTTGACCGATGGTGTTACTCGCATTCGTCGTGAAAATGGTAATCGTACTATTAATGTATGGGCATCTGTTGATGCTGAGCAGGTTGAACCTTTTGAAGTCGCTAAAGATGTTCGTGATAATTTTATTCCTGACCTACTTAGAAAGTATCCGTCGGTAAAAAGTGAAGTATCCGGTCGAATTCAGGAAGAAATGGATGGTGCAGCAGAACAAATGCGTGATCTAATGATTTCGATTATGATTATATTTTCGCTTTTGGCTATACCGTTAAAGTCATACTCTCAAGCTCTTATGATCTTAACCGTAATCCCTTTTGGCGTTATTGGTGCGGTATTTGGTCATATGATCTTAGGCTTGGATTTAAGTGTGTTATCCATGTTTGGTATTGCCGCTGCGTCAGGTGTGGTAGTTAATGACTCTTTAGTCATGGTCGACTTTGTTAATAAGGCAAGACAGCGTGGTGAGCGTTTAAAAGATGCAGTAATACATGCTGGAACCAAGCGTTTTCGCGCTATCATGTTAACCTCAATTACTACTTTTATTGGCTTAGTACCTATCATTTTCTTTGAAACCAGTGCCCAGGCACAGATAGTGATTCCTATGGCGGTATCATTATCCTTTGGTGTGTTATTTGCCACAGTGGTTACTTTAGTACTAATACCAAGTTTGTATTTAATTATCGAGGACATAAAAAAGGTATTTTCTCGTAATAAAAATAAAAAACTTGTTGAAGGAGCTGTAACGGCTAAAGAACTAGCTTCAAATTAATCGCTGGGTTAATCGTTAGTGTTAAGCACTAACGTTAGACAATGAAGCTAAAGCTTGAGTAAACTTTAAGTTCGAACAATCAAAAGCAATGTTGCCAAACATTGCTTTTTTATTGCGGTTTAAATTGCTTTAGTCTTTCTGTCTAGTAATAACTCACTGACGTTATTTGGGGGCTATAAGCTTAATCAATATCGTGTCAGATAAATAAGCTTCATCTACATCTTCTAATTTGTTATAACGGATCATCGATCGCAGACCATCAATATAGGCTTGTCCACGTTCAGAATACTTATCTAACGTTCCTGCTAATTCTAACCCTGTAATAGCTTTATTTTCTTGGCGCAACTGAGCCCTTAATACACGCAGCTTTTTATAAGCCCCAGTGATATTAATGTTAAGCATATAACCCTCAACAGAATCTAATGGACTATCAAAACGGGCTAAACCATAATTACCTAGCTCTTTACGTTGCTGTTTAGGTGTCATGCCTTTTCCAGAAAAATCCCACTGACCAAAAAAAGCATTACCTTCTTCGGTAAAGCGTGACGTAGCCCAGCCACTTTCCTCTGCAGCTTGAGCCAATGCAAGAGATGGCGGCATAATATCGACTTGTTGCAACAATTGTTGACGTTGTTTGCTCGTTAAACTTAAGCTTTCATTGTTAACTAAACGATATTTCTTAGCTATTTTAAGCAATGTTTTCGATGACAACGGCGCTGACTTTACAATGTTGCGTTCTGCGAGAATATTTTCATTAGACATTAAAACTAAAGGTGCCATTAAGCGAAAAAACACCTGCTTCTTTTGTTTGACGGGAATTTTACTCGACGTTTCTTTCCATTGCTCACTAACGCCTTCGAACGTTAACCTTGGTACTTCTCTATCACCATTTTTCCAATCGTTACTGGTGTAATGGTGTTTTTTAAATAAGGACATTAAGCCATCTAAAGATCGAATTTCGACTTCGACAAATTGATTTTTTCCGTCATATGCATCAGTAAGTAGGCTGGTGATACTTGTTAGCACAAGTATCAATGCGACCGATGTTTTAATCATAGAGCTATCCTTAATAGAGAAAACTGAAGTAAACACTAATCTGATCAATAAATTAGTTTGATTGGTATAAATGCTATCAAGTAGGTATAGATTTGGATTGAAAGTAATGCAACTAATGGCTTGATTTTTTACAAAAGCAGTGCCTATTATCTTTGTTTTAGATCTGATTTTTATAGTGAAATTATGAGTTTTGCAAAGACGATTTATTGATATGATGTTTTTTAATAGCAATTAATGCTATAAATAATGTCCCTTAATACTGCTCATTAGATTCAGTATCCCATGATAGCGAAAGTTGAGCTTTAAATACCTGATGATGCAACGCCTAACACAAATAATATTGCTATTTTTTTTACTAACGGTGGCAAGTCTGACAACGGTTGATAAAACGTGGGCACAGGATAGCCAATTAACTAAAAAGCTTATCGAGATTAACAAAAAAGCAGATAAAAAGGCCGCGTTAGAAGCGTTATTAAATCTCTATAAATCAGCAGAACTCGATTCTGGTGAGAAGGCTGAAGTTTCACTTAATCAAGGAAAGGTACTGTTTACCTTACATCAATATGACCAAGGTATCGATGCAGTTAATAACGCCATCGAATTGGCCCATGAATCTAATCATTTCAGCTTAAAAGCACAAGCCCATAAGATGCTAGGTATATTGTATTATTATCAGGGTGAATTAAAATCAGCACTAAAGGCTTATCAAGCATCATTAGTCTATTATCAGACGAACCAAGCTGATGATATAAATAATTTTGCGATTGAACGAGCAAATTTATTTAATAATGTTGCCCTTGTTTATACTTATTTGGGTGAATCAGATTTAGCTTTAGTAAATTATCAATTTGCGGAGTCACTCTATACACAATATGGCGATGAAGCTGACCAAATAGACGTTAGATACAACATAGCTTCACTTCTCATCAGCTTAAGGCGTTACGATAGCGCAATTGATATGTTGAAAGTAATTATTGATAAGCGTATCCAGTTGAATGATAGCTATGGTATTGCATCAGCAAGAGCTGATATTGGTATTGCTTATAAACATTCAGGACAATTCAAGTTAGGTAAGGAAAATATATTAGCGGCTTTAACGTACTTTCAAAAACATGACTATACGCATGATATCGCTTCACAGTTGCATAATATGTCTGAAATATATAATGATACCTTTGATGTTGAACAAGCCATTTTATATGCTCAACAGGCGTTAATTGTTAGTAAAGAAGTAGGGCATCAAAAAGCCTATGCAGGAAGCTTACAGAGTCTTGCTAAAGCTTACTTTTATTCTGGAGATCTAGTACAAGCGGAACAATACATTGAACGCTCAATTGCGGTAGGGCAAAAAATTGATTATCAAACATTACTTACTGAAAATTTGTCAATTTCGTCTCTGATAAGTGCCAGTCAACAACAATTTATTAAGGCACTTTCTGAACATCAACGTTATGAGAAAAGTTATCTAATTACCTCGAACAATATGCTGAATGACAAGTTGGCAGAATTCGAATCAGAGCAGCTTAGTCAGAAAATAGTCGATTTAGAACAGCGTAGAAAACTGCAGATATTACAATCAGCCAAAGTCGAGCAGCAACGTAATATTATTATTTTAACCCTAATATTAGTGCTCGTGGTGGCCTTTTTTATCTATCGCCGTTACCTTGAAAAGCGCTTAACACAAGAGTTGGAGTTGCGGGTAAAACAGCGCACGCATGAACTTGAAGATTTGACCATAGAATTAGAGAAAGCGAATCAAGTTAAAAGTCAATTTTTAGCTAATATGAGTCATGAGATTCGCACACCGCTAACTGCCATTGTTGGTCATGCGGAAGCCATTATCCATGACGATATTGATAAAGATAAAGTACATGAAGATATTGAAGTAATCCATGGCAATAGTTTACATTTACTTGAACTCATTAATGATATTTTGGACCTAAGCCGTATTGAAGCAAATAAATTTGAACTAGAAGTGCAGCCACTTGATTTGGCTGAATTAATTCAAGATTTGTCACATACCTTTACCTCTCAAGCTCAACAAAAACAGTTGGATTTTACTATTGAGCATCAATTACCTGCACCTTTTATTATTCATATTGACAGTTTACGGTTAAAACAAATTTTACTTAACTTATGTGCTAACGCGATTAAATTCACTGAAAGCGGTCAGGTAATGCTAAGTATTACTCAGCAAAAAGAAGAACTCGTTTTTACGGTAACTGATACCGGCATAGGCTTAAGTGAAGAGCATTTAGCTCAAGTCTTTGAAATTTTCACTCAAGCAGATAATAGCATCAGCAGGCGTTTTGGCGGCTCAGGACTTGGACTGACTTTATCAAACCAGCTAGCAAAATTAATGTTAGGAAATATCGAGGTAACCAGTGAGTTAGGGAAGGGGAGTTGTTTTTGTTTAACGCTACCTTATCAACATGATACTGACGACAGTGTAAATACCTTAACTGATTTACCGCCTGTTGAATGTAGTGAAATATTCTTTAGCGGAAAAATCTTATTGGCTGAGGATCATGATGATAATCGACGGTTGATAGCTCGTTTATTGACGAGTTTAGGTCTAGAAGTTATTGTCGCCAGAAATGGTAAGGAAGCAGTGAAACTTTGCGTTGAGCATCAACCCGATTTAGTGCTCTTGGATATTCAAATGCCCGAAATGGATGGCGTTGAAGCTTTTAAAGCCTTACGTGCTTTAGGTTGTAATCAACCTATTTATGCTTTAACCGCTAACGCCATGTCCCATGAAGTTAGCCAATACCTAGGGTTAGGTTTTACTGGGCATTTAAAGAAACCTATTGAAAGAAAACTCTTTATTGCCACTATTGCTAAGTACTTCACTGCTCATAATGAAAAAATATTATTTACTGACCAAAAAAATAAGTCAGCAGAGCATGCTTTGACAGCAAATGAAGTTGTTAATAAAGTGGATAAAAGCTTATCCCAAGTTGACTTAAGCGATTTAGTCGCTGAATTTAAAGCCAACCTCAGTAACGATAAGCGAGACCTTATTCTCTATAGCGATAATGATGATATAAAGAAAATTTCTTATCTCGCACATCGCTTAGCTGGGGCGGCACAAATGTTTGGCTTTGTGGAACTTAATCAAGCAGCAAAAGAGTTAGAGACTATAATTAAGAGAGAATCAATGACAGATAAGCCAGCACACTTATTAATTGGTGAATTGACTCATTGTTTGATTGATGAAATTAATTTGATTGAGCAACAGTAGTATTCGTATGGTGAAACAATTTTCTTATTCTCAGGCATTGCTTGCTTTAGCAATTGCTTTTTTAGCCTTGTCTCTATTCAAGTTAACTTTGCATGTGCCTGCCATTATCAGTGTTATTGAAAAGACCACACAAACAGTCGATTTAGTTAGTCCGAAAGTTGATGATATTGTTAGTGAAGTCGCCTTGGTCAGAATTGAAGTGGGTAAAGTGAGGGAATTAGTCGCTCAACAAACACCCGCTA
This sequence comes from Colwellia psychrerythraea 34H, assembly GCF_000012325.1. Lineage (NCBI taxonomy): Bacteria > Pseudomonadati > Pseudomonadota > Gammaproteobacteria > Alteromonadales > Colwelliaceae > Colwellia > Colwellia psychrerythraea. The sequence goes on along the minus strand of NC_003910.7, from coordinate 4,719,445 downwards.
TCTTATCGCAAGTTGAGGCTTCTCTTCCTGTGGTGCAACAAGTCGTAGTTGAAAGCGAATATTATTCAAGGCAATTACCAACACTACTAAGTCAAATCGCGAGCATTGAACAGCAAGTAGCAAAACTACAGGCGTCTATGCCAGCGATACTTAAACGTGTTGATGCTGTTGTTAAAACTACCAATAATACCACTGAAGAAGTCGCTCGTTGGCGACCGCATTCCACACGTTACCTTGAAGAAATAGAGCTCTCCAGAGGTTATATTCCAGAGTACCTATCACGTATTGAAAATACTATTGTTGATGCTAAGACTGTTGGCTCAGAAGCGAGTAGCGGTTTAGTATCTGGCTTTTTTAAAGGCGTAATTAACCTGCCATTTGAAGTGGTGTCTGGCTTAACAGGTATTGTCGATGCAGACTCTCGCTCTGCTAAGTACTTAACCGCTCAAGATGTAGCATTAATGCAGGAAAAAGTAGTGGCATTACTCAATGACAGCAATCAAACAAAGTCGGTTTGGCAAAATGTTAAGAGTGGTAATCGTGGCACTATTATAAAGGGGAAAAAGGCTACTCGTAATAAACAACAATGTATTAATATTACTTTTAATAATCACTTTGGCGACGATAAAGAAACACTTAAAGAGTTAATGTGCATAAATGATAAAGGATTATGGAAGGTGATTTAAGTGGTTACCGTCTAAGTAAGCTAATAACCCTTTTATTAAATTGCTGTGCGCTTATGCGGATTAAAATATCCAAGTCTAAGTATCGCTCTAATTTATTTTCTCTACGTAAAACAAGATCATAAACTTAATGAAAGTAGTATAAAATAATATTTATTGTGTACAATACAAACAATATAAGTTTGTCATATAAAATACGCTAATAGGAATGGAAAATGGCTAGAGAACAATTTGGTATTTGTGCTGAACCAAACCTTCATGGAAATTATCTATTATTTAACGCACTCGATGATAAGAATGCATTTATTCGTGCGGCAATTTCTCGTCTACCCAAGCTTTTTGATAATTATTCTGATCAGTTTTCAGAAGCAAACCTTATTGGCGTTGTCGCTATTGGTGATGCTTATTGGGATGAATTTTATCCCCAAGCACGTCCAGCGATGTTAGCGCCATTTCCTGCAATGCATAGTGATGACAGAGTTGCACCGACAAATAGTTATGATATTTATATTGAAATTCGCAGTGATCGCGCCGATGTTAATCATATTGTCAGCACTAAGGTGTGTGAGTTACTCGGTGATAGTGTTGAATTAATTGAACAAGTACAAGCTTTTAGATTTTTAGATGGCAGAGATTTAACTGGTTTTGTTGATGGTACTGAAAACCCTCAAGGTTTACATCGTCGAGAAGTCGCTTTGGTTAAAGAGCAAGATGATATTAACTTTACTGGCGGTAGTTATTTGCACACTCAACGGTATCAACATAATTTAACACTTTGGGGATCGCTGGCTGAACATGAACAAGAAGATGTTTATGGTCGAACCAAACTAGATAACGTTGAATATGATAGCGAAGATAAGGCACTGACTGCGCATACTAAACGTACCAGCCTTAAAGATGAGCAAGGAAATAGTATTGAAATTGTCAGGCAAAGCATGCCTTATGGCGACATGAAGCGTAAAGGCTTATTTTTTGTGTCGTATTGTCAGTCACCTAAGCCCTTTGAAACTATGCTTAAAAGCATGATTCATGGTGATGGGCATGGTAATTCAGATCATTTACTTAAATATACCCAAGCCGAAACGGGCAGTGCTTTTTTTGCGCCGAGTTTGACCTTTCTTGCTCATGTTGCAGATATTGACTAAACCTTTATTCTTTTAGGTAGTTACTATGAACAAATGTCCTAGTCTACTGACTGCTCTTTAGGCTCCATTGTCTATTCAGCTTTCTGCTCAGCTAAAGCTACATGATAATCTTGGGCAATATAGTGCCCTTGATTAATAGCTAACTCTGACTCTGGGGCTAGCGTACCTAAAGGCAGTAACGCTGGTCCCGTAGGCTCAGCTAACAAATACTTTACTTTATTATGGGTAATCGTTACTTCTCCTGCTTCGCCCTCTATATTAATTCCAATAAAAGCATGACCATCAATATAGATTAAAGCCATATCAATACGTGGCATCAAAGCCCTTAATAACGCCGCAGTTAATGTCATTTTACTATCGCAATCGCCTTGGTTTTCCCACAGTAATTGTAATGGTGGATTAAAACCCGCACCGGAAGAAGTCAGGCGAGAGTCTAAGGTGTTATAAGGAATACTCTGTACAAAACCCAATACGTAGTTGGTGACTTTTCGAATATTCTTAATTGAGACATGATCTAAAATTAGTGGCTTTAATGGTTTTAAATCAATGACCGAATTATTCGCAATACTTACATGATCTACTTTAATACCATTTATCTGTTCATGATTGGTAAACGTTTGATAATAGGTATCCTCAAGATACTGTTGCCTGACTTCATTCTCAAGTCTAGCTAATGTTTGATAAGCTTTCGCTACTTTATCTCTATCTGAGCCCTTGGCTTCAATGACAAACCTATTTTGTTGTTGTCGATAAAATATTTGCACGCCCTGAATAGGGCTTTGTTGCATTTTTTTCTTAATACGCTTGAGAATCGTTTTTTGTGCGTAACTATCTTGGTAAGTTCTGAAATTCCTAAAGCGCTCAAATAACCCATCTTGATTTAAGGTAAAGCTAATAGCTTGTTTGGTTTTGGTGTGATCGAGCCATTGGTATTGAAAGTTATACCCTTGGTCTACTTGAGTTTTACTAAAGCTCAATTGCTGTGCTTGCGCTTTAGTCATAAATACTAATAGCAAGGTCATTATCGTTAACGGAAGATGATGCTTTTTAAAAAAGGCATAAGGTAAATCGATGCTCACGTAATTGTTACTCGCTAGTACAGAGGTTAGTAAAGTTATTATCACTTTCTTAATTTTCATATCTATCCCTACCATTGGAATCACTCTCGCATTCTGAAACATGCATCTCGATTGATAACGGATATAAAGCCTAAATAACACATTAACTTAGTTTTAAATATGATAACAAATAGCGATCAAAGTTCTAACCAGTAAATACCATTATTTATCTGAATAACCTTCCCATTAAGTAAAAAATACTGAGCTATTGTTCGATATAGCTTTACATTTTCATGATTTACATTATTATTCAAACAAGTGTTTTAATTGTGTGTTTACCACACAGAAATAAAAATTTAATAAGGGAAGTCATCATGGCTGAGTATAAAGTTCCGTTAAAAGAGATGAGTTTTTTGCTTTATGAAGTATTTAAAGCGGATGATATGTGGCAAAAACTACCTAAATTAGCGGAGCAAGTTGATAAAGAAACAGCTCAAGCTATTTTACAAGAATGTGCCAAAATTGCTGAACAAGAACTTGATCCTATTGCTCGTCAAGGTGATGAAATTGGTGTGAGTTTTAAAGATGGTGTCGTTACCACTGCTCCTGGTTATAAAGAAGCGTTTAATACTTATGCTGAGGGAGGCTGGACTGCACTTGGCGGTGATGTTAACTATGGCGGCATGGGTATGCCAAAAATGTTAACTGCGATGCATGAAGAAATGTTGTGTAGCGCCGATATATCTTTTGCGCTTTATCCAGTGCTTACCGCAGGTGCGGCACTATCATTAGCAAAACATGGTAGTGATGAATTAAAAGAGCGCTATTTAACGCGCATGTATGCGGGTGATTGGTCTGCATCTATGTGTTTAACTGAATCACATTCTGGCTCTGATCTTGGCATTATCCGTACCAAAGCTATCCCGCAAGATGATGGTAGTTATAGCATTACGGGTAACAAAATATTTATCACGGGCGGTGAGCATGATCTTACTGAAAATATTGTTCATTTAGTCTTAGCAAAATTACCGGATGCACCAGCTGGACCTCGTGGTATTTCTCTATTTTTAGTGCCTAAATTTAATGTTAATGATGATGAAACGCTTGGTGAATATAACAATGTTAGTTGTGGCTCTATAGAACATAAAATGGGTATTCATGCCTCGGCAACTTGCGTCATGAATTTTGATGATTCAAAAGGTTTCTTAATTGGTGAACTAAATAAAGGCTTAGCATGTATGTTCACCATGATGAACTTTGAACGAATTGGTGTCGGTATCCAAGGTTTGAGTGCTGCAGTACGTTCTTATCAAAATGCGCTAGAGTACGCGAAAGACAGGTTACAAGGTCGAGCACTTGATAGTAAAACTAATGGTGTTAAAAATCCTGATCAAGAAGCCGACTCTATCATGGTTCATGGTGATGTTCGTCGTATGCTTTTAAATATGAAAGCACTGAATGAAGGATCACGCGCGCTTTCTAGTTATATTTCTATGCAACTGGATTACGCTACTTATGCTGAAGGCGAAGAACAAGTTAAAGGTGAAACATTAGCAGCATTGATGACACCTATTGCCAAAGCATTTTTCACCGATTTAGGTTTTGAAAATACAGTTGCGGGTCAACAAGTTTTTGGTGGCCATGGTTACATTCGTGAATGGGGTCAAGAGCAATTAGTACGTGATGCTCGAATTACCCAAATATACGAAGGCACCAATGGCATTCAAGCCATGGATTTATTAATGCGCAAAGTAGCTGGTTCAAAAGGTGCTATGCTAAAAGTGTTTACTGATGAAGTGAATACTTTCATTGAAAGCTGTTCACACGATCAAGCCATGAGTGAATTTATTACCCCTTTAGCTGCAGCCGTAACTGATTTAACTGAGTTAACGACTGATTTATTGTCTAAGTCACAAGATGACATAAATGAATTAGGCGCATCGGCAAATGACTATTTACATGTCTTTGGTTATACGGCGATGGCATTTGTTTGGGCGAAAATGGCACAAGTTTCTTTGTCACAGCAACAGAACAACGGTGAAAGCGGTGAAGATTTTTATCAAAGTAAAGTGCATACTGCTCGATATTTCTTTACTCGATTATTGCCACGTCGACTTTCATTAATTGCATCAGCAAAATCAGGCTGTGAATGTTTGTTTGCTATTGATGATGAGCTATTCTAAATACCTATGATTGGCTCTGTTAGGGGCCGCTTTTTCTTTTTGGGAAAAAGCGCCCCCTAAACACCACCTTCATCACCCCTGTCGCTAAAAATAGACACCATTTCAGTAAAAAAATTATTTTTTTGTCCTTTTCTGGGATTACTTGCCACAAAAGTCCACAATTTCATCTACTTCCTCGAAAGCCTTAATTTTACTGGTGTTATAGCCAGTGTATCCATACTCGTTTTTCGTTTTCCTCACTTGACAGATCGTTGCTTTTTTCACTAAACTGTAGCAATGTGGAAAAAAGTGGAGAAATGTGGATCTTAGAATCACATTATCAAACACTTGTTTATTTATTGTTCAAAAGAGTGAAGTAACAACAGATATGTTTAGAGGCACTAGCGCAATTACGCTTGACAGCAAAAATAGGATCACGATACCTACTAAGTATCGCGAAGAGCTATTTGCTGATTGCCAAGGAAAAATGGTCTGTACGGTTGATATTCAACATCCGTGTTTATTACTTTACCCGCTACCCGAATGGGAAGAAATTGAATTAAAGCTGTGCAATCTATCAAGCATGAACCCGCAAGAGCGTTTATTGCAGCAAGTTATTTTAGGTAATGCTAGTGACTGCGAGATGGATAAAAACGGCAGACTATTAATAAACGGTCCTTTAAGACAGCATGCAAGTTTAGAAAAAAATGTCATGCTTGTTGGTCAATTGAAAAAATTTGAAATTTGGCATGACACAGCATGGCAATCGCAAATGCTTCAGGGCATTAGCAAAATACAATCGGGTGAAATTGAATTGACTGAACGCCTACTAGATTTATCACTTTAGTTTTTACCAAAGTCACTTTTTAAAAATAAATGCGTTAACAAGGGTTATAAAAATATAACATGGAACTAGACACCACTCATATCTCAGTGTTGCTCAATGAAGCCGTTGATGGCTTAGCTATAACCGATGACGGTTGTTATATCGATTGTACTTTCGGTCGCGGCGGTCACTCTTCAGTCATTCTTTCTAAGTTATCAGACAATGGACGTTTAATCGCCATTGATCGTGATCCTACAGCAATTACCGCCGCTGAAAAGTTCAAAGATGATAAGCGTTTTTTGATTGAGCACCAAGGCTTTGCTGCTTTGGCTGAAATTGCAGAAAAGCACGAGTTAACTGGTAAGGTTGACGGTATTTTGCTTGATCTTGGCGTATCTTCTCCTCAACTTGACGAAGCTGAACGCGGTTTCAGCTTCATGAAAGATGGTCCACTCGATATGCGTATGGATACCAGTAAAGGCCAGACAGCAGCAGAATGGCTAGCGGTTGCCGATGTTGAGGACATCACTTGGGTATTACGTACTTTTGGTGAAGAAAAACATGCATGGCGAATCGCCAATGCTATTGTTGATACCCGAGAAGAAACACCATTAACTAGAACAAGCCAATTAGCAAAACTCATTAAAACTACTGCTCCTCAAAGAGAAATAAAAAAGCATCCAGCAACACGAAGCTTTCAAGCTATTCGTATGTATATTAATAGTGAATTGGATCAAATAGAGAAAGCCCTTGTTGCTTCTCTTGACGTGCTAGCAGAAGGCGGACGTCTTGTTGTTATTAGTTTTCATTCACTTGAAGATCGTTTAGTTAAACAGTTTATGAAAAAACATTCCCAAGGTAAAAAAGTTCCACGTGGCTTACCTATAAGTGAAATTGAATTAAATAAGGGCAAAAAACTTTCTTTAGTTGGTCGTAGGTTAAAACCAAGTCAAACGGAAGTTGAAGAAAATGTTCGCTCTCGCAGTTCAGTATTACGTGTTGCAGAGCGTTTAGAAAGAAACACTGATTAGTTATGGCTGCGCGTGCCTTAGTTTTTGATATTTGGCAAGATATTGTCCGTTATAGCGTTACTTATATTTTGTTGTTGTTTGTCGTGATGTCTTCGTTTTCTGTGATCTATTACAGTCATATCAATAGACAGACAACCAGTGAACTTGAAGTCTTATTGTCACAAAAAGATGACTTAAATATTGAATGGCGCAATTTATTATTAGAACAAAGTAGTTTGGCTGAGCACAGCGCAATTGAGAGTAAAGCAAAAAACTTATTGGATATGAAACGTCCGAATGGAAATTCGGAAGTGATTGTCACCTTGGAATAAAAACAGAATGTGGGTTCAAGTTTCTTAAAAGTATAAGTTAATAGTTAACAAAGATAGAAAAACTTTAGCTGAATTTGAGTTAGATATAAGCCAAGCATAAGTTAGGCAACAGCAAAACAATAATATATATGGAGCGGTGTGAATAAAAAAGCAGCCAAAAACAATAACCCACTAAATACCGCCCCATGGCGTTATTATTTAGTGCTGGCTGTTGTTGCTCTTATTTATATCAGTTTGATGGCGCGAACCGCTTATATCCAAATTATTGAACCTGAAATGCTGAAAAAACAAGGCGACTTACGCTCTTTACGCGTTGCCGCTAATACGGTTCAACGCGGCTCTATTGTTGATCGAAATGGTGCTGAACTCGCTATTAGTGTACCGGTTGAAACTGTTTGGGCTGATCCTAAGATTATTATGGATAATAATGCCATCGCTATGACCAAACATTGGCAAGCCCTCGCAGATGTACTCGATCAAGATATAAATAAATTGATCGCTCGTGTAGTTAAAAACCCACGTAAACGTTTTATTTATCTCGAACGTAAAATTTCGCCAGCTATGGCGAGTTACATCAAAGAATTAAAAATCCCAGGAATACATTTACGTAAGGAATCAAAGCGTTTTTACCCTACCGGTGAAATTAGTGCTCACCTTATTGGTTTCACCAATGTGGATGATAAAGGCATTGAAGGCATCGAGCGCATGTATGATGACTTACTCACGGGGACAGGTGGCGCTAAACGCTTTAGAAAAGATGCTAAAGGGCGAAAAATTGAAATTATCTCTGTTGAAGAACCAGAACAAGCGCAAGATATTACCTTAAGTATCGACCAACGAATTCAAGCGATTGCTTATAAAGAACTTAAAGGTGCTGTGCAGGCATTTAAAGCGACTTCTGGCTCAGTAGTGGTAGCAAATATCCATACCGGTGAGATATTGGCCATGACGAATAGCCCATCGTATAATCCAAATAACCGTCGTAACACAGCAATTCATCGCTTTAGAAATCGCGCCATTACTGATATCTACGAGCCTGGATCTACCATGAAACCACTCACTGCGTTAACGGCGTTAGAGTTTGGTTCAGCTAAAGCTAATTCTATTATAAATACCAGCCCTGGTTGGATGCGTTTAGGCGGACGTCGAGTAAGCGATCCTATTAACCGTGGTAAGTTATCAATTGAAGAAATTTTGGTCACTTCATCAAATATGGGTACCACTAAATTGGCGCTCTCTGTGCCAAAGGATTATTTGTTAACTAAATTTTTTGATGCGGGTTTTGCTGATGATACAGGCACTAACCTAGTTGGTGAGAGCGTTGGCATGATGCATGATAGAAGCCGTTGGTCTAAGTTCGAATTAGCAACCCTCTCTTGGGGCGCGGGACTTGCGATTACTCCTGCGCAATTAACACGTTTTTACATGGCTCTGGCTAATGGTGGAATAAAACGTAAATTAACCATTGTTAAAAGCAGTGATAAAACGACTGACCCAGAAGATCAAGAAAGAATTTTTTCTGCCAAGAATAGTCTCGCTATTACTCATATGCTTGAAGCTGTGGTAGATGAACATGTACCAAAAGCAAAAATTGATGGTTATCGTGTCGGTGGTAAAACTGGCACTTCAATTAAAGCAGTTGCTGGTGGTTATGGTAATGATTACGTTGCTTTATTTGCCGGTATTGCACCTATTTCTAATCCTGAAATAGTTGTCGTTGTGGTCATTAACGAACCAAGTGGTGACCTTTATCATGGTGGCGAAGTCGCCGCACCGGTATTTTCACGGGTGATGAAAGGTGCTTTACGTGTTCTTAATGTTGCTCCGGATGCACAAAAGTCACGAACAGCCAGTAAGCATATCAAGCTCACACATCCAGCACAAAAACCAGTAGCAGGAGAGCATCATGCCTAAACCTGCTAGCCAAAGTATTTTTACATATCTGAGTGTGTTTTCCATTGAACTACCTAGCTCGATTAATTTAATGGGCTTTTGCGGTGATCTTCACAACGATAGTCGAGCGATTGTTGATGGTGACATTTTCTGCGCTATTATTGGTCATGATCAAGACGGTCGCCAATATATTGAGCAAGCAATAAAACAGGGGGCTAAGCTAGTAGTTGCTGAGTGCGAGAATATTACCGAGCATGGTGATGTTACTTTTGCGTCAAGCGATAACACGGTAGCGATTGTTAAGTTCTATCAACTTAACCAGCATTTATTTACCCTAACAAAAAATTACTATCAAGCGCCGCAAGATAATATGACGCTAGTGGGCATTACCGGCACTAATGGTAAAACTACCACCAGTCAGTTATTAGCTCAAATGCTTAGTGCTTACCAAAAAACGTGTGCTGTTATTGGTACTAATGGTGCAGGTAGTATCGATAATTTACATCCTATAGAAAATACTACTCCCGGTGCTTGTGAGTTACACCAATTATTTAAGCGTTTTAGCGATGAACAATTTAGTTATGTAGCGATGGAAGTGTCTTCTCATGCGCTATCACAAAATCGCGTGCAAGCAGATTTATTCGATATAGCGATTTTTACTAATTTAAGCAGAGATCATCTTGATTACCATGGTTCAATGGCAAGTTATGGTGAGTCGAAAAAGCAAATTTTTAGTGCGGATAGTAACCAAGTTGCAGTAGTGAACTTTGATGATCAACAAGCAAAAAAATGGCTAGAGAATTGGCCGAAGCAACAAACTCTTTGGTTATATAGCCGTGAAACCGATAATAGTAATTATAAAAACTTTGTAACCGCTAAAGGTATTAATCACCATAGACATGGTGTCTCATTTACTTTAATGAGTCATTTAGGCGATATCGATATTACCAGTCCATTATTGGGCGACTTCAATATTGATAATTTATTGGCGGCTATCAGTGTGCTGCTTATCCAAGGCATACCATTAAGCGAGATCCCTCATTTAGTCACTCAAGTAAGCGCAATTGCTGGGCGAATGGAAGCAACCAGTGCTAAAAATTTAGCAACTGCCGTGGTCGATTATGCTCACACGCCTGATGCGTTGGAAAAAGCGCTGCAAGCCTGTCGTCAACATTGTGCAGGTGAGCTTTATGTTGTGTTTGGCTGTGGCGGTGATAGAGATAAAGGTAAAAGGCCCTTAATGGCACAAGCGGCAGAAAAATATGCTGACCATTTGGTCGTTACTAATGATAACCCGCGTAGTGAAGATGCCCAGTTGATAGCAAATGATATTGTTGCCGGTTTTACCTGTCCAGATGCAGAGCAAATATCGATTATTTTAGAAAGAGAACAAGCGGTATTGAAAACTCTGAATAAAGCAAAACCTGGCGATATAGTACTGTTGGCAGGTAAAGGCCACGAAGATTACGTCATTGTGGCTAAGCATGATGAAAAGGGCGGAATCGTTGGTACCCAGAAATTAGCTTACAACGAACGTTTAGTCGTGAAAAATTTTTATCAAAAGCACGCTGGTTTGGCCGTATTGTCTGATGAGGCAAACTTATGATTACTATTTCACTAACTACTTTAGTTAAAGTTACTGATGGCGAACTCATTGTTCCAGCAATACAAACAGCGTTAAGCCTTGATGAATTAGTTATCGACGATTTAGTTATTGATAGTCGTGCTATCAAAGAGCATTCTGACAAGTGTTCTGCTTTCCTTGCTCTTAAAGGACCTAATTTTGATGGCCACCGCTTTGCAGAGCAAGTTATCAAACAAGGCTGTCAATTACTCATCGTTGATCATCATTTGAGCGCAGTGACGGATACCGCGCAATTAATCGTGAGTGATACGCGAATAGCGCTAGGTAAAATTGCTGCTTTTGTTAAAAAAGAAGTCGCACCAAAAACGGTGGGCATTACCGGTAGTAGTGGAAAAACAACGGTTAAAGAAATGGTTGCGGCCATATTATCTCGTTTAGGTAAGGTCTTAGCAACGAATGGTAATTTCAATAATGATATTGGCGTACCATTAACATTACTTCGCTTAGATAACAGCCATGATTTTGCTGTTATTGAAATGGGTGCTAATCATATGGGTGAAATTGCTTATACCACAGCGTTAACTCAGCCAGATGTTGCCGTGATTAATAATATTGCTGCAGCGCACCTAGAGGGTTTTGGCGATTTATGTGGCGTAGCTCGGGCAAAAGGTGAAATATTTTCAGGGCTTGGTGAAAATGGTGTTGCTCTCTATAACAAAGACACCAAGTACACCAGCAAATGGCAATGGCGTTTAACGGATAAAACGGTTCGTACCTTTTCTTGTGTTAATAAAGCCAATTGTTATAGCGAAAAGGTCAGCTTAGACAAAAATGGCTGTGCCAGCTTTACCTTGCAAAGCGAGCAAGGTTCTTGTGTTATGACTTTAACGGTACCTGGTAAACATAATGTTTGTAATGCGGTTGCTGCGGCTGCTATTGCGTTAGAATTTGGTGCCAGTCTTGAGGACATTCAGTTAGGTTTAGCCCAAATGCAGCCAGTAAAAGGTCGACTAAATTTACATCAATTAGAAAATAAAAAAACGGGCTGCAACGTAAAACTGATTGATGATAGCTATAACGCAAATCTTGAATCAGCAAAAGCGGCAGCGCAATTATTATCAAGCTATCCAGGTAAGCAATTACTTATTCTAGGTGACATGGGCGAGCTAGGCAGTGAAGCGCGTAGTTATCATCAAGAAGTTGGTGGGTTTGCTAAGCACTTACAGTTAAATACTCTCTTGTCGTTAGGTGTGTTAAGTCAAAGTGCCAGTGATGCTTTTGCCAAAGACAATCACAAAAATGATCAAAGTCAGCATTTCAATCAAAGAGCTGATTTGATGACCCATTTATTTACCATGTTGAGTCAACAATTGTCTGTTGGTCAGCAAGATATTGCTATTTTAGTTAAAGGCTCTCGAAGTGCGCATATGGAGCATGTAGTGACAGAAATTATTGATTGGTTTGAACAAATGAATGCCGAGCAAGCTATGAATCAAGAACAAAGTACTAGCCAAATAAATGTAGCTAGTGATAATCAAAGTAAAGAAGGTATGGCTTAATGTTATTGTGGTTAGGTGAGTATTTAACTCAATTTTATTCAGCGTTTAATGTTTTCTCTTATTTAACATTTCGCGCCATTATCAGCACGCTAACCGCGTTGTTTATATCATTGTATTTTGGTCCCAAACTTATTCGTTATTTGCAAAAAATGCAAATAGGTCAAACGGTAAGAGATGATGGTCCTGAAAGTCATTTATCTAAATCAGGTACGCCCACCATGGGCGGTCTGTTAATACTCGCGTCTATTGTGATCAGTGTTTTACTCTGGGCCGATTTAAGCAATATTTATGTTTGGGTGGTGTTATTCGTAATAGTGAGCTTTGGCATTGTTGGTTTTGTCGATGATTACCGTAAAGTTATTCGTAAAGACGCGAACGGTCTAATAGCTCGTTGGAAATACTTTTGGCAAACCGTCATCGGTTTAAGCACGGCGCTATTTTTATATTTTATTGCACAAGGCCCAAATGAAACGGCGCTATTAGTTCCTTTTGTGAAAGAATTGTTACCGCAGTTAGGCATTTTTTATGTGGTGATGAGCTATTTCGTTATTGTCGGCACCTCAAATGCGGTTAACTTAACCGATGGTCTTGATGGCTTAGCTATTGTACCTACCATTATGGTCGCAGGAGCGTTTGCTTTATTTGCCTATGTTACAGGTCATGTGAACTTTTCTGCTTATTTGAATATCCCACATATCGCCTTAACAAGTGAATTAGTTATTGTCTGTACTGCCATTGTCGGTGCAGGACTAGGGTTCTTATGGTTTAACACCTATCCAGCACAAGTTTTTATGGGCGATGTCGGCTCACTGGCCTTGGGTGCTGCACTTGGCGTAATTGCGATTCTTGTTCGCCAAGAGTTAGTTTTATTTATTATGGGCGGTGTTTTTGTTATGGAAACCGTCTCGGTCATTTTACAGGTTGGTTCCTATAAAATGCGTGGTCAGCGTATTTTCCGTATGGCACCAATTCATCACCATTATGAATTAAAAGGTTGGCCAGAGCCGCGAGTTATTGTTCGCTTCTGGATTATCTCATTGATATTAGTGCTGATTGGTTTAGCCACATTGAAGTTACGCTAAATAATATTTTAAAAAAGATCGATAAACTAAATAAGGTAAATTTAAATAAGTTATGACTTGGTTAACAGCGTTTAAAGATAAAAATATTGTCGTGCTAGGAGCTGGAATGACAGGTTTGTCATGCCTACGTTTTTTGCACGCACAAGATTTGTCATTTGCTGTTAATGATTCACGACCTATGCCTTTTGCAAATAGGGATGAACAAACTCAATACGAGAATGATTATCCAAAGGCAAAATTTGTTTTCGGTCAATGGCAACAAAGTTTAATTTCTAGTGCTGATATAATTATTACCAGTCCAGGTATTGATTTAGTCAGTGAAGGAATTACAGCACTTATCCCAGAAAACTGTCTGGTTATAGGTGACGTTGAATTATTTTGCCTAGTTAACAATAGCCGCATCTCCCCGATGAAAATGTTGGCAGTCACTGGCTCAAATGGCAAGTCTACCGTAGTGTCACTGTTAGCTTCTCTAGCAAAAGCTATCGGAGTTAATGCTGCATTGGCAGGTAACATCGGAGAGCCAATACTTAATCTACTTCATCGAGAAAATGTCTATAACTCTCAGCTTGCTAATCAACCAGACATTGTCATTGTCGAGCTTTCGAGTTTCCAACTAGAAACGTTATCCAGTATGCATGCTATTGCTGCGAGTGTGCTTAATTTAAGTGATGATCACCTTGACCGGCATAAGACCTTAGCGAATTACCAGGCTATTAAACAAAGTATTTATCCACAAGCAAAAATTGCCGTGGTGAGTCGAGAAGATCAAGCATCAAATACTTTAGTTGCCGCTCAAGAAATAATTTCTTTTGGTTTAAATAAACCAGAGCAAGACTGTTTTGGTCTGCAAGCTATTGATAATAAAATGGTAATGATGTTTGGTGAACAAGCTTTAATTTCAATTGATGAATTACCTCTTGCCGGTATGCATAATGCGCTCAATTATATGGCAGCTTTAGCACTTGGTTATAGCGCTGGTTGGTCATTATCAGCTATGACAGAAAACCTTGCCGGATTTATGGGTTTAGCTCACCGTTGCCAGCGCGTAGCGAGTGAAGATTACATTCAATGGATTAATGATTCTAAGGCGACAAATGTTGGTGCAACACTCGCCGCTATTACTGGTTTAGTCCCGACGCTTACAGGCCAAAATAAGTTAATTCTTATTGCTGGCGGTGATGGCAAAGGTGCTGATTTTTCAGCGCTAACAACAATATTAAATTGTGATGTAAATCAGCTGATTACTTTAGGTAAGGACGGCGCTGAGATTGCTAGTTTAGTGAGTGATGCTATTCAAGTGGATACCCTCAGGGAAGCAGTAGAGCAAGCTAAGCAGATAGCCAAACCAGGTGACATGGTCTTACTTTCACCAGCGTGCGCCAGTATTGATATGTTCAAAAATTATCAAGTACGCGGCGAGCAATTCATTGCAGCAGTACAAGCTAAGGAGGACTCATGTCGTTAGAAAAAACCATGACCTTAGCCAGAACAATGTCTTTAGAGACAACTCAGGCAATAACAAAAACTCTATCACAAGTGCCTGTACCACCACTACCAGAGTGGATTAATCGCTTAATGGCAGGCTCAAATCAATATGGTGCAAATGCCTTTGATCGAAGCTTTATCGTGTTGGGATTGACCATGTATATGGTTGGACTAGTCATGGTCGCCTCTTCGTCTATACCGGTAGCGGAACGCTTATTTAATAATCCATTCCATTTTGTTATTCGCCACGGTATCTATATTGGATTAAGCCTTGCTGTTGCCGGGGTTGCCTTACAAATCCCCATGTCTTGGTGGCATAAAAATAGTAGTTACTTATTAGGTTTTGCCATTGTCTTGCTGGTTACTGTGTTGCTCATAGGTCGTTCAGTAAACGGTTCAACACGGTGGATTGTGCTTGGCCCAATTACAGTGCAAGCAGCAGAGCCAGCTAAATTGTTTTTCTTTTGTTATTTATCTGCCTATTTAGTACGTCGCCGTGAACAAGTAATGGAGAACCTAAAAGGTTTTATTAAACCGTTAATTGTATTTGGTGTTATGGCGGCATTGTTATTATTACAGCCTGATTTAGGTACAGTTATCGTAATGTTTGTCACCACGTTCGGTTTGTTATTTTTAGCGGGTGCTAAGTTATGGCAATTTATCGCTATGGCGTTAGTTGGCGCAACATCATTGGGAATGTTGGCTTATTTTGAACCCTATCGCTGGCGACGAGTGACTAGTTTTTTAGACCCATGGCAAGACCCGTTTGGCAGTGGTTATCAGTTAACCCAATCATTAATGGCTTATGGTCGTGGTGAAGTATTAGGTCAGGGCTTAGGTAATAGCATACAAAAATTAGAGTACTTACCAGAAGCGCATACCGATTTTGTTATGGCTGTTTTGGCTGAAGAATTCGGCTTTGTCGGTATCAGTGTAGTGCTACTACTGAGTATGACTTTGGTTTACAAAGCACTTATTTTAGGGCGTTATGCACTGGCTAAAGAAAAATACTTTGAAGGGTTTTTAGCGTACTCCATCGGTATTTGGATGTGTTTTCAAGCAGCAGTAAACATTGGCGCAAGTGCAGGTATTGTGCCAACGAAAGGATTGACCATGCCACTGATTAGTTATGGTGGTAGCTCGATGATAATCATGACTTTAGCGCTGGTTCTTTTAATACGTATTGACCATGAAATTCGTTTACAGAGTATTCAGGCTACAAGCTCAAAAAGAGCGACTAAGAAAGAGCTTAAGAGTATAACTAAGCAAAATGGTGATAAATAATGAGCGTTAATCATGGCCAAGGTAATAAAGATTTAGCAAAAACTTTGTTAGTCATGGCTGGTGGCACCGGTGGACATATATTCCCTGGTATTGCGGTCGCCGATGAGCTGAAAGCGCAAGGATGGAAAATCCATTGGTTGGGAACTGCCGATCGTATGGAAGCTCAAATTGTACCTATGCATGGTTATGATATTTCGTTTATCAATATAAGTGGTCTGCGTGGTAAAAATCTATTAACAACGCTTGTTATGCCTTTTAAATTGTTAAGGTCGCTTTTTCAAGCGAGACGCGTGATTAAAACAGTGAAACCTGATGTTGTTATAGGCATGGGTGGCTATGCAAGTGCTCCGGGTGGTTTGGCCGCTTGGCTAAGTAAAATACCGCTAATCGTTCATGAACAAAATGCTGCTGCCGGATTAAGTAATCGCTTGTTAGCGCGTATCGCCAATAAAGTATGCTGCGCCTTTCCTAATGCATTTGTTAGCGGAATTGATGTTGAAGTGGTTGGTAATCCTTTACGCGCGTCAATCGGTCAGCAAGCACTGGTTTCAGAAAATATAGATCAAAGCCACGAAGGTAGTAAAAATATTCTAGTGGTAGGTGGTAGTTTAGGCGCTCAAGTCTTAAATAAGGTGATGCCGGATAGCTTTAAGGATTTATCAGAAAGTGATGAGAAATATTGTATATGGCACCAAACGGGCGACAATAACCAAGCACTAGTCACCGCATCTTATAAACAGGAATATATTGATACTGGAAAAGTGAGAGTTACCGAATTTATTACTGATATTGCTGCTGCATATCAGTGGGCTGATATAGTGATTTGTCGTGCGGGAGCGCTAACCGTTTCAGAATTAGCCATGGCAGCAACACCAGCCATTTTTGTACCACTACCGCATGCAGTAGATGATCATCAAACAAAAAATGCGTTGTACCTCGTAAAGCGAGATGCAGCAAAGTTATTGCCACAGGCAGAACTAAATAATGAGAGTATCACGTCGTTAATAATCGAGCTGTTTGATCAGCCTCAAACTTTAGCTGACATGGCTAAAGCTTCTTTGAGTGCTGCAACTAGTGATGCAAGTCAGAAAGTAGCAAAATTGTGCCAACAGCTTTCAATATCGAATGGCGCAAAACTTAGAAATAATGAAGAGAAAATATGATTAAGCAAACTCACGTAAGTAATAGCTCAAATAATAGTACCAACTCAACTGCAGCTCAGGTACCTGAAATGCGCCGGGTAAAACGTATCCATTTTGTTGGCATAGGTGGCGCTGGTATGGGCGGTATTGCTGAGGTATTGCTTAATGAAGGTTATCAAATTTCGGGTTCAGATATTGGTGAAAATCAAGTGGTTAAACGCTTGAGAGCTCTAGGGGCGACCATTGTCATTGGCCACCAAGCAGAAAATGTGGTTCAAGCCAGCGTAATAGTAGTATCAACTGCGATAAATAGTGAGAACCCTGAACTAGTTAAGGCAAAAGAATTACGTATTCCTGTGGTTAGACGCGCAGAAATGCTAGCTGAATTAATGCGTTTTCGTCACGGCATTGCTATTGCGGGTACGCATGGAAAAACAACTACAACCAGTTTGATTGCCAGTATTTTTGCACAGGGTAAATTAGATCCAACGTTTGTGATTGGTGGCTTACTTAATAGTGCAGGTACTAATGCAAGATTAGGTAGCAGTCGCTACTTGGTTGCAGAGGCCGATGAAAGTGATGCATCGTTTTTACATTTACAACCTATGGTTTCGGTTATTACCAATATCGATGCCGACCATATGGAAACATATCAAGGTGACTTTGAAAAACTTAAAGATACCTACATAGAGTTTTTACATAACTTGCCCTTTTATGGCTTAGCGGTTGTTTGTATTGATAACCCAGTTGTCCGTGAACTATTACCACGCATTAGTCGCCAAGTGATCACCTATGGTTTTTCTAAAGATGCAGATGTGAGAGCAGTAAATTACCAACAAAATGGTGCCGTTAGTCATTTCACCGTAGAGGTTGAAGGACAAGAGCCGCTAGAGATGAGTGTAAATTTACCTGGTCAGCATAATGTTTTAAATGCTTTGGCTGGTGTAGCCGTTGCCAAAGATGAGGGTGTTAATGATGAAGCAATTTGTAAAGCATTAACCGAATTTGAAGGTATAGGTAGACGCTTTGAAAAACTAACCGATTTTAGTACCGCTGCCGGTGATATGGTTTTGGTTGATGATTACGGTCATCATCCGAGTGAAGTGAAAGCGACAATCCTAGCTATGCGTCAAGGTTGGCCAGATAAACGTTTAGTTATGGTTTTTCAACCACATCGTTATTCTCGAACCCGCGATTTATATGAAGATTTTGTTGAGGTATTGTCAGAAGTTGACTGTCTATTCTTGCTTGATGTTTATGCTGCAGGAGAAACACCAATCTCGTCTGCTGATAGCAAAAGCTTAGCACGCTCAATTCGTTTACGTGGTCAAATAGAGCCTGTTTATGTCAGTGATGTAGATAAACTGCCGCAATTATTAGCAACTCAGTTGCAAGATAACGATATGGTTATTACACAAGGAGCCGGGAGTATTGGTGCAGTTGCTCGCAACTTAGCTGATCATAGTTTGTTGCATACTCGTTGTTCAGTTCAGCCTGACGCTCAATCTGAAGTTAAGGGTGACAAATAATGGTTAAAGCACTGGATAGATCACTAGCATTGCTCAAGCAAGAGAAGATTGCTGTGCTTTATGGTGGAAATTCAGCAGAACGTGAAGTTTCACTCAATTCAGGACAAGCTATTGCGAAAGGTTTAGAAGACGCTGGTTTTAATGTTGTGTTAATCGATACTAAAGTAGTGCCGTTAACTGATTTAGTAAGTAACAAAATAGACCGAGTTTTCATCGCTTTACATGGTAGAGGTGGAGAGGATGGTTGTTTGCAAGGTGCACTTGAGTATTTAGATATTCCTTATACGGGCTCGAATGTTTTAGGTTCCTCGCTCTCAATGGATAAAGTAAGAAGCAAACAAATTTTTAAAGCGTGCGGCATACCAACAGCACCTTTTACCGTCGTTAATAAAGCTGAATTTTCAACATTATCATTAGAAAATATTCTCGCTGATTTAGGCGGTCGAGTGATGGTAAAACCGGCTAATGAAGGTTCAAGTATTGGTATGGCACAAGCAAAAACCATCGCACAATTGCGTAACGCGTTAATTGAAGCGTTTGGTTTTGACACCCAAGTCTTACTTGAAGCATGGATTGATGGTCCAGAATATACCGTTACCATTTTAGGAGATAAGGCTTTACCAGCTATTCACATGGAAACGCCACGTGAATTTTATGATTATGAGGCAAAGTATCAATCTACAAGTACACAATATCACTGCCCCTGTGGTTTAAATGAACGTGATGAGAATGAAATAAAATCTTTGTCAATGAAAGCATTTAATGCAACGGGTGCTCAGGGTTGGGGACGGGTTGATATCATGCGAAATAAAACTGGTGAATGGCAGATATTAGAAGTCAATACTGTACCAGGGATGACAGAAACGTCACTCGTGCCAAAAGCCGCAAAAGTATTCGGTTTGAACTTTAGTGAGTTAGTAACTCAAATTTTACAGCTTAGTGTCAAAGAGTAATAAACGACTATGACGAAAAAACAGCAAGGCAATAGTAATAAAACAGCACAACTAGGCCAAGACAGCACTTTGTCTTTTGGTTTGGGTTTGGTGTTTTTTATTGTCGTTCTGTTTAGCCTAATAACTGTCAGTTATTGGCTTACTCAACATTTTATTGGACAAGAAAGTGCACCGGTAACTTCAATCGTGGTTTCTGGAGAAATGCCTTACAGCAAGCGTAGCGATATTATTAATGCGATAGATCAGGTTGATATGGGGAATTTTTTTCAAGTTGATGTTAATGAAGTACAAAGTTATGTACTGACTTTACCTTGGGTTTACTCAGTCGCCGTAAGAAAGCAGTGGCCTAATGAATTGAAAATATATGTGGTTGACCAAAATCCGATAGCACTATGGAATGGTGACTTTTTGATCAATCAACTTGGTCAAGTGTTTCAGGCTGATATTGAACGTATTAATCATTACCTTCCTAACTTTTTTGGTCCTGAAGGAAGCGAATTGTTAGCGTTAGAAAACTATAGAGATCTCAATGCATTACTTGACTATAAAGCACTAAAAATTGATGAGTTAGTACTGAGTGAACGCTTTTCTTGGCAGCTAACGTTGGATGATGGCGTGACCTTAAATTTAGGTCGTGAAGAGCGAGTTGAACGTATTCAACGGTTTATGGATGTTTATCCAATAATTAAAGCACAGCTAAAGGCAAAAAAAATTGCAGAAAAACAGCAAAATCAGGCGGTTGATTACATCGATTTGCGGTATGATACGGGATTGGCTGTTGGTTGGAAAACTGTAGATAGTATTACCCAACATAAGACACAAAGTAAATTGCAAAAAAATAACAATAAAAATCACCCTAAATTAACATAATTAGTTAAGAGTTTAAGTTAAATGTCTAAAGCAGCAGAACGAAAATTAGTGGTTGGCCTTGATATAGGCACCTCCAAAATATCTGTCGCAGTAGGAGAGATTACGCCAGACAACCAATTGAGTATTATTGGTGTTGGTAATCAACCTGCTCGTGGTATGGATAAAGGCGGTGTTAACGACTTGAATTTAGTTATTCAAGCAATACAACGCGCCATTAATGAAGCTGAATTGATGGCTGATTGCCAAATAAGCTCAATCTATTTAGGCATTTCAGGAAAGCATATTAGTTGCCAAAATGAAAATGGCATGGTGCCAATTAATGACAAAGAAGTTATTCAAGAAGATGTCGATAATGTAATTCATACCGCGCGTTCAGTACCTATTTCTGCCGAACGCCGTATGCTGCATGTCCTTCCGCAGGAATACAGCATTGATTGTCAAGACGGTATTAAAAGTCCGATAGGTATGTCTGGTGTACGTATGGAAGCTAAAGTTCATATCGTTACTTGTGCCAATGACATGGCTAAGAACTTAGTTAAATGTGTCGAACGCTGTGATTTGACCGCTGATCAACTGATTTTCTCGGCATTAGCTTCAAGTTATGCAGTGTTAACCGACGATGAAAAAGAATTAGGTGTGTGTGTTGTTGATATGGGCGCAGGCACAATGGATATCTCAGTCTTTACTGGTGGCACTTTACGACATACCGCGGTAATACCTGTAGCAGGCAATCAGGTAACTAGTGATATTTCTAAAATATTTAGAACACCACTCAGTCATGCTGAAGATATTAAGGTGCAGTACGCCTGTGCTTTAAAACAATTAGTTAGCATGGAAGAAAGTATTGATGTGCCAAGTGTTGGTGGTCGTCCTGCTCGTTCAATGTCGCGTCATACATTATCTGAAGTGGTTGAACCTAGATATCAAGAGTTATTCGAGTTAATTCAAGACGAAATTAGAGAGTCTGGTCTAGAAGATCAAATTGCTGCCGGTTATGTACTAACAGGTGGTACGGCGAAAATGGAAGGCGTACTTGAATTTGCCGAAGAAATTTTCCAAATGCCAGTTCGTATAGCTAATCCGTTATCAGTACAAGGATTAAAAGAGTATGTAAACGATCCTACTTACTCCACAGTTGTTGGCCTTCTACATTATGGTATGCAGGCGACGAGTGAAGTGAATAGTTCGGCGAAAAAACGAGAAAGTGTTGGTGACTTTTGGTCAAGAATACATGCCTGGTTTAAGGGCGAGTTTTAAAAAAATTGTGTGGTGAGCTGTTACATGGAAATAACAGTTATCTCGAATTGTTGTTAATTAAAGTAACAAATAACAACAGTTTATTAAATATTTTAAGTTATTGTAAGTAAAACGGAGAGAGAAAAATGTTTGAATTAATGGAAGACCATAGCGAAGAAGCGATAATTAAAGTTATCGGCGTTGGTGGCGGTGGTGGTAATGCCGTTGAACACATGGTTTCACAAACGATTGAAGGTGTAGAGTTTGTTACAGCAAACACTGATTCGCAAGCGTTACGTAATTCTTCTGCAGATGTCACTTTACAGCTTGGCGCTGATGTCACTAAAGGGTTAGGCGCTGGCGCAAACCCTGAAATTGGCCGTTGTGCAGCTGAAGAAGATCGAGAAACTATTAAGCAAGCCTTGCAAGGTGCCGATATGATATTTATCGCAGCTGGTATGGGTGGTGGTACCGGTACTGGTGCGGCGCCTGTAGTTGCTGAAATTGCAAAAGAAATGGGGATTTTAACGGTTGCTGTTGTAACCAAACCGTTCCCATTTGAAGGTAAAAAACGAATGAACTATGCCGATCAAGGTATTGAGTTTTTATCTAAAAGTGTTGATTCACTGATTACTATTCCTAACGAAAAGTTACTGAAAGTACTTGGCCCTGGAACAAGCTTATTAGATGCCTTTAAAGCAGCAAATAACGTGCTACTTGGCGCCGTTCAGGGTATTGCAGAATTAATTACTCGTCCTGGTTTGATAAATGTCGATTTTGCTGATGTACGTACCGTTATGTCTGAGATGGGTACTGCCATGATGGGTTCTGGTACTGCTTCTGGCGATGATAGAGCACAAGAAGCTGCTGATGCTGCTATTTCAAGTCCTTTATTAGAGGATGTGGATTTAGCTGGTGCACGCGGGATCTTAGTTAATATTACCGCAGGTATGGATATTAGTATCGATGAGTTTGAAACTGTTGGTAATGCCGTTAAAGCTTTCGCTTCTGAAAATGCGACTGTTGTTGTTGGTGCTGTTATTGATATGGATATGACAGATGAGCTTCGTGTGACTGTTGTTGCTACGGGTATTGGCGCTGAAAGTAAGCCTGATATTACGTTAGTAAATCCTATGCCAATGGCTGAAGCAAAAGTTGTCGGTGGGGATTATACACCAGCTGCACCACAGGCAAATTTAGCGACTGAAGCAATAGCTATGACTGATAGCAATGCGCAGAAAGCAGCAGCAACCGACTTAGATACTTATTTAGATATTCCTGCTTTTTTACGTAAGCAAGCGGATTAATTCTCTAGGTATTAGATCTGAATTAAGTTTAACTGTTATTGGTATTTTTGATTTTAGCGCTTTTTTTTGATATATTATGCGCCCTGAAAAGAGCTTAGCTACTTTTATTCCTAAATCTATGCTTAGATTTAATAGGGAGTAGGTAGGTAGTTCATTTTAATAATGGGGTAAAATGCTGCATGTAAATGACTTTATTTGGCCTCGCGCTAAGTAAAATATTTATAAAAGCAATTGCATTTATTAACCAATAAAAAGCAAAGTAAGCGAGGCTGATATGATTAAGCAACGTACATTAAAAACGAGTGTTTCAACAGTAGGTGTTGGTTTACATAAAGGTGAAAAAGTGCAGGTTACTCTCCGTCCTGCGCCAGCAAACACCGGTATTGTTTTCCGTCGTGTTGATCTTGACCCTGTGGTTGATATCAAAGCGTCACCAGAAGCTGTGGGCGAAACAACGTTATGTACCTGTTTAGTTAATGAACAGCAAGTTAAGGTTTCAACAGTTGAGCATTTACTTTCAGCTGTTGCAGGTTTAGGCATCGATAATTTAATTATTGATGTGGATTCAGCTGAAATTCCTATTATGGATGGTAGTGCCTTACCTTTTGTTTACTTAATTCAATCGGTAGGTATTGAGACATTAAATGCGCCAAAACGCTTTTTGCGTATTAAGAAACCTATTCGTGTTGAAGAAGGCGATAAATGGGCAGAGTTATTGCCTTATGAAGGTTTTAGGGTCAATTTTTCTATTGAATTTGAACACCCCGTTATTGAGAAAACTTGTCAAACCATGAGTATGGACTTTTCTAGTTGTTCTTTTATTAAAGAAATTAGTCGTGCTAGAACCTTTGGTTTTATGAAAGACATTGAGTTCTTACGCTCTCATAATTTGGCGTTGGGTGGCAGTTTAGAAAATGCCATAGTACTTGATAATTATAGAATGCTTAATAAAAATGAATTGCGTTATGATGATGAATTTGTAAAGCATAAAATACTTGATGCTATTGGTGATCTTTATATGGGCAGTGCCAGTATTTTGGGTGAATTAAACGCTTTTAAATCAGGCCATGGTTTAAATAACCTGTTGCTTAGAGAAGTCTTTAAACGGACTGATTCCTGGGAATGGGTAACCTATGAAGGTGATAAAACTTCACCGATAGAATATCAAGAAGTTAACGCCACTGCATTTTAAATCTTCCACGCTTCACGAAATGCGGACATTGCTTTAAGAGTGTTCGCATATTTTAATTTGTTGCCCAGCTTACTTTCTTCCTGCAACCCGTGCTAATTTCTCTAATTTTTCTTTTAAGCCTTTAGGGGCATTTTTTGCGATCTCTAAAAACTGCTTAGCGGTTTTCTCGTTAACAACAGTATTACTTTGGGGAGATCTTACAGGTACTGATTGTAAAAGATCAGCGCGTGTTTTTTCGGTAACTTCGTGGCGTTGCTGGCGAAAGCCCTGTGGATTGACTTTAATTTCTATTTTATGAAAGTTACCTTCAGTGCTACTCGTTAATGCATTACAAATAGTATTGCGTTCAAACTGTAATCTTTGTCCCCAAACAGGAGACTTCACTTCTATAATTAGAGTATCTTTTCGGCAATTTGCAATATGCCAAGCATCTGCTGGCAAATCAGGGCAAATTTGCCGTACAATGTCCGCTAAGATGGTCAAAGAGTTGGTTTTTGTCTGAATATGTGCCAAAGTGCCAGTCGTTGTTTGCAATAGCGCTGACATATTAATAGGGACTTTTGATTTTCTAGCCATTGTTGTCACCAAAAATTAGCAAAATTCAATAATAATGCTTATTGAATAAATTAACCGAAATAGATACCTATGAGTTTAACACTACTATACCGAGGAAAGAACGTCCGATTTTCAATGCGGCTTACTAAATTGCATTGGTTGTCAGCGGTATGTGCCTTTGCACTAATTTCTGGGTTAATTGTTCATCTGATTGCCAGTAATAAATCACAACCTAATGGCGATAAGTACCAAGTTTTATCTCAAAATCATCTAGCTCCGATTCAGGTGAAAGATCAACAAATTACCGCACTAACAATTAAATTAGCTGAATTACAAAGCCAAGTATTACGTTTAAATGCTTTGGGTGATCGTTTGGCTGATGATGCTAGCATTCCTGAAAAAGAATTTAACTTCAACCAGCTCCCCGCTAGCGGTGGGCCAGCTTCGAATACTTTTTTAGTGAATGATAAAACACTAGAACAACTCTTTATTGAAATTGAGCGTTTTGAAAGTGAGATAAATTATGAAGAAAAACAGCTTCTAATGCTTGAATCTTTGACTTTTGGTCACCATATACAAAATAATGGCTACTTATCAGGTAGACCGATAACTAAAGGCTGGTTATCTTCATATTATGGCGTACGTAAAGACCCATTTAATGGTAAACCTACAATGCACAAAGGCGTTGATTTTGCTGGGAAAGAAAATACCGCTATTATTGCGACTGCTTCAGGCGTAGTTACTTGGGCAAGTAAACGCTACGGCTATGGGCAACTCATTGAAATAAACCACGGTGGGGGATTAACTACTCGCTATGGTCATAATAAAGATTTACTGGTAAATGTTGGTGATGTTGTAAATAAAGGGCAAAATATTGCGCGTATGGGCAGTACTGGCCGCTCAACAGGCCCGCATGTTCACTATGAAATATTAAGAAATAATAAACAAATTAATCCAATTAAATTTGTTTATCGCAAAGGGAAATAACCGACAAAGACATTAAGCGGTTATCATTATACATTCACGAAAGGTGGCGAACGTAGCTACTAATAA
This sequence comes from Colwellia psychrerythraea 34H, assembly GCF_000012325.1. Classification (NCBI taxonomy): domain Bacteria; kingdom Pseudomonadati; phylum Pseudomonadota; class Gammaproteobacteria; order Alteromonadales; family Colwelliaceae; genus Colwellia; species Colwellia psychrerythraea. Next base: position 4,693,501 of record NC_003910.7, on the reverse strand, counting down.
TTCTCACTAAATGGTTTAAATAAGATGTTTGGAAATTTGTTAACAAAAATGTTTGGTAGTCGAAATGATAGATTACTAAAACAAATGAGCAAAGAAGTAACTAAAATAAATGCACTTGAACCGGTATTAGAAGCGTTAAGTGATGAAGAATTAAAAGCCAAAACCACAGAGTTTAAGGAACGATTTACTCAAGGCGAAACAGTAGAACAATTGTTAGTTGAAGCTTTTGCTGTCGTTAGAGAAGCCAGTAAACGAGTGTTTGGCATGCGTCATTTCGATGTGCAAATGATTGGTGGCATGGTACTAAATGAAGGCAAGATTGCCGAAATGCGTACTGGTGAAGGTAAAACATTAACGGCAACTTTGCCGTCATACCTTAATGCGTTAACCGATAAAGGTGTTCACGTTATTACTGTCAATGATTACTTAGCTACTCGTGATGCAGATTGGAGTCGTCCTTTATTTGAATTTCTTGGCTTAACTGTTGGCTGTAATGTTGCCGGAATGACAACTCAAGATAAACAAGCTGCCTATCAATCAGATATCACCTACGGCACAAATAATGAATTTGGTTTTGATTATTTACGTGACAATATGGTGTTCTCACCGCAAGAGCGCTCTCAAAAACCACTACACTTTGCCATTATAGATGAAGTAGATTCAATCCTAATTGATGAAGCTAGAACGCCACTGATTATTTCAGGTCAAGCTGAAGATAGCTCTGCACTTTATAAGATAATTAATACTTTAGTACCGACGCTTGAACAGCAAGAAGAAGAAGATAAAGAAGGTGAAGAAAGCACGGGTGATTTCACTATTGATGAAAAAGCCAAGCAAGTTTATTTAACAGAGCGTGGTCAAATTCATATTGAAGAGATCATGGTTGAAAAAGAGTTACTCACTGCGGGTGATACTTTATTTTCAGCGGCCAATATAACGTTATTACACCATGTTATGGCAGCACTTCGTGCTCATAAATTGTTTCAAAAAGATGTCGATTATATCGTAAAAGATGATGAGATAGTTATTGTCGATGAGCATACGGGTCGAACAATGGAAGGTCGACGTTGGTCTGAAGGTCTCCATCAGGCAGTAGAAGCCAAAGAAGGCGTTAATATTCAAAATGAAAATCAGACGCTAGCTTCTATCACCTTTCAAAATTATTTCAGAATTTATGAAAAATTATCTGGCATGACCGGAACAGCAGATACAGAGGCTTTCGAATTCAATCATATCTATGGTCTAGAGACTGTTATTATTCCTACTAACCAGCCAATGGTTCGTAAAGATTTGTCTGATTTGATTTACTTAACTACAGAAGAAAAATTTGAAGCTATTTTAGCTGATATACAAGATTGCGTGAAACGAGGGCAGCCTGTTCTTGTCGGCACTATTGCGATTGAAACTTCTGAGTTCTTATCTGATTTCTTGAAAAAAGCAAAAATTAAGCACAAAGTACTTAATGCTAAATTTCATCAGCAAGAAGCTGAAATTGTCGCTGATGCAGGTAAAGAAAATGCAGTAACAATAGCGACTAATATGGCTGGCCGTGGTACTGATATCGTTTTAGGTGGCAATTTAGATGCCACTATCGCTAAATTAACTAACCCTAGCGAAGATGATATCGCTAAAGCTAAAGCGCAGTGGAAAATTGACCATGAACGTGTACTTGAGTTGGGTGGTTTACATATAGTTGCTACAGAACGTCATGAGTCTAGACGAATCGATAATCAACTTCGTGGACGCTCAGGTCGACAAGGTGATGAAGGTTCAACGCGTTTTTACCTATCAATGGAAGATTCATTGATGCGTATATTTGCCTCAGAACGTATTTCAAATATGATGCGTAAGTTAGGCATGGAAAAGGGTGAGGCTATTGAGCACCCTTGGGTTACTCGTAGTATTGAAAATGCACAGCGTAAAGTTGAAGGTCGTAACTTTGATATGCGTAAGCAATTATTAGAATATGATGATGTTGCTAATGATCAACGTGGTGTTATCTATGAGCAACGTAATGAGTTACTTGATAATGAAGAAATTGGTTCAGTTGTTGAAGCAATTCGCAGTGATGTGATTAATGGTGTAATCGATCAGCACATTCCGCGTCAATCATTAGACGAAATGTGGGATATCGAAGGCCTTGAAGAACAATTAAAGGGTGAGTATGCAACTGAACTGACCATCGCTAAATGGCTTGAAGATGATAGTAAACTTCATGAAGAAAGCTTGCGCGAAAAGATCATTACTGAGTTTGAACAAGCTTATAAAGATAAAGAAGAAGCTGTTGGCGTAGATGTTTTACGTCAGTTTGAAAAAGCAGTGATGTTACAAAGCTTAGATTCACATTGGAAAGAGCATTTATCAGCCATGGATCACCTGCGTCAAGGTATCGGGTTACGAGCTCACGCACAAAAGAATCCTAAACAAGAATTCAAGCGTGAATCATTTGAGTTATTTACTGAAATGTTAGATAACTTAAAGTATGACGTTGTAGGTATTTTATCTAAAGTACAAATTCGTGCTGAGTCTGATGTTGAAGCGGTAGAAGAGCAGCATAGAAAGTCTGAAGAAGTACCAATGGATTTCCAGCACCAATCAGCATCAAGCCCTAGTGAGCAAGCACAAACTCCTCGCGTGGGTCGTAATGAACCTTGTCCATGTGGCTCAGGTAAAAAGTATAAACAATGTCATGGCAAGCTTGCCTAGTTGCTAGCCATGTTATTAATAAATGCCAGTCTTATGACTGGCATTTTTATTGTATACCCGCTCCACTTGAATATGCTCATTTCAGGGAGTCTGAGCGATTCATAATAAAGGCGCATTTTTTTATTAAGGGTTACTCCCTTAAAAAGAAATGCAACGCAGAGTATGATTTGCTCAGCCTCCCCCAAGGGGCTGGTTTAGAAATGCATTATGCTACGTTATTGATTTTGAGCAGGGAATAACCATTCTCTTCAATCAATGCCTTGCATAAAGGCATTTCTAATTCCAGCTGAATCATGCATATTCAAGTAGAACGGGTATATAAAGAAGTGAATTTATGAGTAAAGTTGTGCACGTTGCGGTAGGAGTTATCACAAGGGCAAGTGAAGATGAAGCTTGTCAATATTTCTTAACTAAGCGACTAGAAAAGGCCCATCAAGGCGGAAAATGGGAGTTTCCAGGTGGTAAAGTGGAAAACAACGAAACAGTTGCTCAAGCACTTGCTAGGGAGCTTAAAGAGGAAGTAGCGATTGACGTGTTATCTTGTCAGCCACTCATTAAAATTGAGCATACATACCGAAGTAAAGAGGGAGACGAAAAAGGAGATAAGAGTGTTTGTTTGGATGTTTTTATCGTTGATAACTTTACGGGTGAACCAAGTGCACAAGAGGGGCAAGGCCAGGGCTGGTATACTTTAAATGAGCTTGAGAAGCTAGACTTTCCAGAAGCAAATAAAACCATTATTGATAAGCTAGTAGAAAGGTCTCTCTAGTGAGGCCTTTCTAGTTCAGCTATGGTTTATTCGGGCTCAACAAAAAATTTGTTGTTAAGTAAAAATTCATCTTCCATCGCATCCAACATTTCTTCTGATAAAACAGTATCAACTTGAATGTTTTGGCTGATTTTATGACTTTCTTCTGCCCATTCTCCAAGATCAATGAGCTGACAGCGTTTACTACAGAAAGGTCTAAATTCGCTACTTGCTTGCCATACAACAGTTTTTTGACATTGTGGACAAGGAACTTTTAAGGTCATGGTCGTATATTATTTAAATTTTAAAGTGTTACTAATTATACACGAAAGCTAGTTGCATGGAATCATTTGTAGGCTGGTAGTGTATATAGAGCAGTATAAGGTAATCGGTTAGCAGCGAGCTAATTGAAATACAGTTGCTTGGTTAGCGTACCTGCGACCAGTATGTTGACAAGGCAACATAAAGCGGATGGAATAGCGGAACTTGTTACCACTAACTGTTGGATAGTATGCGGCATCCTTAGCTAACTTTATTCGCAATAATAAAAGCCCTTCACCGTTATCTTGATAAAAGCCACTATCCACTTCTATTAACTCAAACTCAGCGCGCAGTCGGATAAATTTAAGCACTATTGCAAGAGCAGATGATATATCACTTAATAGATTGAGCCATTGCTGAACTTCTTGTTTCGTTTGTACTTCATTTTGGTGAAGCCAGAAGTGCAATTGTGGCAAGTCAAAACTAGAGCTTCCACCCTGAATGGCAAAACGTTGTTTTAAGCAAGAAAGTAATTTATCTTCTTTTAACAACCACCAAGTGGGTCGTGGAATTCTCAAGTGACTAACTAATTTAACCGTTTCAGACAAATTCTTTTGAAGAGCACTGGTATCTACGTCAGGAACTTTTGACCAAACAACAAGATTTTGCTCTAGCTTCTCTAAATCTTTAATTAAATCACCACGGGTATCATTTCGTTCTAAGGTATCTAAGATGGAAAATAGGGCATTAAAAAAAACTTGATGGCTAGTCAGTATACTAAGATCACCACTAAGGCATGAGTAGGCCTGAGCGAAGAGTTGCTCAAGTTTTAGGTAGTTTCGTATTCGCTCATTGAGCGGATGTTCATATAAGACCGTAGACATACAAAGTTTTGTAACCAGTTAACCAAAAATGTAAATAAATAACTATTTCATTGTTGATTTTTAAACCATTTTTGTCAAGGTTAAATACTTTTTATCAAGCGATAGAACAGCCTCTTTGATTTCTGACAAAGGCGAATCATCATTGTTAATAATATCATCGGCAACATTTACTCTGGCAGCACGACTTGTCTGACTTGCTATTATCGCTTTGATCTCTTGTTCAGAACTACTATCTCGTACTAGGGTGCGTGTTATCTGAGTTGATTCATTCACATCAACGATTAATACACGATCAACTAATTCAAGTAGGTTATTTTCAATGAGTAAAGGGGCAACTAAAATACAATACGGGCTTTTAGCTTCTTTAGTCTGCGTCACAATATTAACGCGAATTAAGGGGTGCAATAACTTATTCAACCAAAGCTTATCGGCTTTATTGCTAAAAATTCTATTTCGTAATAATGGTCTGTTGAGCTGACCATCAGCTTGAATATAGTCATCACCGAAGTGCTTGGCAATTGCTTTTAATGCAGGGCTGTTAATTGCAACAACTTCTCTAGCGATAATATCAGCATCAATAATTTCAACACCCAACGCTAGAAAGTAATTAGTAATTGTGGTTTTACCACTACCTATTCCGCCAGTAAGACCAATAACTAGTTTAGACATAATTAAAATAATCCAGACATATTGAGTGTAACTTATACCAATCCGTATAAGAAAGGGATCGCTTAGCGAGAGTTTAAAGGCTTAGAGGCAAGACATTGATTGCAGAGAATGGTAATTCCCTTGTCAAAATCAATAACGCGGCATATAAGCCTTTAAAACTCGCCCTTCGGGAACGCATGGACACCATGATAACTGCACAAAATTTGTTTGATGTAGAATAACTATATCTACTCACATTTTGTTTGCTCTTATGTCGCCCATGCTATTCTAAGTGCTCACTTCTTTATATGGAATGGTATTATAACTTAACTTGTGAATTAAAGAATTTTTTGTAAATACCATGACCAAATACCATCACCCCATAATAAAGTTATCCAACCAGCTACTGCTAAATATGGGCCAAAAGGGATGCCTTGCTCTCTTTGATGGTTTTTGAATAACATTAAAGTAATACCAACAATTGCGCCAACAACTGATGCCATTAAAATTAGAATAGGAAGTAATTGCCAACCGATCCAAGCACCAAAAACAGCGAACAATTTAAAGTCGCCATAACCCATGCCCTCTTTACCTGTTATTACTTTAAAGAGCCAAAAGACAGAGAATAGGCTCATGTAACCAACGGCTGCTCCAATGACAGCATCGGGTAATGGGATAAAAGTTCCATTTATGTTTATTAGTAAACCTAACCATAAAAGTGGCAGTGTAATTTGATCAGGTAATAACATGTGATCAAAATCTATCATGGTAAGTGTAATCAAACACCAAGTGAGTAACAAAACCCACAATGTAGATATTGTTGCACCAAAATGTTGAGCAACAATAAGACTTAGCACCATGGTAGAAAGTTCGATTATAGGATAACGAGCTGAAATATTATTAGTGCACTGGCTACACTTCCCCTTTAGTAATAACCAACTTAATACAGGGATGTTTTCATAAAATCGAATTTTATGATCACAGTTAGGGCAGGTAGAGTCAGGTTTAGATAGGGTGATTTTAGTAAGTCTTTTTGCCTTAACATTAGCAACCTCATCGGCTAGAAACTCTCGGCAGTCATGATACCAAGTATATTCCATCATTTTAGGGGTACGATAAATGACAACATTAAGAAAGCTACCTATGGCCAATGAAATTAGGGCAACCGTAATATAGAAGAAGGTAGGGAGTTCTTGAAATAACATGTTTATGTGATTAAAGAGAGAATAAAATTTATCTAACAATGGGGTAGCCTATTTTAAATTTACTTTAGAGGGGGTATAGATGACGGAATAACGGGTCAGTTAACAGTGGTGTTGTATCAAGTACAACACCACTGTTATGTCTTAGTTTATACAATCTTACCGATTTCAAATATTGGTAAGTACATAGCAATAATTAAACCACCAATAACGACACCTAATACGGCCATAATCATCGGCTCCAACAGTGCGGTTAAACCATCAACAGCATCATCAACTTGCTGTTCGTATACATTAGCTACTTTTGATAACATATCATCTACAGCACCAGACTCTTCACCAATAGCCACCATTTGTATAACCATATCTGGGAATATTTTACAGTTACGCATAGCTAAATTCATTTGCATTCCCGAAGACACCTCAGCGCGTACTTCTAATATTGCATCACGGAATACGGCATTGCCTGATGCACCTGCGGCTGACTCTAGTGCATCAATTAAAGGAACACCTGCAGCAAAAGTCGTTGATAATGTTCTCGCGTAGCGAGCAACGGCTGCTTTCTCTAATAAATCTCCAATAACAGGTAATTTTAGTATGTTTTTATCAACCTTATCTCGTAATTTTTGGTTATTTCTGTGGGCACGTTTAAATAAGAAAAATGCTAAATAAAGTCCAGCTAAACCAAAGTACCAATAGGCCTGCATAAATTCAGAAATAGCAATCACCATTAGGGTAAAAGCAGGGAGTTCAGCGCCAAAACTGGCAAATATCTCCTGGAAAACAGGTACCACAAAGATAAGCAGTATTGATGTTACGATAAAGGCAACCACTAACACCGCAATAGGGTAAGTCATGGCTTTTTTAATTTTACTTTTTAATGCTTCACCTTTTTCTTTGTAGGTAGCAATACGGTCGTAAATAGTTTCTAGTGCACCTGATTGCTCCCCAGAGGCGACTAAATCACAATAAAGGTCATCGAAATAGAGTGGGTGATCACGTAAACAGTCTGATAAAGGGATACCAGAAGAAAGTTTAGTGGCGATATCTCCAAGAAGCATGCGCATCTTACCGTTATTATGCCCCTTGCCTATCATTTCAATAGTCTGAACTAGCGGAACACCAGCACCTAACATAGTGGCTATTTGTCTGGTAATAACAGCAATGTCCATAGGAGTTATTGCTTTATCTCCGCTACCTAAACCAAATAATGGTTTAGCTTTTTTCTTAACACGACTTGGTACTATGCCTTGTTTACGCAGCTGATTTTTTAGCTCAATAATACTCTTAGCAGAAAGTTCACCACTAATTTTTTTTCCTTTACGGTTAACCCCATGCCAAACAAAGACATCTTGCTCTTTAACTTTAGTTCTATCTTTAGCTGATTTTTTTTTTGTTGTGATAGCCATAGTTAACCCTGGTCCATGAATCACTTTACTCTCGCCTTAACATTGGAGCTGGTAAAGTATTATCTAATAAATAGGTGAATTATTTCTTTAAGTATAAGTAAGTTAAACGAAACTTACGTTAAGCGCTAGTTACTCGGTTAATTTCTTCTAAACTTGTCATACCGCTCATTGCTTTTAATAAACCTGATTGACGCAAGTTGTTATACCCCTCCTTTTGGCATTGCTTCGCTATATCAAGAGAGTTGCCACCTTCCATGATAATAGAAGCAATAGTCGGGCTAATTTTAATCACTTCGTAAATACCCACGCGGCCTTTATAGCCTCCAGTGCAATGAGTACAGCCTATAGGTTTAAATAACTTTATGTCAGCTAATTTATCAGCAGGAAAACCTTGTTCGGCTAATAGCATTTCAGAAAGAGGCTCTTCCTCCTTACACTGCGGGCATAATCGTCTTGCCAAACGTTGAGCAATAATAATAGAGACAGAGCTGGCAACATTATAGGAAGGAACCCCCATATTAAGTAAACGAGTAAGCGTTTCAGCAGCAGAGTTAGTATGCAGGGTTGATAATACTAAGTGGCCAGTTTGTGCGGCTTTTATCGAAATTTCAGCGGTTTCTAAATCCCGAATTTCCCCCACCATGACAATATCTGGATCTTGTCGTAAAAACGAGCGCAATGCACTTGGGAAAGTTAAACCGGCACGATTATTGATTTGTACTTGGTTGATGCCTTCAAGGTTAATTTCGACAGGGTCTTCCGCTGTAGATATATTACGTTCTTGTGTGTTTAATATATTTAATCCGGTATAAAGCGATACCGTTTTACCTGAACCTGTTGGTCCAGTAACTAAAATCATACCTTGCGGTTGTTCTAATGCTTCCATGTATATTTTTTTCTGAGCGGGTTCATAACCCAGCATATCTATACCCAGCATAGCACTTGATGAATCTAATATGCGCATTACGACTTTTTCACCCCACATGGTGGGTAAAGTACTGACACGAAAATCGATCGACTTTTTCTTGGATAGTGCCAACTTAATTCGACCATCTTGTGGAACACGACGTTCGGCAATATCCAATTTAGACATCACTTTCAAGCGGGCTGCCATTCTTGAAGAGAGGCTTACTGGTGGTCTAGCTATTTCAGATAAAATACCATCAATACGAAAGCGAATACGAAATGACTTTTCATAAGGTTCAAAATGTAAATCTGAAGCCCCTTTCTTTATAGCATCGAGTAATATTTTATTGATGAAAACAACGATAGGTGCATCATCTTCACCGTTAGCGTTAGCGTCTTCTTTTCTTGACTCTTCAACATCAATACCCGCTAACTCATCTGCATCGATGTCACTTATATCTAATGCAGCACTTTCATCTTCGAGTACTTTTTCAATACAAGTTTGTAAGCTCTTCTCATCACATAATACTAGCTCAGTGCTGTAACCGGTATTAAACTGTATTTCTTCTAAGGCATCTAAATTAGTCGGGTCTGACATGGCAATAAACAGTACTTTGCCACGTAAATATAGTGGCAATGCATTATGTTTAGTGATCAGTTTTTCATTACGAACACCTTCAGGTACCAAGCTGGTATCGAAGTTACTAAGTTGAATTAGTGGGTGGCCAAAGCTTTTAGAAAGTACTTTAGCAATACTATTTCCATCAATACTTTTGTCTTCAATCAAAAAACGAATGAAAGGTATTTTTTTACCGATGAAATCAGCCGTAATATCATCTATTGATTCTAAAGGAATAAGGTTCTGCTTTGATAATGCCGATAGCAGACTAGCTTGTTGGTGATTTCCTTTCATAACTTTAGTGATAACCTTAGGTAGATTTAAAACAGTAACTAATTTGAGTGTAACTGATTACACAATAAAAGAACAAAGAGATTATCATTATGCCTCTCTAATTTGATGCATTCATTGTACTTTTTTAAAAAAATCTGGATAAAGTCTTATCGCGTCACCAGTAATTTTATTTTTTAATTGACTATCAATATAGTGATTGTTTTCCTCTAATGTTTCTATCACTATTAGTGTATCTTAGTGTATCTTAGTGTATCAAAGGGGTCAGAGTTAGTTGATTTTTGTAAACTTATTTATTATGAACTAATCTTATTGTTCAGGCTATATTTTTAAGGATGAAAATGGCTAGATCACCTCGCTTAAATTTAAAAGACATTCCGCAACATGTGATTCAACGTGGTAATAATCGCCAATCTTGCTTTTTTGAAAACCAAAACTATCAAGTTTATCTTGATAAACTGCTTGAATATAGCCAAAAGCATCAAGTTGAAATTCATGCTTTTATTTTAATGACAAACCATGTGCATTTATTGGTCACACCAAGAATTGAAAATGGCGTTAGCCTGATGATGCAGTCACTGGGGCGTTATTATGTAAGATATATAAATCAAACTTACCACCGAACAGGCACTTTATGGGAAGGTAGATATAAGTCGAGCTTGGTTGATAGCGATAGTTATTTTTTAATAGTTACTCGGTATATTGAATTCAACCCGGTACGTGCAGAAATGGTTGTTCGACCTGAATTATATCCTTGGTCAAGTTATCATCAGCATGCTTTAGGAAAAACAATAAGCTTACTCACGGAGCATGATTGTTATTTAAAGCTTGGTGACTCTGCCAGTAAACGGCAGCAATCGTATCTTAAATTTTGTAAACGATACTTGAGTGATGATGAAGCGTCATTCATCAGAGCATCAGTGAATAAAGCTTGGATTTTAGGTGATGATAGATTTAAGCAGCAAATAGAGAGGCAACTTGGTGTGTCAGTTTCGCCCAAAGCAAGAGGTGGAGATAGAAAGTCAATTAAGTATCAGCAAAGCAAAGGTTAGGCAGATAATCAATTTACTCTGACCCCTTTGATTTTTTGATTTTTTGATTTTAACTTTGCTTTTTTAACGTCGTTTTTTAATAAAGGTAAGGCTATTTATCAGCTTTAGGCAAGAGCTGGATGTCAGCAATGAGCATATCCTGATTGAAAACAATAACAGCACTTCGTCGTTTGCCGGTTATTCTCTTGAAAATATATTCTTGGCCGTATCTTTTAGCAATGGCTTCCGGTAAATTTTTATAATCAAAAGTAAACTTAGTTAGTTCTTCAATATCAATCGCTTGATAATTTTCTAAGGCGTATAAAAAAGGGACTAATTTATTTTGGGTCTGTTGGATGTATTTATCGACATCTTGTTCGCTGATCATCACTAAAGGAATACCCTGATATAAGTTTAGTGTGGGTATGATTTTTGCGCTGTTCAACGGTTCAGCTAGAATTTTTTGGGGTACTAAGTGAAATACACCATCATAATGCACTAAGGCAATTAAACGCTCTTTTTCTATTTGCATTAAACCATAAGTTAACGCCGATATTTGAATAATAACAATAACGGCCATATCTAGGCTCAACTCTCGCTTTGATTTTTTACTTGAAACTAATAATAATGTTAATAATGGGCCTATTATAATATCAACGCCAGCTAACATCAGTAGCGCCATCCAAGTACCATCAAGTTGTAAAAACGGTTGTGGAAACCACAGAAACTGACATATAGCACTAACCAGTAATATAATAATTAAGCTAGCCGTAAGGTGATATCTAAAAAAGCGTTTTTTTAACGGGTCCATAATAAAACTCTTTATGTAAGGGATAACTAGGTGATAGGTAAAGTTTGTTGAAAGTAAATAAGCCATAAAAAAGCTCCCGAAGGAGCTTTTTTATGTTTGATATTATATTAAACAGTATTAAACAGTATTAACAATATCCTGCAGCTACACAACCACCACTATGATTCCAAACAGCTGTACCATTGCCAACTGTTGCGGTCAATACATACGTGTGGGTAGCATCGAAGCTACCTTGTACTGCTGGAATCACAGTAACTAAGTAAGGACCGACAAGAGTGGTACCGGAAATTTTAACTGATGTTACCATGCCAGATTGAGACCAACCAGTAACGTCAGGTATAGTCTCACACTTAGCTGCCTCAAGAAGCATAGTAGCAGGAGTAGTACTCGATACTAAACCGCCCTTACCTGTTTGAATACAAAGATCAACTGCTGTTTTTGCTGCAGTTGCAGATAATACTACTTCAGTAAACTTAGCTTTATCCGCATAAGTTTTGTAAGCAGGTAACGCCACGGCTGCTAAAATACCGATAATCGCGACAACGATCATTAATTCAATTAACGTAAAACCTTTTTGTACACTTTTTTTCATATTTTGTAAGTTTTTCATATTTATAGTTCCATTTAGTTTTTACGGGGGCTGGCTTCATACTGCGACAAAATTTAATAAATGTAAAACTTTGTTGCAATTTTTTTTATTTTTATTTCTGGTCAACCACTAGGTGGTTGTTTTATAACCTATTGTTAACTGAATATTAACTTTTTTTGAAGTATTGGCCTCTGTTACCACAAATCACGCTAAGATTTTCTAATATCAATGCCAGCTCCTCGTTTATCAGCAATAGCATCACTCTTAATGAGCACTAAAGGCCATTAAAGGTGTTGATTTCTAGTTAAATAAATAGCTATTTTGTAGTTTATTATATCTTGCACCTTTTATAAGACCGGGGTGTGGTTAACATCAGTTAAGCACTTACGGATATCACGATAAAAATAAATAGATTATGGATAATAAATAGTAAAAATGGCACTGAATTTAAAAATTAACTATTTATTCAACAAATATAGGTGATTTTAGATAGTTCTTTCTGTATAATCCGCGCTCCCTACGTTACAAAAGCCTATTATTTGGTGGTTTCTTTTTACTTTTATGTGAATAGTTCCCTATAAATAGTGGCGCTGGGCTCGATGCTCGAAGGGGCAATGGCGTAGTCCATTTAACCGGTAGTTTAAATTTTTAAATTATCATTTAAGTAACATTTTTAAGATTGGGTTTTTTAATGAAAACTTTTGTAGCAAAACCAGCAAGCGTACAACGCGAATGGTTCTTAGTGGACGCCGAAGATAAAACTTTAGGTCGTATCGCTACTGAAATTGCAACCCGTTTACGCGGTAAGCATAAAGCAGAATATACACCTCACGTAGATACTGGCGATTATATCGTTGTTATCAATGCTGAGAAAGTACGTGTAACAGGTAACAAAGCGAAAGGTAAAATTTACTACTCGCATACTGAATTCCCTGGTGGACTTAAGCAAATTAGCTTTGAAAAGTTAATTGAAAAAGCTCCAACACGCGTTCTTGAATTTGCAGTGAAAGGCATGTTACCTAAAGGTCCTTTAGGTCGTGAAATGTTCCGCAAATTAAAAGTATATGCAGGCCCAGAGCATGCACATACAGCACAACAACCACAACTTTTGGAGCTTTAAGCAATGGCTGATAATCAATATTACGGTACTGGTCGTCGCAAGAGCTCAACTGCTCGTGTGTTCATGAAAGCTGGTAACGGTGCAATCACAATTAACAAACGTGACATTTCTGAGTACTTCGGTCGTGAAACTGCTCGTATGGTTGTTCGTCAACCATTAGAGTTAGTTGAAATGTTAGAAAAATTTGACTTTAACATCTCTGTAGTAGGCGGTGGTATTTCAGGTCAAGCTGGCGCGATTCGTCACGGTATTACTCGTGCATTAATGGTTTTTGATGAAACTTTACGTGGTGAACTACGTAAAGCTGGATTCGTTACTCGTGATGCGCGTAAAGTTGAGCGTAAGAAAGTTGGTCTTCATAAAGCACGTAAGAAGCCACAATTCTCAAAACGTTAATATTCGTCATATTCAGGATTTATACAGCATTGTCTGCGCTGTTCGCCCCAGTCACTTAGTTAACCTAAGTTCAGGGGCTCACAACTTGACCGCTTTGTCTAAATCCAGAATATTTAGAATATATGCATTTAAAGAACCGACCTTGTGTCGGTTTTTTTATGTTCAAATTAAAGCTAATTTTTTGTTAATAATTCCTATTAACTCTGTCTAAATATACTTTATTTATTCTATTTCAAAGTATTTCAAATTATTTCTGTTTTTACAGTGCCTAAGCCCCTTTTTACCTTGTAAAAAACACGCTATTTCTTTATGATCGTAAAAATTTTTTGTCGATATACCACTTGGTATGAATTTGATCTAACAAAAACAAACGCTGTGCTTGCTGGTTATTATAAATTTATCGCTTAGTAAGTCATAAAAATAATTGTTTTGTTAGTGTCTTAGTTGGAGAGTATGAATGAGCAATGTGCCTGTAAATAACGGCCGCAGACGCTTCCTAACCGCTGCTACTGCAGTTGTTGGTGGTGTTGGTGTGGCTGGGGCTGCTGTGCCTTTTATTGCTTCCTGGAATCCAAGTGCTCGCGCGAAAGCTGCGGGTGCTCCAGTTGAAGTCAATATAGGTAAAATACAGCCTGGTCAATTAATCCGTGCTGAATGGCGTGGTAAACCCGTTTATATAGTACGTAGAACGGAAAAAACAGTTAGTAATTTAGCTAAACACGATGACCAGTTGCGTGATCCTGATTCTGAAAAAGCCCAGCAACCTGTTTATGCAACTAATGCCTATCGTTCAATTAAACCTGAATTCTTAGTTGCCTTAGGTGTTTGTACTCATTTAGGTTGTGCTCCTACTCACCATGCTGGTGATTTCGATCAGTTTGTTGAAGGCGTTCCAAATGGCTTCTTCTGTCCATGTCATGGTAGTAAATTTGATATGGCTGGTCGTGTATTTCAAGGCGTTCCAGCACCATTAAATTTAGTGGTTCCAGAGCATTCTTATATCAATGATGACACTTTACTTATTGGTGTTGCTCAAGGAGATGCGTAATGTTAATGAAATTAGCTACTGATTTCATGGGTTGGATAGACAAACGTTTACCTGTAACAGATGCTTGGAATAAGCATTTAGCGCAGTATCCAGCACCAAAAAACTTCAACTTTTGGTACTTTTTTGGCTCTCTAGCCATGTTAGTACTAGTAAATCAAATTGTTACCGGCATTTGGTTAACAATGAATTATGAACCATCTGGTGATGGAGCATTCGCCTCTGTTGAGTATATTATGCGTGATGTCGACTTCGGTTGGTTATTACGTTACATGCATTCTACGGGTGCATCTGCCTTTTTCGTCGTCGTATACATGCACATGATGCGTGGTCTTATGTACGGTTCATACCAAAAGCCTCGTGAATTACTATGGATCTTCGGTATGTTGATCTTCTTAGTATTAATGGCTGAAGCCTTTATGGGCTACTTATTACCTTGGGGTAATATGTCATATTGGGGTGCGCAAGTAATTATCTCCTTGTTTGGCGCTGTACCAATTATTGGTGATGATTTAACGCTTTGGATACGTGGTGATTACGTAATCTCGGGAGCTACCTTAAATCGTTTCTTCGCTTTACACGTTATTGCTATGCCATTGGTACTGGTTGTTCTAGTGTTCTTGCATATTCTTGCCTTGCATGAAGTAGGTTCAAATAACCCTGAAGGTGTTGACATTAAAAAGCCTAAAGGCAGTGTTAAACCTGAAGAACTAAGTAAGTTTACTTTCCATAAACAATATAGTGAAAAATACGATATTGTTGATGCTGTTCCTTTCCACCCTTATTACTCTGTTAAAGATATTATGGGCGTTGCTGGTTTCTTATTCTTATTCTGTTGGGTGATGTTCTTTGCACCAGAGGGCGGTGGTTACTTTATGGAAGCACCAAACTTTACCCCTGCGAACGGTTTGAAAACACCTGAGCATATTGCACCTGTATGGTATTTTGGTCCTTTCTACACAATATTACGTGTTGTTCCTGATAAGTTATTAGGTGCGGTTGCTATGTTTGGCGCAATCGTGATGTTATTTGCTTTACCATGGTTCGATCGTGGTGTTGTTAAGTCAGTTCGCTATCGTTCGAAGTTACATTTAGTTAACTTAATTCAATTCGCTATCTGTTTTGTTGTTCTTGGTGCTTTAGGTACTATGCCAGCAACACCAACGGCTAATTTAATTGGTGTGATTGCTAGTTTTGGTTATTTTGGTTTCTTTATTGCTTTGTGGTTCTATAGCAAAAATGAAAATACTAAACCAGTTCCAGAAAGGATTGCAGACTAATGAAAAAATTAATTATAGCCGCTACTTTCGGCATACTTTTCAGCGTAACGACACTGTTGTCGTTCACTGCTGTGGCTTCAGGGCCTAGTATTCATCTAGATAAAGCTAATAATGATTTATCAGATAAAGAGTCTTTGAAAAAAGGTTTTAAAACATATTTGAACTATTGTTTAGGCTGTCATCAGTTACAATACCAACGTTATAATCGTACTTTTGACGATTTAGGTATTGATAAAGCTGATGGTGTGGCTAACTTCATGCCTACAGGTGACAAAGTTGGTGGTCACATTCTAAATACCATGCCGGAAAAAGAAGCGGCAAAATGGTTTGGTAGCGCGCCACCAGATTTAACGTTGGAAGCACGTTTACGTAGTCCTGATTGGATCTATACTTACTTACGTTCTTTTTATATTGATGAATCACGTCCATTTGACGTAAATAACACAGTATTTAAAGATGTAGGTATGCCGCACGTTTTACAAAGTTTGCAAGGTGTAAGTACGTTAGTTGTACATAAAGAGCTTGACGAACATGGCGAAGAGCACGAAGTCTCTAGCTTATCACCAGCAATGGGTGGTAGTTTAACTGCTGAAGAGTATGATGTAGTAGTACGTGACTTAACAAACTTCTTAGAATATGTTGGTGAGCCGAATAAACTTGAGCGTAAAGCCCTTGGTTATTGGGTATTGGCTTTCTTATTCTTCTTCTTTATTATTTCTTATTTCCTTAAGAAAGAATATTGGAAAGACGTACACTAAGTTATTATTGCAATAAGTTTCAGGGGAATTCGATAGTCAAATGTCGAATTCCCCTTTGTTAGTTTTTAAAGTAAACGATTTTAGGAGGCTCTATGGCCGTAGCAGCAAATAAACGCTCTGTGATGACGTTGTTCTCTCATGCCGATGATATGTACAGTCATCAGACACGCATTGTTCTAGCAGAAAAAGGTGTTGGTGTTGACATCAACTTAGTTGATTTAGCTAACTTGCCTGAAGACCTATTGGACTTGAATCCATATGGTACAGTACCGACTTTAATTGATCGTGAATTAGCACTATATGAAGCTAAAATCATTGTTGAATATTTAGATGAACGTTTTCCTCATCCACCATTGATGCCAGTTTACCCTGTAGCACGTGGTCGTAGCCGTTTATTGATGCATCGTATGGAACAAGATTGGTATAGTCTTACTAAATTGATTATGTCTGGCACTGCAACAGAAGCAGCAAAAGCGCGTCAAGAATTGAAAGAAAGTTTACTAAGTATTGCACCAATTTTAAACGAAGCACCATACTTTATGAGCGAAGAGTACAGTTTGGTTGATTGTTATTTAGCACCATTATTATGGCGTTTACCTGTATTTGGTATTGAATTGACCGGTCAAGGTTCAAAAGAACTTAAAACCTATATGTTACGTGTATTTGAACGTGAATCATTCCAAGCTTCATTGACTGAAGAAGAACGTGAATTACGCTTTGGTCATCCAGCCTAATGGATGACGCAACACCTAACTCAATGAGCTCAAATAAGCCTTATTTAGTTAAGGCTTTCTATGAGTGGATTTCAGACAATGACCTAACGCCATACATCATGGTTGACGTCAATGTTTATGGTGTATTAGTGCCGATGAGTTACGTTGCTGATGGGCAGATTGTTTTAAATGTTGCCAGTTCAGCTGTTGGTACTATCGCATTGGGTGATAAAGCTATTGAGTTTAGTGCCCGTTTTGGCGGTAAGTTAGAGCACATCACGGTACCTTATGGTGCTGTAGGTGCTATATACGCCAAAGAAAATGGCGCAGGAACTTCATTACCAATCGAACATCCTGTTGAGGATGAAGATGACGTGGTTGATGTGATTCCTGAAAAACCAAAGTCTACTTTAAGTAGTGTTGCTTCAACGGGTAGTGAGACAGAAAAGTCGAGCAAGCCCAAAGGAAAAAGTAAAGCTAGCCTAAAAATTATTAAATAATTTAAATATTGTTAGTGTTATTAAATTTTAAAACCCGTAAATATCAATGATGTTTACGGGTTTTTTGTTTTAATTTCAATAAACTAAATAATACCAATTCCATTAAATTTATTCCCACCTCAGAGCTATGTCAGAAGAGTCATAGCAAACAAAATTTTTGCTATTATAGTCATTCTATATCTCACAAATTTGTGCAGTTATTGCTTTTCTGACAAGCTCCCAAGGGCGAGTACCTAATAAAAAGTAAAGGCTTATATGCTATGTTATTGATTTTGACAAGGACGCTGCATGGATGCAGCTTATTAGAGAATGCAGGAGCATATTCTCCTGAATAACCATTCTCTTCAATCAATGCCTTGCCTTTAAGCCTTTTAATTCTCGCTGAGTGGTAAATAACTTAATGGACTTGGTATGAGTATTAAATATACTCAAAAGCCTTAAATACACGGCTGACACCGTTGATGTTACGCGTGATTTCTACAACAATATTCGCTTCTTTCTTAGTGACCAAACCTAAAAGAAATACTTCAGAATTTTCGGTGACAACCTTAATATCTTTGGCATTAACTTCGCCATTGGTAAGCAAAGCTGATTTGACTTTAGAGGTTAGCCAAATATCATTACTCTGTGTCGAGAGCGCTGTTGTAGAGCCAATACGGACCTGATTATGTATCGTTACAATATCTGGAACATCTTGGATGGTTTTTATCGCGAGGTCTCTCAGGTAGCTATTAGGAGCCTGGCCAATAACTAAAACAGTGCCGTTCATACTAATCACATGTAAGTTCGTGTTATTAGACAATGCCTTTTGTTTATTTAATTCATTATGAGCGATAAACTCAATACTTTGATCATCAATTTGTTTACTAAAAGTTCTCCTATCTGCCACCATAGTGGCACCAGCGGTAACGGCAACTACCGTTGCAACGGCACACCCTTGCAGCGCTGAAGCGAGCATGAGAAGTCCTGCAATTCGTGCAGTTTTTTTGTTAGCCAATGCAGATAAGCCATTTTTTAGAATAAGCATTTATGAATCACCTTGCGGGAATAGGGTAGTATCAATAATCTCACATAAACTATGCAATACAACTAAATGAACCTCCTGAATTCTAGAGGTTCTTGCTGATGGAACGCGGATTTCAACATCGCCTTCACCTAATAATCCTGAAATATCACCACCGTCGAATCCTGTTAAGGCAATAATTGGAATATCACGAGATACTGCACTCTCAATAGCTTTAACTACATTTCGTGAGTTACCACTGGTAGAAATAGCTAATAATACATCGCCATTATGACCAAGGGCTCTTATCTGTTTGGAAAAAACTTCATCATATTGGTAATCATTAGCGATTGAAGTAATGGTTGATATATCACTGTTTAGAGATATTGCTGGCAGGCTAGGGCGTTCAGTTTCATATTTGTTGAGTAATTGGGCACAAAAATGTTGGGCATGGCCAGCAGAGCCACCATTGCCACAAGAGATAATTTTATTGCCGCCAAGCAAGCATTGAACCATCATCATACCAGCATGTTCAATAGATGGTCCTAACAACTCGCTAGCAGCTATTTGTGTTTGAATGCTCTCGGTAAAATTGTTTTTGATCTGTTCTAGCATGGAAAAATGACTCCGTGACTATTTAAAATGAGTAATGAGTTAATTGTAAAAAGCTAAAAGGCATTTTTTAACCAAGTAACTTGTGGCTGAGTAATATCACCTTCAAGCGCTACCACATCTACGCGGCAGGGAGTATTATATTCATTTAATCCGTTTTGATGTAGATAAAATGTTATGCAATGTTTAACCTTATTTTGTTTACTCGCTGAAATAGCGGCAATTGCACCACCAAAGCCTTTGCTTTTACGATATTTTACTTCAACAAAAACATAAGTATCACCATCAAGCATAATAAGATCAATTTCACCTTGGCGAGAGTGGAAATTTCTTTCAATAAACCTTAGGCCTTGTTTAGACAAATACTGCTGTGCATAGCTTTCCGTAACTTGTCCTTTATCGGTACTGCTTGTATTTTTGGCTGAGGTTTTATTATTCCATAACAATAGAAACCACCCTGTTTTTCTTGTAAACACCCCAAAGTAAGCTGCGTGTCAAAATGCTATTTTTATTGAGCTTGAGTACTCCGGTTTGTCCCCAGTGATGGAGATAAGGCGCTTGTTGCATTAATGGAATCTTATTAATGAGTTGGTAGCTGTCATATCCCATCGCAAAAAGTCGAGATAAGCCATCACTACGCTTTGGCCAAAGTTCTTGACTAAGAACCGCCAATTCTACGTTTTGCTCGCTGGCTAGCAACCAAGGGATTTCGGTAAACGTTAATCCTTGTAAGTCGCTATTACTGCTGTAATCAGTTTGAGTACTGTGGCTTCGTGAGCTAGCAAAAACAGGAATTATTTCAGCAAATTCACTTATGTTGACTTCGATATACGGCTTTACTAGGCGCGTTTGCTCAGGGGTGCCAACGAGATAAATCATATCTATATCACGTCGATTACGGGTTTTAGTTTTAATACTCTGGTTCAAACGGCTTTTGAGTTTAGTAATACGAGTCTTACTTTTATCTACCGATAAACTGGCTTTAATATTCTCTTGCATTTGAGCGCCAGTATCATAATAGACAACCTCAATAGTGTTACCTGTAATCCGCTGCCACTGTTTGACAAAAGCTTGAGCAATTCGCTTACTGACAATATTTTCTTGGCTTAATACCACGGGATGCTGAAATTTTTGACGACTCAGCGTTGCTGCGGCTTGTTTGGCTTCGTCTTCTGGGCGCATAGAAAGCACAGTATGATGACGTGTTAAAGAAGATTTTGCCGGGATATTTAACAGTAAAGTATCTATCGCTTTACTGTCTTGTGTTGGCTCTAAATAGCTCTTTATCGCAGAATCGCTGTCGATAGCAGTGATATAATCAGCTGTTTTATTTTGGCTAATTGATGATGTGTCTAAGGCACCCTCGGCTTTATTGATATCAAATAAACCCGAACTGGCATTAAGCAAGTCATTATTTTTCGATTGTGTTTGTGCGCTGGTATGGCTGATGTATTTATCAACATTAGATTTAAGTAATGGACCGATCACATAATCGACTTTTAATGTTGTAAAATCATTAGTTAACCCGTACCAGTTGACTGTATTACTATCGACAAAGTGCAGGTTTTTAGTGTTGTCGTTGGCAAAGCTGGCCAAAATACCTTGTTGTATTGCACGTCCAGAAGATTGTTGTTTACCACTTAAGGGCAAAATCACTGCTATATTTTTTATATCTTTCGTTGAGATCGCTTGAGAAGAAAGCTGTTTTGCGATGACATTCGCTGGATGGAGTTTGAATTTTTTCTGCCATGTGCTCAAATGGTATTTCATTTGTGCTTGATTGCCACCAAACTTATTCGCTAAGTTAGTTAACATTAACCAACCTTTACGCTCAGGCGCTTTATCCAACGCAAGCATGTTGAGCTGCCATTGGGATAGGGTCTGAAAGTTATGCCAAATATCCGATATTTGCTGTTGGCTTTGTGTGCTAGCCGGAGTTGCTGAAAATTCAAACAACTGGGCATTTAAAGCAGATATAGGTTGCCCCTCCTCATGAAACGCAGCACTTAATAATCGGTAATAGGTCGCAGTAAGTAGAATGCTATTTTCAGTAGCGTATTGCTCAAGTTGATTAAGCTCTATATGACTCTCAGGGTAATAACTGAGTTGTTGCAAACTACTTGCTTTAATCAGAGCTAACTGAACTTTCTCATGACTAAAATTGATTACATTGTCATCGACCAATGGCATGGTTTTATCTGCAAGCCAAAGTGCCTTTACATAATTTTCTTGCTGATAAAATAGTTTGGTTGCAGTCAATAATTCATTAACTGCGCCGTTGGTGTTTAATGTTTTAGCAAGTTCAACGTGTTGCTCAGCAGACAAGGCTCCTGCATCGACATCAATTTCTTCAATTTTAGTGAGTGCTTGAGTTTTTGTTGTAGCATCAGGAGCTTGCTTAGTACTGCAACTTGTAAGAAAAATAAGCAACAGGGCAGGTAATACTCGAGATTTAAAATGGTGAAAATGCATTGAAAAGTTATCTACCTTTGTTGGCTTTAATCTTACAAGTAAGCACGCTGTTTTTAACACAATAAATAAATCCGTGCATATTGCTATCAGTATGGGGTTATAATAAACGCCTACGAAGTTAGTCACAACTAAATCCGCCTAATCAAGTGAAGTAAGTTTACATGAGTGAAACAACCCTAACCCCTGCGACTCTATATATTGTCGCCACCCCAATTGGTAATTTAAGCGATATCAGCCAAAGGGCAATTGATATATTAACGCAAGTTGATGTTATTGCGTGTGAAGATACTCGACACACGGGGAAATTGCTGTCTGCATTTTCTATTAAAAATAAAACCATGTCATTACATGACCATAATGAACGTCAACGGCAGGACCAAGTGGCTAGTATGTTACAAGAGGGCAAAACTATTGCGCTTGTATCCGATGCAGGAACACCATTAATCAGTGACCCTGGTTTTCACCTAGTTCGCCATTGTCGAAGCCTTGGCTTACAAGTTTCACCTATCCCCGGTGCCTGTGCTGCTATAGCTGCTTTATCGGTTGCGGGTTTACCAACGGATAGATTTAGCTTTGAGGGTTTTTTACCTTCTAAGTCCGGTGCCAGACAAGCAACGTTAACTGCGTTGGCCGATGAATCTCGCACTATGGTTTTTTATGATGCACCACGCAGGGCTATCGACACGGTTCAAGATATTGTTACGACTTTGGGCGGTGATCGTTATATTGTTATCGCTCGAGAATTAACAAAAACATTTGAAACTATTCACAGCGACACCGCTGAAAACCTACTTGCTTGGCTGGAACAAGATGCTAATCAGTTAAAGGGTGAAATGGTGTTGATCATTGAAGGTTATAAAGCGACTGAAAATGAAATTTCTGCAGAGGTGATTAATACGCTGAAATTACTACTTGCAGAGATGAAGCCTAAAAAGGCGTGTGCTATTGCGGCTGAAATTTATGGTGTGAAGAAAAATGCATTATATGAAGTTGCTTTAGGACTTAAGTAAGGTCATTCAGTAAAGATTATAGACATTCCCACTGAATAAGGTAGAATGCGCGCCGAGTTGACCAGACAATCGCTGCTTTATCGTTGTAGTTTAAATTTCGATTTGAACTAAACAGATAGAGGGGAGGAAAGTCCGGGCTCCAATGAGCAGGGTGCCAGGTAACGCCTGGGCGGCGTGAGCCGACGACAAGTGCAGCAGAGAGAAGACCGCCGATGGCCGCTTGCGGAACAGGTAAGGCTGAAAGGGTGCGGTAAGAGCGCACCGGATTGCTGGTAACAGTAATTGCAGGGTAAACTCCACCTGGAGCAAGACCAAATAGGGTTTCATGATTATTAAAACGCAAGTTTTGATAATATAAGCGTGGCTCGCGTGGAAACCGGGTAGGTTGCTTGAGCTATAGAGCGATTTATAGCCTAGACGAATGATTGTCATCTCTTTTGCTTTTAGTAAAGGAGCTACAAAACCCGGCTTATGTGGTCAACTCAACTATTTTAAAAGAAAGCCTCTACAGTGATGTAGGGGCTTTTTTGTTTGTAAACTGGATACTTATATAGTCTGAAAGCCGGCATGGACCTTCAACAGCTTAAAATAATAAATGAAACTCCACAGTTAAAAAGTGAGATATGCGATTTCTTAATCTGTAATCACTTAACCATTATCAATGAACGTCTGCTCAGTAAGGTTTATCGATAACCTATTAGCAGCCATGCATTAAAGGCCTACTGATAGTACTATTTGTAAGCAAGTCGATTAATGGGATTATCAGTAGCTTATAGTTGATTGATATGTCGTGCGAAGATTTGAATTGCTTACTCAAGTAATATCATTGAGCTCAAAGAGCCGCTATAAGTGTTTATAACTCTAACTCGCAAAAATAGGTGTGTTTAACTAAACTAATATAAAAACTTTATAAATTATAAGCATAATGTCGTTTCCAGATCGTATAAAACTACCTATTTTATTTGACCATTCGCAAATGCGCCAAGACCTCGAAAAACTGAAAAATAATGAATGGGTAGAACACTTTGTAAAAGATAATTTTGAGGGCGACTGGTCAATAATTCCACTGCGAAGCCCTAAAGGCGAAACTCACCCTATTAGAATGAGTTACTCTGATCCCTCGCAAAATGAATTTGTCGATACTCATTTTTTAAAGCAAACTAGTTATCTGCCAAAGGTTGTCAGCTGGTTTCAATGTCCAGTAAAATCTGTTCGCTTAATGAGGTTAGCTGCAGGCTCTATTATTAAAAAACATACCGATCTAGATTTAGCTGCTGAATATGGAGAAGCTAGGCTGCATGTGCCAATAGAGACAAATACAGATGTGCACTTTTTTTTAAACGATAGTGAAGTTTTCATGAATCAAGGAGAGTGTTGGTATTTACGCTTATCAGACCCTCATAATGTCGTTAATAATAGTCAAAGTGACAGAATTCATTTAGTGCTTGATGTGGTAGTTAATGCTTGGCTTGAGCAGCAATTACGCCACCCGTTCTAAGTAAGGTAAATGTTTTAAGGACGAAATATGTCATCAATCCAAACACTAATTAGTGAAATAATAGATGAAAAAAATCCTGTCTGTACATTAAAACCGCAGATGAATGAACTGGCGCAAAGGTTAAACAAAATAGTCAATATCGATAAATTGATCAGCGATAAGATAGATGAAGGAGAAACAGCAACGAACACGGGCTTAGCCGTATCACCGACAATGGCAATTATGTGTGCAGACGATTACGTCCGTACGGTTCAATTTATTCGAGCACTACACAGTGCAATTTTAGATGTAAATCAGCTTAAACCAGAGACACCAGCTCAAGTGTTATATGCAGGTACAGGACCTTTGGCAATATTAGCAATCCCGTTGATGTTTATATTAACAGAGCATCAAGCTAAATTTACCTTATTAGATTTACACCAAATATCAATAGACTCAGTAGAACATATAGTAAATACATTGAAATTAAACAAATCAGTAAAAGCTATTGAAAAAATAGACGCATTCAATTATAAAATTGATAACACCAACCCTCCCGATATTATCATTCTGGAAATCATGCAAGCCTGTTTAGCTAAAGAGCCTCAAGTCGCCGTAAGCCACCATCTTATTAAACAAGCGCCAAAGGCGATATTAATCCCTCAAGAGATAAAAATTGAATTAATCATGGTTGATAGTAAAAATGAATTTGAATTTATTGGCGAGGACAAAACCAAAACGCGTATTAGATTGGGGAGCGCGTTAACTATTAATAAAGAACAGTTATTAGGGCGAGTTAATAAAGGAAAACTAGCACTCCCCGCGATAGCAATACAAATTCCTAAAACAATACCAGAGCATTTAGATGCTAAACTTTTTACGGTAATAACTACCTATAAACATCATGTACTAAAAGATTATGACTCTAGCTTAACCTGTCCAAGAACAGTAAATTGTAAGCAGCAATTTTCATTGGGTGACACCTTAGAGTTTAACTACCAAATAACCAATCAGCCAGAATTAAAGGTGCACGTTATTAGTTAGTTTACTGTTGTTTTAATAAAGTAAATTACATTTACTTTATTATTTTTCTGTAGAGTGTCTTTTGGTGTAATCTAAAAATATTAACGCATTATCTAAATAGTCTAACGTTTCTAGTGCGTTGATGATTTCGTTTTTTACCCCCGTATTTTGCTCAGAAAAAAAGGCCTGTCCTAATACTTGAACCGCTTCATTATTCGCTATTTGTTTTAATCCCTCAATGGTCGCAATGCGTACTTCAATATTATCATCACCTAGCCCAGATGCTAAAAGATGAGTTTCTTGCAAGTTAACCAGCTCTGCAATAGCGGTAAGTTTATCTTCTATTGACTCAGATAAATAAAGCTGATTGTGCCAGTATAATTTTGGTTGCTCGAAAAGCCTATCCTCTGATAAAAGAGCAAGACGAACGGCAGAAGCTTTAAACATATTGGTTGGCTTTGTATCATCACTTACAGGATATTCTTTCTGATTAACTTGAGATTTGATTTCAGAGAGAGCGTTACTATGATTTTCTGATATGTTTATTGGTTTATGATTATTAAGTTTTACTCGCTGCTTTTGCTCTATTTCATATTTACTCGATGCTTCATCATTAGCATGGACAGTTTGTTCTGGCGTAAGTAAATATTTCCCAATCAACAAACCGCAGAAAAACACCAATATTGGCAGGAAATATTTATGAGTAAAAATAACGTACATAAGTGTTCCTTTCTTTTTCACATTTTAGAGTAAATCTAGATATTGACCTGATATTTCATCGCCATTATTTTTTGTGTGAACCTTGAGTCAAGCCATTTACTACTCATTGTAGTCAATTGTTAGGCATAGATTAATAATGACGCTTTTACCTGTTGAAACTAACTGTCAGGTTTTTTTACACTGTTCGCTTTTTAAATAACTGTTCGTTTTATAAGCTACTGATAACTATAGCCCGGTATGTTTTATGCATTGAATCTAGAGATGAACTAATAAGAACACTATAAATTTCAGTAAAAGGATTATTATATGAAGCCGTCAAACTTGTTAAATTTATTTTCACCTTTACTAATCTCACTTATGTTTTTATCGCCAACAGCAAATGCTGGCTTAATTACTTCAGACTTAGGTAATGCTACTTCTGGGCTTGTCGATGGGAATAGCTATGCCCTTATTCCTGATATTCTAACTGCCCAAGCAGGGCAGCCCGCCCCATTTGATGCTGGTATCGGTAGCGAACTCTTTGGCGACCCAGCTAATGTTAATTGGCTATTTAATTATGGCGCAATTACAGACACCATTTTAAGTGCGAGCTTTTCATTTGGTATTTGGGATCATGATTCTGCTGCATCTGGCAGCCAGTTAGATGCATTTTCATTAGGTAGTATTGATACTACCGTAGCATTGGATGCAATGTTTGAAAGTGGCGGCGGGGCAACAGATGCTCAGTATAGTGTTTACACCTTTAACTTAGGGGCTACATTTTTTGCTGACCTTGCTGATGGTAACTTTTCTGTTGATTTGGATATCGGCGGTGCGGGGTTACAAACCGCTCTAATGGGTGGGCAAGTAAGTGAAACTGCAACTAATGGCTATCACCTAATTTATTCATCGTTAAATATCGTGACTGAAGATAGCGGACCAGGACCAATACCAGTGCCTGAACCAAGTACCCTGCTATTGTTTGTTCTTTCTCTAGCAGGATTAAAAGCTCGTATTAAATAATAAGTTGTAATGATATACATATAAAGGTTTAGAAGCCTTAGCAGTTGTGTTATTAGCCCACGCATCACATTGGCATTGGTCATTGTGATGCGTCATCAAGAGGAAATACACGCATGATAAATCGACGACATTTTTTATTATCAATCTCCGGCGCAATAGTTGCGACTGCATTGCCTAATGCTATCGCACAACCAAGTGGCATTGACCTTAGTTATGGACAATCAAGTCAGCAATCTACTCAACAAAAATTTCAAAATATAATTAATGATACGTTTTTATTACGCAATAAAAATGGCAGTCATTGGTTAACCCTGAAAAAGGTTGAGGTTGGGCCTGAACATGATGGTATGGAACAATTTCAATTAGTCTTTACCAGTGATAGTCCAAATTTCACAGATGATATTTATTCAGTGACTCATCTTTCGACACTACAAACACAGAAGATGAATATTGAAGCGAGTCAATCAATGAAACAACACTATGTTTCAACATTTTGTTTATTAACTTAATGGTAATGTTATTAATTTAGTTTGTACTTCAGTAGTACCTTGTTGTTTAAAGGGGTTGTACAAAGATCAACAATGAATAAGGAATTATTATGGAACCATTTATCGGTCAAATTTTAATGTTTGGTGGTAACTTTGCCCCGCGTGGTTGGGCGCTGTGTGATGGTCAATTACTATCAATAAGCTCTAATACTGCACTTTTTTCAATTTTAGGTACAACGTATGGTGGTGATGGTCGAACATCTTTTGGTTTGCCTGATTTACGTGGGCGAGTTGCTATGCATAATGGGAATGGGCCAGGGTTATCTAGTAGGAGATTAGGTGAAAAAAGTGGTACAGAATCAAATACTTTAGCCCAAGGGAATTTACCTGCACACAATCATTCAGTTGCTGCCTTGGCAAAATGTAAAGGTGGTGCTGGCAATGCTAATACAGCTGTTGGTAATGTTTGGTCAAATGATGCAGGAGTTTCTTCTGCTACCTATTCTAATGCTGATGCTGATGCTGATATGGCAGCTGCTGCAATTAATGTACAAGAGGCAGATATTGGAAATAGTCAGCCAGTAAATAATGTTCAGCCTTTTCAGGTGGTTAATTATATTATTGCACTACAAGGGGTATTCCCTTCTCGAAATTAATACTACTTATGAAATCAAGGGAATCCTGTTCATGGCTTCCCTTCTATATTAAGCACCACAAAATAATGAACATAGTGATTACGCGTTTCACATCAAGTGATGAGCAATTTTTTCTAAAACTCTATTCAGAACATGCACAACAAAACCTGCCATTTCTCCCCCACGAACAACTGGATAAAATTGTTGAAATGCAGTATTTGGCTCAATTAAGCTATTACAACAACCAGTGGCCAGACGCTATAACTTATCTGGTTCAAGCAGAGCATCTTGAAATCGGTAAAATCATATTAAGCAAGTATCAATCAGGTTTGCACATCATTGATGTCGTCATTGGTGAAAAGTACAGGAATAAAGGCTTTGGTCGAAAATTATTGACGTTAGTTGAACAAAGGGCATTAGATATAGGATGTACTAAACTAACACTTTCTGTTGCAACGAATAATAGAGCAAAGAAGCTGTATGATTACCTAGGCTATAAAGTAACTTCTCAAAATGAAACTCACACTGCCATGCAAAAGCAATTAGTGAAGAGTTAACGTATGTGGTCAACTCAACTAATTTTGGTAAGACCGCTTGTTTTTATATTACAAAACAAGCGGTTTTCTAAAACCTTTCAAAAGAATAACGCTAAACTCAAATCTTTCCCTTCAAGCCTACAAGTTCGATAAATAGTCAATGGCTAGTGACGCCATCGCCGTATACATTGTTAACTCCCTATTTCGATTCAGACTCATTGCAGTTGCAGTTTATTGTTTATGGTATGGACTAATCGAAGATAACGGCATTTTTTGCTGACTAAATACTTTGCCATCTACGTCTTTTAAGTTCAGCGTTATTTGCGGGTCGACTTGCTGCCAATCAATGAGTAACTCACCGTAATTTACTTTGTTAATAAAGTTTCCTATGCGATGTTTGTTAGGGCTTACTTCCTTCCACTCCTCCGTTAAGCCTGAACTTGTTACTTCCCATAATGGATAATCTAGCTTGTCTGATACCTTAGACATTTCTCCCCAATGGGTATCACCACTAATGATTATGATGCCATTAACCTGGTGCTTTTTAATTAAAGCAAAAAGGCGTTCTCTGTCATGAGGAAAATTGGCCCAAGACTCCCAACCAGTAAATTCAGGTAATAGCTGTAAACTAGAGGCAATCACTTTAATTTTTGATGGTTTTTGTAATTCTTTTTCTAACCATTGCCATTGAGTTTCACCAATCATTGAGGCGTTTTTTAGTGAGCTAGGACTATAAGGTCCCATATTCTTCGGCTTACGTTTTGTTTGGTAATTTAGTCTATCGACACTGCTCAATTTATCTCTGTTCCAGCGTAAATCAGGTAAAATAACATGCACTTTATTGTGTTCTTCTCCATACATATAAGCAGTGTAAATACCATTTTTTTGAGTATATCTGGCTGAATTCTGTGGTTCTTGCCAGAAGTCTAACATTAACTTTCTTGATTGTTCTTTTTGAGGATATTCAGCACCTGCATCATTTTCACCAAAGTCATGGTCATCCCAAATGGCGATGGTTGGTGTGGCTGAGCGCAGTGCTTGTATGTCTGGATTATTACCTAGACGTTGATATTTGTCGGCCATGTCTTGCATGTTTTTTGTATCACCATAAATATTATCACCCAGAAAAATGAATAAATCTGCAGCCTCATTATTAATAGACTTTAAAATAGGCATAGCTTTGTCTTGATGTGAACAGGAGCCAAAAAGAATTTTTTGTGGTGAGTTCTTTAACTTATCTGACCTATCTAAGTGAAGTAACTGATTTAATTGCGTAGCTTGTGCGGTTATGAATAGGCTAAAGCTGGTCATACATAGTAGAACAAATGATGATGATTTCATTAAAAAACCTCCTTAATAACAGAGCCTGCATTTGGATTGAATACCTTGGGGTCCTCACCTAACAAGGTCAATGCGGTAGCAGCAATTTGTTTTTGCTTAACTTCTTGTGTGGTTTTTATTTCACCACGTGCAATCACACCAGGGCCCATGGCAGCAAACCAAATATTTTCTGAGCCCACTATGCCATTTGGAAACGCTTCGAGGTTTTTCATATAACCTTGTACCGCTAGTTTTGAAGCATGGTGTTGCCAATCATCGGCATTACTACCTCGGCCATGATCAGTGGTGATCATTAATACGGTATTATCTTGATAGCCTGGCGTTGTTTGTAGGGTGTGCCATAAGTCAGCGATAAACTTATCCGTTTGATGAGCAGAGTTTAAGTAACTGTCGTAATGGCCGTCGTGTGCAAAGTCATCTGTTTCACCTAAAGCGATTATCATGACTTTAGGTTTAACCGTTAATAAATAATCTTTAGCGTAACGATAAGTGAAACTATCTAAGCGAACATTGTGCCAAGGGCTGGGAATTTCTGTTTGTAAATTATTGAGTAACTTGGCCTGCTCTGACAAAGCATAACCTTCGGCTGAATCAAATCCTGCATTAATATAAAGCTGGCTACGATCTTTATTTAAAATATACGGAAATACATCCCAACTGCCAAATGCTGCAAGTTTGTGTTGGTATTCATTTTTAGTATTAAGCCATTCTAAAAAAGAAATTTGTGGGTTTAATTTTTTTTTATTGCTATTGATGGAGTGATCAACCACACCAGTAAAAATCTCACTGTAACCTGGGTAGGAGAAGTGCCATTGGTTAGCAATCGACATGTTTGAACCTATCTTACGATTGCCAATGACCATACCTTCTTTTACCACAGTATTCCAAAAAAATGGCATTAATAATTGGCGACGATTTTCTTCATTGTCATGCCAAAATTTCTCCTGGAGGTGATGACCTTTTCGAACAAATTTTTTATTATTGAGTAAAGCAGCATCTGCGCCAGAAAATAACTCCTGCCAACGAAGACCATCAATGGTGACTAACACTAAATTCTTCCCAGTTGCTGAATTATCAATGGCAGAAGTATCGGTTGCTGCATTAACGTTAATACTAAAGCAGGTTAGCAGTAGCATGATTAAATAGAGATTTTTTAACATATGTAGACCCGTTATCAATTAGTTTAAATGAAAGAAGCCAAGTAATAACTACTTGGCTTTGTTTTCAATGTTGTCTATTAAGCTTTAAAAGCTGGCAGTAAAGGTCATTGAGGCCGTTCGAGGTGCACCAATAAAGAAGGTAGTGCCATTGCCTGTTCCCGTTGATAAATAACTTTCATCGGTAATGTTGGTAACAACGAAAGCTATATCAATTGAGCTAATTGCTTGACCGTCAAAAGGAACAAAGTAACCGGCATTGAAATCAAATGTAGTGTAAGAAGGCGCATCACCACGTTCTCCAGTATATTTACCCGATGCACCAAGGCGGAAATCACCTTTAGTGTAATCACTTGATAAGACAAACATATCATCCACGGAATCGATGACTTTATCACCGGCGGTAAAACCTGGGGCATCACCGACATAACGTGAATCATTATTGGTATAAGATGAATATAAACTCCACTGATCATTTAAGCGGTAGTTTACACTGAGTTCAAAACCATCGGACTCAATACCACCAACATTGAGGTAAGAGCCATTAGTACCAATGGTGTAATCAATACCATCAGAATCACTTCCAGGGGCTATGAAGGTAATTCTATTCTCAAAATCAATGGTGTAGTAAGTGGCCGAAAAGCTAATATCTTCAGTGTTGTAGCGCAGGCCTAAATCAATATTCTCAGCTGTTTCTGGTTCGATGTTTTCAAGAGTCGAAGCTTCCCTTTCTAACACACCATCTTTAATGGCTGAAAAGTTCTCACTGTAACCGGCAAATAATTCTATATTACTGTTTATTTGGTAAATGGCTCCAGTACTAAAGAGTACATCTGAGTCACTATTAACTTTGCCCGTTTGTTGGTTGGTAAAGCCATCCGTTTTTTCAATATCTACTAAGTATTTTTGGGCGCCGATATTCAATGAGAGATCGCCAAAATCTAGTGTGTCCTGTAGATAGAACTTTAAAGTGTCGGTTTGAAATTCATTACTATATTGTGTCCAATAAGGTGTTGCATCAAAGTGATGATAAACACGTGCATCAATCACTTTATGCCAATCTCTCGATTCATTACGCTCATTTGATTCTGCCCATAAACCAAATTTAATATCGTTCATGGCAATAGACCATTGTGCGTTTGCAGTTAAACCTACACGATCTTTTTCATAATGAGTATGACGATATGACATGACTGGCACAGCGCTATCACTATAACAGGCAGGGTGTAAACCTGGGCCAGAATCCCATGGCCAAGTAAAACTTTGCTCACAACCCGCAGCAGGGGCTAATGGCGTACCATTTTGATCGGTAAAGCCATAAGTAGAGCCTATTGAACCACCTTGATTGACGGGATTACCTTCATCATCAACCGCAGACACTAAATAAGGAGGGATCCAATCACCTCGACCTTTATTTTTATGAAAGTAGGGGGTAATTTGAAAAGAGAAGTTGTCTGACAGTTGATAATCAAATTTCACATAACCTAAAGTATTTTCACGTAAGGTCGACCAACCCTCGGCAAACATTTGATCAAGATGGGGAGTACCGGTCCAGTTCCATGTTAACTGATCCCAGTCAGGTGTTTGATTGAACTGCTCTAAACTAACCGAATTGTAATTATCTTCATCGGCATCGTCATAAGATAAACGGCCGGTAATACTTAAGTTACCTAGCTCAGTAATGAACTTAACCTCAGCGTGCTCTCTTTGCATACCTCCGTTTGAACCTTCGCCAACCCAGCGGCTAGTGGAAGTGGATGAATAGCTCGCGTAAGCGTAGGTATTATCAAAAATGCGTCCGGTGTCATGACGAATGAAATAACGAGATGCATCATGATCGCCATCGGTATAGGCCAATGTTGTTGTTTCTTCAAAAGCAGGATCTGCACTGACAAAATTGAAAGTACCTCCCAATGCTTCTAATGAGGCAGATGAAATGTCAGAAGTTCCTTGTGATACTTCAATGGTACGCATATTTTCACTGTCTAAATAACGATTTGCTTTTGCGCCACCGCCATAGTTAGAACCACCATTTGGGATACCGTCAATTGTCATTCCAAGTTGCTGCTGATTACCATCAATAGTAAAGCCGCGCATCGTAATCGATGTTGACCAATCATCACCACCAAAAGCATCGCCTTCATTGATGCTAATACCGGGTAGGTTGTCCATAATCGCGAGTATGCTACTCGCAGGTGATTGCTGTTTTATCATTGATGACTCAATCACATGATTGGCATGAGATAATTTTTTAGCCACAACAGTGACTTCTTCCATAGTGCTTTCGCTTTCTTGTTTGTCAGCTGCTGAAACAGGTAACGACAATGCTGAAGCAATGGCTATAGCGATAAGATTTTTTGAACATTGAATAGTCATATATCCCCTAGATAAATGTTTATTGTTTTAATTGCGGGGAAGTATGCTCACTGTTTATGACGGATTATCGACTAAATAATGACTTAATCATGACCGTTTAACGAATGAATTGTGACAGCTTACCTAAATGACTTATCTGATGAGGCGTGTATTTTGGGAGGGAATAGGATTATTCGATGAATGATGAAATTAAACTATCAAAATATTAGTGAGCTTTATTGTCTACCGGCCATGCCATCCTAATTCTTGCGCCATGTTCAGTATTTTCTAAGGTGAATTCACCACCATGGTTA
Source organism: Colwellia psychrerythraea 34H (assembly GCF_000012325.1). Classification (NCBI taxonomy): domain Bacteria; kingdom Pseudomonadati; phylum Pseudomonadota; class Gammaproteobacteria; order Alteromonadales; family Colwelliaceae; genus Colwellia; species Colwellia psychrerythraea. The sequence continues at coordinate 4,659,439 of NC_003910.7, read as the reverse complement.
CGAGTGATTTCAGCGCACAGTGATAAGCCAATACCTGAGCCATGACTCTTAGTAGTGTAAAAAGGTGTCAAAGCATTATCAAGGTTAGCAAAACCAGGGCCATTATCTCTAATATCAATTACTTGCTTGGTCTGTTGGTAACCTTGTGAGTTTTCTTGTCGGTAGTATAAGCTAACGTCAATTTCACAGTGTTCTTCATCACAAGCTTCTTGAGCATTCTTGAAAATATTAATTAATATTTGTGCCATTTGTTGCTCATCAGCAAAACATTGATTACTGCCTTGATAGTTTATTGTACAAGGCTCGGTAATCATGGACTTAGCTTCTTCAAGTAAATCATTAAATTCAAACCAACTCGATTGCGGAGCAGGTAATTGACTCAACTGACTGTACTGTTCAATAAAACTAAGTAAACGATTACTTCGCTGTCTGATCCGACTTAAGACTAAGCGTACTTGATCTTCGTTAAAGCTGTCATTGCATAACAGCGTGTCAGCCATCGATGCCATGGGTGTTAAAGAATTACGAAGCTCATGAGCTAATACCCGAATAAGATTTTGCTGAGTAATACTTTGTTGTTGATGTAGTGGTTGAGAGATATCTAAAGCAGAAAAAATATGACATTTTTTTTGTTGAAAGAGGTAACTGATACTCTGACATTGCCATTGCTGATTGAACTGGCTGTGGGTTAAATTACCATTTTCAATAACAAAACCTAAGTCTTCAGCAGTTGTGCCAATAAGCATAGGTTGTTGGATTTTTTCTTTCATAGCGATATTGCGGTAGCTTAATTGATTATTCTCATCAAATAAACACACAGGTATAGGCCAGGAATCAAGTATATGGCTCAGGACATTTTCCAGTGTTTGGTTTTGTTGCAACTTATGTGCGTTACCTAAGGCTAGGGCTGATATTTCTTGCTGTAACTCAGCTAATAAATTGTCTTGATGTTGCACTTTGAAGCGTAAATTTGTTTCACCCTCCCGAACAACTTGTGTATAGGTAGTAAGTTGCATGATGGCTTGTTTCCAAAAATTATAACTACGCCAAGCAAGCCAAATGAGCGGGTAAGATAAAAAAAACACTAACGTGACTGTCGCCAATTTACTCCAGGCAAGGGTATAAGTGAGTGCAATGGTCAAGGCCAATATAACAATTAATGTAGTTGCTAAGCCAAAGATCAGCCACTGTTCATGACTGAATTTCAAGCTTAACTGTTTATTAGATTTATTGGTATTATTCGACATGATGAATGGCAAACTTTTCTAAACGTCGATAAAGTGCATTACGAGATATATCGAGTAATTTTGCTGCTTCTATCACTTGCCCACCGGTGACTGTCATCGCTTTTTCAATCAACTGTTTCTCTGCTTGTTCAAGTGGTTGTAACAGTACCGTATCATTAGTGCTATCGGCGTTCTCTAGTAATAATTGCTGTGCTGTTATTTCTCCGCCGCTGGTGAGTAAAACTGCACGTTCAATCACATGACTAAATTCACGTATGTTGCCCGGCCAATTGTGTTGTTTTAATTTACTGAGCGCACATGGACTGATGTTTAATGCTTGTTTCCGGTACTTCTCACTGAATTTAGTGATAAAGCAATTAGCCAAGCCTGGAATATCTTCGAGTCGTTCACGCAAGGGTGGAATAGTAATCACAATTGTATTTAAACGGTATAATAAATCTTGGCGAAACGCCTGTTCACTTATCAGTTGATTGAGGTTGGCATTGGTTGCACTAATTAAACGCACATCAGCAACTTGTGTTTGGCTCGAACCTAAAATCTCATAGTGACCCGTTTCTAACACTCGTAATAATTTAGGCTGAAGTGTTAGGGGTAAAGATCCTATCTCATCAAAAAATAAAGTCCCTTTATCAGCGAGTTGAAATCGGCCAACACGATTTTGTTTAGCGTCAGTAAAGGCGCCTTTTTGATGACCAAAGAGTTCACTTTCAAATAAATTATCAGGAATTGCCGCCATATTAACCGCGATAAGTGGAGCTTGCTGGCGTGATGATAACTGATGAATTCGCTCAGCAAGCAATGATTTACCTGTGCCATTTTCACCTAAAATTAAGATGTTGGCATCTGTTGGAGCTATTTGCGCGACTAGCGTTTCAATAGCCTGCATACTTTCTGATAGACAAACCCAAGCCTTTTTATTATCGCCGGCAAGTAATTGTCGATAACCTTGGTTTTGTTCTTTTGCCCGAGAAAAGCTTAATTGCTGTTTAATACTGTTTAGTAGCTTAAGCTTGTTCCATGGTTTTTCTATAAAATCATTGGCGCCCTTTTGTAAGCCTTCTACCGCTAATTCAATTGAACCCCACGCTGTCATTAAAATCACTGGGATATTTAATGGCTGTAACTGTTCTAAAATGGCTAAACCTTCTTGACCGCTAGTGGTATCTCTAGAAAAGTTCATATCCAACAATACTAAATCTGGCTGTTGTCGGTTACTTTCTATGATAATTTCTTTAGCGTTAGCCGCTTCAATAATCTGATAGCCCTGTGCACTAAGTAATAAGTTTAATGCTAAGCGAATGTCTTCATCATCATCAGCAATTAAAATGGTGGCGTTTGTCATTGGGTTTTCCATAAAATTAAGCGGTTTTTAGCTAATACAAAGGTAAATAATAACAATGAAAAATAAAAGTGAAAGAAACGAGGTAAGTCGTTTACTTCACTTTTACAGTAGATATTAACCCTTAGGAATAACTGCAGTTGATATTAGTATGCCAATTACTTTAGTAACTTGGCTAGTATTAAAAATCATACTAATAAATTTACTCTTCTCGCAAGGCCTGCATTGGGTCACTGCTTATCACTCGCCATGCGGGCATAATTACCGACAAGATAACAATAATCACTAACGCGGCATCTAATGAGGCCATTGCAAACCAGTTAAAGTCAGGTAACATTTCTAAGCTTTGTGAGACTTGTTGATAACCAAAAACAGAAATAATAAAACCTAAACCTAATCCAACCACTAACATAGACAAAGCATCTTTTAAAATAAAGTTGACCAATTTAGCTTGTTTGGCGCCCGTTGCCATACGCACAGCAAGTTCATATTTTCGATGGTTTGTGGTCATTTGTGTTAGACCAGCTACACCAATAGCAGCAAGAAATAACGTTAAACCCGTCATGGCAAGCACTATCCATAAACTAAGACGTTGATTTAATGTTTGTCTCTGCCCAATATCTATTAATGATTGTACGGTTAAGTTCGTTAAACGTGGGAATTGACGTTTAATTTCGCTTTCTAACATCGCTGGTGTAATGGTTTTTCCTGCGGGTAACATCACAGTAAATTGTAAGGTAGAACCTGGGTTTACTCGATGAGAATATACCGAAGGTAAACCTAAGGTCTCTGCAATACCGGTTTGGCTTAAAGTATTAGCTACCACCCCGGTAACAATTGATGGTGGTGTTGAACCATCGGGACTCATTTGAATAGTTTTACCGATAACCTCTTGGTAGCTTAAGTTTGAAAATAAGGATTTTGCCATATTTTCATCGATAACAATTCTATCTTCATCGTTATCAATTTGGGCTTGGCTGACATTCGCTCCAGCTAACATAGGGATATTAAAGGTTGAAAAATACTTTGCCCCTAAGGTCTTTATTTGGTGAATAACGCGCTCTCCTGATTCTTCATCACGAAAGGCATTTACACGTAAAGAATCAGACAAAGGGCCATAGTTAGGGATAATAACTCGGCTATTGCTTACCTGTTGTTCTATCAAGTTTGACACACCATCAAGTAATTGTTTAGCTTCGCTTTTGCCATAGGAGTCAAAGGTATTTAATTGAGTAATATATTCTTCATCGCTAACCGTCATGCCAATTTCATAACTATTGCCTATGTCATAACCGGTATCTTGGTATACTGCTTGATAGCTTTGCATCGCTATCATTACTGAAGCGGTTAGTAATATCGAGGCAATTGAAAGTTGTAAAACCATTAATACTCGGCTCAGCCATTGATTACTTTGTGCCTGTATTCCTTTACCACTACTATTTAAGTTATTGCCTAGTGCATGTTTATCAATATCAACCAATGCGAGGGAACTAAATAGTACGCTTAGCGCTAATATAATGGCTACTGAGGCAAGTATGGTGGTGCTATCTATAGCAATGGCATCTATCATAGGTAAACTATCACCCGCGATTAGCGGTAAGCTTTTTATCGCCCAACCAGTCACTAATAAACCCGTTACGGCCGCTAAAACAAAACTCGGTAGGTTCTCAAGTAATACCAATAATCTCACTTTTGTTAAGCTTGCACCTAAGCTTATTTGAATTGCGAATTCTTTAGTTCTTCCTTGATAATGCGCGATGAATAAATTTAGTAGGTTTAGCGTAGCCATTAATAACAGCCCTATAACGGCGGTAAATAATGCGATGAGTAGACTTTCAGTTTCACCTAACATGTTGCTACGATAATTACTGCCTTTAGCTTCTTTTTTTGTACTATTCATGAAGTCCAAAAACATTTGCACTTGCTCGCCATCGACATTTCGAGTGACATAATCTTCTAACCAAGCATCTACTTGGGCTAGTGATGGTAGTTTTGCTTGGCCATTAGCCGATTTAAGAATCAGGGTATCAATATCGTTGCTAATATTACCAACTGAGTCAGTTTGCGTCTTAACTTTGGCTAAATTGGCGATAAACCAGACTTGCTGTGGTAAAACTGCACGGGTACTCTTTATCGCCATTACGTCTTCAATAACACCAGCAATGATATAATTTTTATTGGTAATTGTTACTTGTTTACCAATGACAGATTTAACGCTGGCAAAAGCATTCTCCCAAAGGCTTTGAGAAATCCAAACATACTTTTCTGTTGACTCAATAGTGACATCATCGCCTAGTAACAGCTGACTACCTAACACTGAAAGAATGTTACTTGACGCATCATAACGCGTCGTTGCAAACGTAGTGTTATTTACCACCACATCTTGCTCTGAAGGTGCAACACCAGCCCATTCACCTAAATCAGTAAATTGCTCACTAAAGTCGACTAAACGATTCATGTTCCAATAGGAAACACTTAAGGTATCTGACATTTTAAAACGATAATCAAAGGTTTGCAACGAATCCTCATTTTCTATGCCTTGCAGCGGTTGATACAACAAGGTCGATGAAATTGAAATAACACTTAATACTGCGCCTAATGTTAAGCCAAGTGTTAAAATTAGTGGCACGCTTAGGCGGGGCAGTGAAAAGACCCGTGTTATTCCTTGATATAAGGACTTTTTGAATAAACTCATGCAACCCCCTGTAATGACTTTTCATTGTTTTCAACGTGTGGACTTAGTCCTGCATTAATCTCTGAAACAATCTGACCATCGAGCAGTTGAATTTGGCGACTAGCACAACGTGAATAGCGACTGTCATGGGTTACCATGACTATGGTGGATCCATCTTTATTAAGTTGTTCTAATAGTGACATCACTTGGTCACCATTCTTACTGTCTAAGTTACCCGTTGGCTCATCAACTAAAATCAGGTCAGGTTTACCAACAAGGGCACGTGCAATAGCAATACGTTGTTGTTGACCGCCAGATAATTGGTTTGGACGATAATGTTGGCGATGTAACATATCAACTTGCGTCAATACTTTCTCAACGCGGGTTTTTATCTCACTTTTAGAACAACCTCTGTGTTCAAGTGGCAAGGCGACATTTTCAAATACAGTCAAGTTATCTATTAAGTTAAATGATTGAAAAACATAACCAATATGCTCATTGCGAATTTGCGTGCGTTGGTCCACTTTTAAGCCTGCAGTCGAAATATTGGCGAGTTGATATGTCCCCTCTGTAGCTGAGTCCATTAAACCCATAATAGAAAGCAATGTCGATTTACCGCAACCAGAAGGACCGGTAATTGCAACAAACTCCCCTTGATTTATTTCTAAACTAACGCCTTGTAAAGCATGGGTTTCTATTTGCTGACCATCGTAACGTTTGTGGATGTTTGACATGGTAACTATATTTTTCATGAAGTTTTCCTTAATTTGTTTAACTGTTGCAATGTATTTACTGCTTATTTTTATACATTCATCTTAAGATGAATTGTTTTATTGTATGGCGACTATTTGCGTAATCGCCTTTATTCGTTTTTATTCAATAATTAAAAGTTGCGGATATTTAGTGTATTTTTGCGTATCGCTACTCACTAATTGCTCACCAGGTTTCAATCCTGAAGTGATCACTAATTTATTTTTTGATAACTCGCCAAAGGTGACATCTCTCTGCACTAATGAGTCGTTAGTGTCGCGAACAAAAAGGCTTTGTTTACTGCGTGGGCGAAACCCTGGTACTTGTTCTATGTAGCTGATTTCTTGTTGATGCCTGACAAATACTTGTGCTGATATTGATAACGCAGGACGTGCATTAGAAGTTAAGTCTTCATCAATGACAGCCTCAGCAAGCACTGACCCATTGTTAACAACACTTTCGATGCGGGTGATGTGACCTTTGATAATGCCCTTTTGGGTATCGATTAAGACTAGAGCATTGATATCTATTTGGTCTGCTTGGTTTTGTGGTAAGCGTAAACGAGCAATCAATACTTCATCACTACCTACTTTAGCTAGTGATTGACCTAATTGAACGCTCTGACCTAGTTCAACTTCTAAGGTTTGTAGTGAACCATTAATACCTGCTTTCACCTTCATATCATCAAGCTGTTGTTCAAGTAAGTTAACTTGTGCATGCTGCTGCTTTATAGTGATATCACGCTGTGTGAGTTGGTGGCTTTGCATTTCAATAAATTGCTTATATTTCTTCTTTTCGAAACCAAGCCTTTTATTTTCCTGTTTCACGGCCAATTTAGCGCGTTGTAATTCTATTTTGGAAGAAACACCTAAGTCCATCAGATTCATGTTCACCGAGAGCTCAAGCTCAGCTTTTTCAATCTCGGCTTCTATGTCAGCAATGCGACCTTGATAGTTTAAACGTTCACTTTGTTGTTCATATTTGAATGCTTCTCTTTGGGCTAACTGTTGAGCAAGTTGGCCATTAGCAGCATTTACTTCTTGTACTAATTTAGGGTTTGATAAATGCAAAATTATAGTGTCAGGTGTTACTTTAGTGCCAGGACGAACTAAAATTTCAGAGACCTTACCTAATGCAGGCGCCGTTAATAAACGTTCTTTTGCTGAAGCAAATTCACCATAGGCATTAGCATAAATATCTAAATCACCTTGAACTACTGTTTGAAAGCTTAAATCTTTTAATTGGACAGATTTTGTTGCCTTCCCACTGACGCTATAACCGGCGTAACTTAGCACTAGGGTAAAGCTGGCGATAGCGACCCATTTTTTCCAAGGTTGTTTTTTAGTTAATGCAATCTTCATAAATATTCACTGTTATTTTTACTTGATGTTATAAGTAATGAAATAACCATGCCATAATTTAAAGTTCAATATAATCAGTTGCTTGCTGTTTTTGTGTTTTTTTTCAGAACTAAGACTGTTCGCTTTTAAAGGGAAGATGTTCGAAAGTAAACTCTATTTTAAATAAAGAGAAATAGGCAACCATTTCCGATAACAATCTTTCTCGCTTTATTCTGATCATTAGTTTTTTTTGTAATGCGGTGTAATGTTAACCATTTAATATCTGAAGTAGGTTAGTAGAATAACTTTAATGATATTGAGCAAACAAGCTGAAGTTTGGATGCAACGCGGTTATGATATGCGGCATAACAAAGTGCTATTAAAATTGTGCTTTGGCTAAATACTTTATTGGTTATAAGAGAAAGAATATAGAAGATGACCGAAACGCTACCGATAACAATTAACGTAAATAAAGACTTACTCGATAAGTTTACCAATATAAAATCAGTGATCAACAAACTAGAGGCGCAGTTTAATTTTCAAACCTTAACTGCCAATTGGTATGGTGATGAAGAGGAAATTTTAACGATTCAATTATCCTTAGTAACACCGACAAGTTTCGAACAATTTAAAAAAGGGTTAGATAGCTTATCGACCCGTAGCGTTAACATCAGTCATTTCTCTGATGATGTTATTTGTTGTTTTAACGAAGACGAACAGCAATTGCTTTGCACTATTGCGATAACGGCTTCAGAATCGGATTTATTGGTATTGCAGCCAACGTTATTAGCGGGTTATATTCAGGCTAAATTGCGTAAAGTACTTAATTTAATTGCACAGCAGCAATCTTTGACTAGTATCTAATTGATGGGCTTTTTTTAAAATATGGCTATTAACACGGCACGTTTAGATCGCTTGATTAGTGATTCACGCCAAATCAATCGTAAAAAAGTAAGGTTGATTTTAGCGCAAAAAAGGGTTTATGTTGATGGTGTGTTAGCGACTGATATTGCTCAATTAGTTGACCAGTTTTCACATGTCGTTATGGATAATGAAGTACTACAGGCTAATCAAACACACTATATTATGCTGAATAAACCAATTGGTGTGGTTTGTGCGACCAAGGATAAAAAACATAAGACTGTGATTGATTTACTTGCTGAACAATTTGATCAAGATGTTTTGGATAGTTTACATATCGTCGGGCGACTCGATCTAAATACGTCAGGCCTGGTGTTATTAACCAATGACAGTCGTTGGTCTGAGCGGCTAACGTCACCGGAACATAAAGTCTCTAAAGGTTATCAAGTGACACTAGAAAATGCGTTAACGACAGACTATATAGATGCTTTTGCAAAAGGGATGTATTTTCCTTATGAGAACATAACGACAAAACCAGCAATTTTGCATATTGTTTCTCTCTTTGAAGCACAAGTTAGCTTAACTGAGGGGCGTTATCATCAAATAAAGCGTATGTTTGGCCGTTTTCGTAACCCTGTTATTGCATTGCACCGTTACTCAATAGGAAGCTTACGCTTAGATGAATCACTCAAGGACGGAGAAAGTAGAGTTTTAAATGTATCAGAGGTGACTAGCATAAGTAGCTGATGTAAGTGGTGAAAAATAAAACAATAAAAGTGAATATTTATACTAATTAATTGATATTGTTAATAACTATATAGGCTCTCGCAATTTGGTCTTGCTTGGGTATAATAGTTTGCAGTAACAAGTTGTTTCTTAATGTAATGGAATAGTTAAATGAATAAAATAGTTTTATTAGTGGTACCTTTTATCACTTTGTTAGCAAGTTGTTCAAGTGTTGATAATGTTTGCGAAGATGTCACTTTAGCCTCTGAACAAATTCAAGCGTGCCAAGCTTTACATAAACGCATTATTAATACTAAAGGGGATGTAATTATTCGTACCGAATTAGAACGTCGCTATCAGCAAGATTGTATTGATATTCGTTATTATCGAGATGAAAAACAAGCAGCTATTTGTGGTAATAAACATAAAGTTAAAGAAATTAGTAAGTCGGCTAAAGCTGACGCTCAGCAATAAGTAAGCAATTCTTAATAATTATTTATTAAGTGCTTGAACGATGAGCGAGCAAATAACTAAATGGTATGGTAATTTTGAAACCAGAAAGTCAACAAAAAAACACGACTCAAGCAGCAGAGCTGCTAATACGTGCCAAAGAGGCGAGCATTGCTGATCTCTCTGGAAATGTGGATTTTCTAGAGAAAAAAAATGCTGATTTGCAAGCTCGTTATACCGCACTCTTTAAATTAAACCAGCTATCTCAAGAATGTAATGATCTTGATAGCTTTTATCCGCAAGTACATACCACTATCGCGTCGTTAATGACCGCGAAAAACTTCTTCATCGTGCTCTATGACCAAACGTTTGAAACCTTAGAGTTCGTTTATTATCTTGATGAGAAAGATGAAAAACCGTCAGGCATCATAGATTACCAAGATTATGATGGTTCATTTACTAATTTAGTTATTGAATCAAAACAACCACTTCTCTTAACCCCTGAATTAGAAAAACAGTTATTTGATAATTATAAAATCAAACAGTTTGGTGTCCGCGGCACTGACTGGCTGGGTGTGCCTTTACTCCAAAATGGTTTAGTGATTGGTACCATAACTATACAAAGTTATGATGAAAAAATTCGATATAATGAAAGTGACTTAAATTTACTTACCTTTGCCGCCCAGCATATTGTTGGTGCTATGGTACGTTTACAAGATCAGCAACGCTTGAAAAATGCGGTTAATGCACGTACCAAAGAATTGATGGCTCAAATTCGTGAGCGAGAAAAATCTGAGTTACTACAAGAATCGTTATATCGAATATCGGAATTAACCACGGATATTGAACTCGATATAGATACTTTTTATAGTAAAGTTCACAATATTATCGGACAGCTGATCAATGCTAAGAACTTCTTTATTGCTAAATATGAAAAAGATTCAGACACGTTAAGCTTTTCTTATTATGTGGATGAAAAAACATCTAATTTAGCTAAAGACTTTAAACCAAGAAAACTCTCAAATCGATATTCCGAACTAGTGCTTCGCCGAAGAGAGACAGTATTACTTACTTATCAAGAAATGATGAGTCTACATCTTGAAGGTGAAACTAAAAAACCACAGGATGATATCCATTCTTGGTTAGGCGTACCATTAATCTATTCAGGTCAGTTACTTGGGGTCATGGTTTTACAGAGTTATTATTATAAAACCACCTACAACCAACAAGATGCCGAATTACTTAACTTTGTCTCGAACCATGTCTCAGCAGCCATTAAACGTCGAGAACTCGCTGATTTTGAAAGGCGCAGTCATGAGTTATTAGAGCAACAAGTTAAACTACGCACACTTGCCCTTGAAGATGAAATTACCCATCGTAAACAAGCTGAAAAATTATTAAAACACACCGCCGCCCATGATAGTTTGACCGGGTTACCCAACAGAATGGTATTCCTTGATTTACTTAATCATGCGATAGCTTGTGCAAAACGAAAAGATGACTTTTCTTTTGCTGTGCTGTTTTTAGACTTAGATCGTTTCAAAGTAGTTAACGATAGTTTAGGACATCATGCGGGTGATGTATTATTGAAAATAATAGCGCGAGAATTATTGGCTATTGTTCGTAAAGTAGATACCGTTGCTCGCTTAGGTGGCGATGAGTTTGTCATTTTAATTGAAGACTTGAAAAGTAACAATGAAGCCTTTGAAGTAGCGCAGCGCATCACGGCTTTTCTTCAACAACCTTTTACTATCGATAATCAATTAGTATACACAGGCACTAGTATTGGCATATCGTTTAGCAATATACGATATACTGATGCTGATACTATGCTCAGAGATGCTGATACTGCTATGTACCATGCTAAAGACAATGGTAGAGGGCGCTATGAAGTCTTTGACGACAGTATGCATCAGAAAGTACAGAATGCTTTAAGCCTTGAAGCGGATATTCGAGAAGCGATTACTTGGCAAGAGTTCATCCCTTATTTCCAACCAATTATTAAACTGGATAACCAAAAACTTAAAGGTTTTGAAGCGCTAGCTCGCTGGCAAAGTACTAAGCGTGGTTTTGTTTACCCTAATGATTTCATTCCGCTGGCTGAAGAAACTGATTTAATTAAAGAAATTGATATTCAGATTATTGAAAAATCTTGTCAGCAGTTGAAGTGTTGGCATGATGAATTAGGCTGTGATGATCTTTATGTCAGTTGTAATTTATTTTCCAAGCAATTTTTTAGTACTAGCTTACCGCAAGATATTGAAAAAGTATTAAAAAGAACAGGTTTAGCTCCCCATCATCTTCGCGTTGAATTAACTGAACGTGCTTTGTTGGAAAATGCTGAGATAGTTTTGACTAATATGCAAGCCTTGAAAAATATGGGGGTAAAAATATTACTCGATGATTTTGGCACCGGTTATTCAAGCTTGGGCTATTTGCATCGTTTTCCGATTGATGTGCTGAAAATAGATCGCTCCTTTATTAGTAATGTTGATGAGCATAATAATAACCGAGCCATAATTAGAACCATTGTTGATTTGGCTAATAATCTACAAATGTCTACCGTGGGAGAAGGCATTGAAAGTTTAGCTGATGCCGAGTTACTACAACAGATGGACTGTGTGTACGGACAAGGTTACTACTTTGCCAAACCTATGTCGTCTCAAGATACAAAGGATTATATTATTCAAAAATTATATTATTCATCAAGTGAGTAAATAATAACCCACGAACACTCCCTACAAATTATAAAAAACGATTTGCAGCACTTTATACTGTTGAATTCGTACTCCCCCATATAAAAGTGTTTTAAATCCTGAAAATAACCAGCACATCCTGTGGTTGTTACCCTAAAATTCGCTCATAAATTTAATGTCGTCACCAACTAATAATATATGTATTAGTGGAAAAAAAGACTATAACTAAAGCAGGATTTCTACCTGTCACACTTTGAGGAATGGTTATGCTATTTACTGGTTCATTGATTACTGATTGTCCAATAAGACAAAAAATTCGTGAGTTTTATCGAATTGACGAAAATGTTGCCGTTGATCATATTTTACCTGCTGCAGAAGTAAATGTTAGCGCAAGAAGCCGTGCGTGGGAACGCGCACGTAAAATGGTTTTAAAAATTCGTCAAGACCAAGAAGGTAATGGTGCAATTGATTCGCTACTCAATGAATACTCACTTTCTTCAGAGGAAGGCGTGGTATTAATGTGTTTGGCCGAAGCGTTATTACGTGTACCAGATAAACATACTCAAGATGAGCTTATTCGCGATAAAATTTCTCAAGGTCAGTGGAGTTCCCATTTAGGTGCCAGTGACTCATTATTTGTTAATGCTTCATCATGGGGTTTATTGCTTACAGGCTCTATGGTTAATTACGCTGATAAGCGTAAAAAAGAACAATTTGGTTTACTAAAGAAAACTGTTGGTCGTTTAGGTGAGCCTGTTATTCGTAAATCAATGAACTATGCCATGAAAGTAATGGGTAAACAGTTTGTTATGGGCGAAACCATTAAAGCTGCTACCGAACGTGCAGCGACGAAAGAACAGCAAGGTTATGTTTATTCATACGATATGCTTGGTGAAGGTGCCCGTACTATGGCTGATGCCAATATGTACCTAAAAGCCTATCAAGATGCTATTAATGCTATTGGTGAAGTTGCTGTTGCTTCAGGTAAGAACGATCCGCGTAAAGTACCTGGCATTTCAATTAAACTTTCTGCTATTCATCCTCGTTATGAGTTTTCTCATAAAGAACGGGTAATGACTGAAATAGTGCCTAAGTTAAAGGCATTATGTTTACAAGCTAAGCAATACAATATTGGTTTAACGGTTGATGCGGAAGAATCAGAGCGTTTAGATATCTCATTGGATATCATTGAAGCGGTATTTTCTGATAGTGAGCTTGGTGATTGGCAAGGCTTTGGTATAGCACTGCAAGCTTACCAAAAACGTGCTATTCATGTTGTTGATTGGTTGCGTGACTTAACGTTGCGTACTGAACGAAAAATGATGGTGCGTCTTGTTAAAGGTGCTTATTGGGATACTGAAATTAAGAATGCTCAAAAAGATGGCTTGAATCATTTTCCTGTGTTTACCCGTAAGTCATCTACCGATGTTTCTTACCATGCTTGTGCCAATAAATTATTAGAATATCGCGATACTATCTATCCACAATTTGCCACGCATAATGCTTATACTGCAGCAACCATAGTTGAATTAGCTGGCGATGATAAAGCTGGTTTTGAGTTCCAATGTTTACATGGCATGGGGGACTCTTTGTACGACCAAATTGTTAAAGAAGAAAGTATTCAATGTCGAATCTATGCGCCAGTAGGTCATCATGAAGACTTACTGGCTTATTTGGTACGTCGTTTATTAGAAAATGGTGCTAACTCATCGTTTGTTAATGCTATTGTTGATGAAGATCAACCAGTTGAATCATTATTGGAAGATCCAGTAGAAAAAACTCAACGCCTTAAAGCTAAATACAATAACCAAATAATTATGCCTATTGACCTCTATCGAGGTGAAGGTGAGAAAGGCCGAGATAATTCAAAAGGTCTAGATCTAACGGATATTAATGAAATCATTCCGCTAAAAGCCGCTTTAGATAATTGGTTTGTTGACCATTTATTGAATAAAAATGAAGTGCCTGATGGCGCCAATGCCGTAATGAACCCGGCGAACCGTAGTGAAATTATCGGCTTCCATCAACATGCAAGCCATGGTGATATGTTACTGATGATTGATAAGGCCGAAACAGCCTTTAGCACTTGGTCAAAAACGCCTGCAGTAGATCGCGCCGCCTTGCTTTGTCGCATTGGTGATATTTTAGAGCGCCATATTGATGAGCTCATTGCAATGTGTATCAAAGAAGCGGGTAAGGTCGCGCAAGATGGCATTGATGAAGTGCGCGAAGCTGTTGATTTTTGTCGTTACTACGCCGCTCGCGCTATTGAGTTAAGCAGTGATGAAAGATTAGAAGCACGTGGTGTAGTGTTATGTATCAGTCCGTGGAACTTTCCTTTGGCTATTTTCTTAGGCCAAGTTGCTGCTGCAATTGCCACGGGTAATACTGTTTTAGCAAAACCCGCGGAACAAACAGGTTTAATTGCGCTTCGTGCTATTGAATTGATGAAGTCAGTTGGTTTGCCTGAAAACGTAGTACAGGCTGTTATTGCGCGCGGTAGTGCCGTAGGTAACACTATTATTCCAGATAGCCGTATTCAAACAGTCATGTTTACTGGCTCTACAGAAACTGGCACACGTATTTCACAAACGTTATCAGACCGTGGTGGTGATCAAGTACCGCTAATTGCTGAAACGGGTGGTCAAAATTGCATGATTGTTGACTCAACGGCATTACCTGAACAAGTTGTTGATGATGTTATCTCATCAGGTTTCCAGAGTGCAGGTCAACGTTGTTCAGCGTTACGCGTACTCTTTTTACAGGAAGATATTGCAGATAATGTTATTACCATGCTTCAAGGTGCATTGGCGGAGTTACATATTGGCAATCCTGCAAAATTAAGTACTGATATTGGCCCAGTTATTGACCAAAAAGCCCTAGATGCGCTAAATGCTCACGCCGAATATATGAAATCACATGGCAAGTTACTTTACCAATGTGAGTTCTCTGAAGATGTTGTAGATGAAGATGGTCACTTTTTCTTTGCACCACGCTTGTATGAAATTGATGATATTAGCGTGTTAAAGCAAGAAGTCTTTGGTCCTTGTGTTCATATTGTTCGCTTTAAAGGTAATGAAATAGAAAGTGTTGTGGATAAAATCAATGGCACTGGTTTTGGCTTAACTATGGGTATTCATACGCGTATTGAGCATAGAGCTATTAATTTAGCCAAATTATCACGTGCGGGTAATATTTATATAAACCGTAACATGATTGGCGCGATTGTTGGTGTACAACCATTTGGTGGTCGAGGCCTTTCTGGTACAGGCCCTAAAGCGGGTGGCCCAAATTATTTAACGCGTTTAGTTAAAGAAAAAGCTACACCAGATGAGCGGGATTTTAACTTTTCAGCAAATAAAACGATTACCTTATCAGGTGATGCTGCTGAGAATCATCAAGCAAATCATTTGATGGATAAAGCGAATTGGGCGGAGAAAGAGTGGCGTTCAACAGAACTAAATACCCGAATTTCTTGTGTTCGCCAATTATTGGCTAAAATAGCGCACGTTGAAATTGTCGATGATCTAGCTGAAGATTTAAACCATACCCTAGTCTTGGCGCGTTCACAGCTTATTGATATTGAAAAGCGTTTGAAAAAACCACAACAATTACCAGGGCCAACAGGTGAATCAAATATTATTTATTTGGAAAACCGAGGCAATATTATTTGTTATGCGGATGAAAATGTTAGTTTTCACTTTTGGGTGCAATCTATTGTTACCTCGCTTGCTACAGGCAATACCGTTATTGCTGTTGTTTCTGATCTGTTTTATCAAGAAGCATTGGAATTTAGAGACAAATTTGTTGCCACAGGCGCTGGTAAAGATGTTTTTCAGGTAGCTAAACAATGTCATTTAGAAGCTATGCTGGCACACCCCGCTTTGTCTGGTGTTGTGGTCGATAGTGGTTGTGAAATCAAGCATTATATTAGTGAAAAATTAGCATTACGTCATGGGGCTATTTTACCGGTAATAACCTCTGAATATTTTGATACTATGATTCAACGTTTGGTTACAGAAAAAACGATTAGTATTGATACTACGGCTTCAGGGGGAAATACCTCACTGATGACCCTGGTTGAAGAAGACTAAATTGTTTGAATACCTTGTAGTTATTAAGTACTGATTAAATAGCTATAAGTTTGAATGAAATAAAACGCGAATGAATACCTTCAGGTAACGTTCGCGTTTTTTTTACTGTTTTTATTGAGATTACTGTGGCAATATCCATTATCTTCCCTACTAAGTAGTGTGAACATGAGTAATAACAAAACAAAACCCTTAGATCGTATTGATCTTATGATCCTTTCTACTTTGCAGTCAGATGGTAGAATTTCAAATGTGGATCTAGCCAAAAAAGTAAACCTAAGTGCTAGCCCCTGTTTAGATCGAGTTAAACGCTTAGAAACTGAAGGGTATATTGAACGTTATGGTGCCTTTTTAAATGCCAGAAAATTAAACTTTGGTATGAGTGCTTTTGTTCAAGTCACCTTAAGCAGAACAACTTCAGATTCATTCAAACTCTTCAATAAAGAAGTTGTGACTATTAAAGAAGTTGTTGAGTGTCATTTAGTGGCAGGTGGATATGATTACTTGCTGAAAATACGATTTGCCGATATTGAAAGCTATAGACTGGTGTTAGAAAATATTGGCAGACTGACTAATGTTGCACAAACAAGTACTTACATAGTAACTGAACATATAAAGCAAGATGGTGGTATACCGTTCAATTAAACCTGTAGGGCTTTACTAATATTTATAAAGTTTACATTAATGAGGTTTGCTTTAAGCGCCTTGTTTAAGGGATCAACTTCTAAGGATGACTATGAACGCACATGATTATGCATTACAAGCTAACGGTTCGTTTGCTTTACCTGATGCTTGTTTTAAAGTAAAAGCATTGATGGCTGATGAAAGTTCTGAAATTTCAAATTTTGCTGATGTTATTGGTATCGACCCCTCTATGACTTCTCGTTTGCTACAAATAGCTAACAGTGCCATTTATAGCTTCCCAGGTGAAATCAGTACTATTTCACGTGCCATTACCATCATCGGCACGCAAGCCATTTATAATATGATGCTAGTTGATGTTGCCGCCACCGCTTTTAAGCACTTTGAAAACCAGGCAATTGATTTAAAGCGTTTTTGGCGTATGAGTGTTTATTGTGGGCTGGTATCGAAAAATCTAGCCATTTCTGCCGGAATCCGTGATATTGAACGCCTATTCGTAGCGGGACTATTGCAAAATTTTGGTGAGTTATTAGTGGCTAAAATAAACCCTGAAGTTGCTCAACAATGTGAAAAATATGATAAAAACCAGCTGCCATGGCAATTGCAAGAACAGATGTTGGGCTATACTTATACTGAAATCTCTGCTGATTTATTAAAAATATGGCAAATTCCTGAAAAAATAATTTTACCAATTAGGCACTTCAATGCCGCATCATCTATTGAAATTAATAAAGATGTAAAAATCTTGAATTTAGCGTCTAGGCTGGCTCTTATTGATAGTCACAGTGATGAGTTCTCTTATGCTGATGTCATTGATGAGTCTTTATGCAGACCTTTAGGTTTATCAGTGGATGATTTAATACAAGCTGCTGATTTTGCTGAAAAAGAAGCGACGAGTATTTTATCTATTATGAACCCTAAACTTTTCTCTAAGTAATTTAAGTTGGCTTAACTAATATTAATAAAATTGAATACATCTGTATTTTTTAATAACTCAAAGTAGCGAATGGTTGTTGGATGACCGCTCAATGCTTCATTTATAAGCGAGTAGTGTTTGCTTCTGTTTACAGGGTAGTATTCGCGGTTTAAGTTAATTGGGAGTGATATTTTGACGCTATCTGTCCAGAGTACACTCAAGGTAACTTTACACATTTACACATTGTTATTTGCTTGGTAATAGCAAAGCTCAGCTAAAAAGAAGACAAAGTTAGTAAAGCTTGTTAGCATCGAGAGATCTCATTTATCGCGTTATCATAATAATTATAAAAAGGGTAAGTATGTCCGCTTCTAGAGAGCATTTTAGCTCACGAATTGGCTTCATTTTAGCCGCTGCAGGCTCTGCAGTAGGTATAGGTAATTTAGTTGGTTTTCCAGTTAACGCCGCTAAAAATGGTGGCGGTGCATTTTTGTTAATGTACGCATTATTTGTTTTTCTTATTTGTTTGCCTGTGATGATTGCTGAAATGGCTGTTGGACGTAATACGGCTAAAGAGCCTGTTGGCGCATTTAAAACATTGAGTAAAGGCAGTAAGTTATGGGGAGCCGCTGGCTTTTTAGGGGTATTAACTCCCTTTATGATTGCCGTTTTTTATATGGTGATCACTGTTTGGATTTTTGGCTATATTGCCTTAACGGTAACAGGTCATTTAGACTATTTAGCAAGTGATGTTGGTTTTGGCGAGTTTATTAACAGCCCGTACTTATATATTGCTTTAATAGCTGTTGCCGGTATTGTCAGTTTTATTTTGGCGGCCGGGGTCAAAGACGGAATTGAAAAAGCAGCTAAAATATTAATGCCAGCATTGCTAACTATGCTTATTTTAATGGTTGTATTTGTATTGTCTCTTGATAATGCTATGGCAGGGGTTACTTTTTTCTTAGTCCCAGACATTAATAAAATAACGCCAAGTGTAGTCAACGGTGCTTTGTCGCAAGCTTTTTTCTCACTTTCTTTGGGTATGGGGATATTACTAACCTATGGCTCATATATAAATAAACAAACTAATATTCCTAATTCCGCTAAATTAGTGGCGATTACGGATACGAGTGTGGCATTTATTGCTGGTTTGATGATTCTTCCTGCAGTATTTTCATTTAACCCTGAAGTTAATCCAAGTGAGTTAAGTGATAGCTCAGTGTCATTGATTTTTACCTTTCTACCTAAAATATTTTTAGCACTACAAACCTCATTGGGTTATGTGGGTGCTAGTGCTGTGGCTGCATTCTTCTTCTTATTAGTCTTCTTTGCCGCAATTACTTCGTTAGTTTCCATCATTGAAGTACCGGTTTCATATTTAGTCACTGAGAAAAAGCACAGTCGTAAAAAAGCATTAGGTTACTTAACGCTTACTGCTGGTGTGCTAACTTTATTTGCCACAGCATCGTTTGGCATGGTGCCATTTTTTACCGAGTTTACTTCGTACGCTGGCGGTACTAAGTCCTTATTCGATGTTATTTATGATGTTTTTTACGATACAATTTTACCGCTTAATGGTTTCTTACTGTGTATTTTTGTGAGTTACCGTTGGAAGAAAAAGCAACTATCTGAAGAACTAAGTATCGGTAATGAAAACTACAAAGGTTCATGGGTAGAAAAATATATTAACTTTTCATTGGGTACTTTTATCCCTGTTATCGTGCTGCTTATTTTTATTAATACTGTGGCAACAAAGTTTTTTGCAGCTAACCTTTTTGGTTTCTAGCTAAAACATCTAAATAGATTTAAACGATATAAACGCCGAATAGTAAATGTTATTATTGGGCGTTTTTTATTATTAATTACCCGATACCCTAGCCATGATAGAACATATTACCAGCACAGACTTTACCGATGCCCAACGATTATTTCATGGTCGAGGACACGCATATCCCAATTTAAGCCACGTAAATGTTGACTGGCTATCTCCGGTTATTCTTATCACTTTATACCAAGCTGTTGATAGCAAATGGTTAGAAGAACAAGCTGATGCATTAAAAAAATTGATTAAAAAATGTCGCTCGGTGCAAGTACAACTTCGCTATGAAAAATTTGCGCCCACCGAGTTATTATTAGGTGAGTCCATAAGTAATACTATCGTGAGTGAGCAGGGACTCAATTATCATATTGAATTTGGTAAAGCCCAAAATAGTGGTTTGTTTTTGGACATGAGTAATGGAAGGTCATGGTTAAGAGAGCGAGCAGAAGGTAAAAATGTGCTTAATCTCTTTGCCTATACCTGTGCCTTCTCGCTAAGTGCCATTGCAGGTGGAGCCAGTAAAGCGGTTAATATTGATCTAAGCAAATCATCTCTAAGTAAAGGTAGAGAAAATCATCAACTTAACCTGCTGGCTAAAAAGCAAGGCAAACAAGTTGTCTTTGAAGGTGTCGATATTTTTAAATCGAATAGCCGCATTAAAAAATATGGACCGTATGATATTTTAGTCTGTGATCCTCCTTCATTTCAAAAGGGTAGTGTTAATATCGAACGTGATTACGCTAAAATAATCCGCCGTATTCCACAATGGATGAATCCAGGTGCTAGCTTGATGTTATGTTTAAACTCCCCAGATTTAGATGCAAACTTCTTAAAAGCTGAGGTTGAGCGTGAATGCCCTGATTGTTACTTTGAGCAACAGCTTGAAAATCCTGAAGCCTTCAAGGAAGCCCATGAAGGCAAGGGCCTTAAAGTTTTAATTTTTACTTATCAGCCAAAATAATTTGGAAATCAAATAATAGCTGGTTGAGCTTATGAGAGTTAACCGCTAGCTTTTATACGCCAAAAACGGGCAAACCTTGGTATACCCGCTTGTGTGAGCCCGTTGTACTTGAAGGTAATAATAGTGCCAATTTTTGGTGGGTTGGCACGCTGAATATCACTTAAACCTGATCCAATTTTGAAAATTATTCCATCACTTGTTTTTACTTTGATTGCGCCAAGTTGGTTCTGATATTTACCTTTTCCTTCGGTATAACCAATGACTGTTGCTTCGGCATCTTGATATTTCTTTAGCTTCATCAATGCGGGATTTCGGCCTTGTTGATAGTGAGCGCTAGCGAGGTGTAGCATAAGGCCCTCACCGTGAGTTGCGATGACTTCATCAAGTTTGTGATCAAGCGCACTTAATTCCTCCAGTTTTACCTGATCTATCATGGCTAAGTAAACCGATTGATTTTGTACAAGTAAAGTCCGCATCTTAATTACTCGTTCATTGAAATCCCCTAGATGTTTAGGAAGATCAAATATCATAAAGCGAACACTTCTCCAGCAACTAGTCGTTTTATTTTCGACTGCTATGCGTTTAGTTGCACAAGAAAGTAATAGTTGGAATTGCCCTCTAGCAAGCCAGAGTTCACCGTCCATTGGATATGTAGGCCAATGCTGAGTAAACCAGCTAGGACTATTGATTAAATTTCCTCGGCGAGTAAACAATTGTTTTCCATCCCAGTAACCACGAATACCATCCAGTTTTTCAGAGACATAATACTGGCTAATGTCATCGACCTTTTGGTAGCTCACGCCATGCTGAATATTAGGCTTAAATTTTTGAGTTTTTTGAGTTGTTTGTTGTGCAGTTGAAGACAAATGGACTGATAAAATAAAGGCAAAGAAAATCCGTAGAACATACTTATTCATCACTAAACTCCATGTAATGAGACTTGCTAAAAAGGTAAAGTCTAGTCTATATTTGAAAAAAGGGAGACCTTAGCCATTAAGGTGATTTGCCAAATTTTATTTGGCGAAGTTAATTGCATTAGCAAGGATTGCTATGATGAAAAAACTCACTATGTTTACTTTTTTTTATGTTGTTGTGACCATATCTCTGCTAATTTTTAGCACAAACTCGTCCGCTAAAAAAAGGTGTAAACCTTTATTAGAAAAACTACATAATGTTCAAATGATGCAACGTAAAAACTACTCTTTAAAAAGAGGGCAGTCTTTGCGAGCAAAGGAAGATAAAGCGAGAGATAAGTGGTGGCAGTGTGAAAATAGCTCTTTGTCAGCATTTAAGTCGAAATATGGAACAAAAAAAAAGAAAGCCAAGAAGAAGCAGAAAAGCACAACCCATTATGCCAAATTGAATAAGGTAAAACTCAAGTTACCAAAGAAGATGGCTACGTTTAACCAAGATAGTGCAATTGTGATCAAGTCAAAATATCATGGAGATAAAAAGCTGGCTTGGTTGCAGTTTTATCAACAACCTATTAAGTGCCAGCGTCCTAAAAATATTAACGTTTTTGCTTTTTGTAGTGAAGACAAACTACAGCAGCGAGAAACATTTGAGCATAAATATATTCAGTAAATGACTTTATGCTTGGTAATTCTTCTTACTGTCGCGGTACTGATTTACCATAGCGTCAATCGTCTCTTGCTCATAGGTACGTAAGCCGCTCAAAAGCATATGTTTCTTACCGTGGCCGATAACTTTATCATTTGATAACAAGTCAAATTCAAGCCATGCATCGCCGCGCTTTCCTTCTATTGATAAACTGGTTTTGGCTAATTTTAATGTGACTGTTTCAGCCGTTAATGTATGTAAATCAATAGACATTGATTGATACATTACCATGGGGCGAGCAGGATTAATCATGACGCTATTGTCAGCCATTAATTTCACTAAAATATCAGGGAAAGTATGACCAGAAAAATCGACATAGGCCTTTGTCAGTGCATTAATCAGTACAGATTCATGTGTTTTATCGCCACTAACATGCACACTTAGACACGTTTTATCTTTATCATCTTTTATATCAAAACTTTCATCAATTTCCTGAGGAAAAGTAAGGTGAACATCATCGCTAACCATACCTGAAAAATCGAAGGTCATGTTTTTATGTAGTCCCGATTTGGCGATTATTATTGAAAAAAGTAAATCTCCAGGTACGCAAAAACGTTTAGCATCAATATTATGTAGTGGGTTAAAGTCATCTGCTACTTGTTTGGCAAAATCACTACCTTGTTGGCGTGTGAAGCTGATCCTATCAGCACTAATCGGGCAATAATTCTCAATAAACATTTCTTTTATAGACATCTTTGCAACTTCATTTTGTGAGTAAACGACATTCGATCGAAGCATTCTAACAGTACTTTAGTGTTAAATCGAAATAAAGTGCATATACCTTGCTGATCAGACCTGTTTGGTTTGGCTATATTTGCTTACTAACAGCTCTTTTTTGACTTTAGTGAGGTGACGAATTTTATACTCTCTTTGGCATGCTGTACTTTTGTCATCGGCCTCTTCGAGATAGGCCAAGCTTACAGGTCGTCTTGCTCGGGTATATTTTGCACCAAGTTTACTGTTATTATGTTCGTCAATGCGACGAAGGATATCTGTGGTAACGCCTGCGTATAAGCTATTATCGTTACAGCGTAAAAAGTAAACCCACCAGGTGTTCGTCTTGTTTATTTCGGTCATATAACGTGATAATTACTAGTATCAATATTGAAGGTATCTAAATGGTAAATAAAAGTGCTTGAGATATCAAATAATGTCAGCTTGGCTGATTGGGAAATAGAACTTAGTGCTATACGAGCAATGGGTAATGGCGGCCAGCGTGTAAATAAGGTGGCAACCGCTATTCACTTACGCTTTGATATTAAGCGATCTACTTTACCTGCAATTTATAAAGAGCGGTTACTTGCTTCCAAAGACAGTCGAGTTACCAAAGATGGTGTAGTTATCATTAAAGCGCAGAGCTTTAGAACACAAGAAATGAATAAAGAAGATGCGCTAAAGCGACTGAAAGAGTTCATTAAATCCGTGATGGTAGTACAAAAAAACAGACGAGCGACCAAGCCAACCAAAGGTTCAGTGCAAAGACGCTTAACCGGGAAGGCTAATCGTAAAGACGTCAAACAAACACGGAAAAAAGTACAACTCTAGTGAATGAACATCGCTATGAAAGTCCTTTACGAACAAATAAAAATTAAATCCTAATATAAAATAGAGAGCAACTATGCCAATTAGTGACGTCGGTGCAGTAGAGAAACTTACCGCACAACTTGATAGTAATAATTTAGTTCAGTATCAACTACCATTAGCTAGCCTTAATGGTGATGGCACTAAACAGAGTATTGAGCTAAATCCTTTAATAGGAAAGCAAATAACCTTACACTTTTCCGGCACTATAGCCTGTAAGCACTGTGGAAAGCGTACTAAAAAAAGTTACTCTCAGGGATATTGTTATCCATGTATGGCTAAACTTGCTCAATGTGATTTGTGTATTATGAAACCTGAAACTTGCCACTTTCATTTAGGCACTTGTCGTGAGCCAGAGTGGGGGGAAAGTCATTGTATGGTTGATCATTATGTATATTTAGCTAATAGCTCAGGCTTGAAAGTGGGCATAACCCGACATACTCAATTACCTACTCGTTGGATTGACCAAGGAGCATGCCAAGCTCTCCCTATATTTAAGGTGAGTACTCGCTTACAATCAGGTTTAGTAGAAACTGCACTAGCAGAATTCATTAGTGATAAAACCAATTGGCGCGCTATGTTAAAAGGTGAGCCAGAGCCTATAGACCTAAAAGCCAAAGCAGAAGAGTTAATCCCAGAGATCAGTATGCGCTTATCGCAACTTAGGCTTCAATTTGGTAGTGATGCAGTTCAAGAACTAAATGAAAGTGTGCAAGAAATTCATTATCCAGTAAGTGAATATTTAACTAAAATTAGTTCTTTTAATTTTGATAAAACGGAAACTGTATCGGGAGTGCTTTTGGGCATTAAAGGTCAATATTTAATTTTCGATAAAGGCGTAATTAATATGAGGAAGTTTAGCTCATATCAAATAAGTATTGACTATTAGTAACTTGAACTTGAGAATGGCGATCTGTATATAGCTATATTCAGCCAAAGATCGAATTTATTTGTTCGGCAACTTTATATGTCAAATTTCTAAACTGCAGTATTAAAGGTAACAAGATGACCGCAGATGATTATGTAGAACAAGCCAGTGAAATTTTTGTTTTATCCGATTCTTTTATCAGAATTAGGGAATTAATTGATGATGAATCATCTAC
The DNA here is from genome assembly GCF_000012325.1 of Colwellia psychrerythraea 34H. NCBI lineage: Bacteria > Pseudomonadati > Pseudomonadota > Gammaproteobacteria > Alteromonadales > Colwelliaceae > Colwellia > Colwellia psychrerythraea. The sequence continues at coordinate 4,634,623 of NC_003910.7, read as the reverse complement.
CATAGATGATATTTCAGAGGTTATCTTACTCGATCCTGCCCTTTCTGGTACGGTATTAAAATTAGCGAATAGTCCTTTTTTTAGTTATCCCGGTAAAATAGACACCATATCTAAAGCTGTCTTGGTACTGGGGATTACGGAAGTTTATAACCTTGTTATTGCCTATTTTACGACGGAAGCTTTCAAAAACATTGATGCCAACCAAGATTATCTTGATGAGTTTTGGATAAAAAGTGTTGATTGCGCGTTGTTGATGAAGTTTTTAGGAACTAGTCTAGGTATTATTAATGCTGAACGTTTATTTATTTTAGGCTTGTTGCATAATTTAGGTGAATTAGTTGTTCACCAAATAACAACGGAAAAACAGCGTGCTTGTGATAGCCAGGATATCAATTTATTACCTTGGGTGAAGCAACAAGATGTATTAGGATTTACGTTTGGTGAATGTTCTGCCGAACTGTTAAAACAATGGCAGTTACCCTATAGCATTTTCGCACCTATTCGTGATCAGGATATTGACGATCTAAGCCAATACACTGCAGAAACACAGTTGTTATATATAGCTAAGCGTGTGATGAGTAAGCAGCAAGTGTTTAAAGATCAAAACTTAGATTTCAACGACTTGTTAACTGAAGAGCAGTTAGAGCCTATTCGTCTAGATAAAAAAATGCTAGAAAATGCCGTTGATTATTGTGATTTAGAACGGTTAGGTTTGTTATCAATTTTAAATCCTAGCGCTTGCATGCTTTATTAATACAAAGTAGTCACTCAAGTAAACGCTTAATTAAAAAAGCCCGATGAGCACAAGCTTGTCGGGCTTTTTCAATTAAAACATATGACTAATATGTTAGGTTCAAAAAATAGCTAGCTAGGATTATATCTTCCTTGGCTGAGGATATTATGTGGATCTAAGCTGCCCTTGATTTTATTGACTGTTTGCCAAAAATCACTGTCTTTATTAAGTAACCACTGTTGTTGATCTATATTAAGACGGTAGGGGACAAAGCCTTTTTTAAGACCTTCTGTTACCAGAGCTTTTAAACAATCATGAGCATCGGCGACTGCCTGAGGATTACCTAAATCGAAAACGATAGGAATAGTGCTATCAACGCAGTCGTGTTTTAGGTTAGTAAAGGTGATGAAAGGCTCAATATTATATTTTGGACAAGTTTCTCTAACAAACTCGACAAACTCTCGCATTTTCTTTGCTTTCATCGTTATTAATGGAGCATACCAAAGTAAACCGCAGCCATCTTTTCCTGGTGATAATTCACTTTTATCAAAACTTGCAGTCTCGGTATGACGCCAGTAAGCGAGTTTTAGGGCAACCTTATTCGGCTTGCCCAGCATAATCTCTTTACCCTTATTAAACGAATCCAGTTGCTCTACTGCCACAGATAAAGGCGGCACTTTATTAATCAATAATGAGGGGATGTATTTAATAACTTTATTCGCTACAACGATGATTAAGCTATTTGAATATATTCGTTTACAAGGCAATTGTTTAAAAATACGGTTAATTTCTTTTTTTACTGCTTTGACCACGCCGACACTGCCGTAAATACTACCAACAATGGTCCAGTTAGGCGCTTGTAATTCTTTAGCCAATCTTTCAATATCTTGATTTTCCATTACTTGATGGACGTCGTTACCATTGGGATTTTTGGCAAACATTGATAATAAACGGCGTTGATCCATTAAGTTAATTGAGCCAACAATACCTTCATAGTCTTGTAATACTTGTCGTATTAAGGGAACCGCTTGTTCAAGTAATGCATCATCTTCCATTTGGATAAAAAATGAAGTGAAATCAGCTTTCTTCTTGGCTAACCGAATGGTGATTTGGCTCACTATACCAAGGTTAGACTGGGTAAATAGTCCTTCCAAATAGGGGCCAAGTCCCCATTTAAACGTTTTATCGACAAACTTATCATCGCTGGCATCTAGTTCATTGACGGCTGATTGATAAGGCGTGCCGTTGGCCCAATACCCCTGAATACTGTTAACGGCAGCAAAATGGTCTGTATAAGGTGTTATACCGTAACCGCGTTCTAAGGCGTTGGCTAGTATAGAGCAGTCTGGTCCTGCCCCAGTGACAGGCACCATATAGTCATGATTATGTAGCTGTAAATAATCACACAATTGCTGTTGAGTAACCCCTGGTTCAATCGTGACTAAACCAAGTTCACTGTCAAAGTGTTTTATATCGGTTAATTGACCTAAATCCAAAAGAATAATGTTTTTAGCTGTGCCAGCAGGTTGGCTGGTGCCATAACCCCAATTTTTCCCTGTGCTAATAGGATAAAGAGAAAAGGCGAGCTCTTGATCGGTCGCACAGTGGTTGGCCAAATCAAGTAGTGCTTTTATCTCATGGGACTGAGTTAGTGTAATTACGGCAAATATACTTCTTTGTTTATTTTCAAAGCAAGTCAATCCTTCAGTGCCAAGCATAAAGCGAGAAACTTGCTGAGGATCAAATGATAAACTCGAATCAATTGTTAATACATTTTCAATGAGAGGAATAAGTTTCTGTGGCATAAGAGGTGCTTAGTGGTTTACCGCTGTAATTTTGTTAGGCTAAATCTAATTGATTCAGTTGTGAGCAAATGTCTTCTTCAATTATACTAAAAAGGCTTTTAAAACCAGGAGAGAGATTTTTCATAAAAATTTCAGGATTAATATAATAAGGGGCGCGTAAACCATGATAATCAACAGGGGGACCTAGTTGCTGGAAATTAATACCGATAAATTTCATGCTACGGGCAAGTCGTGGCTCCATCATCACATAAACATGACGAATACCGGTATTCATGCTCATAGTGGCTGCCGCCATATATAATCCTATGGCTATGAAGGGGAAGCAACGTAATTCGGTTTCTGAATAGGTAATTTCACTGATAACGCCAGTACCTGAGCCTTTATAGTTATCGGCCTTACGGCGACGAAAATCAGATTTAACGGCTAAACGTGATATTTCTGCTATTTCATTGCGATTAAAGCGTTTAGGGCTAAGCTCTTCGTTAGTGATCGACCCCATACAATACTTCTCAATAGGAAGTAATTCATCAGGGCCACTTGAAGTGACTAAGCGTACACAACTAGTAAATGTACCTGACGGTTTATGTTTGATTAAAGAAAACATTGATTGGTGATCAAATTCATCTGTTTCTTGGCCATTGTCTCTAACCTCTTCAAAAGCAAGTTCTTCACAGTAAACATTATGACGAATTTTAAATGCTTCTTCTTTTAAGGTTTGGCTGACGGCAACACAAGGCTGTAAAAACTGCGTAAAATGATCTGATATATTATGCGCCTCTCTACTCGCCTTAGCTGAGACAATTTTTTTGGTGATATCACCAATAATAGGGGTGTCTAATAATCGTTTGTTCCAGTTCATTTTTATTCCATTATGAAATTGTAAATAACTAGGCTAATTTCAGTATACTCATTAAGATAGAGTATCTGTAATTCTGCGAAGATAATATTTAAATTAATAGTTCACTTACTTGTGGCTGACTAAGAAGATCCTTAGGGCTGGCTGTCGCAACATAGGTCCCCGATTGAAAGACAACAACATAATCGCCCATACTTGCTTTAGGTAACATTATTTTATCAGCTAAAATATCAAGCGGGTTGCATATGGGACCGACAATGTTAACGAGTTCTTGAACACCCTCCTTGAGTTTATTTCTAATAGCTACGGGGTAGTTTTTTCGTATTAATTGACCAAAATTACAAGAGTTAGCTAGATGGTGGTGTAAGCCGCCATCACAAACTAAATAATTGGTAAATCGAGACACTTTTTTATCGATGATTTTACTAATATAAATACCAATGCGATCGCCGCGTGTAATGGCGAGTGAAGCATAAGCTTGCGCTACCTTAGTTACTTTTTCATTAAGCTGGGCGTAGCTCAAGCTCATATTTTTAACTTGCAGCGCAATTGCTTCGGGAGAGCGTTGTACACTGTGGCTTATAAGCTCGTGAACAAAGGTAATCATTTATCATCCTGAAAATTAATATGGGACACTTCTTAGCAGCGCTATTATGACTGTGAAAGCATTACATAGGCAAGTATGAGATAGAAAAAATGCTTATAATTTAATGAGCTATATCATGAGTTTCCATGTTAATCTTAATTGGAATAGCTTCTATTGAAGTTTGAGACCTAATTCTATACAGGTCAGACTTCTTTCTTTGGTCACTTTAAAATAGACCACAGAATATTCATCTATATTTATTATGATAGTGTTATGCCAAAACTGCTTGATGATATATTCGTGAAAAATATTGTATGCCAACTATAATCTTAAAGCATTTTTTAGGCAGCATAGTTTAATTATCGCTAAGTGATCAATAAATGAGTCCGATTGCTATAAGATAGTATTTGTGCTCGATAACAACTGTAGCTCACTTTACTTAGGAAAAATTTATGTCCATACATATTCCCTTACTGCTAGTTATTGCTTCTTTATTTACACCATACGCGCAAGCAGATTTTGTTGGCGTTGTTGCTAAAATCAAACCGTCTGTCGTTGGTATTGGAATACATACACCGACGAGTCGACCACAAAATATTCTACGAGGCACAGGTTTTGTTATTGGTGATGGTCGTTACATTGTTACTAATGACCATGTATTGCCTACCTTATTAGATGAAAGTTTGTTACAGAAAATGGCTGTTTTCATTGGTTCTGGTAAAAATGCTAAAGTAAGAGAAGCCGAAATTGTTGCAACATCAAGTTTATACGATCTAGCTATTTTAAAGATCTCTGGGGCAGCCTTACCTGCGATGACTTTAGCGAATGAAGATTTGTACGCAGACGGGAGTTATATTGCTTTCACCGGTTTTCCCATTGGCGGCGTGTTGGGTCTTTACCCTGTGACACATCGAGGCATGATTGCCAGTATTACTCCTACTGTTGTTCCTGCAGCTTCTGCAGGACAAATTAATTTAAAAATGCTCAAACGTATGAGAAATCCTTATTTGGTTTATCAGCTTGATGCGACGGCCTATCCTGGAAACAGTGGCAGTGCTATGTATGATATGAAAACAGGGGAAGTGGTTGGCATAATTAATAAAGTTTTTGTACAAGCAACTAAAGAGGCTGTTATTAGTAACCCTAGTGGCATCACTTACGCAATACCTGTTAAATATTTGCATCAAGTCTTACGAGAAAATAACATTAAACTTTAAGCGATACTTTAGACTGAATTATATGGCGTTAGAGATTTCATTGTTCTAGCGATAATTTACTCAGTTGCTGTAGAGTTAATTACCTTATTGATCGATGTTGGGTATAAACGAGATAATGGAACTAACTCAATACCGTGTAACTTTAAGGTAGGAATGAGTTTATTTAATGTTGCCACAGTTTCGGGATGAGGATGGGCGATAGCAATAGCTGTTTGGTGTTTTTGAGCGAAATGAATGAGTTGCTTAAATTGCTGACTAATATACTTTTCAGTTAATTCATTATCTAAAAATATATGCCTTGCTTTAACCGGTACGCCAAAATCGATAGCAGCTTGTTGTGCTTGTGAATGAGGACTGGTTTTACTGTCTAAAAAAAACAAATCATGCTGTTTTAAAAACGTCATAGTCCAAGCCATAGGTTGATATAATTGTGTGAGATAGCTCCCCATATGATTATTAATACCAATCGCAAAGGGAATTTCAGCGAAGGACTTAGTTAAGCTTTGACTAAATGCTTGTTCATCCATATTACTTGTTAGCGCACCAGGACCTAATTTTTTTCTATTTTCAGATTCCATTGGTATGTGAATCAGCACATCATGATTAGTGCTATTGGCTTGCATGGCAAGTTTTTTACCATAGGTGGTATGAGGTAGAAAAGCATAGGTAATTGCTCCAGGTAAAGTTAACGCATGTTTGTCGGTATACCGATACCCCATATCATCAATGACGATAGCAACTTGGTTCGCTTGAGCAATGCTTTGAACACTAAAAAGCATTAGATAAAGTATTATAAAAGAACGTATAGAGATAATTTTTAAAAAAGTATTTAGCACAGGGTAATATTTGTCTTTTTAGTTATTATAATAAGAAAGCGTAGCAGTTATTTAGTTAAAAAATATATAAAGTTAGCGCAATGATGTTGAGAGATCTTGTTTAATAAATGATTCAATAATTACCGACACCAAAGTTTAGGGTTGAGCGCTTTGCCTTGGTGGCGAATTTCAAAATAAAGACCTGATTGCTCTAAACCACCACTTTGTCCAATTAACGCAATGGGCTCACCTGTTTCTACACGATCACCGACTGATTTCAATAAGGTTTGATTATGTGCGTATAAACTCATATAACCATTACCATGATCAATCACGGTTAATAAACCATAGCCTTTAAGCCAATCTGAAAATAATACCTTACCATTATGAATGGTTTGTACTTGTCGGCTTATTGGAGCACTAATTAATACACCTTTCCATTTTAAGTAGCCTTGTTTTCGAGTGCCAAACCGATGCAATATGCGACCCTTAACTGGCCAAGATAACTTTCGTTTCAATTTACTTAAACCGGTTAAATCAATTTCAGCTTGGATAAGTGCCGCTAGCTTATTCAATGCTTGGTTTAAATTATTTTCTTCTGCTTTAAGCTTATTCAATTGCTGTTGGCTGGAAAGTAACTTACGACTTAATTTCTTTAGGGTTTGACTTCGCTGCGATTTACTACTTCGAAACTGGGTATCTTGCTGTAATTGTTCGTCTTTGAGTTGTTGTAAATGGTCAACCTGTGTTTGATGTTCGGTACTTACTTGGAGAAGTTGAGCGATGGTCACTTGAAAATTATCAATCTCTTTAGTTCGTGCTTGATTTAAGTATTGATAGTAGCTGATGGTGCGCTGGATCTTTTCACTTTGATCTTGGTTGAGTAACAACTTGAGATAATCATGTTGACCAGTAGTGTAGCCCGCTCTAAGTTGTTGTGCTAATAAACGTTCTTGTCTATGTTTAGCAATAGTTAGCTGTTTTTTCTTTATCGCTAAGGCAGTAATTTTTTCTTGAGTCGTTTCTAGATCAGTTTCAATTTTATTAATTGCTTTGGCTACTTTTGCAATCGCTAAGTCATCATTTTTTAATTGTTGCTCCAAACTACTGCGTTGTTTATTAACATCAAAAATATTCGACTCTTGTTGCGCAATAGCCTTTTGGACATCGCTGAGTTTTGCGCGGTTCTTTTTTTGCGCACTTTCATTGAGGTTACTTTGTTCAGCTTGCAAGGGAAAAGCAAGTATAAAACTTAGTATTACTATGATTGCTGTAGCTATATGTTGAAGGCGCTTATTTGCTAAATACGTGTGGATAAACAATCTCATAATTGATGATGGAAATAAATCAAAAGCCAATGTATCACTTATACCCATGTCACCTCAAGAAGTGCATCTCTTGAGGTGAAATAGTTATAGTTTACTAATCTACTATCAGGTAACTTACTATCACTTGATTAACTGCATTAGTACTGAACCTGTCATCTCTTGAGGTTGCTCCATTCCCATTAAATGCAATACGCTTGGCGAAATATCGCTCAAGGTGCCAGAGGCTGCTGGCGAGGCATTTCGGCCAACATAAATAAGGGGTACTGGTTCGCAGGTATGAGCAGTATGAGCTTGTCCTGATACTGGATCTTGCATCTGTTCAGCATTGCCATGATCAGCAGTAATTAAACACTCACCACCGTTATCTTGCGCAGCTTTAACAACACGACCAACACAGGTATCTACTGCTTCACAGGCTTTTACTGCAGCATCAAAACTACCGGTATGGCCAACCATGTCGCCATTTGGGTAATTACAAACGATAAAGTCATATTTACCACTTTCAATTGCGCCAACGAGCTTATCGGTAAGTAGAGTTGAATTCATTTCAGGCTGTAAATCGTAGGTTGCAACATCAGGTGAAGGAACTAAAATACGCTCTTCGCCCGTAAACATATCTTCTTTGCCACCGCTAAAGAAAAAGGTAACATGGGCATACTTTTCCGTTTCAGAAATACGTAATTGAGTTTTATTATGTTTAGCTAACCATTCACCCATAACGTTAGTGAGCGGAGTGGGAGCAAAAGCTGATGGAGCATCAATATCTGCAGCGTACTGTGTCAGCATAACAAAATTGCTTATTGCTGGAATTCGCTTTCGCTCAAAACCATTAAAGTTTGTGTCGGTAAAACAACGACTAAATTGACGCGCTCTATCTGCTCTAAAATTCATAAAAATCAAAGCGTCACCATCATTTACCTTGATAGCTTTACCTGATGGACTGGTTATAGCGCTGGCTCCAACAAACTCATCATTCTCATTACGTTCATAGGCCGCGGCAAGAGCATCCAAGGCACTATTATATTGGTGTAAACCTTCGCCATTAACCATTAAGTTATAAGCCGCCTCAACTCGATCCCAGCGTTGATCTCTATCCATAGCATAGTACCGGCCAATAACTGAAGCTATTTGGCCTTCGCCAGTATCTGTTTCTGTAAATAACTTTGAAAATTTTTGTTGGGCTTTTTCTAAAGAAGCTTGTGCACTGCGTGGCGGTGTATCCCGACCATCTAAAAATGCATGTAAGTAAACTTTTTGCGCGCCACGTTTTTTGGCTAGTTCCATCATAGCGAAGATATGTTCTTCGTGACTATGTACGCCACCTGGAGAAAGTAAACCGAAAATGTGCACAGCTTTATTGTTTGATGTCGCGGTATCTACTGCGTGGCAAAGCGTAGGGTTTTCAATAAAGTCACCATCACTTATCGCTTTAGTGATACGCGTAAAGTCTTGATATACCACACGGCCAGCACCTAAATTCACATGGCCTACTTCGGAGTTGCCCATCTGTCCTTCAGGTAAGCCAACGGCCATGCCTGAGGTATCAATAAGCATATTTGGGTACTTGGCTTTTAAATTATCTAATACTGGTGTGTTCGCTTGATGAATCGCGTTTGAACTCGTTTCTTCTCTATATCCCCAACCATCTAGAATCATCAGTACCGTTGATTTCTTATTCGCCATTATTTTTCCCGTTAAATTTAGTATCTTATGTGATTTATATATTTTATGAGCAAGTATTGTACACCCACAGATTGTGTTATTCACTAAGGATTTAACATTGAAATGTTCCGTAAAGGGTTACTAAGTTTTAGCTCGCGGTATATGCTCGCAATTCTAAGTCATTTGCGTATAATGTGCCGATTCGAAATTTGATAAAAACGAGCATTTATTTATGGAACAATTAATTACTTTTGCAAGCGATAATGGCATGCTGAGCGCGGTTTGGGTTGCCTTAGTGGTAATGATAATCGTCACGACAGTTAAAATGAAAATGTCACCGATTAAACAAATCAGTACTCAAGATTTAACTTTTTTGATGAATAAGGAAGAAGGTATTGCGCTTGATATCCGCAAGGAAAAAGAGTTTAAAGCGGGACATATTCTCGATGCAATCAATTTACCAAGTGAAAAAATCAACAAAAATGACTTCACTAGTCTTGAAAAATATAAAGACAAGCCCATCATAGTAGTATGTGCTGCGGGTATGAGTGCTGTGCAAATTGCTAATGATTTATATAAAGGTGGTTTCACTCGAGCTAGCGTACTTAAAGGTGGCATGAATAGCTGGACTAGTGCAGGTTTACCTGTAGCTAAATAGAATATTTACTGCAATTTTCGCTATCCGTTTAAATAGAAAATAAAGAGTGATTAAAATGGCAAAAGTTGAAATATATACCAAAGAATATTGTCCTTATTGTACTCATGCTGTTGCCTTATTAAAGAGTAAACAGACAGAATATAATGAAATTAAGATTGATGATGATATGGAAATGCGTAGCACCATGATTGAACGCACTAATGGTGGCTACACAGTGCCACAAATATTCATTAATGATGTTCATATTGGCGGTTGCGATCAATTAGTCGCCTTAGAAAGAAATACTCAATTAGATGCGCTTTTAGACGCAAAATAATAAATTCAATTAGAAAAAATATAATAAAGGAGCCACTCATGGCTGAAGAAAATCAAGTAGAGAACAGTGAAGCAGCACAACAATCTCCAGAATTCGCAATTCAACGTATTTACACTAAAGATGTTTCTTTTGAAACGCCTAATTCTCCAGCTGTATTTCAATTAGATTGGAAACCAGAAATCCAATTAGATCTTGATACACGTTCAACTAAGCTAGCTGACAATACTTATGAAGTTGTTTTATCGGTAACGGTTACTGCTACAGTGGAAGATAAAACTGCCTTTTTAGCTGAAGTACAACAAGCGGGTATTTTTACTATTGGCAACTTACCTGAAGCACAATTAGCACATACAATTGGCGCTTTCTGTCCTACAACATTGTTCCCGTATGCTCGTGAAACGGTAGCAAGCTTAGTTAACCGTGGTTCTTTCCCACAATTTAACTTAACACCGGTTAACTTTGAAGGATTATACGCTTCTTATGTACAACAACGTGCAACACAAGAAAACGTGGCACAAAGTAGTGAAACACATTAGTTAGTAGCAATATACAAAAGTAACATTAGCTTATAAATAGGGTTTTATATGTCTTTAGCTGCAAAAATTACAGTGTTAGGTGCAGGGTCTTATGGCACTGCGCTAGCAATTTGTTTAGCCAGAAATGGTCATAAAACCTTGTTATGGGGACGTGATGATAATCATGTCGCTGCAATGGAGCAAGATAGAGAAAATAATAAGTATCTTGCTGATTGCCCGTTCCCTGAAAATTTAGCACTAGAAGCAGATTTAGAAAAAGCAGTGCAAGCGAGTGATAACCTGTTAGTGGTAGTGCCAAGCCATGCTTTTGCAGATATGCTAAAGCAAATTAAACCTATGTTAACCGAGAATGCAAAAATTGCTTGGGCAACTAAGGGGCTTGACCCACAAACCGGTGATTTATTGCAAAACGTTGCTAGAACAGTACTTGGCGATAGAGTGTCTTTAGCTGTTTTATCTGGCCCAACGTTTGCTAAAGAAATGGCCTCAGGCTTACCAACGGCTATTTCGTTGTCTTCTGAGGACGATGAGTTTGTTGCTGAATTATCTGACTTACTGCATTGTGAAAAACGTTTTCGAGTCTACTCTAATAAAGACTTTATTGGCGTGCAGCTCGGCGGAGCGGTTAAAAATGTTATCGCTATTGCCGCAGGTATAGCTGATGGTATTGGCTTTGGTGCAAATGCACGTACAGCGTTAATCACTCGTGGATTGGCTGAAATGACTCGTTTAGGTTTAGCATTAAACGCTGAGCCCGCTACTTTTATGGGCATGGCAGGTTTAGGTGACTTGGTACTGACTTGTACGGATAATCAATCGCGTAATCGTCGATTTGGTTTAGCGTTAGGTCAAGGCAAAGAAGTTGAACAAGCGATAACTGATATCGGTCAAGTCGTTGAAGGTTACCGAAATACCAAAGAAGTTTATATGCTTGCCCAGCGACATGATGTTGAAATGCCTATTGTTGAGCAAGTATATCAGGTACTTTATCGCGGAAAAGATGCTAAGTTGGCAGCGGCTGATTTACTTTCTCGTGATAAGAAATTTGAGTAATCTAATCACATTTAAAAGAAATACTTTAAATAAGTACCTTAAATAAGTACTTTAAAGAAATTTTAAAAAGAATAACTGTAAATTTGATCATAATTTGATTTACAGTTATTTTATAATAAAGATATGATTTTTTGTTATACGGCGTTGGGGAAACCCAGCTGACGCCATGCATCGTAAACAATTACTGCTGTTGCGTTTGACAAATTCATGCTGCGACTCTCTTTTAGCATTGGAATTCTAAGCTTATTTTCGTCAGGAATTTGTGCACGAACTTCCTCTGGTAACCCCGCTGTTTCTGAACCAAACAATAAATAATCACCGGCTGCAAAGCTGATATCACCATAAAAGTTATTGGTTTTAGTGGTAATCGCTAGCACACGTTTTGGCTGCTCTTTTTCAAGGAAAGCATTGAAGTTTGCATGGCGCTGTATGGCGGCAAATTCATGGTAGTCTAGACCGGCACGACGTAATTTTTTATCATCTAAATCAAAACCTAATGGCTCTATTAAGTGCAAACGAAAGCCTGAATTTGCACATAAGCGAATTATATTACCGGTATTTGGTGGGATTTGGGGTTGAAAAAGAACAACATCTAGCATAACAATCATCTTGTAATAAATTTTTTGTTATTATAACGAACCTGAACCCCGCTTAATATATATTTATATACCGGTGATTTTTACTCATTTGATTGTTAAATTTATTTACAATATTCAGTACTTAAAGCTTAAGTCTACCTAACGTTAATAAAAAGTATCAAGCTGGCGCTATTACAGTAGTTTAGATGTTATAATTCAATGCCTTAACTATCTATTTATTAGAGTTCGGGTTAACAAGTAATAACTTTCAGGTTTTAATTTTTCTCCAAGGATTAGCAATGGCTATAAAAAGCTCAACAGACGATTATGCATTTTGGGTGCGACTAGCAGCAATATTTTCTACGTCTACCGCGTTTATCTTAGTGGTGATTAAATTGTATGCGTGGTTGGTAACTGACTCTAGTGCCATGCTCGCTTCTACCACTGATTCTATTTTAGACTTATTTGCTTCGATAATGAGTATTGTTATCTTGCGCTTTGCTTTAGCTCCTGCAGATAAAGAGCACAGTTTTGGTCACGGTAAAGCTGAAAGTCTAGCGGGGTTGGTACAAGCTTCTTTCGTACTTGGCTCTGCCATATTATTGATTTTTAGTGGTGTGTCTCGGCTGCTTAATCCACAAGCGATAGTTCATGGTGAAGTCGCTATTTGGGTAACAATTATCTCTATTGTATTAACTCTTATTCTAGTTGTGTTTCAGCGTTACGTAATAAAGCGTACTGGCTCTATTATTATCAGTGGTGATGCATTGCATTACCAATCTGATTTATTTCTAAACTTAGGCGTTTTAGCGGCAATTATATTGAGTCAGGGAATATGGTTACAAGCTGATGGTGTTTTCACTATATTGGTCGCTCTATATCTTGTTTTTGGTGCTGGCCAAATTATGGTGCAAAGTGTTTCTCAGTTAATGGATAGCGAGTTAAGTGATGAAGAATTGTCGCAAATAAAAACTATCGTTTTGAAACATAAACAAGCATTGGGCATTCACGAATTACGCACTAGACAGTCAGGAGTACAGAAATTTATCCAATTTCATTTAGAGTTGAGTGACAACTTATCTTTATTAGAAGCACACAGTATAGGCGATGAGATAGAGGCTGAAATTTGCCAAGTGTTAGCTCCTTGTGAAGTCTTTATTCATCAAGATCCTAGCTCTGTAGTGCAAAGTGAGCAGTCAAAATAGACTGTTACCTGTTAGTTTACATCACTTTAAAGCGTTAAGTATGTTGTTCAAACCAAGCAAGGCTTTGTGTTATTGCTTTATTTCTAAGATCATCGGTCTCAAAAAATAGCTCATGGAAGGCGTTATCAATGTTACTCGGTACGCCATTTGGACATGATTGTGGTTGCAATGTATGTAATTGCTGGCAAAAATCATCTTGTGCTTGTTGGCAAACGACAGTATCACCGCTAGCTTGAAGCAATAATATAGGCGTCTTAAGCTGAACAATCTTAGAGAAAAGCTCTTTTTGAGCCGCGATACTTTGTGCTAACCAGTGAGTGGTAACACCACCAAGTTGGATGATTTTATTCTTTTTATACAAATCAACAAAGTATTGATAGCGCGGTATTGAATGAGTTAATTTATTATCAGTAAAATTGACAGGGGAGTAGTCTTTTTGTCCTAAAAAATACCATGGCGTATTGCTGATAATATTATTGAATTTCAGCTTAATGGCTACCAGTATTTTAGCTATGCTCTTTGGTAACAAACCAGAATAAAAGCCCAACATAGGTGAAGATATCACGGCGGCTTTAATTGCATTTGGAGAGTCTTGCATAAAACGGGTGGCAATAGTCCCACCCATTGAGTGCGCTAAGAGGTATGGTTTTTCTGAAGATTTGGGTGTCACGATATTTTCAATGAAATACCGTAAGTCATCCACATAGTCTTGAAATTTTGTAACATAACCTTTGTTTACGTTTAGCAGCATTCGTCCTGATAGTCCCTGACCTCGATGATCTATGATAAAAATGTTATACCCTTGCTGGTATAAATCAAATGACAGCTCTTGGTACTTTAAGTAGCTCTCACAGCGCCCTGGCACTATGACTATCGTAGGACACTCTACTTGCTCTTGAATAAATTGCGCATAGTGTATGTTTACTTTATCTATCCCTATAAATGAGTCAAATAGGCCTTTATTCCAAAATAAGGTAATCTCATTTGGTAGTTTGTATTTGATGTTTTTCTCTGAATTAAAGGAGTGGTATTTACTCAAAAATATGCCTTTGTATGCTTATATTTAGTTGTAGCTATATGGAGATATACAGCTAAGATGAGGCGAGTTGCAACATTTCTTTATTCGTTATTACTACTAGGCATGCAAGCTAAAAGAGAATATCTTTGTCATCTTACTTTCAACCTTTCGGTTGTTTATCGTAGCAGGACTAAATCGCCATTTACGAATAGCTGAGCGGATAGCTGATTTGAAATAAATAAGCTTACTTTGTTGCGCGAAACTAATATCTTTAACTTTACCATCACGATCTATAATGAAATCTACTTGTACTTCCATCTCAAGGCCACGGCGCTTTGCAAGGCTTGGATATACTGGATTAATAGAGTTAAGTAATTTTGCCTCAAATGAGGTTGGCATCTGCAATACTTCTTGCTTTGATGGTTCAATTTCGCTCGCCTTTCCAACTTTAACTGTGTTTGAGGCTTTATATAATTCACTTTGTTCGGCTAGTTTGTTAACTTCTTGGTTATAAGCCAATTTGTGATACGAGTCTTTTTTGCTATTTAACGCTTTATCATTTAAGAGGGATAATTGCATATTACCCTCTTGAGATGAATTAATGATAGCTGGCTGCGCAGTAAACTTGTCTGCTGAAATCGATGATAATATTAATTGAGGTTGTGATTTTTCAATAGCTAACGGCTGCAAATTAGTTGTTGATGATAAACTATTTTTTGCTACATTTAGGTCTGATTTTGCTGAAGTCAGTTGAGGTGTTGTTCTACTATCACGCTGAACTTTCACCCTTAGGGCTGTTAGTACCTCGTTATCACCCGCAGTTATCTGTTTTGTACTGCTAATTGTTGCACTTCGATTAATCTGAGCCGTTTCCTTTGCTTTGATGGTATCTTGATAATTGCTGATAGCCAAAGGCTCTACAATAGCAGTGGTTAACTCTGATTCGTTTTTACTTTTCACAGCAAATGCATTCTGATTATTCTCTAACTCTACAACAGAAGCATCAGGTAACGTCTCTTCGCGATGGAGTAGTTGCTGAGCAATCGAATCATTGTTCAGTGTTGTATTCCGATTACTTGTGTTGTCTTTATTAAAATTCATTGCTGCAATCGTTGTGCTCGCAATATTACTGTTAATACTGTTTTTTTCTTGCCATGGGAATTTGTTGTTTAGCTGTTGAGCAAAAGGCATGGTCAATAATTGATTCATGCTCAATAATGCTAGCGCTAAAAGTAGGCTTACTGCCGCTAACCACTTGCTGGTGTTATTTGTTGGGGCACAATGATGATCAACAAGGCGAAGCACTCGTTCTTTTAAATCACCGCCGGATGCTGCCATTGCCATGGTCGGAATCGTATGGAAGTGATTTTTAGCACATAAAGAGGCGGTATCCGTTAGGGTGTGTGCGTAAGCTATGGCATCACCGCAGTGTTGAACAGCAATATCATCGCTACAATATTCACGTTCATTACGCATTTGCTTGCCGATCCAATGCACACTTGGGTGGAAGAAAAACAGTAGTTCGATCAGTGTTTGTAAAAAATTAACTAAATAATCATGACGGCGAATATGTGCAAGTTCGTGCAAAATAAGCATTTCAAGTTGAGCCGCGTTTAGTCCGGTCACCATACTAGCGGGTAGCAATACCACAGGCTTTAACCACCCTATTGCCATAGGTACTTCAGCTTTCAATGAAATAAGTAATCTGGGTGTTTTAGCTAACTTTATTTGTTTGGCCAATTCTTCAAAGCGGGCTGATAAAGCCAAAGAGGGGGAAATGCTCGAATGCAGAGGTAAGTTATTTACATTACGAATTTCAATGAGTAGCTTGCTAGAAAGAATTGCAATGGTAGCTAGCCAAAGTAATGACAGGTAAGGTAATGAATAGGCTAAAATTGAGGGCAACAATTCTTGATAAGTAAACAAGGCATTTTGTTGGGTTAACTCATTTACTAAACTTGTAAGGGGAATGGGACTGAGATAACTATTAATGCCTGAGCTTGTGTCAGGGTAAACCATGGTAAAGGTCAGTACCGCAAGTATTGCATTTGATAACATTGCAAACGTAGCGAGTGTGTAACGCAGTTTTGATTTATTCTTATCAATTATATATAACAAGGACTTTAAGATAAGCGCCACCAGTAAACCTTGCCATAAAAAATGCACTAAGGTTAGCGATAAGCTATATAAAAAAGGGCTGTTAAATAATTGTTCAAACATAGTTAAAGTTTAATGGTCCTACTTTTCTAAAGAGTTTAGTAACTGGCGAATATCATTAATTTCTTGCTCACTAGTTGAGTCGTCGATAGCACGCATGACTAATTTTGAGGTCGAGCCTCCAAAAGCTTTACTAATTAAGTCTTTAATGAGTGATGATTGTGTTTGTGTTTGGCTATTGGCAGCGGCATAGACATGAGCACGATTACTTTCATCTCGGATGACCAGTGATTTCTCATGCATTATTTGAAGTATTTTTAATACCGTAGTGTAGCCAGTTTTTTGCGTTGTGCTCACGACATCATGAACTTGTCTTACGGTTGCAGGGCCCATTTTCCATAGCACATTAAGTAAAGTTAACTCAGCCTGTGTAGGTTTTACTGTGGAATTTTCTTGTGCCATGTACTTGTCCCTTATTTAATTGTTTTAGTTATACTTTTATTGAATATAAGTTTTAGAGGTGTTACGAATTTGATCGTATTTCCTCTAAGCTTATAATGAGTACACTAAATGAGCAACAGTTTTGTTCGTTGACTGTTTCTTGCCCGTTATGAAGCACTCTTATCTAGTGCAGCGTAGATTTCGCCAAGTCGAGTGACAGTACCAGGGCCAGCATCGGTTGCAAATTCACTAATCATATTAGGTGCGAAAGTACTAACAACTGTCGATCCTAGTTTAAAGCGACCCATTTCATCACCTTTTTCAAAAGTAATCGCATCAGCCCCGTCTTTAGGATATTGCCACCTAAAAATGTCTTTTCCTGCAGGAGGCGTAATCGTACCTGCCCAAGTAGTTTCTATACTGGCAACAATCGTTGCACCGACTAATACCATGGCGAGTTCACCCATTTCAGTATCAAAAATGGCAACTACGCGTTCATTTCTCGCGAAAAGGTCGGGTACATTTTGAGCGGTTAATGGATTAACTGAAAATAGTTCACCGGGTACATAAATCATTTCACGTAAGGTTGCTGCCATTGGCATGTGAATACGGTGATAATCTTTTGGTGCTAAGTAAATACAAGAGAATTTCCCTCCTTGAAAAGGCGCTGCTGTTTTTTCGTCACCACCGAGCAAGGAGGTGACACTATAGTTGAAACCTTTTGCTTGAATAAGTTGCCCATCAATAATATCGCCTTGTTGACTGATTGCACCATCAACGGGATAACAGATTGTATTCTCATCATTATCAATAATTCGAGCACCCTCTTCTAGTTCGCGAGTGAAAAAGTTATTGAAGGTATCAAAGTCACTGGCCTTTTTAAGCTTAGCTTCATTCATATTAATGCCATAGGCTTTAATAAACATACTGATCAGCTTAGTGGTTAACCAACCCATTTTTGCAGCGGCTAACTTACCAACTAAACGTGAAATAGCATGTTTAGGCATAATGTACTGGAAGGTGATTTTAATTTTATCGCTAAGACTATTTTTTGAAGACACTCATTTTTCCTTAATTATTAAAGCGAGAAGTTAATTTATTATCATTTAGGCTGGCTAATATACGTTGAAAACTTGCTAAGCGAGCTGGATTTATTTGTTCATTTTCTGCTGCAGCGATTAGAGCACAGCCAGGATCTGTTTGATGCTTACAATCCCTGAATTTACATAAGCCAAGAAATTCCGAGAACTCAACAAAACCATGACATACTTGTTCTGGTGTTAAATGCCATAAACCAAATTCACGAATACCTGGTGAGTCAATTAAATCCCCCCCCTCATTAAAGTGGTATAAGCGTGCCACTGTCGTGGTATGTTGCCCTAAACCTGAGTTGTCCGAGACTTCTTTTGTTAATATCCCTAAATCTGGCATGAGAGCATTAACTAACGTTGATTTCCCGACACCAGACTGACCAACGAAAATACTGGTATGCTGGGCAAGCTGCATTTTTAGTTCACTTATACCATCGCGAGACTTACTGCTAGCGTAAAGCACTTGATAGCCAATATCTTGATAAATTTTCAATTGCTTGGCTATATTCTCTTGTTCTTCAGCGCTTATACTGTCTAATAAATCAGTTTTATTCAGCACAATAACAGGAGTAATCCCCGTTTGCTCTGCAGCTACTAAGTAGCGGTCAATAATATCGCTATTAAAAACAGGCAACACAGAAGAGACAATGAGGATTTGACTGATATTTGCCGCGATAGGTTTAACGCCATCATAAACATCGGGACGACTTAATACAGAGTCACGTTCATGAACAGCCTCTATTATACCTGTGATACTATGTTGAGTTTCTCTGCCAAGACGCCAAAGTACTTTGTCTCCACAGACAAGCGAGCCAATAGAACGACGTAAATTACAGCGGTATATTTCACCAAGTTCGCTTTCGACATCGGCATGTTGGCCAAACCGACTAATAATAACGCCTTGCTGAGGAGTGCCTAAGTCGTCATCTTCCCATTGCACTTTATCTTTATTTTTAGTGGTTTTACCATGTAATCTATTATCATGATTGGCTTTAATGCGCCTTTGCTGACCTTTGGTCAGTTTTTTTACCTTAGACAAGTGACTTATTCATACGATTTTATTTGATCCAATATTTAATTTGACCCGACTTGGTTCTGGCGTATTATACTAACAATTATATACGAATGCTTGTGCATTTTTTTAAGGGAAGGTTATGGCGGGTAACGACAGTAATTTAATTTGGCTTGATTTGGAAATGACAGGCCTCGAGCCTGTAGAAGATGTAATTTTAGAGATCGCTATCATTATTACCGATAGCGAGTTAAATATCTTAGCGCAAGGGCCAATTTTTGCCATTAGCCAAACTGATGATGTGCTAGATAACATGAATCCATGGTGCATTGAACATCACGGGAAATCAGGATTAACTCAACGTTGCCGCGACAGTGAAGTGAGCTTGGCTCATGCAACTAAAGAAAGCTTAGCTTTTGTTCAAGAGTGGGTACCTCAAGGTAAGTCACCCATGTGTGGTAATAGTATCGGTCAAGATAGACGATTCATAAATAAATATATGCCTGATTTTGAAGATCATTTCCATTACCGAAACTTAGATGTTAGTACAATAAAAGAGCTGGCAAAACGTTGGAAGCCAGAAGTACTAGAGTCTGTTGTTAAAACGGGGGCTCACTTAGCCCTAGATGACATCAAAGAGTCGATCGCTGAGTTAAAAGTATATAGAGAACTTTTCTTCAAGTTATAGCTTTACTAATAATACCATATTAAAGGCATGATAATGTTTGTATCGTTATTATCATGCTCCTTCCTACTTTTGAGTAATTCCTATGAAAAATGTAGTCACTTACCTAGTGCTTATACTGATTAATATCTGCCTGATAAATTACAGTTATGCTGCCAACGCCACAAAAAACACCCCGAGTGAAGATCAACAGCTAGCAAATATTATCGAAACTCATGAAGCCTTCTATCTAAAATCAAGTCCGTTTAATCAACCAGAGGTTATTGGTAATAACGCTAAATTACCTGATCTGTCAGCCGATTTTTTGCTAGCGCAATATCAACAAGGTTTGGCTATTTATCAACAGTTAATAGCATTGGATAATGAAAAGCTTACACAAGAAAATCAGATTAATTTTTCTGTACTTACCTATAGTCTTAAAAACCAGTTAGATAGTTACATTAACAAAGAACATTATATGCCGCTCACGGCAGAGTCGGGTTTTCATGTGTGGATTGCAAATATCTCTAAGCAAGTAGACTTTAAAACCTTTACTGATTATCAAGATTATTTAGTGCGTTTATCCTTACTTCCAGCCTACTTTTCTCAACAAACTTATTGGATGAAAAAAGGGCTAAAGAGCGGTATTAGTCAACCGAAAATCGTACTGAAGGGATTTGAACAATCTATTGCGGCTTACATAAAAGAAGATGTCACTGAAAGTTCGTATTACCAACCATTTAATAAAATGTCTGCTTTTATAACTACGAGTCAGAAAAAAGATTTACAGCAACAAGCTAAGCAAGTATTAAGCACTAAAGTGATGCCTGCATATACGGCATATTATGATTTTATGGTTAATGTATACCAGCCAAATGCTCGGGATAATATTGCGGCTATTTCGCTACCTAACGGTAAGGAATACTATCAAAATAGATTAGTGCATTATACTACGTTACCTATGACTGCAACGGAAGTTCATCAGCAGGGGGTAGGAGAAGTAAAGCGTATCAGAGTTGAGATGAACGCTATCATTGAACAGGTCAACTTTGATGGCAGCTTCAGTGAATTTGTCGAATTCTTACGTACCGATCCTCAATTCTATGCCTCCACACCAACAGAGTTGTTAAAAGAAGCATCTTTTATTGCTAAAAAAATGGATGCTAAATTACCGAGGTTATTTAAAACATTACCAAGAACACCTTATGGTGTGATGGCAGTACCTGCCAATATAGCGCCTAAATATACAACGGGACGATATGCTGGATCATCACGTGATGATCAGCCAGGAAATTATTGGGTCAATACTTATAGGTTAGATCGTCGACCACTTTATGTTTTAACAGCACTAACCTTACATGAGGCCGTGCCAGGACATCATTTGCAAATATCATTAGCGAAAGAAATGAAGGATGTAGCGAAGTTTAGGAATAGAAGCTACATTTCTGCTTTTGGTGAAGGTTGGGGGTTATATTCTGAATATTTAGGAATAGAAGCAGGTATGTATGAAGACCCATATCATAATTTTGGTCGCTTAACCTATGAGATGTGGCGTGCCTGCCGTTTAGTTGTTGATACTGGAATGCATACGCAAGGATGGAGCCGAGAACAGGCAATGGACTTTTTAGCCAGTAATACCGCATTGTCACTACATAATGTAAAAACGGAAATAGATCGATATATCTCATGGCCAGGGCAAGCTTTATCTTACAAAATAGGTGAGTTAACGATTAAGCGCTTACGAAAAGAGGCGGAACAAACATTAGGTGAAGATTTTGATTTACGAGAGTTTCATGATCAAATACTAAAGCATGGTTCAATGCCATTATCTATGTTAGATAAAATCATAACGCAGTATATAAACGACAAAGATAATAGTGTGACAAAATCATAAAATAAACTTTCTGAACTTCAATCCTAGTTTAGTGCGGCCTGGCGCAAAGAACTTTGTGTTAGGCTCTTATACTTATCGGATTAATTCGGGCTAACTGAGTAATAAATTAGTCCGATTGGTCTTACTTTCAAATGCAGACATACAAGCACTATTTTTATTAGCAATTTTTAAATAGTGCTAAATAAATTATAGGTAAAGAGCAGCAAGTGATGGGTTGAGAAATACAGGGAAAGAGGCCACGCAAAGAAACCGGAAGAAACAGATAGTGAACTATCGAATTAAGATAAGCCCCCACTATATCTAAAATTTGCAGTCCCGCTATCATAGGTTTCCCATTAGACCGGTAACTTTGCGTCTCTAACTTTCATTAGATTTGCCCTTATCAAGCTTGGTAGCTCAACCCCATTATTATAAGATGAATTCCTTAAATGTAAACAGAAAAGGCTATTTTTGTTTACCTTTATGAGGTAAAAAGAGTGATGAGTAATATTGGATAACCTCCAATGTTTTATTTTTCAATTACTAACGGTATAGATATGACGATAAAACGATTGTTTCTGTTTATAGTATTTACTTTTAAAGTGCAGTTACTTTCTTTTATTTTAGTCAGTACTGCTCACGCACAAGCCGCGTCTGAACAAGCCGTATTAAGTAATCAAGTTCAGCAATTATTGAAAGTAGATAATGAAATGATTGATGCTGATATAGTGAAGTCACTGTCGGAAAAAATCATTAATAATCGACACGATTACTCAAATGATATCCTCGCAAAAGTCTATTTACTTTCTGCAAAGGTTGCTAGTAATCAAGGAAATATGAACAACGTTTTTGAGTTTACTAAAAGAGGCTTAGCAGCAAATAGTTTAGATAAAAAAATTAAATTGGCGCTGTTATTCAAATTAGCGGATGTATATGTAGCCAGAAAAGAATACAAGCAGTTGTTAGAAGTGACTGAAGAAGCAGTAAGGAATAGTGAATTTAGTCGTAGTGTTAAGTGTCGACTATTGTCGCTAAGTTATCGTAGCGTCGCGTTTGCAATGCTAGGAAAACATCAGCAGGCTTTGGCCGACCTACAACAAGTCGAGCTTGGTATCAGTAGTAGTGAACTAACAGAGCATATTCAATTACTGACTATTTTAGCCTTGGCTTATCACCATTTAGGAGACTATCAAACATCACTAACCATGCAGTTAAAAATATTAAAATTAAGATTTGAAATGAATCAAAAAAGAAATATTGCTCAAACCTATTTATATCTAGGGTATGCCTATTTTTATCTACAACGCTTTGATGATGCATATAATGTTTTTTGGGAATCTAAGAAATCTGCTGAGGGTAATAATGCACCTATTAATGTTGCTCATGCTGATAAGTGGTTAGGTATCGTTTTAATGAGACAAAAACAATTTCATGCAGCACTTGAACCTTTACAGCAAGCAATAGAAGTTTTTCATCAACATAATATGCTTTCTGAACGTATAGAAACGTCGGTTGCTCTGGTTAGTGCTAAATTAGGTGTTGAACAAATAACTGAAGGTTATGCCTTACTAAATGAAGTGGTACGCCTTCTTAACGGTAAGAATATTGCGTCAGAATATACAGGCTTTTATCGAATGGTTGCAGAAATGCACTTTTCTCAAGAAAACTACCGACTTGCTTATGACTGGCGTAAAAAATATAGTCAAATATTACTCGACAACCTTAATGATAAAAGAAAATCGTTTAGTATAATGCAGGGTTTATCTC
Organism: Colwellia psychrerythraea 34H; assembly: GCF_000012325.1. Lineage (NCBI taxonomy): Bacteria > Pseudomonadati > Pseudomonadota > Gammaproteobacteria > Alteromonadales > Colwelliaceae > Colwellia > Colwellia psychrerythraea. The sequence continues at coordinate 4,611,252 of NC_003910.7, read as the reverse complement.
ATTTAGCGGTTGGGAAAACACCCAAAATTGAGCCTGTTGAAGAGTCAAAAAGACTTGCTGTTAAATTAGCTGAAAGCAGTGAGCTATCAAGTAGCTTTATAGGGAAGTATGAAAAACAACGTATCATTATTATAAGTTTATCGGTATTAGTTGCTTTATTAATACTCACCTTGGTAGGTTTGTTCTTGAGGTCAAGAGCGCAAAAAATAAATAGGGCATATCAAGAGCTTGAAAAGCCAAGTCATAGTATGGCGAGTCCGATGCAAACAAAATTCACTTACCAATTGGCCTTTAAAAAGGCAAGGAAGTTTCGATACCCTTTCCATGTAGGTTACCTGGTTGTTGAGAATTGGCAGGAGCTTGTTTTTCATTTTAATAGTAAAACGATTAGTGAAGTGACTAAAGGTTTGGCCAGTGTAATTAATGAACATATAGCAGAGTTTGACTATGTGGGATTGTTAAATGAAGGTGAGTATTTACTGCTTTTTGAGCACCAAAGTAGCCAAGAAGTTAATGAAAAGTTAGACAAGCTAGTGCAAGCTGTAAATACAAGAGCTTTTGCAAATTTAGGTGATTTTTCAGTGACAATGAAATATTCGTTAAATATGGCAGGTTTTAAAGATATTGATCCGTATCTATTTTTGGCACGCATTGATGAGTCTGTTAATATTGCGCAAGTTAATCCGTCTAAGGCACCTTAATGTTTTTTGTTTCAGTTATAACGATTGTTTTTGTATTTATTAGTATTTACTTCTTTTTTCGTGCAGAAAAATTGCAGAGAAAGCTAATAACTCAACAGCGAGAAAGTTCATCTACCCGCAAGGAAAATAAGGTGTTAGTAGAGTCGATGACCCTTGTTGCTACACGTGAGCAGGAATTTGCTAAGGAAAGATTAAAGCGTTTAATCGCTTATGCTAAGGCGAATGAGCATGAGCAACTTTTAATACATACAGAATTGATCACTCCATTAATTAATAACTACAGTATTATTTTCCAAGAATGTTTAAAAGGGAAAGGTCGCCTTAAAGCTATTAGTCAGAAGTGTTTTGAAAATCAAGACAGCTCAGCTTATAAAAAATTTGTTGCTATGTTAGTCACGAGTAATAAACAATTAAAACGCTATTGGTCTAGTGATAGTTTAAATGGTTTTCTTTTTTTAGTTGAAGCCTTACTAACCGTTGATGGTGATTGCGCCCACGCATTAGTAATAGATCAAAAAAGTAGCTGTCTATCTTAAAAGGGCATCCTTAAAATTTAGTATTTCTGTACAAAAGGTAATAATTTTATTAGGCTAACTAATTGCTTTGATAAAATCTCCTAGGATAGGTGATTAAATATGAATCGTTTTAACGTTAAGTACTTTGTATTACTTATCATAGTAATTATAATTATTGCTTTATCGGCTCTTTTTGCGCAACTTTATAGTGATAAGCTCCCGCTTAATTTGACCGCTATTGTTAGCTATGTTTTTATGGTTCTTACGGCCAGTGTTCTGGCTCTATTCTGTATTCAAAAACTACTTATCTCTACATCGTTAACTGACGATAGTAAAGCCATTAGCGTTGAAGAGCTATTTTCTTATACGCATGATCCGACAACAAACTTACCAACTGCGCAGCAAGCGCTAAGAGCTTTTGACGTTGCTATCAAGGCTGACACTGGGCAACGTTACGCTGCCGTGGTATTCAAGCCTATCAATTTTCAACAAGTAAATAGTTTGCTGGGCTATCATAATTCTGACTTGTTATTATTGCAGTTTGCGTACTGTTTACAGCAAAGAATAGAGGATAATACAAGTTTACTAAGCTTTGGTGTTAATCCTCAACCAGTAAGAATAGCTCGCTTACAAAGCCTACAATTCTTGGTAGTTTACAATTTAACTGATAGCCGTTTTGATGATAAAAGTATGCTTAATGAATTGTGTCATCAATTAGCTGACTCTGTGCCTGATGCTATGAGTTTTAAGAGTTTTTCTGTAAATTTTGAACTTGCTTTTGGTGTTGCTATTTCAGGGGAAAATGGTGATGACTTTGATGAAATTATTGATCACGCAGGTGATGCTTTACTTAAGGGTTTAAAGACGCAGCAGCAAATTAATTATTTTGATAATAACAGTATTTCATATAACCAAGTTCAGCTTGCTCGAATGGAAGCGTTACGTCGAGATATTAAAGAAGAGAAGTTATTTTGTTATTTAAAGCCCCAAGTAAATATTAATAACCATTATATTGTAGGTTTTCAGTTAAAGGTTCATTGGTATGAACATGACTCGGTTAAACCATTGGAGTTATCTGAATTTTCTGAGCTTGCTGAGCATAGTGGTGAATTGTATTTTTTGACCAAATATATGCTTAACAAAGCTTTCTCTACTTTAGATAGCTTGCATAGAATAGGCGTACATCAACGTATTTCTGTAACTTTGTCGAGTGAAAGCTTATTTGAAGTAGATTTGGTTGATTATATTGAGCAACAATTAAAACAGTTTAATATTGCCGGTAAATACTTAATGATTGAGCTAAGTGAGCAAGTATTGCTTAGTGCAAGTCATCGAGTAAAAGCCATTATTGATCAGCTAAAATCATTAGATATAAACATTTCCATCGCTAATTTTTCAGGTAGTTATGAGGCGTTACGTTATGTCAGAAAAATGGCAATCCATCAACTTAAAATAAATTGTCAGCAATTAACGAATGATAGTAGTAATCGGGTAGATAAGGCGATAACTAATGCACTTGTTACACTGACTCGCAGTATGAAGATTCCACTTGTAGGTACTGATATTGACAGACATGAAGCTTCGGAAGCATTTATTGCCATGGGCGGAGAGTTAATTCAAGGTAATATTATTCACCCAGGAGTAGTACCTGAGGAGATAGAAATTTGGTTAGAGAAGTGGTATTTGCAACACCCAGCATCAATACCGCCAGAAGTCAGACCATCTATCTATTAGATCTTAGGTACTAGGAGTTATGTCTCTGGTTGTAGGCTAAGTTATTACTAAGCCATACTTGATGCAATCTCGAGTGCTTCAGGCGACAGTATAATACCGGTATTATCAGCGTAGATATAATCATCAGGTAATAAGGTCACTCCGGCAAAATTAATCGCCATATCAGTTTCTCCAATATTTTGCTCACTTGCCCCAACTGGAATTGCTCCGAGCGCCTGTATACCAATATCTACTCCATCTAAAGCATCTACATCACGTACACTGCCATAACAAACAATTCCTTCCCAACCATTGTTAGCAGCACATTGCGCGATACCTAAATCAATCAGAGCGCGTCTCGTGGATCCTCCACCATCAATGACCAATACTTTCCCTGTGCCATATGTAGCAACGAGTTCATTGATCAAACCTAGATGCTCAAAACACTTTAACGTAACAACTTTGCCAGCAAATGAACTGCGACCACCGTAATTACAAAAAATGGGATCAACAACATCAATCAAATCGGCATAAAAGTCACATAATTCAGAAGTGTTATATTGCATGTTAGTTCTCTTTCGTCTGAAGATTAGGGGCTATGCCAGTATATATTGTTATGTTAAAAATAAAACCTATTATATATTTATCGGGTATGACTTGAATTTAAAGGTAAAAGCCTCTTTAATAGCACACATGTTTAGTGGTTTAACCTAAAGTACTTTAGCAGCTTACACGTTCCAGACAGGTATATTAATAGCCATGATTAAAATTTCTTTATGATCGAATTTATAACACCTCGAACTTTTTTATTTTCGACACAAACAGTGGTTTTTTCAGTACTATTATTTGTCTTTTATATTTTTTATCGCACCTTTTCGCGTAAATATGTTAAATATTGGCTAATGAGTATAGGTGCACTAAATTTTAGTTATCTGATTAAGTCTTTTGTGCCGTATTCTAGTCGTAATTTTTCAAGTGACTCTTGGCAAATATTAGCTGAATTATTACTACAAATTTTCCAATATTCGTTCTTGATTTTCCTGATTTTTGGCGTTTACATTGCAAAAAACAACAAGGAATTGTCTAAAGAAATATTAAGCGGTGGCATTGGTGCAATTATAATTCTCAGTGTCATCTCGACAATGTTTTTTGCCTTTGACCCAAGCCAAGCATTTAACCACTTTTATTTAACCATAAGCCTTCCTAGTTTTATTTTTGGCTGCACTTTTCTTTCATTAGCCTGTTATCTTTTATTTGACAAAAAAAGCTACTTTTCAAGTCAAGTTTTAATGTATTTCTCTGCCATTTTTGGCTTGCGGTACTTAATGCATTCTTTTATTTCCATTGTTGCTTTAACGGAGCCTTGGTTCCGTCAATTAGAACTATTCCTATTATATTTCGATGTTGCTGCACATAGTATTCTTGGCTTTACCTTGCTTATTTGGATGCAAGGAGCTGAAAGGTTTGCCACGTTGAGTGCGATAAGTAGAGCGCAGTACCTAGGTAAACATGACTCTTTGACCGGGGCACTGAACCGTGAACAAGTGATGGCTAAATTGTCAGATAAAATGCAAGAGCTGACACACGCCAATAAAATAAACAAGAATCAGATGAAGTTGGCAGTTTTTTTAATTGATATAAAACAGTTTAAATTTATAAATGATACTTATGGTTTAAAAGTTGGGGATTTTATACTGGGAGAAATTGCCAGCCGTCTGAATCATAGTGTATTTATACCACAAGCTGTTGGTCGCTTAAGTGGTGACTCTTTTATGTTTGTCATTGAATTTGAACAAATATCACATGTTGATCGAGCGGTAAATCATATTCATGAACTCATTGAACGTTGTTTTCGCTATGAGCAACAAGAAATAACAATTCAAGGTAGCGTAGGTTATTGTTTCTATCCCGATGATGCGGATAAGTCTGAAGATTTACTACAAAAATCCAACCTTGCCCTACATCACGCCGAAACCAATAATATTCCTTCTGTTGCTTTTGAAGAGGGGATGCAGGCACAGGGCCGGCATTTAGTCTTGATGGAGAAACAGCTACGATCTGCCATAGCTAATGATGAGTTTGTTTTATATTACCAGCCACAATTAAACTTATTTACCAATAAACTCGAAGGGGTAGAAGCCTTAGTACGTTGGCAGCATCCTGAAAAGGGCTTACTCTCCCCTGGTGACTTTTTAACAGAACTCGAAACGTTAGGCATGCATAATGAGTTTGATAATTATATTTTAGTCAAAGCTTGTCAAGCAAGTGAGCGTTGGTTCAAGTTATATCAACGACGTGTCGCTATTGCTGTGAATATAACGGCAGTCGAATTTCAGAATGAACAACTGGTTACTAATATTCAAATGTTATTGCATAAATACGGTATACCCTCTAAATATATTGAATTAGAGATTACTGAAAATGTAGTGATGACTGATATTACCAGAGCAATGGATAGCATAGTGAAACTACAAAGCATGGGGATTAAAGTCTCCATTGATGATTTTGGTACAGGTTATTCATCTTTAGCGTATTTGCGAGACCTGCCAATAGATAAAATAAAGATCGACCGTAGTTTTATTAATGAAGTTGCTATCAATGATTCTGACCTCACTATTGTTAAGTCTATGGTTGACCTTTCACATGGCTTGGGTAAAAGGGTTTTAGCTGAAGGTGTTGAAACTATCGAACAACTCAATCTGCTTCGTCATTTAGGTTGTGATGCAGTGCAAGGTTATTTTATTAGCAAACCACTACCTGAGAGTAAGTTAGTACGATACCTTAAGAAAAAATAATTTAAGTTAAACCATTTTGAGGGGGAATACACGTAAGCCACTCTTATTCATAATAAATGTAGTTCATTGTCTTTTGTTATGATTGACGATGAATGGATAACTGCCTGTAGTTTATAATTTAAAACTAAAAAAAAACCGATACTTACCGATACAGTTCTATAATACACGCAGAAAAGGCAAAAATAGTACATCTTAGGCTTATTCAACTCTGTACTAGGTTGCCACCATCGAACTAAATCACATTGAAAAGACAAAAATAAATTGACTAGTAATACCAATCGAATTTCCGTTAATTCACGCTTTATACAATATATGTTAAATTTTTAAGGTTAGACCCTATGCTTATTAAGAACAAATTAATCGCTAATACTGCAATTTTAGTACTGGCTATGATCCTAATGTTAATGTTGCTGAACTATGAAAGTTCGGCATTACAACATGATATAAATATTGCAAAAAGTATAGGTAATATTAAAGCGTCAGTACTTGAACTAAGACACGAAGAAAAAGACTTCTCTGCTCATAAAAAGTTAACAAATTCAGACCAATTTAATAAACAAATGAAAAACGTTCAGCATCAAATTAATGCGTTGTCAGATGACTTTGCAGAGGTTGGTCTTTCTATGCCGGAATTGACAAGTATGGGGAATATTCTTGTTCAATATCAAGATCAATTTACGCATCTTGTCGGGTTACAAAAGAAAATTGGCCTAGATGCTAAATCAGGTTTATATGGAGAACTTCGGGGTGCGGTTCATAGCGTTGAGACGCTTATTGGCAAAGACAATTATCGTCTACGTAGTGAAATGTTGCAGCTTAGACGAAACGAAAAAGATTTTATGTTACGTCTTGATGAAAAATATGTTGATAAACTTAATAAAAATGTTAACAAGTTACTGACCTCAGTCCAAGCAAGTAACTTCACCTTCGCTAAAAAGCAGGAAGTGAATAAGCTAATCAAAGCCTATCAAAATTCTTTCTCAAATCTAGTCATATCCCAAAAAGAGCTCGGTTATAATGAGAAGATGGGCAGCAGAAATAAAATGCGTCATGTAGTTAATCAAGTTGATAATGAATTGAAAAAGCTACTGTCTCATAGTGAATCTGCGGTGAAAGAAGATGTGAATTTTATTAATACATTGGCCTATAGCCTTTTTTCGGTTGTGCTCGTAGTTGCTTTAGTAAGTGCTTGGTTAATCGGAAAAAGTATTTTGAATCGAATTAGCAATCTACAAAGTAGTATGAATAGTATCGCTCAGAGTAATGATTTAACTATTGCAGTCGATGTTAGTGGTGGAGATGAACTATCGGATATGGCGACAGTGTTTAACCATATGTTAACTAACTTTAGATCACTTATTGTAGAAGTAAATCATTCAGTTAATACTCTCAATACCGCTACAGGCAGCTTGGCTGAAAATATTTACAATGCTAATGAGGGTGTAGAAACTCAGATGCAGCAAACGGATCTTGTAGCAACTGCAGTAACAGAAATGGTGGCAACAGTAGATGAAATTGCGACTAATACGCGAGAAGCAGCCCATAAAGCTGAAGTAACGAATAGTAATGCAGGTAAAGGTAAAGCAGGGGTGGAACAGACCATCAACCAAATAGGCCAATTATCAGAAAAGCTATTGGATTCAGAAAACGTCGTTAAAGAATTGGAAAAAGAAAGTGTCACTATTGCTTCAGTATTAGGTGTTATTCGTGGCATTGCCGAACAAACAAATTTATTGGCGTTAAATGCAGCAATTGAAGCAGCAAGAGCTGGAGAGCAAGGTCGCGGTTTTGCTGTAGTTGCTGATGAAGTGAGAACACTTGCCAGTAGAACTCAAGACTCAACGCAAGAGATAGAAACAATTATTGGCTTATTGCAAAAACGTACTCAAGAGATAGTCACTCTAATGGCGGAATGTCGTAATCAGGGGAAAGAGAGTGCTGAGCAAGCAAGTTCTGCCGGAGCAATGCTTGATGAGATAACACAAGATGTTGCTTTGATTATGGATATGAATAGTGCCATTGCTACGGCGATTCAAGAGCAAAGTACTGTTGCATCGGAAGTTAACCAACATGTAGTGATGATCAGAGATGTGACAGAGCAATCGGGTGATTCTGCGAAACAAAATGAGCAAATGAGTGAAGAGTTGTCTCAACAGGCCCAAGTGCTAACTACAGAGGTTAGTCGCTTTACTGTATAAGATAATGGTATAGCATTATCATTTTTAATGATGTAAATAAAAATGCCCTGACTCTTTGAGCGTCAGGGCATTTTTTATTAGGTATGAAACGTAAACGTAAAACTGATATCTAGTCGGTGAAGCTGAGAGGTTTATAACTGTTTAAAGTCAATCATAGCTTCGCGGGAGTGACCGCTATCTTTAAGAGCACTTAAATAAGTTTGCCACCTAGTTTCATATTCAAGTGTTAATGTTTGCAGATACTCTTCACTAAATATTGCACTATGCTCATCATCAAATATCAAGCGATAACCGTGCTTAGCGACGCTCTCGATACTTATTAAAAGTACATTCTTTTTATGGCTAGTTACTTGAATTTGACCTGCTTTGTTTTTTTTAGCTGAGTTTGCATCAGAGCTAATACGCAAATATTCAAAGCTTAGTTGAGTACTAGTGATATTCTCATTTGCAGAGAACTCAACCGTTAGATTGTGTAGGGCACTATCTATAATAAAACGAGTAATTTTCATTGTAGTAAACCATCTAACCTTTATTTATCTACCAGATATTCGATGGACCAGTAAATAAGTCCGTTGAGTAACACGTAATAAGTATCTATACCCGTTCCACTTGAAGATGCATGATTCAGCCTTCCTGAAACGAGCATCTTCAAATGGAGCGGGTATTGTTATTAAAGAATAAAGCGACTTAAATCTTCGTCTTTAACTACTTCACTTAATATCTTAGTAACATAAGCTTGATCTATGCTGATGGTCTCACCACTGCGTTGGTCAGCATTAAATGATAAATCTTCAACCAAACGTTCCATCATAGTATGTAAGCGACGAGCACCAATGTTTTCAGTTGTCTCATTCACTTGCCAAGCTGAATCAGCAATTGCTTTAATACCATCATCGGTAAAAGTTACTGACACACCTTCAGTAGCAAGTAATGCGATATATTGCTCAGTAAGTGAGGCAAAAGGTTCTGTTAATATACGAACAAAATCATCGGCAGTTAATGCTTGTAATTCTACTCGTATAGGTAAACGACCTTGTAATTCCGGGATTAAGTCAGATGGCTTAGTCATTTGAAAGGCGCCGGAGGCAATAAATAAGATGTGATCTGTCTTGATCATGCCATGTTTAGTACTTACGGTTGAACCTTCTACTAACGGCAGTAAATCGCGCTGTACACCTTCACGAGAAACATCCCCACCGCCAGAGCTATCAGCACGTTTACAAATTTTGTCAATTTCATCGATAAAGACAATACCATTTTGCTCTACTGCATCAATAGCTTTTTGCTTAATGTCATCCTGATTAACTATTTTAGCCGCTTCTTCTTCTTGCAACGCTTTTAGAGCATCTTTAATCTTAAGTTTGCGCTTGTTAGTTTTCTCACTAGACATGTTTTGGAACATGTTTTGTAATTGTGAAGTCATATCCTCCATACCTGGAGGTGCCATGATCTCAACACCAACTTGTGGTGCTGCTAAGTCAAGCTCAATTTCTTTATCATCTAATTTTCCTTCGCGTAATTTCTTACGAAAAATTTGACGAGTATTACTGTCATCACTTTTTTCATCGTTACCAAAGCCGTCACGAGCAGGAGGAAGCAGAACATCTAAAATACGCTCTTCAGCCGCTTCTTCAGCAAGATGTTTAACACGATCCATCTCACTTTCTTTAACCATTTTTATTGCCATATCAGCAAGGTCACGAATAATAGTTTCTACTTCTTTACCAACATAGCCCACTTCAGTGAACTTAGTCGCTTCCACTTTAATAAATGGTGCGTGGGCAAGTTTTGCCAAGCGGCGAGCTATTTCAGTTTTACCAACACCCGTAGGCCCAATCATTAAGATATTTTTAGGAGTAACTTCGTTACGCAGATCTTTATCAAGCTGCATTCTACGCCATCGGTTTCTTAGCGCGATGGCAACAGCGCGTTTGGCATCACTTTGACCAACAATGTGGCTATCTAATTCATGAACAATTTCACGTGGGGTCATATTTGACATAATTTATTCCTCGTTGTTGCCTAAGGAGTGTTTTACTCATACTCAGGCAGCATGTTAATCAGTTTCTGCTAAGGGCTATAGTTCGTCTATAGTTTGTTCTTGGTTGGTAAATACACAGATATTACCAGCAATAGTAAGTGATTTTTCTACTATTTCTTTGGCACTTAAGTCGGTATTTTCTAAGAGAGCTGTTGCGGCTGATTGCGCAAAATTACCGCCACTACCTATAGCGATAAGATCATGCTCAGGCTGAATTACATCGCCGTTACCGGTAATGATCAATGATGCTGTTTCATCAGCGACAGCAAGTAAGGCTTCAAGTTTTCTTAACGCTCGGTCGCTTCGCCAATCTTTAGCAAGCTCGACAGCGGCTTTGGTTAAATGACCTTGATGTTGTTCAAGCTTACTTTCAAAACGCTCAAATAATGTAAAAGCATCGGCTGTACCACCGGCAAAACCAGCGAGTACTTTGCCATTATATAAACGACGTACTTTACGAGCATTTCCCTTCATTACCGTATTGCCAAGTGATACTTGACCATCACCACCAATTGCCACTTTGCCATTACGTCTAACTGAAACGATAGTAGTCACATTAACCTCATTTTAACTCAATTCTTTGATGTTAATGTAATTGGGATCTTTACTGGCTTTTCAAGGAGTGTGATGAATATTATAGCCATTACTATTCAAAGTGCAGAATTTCAGAGGGAGTTAAAATGACTTTAGGCATGATAAATAATCGAAGCATAGTCATTCTATACATTGATTATTTAACGGAGTATAAAGTGATTTTAAAGCCATCGAAGAAGCGCTTGGGTAACACTACTTGATCACAGCGCCTTGAATTGAAATTGCTCAAGTGCTCTGAAACCTGCATCTTGATTGGTAACGGGTATTATTATCGCCATAACCAAATTTGACAGTAATTAATATTATTACGTTTGAGCTTATGTTTATCTTTTTCAGCGAGACGTTTACGGGGGTAGGGGCCTAAGAAAACTTTATGCCAAGTGCCGTTTTTACCTGAGACACTTTGTACTTGCGCTTCGAGTCCAGAAAAAGCTATGCGTGCTTTTAATGTTTCAGCTTGCTTCTGTGTTTTGAATGAACCACATTGCATTTTATAAGGACCTTTTTCTTCGACCTTATATTCGCCAACTTCAATTTCTTTGGTTTCTAAATCTTTAACATAAGTCCATTTTTCTTTCGGAGGCTTAGGTAATTCATCTGTTTTGTTTAATGATTTTTTTTCTTTTGTAATTTTTACGGGTTCAATTAATGGTGTCTTAGTGCTGGGGTCCGTTTTTAATGACCATAAGCCATAAGAAAATACACCAATGAGTACTATCAGTAACAGGCTAATTAATTTTGCTTTAAGTGGTACTGCGCTGGAGTTTTTAGATGCCTTTTTACCATTACGGTTATTTTTTTTCTTTTTTGCGGGGGCGCGGGAAACGTAATCTTGATTAGCCATGAAATGCGGAGAGTCGCTAAGAGGAAAATTTTAGCTAGTGTAACCGAGCTGACATAAAAAAACACGGTTACCTTAGGCTTTTTTGTTACCAATTAAGATCGATAGGATCAATATCTAAACTCCAACGAACCTTACCCTGCCATTCATTGTTAGGTATTTGAATAAGTAACTGCAAAATTGCGCGATGTAAATCTTTTCGTGATTTCGCTTGAATGATCAAGTGATATCTAAATTTACCTGCTTTTTTTTCCATTGCCGCTGGAACTGGGCCGGCAAACTCACAGCCCTCTAGTCGTCGTTGTGTTAAAGCGCGTAAAAATTTTTCTGGGTAAGATGGATAATTCGCATCAGCTCGTAACAGCGCTTGAAAAGTAAAAGGTGGTAATAGTGCTTGTTTTCGCTCAGTGAGTGCTTGGTGGGCAAAATGGTGATAACCATTGTGTACTAAATCTTGCAACAAAGGATGATCAACAAAGTTACTTTGCACTAATACTTTCCCGGGTTTACTGGCACGTCCAGCGCGTCCTGCTACCTGAATCAGCAATTGAGCCATTTGCTCACTTGCGCGAAAATCAAAACTAAATAAAGCACCATCAACATCGAGCACAGCTACTAGCGTGACATCAGGAAAATGGTGTCCTTTTGCTAACATTTGTGTTCCAACCAGTAATTGATGTTTTTTATCAGTGACCTCTTGTAATAATTTTGCTAATTCACCTTTTTTACGAGTGCTATCTCGATCGATACGCACAATAGAACTTTCAGGAAATAGTTCTTCTAAACGAGACTCTAATTGCTCTGTGCCCTGGCCTAGTGGCGCTATACGAACACTACCGCAACTAGGACACTGCGGAGGTATGCGCTTTTGACTGCCACAATGATGACAAATCAGCAGTTGTTGCTTTTGGTGTAAGGTATAAGGTTTATCACAGCGTTGACATTCTGCAAGCCAATGGCACTCTTGGCAGTTTATAGCTGGCGCATAACCTCGACGGTTTAAAAATAATAATACTTGTTCACCACGGGCTAAGGTTTGCTTCATTTCATGTTTAAGTGTGCCAGATAAACCAAACTCGACTTGCTGCTGGTTCATATCAATAAGGGCTATTTTAGCTTTATTACTTTTACCTGCTCGGTTAAGAAGTTGGTGGTAGCTATATTTTCCAGATAACGCATTTTGCAAAGACTCAAAACTAGGCGTAGCGGTGCCTAAAACGATTGGAATATTTAATTGCCTTGCGCGTAAAATAGCCATGTCTCGGCAATGGTAGCGAAAACTATCTTGTTGTTTTAATGAAGAATCATGCTCTTCATCGATAATGATCAATCCAAGGCGATGTAAGGGCGTAAAAACTGCTGAACGAGTACCAATAACAATAGCGGCACTTCCTTGTTGAGCACTTAACCAGGTGGCTAAACGTTCTTTATCATTCAGCCCTGAATGGTGCAACGCAATAGGCACATTAAAGCGTTGTTCAAAGCGGTTTAATGTTTGGGGTGTTAAGCCAATCTCTGGCACTATCACTAATACTTGCTGATTATTGGCAAGTACTTCTTCCATGGATTGCAAGTAGACTTCTGTTTTACCACTCCCCGTAACCCCATCAATTAGATGGCACGAAAATTGTGCTAAAGAATGGTTTATAGCACTAACAATAATGGCTTGTTCACTTGAAAGTACTAACCTGTCAGCTTGATTGAGGGTATTCTCTTGCCAAGTATATTGGCTCGCTACCTGTTCTTTCTCAATGATTAACGCTTTGCTCTGCAAAGCGTTTAACTGTGCTTTGCTATATCCCAATGTGCGCAGCTCTACCCAACTGATGCCGTTATGGTTGTTAATTATTTGATAAAGAGCGAATTGCTTAGCGGCTTTTTTCTCTAATTTGGCTAATAGGTCACTGTTATCTTCACTTGGGCATTGTGCTTGCCATACCATCGGAGGGCTTAAGGTAATATTTTCTATTTTTCGAAGCAAAATAGGCAAGGCTTGTTGGAAAACATCGCCAACGGGGTGGTGGTAATAATGAGCACATAATTGTAAAAAACTAACCAGTGACTGACTTAAGTTGAAATTATCATTAAGACGAGTAGTAATGTCTTTTACCTTACTTATCTCAAAGTCACATTGTGCTTGTGCATCAATAACGATACCAATCACCTTTCGTGGACCAAAAGATACCGCAACGCGTTCACCGACTTTAATAGCAGGGGAACTTAGCGCTTCTGGTACTCGATAAGTAAATAACTGTCGCATAGGAACAGGAATCGCAACTTGAATGTATTGTTCAGGCACTTTGAATCAGCTGCTTTTTGGTTGGCAATGGTTAGGGCTATTTTGCCCCGTGTGATGAATACTGCCAAGTAACAATATCGCTTATTTTCTAAATAACCTTAACGAGCCTTTTTTTAGTCAGTATTGGCTTATTTATGTTGCAGTTATTCAGGCTATCCTTTATTATTCGCCCCCATTAATTTTTAACTACGTATGGTGCTTGGCATTTCGGTTATCCTTATTAGAGTAAACTCTCAAAGGGTACACAGTAAGTAAATGGCTAAGTGGCGATGCGCCCAATTTCTCTTTAAAGAGATAGAGGTTCCTATGAAAAAAGATATTCATCCTAATTACGTTGAATTCAATGCAACTTGTTCTTGTGGTAATGTTGTAACAACTCGTTCTACTATAGGTAAAGACATTCACCTAGACGTATGTTCAGCTTGTCACCCATTCTACACTGGTAAGCAAAAAGCTGCTGAGACCGGTGGTCGTGTTGATAAATTCAACAAACGTTTTGCTGCAATCGGTAAGAAGTAAATACTTCCCCTGTTGTAATAAACGTAAAAAAAGCGCCTATTGGCGCTTTTTTTGTGCCTATTAATTGATGCTATTTCTCACCTCGATTTCTCCACTGTAATCACAACTATCAGTTATACTTTTTTATCATATAAATTTTATTAAATACTCTTTAAACCTTTTTGCTGGGTAAGGTATCTTAGTTAATATTGCATATCATTTTAGAACATTATTGTAGATAACTTATTGGATAATTATTTTGAACCAAATAGAGACTTTAGCTTTTGGATAGCCAAATAAGACAAGATAAAAAAGTCATTGACCTAAAGGCGCGCTTTAGTGCCAATAAAGATCATCACTCCGGTGATAGTGATGATGAACAGTTATGGATAACAGAAGCTAAGCAAGGGTCTCAAACCGCTTTTTATCAGCTTTATGAAAAATATCATCGGCGAATTTATGCCTTGTGTTGGCGCATGTTGGCAGATAAAGACAGTGCTGAAGATGTCTGCCAGGAAGTTTTTGTCGTCTTGTGGCAAAAAATTAATAATTTTCGTGGTGAAAGTAAATTTAGTACTTGGCTACACAGTGTCGCAACAAATGTAGTGCTGGGACACCTACGTAAACATAAAAATTGGTTGCAGCGTGTTTTTAGTATTGAAGAGCAAGGGGTTGGCGTTCAAGAACCTAGTGTTAGTTTAACCGATGATTCAACGCTCACGCTATTAGACCAGCACATTGCCCGTTTACCAGAACGAGCACGCTTAGTTTTTGTTTTGTTTGCTGTTGAGGGCTATCGCCATGAGGAAATTTCCACCATGTTAAAAATGGCAGTAGGCTCGAGTAAGTCGCAATACCACAGAGCGAGAAGCTTATTAAAAGAATCATTAATAGCTAATGGTTTTGTATCGATTGAGGAGGAAATAAATCATGAGTAAATATAACCCTCAAGACCACATGCATCTAAACAATAAAATTTCAGATAAAACACTCGCAGAGCAAGTGGCAACGTTACCCGTTGAAATGACACCCGAACGAGACTTATGGTCAGGTATCGAGCGAGCCATCAATCATAAGAGGCAAGAAGTTGCAGCAGAAAATCAAGGTAATCTTTTTATGCCAAGTGCTTGGGCTGCTTCTATTGCACTGGTAATGTTGGTGTCTTGGTTTACTTTTTCACCGTCGATTAATAAAGAAAGTGAACCCGTATTGGTAAAAACTCAAGAAAAAAATGGCGTTACTCAAGGGCAGTTGGTTAATTTTATGCAACAAAACTTTAAAAAACAAAAACAAACGTTATTAGCAAGTTATGGCCAGCCTACTGTTGATAAATTACCTGCAGCAATGCAACAAGAGTTAACGCAATTATCTGATGCAAGAGCATCAATAAGAAAAGCACTGCTAACAGATGAAAATAATACCGACTTATTAAATTTATTAGACTTTACTCAGCAACAAGAATTAAAGCTGCTACAGCAATTATATCGCCAATATCAAGTGATTTAGCTATTTACAATGTTAACGCCCAGCAGAGTTAACTAAAGACATAGTTCGCTAAACACCGTAATAAATAGCAAAGATAAGAGGTTACAATGAACAAATTAACAAGAAAAACACAGCAATGCGCAACTATGCTCACAATGACAACTTGTTTACTACTAAGTGGACCATCATTTGCAGATACTGAAATTGCAGAAAGTATATCAAGTAATAATGTCACTAATGTATCGATTAATAATCACAGTGGTCTTATTAATGTTGTTGGATGGAATAAAGATAAAATATCCGTTACCGGCACACTAGATGATGACGCAGAAAAACTCATTTTTGAACAAAAAGGTGCACAAGTTCTTATTAATGTTGAATACTCTAGAATGGATAATTGGAGTGCAGATGGTTCAAAGATCACTGTTTTTATGCCAAAAAATATCCGCATGAAATCTTCAAGTGTTTCTAGTGATATTCATTTATCTAACTTACATGGCGGTGTTGAAGTTATATCGGTTAGCGGTGATGTTTTGGCAAAAAACGTAACGCAAAATGTTGAACTAAGTAGTATTAGTGGCAATATAAATAGTGACAAATTGTCTGGGAAGATCTCATTGTCAGCCGTTAGTGGCGACATAAATGATACCGACTCCACCGGTCGGTTAGAAATTAGATCGGTCAGTGGTGAGGTGATTATTGACAGCCAAGCGAAGGAAGTTTTTTTCAATAATGTTTCAGGTCGAAGTCAGCTTAATTTAGCTGAAGTGATAGAGCTACGTATTAGAACGGTTAGTGGTGATTTAGAAGCAAAGCTCATCTTAAATGCAAAAGCCTTGCTTAAAGCGTCGACAGTAAGTGGTGATTTAATATTTACTTTTCAAAAAGGTGTCGATGCTGGTTTTAACCTTAAATCAAGTGTTGGCGGCGACATAGATAACAATATCACTGATGTTAAAACTGAGCATGATGAATATGGCCCAGGTGCTGAGTTAAATTTTCAAACGGCCAATGGCAGTGCTTTAGTAAGAGTGTCAACGGTTAGCGGTAATATTGAGGTTAGCAGCAAGTAATCTTTTTAACTTCACGGCTCTTTTAGGTGAAACTTTTATATTCTGATAGGCTAAATTCTGCTACATTAGCACTCCTTTTTTAGATACTCGTTTACGTTGTTTTGTCTTAGTTATAGTAAGAGTTAAAGCAAGCGCGAGTATGGTGATGTAGTAGAGTAGGGTTAGGTAATGGCCGACAAAAAGCCAGGTAAATTTTCAAAAGAAAGACAATTCATTAAAGACAAACAAATCGATGAATTAAAAGTACCTCCGCATTCGCTAGAAGCTGAACAATCGGTTCTTGGCGGACTGCTACTTGATAATGAAACGTGGGATCGAGTTGCTGAAAAAGCCGTTGCCGCTGATTTTTATAGTCGCTCACATCGCCTTATTTTTGAAACCATTGGTGGGTTAATCGAATTAGGCGAACCTGTTGATTTAATCACCCTGTCTGAAGCCCTAGAAAACGACCAAAAACTTGACGATGCTGGCGGTTTTGTTTATCTCGCAGAGATGATGAAAAACACGCCAAGTGCGGCAAATATCACTGCTTATGCTGACATTGTACGTGAACGTGCAGTAACCCGTGAAATGATCAGCGTGGCGAATGAAATCGCTGAAGCAGGTTATGATACGCAAGGACGAAGCAGCGCCGATTTACTCGATTTTGCTGAAACCAAAGTTTTTGCAATTGCTGAAAAACGAGCCAACAAGAATGAAGGCCCTGAAAGTCTTAATTCAGTGTTAGAAAAAACTGTTGATAGAATTGAAAAACTCTGTTCAACGCCATCAGGTGGTGTTACCGGTGTGCCGAGTGGTTACGCTGACTTAGATAAAATGACAGCAGGTTTACAAAAGTCTGATTTGATCATTGTTGCAGCGCGTCCATCGATGGGTAAAACAACCTTTGCGATGAACTTGGCCGAACATGCTGCGATGACACAAGAACATCCTGCACTTATCTTCAGTTTAGAAATGCCTGCAGATCAAATCATGATGCGTATGCTGGCGTCTTTAGGCCGTATTGATCAAACTAAAATCCGTACTGGTCAGTTAGAAGATGAAGATTGGGCTCGTCTGTCTTCAACCATGGGCTTGCTCATGGAAAAAGGCAAAATGTTTATTGATGATGCGGCAGGGCTAACGCCGACAGAAGTGCGTTCAAGAGCGCGAAGAATACATCGCGATCATGGCGGTATTAGTATGATCATGATTGATTACTTACAATTAATGCGAGCACCACAATTCTCTGATAACCGTACCTTAGAAGTTGCTGAAATTTCGCGTTCACTCAAAGCCTTAGCTAAAGAATTAAAAGTGCCTGTTGTGGCATTATCTCAGTTAAACCGTGGTTTGGAGCAACGTTCGGATAAACGACCAATTAACTCAGATTTACGTGAGTCAGGTTCAATAGAGCAGGATGCAGATTTAATCATGTTTATTTATCGTGATGAGGTTTATCACGATGACAGTGAATTTAAAGGCATGGCAGAGATTATTATTGGTAAGCAACGTAACGGACCGATTGGCCGTGTGCCATTAACCTTCCAAGGTAAGTATTCTCGCTTTGATAATTATGCCGGACCACATGTATTAGAAGAAGACTAAACTAATAGCTAAATAACATTCATCTTGTCGTTGTATGGTCCAATTTAGGCGTCAAAAGTATTCATTGATAGTCATCAATTCCGTGCTTTTTTCTTTAACTTGAACCATACAACTTAAAGCTGAATGCCATTATCGTAAGTCAATTCGGCAATGACGTCGTTGAAGTTAGGTTATTAAATAGTAACCTCTAAGTCGTCATCCTCGTGGTGTTTGAGTCGAGGATCTAGCTTGTTATCTCTTAGCTATTTACTCTCCATTGATGGTAGCCACAATCGTTCGGTTGCTGGCATGGTCTCTATGCTCACCTAAATATATTCCCTGCCAAATCCCAATATTTAATTGCCCATGACTAATAGGTAAACTAAGGCTATTACCCAGTAGACTGGCTTTTATATGGGCAGGCATATCATCATCACCTTCGTAAGTATGCTGATAATAAGGCGCTCTTTCAGGGACAAAGTGATTAAAATGCGCTTCCATATCTGAGCGTACCGTTGGGTCGGCATTTTCATTAAGGGTAATGGAAGCAGAGCTGTGTTTTATAAAAAGATGAAGAATGCCACAGTTAACCTTGTTCAGCTCGTGCAGTTGTTTTAGGACTTCATCAGTGATTAAATGAAAACCACGTTTTCTTGCTTTCAACGTTATTTCAGTTTGATACCACATGGTTTACCTCAATTGTTAGTTATACCAACCGTATTAATCATTTATATACAAATTTGTAAACTCTCTGATAGCTTCAGGTAATAGTTTTTCTATCATATCAATTTGTTTACTATTTTTATCATAACGGGCATAGAGCTTTTTATGAATGCCTGTTTCACCTAAGCGCATACAACGAAATAGTGACTGTTTGGTTACGCTTGATACTAGCCAATCAGGTAATGTAGCCACGCCCATATTAGCTGAGACCATTTGCAACATAACATGGCTATTAGTCACCTGCTTTATCTTACTCGGTTTGCATTTGGCTGGCGTTAGAAATAATTTAAATATATCTAACTGCTCGGGTGGCAAAGGATAGGTTAGTAAAGTCAACTGGCTAAAATTCTCGGGCAGTAAATAGGGCGTTGTTGTCACACCACCTTGAGAAAAAGATCCGACCCGTTCTGATAATTTCAGTTTGCTAGCTTGTTGATTAGAAAGAACAGCCATCACCTCAAACTGACCAATTTCTTGGTAAATGACATTTTCTTCTGCTAATTTCTCGTCAGTAAACAGAATGTCAGCTTTCTCTTCACTTTGATTTTTATGTTTATTAATTTCAAACGACTCATCAATAAACTCGAGTTCAACGTTATTTTTTTGCTGTGAAAAATGGCTTGTTACCGGCAATAACCACTGAAAGCAGGCATGACATGCTATGGCTATTTTTAAAGAGCTTAGGGCTAAAGATGGTGATTTTAAGGTGATATTAGCTTCTTTAATTTTTGGCAATAACTCTTCACCAAGACTAAGTAATACTTTTCCTGCTTCAGTAAACTCAACCGGTGAAGTATTACGAATAAACAAAGGCGCATTTAAGCGTTGCTCAAGATCCTTTATTTGATGCGACAAAGCAGACTGACTACTAAATAACACTTCAGCTGCTTTGCGAATATTCCCTGTATTGGCAAGGGTTGTAAGCGTTTTTAAATGTTTTATCTCGAACATAATTAATTTATTTCAACTCCTTGATGAATTTATTGAGCTTGTCTCGAACGTTCTTTTCCTAGAGTATAACCATTTAAACGTCTAGACGTCCATTTGTTTTTTTGTAAGGGATGACAACTAGCCCGTTAACAGAGTTATACCCAAGCTCCTTGAGAATATGTATTTCAGAGTTACTCAGTTGAGTAAGCACAAGGTACATCAATGTAGAAATGCTTATTGCCGTTAAGCAATTATGTAAAGAGTATGAAGCGTAATTTTTCTGATTTATCTTAGTGAGTTTTAGCTGCTATTAATTTGAGTTGACGAGACAAACTGCAAAAAAAAGCACCTCAGTGATAACTTAGGTGCTTTTTATCTTTTTGTCTGTAAAGTGAGTGAAACGTGAGCGATAGTAAATTAATCTTGCTCGTGTAACCAAGCAGCATGTCGCGGTGCACGTTTAGTCACTGACCATTCTTCAATCATATCGTGAGCAACTCTGTTAAGTTCTTTATATTGCTCTTCTGTACCTGTGTCGGCAGCAAGTTCTAAACGGTGGCCGTTAGGATCAAAGAAATAAATAGACTTAAAAACACCGTGGTTAACTGGACCTAAAATTTCAACGCCTTTACTTTCAAGCTCTTCTTTAGCAGAGACTAATACATCATAACTCGCTACTCTCAAAGCAATGTGCTGCACCCAAGCCGGAGTATTCTGATCTCTGTCCATGGCTGGAGAATTAGGTAATTCAAAAAAGGCTAAAACATTTTCATTTCCCGCATCGAGGAAAATATGCATATAAGGATCTGGCGCTTTGGTTGAAGGTACTTCATTTTCAGCAATAGCGAGCACTAAATCCATGTTTAGCTTGTCTTTGTACCAAGCGGTTGTTTCTTTGGCGTCTTTGCAGCGATAAGCAACGTGATGAATTTTTTCTATATTAATCATGATCAGGACTTTTTATTAAAATAGGTTATGAGGTAATTTTAATCACAAAGTGGACACTTAGGCTAATTTTACCCTTATTTAGTAAAACACTTTACGTCAGGGGGAGTTGACGGCTGTACAAAATTAATTACAGCCGACCTTGAAATGTATCGTTAGACTAAAATCAAACTAAAATTAAAACAAAGCTAAGCCAGAATAACTGTTTTATCGCCATTGATACAAACGCGTTGTTCAGCATGTATCCTTACGGCATGGCTTAATGCTGTCGCTTCTAAATCATGGCCCATATGTACCATTTGCTCTATGGTAAAAGCGTGGTTAATTGGTTTTACTTCCTGAGCAATAATTGGACCTTCATCAAGATTCGCTGTTACATAGTGCGCGGTTGCCCCAATGACTTTAACACCACGAGCATGAGCTTGGTGATAAGGGCGAGCACCTTTAAAGCTAGGTAAGAATGAGTGATGGATATTAATGGCCTTACCTTGTAGTTGCTGGCATAAACCATCAGAAAGTATTTGCATGTAACGGGCTAATACTAATAAGTCGATATTAAGTTCTTCCATTAAGTCGGTAATTTGAGCTTCTTGTTCGAGTTTGGTCTCTGCATTGACGGGTAAATGGTAAAAGGGAACATTATGCCATTCACTTAACGCCTGACAATATTGATGATTAGAGATAACGCCAACGATATTGATCGGTAAAGCACCAGAACGCCACTTAGTTAACAATGAGACTAAACAATGATCGTCTTTTGACACCGCAATCAGGACATTGGGTACATCAGCACGTTTACGTAATTGATATTGCATGGCGAGTGGTTTGGCTAACTCATTTAATGCTTTAACGAATTCACTACTGGAAACCGTTAAGTTACGATCATCAAAAGCAATACGTGAAAAAAAGGTTTCACTATACGGGTCACTGTACTGTGATGTTTCGGTGATAAAAGCACCGTGTGAAAACAAACTTTGCGATACTTTGGCTAACACGCCAGTGTTGTCCGGGCATTGCCAAGTTAAAATATAATGAGTAGCTGAAGACATAATGTACTTATGTGCCTATTTAGTAATTAGTATTACCGCCATCATTAGATATTTTTCGTTGCAATACCAGTACTTTGATCCTATATCTTATTAAATTAGTAGCCAGAGATGCGAATGAATCTGTCGACCTAATCCAAATCACCTGATTCAAATGAATTTTGAATTTTAATTTTATTTTTAATGTAAAGCTGCTCAACCTTTTCTCTAGCCCACGGCGTTTTACGCAGAAACTTTAATGTAGATTGAATACTTGGGTCATCAGTAAAACATTTAATTTTGATTGTTTTACCTAACGTTTCAAAACCAAAGTAGGCTTCTAATTCAGTAACTATGGTCTTGAGAGTTAGGCCATGAAGAGGGTTATAAGGCTGGTTATCCATTATTTATTCCAATAAGTAACATTGTTACTAGCTATTGAGAACTAGTAGTAGCATGTAAACAAAAAACACAATAACGAGAGTATATCATTATTGTGTTTTTATTGGGGTATAGCTTAGTTTTTTAGTGCTTTAATAGTCTAAATACGTACTAGCTAAAGTGCTTTACTAATTCATCATTACCGCCAATATGTTTACCATCGATAAATATCTGTGGTGTAGTATCAGCATTTGAAATAGCACGCATTGCCGTGATTGTTGTGTCTTCACCTAATACTAATTCTTCATACTGTAAACCTTGCTCAGCTAATAATGCTTTAGCTTTAGTGCAGTGAGAACAACCATGTTTGGTGAAAATCGCCACTTCAGTGCTTTGAACTGCTTCAGGGTTGATGAAGTTAAGCATGGTATCAGCATCAGATACTTCAAATGGGTCTCCTGGTAAATCAGGTTCAATAAACATTTTTTCAATAACACCATTTTTAACTAACATAGCATAGCGCCAGCTGCGTTTGCCGAATCCTATTGCCGCTTTATCAACTAATAAACCCATGCCTTGTGTAAATTCACCATTACCATCAGGAATGAAACTAATGTTATCGGCGTCTTGATCTTTTGCCCAAGCATTCATTACAAAGGTATCATTTACAGAAATACAAATAATTTCATCAACGCCGTTGGCTGAGAATTTAGTCGCTAATTCGTTATATCGTGGCAGGTGAGATGATGAACACGTTGGTGTAAATGCACCAGGTAATGAAAAAACTACTACGGTTTTGTTGGCAAAAATTTCCTCTGAATTGCGAGTACTCCATGTGTCATCAGCTATAATTGGAAAGGTAACTGAAGGGACTTTTTGGCCGGTAATATCAGTAAACATAATGAAATCCTTTAGGGTTAGTTGTCATTCTTTGCCAAGTAACTACTTGACTCAATTCGTTAAGATGCAGCTATTATGATAGCTCAACTATTTTAAGTAAAATCTATTAAACCTATCAATGTAATAGGTAGCACCTATTACAAAGGTGAATTAACAACATATCAAAATTCTCAGATTAAAACGAGCAAAAGAAAAGAATTCCATCTGTCCTTGCTCAGAGTAACTAACGCGTGATAAATTAGCTGTCACCAAGTTGTATATACAATTTGATTGGTAGTCAATTTTAGGGGATAGTATGAATACAAGTTATGACTTGGTCACGGGTAATATTGCTATGCTAATCAGCATGCCGCATAACGGGCAATTAGTTCCCGAGAGTATTGCCTGTAACATGACAAAGACTGGTCATCAGGTCCCTGATACCGATTGGTATATGGATAAGCTCTATGATTTTGCTCAAGATCTTGGTATTTATATTATTAAACCTAAATACAGTCGCTATGTTATCGATTTAAATCGAAATATTGATGGTATAAATTTATACCCAGGAGCAAACAGCACAGAGCTTTGCCCAACGACCTCATTTGATTTATCTCCATTGTATATAACGGGTAAAGAACCTGATGAAGCGGAAATTAAGCGAAGAATTGACGGCTACTGGCAACCTTATCACCAAGCCTTAAAAAATACGTTAGCCGATATGAAAGCACAATATGGCAGAGTTGTCTTACTTGATGCTCACTCAATATTGTCACATGTACCTCGTTTCTTTGAGGGTCAATTGCCTGACTTTAATTTTGGTAGTGCTAATGGTGTAAGTTGTAGTACTGAACTGATTAATAAAATCGAAAACCTTGATTTATCGCCTTATTCTACGGTGATAAATGGCCGCTTTAAGGGCGGATACATTACGCGTGGTTATGGTAATCCAGCAGAGAATATACATGCGCTTCAGTTAGAGTTATCACAACGAACTTATATGGATGAACCAAGTGATCATTACAATGAAGATAAAGCAGAAAAAATAAAAGATAAATTACAGATATTTGTACAGTGTTTAGTTGATTTCACTCGAGAGAAATAAGTGATATAGCGAGATTGATTTCATCTTTATGGCAAATTACTCAGGTAATTCCAAATAACAAATTCAGTAGAGTAAATTAGTAGAGCAATATGAAACTATACGCAGAGAATATTTTATTAAACGATGGTTGGGCAAGTAAACAAACTATCACGATAGAGCAGGGCATAATCACTGCCGTAGATGCAGGCAAGATTGAAGGCGCGGAAATAGCTAAAGGTGCTGTGATTCCTGGCATGGTTAATTGTCATTCACACGCTTTTCAGCGCGCTTTTGCAGGTTTTAGTGAGCAAGGCAGTGAAGGACAAGACAGTTTTTGGACGTGGCGAAAAATCATGTATCAATTTTTGGCACAGCTAACCGAGCTTGATGCTAAAAATATTGCGAAGCAGCTGTATATTGAAATGCTAAAAATGGGTTATACCCGTGTCGCCGAATTTCATTATTTACATCATGATATAGATGGTAGTACTTATAATTCTAGTGTTACTACAGACAAGTCAGCTAGCTTAGCAACGATGGCACAAGCTATTTTTGATGCCGCAAAAGAGTCTGGTATAGGTTTGACCTTGTTACCTGTACTTTATCAACACAGTGGCTTTGGTGAACAAACGCCGAGTGATGGACAAAAGCGATTTATCAATTCTACTGAGCAATTTAATCAATTAGTCAGTGATTGTTTCACCTTAAGTGAACAATATTCGAATACTAATGTGGGTATTGCGCCTCACTCTCTACGTGCCGTTGATAAAACATCATTACTTAGTGCGGTGAAACATGTGCGTAGCTTAGACAATCAAGCCCCAATTCATATTCATATTAGTGAGCAACAAAAAGAAGTTGATGATTGTTTGGCCCATTTTGGCCAAAGACCAGTGCAGTGGCTGCTTGATAATGTCGAACTTGATAAGCATTGGTGTTTAATTCATGCAACGCATATTGACGAAGCAGAAAGAAAAGGCATTATCGCTAAAGAGGCTATTGCAGGAATTTGTCCGACAACTGAAGCTAATTTAGGTGATGGAATTTTCCCAACGACAGAGTTTCTAGCAGATAAAGGCACTATAGCCATTGGCTCTGATAGCCACATTTCAGTAAACCCGATTGAGGAATTACGTTGGCTTGAATATGCACAGCGCCTAATTAAGCAACAACGTGCTATTTTAGCTACAGATGAACAGGCTTCCGTTGGGCAAAATTTATGGCAGCAAGCGGCAATAGGTGGAGCGCAGAGTACCAATAGCAATACCGGAAGTTTAGCCATTGGCAAGCAGGCTGACTTATTAGTACTGGACAAGGATAAAACCAAGTTATTTGCCAGTGCTAGCCAACAGTTACTTGATAGTATGATTTTTGCGAGTCAGCAAAATCCAGTGTCAGATGTGATGGTTAATGGTGTGTGGCAAATAAAAGCGCAACAGCATGTTGAACAAGAGCAAGCGAGCGATAACTTTGCTAACTTACTCGTTAGGTTATCTGCTAGCTAGTATTGTTTATATCTATAGATCTGGGGAATGTGCTTTAAATCTAAGATTTAAAGCATGCTTGTATAACGATCTATAGTTGAACAAACTTTCTTTTCATTGGTAATATGAAAATCAATGTCTCTGGTATCGGTTTTACAAATGCTTAAGTAAAATGCCTTTACATTATCCCTTGACGAGGTGATTTCTTTTAATCGCTCAACTTCTTTCTCTGAAAAATTCTCTAGCTCACTTTCTAAATCTAGATAAATCTTATCGGCTTTCAAACGGACTTTAGTATCACTGAATTCACCGAAACCATCAAGCAGAGCTTGCTTCTGCTCGTTATAAAACTCAGTTACTTTCTCGTTTGGATAGAAATGTAAATAGAGTGATGCGGCCACGATTAAGATCAATAAATGCTTCATAAGATGCCATATAATAAATGAGAAGAGTCGATTTTATATTAATTAGTTGTTTTAAGGTATAAATTATTAGCTATTGTCGGCTTTTGTTAATAAAATCATTTATCTTTTTGATACTAGCTTGTAGCCAGTTAGTCATATTTTTAGTAGTTATTTTTCGCTTAACAAGGATTTATCGTGAGAGCAAACGACCAATCATCCTCTACGCCTAAGACAAATAAGCCTGTGGTAGAGCAGCATATCCCAATCAAAAACGTCAAAATTCATGGCAGTAAAAATACTGGTAAAGAACGTTATAAGCCAGGTGACCAAATATATGTTCGTAAAGTATCTGGTTTTTTCCAAAAGCTAAGACAGCGTATGAACTTGGTTTATTTTGCTTTCTTTTTAATTCTTCCTTGGCTTCAGTTCAATGGTCATCAAGCTATATTGTTCGACATCAGTGAACAACGCTTTACCATCTTTAACTTAACACTCTGGCCACAAGATTTAACCTTATTGGCATGGTTTTTTATCTTAGGTGCATTTCTCCTCTTTTTTGTTACCACTTTTTTAGGTCGTGTTTGGTGTGGCTATATGTGCCCACAAACCGTTTGGACTTTCATTTTCATATGGTTTGAAGAAAAAATTGAAGGTACGGCTAACCAGCGCAGGAAGCTAGATGGGCAAAAAGTGACGGGTAATAAGGTTATTCGAAAAACCTTAAAACATAGTGCTTGGTTATTATTTTCCTTGTTTACCGCGATGACATTTGCTGGTTATTTTTCACCGATGCAAGAGCTATTCGTTGATGTCTTTACTTTCGATACCAGTGTGATGATGGCGGGAATTTTAGCTTTCTTCACCTTTGCCACCTATGGCAATGCGGGTTGGATGCGAGAGACTGTCTGTTTGCACATGTGCCCTTATGCGCGCTTTCAGTCAGCTATGTTTGATAAAGATACTTTAACTGTTGCGTATGATGTTGAACGTGGTGAGGGACGAGGTGCTCGTGGTCGAAAACAAGATCATAAGGCGATGGGACTTGGCGACTGTATAGATTGTAATTTATGTGTTGAGGTTTGCCCTACCGGTATCGATATTCGTAACGGCTTGCAATATGAATGTATTAACTGTGGTTCTTGTGTTGATGCTTGTTCGGGCGTTATGGATAAGATGAATTATCCTCAAGGTCTCATTCGTTATACTACAGAGCATGAATTGCAAGGCAAGAAAGTTCACTTAGTTCGTTCTAAGCTTATTGGTTATGCGGTCTTGCTTGTTATCATGAGTACCATGTTAATACTCGAAATTGTTAATCGTGTACCTTTATCGTTAGATATCATTCGCGATCGCACTGAGTTAGCAAGAGAAAACTTTAATGGTGACATTGAGAATGTTTATACCTTAAAAATTCTTAATATGTCACAAACAGATAATACTTATAAACTTTCTGTAAAAGGTATTGAAAATACCCAGTGGCATGGTAAACAAGAAGTGGTGGTTGAGGCTGCGACAGTCTACACACTACCTATCAGTATTTCGGTTGATCCTTATGAATTGGAAAAGTACATGAGTAATATTACCTTTGTTGTAGAACAAGTTTCACCAGAAAGTGAGGCAAGAATCGAGCAAGAAAGCCGATTTTTTAATAAACGCTAATGGCATCATTTGATTTCAGTGCCTTGTCACCAGATTTAATAATTGATGGCTTAGAGAGTGCTGGTTTTAGTGTTGATAGTGGTTTATTAGCGCTTAATAGCTATGAGAACCGTGTTTATCAATTTCATGATGATAATTTAGTTAAATATGTAACTAAATTCTATCGGCCGCAGCGTTGGCAGCTTGCGCAAATAAATGAAGAGCATGACTTTTCTTTTGAGTTGGAGGAACAAGAGTTACCGATTGTTGCACCACTTAAAATAAATGGACAAAGTTTATTTGAGCATCAAGGTTATCATTTTGCGGTATTTCCTTGTCGAGGTGGACGTATTTTTGAGGTTGATAATCTTAACCAGTTAGAATGGATGGGGCGCTTCATTGCGCGCATCCATGCTGTCTCGTCGCAGAATGATTTCATACAACGACCAGATTTCAACAGTGATGAATTGCTTTTTCAAGCGCGTGAAACTATCAAAGCTTCAAATTATGTACCCAAGAGTTTAACGACAGCCTTTTTTACTATTTTGGACCAAGTCATTGCGGTAGCAGCTGAGCAGTATTTACCTGCACAAGGCATGCAACAAATTCGCTTACACGGTGATTGTCACGCAGGTAATATTTTATGGCGTGATGAAGGACCTCACTTTGTTGACTTAGATGATTGTCGAACAGGACCTGCTATTCAAGACCTTTGGATGATGCTATCAGGTGATAGACAACAGCAGCTGTTACAACTTGATACACTATTAATGGGGTATGAGGAGTTCTTTACGTTTGAAAATGACCAGCTTCTTTTGATAGAATCACTAAGAACTATGCGCGTTGTTAATTACATGGCGTGGTTATGTAAACGTTGGCATGATCCAGCTTTCCCACAAAACTTTCCATGGTTTAATACTGAGAAGTACTGGGAGCAGCAGATACTAATGCTTAAAGAGCAAATGTCAGCACTGCAACAACCGCCGTTAAGTTTGAATAATTTTTAGCCTTAATTACGGATAATGAATAAGTAATGTAAATTACTTAGGTTAGTTACTGTAATAGGGCAATTTTACTTTAGGAAATAATAATGAATAAATTACTAAAATCTCTTTTGTTAATGCCGTTGTTGGCTTTATCGGTAAACGCCGCAGCTGCACAATACACTGAGGGTGAGCAATATACTAAAGTGAATGAAACGGTAACTAAGAAAAAAGAAGTGAGAGAATACTTCTCAGTATATTGTGGTCACTGCTTTAAATTTGAGCCTATCATGCATAGTCTTAAAAAGAGCTTACCTGAAGATGCCTCATTTGAACGTAATCATGTTGATTTTCTTCGAGCAGCTAGCCCTAAAATTCAACAAATGATCACTAAGGCTACCGTGGTCGCAGAACAATTAGGTGATTCAGATAAATTAATTGGTGCAGTATTTAACTATATCCATGTACAACGTGCTGTGATTACGACAGAAAAAGATTTGCGTAATATCTTTGTATTAAATGGTGCTGACGGCGACAAGTTTGATAAATTGATGAAAAGCTTTAGTGTTAATTCACAAGCGAAAACAATGAAAAAGTATCAAGAAAATATGACGGCTAAACGTGTATTAACCGGCGTACCAACGATTATTGTTAATGGTAAATATAAAATTGATCCGGCAAAATTAGATCGTAACAATTTTGAGCAAGACTACCAAAATTTAGTAAAATACTTACTTGAATTAGACTCATAAGCGCTATAACCAATAGCGTTTAGTTGGTATTACTATCAGTTAATATAAAAAGTTAATAAAGGTAGTTAACAAAAAAGGCAGACGGTATAAATACCGTCTGCCTTTTTTTTATGAGTATCTAAATTGATTTGTTGTGGCTTAAATTAGTTTCTTAATTCAATGATTTTTACCTTAGCTTCTATGGTATTACCTTGTCGGTAAATCTTGAAGGTTAGCTCTGTATTTGGCTGGGTTTCAGCAATAATATCTAAGGCACCAGTTACGCTATTAATCGACTCATTATCGATCTGATAAACTACATCGCCAACTTGTATTCCCGCTGCTTTTGCAGGGCTATTATCCATGACTTCTTCAATAACAAAGCCTTTTAGTTCTTTATGGTAACGGTTAGTGGAAATACCTAACCAACCTCGTACCACTTTGCCATTTTCAATGATTTGTCGCATTACCTTGTAAGCCAATTGATAAGGTACAGCAAAGAAAATGCCTTGGATTGATAATTGTGGATTTGACTGGGTGAATTTTCTTGAATTAATGCCGACTAAAATACCATTACTGTTGATAAGTGCTCCACCGGAATTTCCTTCATTGATGGCAGCATCCATTTGTAAAAACTCTAAATAGCTAGTGTTACTCAAACCATTACGGCCTGTTGCACTAATAATGCCTTGAGTCACTGTTTGACCTAAATTTAGTGGGTTACCAATCGCAAGAACAATATCACCAACTAGCGATGTTTGCTGCTCCTTTTGTGGGATTACAGGCAAGTTGTTAACATTGACTTTGAGAACCGCTAAGTCAGTATAATGGTCAAAACCTATCAACTCGGCTGGATATATCTGGCCATCTTGCAGTAGTACCTGAATAAGGTCTGCTTGGCGAATTACGTGTAAGTTAGTCAATATATAACCATGGGTGTCCATAATCACGCCTGAGCCTAAGCGAGTACTTTTACGCGCTTTTCGACCGTATTGTGGATTCACTTCAATTTGTTGAGAATAAATATTAACAACAGCAGGGCTAGCGATGCTAACTGCTTTGGCAAATGAAAGTGGTGCTTGTTGCGCTTGACTACCTTTAAAAAGGCTTGTTGCTAAACTGGTATCGTTTAAGCCAGGAACTAATCCAGGTATTAGGAGTAATAACACTACAGCGATCAGGACACCGTAACTTATTGCTGTAATTGTATATTTGATTGAAGAAAAGAGTTTCAAAGGTTATCTTATTTTATGTTGTACCAATGTTTTCAGTGTAACATAAAAAAAGCTGATTACATTGAGTTCGACCGATGCAAGTCGGTCTCGTCAATCTAATCAGCTTTAGGTATTATTTACTCAATAACCTTATATTATTAACGGATCATTATGTACTGGGAATGATTATCCCGAACAATATTTAGCGCTAGTACACCACTTTTATCTTTAAGGTAATCACGTAATTGAGCAATATCTTTGATACGACTACGGTTAACGCCCGTGATAATATCACCTGCTTGAAATCCTGCCCTTTGTGCCGGAGAGCCTTCGGCAACTTGTTCTATGATAATCGCCTGTTTCTTGGTGTCATTTTCTAATTTAGTACCATCTAACATAGTGTGAATACTGGCGGCAGTAATATCTGCACTTTGATCTTGCTTTAACTTAACGGTAAATACTTTGTTGTCTCCATCTCTTATCACCGTTAACTTAACTTTTTTATTCGCACCAATTGAACCAATTTTAGCGCGTAGTTCAAAGAAGCTTTTAATGGCTTTACCATTCACGGCAATGATCACGTCACCTGCCTTAATACCCGCTTCGTCTGCAGCAGAGTCAGGCATCACTTGCTCAATAAAGCCACCTTGACTTGTTTCTAGCTCCATTGCTTTGGCAATTTCGCTGTTAACACTTCGTCCAGATACACCCAGAATACCGCGGTGTACTTCACCAAATTCAATTATCTGCGTAATTAGGTTATGCATCATATTACTCGGGATAGCAAAGCCAATACCGACATTACCACCACTAGGCCCTAATATCGCTGTGTTGATACCAATCAACTCACCGCGCAAGTTAACTAAAGCGCCACCGGAGTTACCACTATTTATGGCAGCATCGGTTTGAATAAAGTCTTCATAATGTTCGATATTTAGATTACTACGTCCTAGCGCACTAACAATGCCAGAAGTAACGGTTTGTCCTAGACCAAACGGACTACCAATCGCGACAGTGAAATCTCCAACACGCAAATTATCGGAATCGGCTAATTTGATTTCACTTAAGTTTTCAGAATCAATCTGTAATAAAGCAATGTCACTTTTTGCATCGCTACCGATTTTCTTCGCTTCTAACTGACGACCGTCTTTTAAGGTGATCATAATTTTGTCAGCATTTTCTATGACATGGTTATTGGTAACAACATAACCTTCATCACTATCAATAATTACACCTGAGCCCAAGCCGCGAAATGGTCTTTGTTGAGGTTGTCCTTGATTTTTTTCTTTATTACCAAAGAAAAATTTGAATGCGTCAGGTACATTTTGTTGTGGCACATTATGGGTGCCTATTACAGAGATACTAACAACAGCTGGAGTCGCATGTTCAAGCATTGGAGCTAAGCTGGGCATTACATGGCCATCTACTTGGGCAGGTAAGTTTGCTAATGCAGGAGCGCTAGTAAGTGCTAAGGTCGATGATAATAATGCGGCACTGATGACAATTGATAATTTAGATGATGTAAATGATTTTTTCATATTTAAGCGTTCTCCGAGGTTTATTGTTAACCCAATAAAAAAAGCTAACTATAGTTCAGTTAACTTTAATAAATACTCCTAAATAGACTGAACTAAAAAGCTTTAGTTCAGTTAATCATGTATCAAATTACACTGTAGTTGTAACTTTTTGTTTCTGGTCGGCAAATAAACCACTTGGGTTTCCTGAATAATCAAGCGGTGCTTCAGTCATGGCTTCAACTGCTTCACTAGCGCGCTTTTGGTGACGTAAAGTCGCCGTTTGTGCTAGTTGTTGCTGAGTTTCAGCAGAGAAAAATGGCATACCTTCAGCTTCTACTGTAGTTGCTTTTTGCAATAACTGAGTACTTTCTTTCATTTGCTTCATGGCTGTTTGACAAGTGTTATTCATTTGGTCAAGTAATTTGGCTGAGCTGTCTAAATGCTCGGCAACATCTAACTTGTATTGATCTAAAGCTGCTTCACTTTTATTGACTTGGTCCGCTAATTTACGTTGCTCTTGGCTTGTACTAGAAAGAAGACGATTTGCGAAAAAACCACCGATGCCGCCGATGATAAAAATGACTAGAGCTATTACTACATTCATAGGGTGTACCTTACATTGTAAATAGAAATTAAATATGGTGCCAAGATAGATTATACTATCATCTAAACAATTTACTTAGTAAAAATATCTAGGTAAAAATTTATTTTTCAAGTGTATATTCCGGTTATCAATCAAGATGCATGTTTCAGAGTGCTGAACAATTTCATTTTAAGACGCTGTAATGAAATAATGGTTATTCCATTATAAGTCACAGCAACAATTAAGTGATGTTGCTCAAGTGCTTCTTCGATGGATTTTAAATAACTTTATACCGAGCTAAATAATTAAATCATAGTAATAACTATGTTTAAATTATTTTTCTTGCTTAAAGTGATTTTAATCTCTACTGAAATTCTGCATTTTGAATGGTAACTGGTATCGACATATTAATAATTGATTCAAAATAACATAGGCTCTCAATGATAAAGCTCTCTCCTATAGATAAGTATAAACAAGATTTAACCAGAGATGATTTTCTCTTTGATGCAGCACAAGAAAATGCGGTTATTCACTTACAACGTTTATATGACGACTTACAAAGCAAGCCATTAGCTGTTTCTGGTTTTAAAAAAGTACTTAACCGTTGGAAAAAAGTTTATAAAAAACAAGAGCAGGAGCCTATCAAAGGATTATATTTTTGGGGAGGTGTAGGTCGGGGGAAAACATATTTAGTTGATACCTTTTTTGAGAGCCTACCTTTCAATAATAAAATGCGTGTGCACTTTCATCGTTTTATGCACAGAGTGCATCAAGAACTCAAAAGTCTGTCTGGACAATCCGATCCGCTAAAAATTATTGCTAAGAAATTTGCAGATGAAACACAAATTATCTGCTTTGATGAGTTCTTTGTTTCTGATATTACCGATGCCATGATTTTAGGCACATTATTTGAAGAGTTATTTGCGCATAATGTCACGTTAGTAGCGACATCTAATATTATCCCTGATGAGTTGTATCGCAATGGTTTGCAACGTGAGCGCTTTTTACCGGCTATAAAACTTATCAATAAGCATACTCTCATTGTTAATGTAGATAGTGGTGTTGATTATCGTCTAAGAACCTTAGAGCAAGCGGAAATCTTTCATTATCCACTTGATGCCCAAGCAGATGAAAATTTAAAGCACTACTTTAAGCAACTCTCTACAGATGAAGGTAAATCAGGGCAATCCATTGAGATTCATAACCGTCCATTAAAAACTGTTTTAGTGAGTGATGGCGTGGTGTACTTTGACTTCTCAGTACTTTGTGAAAGTGCACGTAGCCAAGGTGATTATATGGAAATTAGTCAACTTTATCACACGGTATTAATGGCTAATGTTAAAGAAATGGGCCCTGATAGCGATGACACAACTCGCCGCTTTATTGCGTTAGTTGATGAATTCTATGAACGTAATGTGAAGTTGATTATGTCGGCAGAGCTGCCTTTAGATGATTTGTATAGCGGTGGTCGTTTAGCCTTTGAATTTAAGCGTTGCCTAAGTCGTTTACAAGAGATGCAATCTCATGACTACCTTGCCAGTGAACACCTTCCATAGGCGGTTACTTTTAACTGGAAAGTGTCTCGACCAAAATAAAAAAGCCCGATTCATTAATGAATTGGGCTTTTTATTAGTTCTAACGCTAATTTTGAAGCGTTTAGTGATAGCTATTAATACATTAAGGTGTATAGCTTTCTACGAAACTTTGCTGCCAGCGGATCGCCATCAGGTAAGGCTTTTAATACATCAAGAAATAGCTCTTTGCTTCTCTCTTTTGTACTTTCATCACCTGCTTGTACTAAACGAAATAATATGGTGAGTGCATCTTCTTGACGATTAACTTGGCTGTATTGAGCTGCAAGTTGTTGACTGACATTGATATCATCAGGCGTTGCTTCTAATTGTGCTTCTAATGCTTTTATTTCTGGAGAGTTTTCCGCCTGCTCAGCTAATTCTAGCTTGGCTATTAAAGCGTGATATTGACTATCTTGGTCAACCATCATTATGGTGTCTAATAATGCCTTTGCTTCACTGGTCTTTCCCGTTTGTAAGTAAAGATCAATTAATATTACCTTAATATCAGCGCGATTATTATCAATTTGATAGGCCTGCATGATGATATTTTCAGCTTCAACTAATAGATTATCCCCAAGTGCAGCTTTTGCTTGTGCAAGCAGTATATCTTCAGGTTTTGGTAAGTGACTATCTAAAAACGTAGCAATGCTTGCATCATCTTGTGGTCCAGAAATTCCATCTAGAGGCTGGGCATCTTTTAATAAAATAGCCGTAGGTAAGCCTTTAATACCAAATTGCTCAGCGATTTGCCCTTGGCTTTGACAATCAACAGTCGCTAAAGTGATATGTTCGCTTAGGTTTGATAGCTTAGCCGCTAGTTTATTTCTTAGTTCAACACTCTCAGGTACTTGTTCAGCCCAAAAGCTAACGAGTACTAATTTGTTTTTTGATTCTTCAACAACGACTTGTTGAAAATTATCTAGAGTAATGGCAATCATATTTTATTCTCGAATGTGTTAGTAATATCTTGAAAATTATATTTTTAATATGTAATGGGTGCTGTTTCTACTGAGCCTAGGTATAAGAAAGCCTATCACAAGATAAACCAAAGTAAGCCAACACCTAGAATTAATCGATAGATAACAAACGGCATCATCCCTAGTTTCTCTAATAAAATGAGAAAATAATGAATACAAGCATAGGCGCTAACAAATGCTAACAAACTACCTAATCCCATAGCA
This sequence comes from Colwellia psychrerythraea 34H, assembly GCF_000012325.1. Classification (NCBI taxonomy): domain Bacteria; kingdom Pseudomonadati; phylum Pseudomonadota; class Gammaproteobacteria; order Alteromonadales; family Colwelliaceae; genus Colwellia; species Colwellia psychrerythraea. Next base: position 4,575,657 of record NC_003910.7, on the reverse strand, counting down.
AACCAATCGACACTCTCAGTTGATAAAATGAGTTTTAATGTTAGATAACTGCCGGCCATAGCAATCGCAGGAATAGACAGTAAAAATGAAAAACGAGCGGCATTATCACGGCTTAAACCTAACATTAAACCGATAGTCATGGTGATGCCTGAACGTGAGGTTCCAGGAATTAAAGCAACAGCTTGTGCTAAACCAATTAACATTGCCCCCTTAAGCCCCAGTTTCTCCATTGGCTTATGTTCAGTGCGTTTACCGGCCTTGATATCGGCAAAACCTAAAAGGAAACCAAATAACAGGGTAGTCATGGCAATCACTAACGCAGAACGTAAGTGTTCTTCGATAAAGTCTTTACCCAATAAACCAAATAAACCGGCGGGAATTGTAGCGAGTAGAATCCACCATGATAATTTGGCATCAAAACCCCCACGACCTTTCTCTGGACCGACTCCAACAGTACCTAACCAAGCAACTGCCATAACGCCAAGTTCTTTACGAAAATACATCATAACGGCTAATAAAGTGCCAACATGAACGGCAACATCAAAGGCTAGTCCTTGATCTTGCCATCCTAAAACTTGCGAGGGTAATATCAAATGCGCTGAACTTGAAATAGGTAAGAATTCGGTTAAGCCTTGTAATAAGGCTAGGATAATTATTTCTAAAGTGCTCATGGGGTGTTAGTTGTCCTTTACTATTTTGGATGGGGGGAAATAAATTCAATCAGAATCGTCACTACCAGCAGTTAGCTACTATGCTAAGTTGCTGACTGGTTTTATTATAACCTTGCCATAAATCTCGATAAGTTTGTTTTACAATCGGGTGGGTAAGCTCAGGTGCAACTTGACTCAATGGCCATAAAACAAAGGCGTTTTTAATTATTTCATCTCGAGGCAGTTGCGCAGGTTCGTTAATAATTAAATCATCAAACAATAACAAATCAAGATCTAAGCTACGCGGGCTAAACTTCTTCGCGTTATGGTCACGGCCGTGAGAAAATTCTATGGCGCGTAACATACTCGCCACTTCTTCGACATTTTGTGTGCATTTGATGCCTATCACCATATTATAAAAAGCAGCACCATCAAAACCAACGGCCTTGCTTTCAAATAAGGAAGATAATGTTAACTGTTCAAAAGGCAGCTCAAATACTTTAGCTAATGAGAGTAGACCTTGCTTAACGTAATGCTCACGGTTAATGTTGCTGCCTAATGAAATATAGATTTGAGCCATTAAGAGGATATCTCAACAGCTTGCGTGCCACGTTCAATTTCAACACCAACAGTTTGGGCATTATGAACTGCGCCAGGTTTGCCAATGAATAGCTTTAACCAAGGGATTTGGTATTGTGTCATTAAATAACTGGCTAAGCGCTCAGCAAGCGTCTCAATTAAGTCAACGGGATTGTCGTTGGCAAAGCGCTCTATAGCGACTGAGATATCGGCATAATCCAATGTTTTGGCTAGTTCGTCATTGAGTGCTGCATTGGCCGTGTTCCAGCCCATGGCCAGATCAATAACCAAGGTTTGTTTTATTTCTTTTTCCCACTGAAAAAAACCAATGGTGGTTTGGATACTTAAACCCTTAATGAACACCTTATCCATGATTTACCTGTTATGTTGTTAGAAGAACTATTGCAGTACTTAAGCAATTGTTACAAAATAAGAAAGGATTTTACCTGCGAAGTGGTAGAAAAACTAGCAGAGATGAAGATAGAATATTAACCTTATAGTACTTAACAATGGATTTCGTCATTTAGATGTTGCTACTTACGCTCACTATGATCATTGCGGCTTACCTAATAGGCTCTATTTCGAGTGCTATTTTAGTATGCCGATTTTCAGGTCTTCCAGATCCTAGAACAACAGGATCGAAAAACCCTGGTGCAACTAATGTGTTACGTATAAGCAATAAGTTCACTGCTGCAACGGTATTATTTCTTGATATTCTTAAAGGGACTATTCCTGTTTGGGGAGCTTACTTTTTAAAAATAGATTCTCTCTATTTAGGTTTTATTGGTGTTTCCGCTTGCTTAGGGCACATGTATCCAATATTTTTCAATTTTAAAGGCGGAAAAGCAGTAGCTACTGCGCTGGGGACTTTATTACCCATTGGTTTTACGTTGGGGGGATTGTTAATTCTTACGTGGGTATTAGTGGTGAAGCTTACTAAATATTCTAGTCTAGCAGCCATTGTCACTGTCTCTATAGCACCACTTTATGTCTATTTCTTAAAACCGCTATATGTTTACCCAACTTTGATGCTTAGCGCTCTGATACTCTTTCGCCACCGAGATAACATTAAGCGTTTACTTAAAGGGACAGAAAGTAAAATCACTCATAAAATTTAATAAAACCTCTAATAAAACTTAGTAATCACCTATAACACATATAGTGTACAGGTGATTCGTGTTTTATGTTCAGTTGTTAATTAACTGGAGGTAAGGAATTTAAAGCCCATCGTGGATTAGCTTAAAAGGTTAAGTCTGCTTGGTTACTGCTTTTAAATGTTATAAATTTACGTAATCATCCAGCATAAGCAATCATAGCGCCCTGAATATCAGTAGTGAAAAATTCAGGGCAGCACTAGCTGCTTTTTACTTGTTGGCTATTTTACTGGAGGTAATGAATCGAGCGCCCATCGAGGGTTAGCTTTAAAAGTTAAGTCGGCATCTGTTCCTGCTTTTAAACGCTGTAAACCAGCATAAGCAATCATAGCGCCGTTATCAGTGCAAAACTCAGGACGTGGATAAAATACACTGCCACCAAGTTTCTTTGTGGTTATCGCCAGTTGCTCTCGTAAAGCTGTATTGGCGCTTACACCACCAGCAATTACTAATCTGCTTAATTTTTCTTGTTGCAAGGCGCGTTTACATTTTATCGCTAAGGTGTCTACCACTGCTTGTTGAAACGCATTGGCAATATCAGCATGGGTTTGCTTAAGATCGCTATCTGACAAATTCAAACATTCTTTGCGAACTAAGGTTCCTGCCGCTGTTTTTAAACCACTAAAGCTAAAATCTAAACCAGGTCTATCAGTCATAGGGCGGGGTAATTTAAAGCGTCCTGCTTCACCGCTTTCAGCCATCTTAGATAAAGCCGGTCCACCAGGGTAGTCTAAACCTAGCAATTTAGCTGTTTTATCAAACGCTTCACCGGCAGCATCATCAACTGATTCACCAAGTAGTTTGTATTCACCAATAGCATCGACACGTACCAGCATGGTATGTCCGCCAGAAACTAATAAAGCGACAAAAGGAAACTCAGGTACATCATCTTCAAGCATAGGCGCTAATAGATGACCTTCCATATGATGTACAGGAACTGCGGGTAGCTCCCAACCATAAGCCAAACTTCGACCAATGGAACAACCAACCAAGAGTGCGCCAACTAAACCAGGACCAGCAGTGTACGCAACACCGTCTAGATCTTTGGGGGTAAGGTTGGCATCTGCCAATACTTCCTTAATCAGAGGAATAGTCTTACGTACATGGTCTCTTGATGCGAGTTCTGGTACTACGCCACCGTAATCAGCATGAACGGCTATTTGACTATACAAACGATGGGCGAGTATACCTTCAGGACTATCACCTAAACCGTCATCATAAATGGCGATACCTGTTTCATCACAAGAAGTTTCAATACCCAAAATACGCATAAATATGTAATCTCAAAAAAAAGCTCAAAAGGAGGCTCAAAAAATAGGAATAGTAGCCAATAATTACTTGGCAAAATCCCCGTAATTATTGGAGGGACGATTTTACTGTGTTTATACCCGTTACCAATCAAAGTGCAGAGTTTCAGTGGGAATTAAAACCACTTTAGGCAAGGTAAATGATTTAAGCATAGTCATTCTATGGTTAGATTATTTAACGCAGTATAAAGTGATTTTAAACCCATCAAAGAAGCACTTGAGAAACATCACTTCATCGTTGCAGCGACTTATAATGGAACAACCATTATTTCATCACCGCGCCTTGAATTGATATTTCTCAAGCGCTCTGAAACCTGCATCTTGAATGATAACGGGTATATAAGACAGACACCAGCGTATTCAAACAATAACCCTTAAATTAACCTTTACATTAGCGGTGGCTTAGCAGTAGAATACGGCACCAATTTTTAATAGAGTGGGTGTGGATGAGGCAAGCAATGCAATTTTTTGCATTGTTCAGTCGAAATCAGTCACCAATTTATATAGCTACCCTAAGGTAATAAAGTACATGCCAGTAATTAAAGTAAGAGAAAACGAACCATTTGACGTTGCATTACGTCGTTTTAAACGTTCATGTGAAAAAGCAGGAATCCTTTCAGAAGTTCGCCGTCGCGAATCTTATGAGAAGCCTACTTGGGAACGTAAACGTAAGAAAGCCGCTGCTGTTAAACGTGCTGCGAAAAAAGTTTCTCGTGAGAACGCTCGTCGCGTTCGCATGTACTAAGAATTATCTTAGTATAACTATTCTAAGAGATTGCCTATTATGGAGAGAGAAATGTCACTTCTAATACAACTCAAAGATGAAATGAAGATTGCTATGCGAGCCAAAGACAAATTACGTCTTGGTGTAATTCGCATGGCTATTTCTGCAATTAAGCAAGCAGAAATTGATCATAAAACCGAAGCAACTGATAAAAACATCATTGTGATTTTAACCAAAATGGTTAAACAGCGTAAAGAGTCTATTAAGATGTTTACCGAGGGTGGTCGTGATGAATTGGCTGAAAAAGAAGCAGCGGAAGTTGTTGCTTTGAAATTTTTTATGCCGCAACCGCTTAGTGCAGAAGAAATTAATGAATTAATAAGCAAGGCAATCATTGAATCTGGAGCAGCCTCTATGGCTGATATGGGCAAAGTGATGGCAGTGTTAAAACCTTTAATGCAAGGCAAAGCTGACATGGGCGCAGTAAGTGGTCAAGTCAGAGCAGGTCTTCAAGGTTTATAGTTAAGGTTTTATAGCTAACACTATATTAGTGCATTAAACAAAACCGTAATGGCTTTAGCTATTACGGTTTTTTTATGACTTTTTTTTAAGATTTCTTTAACTGAAACTTAAGAAATCGAACTACATTCTTATTCGTATTGTGTAGAATACGAATGTGATATTTCCTTTAACGGTGACGCTTAAACATTATGGCTGGACGCATTTCTCGACAATTTATTGATGACTTACTCAACAGAGCAGATATTGTTGATCTAGTTGATAGCCGAGTACCGTTAAAAAAGGCGGGTAAAAACTACCAGGCCTGTTGCCCATTTCATAATGAAAAATCACCTTCCTTTACTGTGAGTCAAGATAAACAGTTTTATCACTGCTTTGGCTGTGGTGAACACGGTAATGCTATTTCTTTTTTGATGGAATTTGATCGTCTTGATTTTGTTGATGCGGTTGAAGAACTTGCTTCTCATTGCGGAATGGAAGTAGTCCGAGAAGAAAATACTGCTAGCCCAGAAGAGCAACGTCGACAGCAGCAAGTTTACCAACAAAAACAAGATGACTATGAGCTAATGTCGCAAATTAGTCGTTTTTTTCAGCAGCAATTAAAAGTGGCTAGTGACAAAGAAAGAGCTATCGACTATTTAAAAGCTCGAGGGCTCAGTGGTGAGGTTGTTAAGCGCTTTGGTATTGGCTACATAAGTGACGCTTGGGACGGCGTGATGAATAGTTTTTCGCGTAATGGTCAAGCCAATCAGCAATTGATCGACTTAGGTATGGCCATTTCAGGCGATAAAAAACGTCCCTATGATCGTTTTCGTGGACGTATCATGTTTCCCATCAGCGATAAACGTGGTCGAGTCATTGGCTTTGGTGGGCGTGTTTTAGGCGATGAAAAACCCAAGTACTTAAACTCGCCAGAAACACGTGTTTATCATAAGGGCCAAGAACTTTACGGGTTACATGAGGCTAAGCAAGCCAATAAACAACTTAAGCGCTTGATTGTTGTTGAAGGTTATATGGATGTCGTCGCGTTAGCACAACATGGTGTCGATTATGCTGTTGCTTCGCTGGGAACCGCAACGACTTTTGAGCAATTACAAACCTTATTTCGCACTGTTCCTGATGTTATCTGTTGTTATGATGGTGATAGAGCGGGTCGCGACGCTGCCTGGCGAGCGATGGAAAATGCCTTACCTCTTATTCGTGACGGTTTTTCATTAAAATTTGTATTTCTGCCTGATGGTGAAGACCCCGACTCTTTGATTGGAACTCAAGGCCAGCAGGCTTTTGAAACTATTATTGATAACGCCGTGCCGTTATCCAAATTCCTCTTTGAGCAACTCATGCAGAAAGTTGATATGAGCTCTCTAGAAGGAAGAGCTGCATTAGTTGAGTCATTTCAGCCTTATTTATCTAAGCTTCCTGACAGTATTTTAAAAGATGCAATGCTTAATGAAATAGCTAACAATTTTGGTACTGGTAGCGAGCAATTTCTAGCCAAGTTTACTAAGAGTATAAAAAGTACGGCAGTAAAAACGGCAGTTAAAACCAGAACAAAGGTCACCCCAGTAAGATCAGCACTTGCTTTATTGTTAGAACATCCCCATATAGCAAATAGCTTAGGTGATATAAATGTGTTGCAACCATTAACTGTGCCAGGAATACCGCTGTTAATGCAAGTGTTAGGTATATGTCAGCAAAACCCTGATATTAAATCACCACAATTGCTTGAAAGTTTTCGCGGAACTGAGCAAGGCACACAATTAGCAAAGTTGATGTGTTGGCAGCACAATGTGGAAGCTGATGCAGCAACTGATGTGTTTCTTGATAATATTGAGAAGCTTCTGAATGACTTTGTTGAGCAACGTACTGAAGTATTATTACAAAAGGCACGCGCTGGACAAATGACAGCTGAAGAAAAGCAAGAGTTACAAGCATTACTGAATGCTTAATGGTTAGTTTTAGCTATACTTAGTAAGCATGAATGAGATTAGCGTTATTATATTAGCGTTAAATGCTAACAAGCGATTAAGACAGGATATTTGCTGGTAACTGCTTTAAAAATTCGCTATAATTTCCGGCTTTATTGCGTCATTTATTAGCTTTTACTAATGTTTTAAGCGCATATTTTACATCCCATATTTATAATATACAGGTGGACACTCGTCAATGGAACCAGCCCCTCAATCTAGACTTAAAGACCTGATAACCAAAGGTAAAGAACAAGGTTATCTAACGTTTGCGCAGGTTAACGATCATCTTCCACAAGACATAATCGACTCTGATCAAGTTGAAGATATCGTTAGTATGATTAACGATATGGGTATTCAAGTATTTGAAAATGCGCCGGATCAAGATACCTTGATGATGGCTGAAGCAAATACAGATGAAGATGCAGCCGAAGCAGCAGCACAAGCACTTGCGACTGTAGAAAGTGAAATTGGTCGCACAACAGATCCTGTACGTATGTATATGCGTGAAATGGGTACTGTTGAACTTCTAACGCGTAAAGGCGAAATCGTCATTGCTAAGCGTATAGAAGAAGGTATTAAAGAAGTTCAGCGTAGTGTTTCTGAATACCCACCAGCAATAAACTATTTATTAGATATGTGGGATAACTTTGAAGCGGAAGAAGTCCGCTTAACTGATATTATAATCGGCTTTTTAGACCCAGATGCTGAAGATGACGATGTTGCCGCTGCAGCGACGCATGTTGGTAGTGAATTATCGAAAGAAGATCTCGCCAATGAAGATAGCGAAAAGAAAGAAGGCGACGCTGAAGAAGAAGATGAAGAAGAAGAAGATACTGGACCAGATCCAGAGCTAGCGCGTGAAAAATTCACTTTGCTACGCGAAGCACATGAGAATGCTACCAAAGTAGTCAAGAAGAAAGGCCGCGGCCATAAAGACGCTCAAGAAGCTATTGATGCGGTTGCCGAAGTTTTTAAAGAATTCCGTTTAATTCCTAAATTATTTGATAAGTTAGTTAAAAACATGCGTGGCATGATGGACAGACTACGTGTTCAAGAACGTTTGATCATGAAGCACTGTGTTAGTGCTGGTATGCCTAAGACTACATTTATCAAAATATTCCCGGGTAATGAAACCTCAAAAGAATGGTTTGAAGCAGAAAAAGCTGCAGGTAACCCGTATTCAACTAAGCTTGGTGATATTGAGCATGATGTTGAACGTTGTATCTACAAACTTAACCAAATTGAAGAAGAAACCCACCTAAATATTCACGGCATTAAAGATATTAACCGTCGTATGTCTATTGGTGAAGCGAAAGCACGTCGTGCAAAGAAGGAGATGGTTGAGGCAAACTTACGTTTAGTTATCTCAATTGCGAAGAAGTACACCAACCGTGGCTTACAGTTCCTTGATTTAATCCAAGAAGGTAACATTGGCTTAATGAAGGCCGTTGATAAATTTGAATACCGTCGTGGTTACAAATTCTCAACTTATGCAACATGGTGGATCCGTCAAGCAATCACTCGTTCTATTGCTGATCAGGCGCGTACCATTCGTATTCCTGTGCACATGATTGAAACCATTAATAAGCTAAACCGTGTTTCTCGTCAAATGTTACAAGAAATGGGACGTGAACCTACGCCAGAAGAATTAGCTGAACGTATGGTAATGCCTGAAGATAAAATTCGTAAAGTATTGAAAATAGCTAAAGAGCCAATTTCAATGGAAACGCCAATCGGTGATGATGAAGATTCACATCTTGGTGACTTTATTGAAGATGGTAGTGGTGAGCTTCCTGTTGATTCAGCGACTTCAGAAAACCTTAAAGGTGCAACTCATGAAGTACTTGCTGGTTTAACTGCTCGTGAAGCGAAAGTACTTAGAATGCGCTTTGGCATCGATATGAATACTGACCATACTTTGGAAGAGGTTGGTAAGCAATTTGATGTTACTCGTGAACGTATTCGTCAAATTGAAGCGAAAGCTTTACGTAAATTACGTCATCCATCTCGTTCAGAGCAGCTTAAAAGCTTCTTAGATGGTGAATAAAAGTTAAAATTTAAAATAGTACTTTAAATTCTATTTTAAATAGACATAAAAAAGAGTAAGTTAGTAACCTAGCTTACTCTTTTTTACTTTCTAAGATAAGGAATCTTTATGCGCGTTATTTTAGCCCTGTTTTGTGCTCTTACCATCATATCTATGCCCTCTATGGCAAAACAAGCACTAGAACTTGAAGTTACTCCTTTGATTGGCTATCGCTTCGGTGGTGATTTTGATACTACTCAAGATAATATTAACAATAGAATAGAATTAAGTGATGATACTAGCTACGGCTTATTAACTGCTTGGTCTTTTGATCGAAAACGACAAGGTGAATTCTTAATAAGCCATTACAATACTAACTTTTCTGAGTCGAATGATTTTTCAGCAAGCAATACGGGGCTTGGTATCACCTATGCTCACCTAGGCGGCAATGTACCTATCTCTGAAGGACCGATTCCTTTTTATCTAACAGGCGGCCTTGGTTTAACTCACCTTGCTCCTAATGATAAACAGCTCAGTAATGAAACACGCTTTTCAGTGAATATTGGTTTAGCGAGTAAAATTGAATTAAGTGAAAAATTTAGCCTGAGGCTAGATAGCCGTGTATACGGAACATTCTTTAATTCTGATAGCGCAATATTTTGTGATGTTGAAGCTTGTGCTATATACATCTCTAGTAGTATTTGGGTTCAAACTGAGGTGAGTGTAGGGTTAACTTACCGATTTTAGTGCGAAGATACCTCTGTTTGTTTAAGAAATGAGCGGTCAGTAAAAAAACACGATTATTTAAAGTTCATTAGGTGACAATAAAATAAAAAATGCTTATACTGCACCCGCTTTGTTAGTTCACTCATTTAATTGTACTAACAAACGCATTAGAATATATCAGGCCAAACATGTGAAAATGGGCCTTTAGCTCAGTTGGTTAGAGCATCCGACTCATAATCGGCAGGTCCGCAGTTCAAGTCTGCGAAGGCCCACCATTTTCCTAGGCACATCCACAGTAAACAATCATTAATCTAATCAATGAAAATCAAATCAAGGTTTGCCTGTGAGTTTAGTAGGAATTTATTTTTGCTATTTATCCCTGACCTAAAAAATTACTCACGTGTCTCTTAAAATATTTTACACTTATTTTAATGTTCTGATTAATTTCCACACTTTTGAAGTGTTAATTTTTTAAGTGAAACACTGCCAATGCCCTTGTACGATAAAGCATCTATCTCTTTCATTTTATTAAACTGACAAATACTATTCATATTAGAAAATATTGAGCCATCTCTTGAGGCTTTGTTTAGGCCATTAAATAACCATCTACCTTTCCATCAACACTAGTAAAACTATAATCATATAAAAATCCGACGTCTCTAACTGTTAATTGTACTTATAGAACATGGTTTTTTTATGAATTGAAGGCCGCTTAGGTAATTAATTTTATTCGTTAATTTTATCCTTGATAGGGCTCGTACTTTCTACTATTTTCACTTCAATTCTGGCTTTAACCCTAGGTTGTTTTTATAGTTATTTAACCTCGAGTTATGATCTCCTGCCTCTATTTCAATTTTAAAAACGCTATTAGCGTTAATTGTAGGTCTCTACTAAACTAATACCATGTCGTTGATATAGACGAGATGGTTTCTTATGAACAACCACGTATTTAGACAAATTATTCATTCACTTTTCAATCTTACCGACACACAAAAACGTGAGTTGCTTGATGCGGTTAAAGCTAAATTAAATCGTACTCAAACTGAATCAATGATTGAAAATATTAAAGGTGAAGTAATTTGCTTTCCACATTGCGTTAGCACTGCAATTTTTCGATGGGAACATTGGCTTTTTACTGCGCAAACGGAAGCAAGATCTAATGAGGGCAGTGACAAAACAGAAGCGGATGAGATGTTCTTTTCAATCTCATTTGGAGGTGCTCAAAATATCTTCAAATATATACCCAGAAAACGAAGTAAACAAGACGAAAAGTACTCTGATAAAGATAAAAAAAAGTCACGCACTGTTAAAGAACGAAGCGATAAAACGGCAAACTATCTGCTTGGTAAACACAATAATGACGCTTTAATTGAAAAACTCGAACAGATTGTAAATACATATTTAATTCTCTGCACAGATGGCGCACACGCCTGTAAAAATTTATTAAAAAAGCATGACATCATTCATCATCTGCTGATCGCTTTTCATTGTGTGAGCAGTTATTTTGGTTGGCGTAGATTTCTTGAAAGTGGAGTCAGTAAAACAATAAAAACAGATGCGTTGAGCATAGTATTCAATAATGGATTAATTCAGATATTTCAATCCTACAACATTGAACGCTATAGAGCCGCTTTAAAGGGCATATAATGATAAAGTTAACTTTACTTGTTGAATTAGCAAATGGCGAACGTCAAACATTTACTTTGGTCGAATTACAGATTTTGACCGCATTAAATGGTGCAATTTATACGGTAGTTAAAGAAGGAACTCAACAAGCTCCTCAAGAGTTAGTGTTAAAGCGTAAAGATGATGATTTAACAGTAGAGGTAGAAGGAGTAATTGTTGCTCAAGTTGAAGGTTTTTATAGTGAATCGATGAATGCGACTTTCTCAGCGGATGGTAGTTTTACGCCCGCTGAAGGGATGAGTATCAGCAGTACGGATAAGCCAGTGATCGCTGAGGGCAATGAACCTATTGTTCGAAAAGCACAAGAGGATAATGATTTTTTAGGACTGTCCCCTTTAACATGGGGTGTTGCCTTATTTGGTGCTAGTGTGCTTGGCTCCGTAGCGTTGGATAGTGATGATGAAGATTATCCAAGCTACCAGGTGACCTTGGATCCAGTAGCTGGTCCTTTTAAGTCAATTGCGACTATTACATTGTATGATAAAGATGGTAATGAACTGGCAAATAAAGAGCATGATTTTAGTGATGGACCGGTTGTTTTCACCATTGATAATGGTTATCAAGGACCACTATTAGCTAAGGTTGTCGATAGCAATGGTAGTGAAGGTGATTATATAGATGAAACTACTGGGAAACTTGTTAGTTTAGGCGATTCGTCACTGCGTGCAATGGGACACACTGATGGCTTTGGTGATGTCACTATGAGCATTACTCCTTTAACTGAGCTTGCTTCGCGTCAGGCAGGTATTGGTGAAGACAATAAAGTAACAACAGAAAATGTTGCAGTAAACGCTGAGGTTTCCAAGTTATTTGATGTTGAAGACATATTAGCCCCAGTAACAACTATTTTAGATGACGATTATGACAGTTCAGATGGCCTTAATGCCGCCGAGCAATATGGTAATATTTTGGCATTGCTATCAGGAACAGAGAATGCATTAGCAAGCTCGGGTGGGAGTGATTCAACATCAATGCTGAGTATTGATGTGACCATTAATAAAATAAGAATCGAGATAGAAACGCAGGCTGATGGTGAGTTGGCCTTTACAAAGTCTGGATTTGAATTACTGCAGGACGGGTTGGAGGCATTTGAAGCAGGTGTGAATGCTGAAAAGGCTGACTTAGCCGCCGCATTGATTAAACCTCCTGTCATTGATACGGAGCGGGGCAGTGTTAATAAAGTCGAAAGTGAAGCAGGTGTAGCTGTTCAGGTAGACAATGTAAACATTGGTGATTCGGTTGTTATCCAATGGGGTAACCAATTTCATATTGTTGAAATTAGTGGTGCTGAGCTGATAGATGGCGTAGCAACCATTTTAGTCCCTGGCTCAGTTATTAATGCTGCCGGTGAGGGACGTATTGCAGTTACCTCTCATATAAGTGAACAAGTTATAAGTCCGGCAGCCTTTATTAATGTAGATACCACTAGCGCAGTTTTTGATTCTAGCTCTCTTGCGTCTGATTTAGATGAAAACAGTGGTACTCACCAGGTTGTTTATCAAGCAGTCACTAATGATGAGAATGCCAGGTTTAGCTTAACGGGTGATGATGCATCTTTATTTGCTATCAACAGTAGTACGGGGACGGTGATCTTAACGGCAAATCCTGATTATGAAAGCAAAGCCGATTACAATTTTACCTTAGTGGCGAGCGATCCGGCAGGTAACATTAGTGAGCAATCAGTCACGTTCGATATTACCGATCTTGATGAAGTCGCGCCGACGATTACGTCAGCAAGCACGGCTAGCACAATCGATGAAAACAGTGGCTCCGGACAAGTGGTGTACACAGTCACGTCAACTGATAGCAGTGATATTACCACGGGCGCAACGTCTTACAGCTTAAAAGCCGGTGATGATGCGGCCCTATTTAACATCAACAGCAGTACCGGGGCAGTGACGTTAACGGCCGATCCGGATGATGAAACCAAAGCCGATTACAACTTTACCGTGCTGGCGAGCGATGCCGCTGGTAACAGCAGAGAACAAGCGATCACGCTTGATATTATCGATCTTGATGATGTTGCGCCAACAATCACCTCAGCTTCAAGCGCGACCGCCCTTGATGAAAACAGTGGTGCCGGTCAAGTGGTATACACTGTCACGTCAACTGATAGCGATGATGTTTCTTCGGGCAGCACGGATTACAGCTTAAAAACCGGTGATGATGCAGCCTTATTTACCATCAACAGCAGTACCGGGGCGGTGACTTTATCTGCCGATCCGGATGATGAAACCAAAGCTGATTACAACTTTACCGTAGTGGCAAGTGATAGTGCTGGTAACAGCACTGAGCAAGCGATCACACTCGATATTATCGATCTTGATGAAGTTGCGCCGACGATTACCTCGACGGCGATAGCGGCAGCCCTTGATGAAAACAGTGGCGCCGGACAAGTGGTCTACACGGTCACGTCAACCGATAGCGGTGATATTGCTACGGGCGCAACGGCTTACAGCTTAAAAATCGGTGATGATGCAGCCTTATTTACCATCAATAGTGGTACCGGGGAGGTGACGTTAATAGCCAATCCGGATGATGAAACCAAAGCCGATTACAACTTTACCGTAGTGGCAAGTGATAGTGCTGGTAACAGCACTGAACAAGCGATCACGCTCGATATTACCGATCTTGATGATGTCGCGCCGACGATAACCTCGTCGGTGACAGCAACCGCTATAGATGAAAATAGCGGCGTGGGTCAAGTGGTGTATACGGTCACGTCAACCGATAGCGGTGATATTGCCACGGGTGTAACGGCTTACAGCTTAAAAGCGGGAGATGATGCAGCCTTATTTACTATCAACAGCAGTACCGGGGCGGTGACGTTAACTGCCAATCCGGATGATGAAACCAAAGCCGATTACAGCTTTACCGTGGTGGCGACTGATACCGCTGGTAACAGCAGCGAGCAAGTGATCACGCTCGATATTACCGATCTTGATGAAGTTGCACCAACGATCACTTCAGCTTCAAGCGCGACCGCCCTTGATGAAAACAGTGGTGCTGGCCAAGTGGTCTACACGGTCACCTCAACCGATAGCGGTGATATTGCCACGGGCGCAACGGCTTACAGCTTAAAAACCAGTGATGATGCGGCCTTATTTACCATCAATAGCAGTACCGGGGCGGTGACCTTAACAGCCAATCCGGATGATGAAATCAGAGCCGATTACAACTTTACTGTGGTGGCGACTGATACCGCCGGTAACAGCCGTGAGCAATCGATCACGCTCGATATTACCGATCTTGATGAAGTCGCGCCGACGATCACCTCGGCGTCGATAGCGGCAGCTATTGATGAAAACAGTGGTGCCAGTCAAGTGGTGTATACGGTCACGTCAACCGATAACGGAGATATTGCTACCGGTGCAACGGTTTACAGCTTAAAAGCGGGAGATGATGCGGCCTTATTTACCATCAACAGCAGCACCGGGGCGGTGACCTTAACGGCCAATCCGGATGATGAAAGCAAAGCCGATTACAACTTTACCGTGGTGGCGAGCGATGCCGCTGGTAATAGCACTGAGCAAGCGATCACACTTGATATTACTGATCTTGATGATGTCGCGCCAACAATCACCTCGGCGACAACAGCAACCGCCCTTGATGAAAACAGTGGTGCTGGCCAAGTGGTATATACGGTCACGTCAACTGATAGCGGTGATATTGCCACGGGCGTAACGGTTTACAGCTTAAAAGCCGGTGATGATGCAGCTTTATTTACCATTAACAGCAGTTCGGGGGCGGTGACCTTAACGGCCAATCCGGATGATGAAAGCAAAGCCGATTACAACTTTACCGTAGTGGCAAGTGATGGTGCCGGTAACAGCAGCGAAAAAGTGACCACGCTCGATATTACTGATCTTGATGAAGTTGCACCAACGATCACTTCAGCTTCAAGCGCGACCGCCCTTGATGAAAACAGTGGCGCTGGCCAAGTGGTCTACACGGTCACGTCAACCGATAGCGGTGATATTGCCACGGGTGCAACGGCTTACAGCTTAAAAGCCAGTGATGATGCGGCCTTATTTACCATCAATAGCAGTACCGGGGCGGTGACCTTAACGGCCAATCCAGATGATGAAAGCAAAGCCGATTACAACTTTACTGTGGTCGCGAGTGATGGTGCTGGTAACAGCACTGAGCAAGCGATCACGCTTGATATTATTGATCTTGATGATGTTGCACCAACAATCACTTCAGCTTCAAGCGCGATAGCCCTTGATGAAAACAGTGGCGCCGGCCAAGTGGTATACACGGTCACGTCAACTGACAATGGTGATATTGCTACCGGCGCAACGACCTACAGCTTAAAAGCCGGAGATGATGCGGCCTTATTTACCATCAACAGCAGTACGGGGGCGGTGACCTTAACGGCCAACCCGGATGATGAAAGCAAAGCAGATTACAACTTTACTGTGGTGGCAAGTGATGGTGCCGGTAACAGCAGCGAAAAAGCGATCACGCTAGATATTACCGATCTTGATGAAGTTGGACCAATTATTACTTCAGCTTCAAGCGCGACCGCACTTGATGAAAACAGTGGGGCTGGCCAAGTGGTGTACACGGTCACGTCAACTGACAATGGTGATATTGCTACCGGCGCAACGACCTACAGCTTAAAAAGTGGGGATGATGTGGCCTTATTTACCATCAATAGCAGTACCGGGGCGGTGACCTTAACGGCCGATCCGGATGATGAAAGCAAAGCTGATTACAACTTTACTGTGGTGGCGAGTGATGGTGCCGGTAACAGCAGCGAAAAAGCGATCACGCTTGATATTATTGATCTTGATGAAGTCGCGCCGACGATAACCTCGGCGGCGATAGCGGCAGCTATTGATGAAAATAGTGGTGCTGGCCAAGTGGTTTACACGGTCATGTCAACTGACAATGGTGATATTGCTACCGACGCAACGACCTACAGCTTAAAAAGTGGAGATGATGCGGCCTTATTTACCATCAACAGCAGCACCGGGGCGGTGACCTTAACGGCCAATCCGGATGATGAAGGCAAAGCCAATTACAACTTTACCGTAGTGGCAAGTGATGGTGCCGGTAACAGCAGCGAAAAAGCGATCACGCTCGATATTACTGATCTTGATGAAGTTGCACCAACGATCACTTCAGCTTCAAGCGCGACAGCTATTGATGAAAACAGTGGTGCTGGCCAAGTAGTATACACGGTCACGTCAACCGATAGCGGTGATATTGCCACTGGCGCAACGCTTTATAGCTTAAAAGCCGTTGACGACGCAGCCTTATTTACCATCAACAGCACTTCGGGAGCGGTGACCTTAACCGCCAATCCGAATGATGAAACCAAAGCCGATTACAATTTTACCGTGGTGGCTACTGATTCGCCCGGTAACAACAGCGAAAAAGCGGTCACGCTTGATATTACCGATCTTGATGAAATCGCGCCGACGATCACCTCGGCGGCGACAGCAACCGCTATTGATGAAAACAGTGGTGCTGGTCAAGTGGTGTACACGGTCACGTCAACCGATAGCGGTGATGTTGCTATAGGCGCAACGGTGTACAGCTTGAAAACCGGTGATGATGCCGCATTATTTACCATCAACAGCAGTACAGGAGCAGTGACCTTAACGGCCAATCCGGATGATGAAACCAAAGCCGATTACAGCTTTATCGTGGTGGCGACCGATACCGGCAATAACAGTAGTGAACAAGTCGTCACGCTTGATATTAATGATCTGGATGAAGTCGCACCGATTATTAACAGTGTTGTATTAAGTGATACAGACTTAGCTAAAAGTGAAACGGCGACTTTAACAATTACTTTTAGTGAGGCGGTAACCAATTTTACTAACGACGACATTGATTTAACGAGTGCAAACGGCACACTGTCGGCAATTAGTACAAGTGATAGCGGCGTGACATGGACCGGTACATTTACACCAACAGATGGGATCACAGATACGAGCAATACTATAACCGTAGTCAATACGGGGATAGCTGATTTAGCAGGAAATGTGCCAACAGACCCCGTTACATCAGATAACTTCGCTATAGATACTGCAGTGGTGGTCAATGAAACTGTCGTGGTGTTTGATTTAGTCGGAGGGACTTCATCGGACCATTCAAGCCGAACATTCGACAGTAATACAACTTATACGATCTACATTAAGGTCAATTCGAGTGTTAGTACTTTACTCACTAATGAAAACAGTGCAAATGGGACATGGGGTTTATGGTCGGGGGCGGATAATTTGGGCAGCGATGACCGAGTGATAATCGCCGGGAATGGCTTGGATTTAAAAGGTGGAGCGGGTAACGTTTCGGTGACTTCCGTATCCGAAACGAATAGTGCATTAAACCTATTGGCTGCTGGTCCAACGACAGTCGTGGTTATTAATCAGGAGGGGACGTTGTTTCGTAATGTAGACGGAGGAAGCGACACTTTTGATATTTGGACCGGAATAGTACCTAATATGCAGCTAGACGCTGGGGCAGGCGGCGAGTTATACACTAATACCATGCCAGTGGGCATAATGACCAGCCAAGGTCTCGCGTAGCGCTTCATCGGTAAAGGTTGCCAGTTACCATTGTTACCAACACTGATCATAATTTGTCGCCAACGACATTGTTCGTTGGCTTGATAAACAGCGTTGTTTAGTGTGTTCGTAATGCTGACATATTTTTGTTATATCATGTTTTAGGCTCTGGGCAGCGGCATAAAACCTTTGTTCATTAATTTGATAACTTAGCTAATCAAAGCCTTTATACATTCGTCCTATTAAGGTTTTATTGGGATAGTGCTTAAATAAAAGTGAATAAACCTTGATTCACTTAGAAATTAACTAATAACAATATGAAGAAGTAGTGATGAACGAATTAATTCTGTTGCGACAACTTGCCGAAAATCAACAATACCCTAGTTTGCTCGAATTAGCGCAATCACTTTGGTATGACAGCGGCAACCCAGCAGTATTGCCCTTGTTAGCTACAGCTAACGCCCATATGGGATTAAAAGAAAATACCCAAGCCTTATACCAACAATCGCTTAAACATTTTGACGTGCTTGATGTCGATGCCCGCTGTGATTTGGCTGTGGTGTTAATTGTGATGCAGCGTATAGATGACGCCATTAAAATGTTAAGTGATATCTTGATGGAACAAGGTAACCATGCATTAGCTCTGGCACGCTTAGCATACTGTTATTTAGCTTCTGGTCGCTTAGCTGAAGCACAACACTTTTTTGAAAAATCACTAATAATCACTCCTGAGCGCTTCATCGTACACCGCAATTTAGTGGCCGTATATATTGCACAAAATGAGCTCAACCAGGCACAAAAACAGCTCGATAGCGCAACAGAAGTGTTAGTTAATTATCATAAGGTCGGTGATCCGCTTTACCAGCAATATTGGTTTCAACTGAACACTACGCAATTACAACTATGGGTAGTACAAGGTTTATTTTGCCCTGCTGAAGAATGGCTTACTCAGTTAAGTGTGCGACAACAAGCGGGTGACTATGATGAAGCCGTATTAGTACAATACGTTAAAAGCTATAGCCAAGTGTTAGCGGAAAAAAATTTTCATCAACAAGCAACGAATATTCTACGTGAATACTTAAAGCAGTATAACAATAACGTAGAGCTATGCATGGCACTTGCTGAACTAGCGCAGGTACAAGGGCACTTTATGCAGGCGATTAGTTTACTGCAAAAAGCGTTAAAAAAGGATGAAGGAAATAGTGACCTTTGGGTGCAGTTATCAACAGCCTGCTTGCACCGTTTTGATAAAAAGGCACGCAAAGCGGCAGTACGGGCTGTCAGTTTGGCAGAAGCGCTAGAGATTACAGATGAACAATCCTTAGTGTTGATTAAAATGAAACAAGCACAGGCAAACAATGCTTTAGCTGAAGTGGAATGCCAAGAGCAAAATTTTGAAGTTTCAGAGAAGCTCTATCGTGATATTTTGGCTGAGCACAGCCATTTTTTACCGGCACTGCAAGGATTAGGTCAGCAACAAATGCAGCAGGGGAATATTGATGAAGCAGTAGCCTTATTTGAACGTATTAAAGATATTGACCTACTGAAAGGGTGTTCGGCACTAATTAATGTCCGGCGTTTTCCTGATGATGTAGAAGCCTTAGATAAAATGGCTATCGCGGCCAATAAACCTAGCATGGAAGGCTCGTTGCGCGCCGGTATTTTGTTCCAATTAGCAGCCGCGTGGGAAAAAAAGAAGGACTATAATAAAGCCTTTAGATTTGCTGAACAGGCTAATAACGCCAGTAAAAAGTTTTTATCATACAATGCTCAAAAACACCGCGAAGACTGTGCAAGATTACGTGCTTGTTTTAACAAAACCTTGTATCAGCATCGTCCTAACTACGGTATTGAATCAACAATACCGGTATATGTGTTAGGCATGCCGCGCTCGGGTACTACTTTGGTTGAACAAATATTATCCGGGCACAGTGATATTTTTGGTGCCGGTGAGTTAGGTGTTATTCCGCAAGTTATACAAGGGATAAATCGCTGGGAACGCCACACTGGCTCTGGTCGACAATACCCCGATTGTATTGACGATTTTAATGCCGATACCATCGCAGGTATTGCCAATAATATGTTAAAAGAATTACAAGAACTCGCCGCTGAAACTAAGCCAGAATCAAAATACGTGGTGGATAAAATGCCGCATAATTTTGAAAATATTGGTTTAATTAAATTTTTATTTCCCAACGCTAAAATCATTTCAGTACGTCGCGACCCACGCGACATAGCTATGTCGAATTATTTTACTGATTATCAAGCTAAGCATGGCGGTATGGGCTTTGCCTATGATCTAGAGCATATTGGAGAACAATTAGCCGATCATAATCTGTTAATGCATCATTGGCAGCAAACCTTTCCTGATGAAATTCTAGAAATTAATTATGAAGATGTCGTTGACGACATAGAAGGCTGCGCCCGTAAAATGTTGAGTTATATTGGCGTAAACTGGCAACCCAAAGTACTTAAATTTAATGAGTTAGTACGTACAGTGAAAACAGCCAGTGTTTGGCAGGTACGACAACCTATTTATAAAACATCAAAAGGTAAGTGGCTGCGTTATCAAACTCGGTTAACACCATTAATCAAAGGTACTAATGCAAAAATAGTATCACACCCTATAACTGATTTGCTCACCTTGCCTGAGCCCGGTTTTTTAACTGACGGTGTCGCACTATACAAAGAGGGTAAGCTTGATGATGCTGAAATGTGCTTTAAAAAGATGCTACATCATAACCCTGGTCATGCAGCGTGTCATTATATGATCGGGCTGGTTTATTTGACTAAAAACCATGCTCAAGATGGTATTAGGCACTTTGAAAAAGCAGTTGCTAGCTGTCCTTGGCAAAAAGAATGGCGACAAAACTTATTGAAAGCATACGAGCAAGAAGGTGAAACCAATAAAATAGCGGCGTTTAAGAAAGGTAACCAACGAACGACTGCCAATGATGCCAATAATGCCGTTACCTATGATGAACATTTCACCAGTGATGCTTTTACGACGAAAACGACAGTTTCTCAATAAAAAATAGCACAACTACGTCTTACTATTCAGACTTGAGGTGTTTATTAATCGAACAGAGGCTTAATATTTAATGCAAAAAAAAATGCAAAAAGTATGGACAACTAATGGCAGGTTAAGTCGCAGGTATTCCTTATCTATGCCTAGCTTGTCATTACTCATGTTGTCGTTAATCGTACTGGTATCAATGGCAATAGAGGCAGCAGAGTTTCAGGCCCAGTATACTCCTAATATAGAGGATAATACTTCGACTATGTCATCAGTTACGCTATTTAAACAGGGGGATTTTACACAACTTAAAAAGCGAACCTTACCACGTGATTTTTTAAACGCGTTACAAGCGGTTATCATTCATAACCCAGCATTAAAGGGCCAACAAGCGGCTCTTAATTCGTATGAGGCGGATATAGACAGTGCAAAAGCGAGACGCTACCCCACGCTGTCTGCACAGGCTAACAATTTAAATAATGATGCAGACCAAGGAACACTACGCTTAAATCAACCGCTGTGGGCCTTTGGTAAAATAGATACGGCGATTGATGAAGCGACCGCCAATTATACCGCTGAGCAATGGGGCTTAATACAAAATCAGCGTGAGTTGATAAGCGATACCGCAAAAATTTACGCTAAAATACAAGGGATTAAACTACGTATTACCGTGGCAAAACAGAATATTAAGGAACATGAAAACTTACATGGTCGCATTTCTCGTCGTCAACAAGGTCAGTTAGCCTCTAATGCCGATACCCGCTTAGCTTACTCGCGTTTACTGCAAGCCCGTTCAAGATTACAACGTATTATGGGTGAGGAATTAGTGGCTCAAGCTGAGTTACAGGCATTAACACAAATACGGGTTTCAACGGAAGGCGCTATTGATGATAGTTTATTAGGTTTGCCCGATCGTTTGGTGGTTAATAAATTAGTAATGAAAAATGATGCAAATATTCGCTATAAGCGTGAGCAACTTAAGGTGGTGCGTTTAAATTTAAAACAGGAAAAAGTGGCATCACTGCCGACCATTTCTTTTCGTGTTGAGTATGATTTTTTAGATAACGATATAAATGTCGACCAAACTCGGGCTGGCTTAGTATTTGAAAGTAATATGGAAGGACTTGGCTTAGTAAGTGCAGGGCGTGTAAACGCCGCTGCTGCGCGTTTAAATGCCGCAGATGAAGAGGTGAAATCTGCCTTGAATGATGTTAGGCGCCAAGTTAATGTGTTAATGATTAATAGGGGCGTGCAGCGAGACTTAATGCGTTCACAAAAAGATATAGTAGATGAAGTTGAAGCGACGATGGCATCGTTTTTACGCCAATATAATTCAGGACGTAAATCATGGGTAGAAGTACTTAATAACCAACGCGAGCTAACAGAGTTACGTTTACAACTCGTACAGATAGCAAGTGATTGGCAACAGTTGTCGTTACAGTTATTGACCTTAATGGGAACCTTGGATGATCCCGCAGGATTAAAGCATTATGAACAGTAATCATATCGCAGAACAGCAAACTGTAGAAAACGCATCCCCACAAACTGCTGCACCCGATGTAGTCGATGAATTAACGTTAGAGCAGGCTTTATTACAACAAGCGCTGCCTGTTAACGTGTTAAAAAATTTATTGGATAAGTTAGAGACTTCGGTGCAAACAGGTGCTTTAGTTAACGCTTGTCAGCAGGCTGAAACGCAATTGCCACAAGCGCCGGTGATTAAACGACTGTACTTTGTTTTCAATGCATTAAAATTAAAAGGCATACAAGCAGCCCAAGTCAGGTGGACGCGTTTTGATCAACGTCGATTACCGGCCATGCTTTTTACGCACTCGGGCTGGATATTGGTTGAACATGCAAAAGAGAATAAGTTATTAGTGACGAATGAGGCAGGTGAGAGCGAGCATTGCACACACGAGCAACTCGAAACGGGCATTGTCTTGTGGCTGCGCGTCGCAAAAAAAAGTGAGCAAAGCTCCATTTTTTCATTAAAGGGTAATATTGCCGCTAGACTTGTATTTAGTAAAATGTTTAAAAATCGTCGTTGGTTAATCGATATTATCGTTGCCACGGTTATTATTAATGTTTTGGCGGTATCAACGGCTATTTTTGCAATGCAAGTTTATGATCGAGTGGTTCCAACTTTAGCGTATGCCACTTTAACTACCTTAGTCATGGGGATGTTTATTGTCGTTGTACTGGATTGGTTTTTAAAAACAATCCGTGCACGTACCTTAGACAGTGTGAGTTGTGCGGTAGATAAAGCGGTATCACAACAAGTATTTGACCATGTGATGCATTTGCAGTTAGATGAGCGCCCTCGTAGTTTGGGTACACTGGCCGCGCAAGTGAGTGGTTTAGATTCGGTCAGGCAATTCTTTAGTTCAGGGGTTGTTTTTGCTTTAGTAGACCTACCTTTCGCCTTATTTTTTATTGGTATGATTGCACTTATTGGCGGCCATATTGGCTGGGTTTATCTGATGTTATTACCTATAGCACTAACTTTAGGCTGGATGACACAAAGACGATTACGCCGATTACTTAAACAGCAAATGATGCGCTCTAATGAACGTCAAGGGTTATTAGTTGATGCTATTAAAGGCGCTGAATCTATTCGGGCGAATAATGCAACATGGCGTTTTTCAGCACAATGGCAAGAGATAACGCAAACTATTTCGAGCTATAATATACGCCAAAAAGCGATCAGTAATTTTGCCACTGTTAGTACAGGCAGTTTATCTACTGCTGCTTATATCAGTGCTATTGTTGTTGGTGTTGGCCAAATTGAAGCAGGTAATTTAACCATGGGGGCCTTGATTGCTTGTAGTATTTTAGGTGGCCGTGTTATTGCCCCTGTTGCACAAAGTGTGCAGTATTTTTCGCAGTGGCAAAATGTTGCGCAAGCATTAGAAATGGTGAATCAGGTATTATTATTGAACACGGAGCGCCGCGTAGATCAAAATTTATTATTACCTGATGAGTTACCTAAAAAAATCAGTTTAGACGGGATAATGTTTTCCTATCCTGAATCACCTATACGGCAATTAAATATTAATAAATTAACCTTTACTGCGGGTGATCGTGTTGTATTGCTCGGCGCGATAGGATCAGGTAAATCGACCTTACTTAAAGTGTTAGCAGGTTTATATAAACCTGCGGAAGGCAGAATTAAATTGGGTCAGGCTGACTTATGGGAAATAGAGCCCAATATTGTCGCTGATCAGGTCAGTTACTTACCCCAAAGTGTGCATTTATTTAAAGGAACTTTACGTAGCAATTTAGCATTATCTGGCGCGGTAAGTGACTCTCACTTGTTACAGGTATCTGAGCAACTTGGTATAGATAAAATTGCTGCGGATGATTCGTTAGGTATGGAATTAGCCATTAGTGAAGGTGGAGAAGGATTATCTGGTGGTCAACGTCAGCTGGTTGGTCTTGGTCGAACCTTTTTAGCACAACCTAAAATATGGTTGTTGGATGAGCCTACAGCGACTTTAGATAACGAATCGGAACAAAAAGTATTACAGGCATTGCTAGACAATGTTAAAACCGATGATATTTTAATTATTTCAACTCATCGCCCTGCTTTAGCGGCGAAGATGGCGAATCGCGTTATTGTGATGCAGCACGGTGAGATAATCAATGATGGGAAACCTGAGGATGTTCTGTCCAAAATCATGTCTAATGTTACGAAAAATAAAGCAACTGTCTCAAGCAGAGATGCTCCAACATTACGCACACCAAAAGGTTTTGTCGCGGCTAATGTGAATCAAGGTGACAATCATGTTATTTGATAGTTTTTTTTCCAATGATGACGATAATCAAGAGTCAACTGCGCGTTTAGAGAGTTATTACCTGCGTAACTATTCATTAGTGTTATGGGGGATATTGATCGGGCTGGTTGTTTTTGTGCTGTGGGCTTCAAACTTTCGACTTGACCAAGTGGCGCGAGGTACAGGCGAAGTGATTGCTAGTAGCCGTGTGCAAATTATTCAATCAGTTGATGGGGGAGTGATTTCCAATTTATATGTAAAAGAAGGGGATAGTGTTACTAAAGGGCAGGTAATTGCGACATTAGATACCACGCGTATTGGCGCTGCAGTGAAAGAGGTTGATGCTCGCCTTTCTGCATTAAGAGCAAAAGCAACGCGATTGCGTGCAGAAATTCTTGGCAATAAAACGTTAGTTTTTGCTGATGATTTACTGCGCTTTCCTGAGCAGATAAAGGTTGAACGTGCTTTATTTGAGCAAAAAAGTACCACCTTGGCTGAAGAGTTAAAGGCTTTAAAAAAGGGTGTGGATTTAGCGCGAGAAGAGTCTGAATTGATTAAAAAATTATCAGCATCAGGTGATGTGAATCGTACCGAAGTTATTAGAGCCGCTAGAAGCTTGAATGACAGTGAAGCTAAATTATTGAATAGAAAAAATACTTACCTTGAAGATGCAGGGGCAGAGTTAGCAAAAGCTGAAGATGAAATTGCACAAAATGTACAAGTTTTAACGCAACGTAAACAACAATTAGAAGATAGTATTTTTAAGGCATTATTACCAGGCATAGTGAAAAATGTGCGCGTAACGACCATCGGCGGAGTCTTGCGCGCAGGGGAAGAGTTGATGCAAATAATTCCTGTGGGTGATGAGTTAATTCTTGAAGCGAAAATTAGTCCTGCAGATATTGCTCAAGTGCGTAAAGGACTTAATGCCACTATACGTTTTGACCCGTTCGATTACACTATTTATGGCGGTGTTATTGGTGAGGTCGTTTATGTTAGTGCTGACACCTTAAAAGAAGAAAAAGGCCAAGGTGAAGAGATTTATTATCGGGTACACGTTTCAACAAAAACAAACCCTGTGACAACGACTTCGGGTAAGGTTTTAGATATTTTACCGGGTATGACAGCTCAGATTGATATTAAAACAAGTGACCGTACAGTGTTGAATTATTTACTGAAACCTTTGCGTAAAACATTGGCAGAATCTTTTGGTGAACGCTAAATAACGTTAAGCACTACTTTTCACATTAACATTAATGCATAAGGCTGAATAAAAGGTAAACATCCACACTTTTTATTGATAACCCGTCTCGAAGAAAAAATAAAATTCGCCATCGCTCCTTTTATTTTAGATAACTCTTTAGAACAGTAATAACTTGCTCAACTTCTTCTGCTCTTTCTTCTTGAGTCAAATCATCGGCACCTAAATGTTCTCTCAAGTGACCTTCTAATACTTCTTTCATCAGTCCATTAACAGCGCCTTTAATCGCCGCTACCTGTTGTAAAACAGCCATGCAGTCTGGCTCACCCTCTAAAACACTTTCTAAAGCAATAGACTGACCTTTTATCCGTCTAACGCGACTGAGCAACTTCTTTTTACTTGCTATGGTATGTGACATCTTCTTCCTTTACTTGAAAATAAATATACAGGGGGGTAGTATATTTCAGGTTTAAAATATATGCTATTTCTAAGTAATGTAAAGTAATAAGTTTAGGAAGTTCGATGGAAAATGATAGTAGTATTCAATGGGAGCATTCTCATGATTTCGGTCTTGATAATAAACTTCATGAAAATAAAGTTAAAACTGTTTTCTGGTTAACTACAGTGATCATGGTGCTTGAAATTGGCGCTGGTACTTGGTCGGGCTCTATGGCCCTTCTCGCTGATGGTTGGCATATGGGCACTCATTCCGCAGCATTTTTAATTGCTATTTTCGCTTATTCTTATGCAAAAAAACATGCAAACAATAAGGATTTCAGCTTTGGTACTGGTAAGGTCAATTCTTTAGGTGGTTTTGCCAGTGCAATTGCATTAGCAATAGTTGCTTTGATGATGATCGTTGAGTCGGTTCAAAGGCTATTAGAACCACAATCAATTCATTTTAACGAAGCAATCGTTGTTGCCATTATAGGTTTAGTTGTCAATGTTGCCTCTGTTTTTATCCTACATGATGACCATCATCATCATGGAGAGCACCATCATGATCACGACCACAATATGAAAGCAGCCTACTTTCATGTACTTGCGGATACACTCACATCGCTATTAGCCATTGTTGCTTTATTAATAGGAAAATATGTCGGCTTAATATGGATGGATCCTTTAATGGGGATTGTTGGCGCTATCGTAATCTTACGTTGGTCATATGGTTTAATTAAGGATTCTAGTAATGTTCTTCTCGATAAATCGGTAAAAAAATCAACGTTAGAACAAATTTCAAAGGCATTGAGCAAAAAAAACACGGTAATTAACGATATACATGTTTGGACAATAGCGACTGCTCACCAAGCTGCAATTCTTAAAGTAACTTCTGCGCAACCGCTTAATTCAGATGAATATGAAGGTATTTTAAGGGAAATTTTGCCGCAGCTTTCACATATATCCATTGAAATTCGCCATGATTATAGCTTATGACACTTTGAGATGACTGAATATCATGATGACTCCCACGGTTCATTGAAATAACGAAAGGCAATTATTTGGGGTCGTTAATAAGTGGTATAAGAGCTTTATTACTACAAGTATGATGCTCTTTCATCATGATGATTTTATCTTATTTCATGACTTTCATCAGTTCGGAAAGAGCTACTTGTTATATTTTTGTGAAGCCAACTTGCTAATTAACATCTGAAATAATACAGAAAAGAACAACGTATTATTAGCTATATAGTGTTGCTTACTACCCAAAATCAGAAAAATAATTTACAGTGCCTATATAAATTTACATAATAAAAATTATATAAAGCATGCAAGAATCCAAAAATTCTATTAATTACAATAACCTTTTTATTTATTTTCTCGCTTTTACTAGTGGCTTTTCCATAATGTGTATTGAGCTGCTAGCAGGACGGATTCTTGCGCCGTTTTTTGGCAGCAGTGTCCATATATGGGGCAGCATCATCACAGTGTTTATGCTCAGTTTAGCGTTAGGTTATTTATTTGGCGGTAAGCTATCCACTCGCTCTGCATCACTTACCCGCTATGGTGCTATTTTCATTATTGCTGGTCTCACCTTGCTTCCAATAGTCACATCAAGCACTTGGTTAATGGAAAGTATTTTCTTAGCGATAGAGGATTCTCGTTATGGGTCTTTATTAGCCTCAACAGCACTCTTTTTTATTCCAACGATTATTTTAGGTATGTTATCCCCTTACTCGGTAAGATTGTTGGTAAGAAACTCTAATGAAAGTGGTCAAGTTGCCGGAAAGCTATATTTCGTTTCTACTTTAGGTAGTGCTATAGGTACCATTATTACTTCTTTTTACTTAGTCTTGTGGTTTGATATAGATACGATTGTGGTAAGTATTAGTCTGTTACTTAGTTTATTAGGTTTCATCACGATTGTGGTTGCAAAAGCGAACGAAAATTTATTTAAATCGAAAGCACAACGAGATATTAGTCATGCTTAATTCAGCAGGTAAGCTTATCTACGGCCTTTGTTTTTTGTTGGTAGTTTGTGTCAATAATGCAATGGCTGAAGTTATTCACAGTGAGCGCTCTTTATATCGAAATATTCTCGTGGAAGATAATGGCGATTTACGTTGTTTAAAATTTAATGTTAAGAGTACTAAAACGCGGCAAAGTTGTCTTCTTAAGAGCCAGCCACAACAATTAGTGTTCAATTATACTAAACAATTACTCACAGGTTTATTGGTTAATCCTGAGCCCAAGCATATTTTGATCATTGGTCTTGGCGGCGGCACAATGTCAAATACCTTGCACCAATTGTTGCCTGATAGTTATATTGATAATGTCGAAATAGATGAGAGTGTTATTAAAGTAGCTCGACAATACTTTGGCTTTTTAGAAAATGATCAAATAAAAACCTATAGTCAAGACGGGAGAGTTTTTGTCAAAAGAGCACTATTAAAGAAGCAAGAGTACGATTGGATTATACTTGATGCTTTTAACGGTGATTATATTCCAGAGCATTTAATGACCAAAGAGTATCTAGAAGAAACTAAACGTTTGCTTTCTCCCCAAGGTATACTCACAGCTAATACCTTCTCTTCTAGTCAGTTATATAGATATGAATCAGCAACATATAAAGCTGTTTTTGGTGACTATTATCAAGTGAGTAATCCTGATAATAGTAATCGAATAATATTAGCCCGTAATAGTGGACTTGATGAAAACCTTTACAAAGAGCTAGCGGCTGCAGAGCAAAGCGAAAGTATCACTCAGTTAGCGATTAAATTACTCGCCATTGGTGTCGAGGTAAAGCAACTTTATAAAAATATAAAATCAACTGCTACACATCAAGACTGGCCCGATGATAGTCCAGTACTAACGGATCAGTTTTCTCCAGCGAACTTACTTAATATTGATGTTGATTAACGGTGACGTTACTACAAAAAGTTGACTACAATTTTTACTAGCGAGAAATAATTTTCTCGTTAGTAATTACCACAACTCATTTTCTTTGATCTTGCTGACTAAGTAGAGAAATATAGTTAAAATCTCTCCAATATCCGATCAATTTATGTGAAAATAAGCAAAATTTTTTCATTGGATTATAAAGCATGTCAGTATTCGAAATAAAACACCCTCTAGTACAACACAAAATTAGCCTAATGCGCGCCAAAGACATGAGTACGCGCAGCTTTCGTCAATTATCAGCAGAAGTCGGCTCCTTATTAACTTACGAAGCGACTAAAGATCTTGAATTGGAAAACTTCCAAATGGAAGGTTGGGATGGTGAAATTACCGGTCAACGTCTAGTTGGGAAAAAAGCGACTGTAGTGCCAATTTTACGTGCTGGCATCGGCATGTTGGACGGTGTATTAGAGCTAATGCCTAGTGCAAAAATTAGTGTCGTGGGTCTTTATCGTGATGAAGAAACGCTTGAGCCCGTTACTTATTTCGAAAAGTTAGCTGGTGATATAGATCAGCGCCTCGCCTTAATTATCGACCCTATGTTAGCGACTGGCGGTTCAATGAATGCGACCATCGACATATTAAAAAAAGCAGGTTGTAATGACATTCGTGCTTTAGTATTAGTCGCTGCACCAGAAGGCATTGAGAAGGTTAAAAGTGCTCACCCAGATGTAGATATCTATACCGCATCGATAGATGATCATTTGAACGAGAGTGGTTATATCATTCCTGGTCTTGGGGATGCAGGCGATAAAATATTTGGCACCAAATAAAGCTAGTCAATAGTCGCGAATGAATTTAATAATAAAACCACTTAATAGGACGTTTTATGTCAGAACCTTCTTTAGATAAAAGTAGCTTCAACCAACCTTCTTGGCGTAATGCCCTTGCTGGGTTGCAAATGCTGTTCGTCGCTTTTGGCGCATTGGTATTAATGCCGTTAATCACAGGGTTAGACCCAAGTGTCGCCTTATTTACAGCAGGTATTGGTACTATTCTATTTCAGTTTATTACCAAGCAGCAAGTGCCATTATTTTTGGCATCTTCGTTTGTATTTATTGCGCCAATAGCCTACTCAGTCCAAACCTGGGGTATTGCAGTAGCTATGGGCTCTTTATTCGTAACTGGCTTAGTCTATGTACTGATTGCCAGCGTCGTTGCCGTTCGTGGGGCTGGTTTTTTACATAAGCTAATGCCTCCGGTAGTAACAGGTCCTATCATTATGGTTATTGGACTCAGTCTTGCGCCGATCGCAGTAAATATGGCTATGGGTAAAGCTGGTGATGGCTCAGCTGTGCTGTTCCCTTATGCTGACTCACTAATTGTTTCTATGTCGGCATTAATAACCACATTATTGGTTGCGACATTAGGTAAAGGCATTTTCCGTTTAATTCCAATTATGGCTGGAGTGTTTGTTGGCTATATCATGGCGTCAGTTATGGGCATGGTCAGTACAGAAGCCATTGCTAATAGTGAATGGTTCGCCATTCCTAACTTTGTAACACCAGAGTTTAATTTAACCGCTATTCTTTTCATGCTACCTGTAGCCATCGCACCTGCAATTGAACACGTCGGTGATATCATCGCGATTGGTAGTGTAACCGGTAAAGATTACACTAAAAGTCCTGGTTTACACCGCACACTATTAGGTGATGGCCTAGCTACTTCACTAGCTTCGTTATTCGGTGGACCGCCAAACACCACCTATTCAGAAGTTACTGGTGCGGTAATGCTCACTAAAATGTTTAACCCTAAGATCATGCTTTGGGCTGCCGCTTTTGCTATTGGCCTCGCATTTGTTGCTAAGTTTGGACTTGCACTGCAAACCATTCCAGCACCAGTTATGGGCGGTATCCTGATCCTGCTTTTTGGTTCGATCGCAGGTGTAGGTATGAACATTCTAATAAAAGCTCAAGTAGACCTTGCTGAACAACGTAATCTGGTAATTGTCTCAACTACGTTAGTCTTTGGTATTGGTGGCATGGCTATTGGCAATGATGACTTTAGCTTAACAGGTATTAGTTTATGTGGTTTAGTCGCCATTGCACTAAATGCAATTATTCCACAAACCCAGCTTGAAGAAGAGAGCCTTGTACAAGAAGAAACTATTGTAGAAGATCTGGTTGAGCATGCTAAGGGCAAAGAAATTAACTAAAACATTCTCTGTTAATTGAAACAACTAATACCAATTCCATTAAGTTTGTGAGCTGATTGCGTAGGAAAAGTAATTCAAGGGTAGGCGCTTGATTGACCAATAGCAGGCTATTGGGATTGAGAGCAACGCTGCCTTGGAGTATTTTAACCAACACAAGTGGGCAATAATTTAATGGTATTGGTATAAAGCCCTTTTATGGTTACTTAACTACAAAAGGGCTTTATAACTTACAATGTTGGTTTTGTCTGTCGCCTTTTAGCAAGATTGTTATGATGGATTAGCATTTTGAGTTTAAATCCCGTTTTATTTCAATTTCGCTTAAAATTAAACACACCCCCATTTTTGTTGTATCCCACATAGTGGAATGTTATTCCATTATATTCACATAGTGAACAACAATAATTCATGTATTATGGGTAAATATAACCTTCGCTAAATATAGCTTTAGCTAACTCTAACTAGGGGCTTAATGATGAAATTATCAGTATATCTTTCCGGTGAAATTCATACCGATTGGCGCGAAAAAATTATTCAAGGTTGCCAAGAGAGCAACTTAAACATCGTCTTTTCTTCGGCGGTTACTCATCATGAAACGAGTGATAGTGCGGGTGATCATCTTGGTGCTGAAACAGAACAGTTTTGGCGTGATAATAAATCGGCCAAAGTGAACGCCATACGAACAAAAACGCTTATTGAGCGTTGTGATGTTGCTATTATCCGTTTTGGTGATAAATACAAACAATGGAATGCTGCTTTTGATGCCGGTTATTGCGCTGCATTAGATAAGCCTTATATTACCTTACATAGTGAAGAGTTGATTCACCCGTTAAAAGAAGTGGATGCCAGTGCACAAGCTTGGGCTACATCGGTTGAAAAAGTGATAACAACGCTAAAGTATATTAGTAGCAACTAGCTTTAAACACTAATTTCACTAGCCACTGATAGTTTTAGTGGTAGTGAATACCTAAGGTTATCCTTCCTTTATTCTAGCGGTATAACCGTTAGGATAAGTCGCAGCTTGACTTGTTACTGTCGATACAGTTTTGCGGTCAATAAATAATCATGAATTATCCAGCTGAAAATTTCACTAAACGTTTTTTAAGTAGCTTAGCTCAAGTTATGTTGCAATCAAATACTGTCACTGGCTTCCTATTTTTGGTAGGTATTGGATTAAACTCACCTACAATGTTGCTAGGATGTATACTGGCAATTTTATCGAGTTTAGCCGTTGCTAAATTATTTCAGTATGATTCAAACTGCGTAACTAAAGGTTTTTATGGCTTCAATGCTGCTTTGGTTGGTATCGCAGTATTCTCCCTTTTACCTCTGAGTTTTATCTCTCTTGTTTTGGTGCTATTGGGAGGTGCTTTTTCTGCGCTTCTTATGCATGTGATGATAACTAAAATACCAAGCATTCCCGCGTTGACTACACCCTTTATTCTTTCAACATGGACGATTGTGTTGATCATTGATTCTGTAGGATTAGCAGATCCAATGTCGGGGAGTTTTACTGGCTCTATATCACCGACACTCATTGATTCTTTGCACGGAGTTCTTCGTGGTGTAGGGCAAGTTATGCTGCAAGACAGTTGGCTTTCAGGTGCAGTATTTTGTTGTGCACTGCTGTTCAGTTCCTATAAAACCGCAGTATGGGCAATATTGGGATCACTTATCGGCCTGCTGGTCGCGACTACTTTTGGTTTTTCTCAAGAGAAAGCAATGATGGGACTTTATGGTTTCAATGGCTGCCTTGTCGCTATCGCGCTTGTCGATCGCTACCCTAATAAGTATTGGCTTATCATTTTGGCTATTTTATTCTCAGTACTGTTTACAAGAGTTTTTGAGATGATAGCCATACCTGCTTTTACCGCGCCGTTTGTTATGACTACTTGGCTTATGATTGGCATTGTTAAATTAAAGGCTGACTTTGATTAAATGACTAGTTAATTCTTCAAATCAAGCATTGTATAAACAAGGCTGATTCTTATTACATCACTTATTGATGAATAAAAGCTTTGAGTTCAGGTTTATGTTTTAAATACAGTTGGAATCGATTATATAGAGCAGGATTTAAAAATTTACACAATAAGTCGTCTGCAATAAGAGTAAATCCATTCTCTAGGTATAGTTTACTTAACGAAGTGTGTGCAAAACAAATTAGCGGCTGATGATGCGTTATCGTATGTTTTAGTAGTTGCACTGCATAACCTTGCTTCTGATAATCAGGTGAAACAAGCAATGCATGTAGTAAGTATTGTGGTTTATCTTGGCTCAAGTCTTGAAAAATATCGGTGGACGTCACTTCAGTAGCTGTGTCTATCTGTTGCGATTTATTGCCTTGTGAGATAATTACGCTAGCAATAATGTTGTCACCCATCTTGATAAGGTAGCAATTATCAAAGCCAATAAATCTTGCTGAATAATGGTTATCTTTATAGAAGCGTAAAATGGCCTTTTTATCGGTTTTCTTCGACAGTTTTGGATAAGAACTTAATGAACTATGAGACATTGTTATGATTGTATCGGCACTAATTAAATGTTTACTCAGCTAAAAAGAATAAGCGAAGTAAACATTTAAAGTAATGAGCAAAGGGCGTTAAGCTAGGTTTACTTGCAAGTTATCAATTAAACGAGCTTTACCACAATGTGCTGCCGCTAGAATAACTAACTGAGTATCATCTTCACTTGCTGGCTGCAATGTTTCTGCGTGACAGACATGTAGATAATCTGTGTGTAAACCAGCATCATTAATTGTCTTAGCAGCATGTTTAGCTAAGCCAATAAAATCAATACTATCTTGCTGAGCATAACCTGCTCTAATTTGTTCGCCTAACCAATGTAA
This sequence comes from Colwellia psychrerythraea 34H, assembly GCF_000012325.1. Lineage (NCBI taxonomy): Bacteria > Pseudomonadati > Pseudomonadota > Gammaproteobacteria > Alteromonadales > Colwelliaceae > Colwellia > Colwellia psychrerythraea. The sequence goes on along the minus strand of NC_003910.7, from coordinate 4,541,412 downwards.
GCTTTGGTGTAGGGCAGGTGCGATAGCTTTCTCTTCCTCTGTCAAATAACCATTACGAGAACTCAGAGCCAAACCACTTTCTTCTCTTATGGTTGCCACTGGAATTATAGTGATTGGCATCGACAAGTCTTCAACCATTCTTTGAATGACTTGTACTTGCTGATAATCCTTTAAGCCAAAACAAGCCACATCTGGTTGTACTAGATTAAATAGTTTACAGACAATCGTGGCAACACCACGAAAATGACCAGGACGACTCTCCCCACAATATCCGTCAGAGATATTTGGTACTTCAACAAAGCTTTGTTTAGCGAGGCCTTTGGGGTAAATAATGTCAGGTGACGGTGTAAATAGTAAATCAGTACCAGCGGCAGTCAATTTTTGCTCATCATTGATCATCGTGCGCGGGTAGTTTTCAATGTCTTCATTTACGCCAAATTGCATTGGATTCACAAAAATACTGGCAACAACCTTATCAGCATGTTTGTGTGCTTCAGCTACTAACGAAATATGGCCTGCATGTAAGTTACCCATAGTAGGGACAAAAGCAACGGTTAAACCTTGTTGACGCCATGCTTTTACTTGTGCACGTAATTCACTAATTTGACTGACTGTTTTCATAAATTTATCTTGCCGTTATTTTTTATAAGTATTCTATTGTTAGTATCTTATTAATAGAGCTATGTTTTGAATTTTTGCTAAAAAGCACTAAATTCATTTGTTTGTTGGGATTACTTGAATATATGCTCATCACCTGGGAAGTTACCTTCACTCACTTCACTGATATAGAGCTCAACGGCTTTTTTAATATCACCAGTATCTTTTAAGAAGTTGCGCGAAAACTTAGGCATATAATTACACGCAATACCTAAGGCATCGTGCATAACTAAAATTTGTCCATCAGTGTCTTTACCTGCGCCTATACCAATAGTTGGAATAGTAAGCGCTTGCGTGATGGCTTCACCTAAAATCGCTGGAATACATTCAAGTACCAATAGTTGAGCGCCAGCTGCTTCAAGTGCTTTTGCATCAGCGATCATTTGTTGGGCTTTGTCATCGTCACGGCCTTGCACTTTAAAGCCACCGAAAATATTAACTGATTGCGGTGTTAAACCTAAATGAGCACAAACGGGAACACCGCGTTCAACAAGGGCAGAAATAGTGCCGTTAAGCCAAGCACCACCTTCTATTTTTACCATACTAGCGCCTGCTTGCATTAACAGCGCTGCATTTGCTAGAGCTTGCTCTTCGTTGGCATAGCTCATAAAAGGCATATCGGCGATAATAAGGGTCTCTTCAACGCCACGTTTTACACAACGTGTATGATAAGCCATATCTTCGATTGTCACAGGTAATGTGCTGTCTTGCCCCTGTAATACCATACCTAAAGAGTCGCCAATAAGTATGGCGTGTATGCCTGCTTGATCAAATAATTTTGCAAAGCTGGCATCATAGGCAGTAATAGTTGATATCTTTTTGCCTTGTTGTTTCATGTTAAGCAAGCTTGCAGTAGTGATTTTAGCCATGACTTTTCCGAATAGGTTAATTAGCTTATTAAGCAGTTAGCGTTAATGAGTATACTGTTAAGGGTAATAATTTTAATATTCATTATGTTGATAATGATAATTTGACTATGCCATTACTGTTGATTTCGCTAGCAAGTTCGCTGATTAAGCTACGGTCTGGTAATTGTAAAGAAGGCGCAATCTCTGCGAGAGGAAGGAGAACGAACTCTCTCAGCTTCATACCATAGTGAGGAACAATTAAGCGCTCATTCTCTATGAATTCATTACCGTACAGTAAAATATCACAATCGAGAATTCGTGCGCCCCAACGGTTATCTTTTCGTACCCGCCCAGCCAAATTTTCTATGGCTTGTAAAGCGTCTAATAATTCAAGTGCAGATAAACTTGTCTCGATGGCAATTACCGCATTGATGTAATCATCTTGATCTTGTGGGCCCATCGGCTTACTCAAGTACAAAGAGGAAAAGGCAATAACATGACTTGCGGATATTTTACCTATTTCTTTAGCTGCGTTGCTCACCTGAATCCTTGGATCTGATAAGTTACTACCTAAACCAATATAAGCTGTTACTTTGTTTTGCATCAGCTTGCCGTTATGCTTCAGGTGGTTTTGCAGCAGGCTTACGACGTTTCTTTGCTGGGCGCCTTTTTGCGCCTTGTGGTAATTTTACGCCTTTGATCATTTGAAGACGAGCTTCGTTTGAGACCTCTTGAAAATCTGTCCACCAGTGTGCCAATTCTTTAAGCTCATCAGTATCTTCTATTTGTGCGCGTAGTAACAAGAAGTCATAACCTGCTCTAAATTTAGGATGCTCTATCGTTTTAAATGCTCGTTTTCCTTCGCGGCGGCCTAACTTATCTTGCAGGATCCAAATATCTTTAATGACGGCTTGGAAACGTTTAGGAATCGCAATACTGCGTTGCTGCTCTGGCATTATTTCATTTAGGGCAGCAAAGAAGATATCTTGTGGAGTCAGTTGAGTCGTGACTTTAATTTGTTGAATATGCTTTTGTAATGGATACCAAAGCATAGCAGCAAATAAAAACGCAGGCGTTACTCGTTGATCATTGTTTATGCGTTTGTCAGTGTTTTCCATCGCCAGCATAATAAAGTCGAGTAAAAAACGTTGCTGGTCTGATTCATCGTTAAGTGCTTGTTCAACAGCAGGGAAGAAATAGCCAAAGAGGTTATAACTACGTAGTTGCTCAAAGTTAGCGACAGCTTTACCTGCAATGAACATTTTTAAGAATTCTTCAAATAAACGAGCCGCAGGAATATTGGCCATTAAAGTAGATAATTCTTTGATCGGTGCTTTAGTATCATCACTTATTTGCATATCAAGCTTGGTAGCAAAGCGAATGGCTCGTAGCATACGTACTGGATCTTCACGGTAACGAGTTTCAGGATCGCCAATTAAGCGAATCACCTTATCGTTTACATCTTGAACGCCATTAGCAAAATCATAAACTTTAAAGTCTTTAGCTGAGTAATATAACGCATTGATAGTGAAGTCTCTACGTTCAGCATCTTCCTCGATACTACCGTATATGTTGTCACGCAATAGCATGCCATCTTCGCTTTGCTTAGAGGTTTTCTTGCAGCTTTTTTCTTGTTCAGAAGCATTATCGTGATGGCCCCTAAAGGTTGCAACCTCAATTATTTCACGACCAAAAACAATGTGTGCTAAGCGAAAACGTCTACCAATTAAGCGACAATTTCTAAACAGCTCTTTAATTTCATCAGGTGTCGCATTTGTTGCAATATCAAAATCTTTAGGTTTAAAGCCTAATAAAATATCACGAACGCCGCCACCAACAAGGTAGGCATCAAAACCACCTTTATTTAAGCGATATAATACTTTAAGTGCATTTGGGCTAAGTAATTTACGTGAAACGGGATGCTGATCTCGTGAGAAGATCAATGGGTTATCAAAGGATGCAGTTGTAACATTAGTGTTGCTACGGGCGCTTTTCTTAGCGTCCTTTTTAGGGGTCGTTTTGGCGATAGTTTTACTCACTTTTTTGGAGAAAACTCTTTTGCATAAATTAATAACGCTTTTGATAGTCACAGGCCTTTAATACAGACATAAAATAGTGGCGCAATGATATAACAGTGGAGGGCAAAAGAGAATAACTGTCATGGCAAATAGCATGAAAAAGCAGCAAAAAAAGGATAGAAAAATAAGCTTGAGAAGCAAAGCTCATTTTTCTTTCTTAAACTGACTTATTTAGACTAGGGTCTGTTAATCTTTCGAGATTGTTTTTGCAGCGGTTTGCTGGGTATTTATACAAGGCAGAGCCTTTGCTATGTGGTTGTTCCACATAAAAAGGCGATAACGCCGTAAAAATGTCCAACAAATGCTGTCCGAAGGATTCGGCTAAAAGTGTTTTACTCTTTGTTGAGTAGAATTTGCTTAGAATGACTAGGCTACACACTACTCGCCGCGATTAAAGCGCTTTACTCTCTTTTAAAAAAGCGAACAAAATTTAACCGCAAAAAATCAACAGATCCTAAATTTACCAAGGTAATGTTTCGCCATTTGAGTGCTTAAATACACCTGAATCTGCCATGGATAAGTTATCCATTAAGGCAATTAGTCGCTCAGCTGCTTCGCTCGCGCTAATGTCACCATTACTCAAAACGCCATCGCGATTTACCATCTCGGTTTGTACATAACCAGGATGATAAATCCCGACTGCAATATTTTTATCATCGAGATCTCTTGCCAATGATACTGACGCGATATTAAGCGCCGCTTTTGACATGCGGTACCCATATCTTCCTCCTGAAGTATTATCAGTGACAGAACCCATTCTAGAGGTGATTAAGCCAATTTTACTACCTGAAGATAAGTTAGAAAGTAAAGCGTGACTCAAACAGAGTGGCGCAAGCGCGTTAACATTAAATTGCTCAATAATGGTGTCTTTGTTTAAATCACTAAGTTGCTCATCACGTAAAATACCCGCATTGTTGATCAATAAATCAATGTTGATACCGTTGAGAGATGTTACCGCTTTCTCTATACCTACCTGGGTTGCAATATCAATTTCCTCAACCACATTGACACCAAGTGCATCTAAATCCTTAGAGCTTTGACGACAAAGTGCATAAATGATATCACCACGTTGTTGAAAAATTTTAGCCATGGCATACCCGATGCCACGATTGGCACCAGTGATTACGATAGTATTGCGTGTATTAGTAGACATAATATTTCCTTTATGGACGAATATTTTTAAATGAGTAATGCTTCAAAAACTACTTTAGCTTAGTTTAATCAATGTTTATTTCAAAAGCTTTGGGAACAAGGTCCCGTTGCCAATGAGTTATGGCCCATTGAATGATCTCTTCAACGCTAGCACTGACTAAGTCAGGTATGGATTTTTGGCCCAAAAAGATTAGCGCCGCAATAAGCGCAGGTTGTGGGTTAGCATTATTAATCGCGGGTGCTTTATTTTGTTTACTAAGCTTATAACCTTCACTCGTGATTGCTAAAGGAATGTGACCGTATCGTGGCGTTGTGCATTTTAAAAAACTATTGTTTAATGTTTGAAAAAGAGTCAGCTGTCTAGCGGTGGGTTCGAGTAAATCACAGCCTCTGACAACATGGGTAATGCCCTGTGCTATATCATCAGCGACTACCGCAAGCTGATAAGCAAACAAACCATCTTTGCGATGAATAATAAAATCTTCATTAGCTAAGGCTTTATTACAAACAACGTGATCTTGAAATAGGTCATTAAATTGATGTAAACCGTATTGGTTAACAAGCCTAGTGGCGTTGCCTTGTGATTTATAATTAGCTGTGCGGCAATGGCCTTGATAGATACCACCGATAGCCTTGATTTGAGAGCGAGTACATTGACAATAATAGCTTAACTTCTGTTGTGCGAGATTAGATAAAATATCACGATAGTATTGAGATTGTGTACTTTGATAAAGCGCAGTTTCATCCCAGTGTAGCCCAAAAGCTTCAAGTGTCGTTAATATTGCGGTGCTGGCGCCTTTTTGCTCACGAGGCCGATCAATATCTTCGATGCGAATTAACCATTTTCCTTGCTCGCCGTGATCATTAACAAACGCTTTTGCATCAAGAAAACTCGCTAAAGCAGCGATGAGAGAACCAAAGTGAAGTAAACCGGAAGGGGATGGTGCAAAGCGACCACGATATTGAAAAGCCTGCTTAGGCTCTAGTGGTCGCTTGATATGCAAGTTTTGCATGTGAACTATGTCTAGTTACAAGTGGCTAAGGTTAGCTACTTTTAGCCAGCCATTTGGCGTTCTTTAATTTCAGCTAACGTTTTACATTCAATACAAAGATCGGCAGTAGGACGGGCTTCTAAACGACGAATGCCAATTTCTATGCCACAAGACTTACAAAAGCCAAAGTCGTCATCTTCAATTAACTGCAACGTTTTTTCAATTTTCTTGATAAGTTTACGTTCACGGTCTCGTGTACGTAATTCAAGACTAAACTCTTCTTCTTGAGCCGCTCTATCCACAGGATCTGGAAAGTTTGCTGCTTCGTCTTGCATATGCGATACGGTACGATCAACTTCTTCACGTAACTGTAAGCGCCAAGCATCTAAAATTTTCTTAAAATGCTCTTGCTGAGGCTCTTCCATGTACTCTTCGCCAGCTTTTTCTTGATATGGCGCAACGCCTGCTAAGGCAAGAATACCTAGTGGCTTGTGTTTATTTGTTGGCATGCTTATTCTCCCAATGCTACATAGACCAAGGCAATTTATTAATATATCACGTTTTACGTAATATGATGCCTTTGTTGTAAGTGCCAATATGTTATATATGACCCGATGAATCAGGACTATATTGTGTCGCTCATGATAAAAATCAACAAATTAGCTAAAATAAATATTTTGTCTAACGTTATCAACTAGTTAATGAAAATTATAATTTTCACACTGTTTTTTAAAAATTTTGAGCAAGCTTTTTTAGCAAGTTTTACTAGGGTGAGTCAATCTTTATCGTTCAATAAAGGGAATTTTTTCTACTAACTTAACATCTAGCTCTCCGAGTTGTAGTGAAAAACCTGCTTTATAGGCGATTATTTCAACACCGGCAAGGCGAGCTTCTTTGAGTAATTTTGCATAAATTGGATCAACATGACTAGCGGCAGAAATATCATTGATGCCACTATGTAAAACGGCAAATAATAAAACAGCCTTGTGTCCTTGTGCGACCATGTCCATTAATTCACGTAAGTGTTTTTGTCCACGTGTGGTAACCGCATCAGGGAAATAGCCATGACCACTCTCTAATAATGTGACTGATTTAACTTCAATATATGTGTCAGGGGCATTATTATAAGTTGCTAAAAAATCAACTCGGCTGTTTTCATTGCCGTATTTTACTTCTCGTTTTAATTCATTGAAGCCAGATAATTCTTTGATTAAATCTAAGTGTAACGCCTCTTCCACCAACTGATTAGCGCGCAAGGTGTTGACGCAAATAAAATGGTCATCTTGGCTTTGGGTGATCTCCCAGCTAAATGGATATTTTCGCTTAGTATTGGTTGAGGTGGTGTACCAAACAGTATCATCGGGCTCTGCACAACCTTTCATCGCACCCGTGTTAGCACAATGTATGGTTGTTTCCTCACCACAATTAAGTTCAATATCAGCTAGAAAGCGTTTATAACGCTTAATTAATTTGGCGGGTTGCACTTGAAGTATCATAGTAAAATGAGCTAATTAAGTTAGTAGCTCATTATAATGTCGTTTTTTTTTGGTATTGTCATTTTAATTAACAAGTTAAGCCTTTCGTTGTTTGTTTTTTAATGAATTTGCTTGCTCTATAAAATCATTGAGCCAATCAGCAGCAATTTCACTATCACTAAAAACATGAAACTCTATTTGGCAGTCATGGTAAATACGCTGCAATTGCATTTGTTGCATATCTGCATAGGCGCTATTTAAAATAACAACAGCAATAGCAATCATGCCTTTTTCTTGTCGATATTGAGTTGTTTCTCTTAACTGCTGTTCGGCATCAGGGGTGAAAACACTACTACCACGAAAGGTGATTAATGACCCCCATGGTTCACCAGTCATTTTTTCTATTAGTTGTTTTATATCTTGGTGGTAATTTTCCGCAGTCACGTCATTAAATGGTTCTTGTACATCAACCAATAAAATATTACTTTGTTGTTCAATGATATAACTTCCATGTGCCGAATGTTGCATGTTATTTCCTCTCTGATTGTCTCTGATTAATAAAGGGGAACGTTAAGTAATAACAGGCTTTAATTAATTTGCCAAGTAAGCAGATAAATATTTTTTTGCAAGTTTTCGCCATCATTCTCTTAGATTCTGAATGATCTTTTTTTACTTCAGCAGGGAGTATATGTTTTTTAAGCTTTTATCTTAGCTTCTGCCTAAGTTTTTCTTAAAAATTTAGACCAACTGGGATAAAATTATTTTGCATCTCTTGCCGTTTAATCTAACTTTCTATTTTATCCATTTTATGTCACAAGCTCATAGGTTTGCTTAATCAGTTTCATCGTCATGCCAACGTAGTTCTTATCGAAAAATTCACGCCTGTTGATTAAGTTAAGAAACATTATGCAGCCATATTATCGAGCTTCGCCATTAAAATTCAAAGCATCTGATTGAGTAATAGCCAGCTATTGAGATTGAATAAAGCGATGAAGTTGATTGTTTAAACTGTTTGGCAATATGCCCGACAACTAATAATTGCTATGATAGCAGCCCTGTTTTTAATAATTTAATTTTGTCGATGACCGTGACTACTTATTTACCAATAGAAGCAATTAAGCAACAATTTTGCCAAAGCCTCGATGAGCAAAATACCCTCATATTATCGGCTCCTCCTGGAGCGGGTAAATCAACTTGCTTACCTCTATGGTTATTAACGTTGCCAAGTTTGGCTAATAAGAAAATTTATTTGCTACAACCTAGACGTTTGGCCGTTAAAAATATAGCAACATTTTTAGCTGCACAGCTGAAAGAAAAGGTAGGGGAAACTGTTGGTTATCGATTACGTAATGATAGTAAAACATCAACGAGTACCCGTCTTGAGGTCATTACTGAAGGCATATTAACGCAGATTATTCAAAAAGATGCCGAACTATTAGGTACGGCATTGGTCGTTTTTGATGAATTTCATGAACGAAGTCTTCAGGGCGACTTAGCTTTTGCACTCACCCGTGAAGTACAAACAGAATTACGTGATGATTTAAAAATACTGCTTATGTCGGCAACGTTAGATATTGAGTATTTAAGCCAAGCATTGCCTGATGCTTATTTGTTAAATAGTGAAGGACGGAGCTATCCTATAGAAGTGAGTTATCAAGCCCCTAGGGCTCATCAACGTTGGCGTGAACATGCATTGGCGGTTATTAAAGATAAAATGTATAACCACATAGGCTCAATCTTAGTTTTTTTACCGGGTGTGGCCGATATTCGGTTTTTACTTGATAGCTTAATGGCTCAAAAAGTGGAAGGTGTCAAAATTTGTCCCTTGTTTGGGGAGTTGAGTTTAAAGGAGCAGCAGCAGGCAATAGCACCCTGTCTAAGTGGACATCGTAAAATTGTTTTAGCTACAAATATTGCAGAGACTTCATTGACCATTGACGGCATTGATCTTGTTATTGATTGCGGCCTTGAAAAAGTTGCTGTTTTTGATAGTGCTAGTTTGATGAATAAGCTAATGCAAAAGCAAATATCAAAGGCTTCAGCTGTACAAAGAGCGGGGCGAGCAGGGCGATTAATGCATGGGCAGTGTATTCGCTTATACGGCAAAGATGATTTTGAGCGTAGACCGCTGCACAGTGTTAATGATATTCAACAAGCTGATTTACTACCTACACTCATCGAAGCTGCTCGATGGGGAGTCACAGCCTTAGCTGAGTTGCCTTTATTGGAACTGCCCAGTAAAGCTAAAGAGCAACAAGCGTGGCAAGAACTACAAAGCCTAGACATTGTTGATGATAAATACCTGCTAACCAAACACGGTGAAAAAGCATCCTGTTTGCCTTGTCACCCACGGTTTGCTCATATGATATTAATGGCACAAACCCAAGGGCCGAATATAACGCTGTTGGCTTGTTTAATCGCCGCTTTACTCGAAGAACGCGATATTTTAAAAGGAGAACAAGCGAAATATGATTGTGATTTAATTCATCGGTTGCAATTACTTATTCAGCATAAAAGTAATAAAAATCCATTGTTAGAACGGATTCTACAACAAGCGAGTCGACTGGCTCAAAATGTACAATTACGTTTTAGGGTTCATGATCTGGATTTAGCAAAAACAGGTGTACTGCTCGCTTATGCTTATCCAGAACGCGTGGCTAAAACCAGAGGGAATCATGGTGATTTTATTTGCGTTAATGGCAAAGGAACCTTAGTGAATGAACAAGATGCTTTAGCAGGTGAAGACTTTATTGTTATCGCTCAAACGAGTCAACTAGGTGGCCAGTTAACGGTGAGATTAGCTAGTCAGATTAGCTTAGAAGAAATAACCAATACCTTTGCTGCACAGATAAAGCAGCAAGATATAGCAAATTTTGATAATAAAAGCGGTAGAATAATCGCTAAAAGACAAACCTCATTAGGTGCAATAGTCCTATCAGATCAGCCATTGAAACAAGAGGTAACCGCTGAATCAATTAGTGCTATGTGGTGTAGTTTAGTGATGAAAAAAGGGTTAAGTTTTTTATCCTGGCAGGCCAAAGATTTAGCACTAAAAGCGCGTTGGTTATGGTTGAACAAGTACTTTCCGGAATATGATTTAGTGGTAATCGATGATGAACTGCTATTGGCAAAATTAACAACGTGGTTTGCTCCGTTTGTTGGCGGTATAAAAACTAAAGCGCAGCTCGATAAACTCGATTTATCATCGATGTTATTATCTTTACTTAGCTATCAAGAACAAAAAATATTAAAACAAGCTGCACCTACTGTTTATGTTGGACCAACGGGAAGGCATTGCCCAATTAGTTATTCTCAAGATGAATCTCCAAAAGTTTCATTACCTATGCAAGAATTATATGGTCTAACAATAACGCCCAATGTTGGCGCTATTGCGGGTATAAGTGAACAAAATCAAGGCATACCTCTACTTTTAGAGCTACTTTCACCCGCGCAACGCCCTATTCAAGTAACACAAGATTTAGTTAAATTTTGGTCTGGTAGCTATCAAGCAGTGCAAAAAGATATGAAAAGCCGTTATCCTAGGCATTATTGGCCAGATGATCCTGTTAACGCTAAGGCAACTAATAAAATGAAGCGTCATATAAAAGAATAACTAGCTTTGGAGTTGGAGAGTATTTAACTTTTCAGTTGCAAAAGTAATCATTACAAAACAACAGCCTCAAGCATATCGAAAAATAATGTCAATAAATAAAGCAACAAAACGCAGCAGCCCTGTGGTCAAAGAAAAATCAGTAATGCGCCGAATAGGTATAACTTTAGGCAAGTTGATGATTGCCACTGTGTTTACGGTAGGAATTTTTTCTATTTATCTTGATGCTAAGGTAAGGAAAAAGTTTGAAGGTCAGCGTTGGCAAGTACCTGTACAAGTTTATGGTCAAATAAAAAAATTGCAGCTAGGTGAACAGGAAAACCTAGAAGAAATAGCACAGTCACTAAAAATTAATGGTTATCAGAAAGTTAAATTTGCCACCCGAGCAGGCCAATTTTCTCAGTCGGCAGAACGTTTGAATATTTTTCAACGTGCTTTTGACTTTGCTAATGGTGCCAATTACGCACAACAACTCAGCATTGAAGTCGTTAGCGAAATTGTTGTCTCCCTGAGTGTTGATGAGCAAGCTGTTTCTACTTTAATACTTGAACCACAATTACTTGCGCGTTTAGTTCCTGATAATAAGGAAGATCGTGTACTGGTGTCGTTAGAAGAACTACCTAGTCAATTGATTGATACATTATTGTTAATTGAAGATCGTGATTTTTATCATCATCATGGCGTTTCTCCCGTTGGTATCTTTAGAGCACTACTTAATAATATTCGCGCTGGACGTACGGTGCAAGGCGGTAGTACCTTAACTCAACAACTCGCAAAGAATATGTTTCTAAGTCGCGAACGCACGCTGTCTCGAAAGATTAAAGAAGCACTAATGGCGGTGATCCTAGAGCTTAGATACAGTAAAGATCAACTGCTAGAAGCTTACATTAATGAAGTCTATTTAGGGCAGAATTATGCTAATGGCGTTTATGGTTTTGGCTTAGCCGCACAGTTTTATTTTGGTAAAAAAATTAATGAATTAAGTCATGCCCAAATGGCTTTATTGATAGCTCAAGTTAAAGGACCAAGTTACTACGACCCATGGCGTCATCCAGAACGTGCGACAGAGCGCCGAGACCTTATTCTTAGGCTTATGTTTGAACAACACTTATTACCACTTGTTGATTTTGAACAGGCAGCAGAATCAACACTATCTATTAGGTCTAATCGACGATTAGCCAAAAAAAATTACCCGGCTTATTTACAACTAGTTAATGCAGAATTAAATCAACACCTGTCGAGTTTTACTCAAAAGTCAGGTATTAAAGTATTTACCGGATTTTCACACAGAAGCCAGCAATTATTAGAGCAAAGTGTTGCCAAGCAATTACCTTTACTAGAACGGAAATACCACCAAAAGAATCTAGAAGCGGCGATGGTGGTTACTGATATTGCTAGTGGTGAAATTAGGGCGCTCGTTGGTGGTCGGGAAAGTGGATATGCCGGCTTTAATCGAGCACTTAATGCTAAGCGTCATATTGGTTCATTAATTAAACCAGCCATTTATGTTGCGGCACTTGAGCGTTATCAGCAATATAATTTTGCTACTATTTTAGATGATAAGGCGATTACCTTAAGAAATGGTACCGGTAAAAAGTGGCAACCAAAAAACTATGATGGGAAATATCGAGGGCAGGTTTCGTTAATTGAAGGGTTAGTCTTTTCACTCAATGTACCCACTATTAATTTGGGTATGAGTTTAGGTTTGGATAGCGTAGCCGATGCTATTAAAGCGTTGGGCTATCAGCAGAAACTTAAAATGCGTCCTTCTGTTTTATTGGGTGCAGTGAATATGTCGCCATTGGAAATCAACCAATTATATTTAGCGATTGCTAATAATGGTTATTACCAAAAGACCCATACCATCACCAAAATACTCTCATCAAATAACGAGACGCTCTGGCAAAAGCAGCAATCAAGCGAGCAACGTTTATCAAGTAATGCGGCCTATTTACTTGATTACGCTTTAGAAAGAGTCACTCAAGTGGGCACAGCTAGATCACTTACTTGGCGTTTAAATAACAAAAAAGTCGCGGGTAAAACAGGTACAAGTAACGCCTTACGAGATAGTTGGTTCATCGGTTATGACAGCAAGCATTTAATAACAACCTGGTTGGGTAAAGATAATAATAAACCAACGGGTTTGACGGGGAGTAGTGGAGCGTTACCTTTGTTCGCTGACTTCATAAATAAACAGGGCGTAATAAATAAAGTTGAAGCTAAACCAGAAAGTATTGTGGTCACTCTTTTTGAGCAGCAAACGGGTAATGCAGTCACAGATAAATGCGCCAATACGGTGATCTATCCTGCGGTGCGAGACGGCATTGTAACTTCAAAGGACTGTTTACAAGAAAAAGAGGATCATAGGTCTTGGTTTGAAAGGGTTTTTGGCGAGTAGTGAGTTTTTAAGTTTACTAGCTGTAAATATGAGCGCTCAAAATTATCATGTTGAGCGCTCTTATTTAGTCATCATATTAAAAAGTTACTTGTACTTTTGTTAATGCTGCAACATCTGTAATGCGCACATTACCTAAACTTTTTTGTAATCTAGCTGCCGTTTTATCAGCACCATAGCTTTCTGCAAAGGTGATAACATCCTCACCGTTACACATTAATTTCAACGCAACTGTTTTAGTTTTTAAGCGATAATATTTAGTTGTGCCTTTGAACTTTATAACACTATTGCTCTTAGCGGCTTTACAAACATCTATCAAGGCTTTTTCCATATAGGGAGTCATTGCTGCTTGGCTGGGTAAACTAATAGCTAATAAAGGTAAAGTAGCGGCAAGAGCAAGTAAGGTTTTTTTGAAAGTAGTCATGGTAGTTCTCCATAGGTTTATTTTATATCGTTAGTTTTTATTTGGCCCTGTTATGCAAGGCACACCATAATAGTGGACTCTTTTTAGTTAAAAGTTGTAACCATTTACCCAGAGGATGTAAGTAAAAATCAAGCGTTAAAACGTGTATATTCGCTAAGTGATTGATTGCCTTTTTATTCAGCAGAAAATGTTGTTTAATACTGACATTAATATTTACATTTGGTGATACATTGACATCTGAAAGTTGCAGTAGAGGCTATTAAACTTGCGATGATTAACGCGTTTTTAAAGCTTCAATGATCTGGCTTATTGAAAGTAGTTATATTTAACTGTTTTTATATACAGCTTGAGTGCTAATTATGCTATTGTGATGAATATTATTTATGTAAACGTTAATTTTTTAACAGCGTTATGAGCCTTTAATTAGCTCAAAATGTAAGAATGGGGAAATCTAATGGCAGTTGAAAGTCGGTTTGTAGTAATTAGAAACGGGGTAGAGGCGAAAACATTTATGGATAAGAAATCAGCTGATGAATATGACAAAATGTTGGATATGGCTGATAACTTGAGCCAAATGTTCTCTCAATCTTCGGTAGAATTAAGCGATAATGCCAATGAAGAGTTGAGTATTTTCTTAGCACAACATCGAGAAGAAGTACTTGTCGCCTTATTAGCAAAAAAACCGACAAAAGCAATCATTAAAAAGTCAGTTGAAAAAGTAACTGATTTACCTATTGCTGAAATTGAAATAAAAAAGCCGGCGGCTAAAGCGAAAAAGAGTAAAGCAAAAGTAACGACCACCAAACTGAGCGAAGCTAGTTAAGTGAATATGATGTGTTGCGGTTAACATTCTATGCTTGAATATAAACTTATTCGCAGTAAGCGTAGGAAAACACTGGCACTGCAGGTTAAACATGGTCAAGTGACTGTGAGAGCCCCTCATTATGTTACATCAGCTTTTATTGATACTTTTATTCAAGAAAAGTCAGCTTGGCTGCGTAGTAAATTAGCTGAGCAACAAAAAACACCTGAATATTGTGACTTCAGTCAAGGTTCAAACTTGCTTTACTTAGGCGAGAAAGTCATTCTCAATATCTGTATAGCAAAAAAATCTGAGGTGTATTTTAGCCATCTTGTGATTGCTGAAATAGAACCAAAGAATTATCAAGAAATTACGACTAAGCAACTTAATGTTGCTATAAGTGAAAAAATTCATTCTAGGTTAATAAATCCTTTAGCAATATCTAAACAGATAAAAAAACAACTCGAAGTCTACTTTAAACAGCAAGCTGAACAGTTATTCAGTGAGCGCCTTGAAAGGATTAGTAAACAAATATCCTTGTGCCCAACAGCGATAAATATTCGTCAGTACCGTGCTCGTTGGGGAAGTTGTAATAATCGAGGTGAAGTAAGTTTTAATTACCTCTTAATGATGACGCCTTTAACTGTTATTGATTATGTGATCGTTCATGAGTTATGCCACTTAGAGCATTTAAATCACTCTAAAGAGTTTTGGCACCTCGTTGAAAAATTCTGCCCAAACTATGAAATTGCCAAAAAATGGCTTAATACTTATCAATCGCAATTACAGTGGCAAAACCCTCACTAAAGCCAACAAAATATTTGAAGAACAATGATCTTTGTCACAAAATTGGACAATATACCTACCCTTAACTACACTTTTTGCTGTAGCAATAAATTATAATTAATTCATTAACTCGCTGTTATTTATTATTTAAATTTTAAAAGGCATTGTGATGAAAATTAATTTCGATAGCATTAAAATTATCACGGTTTATATCAGCTCAGCGGTATTCTCTATTGCTTGTGCTTCTTTTATTATTGGTGGCTAATTGTAATGGCATATATGCGCCGTTGTTGATTAACCATTAGCTACACCTACTTTGTATTTACCCTTCAACCTCACTATCTAACTAAATAGATACTTATTATATTTTGTAGTATTTATATTTCAAAACACTAGTCCCCTCTTATGTAGATCTGAAGTCAGTTACGTCGCACTTATGCTCTTTTTTTATCTATTTAGTTAGATACAAAGTGGAGTGATTTCGTGTTAAAAGTACGAGTTTGTCACTTATAAATGAACTATCTACATAATATTGTTAAAAAAATGAATTGTTGATTAACAATTGCTTTTATTTAGGGTAAATTATCACCAATAAAATAAAATAAGGTCCCTCCTTCTATGAGCCCATCGGTGCTTATTTGTGATGATTCAAACATGGCCAGAAAGCAAGTGCTTAGAAGTCTTCCTGAAGAATGGAAAGATTCCGTTCAGATTGCCTGTAATGGTGCAGAAGCGCTAACAATTTTACGTGATAATAGCATCGAAATTCTCTTTCTTGATCTTACTATGCCGGGTATTGATGGTATTGGTGTTTTACAGGGCATAAAAAAATTAAACCTTAATTGCAGTGTTTTTGTTATTTCAGCAGATATTCAGCCTGAAATGCAAAATAAGGTAAAAGCACTAGGAGCAAAAGAGTTTATGCGTAAGCCTGTAAAAGCAGATCTATTACTTAATAATTTGCGCCAACATGGCCTTTTATGAATCAATTTCACCTAACTGAAGACCAACAAGATTGCTTACAAGAGCTTATTAATATTGCTATGGGACAAGCAAGTGATCAACTTGCCCGTTATCTAGATACTTTTGTTTATTTGAAGGTCCCGAGTATTGAGAGTGTAGAAGCTAAAGATTTGATGAAAACCTTGAGTCAACAGAAAAATACCGTGGCCGTTGTAAGCCAAGGTTTTTTTGGTTATGAAGGTATTCGAGGTGAGGCTTTATTGGTTTACAAAGAAGAGAACTCTGGTCGAATTGCTGATTTATTGGGATATGAACCAGATGAATTATCACAAGATGAGCAATTAATTGATATTAGTTCCATCTTAACGACAACTTTTTTAAATGTATTTGCTCAGCAAATTAATAATCAATTGTCTTATAACGCGCCCAAATTACTGCCGAATGTACAGGAAATTTTATCTGAGCATTTACAACAAATGCCATTTACTTGGGATTTAGCATTAAAAGTAAATATTAATTATCAAGTGACAGATTATTCTTTTAATTGCAATATGATCTTATTGATCCCTGAAACAGCGATAACGAATATAAAACATGTGCTTGACCGTATTTTGGAAGAATTTTAATGTCTGATATTAAATCACACACTACGCCAACAGCTTCGGATGTACCGGTTGTAAATGAGCTGGCTCTTAAACAAATTAATAGCCAAATTGCTAACCAATTAAATACCGGTGTTTTGGTAATCGATGCTGATTTTAATATTGTTATTTGGAATCGTTTTTTACAGGTCCATACCGATAAAGTACCAGGTAGTATTATTGGGCAATCTATTTTTAGTGCATTTCCAGAGCTGCCACAACGTTGGTTATCTCGCAAGCTTAGTTCTGTTTTACAATTAAATACGCCGAGCTTTTGTTCCTGGCAACAAAGACATCACTTATTCGAATTACCTCACACTAGACCGATCACGACAGATAGTGAGTTTATGGCGCAAAACTGCACCTTTCTACCTATAGAAACTGATGTTAACGGCAAACATATTTGTATCTTAATTGAAGATGTTACCGATGCTTGTCATTATCAAATGCAATTACAAAAGACCTTAGCTGAAATAGCGCAAATAAGTCGTATAGATGGTTTAACTCAAGTTTATAATCGAAGGCATTGGCAAGACTCCCTAGAACAAGAATACGCAAAAGCACGACGACATGATAAAAAGTTATCCTTGATAATGCTTGATTTAGACCATTTTAAATTGCTCAATGATAATTATGGCCATCAAGGTGGCGATATGGTGTTAATTGAGGTCAGTGCTTTAATAAGTACCTTATTAAGAGTTGAAGATACCTTTGGGCGTTATGGTGGAGAAGAGTTCGCTATTATTTTACCTGAGACAGATTCTGCAGGAGCAATAGAACTTGCACAGCGTATTTGTAGAATAATAGCCACAACACCTTTCACTTATAATGATCAGGTGATAAAGGTAACAGTCAGTTTAGGCGTTGCACAACTTAGTAGCAAAGAGTCTAATTATGAAGAACTGATTACCCAAGCAGACAGTGCTTTATATCAAGCAAAATCTCAGGGACGGAATCAAGTATGTAATGCTGCGGAACTTGTTTCTTGAATTAGAAGTAGAAGTAGAATGACTATGTGTCTGTGCTAATACGTTATTGTCTAATATTAAATTTTTATGCATAAATTATAACTTTTTATTTAATATTATTTGTCATTAAAGATTGACAGTTACGGTAACTTAAGGCATTTTAAGGTTATGAAATTAAACACTAGCCACATTACTATTATTACAACCACTACCACCCTAATTAGGATGGCGGTCGCTGGCTAACGTGTAAAAATAAAAATTTTATCGAAGCCCGTGACCTGAAAAGGTTACGGGCTTTTTTACGTTTACAATGAAGAGTATTAACTCTAATAGCTTAAACAGCTCAATAAGCAAAGAGTATCTTTATTCACTATTTCTTTATAAAGGAAGAAAACATGCGTGTACTTAAATTTGGTGGCTCTTCACTAGCTTCAGCAGAGCGTTTTCGTCAAGTTGCCGATATTATCCATGATAAAAGCAAATCATCAAAACTTGCCGTTGTTGTATCGGCCCCACAAGGGGTTACCAACCACTTAGTTGCTATGACTGAAAATATTAGCGATGAAGAAAAAGTAGTGGCAGATTTAGGTCACTTCAAACGTGCAATTACTACTATTATTGATGATTTATCGGCAAGTATAAGCAACTTTAACAATCAACATTGTGAGCAAGCGTTAGCGAATTATGAACATCAAATTTCACGCTATATGCAAGGTGCAATGTTACTAACCTATTGCCCAGATCATATCCGTGCCCGTATTATCAGTACTGGTGAACGTTTAAGTGTGGCAATACTTGATGCCGTGTTACAAGCTTATAGCGTACAAGTATCACTGTTAGCACCAGAAAAGTTTTTGTATACCAACAAGTCATCTTTAAATGCAGTAGCAGATTTAGTGTTGTCGAAAGAAAAATTTGAGCATGAATACACTGAATTAAATCAAGTATCGTTAATGCCAGGCTTTATTGGGGTGAATGCGGACAACAATGATGGTACGCCAGAAGTAACTACATTAGGGCGTAATGGCTCTGATTATTCGGCAGCGGTATTAGCTGTTTGTGCTGTCGCTGAGTGTTGTGAGATTTGGACGGATGTAGATGGAGTCTATAACGCAGATCCGCGTTACATTAAAGAAGCTAAATTACTCGATTATTTATCGTATCAAGAAGCAATGGAGCTCTCTTATTTTGGCGCCAGTGTTTTACACCCAAAAACAATTGGACCAATTGCTCAGTATCATATCCCTTGTTTAATTAAGAATACCAGTAACCCAAGTGCACCAGGTACCTTAATTTCCAATGAGAATGACCAACAAAAACGCGTTAAAGCAATTTCTAACCTTGATGACTTAACCATGGTAAACGTGTCAGGACCTGGCATGAAAGGCATGGTAGGCATGGCGAGCCGTGTATTCGCAACTATGAGCAGAGAAAATATTTCTTTGGTGCTTATTAGTCAATCATCTAGTGAGTATTGCATTAGCTTCTGTATTTATTCAAGTGACTCTGCGCGTGCTAAACAAAGCTTACACGAAGAGTTTGAATTAGAGCTGTTAAATGGCCTACTTGAACCGTTAGCGCTAAAAGGTGAACTATCAATTGTGTCACTTGTTGGTGATGGTATGCACCATCAACGAGGCGTGGCAGCTAAATTCTTTAGTTCATTAGCACAAGCACGAGTTAATGTGGTTGCTATTGCTCAAGATTCATCGGAGCGCAGTATCTCAGTTGTTGTGGAACAACGAAAATGTATGGATGCGATGAAAGTAAGTCACCAGAACTTCTTTTCTCATAAACCAACGATTGATGTTTTCTTAGTCGGCTGTGGTGTTGTTGGCAGTGAGCTAATAGCGCAAATATCTCGTCAACAAGCGAGTTTGAAAAAGCAAAACATTGTCTTGAAAGTTTACGGTATTGCTAACTCGAAAGGCATGGTATTTGATAAAGAAGGTATCGACTTAAATAACTGGCAAGATGCTATGGCGAATGCAACTGAAGCGCTAGCAGTTAATGTAGATAATCTTAAAGGTTTTGTTCGTGATAACCATCTAATCAACCCTGTTTTTGTTGACTCAACGTCAAATGAAACATTAGCAATGAGTTATGTAGATTACCTTGCTGAAGGTTTTCATATTGTTACGCCAAATAAAAAAGCAAATACTGACTCTTGGGAATATTATCAAGAGTTACGTAGTACTGCACAAAAAACCAATCGTCGTTTCTTATATGAAACAACGGTCGGTGCTGGTTTACCTGTTATTGATACCCTACAAAGCTTAATTAAAGCGGGCGATGAGTTACAGCGTTTCGAAGGTGTCTTGTCGGGTTCGTTATCTTATATGTTTGGTAAATTAGAAGAGGGTATGTCGTTATCAGAGGCGACTGCAATTGCTAAAGAAAATGGTTTCACTGAACCAGACCCTCGTGATGACTTAAGTGGTATGGACGTTGCGCGTAAATTATTAATTATGGCTCGTGAAGCTGGCATGCAGTTAGAGTTATCAGATATCAATATTGAGTCAGTATTACCCGACGATTTTGATGCCAGCGGTGATGTTAGTCAGTTTATGAGTAACTTAACTAAGCTTGATGGTGACTTTGCAGAGCGCGTAGCGAGTGCAAAATTAGAAGGTAAAGTACTTCGTTATATTGGTAATATTGTTGATGGTAATTGCCAAGTTTCTATAGAGTCTGTAGGAATTAACCACCCGTTATATAGCATTAAAGATGGCGAAAACGCCTTGGCTATTCATAGTCGTTATTACCAGCCTTTACCGTTTGTTTTACGCGGTTACGGTGCGGGCGCAGCGGTTACAGCTGCAGGTGTTTTTGGTGATTTATTAAGAACCTTAGCATGGGAGCAACAGCACTAATGTCAGTTAGTAATACCAATGTTAATAAAAGTGTTTCGGTATTTGCACCGGCCTCTATAGGTAATGTTAGTGTAGGCTTTGATGTTTTAGGGCTGGCAGTAAAGCCGGTAGATGGTACATTATTAGGCGATGTGGTCACTGTAAATGCAACAACTAGCAATGACAATAGCCTAACAGTTATCGGTAACTTTGCTGATAAGTTACCAAGTAATAAGGAAGACAATATTGTTTGGTCTTGCCTATTATTGTTTAATGAGCAATTAATCAGTGTGAAACAAACACCTGTTTTTGTTGCCATTACTTTAGATAAAAAAATGCCTGTTGGCAGCGGTTTAGGATCAAGTGCCTGTTCTGTTGTCGCAGCACTAGCCTCCTTGAATGCGTTTTATGCTAAATACCATAATTTTAGCTTTTCTGAAAATGTCGTATTAAAAATGACAGGCCAAATGGAAGCACAAATTAGTGGCAGCTTACATTATGATAATGTTGCGCCATGTTATTTAGGTGGTTTGCAATTAATGGTTCCGGATGAAAATGTGATCTCGCGCATTTTACCTAGTTTCGATGATTGCTATTATGTAATGGCGTATCCTGGTATTGAGGTATCAACTAAAGCAGCCAGAGAGGTTCTACCTACAACTTATAGTCGTAGCGACGTTATCAGCTATGGTCAAAACTTAGCGACATTTGTTGATGCATGTCATCGCCAAGATAAAAGCCAAGCATTCTCAGTACTAACCGATGTGATTGCAGAACCATATCGCACAGATTTGTTACCAAAATATAAAGCCTCTCGAGATTATTTAAGCTCGCAAGGGGCGTTAGCCGTTGGAATTTCAGGCTCAGGGCCGACACTATTTTGTGTTTGTGATAGCGAAAAACAAGCAGAGCAATTTGCCTTATGGTTACAAGAGAACTATTTACAAACAGCATTAGGCTTTGTCCATGTGTGTAAAGTCGATGATGTTGGCGCAACAGAAATTTAATAGCAATGTGCTTTGAAGGTATATAAGCATGATAGCTAACCAATATTAGTGAACAGATTATTAGGAAAAACAGTGAAATATTATAATTTAAAAGAAAATGATGAGCAGGTAACTTTCGCTCAAGCAGTTAAACAAGGTTTAGGTAAAAATCAGGGCTTATTTTTCCCTACCGATATGCCAAAACTTGATAATATCGAAGAGCTGCTAGCACTGCCTTTGGTAGAGCGTAGTGTTAAAATATTAGCACCATTTGTTGAAGGTGACTTAACAAAAAGTGAATTAACTGACATTGTTACCGATGCTTTTAATTTCCCTGCTTTATTACAGCCGATTAGCCCAGACCGTGCCATTTTAGAATTATTCCACGGGCCAACGTTAGCTTTTAAAGATTTTGGTGCCCGCTTTATGGCCAAGTGTTTACAAGTATTTGTTGCTAAAGATGCTAAAGCAAGTGGTGAGACAAAACCTTTGACCATTTTAACCGCTACGTCTGGTGATACCGGTGCGGCTGTTGCTCATGCTTTTCACGGTATTGATAACATTCGTGTTGTCATCATGTATCCGAAAGGAAAAATTAGCTTACTACAAGAAAAAATGTTTACCACGCTAGGTGGAAATATTGAAACATTAGCAGTGGATGGTGATTTTGATGATTGCCAAACATTAGTAAAGCAGTCTTTTGATGATAAAGAATTGGCAAATACTATCGGTTTGAATTCGGCAAACTCAATAAACATCAGTCGATTATTGGCACAAGTATGTTATTACTTTGAAGCAGTAGCACAATTATCACGCGCAAAGAGTGATTTAAGTAGCATTGTATTCTCTATCCCTAGTGGTAATTTTGGTAACCTAACCGCTGGTTTATTTGCCAAAGCAATGGGCTTGCCAATTAAACGCTTTATTGCCGCAACTAACGCTAATGATACGGTGCCACGTTACTTAGAAACAGGTGAGTGGACACCCAATGTAACCGTCGCTACTATTTCAAATGCAATGGATGTGAGTAACCCGAATAACTGGCCGCGCGTTGAGCATATGCTCAAGAGTGGTATTGTTGAACAAGGTTGTGTCAGCTCAGTATCTATTGATGAAGAACAAACCCAATCAACCGTTATTCAACTTCGTAAGTTAGGTTACATCAGTGAACCACATGCTGCTGTTGCTTATAAAGCGCTACAATATAGTGCTGTAGAAGGGGAGTTTGGTGTCTTTTTAGGAACAGCTCATCCTGCGAAATTTAAAGAAGTTGTTGAAAGCATTCTTGGTCAACCGTTAGGTTTACCAAAAGAGCTTGCGGATTGTGCTGGTGAGCCTATCTTGTCGCAAGATCTTGCTGCAAACTTCAGTGATTTACGTAGTTATCTTTTAAGTTAGGCTACTCGATAAATACTCTATCACTAGAGTATTACTGACTTTAGCGTGGTTAACTACATTACTTAAGTTAAGATATAACGTAAAATATAAAAGCTATCACCTTTGGTGATGGCTTTTTTACTATTAGCGTAGGGATAAATACTGCTAATAGTTACAGAGATAATTTACCGGTATAACGTAAAGGCAGCATGATGATAAAACCCCAATGGCAGCAGTTAATTGCTGGTGAAGCGAAGCAAAGCTACTTTAAAAACTTAGTCAAAGAAGTCGCAACGCAAAGAGCATCGGAGATTTCAATTTATCCAGCAGAAGGTGATGTGTTTAATGCTTTTAACCACGTTGATTTAGCAGAGATAAAAGTTGTCATTCTTGGGCAAGATCCTTATCACGGAAAAGATCAAGCACATGGTTTAGCTTTTTCAGTGCAGGAGGGCATCAAGGTACCGCCATCACTTGTTAATATTTATAAAGAACTGGCGACCGATGTTGAAGGCTTTGAAATACCAAAGCATGGCTGTTTAACACATTGGGCAGAGCAAGGAGTACTGTTGTTAAATACGGTATTAACAGTGCAGCAAGCCAATGCGCATTCTCACGCTAAGCTGGGTTGGGAGACTTTTACCGAGCAAGCTATTAACGCGTTAAATGAGCACAATGATGGTTGTGTTTTTATTTTATGGGGAGCACATGCACATAAGAAAGGTAAAAATATTAACCAAGAAAAACATTTAGTTTTAGCGGGTCCACATCCGTCGCCATTGTCTGCTTACAGAGGTTTTTTTGGCTGTAAACATTTCTCTCAAGCTAATGCTTGGTTAGCTAAACACGAGGTTAATCAAGTTGATTGGCATTTACCTTTGGAGGCTTAGGCGAAAATAAATTAATGGTAATTCTGTTACCATTGAAAGTGCGTGATTTCAGTGGCGGTTACCTCCGAGCCTTAACAACTTTATAATGCATTTTATTCTGCTATATTTTAAATAGCATGGAGTTCTACAGAGAGGGGAAAACCTAATGAGCATAAATTTTTCACAATTCGATGAGTCGTCAATAATAACGCTAAAACTATTAGCACAGCACTTTCCTACGCCAACAGAGATTGGCTTTAACGATGTTTTTGTCGACTCTGAGACGGATATTGACAAACGTGCTGCTCATATTGGCACGATAGCGTTTTTACGTCATGAAGATCTTATCGCTCATGACGTGGGTAGCGCATCGTCTTTTATTCTTACTCGAAAAGGATTAGCGCTATTTAATGAAGATATTATTAAGCGTTTAAAAGACCAGCTCAATAGTGACGCGAATTTTATTTAGTCAGCCCTTTACTCGCAGAGAAAATTTGATATCAACAGTATATTAAGTATCAAAAATGAATAATCATTTCGGCAGCTTCACAATGACAATCATGCCCACATAAAATGCAGTTATAGCCTTGCTTACTCTCTTCATTCCACTTGTCAGGGTGTGATTTTATTAATTTTCCACCACATTTACTGAAATATGACACGGCGCTATTATTAGGACTCTGTTTCCATAAATGACTTATACCCGCTTGAGCGCCTTGATGCTGTGCAGCTTTTATAGCGAGTTGTAATAGTTGTTTACCAATGCCTAATCCACGGTATTTTTCATCAACGGTATTACATTTGAAATAACAGCAATGCTGGCTATCTACTTGCCATAAGTCTGGACTGCACCATTGATCTATTTGCCATTGATTGGCTGAATAAGTACTTCGAAAGCCGATAACTTGGTCATCAAGCAGAGCAACAAAACTACAGTTAATGTTATTCACTATGCCTTTATTGGTCCACTCAACAATTTTCTCATCATCTAAATAACCATCGCCATGAACCGAATTAGCGAGTGTAATAACTTGTGAAAAATATTTTGCTGTTAGCGGCAAATATTTAATGGTGTCTTTTTTAAGTGTCATGATTTTCTTAACGCATAATTGATTATCTCAAGGCTAAGATAGCAAAGCTTTAACTAACTTGCAGTGAAATTTACTTATCACTTAGTTGGATTAACTGAGTTAATTCAAGTTAAACGATTTAATTGTTCGCCTTGGGTAAAGGCAATAATATTTTGGCTTAATAAATCAATCAAACGCTGTTGAGCTTCACTGCTAGCCCAAGCGATATGTGCGGTTATTTTTAAATTAGAAAGCTTGTTATTAAGTAGTATGTGATCAGCTGGAGGCGGCTCTTGTGATAATACATCTAAAATAGCATAGGCAATTTCTTTTGTTTTTAAAGCATCCAATAACGCAGGTTCATCAATTAATGCACCTCGAGCAGTATTAACTAATACGGCAGTATTTTTCATGCGAGCTAGTACACTTTCATTAATGAAGTTTTCAGTTTCAGGGGTTTGTGGGCAATGTAAACTGATAATATCAGCCTCTTCAATAACCTGTTCAAAAGAAACTCGCTCTGCGCGAATAGTGCTGGCCTGAGGGCGTTCACTAATGAGCACTTTCATATTGAAAGCCTGTGCTATATCAACAACAGCTTTACCTAAACTTCCGTAACCAATAATACCGAGTGTTTTTCCTGCTAATTCGCTGATGCTATTACCGTGATAGCAAAAAGTATCATTTCTTGACCATAAACCTTGTTCCGTGTTGCTATTATGGTGACTCGTTTGTTGATAATACTCGAGTAATTGGGCAAAAACATATTGTGCAACAGATTGCCCTGCGTAACCGCTAACATTCGTTACGGCAATATCTAAGTGACGAGCAGCTTCAATATCTACATTGTTATAACCCGTTGCGCTGATACAGATGAGCTTTACGTTTGGTAAGGCAGATAGCATTTCTGCCGTTAACTGTACCTTATTGGTAATAATAATATCTGCATCTAGGCAGCGCTTTATAACCTCATTAGGTGATGTATTGGCATAACAAACTAACTGGCTTACCTGTTGTTCAATGACAGAAAAATCAATGGTAGAACTGAAGGTTTGTTCATCTAAAAATACTGCACGCATGTTGTTTACTCTATTTTTATTAATTTGTTTATAGTTGCCCAATAAAAATAAGCTAGGTAATTCGAATAGAACTAGCTAGCTTATTTACTTATTTAGGTACAACAAAACATTGCTGTCATGGTAGATAGTTAGTGTAAATCACTCTATCCAGGTCGACCATCTTTTCTTGCGTTTATTAACATAGGACCGTAACCCGCAATAAAGATAACAAAAGCAATAATCCAAAACCCACCACTGATATCAATAAATAATAACGTTTTTTCAGGAACAGCCCAAGGGCCAAAAGAACGTACCAGTGCAGCTAAGTTAATTAATATATAGGCAAGGGTCATTGATTTTGGTGGTGTTAATGGACGCCCTGTATGACCTAAAGACACACGCGAAATCATGGCTAAAATCATACCGCCAATACCGCCAATAGTCAGTAAGTGCCAAACATGATTACTTGGTACTTCAGGTATTAAATAACTTGCACCAAGTACGAATAAACCGAAGCAGATAAATTTCATAGCGCCGTGAATAGACCATAAAAGAGGAACATGTAACGTTATCCAAGGACGCCATCTTACCCAGCGCATCGTTTGAAATACGCTAGCAATGATAAGTAATACGCCGAAGAATGTTGCCGAAAAACCCACTATCGGTTCTAGTAGGAGACTGAACATAGCAATAGCTAAACTTCCATTGGCGGCTTTATCTAACCAAGGTAGTGGCGCTGCTTTCTCGGTTTTTGTGCCATTGGCTGTAAACATAGGCGCAACACGACCAGCCATTACTGACATTAAAAAGGTCACTAACATAACGCCCGCATAACCAGAATATACGCTATTGAATGTTGTAGGGTAATGTATTGCTAAGTGCATCTCTAAATTAGCGATGGTGAATAAAGCGAGAAGCGGTACGAAGAACAAATTACGGTATTGCTTCATAGCAATAATTGGTTTAGCTAAGACATACGCAACAGTTGGTAGAAAAAGTAGGTCAATTAAACTGCTTAGTGATGAACCAAGTAAATCAGGCACGACTAGCAAAGTGCGACCCGCTAACCAGAGCAAGAACAAAGCGAGTAATGTATTGCCTTGAGCGCCTCTAACGCCAGTCCAGTTTTGTACAGCAGTTAATAAAAAACCTGCAATAATAGCGCCGCCAAAACCAAAAATCATCTCATGAATGTGCCACCAATAACCACCGCCCAAAGGTGATAAGCTAATTGTTCCCTTATACATTAATAGCCAAAGCGTAATGGCGAAAATGCTAAATAACGCCCCGCTTAGAAAAAAAGGTCTAAAACCTAAGCGTAAAAGCGGTGGGATTTTTTGTTCTGTTTTTAAGTCGGTGATTTGCATCATTTGCGTGCCTTGTATACATCTAAGATATTACGACGATATTTTGAGGAATGATTGTTAAGAATGATTGTAATGAATAGTCAGTAGTGATGCCCGAAATAGATCAAGGTATGGTCAATAATATTGTGCAGGTAACGAAAATAGTTAGGTTATCAGGTGTTGATAGCCTAACTAGATAACGGGAAAGTTTATTACTGTTGAACGAACTTTGTCACTTGGCTGACAGAAGCGGCTCCAACTTGTGTAGCGACTAACTCTCCTTTGTTCATTAAAAGCAATGTAGGAATACCTCGAATACCAAACTCAGCCATCAATTCTTGACTGTTATCAGCGTTGATTTTTATAACTTTAATGTCTTCATGTTCTTGTGCTATTTGCTCAACAACAGGTGCTAGCATTTTACATGGTGCACACCACGGAGCATAAAAATCGATTAATACCTTGCCTGAGGCTTGTTCTACTTCTTGATAAAATTGTTCGGCTAAAATCTCTTCAACTTTAATCATTGTTTCTGTGCTCATGATGTACTCCATTATGTTGTTTTTTTGGTAAAGGTTTAGCAAATATTTACCAATTATTTAGTAAAGGCTAGCTAATTGCTTTCTAACTAATTCGTACGTTCTAGATAATTAGTGGGTGATTAGTTAGAAGGTGCAGTGTACTGAAGTTGCAATTACTTTATTAGATGTGTTTAATGGGATTCATTGTTCTAAAAATGAAACAATAGAAAGGGAATATGAAATTGAGCAATTTAGATGATTTGCATTTATTTGTTAGTTTAGTCGAAGCGGGATCTTTTACCGCAGCAGCAAAAGATCTAGGTATAGCAAAGTCTAAGTTAAGTCGGCGTTTAGTGTTGCTAGAGAAAAAACTAGGCTGTGAGCTTCTTCTACGTACTACGCGAAAGCAAGAGCTTACCGATAGTGGTCGATTACTTTTTTGTGCCAGCAAAGAGCATATAGATGCCTTAACTAAGGTAGAGGAGGAGCTTTCTTCATCACTACATCAGCCCCAAGGTAAGCTGAATATTTTATTACCCTTAGAGTTTTTTAATCAAATTATAAGTACGTTAATTGGTGATTTTTTAAGTCGCTATCCTAAAATTCACTTACATTGTCAGCATTACTCAGGATCAGTGCCTGAATTTGATCCCAAGTTTGATCTTTGTTTTGTCTTGCATGAACAAGCGTTGCCAACAACAAACTGGATTGCTAAAGAGTTGTTGAGTTTTCCACAATCTATTTATTATTCACCGACAATGTCGTCGAAGCTAGCAAGTAAGTTGCTTCAAGAAAAAGCAACTAAACCAGAACAACTTAGCCAGCATGACTGCATATTAGAAGAGGAAGGTCAGCCGTGGCACTTTCGTAATGGTGATAAAATTGAGCAAGTTAATGTTAACGGCAGAGTGGTACTGTCTAGTCCAGAAATGCGTCTTCGTGCGGCGGAGCAGGGCTTAGGTCTGTGTAAATTACCGGACTATGTTTTAAAAAATAGTGTGCTAAAAAACAGAGTATTAAAGGACAATTCACAAGCGCAATCACTTCAACGACTATCGCTAAGCCATGAGAGTGTTGCACAGCGTTTGAGTGTGCTTTATCAAAATCGCCATGTTGCCAGTAAAACCAGAACATTTTTAGACTACTTTCAAAGTCATGTAGGGCAATTATTGTGAACCTTATCGGAGTAGTTGAGATGCAGTTTTGCCACAGACACAAACGATTGTTATGATGTGGCATCTTCTTATTAACGAATAAATCATTGAATTTTATGTCAGCAACATCACTTGAACGAATTACCATAGAACCTGAAACTCCAGCAACTTCCTGTGTCATCTGGTTACATGGTTTGGGAGACTCAGGTGCCGGCTTTGCACCTATTGTCCCTATATTTTCTTTACCAGAAAATCACGGTATACGCTTTATTTTCCCTCATGCACCTGAGCAAGCCGTAACCATTAACCAAGGTTATGTTATGCGATCTTGGTATGATATCAAAAGCCTAGATTTACATAACCGTGCTGATATGGACGGTGTTTTAGCCTCTGAAAAAAAGGTGCAGGCGTTAATCCAAGAACAAATTGATTCGGGTATAGCTGCTAAAAATATCGTATTAGCTGGTTTTAGCCAAGGTGGTGTTTTGAGTTTATTTACGGGTTTACGTTTTGGGCAAAGCTTAGCGGGTATCTTGGCATTATCTTGTTATTTACCAACATCAGATACTTTACCAGAGCTATGTCATAGTGCTAATGCAGCGACGCCTATTTTACAAAATCATGGTGAGCGAGATGATGTCGTGCCAATGAGTGCAGGTAAAATGGCAAATACCTTATTAACAGCGGCTGATTATGATGTGACTTGGAAAAGTTATGCAATGGATCATTCGGTGTTACCAGATCAGCTAAGGGATATTTCTGCTTGGTTACAAGCGAGGTTGCTAGGTCATCAAATCCCTATTTAGTGATATAAATAGGGTTAATTTCTTTGCATTGTGGCTTTGTTTGTAATTGACACATAAATATTGAGGATGGTGGATGGACAGGGTAAAAAAAAGAAACGGTGTGGATAATACCGTGAAGGCAGCAATAAGGCTGAGGCCAGATAATGGCTGGTTTAACAGCCAATATTTTACTGTTGCTAACGTGCTGAAAATCGTAGTTTTTATAACACTATGTTTTTTTATCTATCAAAAATCTACCCAGTCTCAACAAGAAAAGGATGATAGTTTACTCTACCTCGCCAGCCCTAAAGTAGATGACATTTACTTTTTAGATTTCAGAATTCTCAGTGATAACCTTAGACCAAATGAAAAATATAGAATTGCCAAAGTAGTCGATATTACCGGTGATGTGGTAACACTACTTTATGGCAACATCTTTTACCTGCGCCAACAATCGCTAAAAGATAGCATTCGTTATGGTCAGTTAAGGTATAAAGATTATTTTGAATCTAAGCGTTATGACTTATCGTTAATGCAGATAAAGACAATGCATGACTCTGGCGCTATTTATATGGTCAAACGTCCAGATAAAAATATGCTGTTCGGGAATTATGTTAATGATCCTAAAACGGAACTAAGTACTAATTTGTATATTCCAGGTAAGCGTGAAAACCTCGCAGGTCTAAGTTTGCTAAAATCTGACTACCTTGAAGATAATGTAGAACAAGCTTTTGAGCGTTTTAGTAGTTCAGGCCAGTTAGGTTTTGCACCAGGGCAAGTAAATCTAGGGCAAATGTACTTGAATGGTAATTATATTGATAAGGATCTCACTCAAGCGCTGTATTGGTTTAAACAAGCAGCACTTCAAAGTGATAAAGCAGGCGTGCTTAAGTACGTTATTGTTTGTCGGCAGGTTAGTTATTGCCAAGAGGGTGACTTTTACCAAGAGTTATTAGATGCTGGCGTAAATATAAAAGTGAGAGAAATCGACTTTACCTTATCAGCCAATGAAATAGGTTAAATTTGTACAATCTACGTAGACTAATCTCCTTTAGTCTACGTAATTCTATCGAGAAGTTACTGGCTATAAAAGCTGAGGCTTACCTCGTTCATAAAAATAAGCACATTACTTCAAGCCATTATGGTATTTGTTTATTATTAAATCGGTCTACAATTTTGTTAGCTTTGTCAGGAAGGTTAATTTACCTGACTCAGTTCCCTCTCTATTTTCCTTTCATGTATTTACCTCTTAGTAAAAATAGTTATGCGAAAAATAATCCAACAAACTAATTGAAATATTTAGAGTTAAATTATTTAAAGCAGTTGTTAGCCACATAAGATGAGTTTTTCTTTATGCTCCTAAGTTTTTATTTAATTATTATAGGTAGGTAGTTATTCAATAAAACTGCATAACCATATATAATGCCGTTTAAGATAGAATAGCTGTCATAAATACAATGATTTAGTGTTAAGACCTGCTATTTCTTCATAATAAAATTGATATTTGAATCAGAAAAACTTTCAAATAGTGAAATAATTAACTATAAGAAGTGGCTATAAGCCATATATATAATTTCGGAACAGACCACATGAAAGTAAAAAAATCGCAGGTATTTAAAAAGTCTACACTATGCTTAGCATTGAGCTCTGCACTGGCTTTACCGGTAAATAGTTATGCAGAAGAGTCTGCAGCGGATGGTATAGAGCGTATCCAAGTGACGGCCTCTCGTCGAGCATCCACCGTGCAAGAGGCGCCTTTAAATATCACGGCACTGGATGGTGATGTGATGAAAGATCAAAATATAACTCAGTTATCTGATGTTGCTCGTTGGGTGCCAGGCTTAAGTGTTGCTGATCAAGGTGGTCGTACAGGTTCTCCAATTATTGTTCGTGGTTTAAATACCAATTCTTCCGGTCCTGATTCTGATGCAGGTACTGTTGCCACATACATTGGCGAAATTCCCCTTGTTGTCGATATGAAACTTATTGATGTTGAACGTGTCGAGGTTTTAATTGGTCCACAAGGCACTTTATATGGCGCGGGCACGCTTGGCGGCGCTATCCGTTATTTACCCAATAAGCCGATACTAGACGAAACATCAGGCTCACTTTATGGTGATTTTTTTACCTTATCTGAAAGTGATGATACCGGTGGGGAAGCTGGTTTTGTGTTTAATACGCCACTTATTGACGATGAATTAGCAGTACGTTTTGCCGTTAATTATTTGGATGAACCTGGCTATATTGATTACAATTATGTGGTTCGAGAAGGTGGCGTGTCATTACCTGACCCTGATTGGTCAGATACTGATGCCGTTGACAGTAACTTGAGACAAGTGGCAGACGCTAATTTTGAGCAAACAACGACGGCAAAAGCGATGATTCGCTGGCAACCCAATGATATTTTCGATGCAACCTTGTCTTACTTTTATCAAAAACAAGAAATTGGTGGCCGTTCGATCGTTCATCACAATAGTTTAAGTGAAACGAATCCTTTATCTACTGTGATAGGTGAATATGAATCAGGTTATCGTTACCAAGAGCCAAGAGAAAAAGAAGATACTTTACTTAGTTTAGAAATGACTGTTGATTTAGGTTTTGCGGAGCTGACTTCTGCAACCGGTTATTCAGAATTTGAAGCCCTTGGC
Organism: Colwellia psychrerythraea 34H; assembly: GCF_000012325.1. Taxonomy (NCBI): domain Bacteria; kingdom Pseudomonadati; phylum Pseudomonadota; class Gammaproteobacteria; order Alteromonadales; family Colwelliaceae; genus Colwellia; species Colwellia psychrerythraea. The sequence goes on along the minus strand of NC_003910.7, from coordinate 4,508,955 downwards.
CAGCGCGATCAAACCGATTTATTGATTCGTTTAGATTATAGCTATGAAGAATTCCCAGGCTTCTCTGCGTTTACGCGAGAAGTTGATGAAGCTGAAAATTTCACCCAAGAAATTCGTTTAGTCTCTACGGGAGATTCAGCATTCTCTTGGATAGTTGGTGCTTATTATAATAAATTTGAAAGCTTTAACGATAGTCGTGAGTTCACACCGGGTTTTGATCAATACGCGGTTGATAACTTTGGAGCAGAGCAGTTACGTCCTGACTCTCTGGAATATGTCTCTGTGGATAAAGCAGAAATTACTGAGTCGGCACTTTTTGGTGAAATTACCTATAGCGTAACGGATAAGTTAACTCTGATGTTGGGAGCACGCTTCTATCAATATGATGTCGTCGCTCAATCTGATGCGGATTTACCTTTGTTAAACACGATTTATGATGCGAGTTATGATCCAACCTTCATTGATATAGAACTAATGGAGTCGAAAGCTGATGATGATGGCAGCCTATTTAAAGTTAATGCCAGTTATCAATTCAGTGATGATGTCATGGGGTACGCCACGATAAGTGAAGGCTTTCGAATTGGTGGCTCAAATGGAATCGCCGCTTGTGATGAAGATATTGGACAGCAGCAAAGCGTTTGTGCTCAACCTGATGAATTATTGTATGAGCCAGATACCACCACAAACTACGAGTTAGGCTTTAAGAGCACTTGGTTCAGTAACCAATTACACTTTAATGCCGCACTCTTTATGGTGGAGTGGGACAATGCTCAAATTGAGGGAGCAACGGAAGTTGGTCAACAACCTTATACCTCTAATGCGGGTGAAGCTGAAGCGTCAGGGGTTGAAATATCAAGTAGAGCGATGTTGACGGATAGTCTTATTGCTTATGCAACTTATGCTTATACTAAGGCAGAATTGACCAGTGATGATGTTCCTGATATTGGTTTTTCAGGAGATCGCTTACCCGGTTCACCAGAGCAACAATTTTCATTAGGTGCAACCTATTCAACTGAAGTTTTTGGTGGTACAGGTTTAGATGTTAACTATGGTTTAACCTATCAAAGTGATGTTTATTCTAAAGTTGGACTACGAAATAATGGCGAAGCATTACCTGGTTATGCGTTAAGTAATATGTCGGCACGATTCTCTGAAGATGCTTGGTCGGTGACCTTATACGTAGATAACATGTTTGATAAGTATGCCTACAGCTCTGTACGCCGCGATGTTGGTGATATAACTACTGCAAACGACCCCGCAATTCAGCGTAATTATGGCCACTACCTAATTACGCCACGTAAAGTTGGCGTGCGTTTTGATTACTTATTTGACCTATAATATCCATTAACTTAATGAGAGTTATGAGGTTTAATACACATAGACTTTCAATAAGAGATGTTTTATTTAGCAAAAACTAGCGATTGAAAGTATGAACACAAAAACACAGTATTATTAAGCTTAGCTAAATGATACTGTGTTTTTTTATGCTTTACTTAGTGATTTATCAATGGATATACTTATACCAATCAGACGAACTAAGTAATATTTTTAAATGGCCTAATTATCCAATAACATCGTTGCTTTCAATCCCAATAGTCAGCTATTACTCAATCAAGCGCCTTGTTATTGAAAAATTATTTTCATTGCTGATGTGGCACTGAAGTTGAACCATTAATTAATCTGAACGATATTAATCTAAGCCTTTCCATGATTATCAGTAACCAATTTAAGTATCCGATGCATGTCTAGCACAATAAAAGTATTACACCAGCAAGCACAACAAGCCTTAAATCAAGGTTTGTATCAACAGGCACACCAACATTTAATTTCAATTTTACAGCAAGATAAGTATTTTGCTGACGCCTATTTTTTATTAGCTATGATTGCCAGTGCCCATCATAATTTGGCAAAAGCAATTGAATTAATTAAACAAGCTAATAGTCTTGCTCCTAATAACCCTGAGTATTTATCACAACTTGCCAAACATTATGCGCTCGAAAATAATCATGTTGAAGCACTGTACTTTGCAGAACTTGCCGCTAAGTTAATTGCTCAATTAACGGTTCAATCCTCACTAACCTTAGATACGCTTGGCGTAGCGTATAGTCAAATGGGATTGCATGAAAAAGCCGTTAAATTTTTTAAAAAATCAGTCGCTATTAATGACAGAAATCCAAATTACTTTTTTAATTTAGGTGCTTCATTAAAATTCATTGGTGACTTTGAGGGGGCTAGAAAAGCCTATAAAAAAACTATTTCAATGGCGCCCAATTATTACAAAGCACATTCAGCATTGACGGGTTTAGGCGGAATATCAGAAGACTACAATCATATTCCTCTACTTGAGCGATTATTTAAGCAAACGCAACATGCGGACGACAGGTTACATATAGGCCACGCTCTAGCACGTGAATATGAAGCCTTAGAAGATTTTGACAAAGCATTTTACTACTTGGAAACAGCTAAAAAATTCAAACTTGAACAATTGAAGTACAACATTGATGAAGACAAAACGCTGTTCAAGAGTCTTGCAAGCCACTTTAAAGACAGCAAGTATTCCCTATCTCAAGGCTTCGAAACAGATGAAGCAATATTTGTCGTGGGCATGCCAAGATCAGGTACCACCTTGGTTGAACGAATCATTTCACAACATACTGACGTAACTAGTGCAGGGGAGTTGCAACACTTTGGTTTATTAGTTAAAAAGATGACTAAAACCACTAGTAATCGTGTGATCGATGCAGAGACGGTAACAGCAACAAAAGATATAAATTTTAAAGCGTTAGGTAAAGCGTATATTGAAAGTACGAGAGCGATAACGGGTAAAACAGCAAGGTTTGTCGATAAGATGCCATTAAATGTACTTTATGTTGGTTTTATCCTACAAGCATTACCCAAGGCAAAAATCATCTGCTTGGATAGAAACCCATTGGACACTATTGTGAGTAATTTCAGACAGCTTTTTTCTGTTAATCAATCGTACTACAGTTATGCGTATGATCTGCAAACTACGACAGAATTCTATTTGTTATTCAAACAACTCGCGGAATTGTGGTTAGCACTTTTTCCTGACAATTTTTATTTAATTAATTATGAGAAATTGGTTAACGATCCTATCAATGAAGCTAAGCAGCTTATTGAGTTTTGTGATCTTTCTTGGCAAGAACAATGTGTTGATATTCATCAAAACTCAGCACCCGTTGCGACTGCTAGCGCGCTACAAGTACGTAGTCCTATTAATAATCGTTCAGTAGATAACTGGAAAAAATACGATGCTTATCTTGATGGTGTAAAAAAGAGTTTAGCCACTAAGGTCGATACTTAATCGTTTCAATCAATGGATTATTATACGGTTCGAGAGCTAGACCCTAAGCTCTCGCTTGATGAAGTATTACCATTCAAGCACTCTGAAACCTGCATCTTGATTGGTAACGGGTATATACCTAAACGACATGAAGGTGCAGGTTTCAACTGGAATTAGAAACGTTTTTAGGCAAGGCATTGATTGAAGAGAATAGTTATTCTATTGTCGAAATTAATAACGCAGTATAAGGCGTTTCTAAACCAGCCCTACGGAGATATCTAAGCAAACCATGCTCTTCGTTGCCTCCTTTTTCAAGGGAATAGCCCTTAATAAAATGAGGCTCCTTGATCATGAATCGCTCAGGTGTCCTGAAACACGCATCTTCAAGTCGCTTGGGTATAAGTTACTCTTCTCGGTATGATTCAGCGACTAGATGATGACGATTTAACAACTTATAAAACTCAGTACGGTTACGTTGAGCAATTCGAGCTGCCTGTGATACATTTCCTGCGGTAATTTTTAATAATTTTGATAAGTAATCTCGCTCAAAATGATCACGTGCTTGCTGAAAAGAGGGAAACTGAGTTGAATCATCACGCAGCGCATTTTTTACTAAATTTGCACTGATAATGCTTTCACTAGACAGCGCAATACTTTGCTCTATAACATTTTGCAGCTGTCTAATATTACCCGGCCAAGGGGCACTAATAAGTAATTCCATGGCTTCTTGATTGATGCTTTTGATAGGGACATTCGATCGAGCAACTGCTTGATTTAAGAAATATTGTACCAACAATGGAATATCTTCTCGTCGTTGCGCCAAAGTAGGTAATTCCAACTCAACTACATTAAGTCGGTAGTACAAATCTTCTCTAAAGGTATTGGCTTTAATGGCATTGGTTAAATTAACATGGGTTGCTGAAATGATGCGAACATCGACCTTTACCGCTTGTGTACTACCTACCGGCCTGACTTCTCGTTCCTGTAAAACCCGTAGAAGTTTTACCTGAAAGCTAAGTGGCATATCACCAATTTCATCTAAAAATAAAGTACCGCCATTGGTGGCTTGAAATAAACCTTGGTGATTTCGCTCTGCACCAGTAAACGCCCCTTTAATGTGACCAAACAATTCAGACTCAAGGAGTTGTTCAGGTATAGCGGCACAATTGATTGCCGTGAATACCTTATTTTTCCTGTTACTCGCTTGGTGAATTGCTTTTGCCAATAGCTCTTTACCGGTACCGCTTTGGCTATGAATAAGTACACTAAAATCACTGTTAGCTACTTGTTTAGCTTGTTGTAATAGTGAAGTCATCACAGTACTTCGGCTAATTATATTATTTCGCCATAGCTCTGTTTCTCCGGTTTTCTCATTCTGTGAAGGCTGTAATCGTATGGCTTGTTCAACGGTATCAAGTAGCTCTTGGCTTTCAAAAGGTTTAGTTAAAAAACTAAACACACCTTGTTTAGTGGCGTTAATTGCATCTGGAATGGTGCCATGAGCAGTCATAATGACGACAGGAATATTAGGATGCTGTATTCTAATTTGTTCGAATAAAGCCATGCCATCCATGCCTTCCATACGCAAATCACTAATAACTACTTGAGGAATAAAATTTTGTAATCTTCCTAAAGCAATTTTTGCATTGGCGGCAGACTCAACATCATATCCTGCCGCAGATAAACGAATACCAAGTAAACGTAATAAACTTGGGTCATCATCCACTATCAGTATTTTGGCTGAATTACTGGTAACTGTTTGGTTGCTTAGGCTCATAAAATGTTATCTCTCTTAGCCACGTTCGTTAATGTTTTTATCAATTTTTTTGAGTAATATAAGTTGTTTATTTACATGTTCTAATTGTTGGTTCAGTTGTTCAATGGTTACGTTATGTTTATCGTTCTGCTCATTATATTCTTTATCTGAGAGTGACTGTTTTTCAAGTAAACGAAGTTGAATATTTAATTGATCTCTTAATAACATGATAAAAGCTAAGTTGCTTTGACTCATTTCATTGCTTGCTAATAGATGCTCATTTAGCAGGCTTTTTGCTTTGTAAGGCTGATACAGCCCCGGATTTGGCAAACTATAGAGTAGAATGAGTTTGCTTTGACTAAGCGTTTTGTCATTGAGTTGATTAGTCATTAAGGACTGCAGCTTTTTCTCTTCTGACATAAGCTGCTTATTATTTAGGGTTTTTAAGGTTAAATAATACTGACTATATTCGACCGAATTATTAGTAATAGTCTTTTCATTATGTGTAATAACCGTTGGCTCAGTCACTTGGCAAGCGGTTGATAAACTAGTTAATAGCAAAATAAGTGCAATCGAAAAATACTGTTTAGCTGGTCTAATTGCTGAATTTTTTACGCTCAGGTTAGGTCTTTTCATAATTCATTATCTGTTTGTGTATTAGGTAAAGTGATGGTGATACAGGCGCCGCTCTCATTAGCCGCGCTAATTTTCCTTGCTGGTATAACTTCGATTTTACCATTAAGGCGAAGTAATAGCTCTTTGACTATGGTAAGCCCTAAGCCACTACCTTTTATCTGGCTATTGATCGGTGCTTTACCTTGATAAAAAGCATCAAATACTTTTTCGCTAAGTGATGGGTCTATCCCCGGTCCTTGGTCAATTATGTTAATAGTTATGCATTCCTTGCTGCTGCTATAAGTTATGGTGATATCTCCATTCACCGGAGAATATTTTATCGCATTAGAGAGAATATTATCTAGAATGACACTGAGTTGTTTACTGTTGCTGTAAACAAAATACGGACTGTTATTACACTTCATGGTCAAATTCTTCGACTTTATATCGAGTTTTCGAACATTACAGGCATCGTTTATTAACTCAGACAAACTAATTTTCTCTAAGCCATGAAGGCTTGTTGAATCAAGAACAATATTGAAATCGAGTAAGTCTTCAATTAAACGCTGGAGACGATTAACACTCACGCGAATAATATCGCAAATTTCTTGCTGGTCCTCATTGAGCGGGCCAACACTATTATCATAAATAAGCTCGGTGCCTTCCCTAATTGCGGCAAGTGGTGTTTTTAATTCATGGGATATATGACGGATAAAACTCGACTTTTGTAACTCAAGTGCATGTAGCCGTTGGCGCATATTTTCTAGCGCATCTGCTATTTCCCTGACTTCAGCAGGGCCGTGTAAGTTAATTTCTTGTTCAAAACTACCTTGCTCAAGCAATTGAATTTCATCAGTGAGCCGTTTTAATGGTTTGGTGATCAAAATGATAAATACACCGGCAATTAGCAAAGTGATAGGGATAATATATAAACGCTCAAGAATGTTATCGCTAATTTCTTCGGTGGTCTGTTGTATATCTAAAACCTGTTGATTAACAACAAAAGTACTGCGTTTCTCTAGCTGCTCATTGATAAGCTGTAATGGTTTAAATTCTTGTTGGATTTCTTCTAATGAAAACGTATCGATATTCTCGTTTAGCATCAGTTCTTTTATTCTATCACTTTCAGCTTTCAACGACGTTAACTGCTCTTTTAGTACTTTATCTTGCTGTTTAGCCGATGTTTCTTGAATTATATCTATTAACGCTTTGTGGTGACCACTAAATATGGCAAGCAATTCATCGTCTTTGAGTACTACAAATTGACTTGCAGAGCGCTCTAGTTTGGCAATAGTTTCATCCAACTTACTGTTAAGTTGTGTCAATTGCGCAACATTATAAATAGCGCTAGTACTTTTTTGGGCTAATTCACTGGCTTTATTAGCGCCAAAAATCAACGCCATTACTAATGGCATTGCAACGAAGGTAAAACCAATTAACGTTAGTTTCTTAATAGAAATTTTATTAAGGAATGATAGGCTAAAACCAAAAAAAGAAAGTGTTAACTGCCTTGGTAATCGCTTACTTTTTTTTGGGTTGTTAAGTGAAGTCATAAAATCTAGCCTAAACGCTTTACATGGTTACATCTGAGTACCCTTTGTATGACAAAAATAAAGTAAAAACAAGGGTGTCTTTATTTTGAGACAAGGATAAATGATAATTTTAACTTTCTTAAGTCTTTGTAAAATAATGTTTTCTTTTGTTTTTTTATTTAACAATAACTGGCAATATTTTATTGTGTTGTTATTTGGTGACACTTTAGTACGTTATTAATGCATCATTTGTTAATTAAATTCTTTTAAATCAAATGGTTATATTGTTTGGCATGCTCTGTGCTAAACCTTGGTTGATAATGGATTTAACTAGCGCTTATAAAACGCTTTAATATTAAAAAAGAGGATTCACCATGGATAGTATCAGTTTAACTCAAGTAACCGCATTTGTAGTAGCCGTAAGTATGGCATCTTTTTTCGTCAATGCTGATGATGAACTCGCGTATAGCAATGAAGATAATACCGTCGTGAATGCTGAAAACTCGGCTAACGCAGAAGCAATTACAGCAGCTATCGAAGAAGTAAAAGAGCCAAGCGATAAATTTACTTTTACTTCATTAGACATCGACAAAAATGGCATGTTAAGCCGACAAGAAGTTGTTGATGGAGAAAATAGATGGTTAGTGAAGTCCTTCACAAATATAGATAGTAATGCTGACAACTCAGTGACAGAACAAGAGTTAGTTGATTTTGTCGCTAAAAAGGCGGCGCTTACTAAATAGTAAGTAAATAACAAGTAAACAGCGAGTAGTACTTGCTCGTGACAGTTTTAGGGGAGCCCCCAACCCCATATCAAATCAGTTAGTCATCTTTCTTAAGGACTGAGAAAGTTTCTGCATCGATTTGGTATATACCCTTTCTCTCCCCTTGGGTCGGCTACTTAGGTAGTCGGCCTTTTTTATGTGTTGTAACATATAATATACCCGTTACCATTCAAAATGCAGGTTTCAGAGTACTTGAGCTATTTCAATTCAAGACGCTGTGATGAAATAATGGTTATTCAGGAGAATTGCTCCTGCATTCTCTAATAACACCATCCATGTAGCGTCATTATAAATCACATCAACGATGGAGTAATGTTGCTCAAGCGCTTCTTTGATGGGGGTAAAATCACTTTATACGGCGTTTAATAATCAAAGCATAGAATGACTATGCTTTGATTATTTGCCTTGCCTAAAGTGGTTTTAATTCCCACTGAAATCCTCACTTTGATTGGTAATGGGTATAAATGAGATTAACCGCTTTGATACTGCGGTAGATGGTAATTACTGATATATCGCCTCTAGTTGATGCTTGGTATAGTAATGGCAATTACTATAAAAAGAGAATATTCAATGAAACCACTGTTTATCAAAGCATTTTTAGTTTCTAGTATTTTAATGGGTTGCTCAACAGCAACAGAAGTTACCGATGTAAAGCCAGCAGCTAACACAGTAACTAAAGCTACTGTCAGTGTTCAAGCGGTAAAAGAATCCGAAGCACTTCTCTTAGCTAAATGGCAAGGGCCTTTTCAGGGCGTTCCTGCATTTGATCAAGTAACATTAGCAGGCCTAGTGCCAGCAATGGAAACAGCGATGGCGACTAATTTAGCTGAAATCGATTTAATTGCTAATAACCCCCAAGCGGCTACATTTGAAAATACAATTGTTGCTATGGAAAAAACGGGCAGTGACCTAGATAGAATTTTCACGTATTACGGTATTTGGAGTGCAAATAAATCAAGCAGTGAATTTAGAAAAATTGGTACAGAACTAGCACCGAAATTATCTACCTTTTCATCAAGGATCAAACAAAACAAAAAATTATTTAATCGTATTTCAGCTGTTTATAATTCTGATGAAGTTAAATCATTGAGTCCGGCAAAACAGCGTTTAGTTTTATTAACTTATAATAGTTTTTCACGTGATGGTGCGACATTAAATGATAGCGATAAAGAGCGTTATGCCGAAATTAATCAACGGTTAGCGCAGTTACAAACGAAGTTTGGTAATAACGTTTTAGCGGATGAAGAAAGTTATGTTGTTTACTTAACTAAAGCACAGTTGGGCGGCTTACCAGAGTCTATAGTAAATGTTGCCGCTGCTGCTGCGACTGAGCGAGATCATCAAGGTGAGTTTGCAATTACCAATACTCGCTCTTCTATGGACCCCTTTTTAACGTATTCAACAGAGCGTGCTTTAAGAAAACAGGTTTGGCAAAACTACTACAGCCGTGGTGATAATGGCGATGAGTTTGACAACAATGCCATCATTGCAGAAATATTACAGCTGCGTCATGAACGTGTCGGCTTATTAGGCTACAAAAACTATGCCTCGTGGCGATTAGAAGATCGCATGGCTAAATCACCAGAAAATGCGATCGCTTTAATGGAATCTGTTTGGCCAGCAGCCATTGCACGTGTTGATGAAGAAGTTGCTGATATGTTAGCTATTGGGAAAAAACAAGATGGGATAGAACAAGTACAAGCTTGGGATTACCGCTTTTATGCCGAGAAAGTACGTAAAGATAAATACGACCTAGACTCTGATGAAGTTAAACAGTATTTACAGTTAAATAATTTACGTGAAGCTATGTTTTATGTAGCAGGGCGCTTATTTAATTTTAATTTCGTGGAAGTGACTGATGGTTCAGTACCGGTATTTCATGAAGATGTTCGTGTTTGGGAAGTAAAAGATAAAACTTCAGGTGAGCATATTGGCCTATGGTATTTAGATCCATTCGCACGTAAAGGTAAACGTTCAGGGGCATGGGCGACTACCTATCGCTCTCACACTACCTTTGGCGGTAAGACAAATGTACTGTCTTCTAACAACTCTAACTTTTCTAAAGGTGTTGCTGGACAACCTACTTTGATTTCTTGGTCAGATGCAGAAACCTACTTCCATGAATTTGGTCATGCTTTACACTTTTTAGCCTCAAAAGTTGAGTACCCAACACTTAACTCTGGCGTGCGTGATTACACTGAATTTCAATCACAACTATTAGAGCGTTGGTTATCGACTGATGAAGTGATTGACAACTACCTTGTACATTACAAAACGGGCAAAGCCATGCCTAAAGCGCTTATAGCTAAAATTAAACAAGCAGCAACCTTTAATCAAGGCTTTAGCACTACTGAATATTTAGCGTCTGCTTTGGTTGATATGAAGTTTCATACTGTAGACCCTACAGGTATTGACCCAGATAAATTTGAGCGTAAAACACTAGCTGAATTAAAAATGCCTAAGCAAATTGTTATGCGTCATCGTAGTCCGCAATTTGGTCATATCTTTAGTAGTGAAGGGTATGCGTCAAGTTATTATGGTTATATGTGGGCTGAAGTCTTAACGTCTGATGCGGCAGAAGCTTTTGCAGAAGCTCCTGGTGGTTTTTACGATAAAGGTGTTGCCGATAAACTGGTAGAGCATTTATTTAGTGTCCGCAATGCGGTTGATCCAAGTGAAGCTTATCGTGCCTTTAGAGGTCGAGATGCAAAAGTAGAAGCATTAATGCGCGATCGCGGTTTTCCGGTAAAAACTAAAGATTAAAGATACGCTGTAAATAGCAGTAAGTATTACAGTAATTAAAACTCGCTTCGGCGAGTTTTTTATTGGTTTAAATTAGCCGACTAAAGCCATTATTATAGCTGCGAATTTCTGTGAAACTTTAAAGTGTCAATATTACTTGTACGATAAGAACTTAACTTATAGGCTTTTCTATTTCACTAATGCCTTCTTGTATCATTTCACTAACATTGTCCAGTTTAGCGGCAATAACCAATTGCGCATCAGACAAACCACGATTATAAAAGTGAGCGCCGACTTCTTTAGAAAAAAAGTCGAGTAAAAATTCAGCATCAAACTGACCAAGGTCTTGATCGAGCTCTTTGGCAAAATAGTCTTGAATCTTAATAACTAACTGCTCTGTTTCTGTACTTGAGAATTTTATTGTACTCATATTAAATCTGCAAAAGGGTATGAAAAAGTGATAAATGATATTTTATTATTATACCGGTTACCAATCAAGAAGCATGTTTCCTGCTAATTGTATGAAAAGTGTAAGATTCTTAGTGTATTGGTAGACGAGGGAAGTGGGAACTGTCATATTTACTTTGTTTTATATGGATATTACAATTAAAGGGATCTTACACATTGAAACTATCAAAACTATCAGCCTTAGCAGTTATTCTCCTAAGCAATACCGTACTTGCCGAAAGCTACCAGTCGTTTACGTCACTATCTTACGCCCATGAAAGTTACTTTGCTGATGCACCAGAATATGGATTTTACAATAAAGGTGATTCGGATAATTTTTCGTTATCCAGTAAATATTATTTTGATGAAAGGTTGGCACTCGGCCCTTTAAATGAGTTTGCTTACATTAATACTAGTAGTAATGTCTTTGCTTCGGCGGTCAACCGAAATAGGGATGGCTCTTCTTTAATGCATGGTCAGGACACTAATTTTGATTCAAGCGCTACTACCTACGGTATCGGTGGTCAATGGATAGTAAATAGCTTTATCATTGGCGCTAGTTACGACTATAACGAGTCAAAAGGTAAGTGGAATGATTATAGCTTTGATAACGATGATAGTGACGTCTCATTATTAATAGGGTATTTATTTTCTGATAATTTTCTTATTAGTGCTGGTTGTGAAGAAAATTTCGATAATATTTGTGGTTATACTATGAGTTATAATTGGCAGCTAGAGGGGACTGATTATATTGGCTTTAGCTATAATGCGAGTGATAATTTTGATATTAACGAACTTTCATCTCAATACTTTTTTAGCGTAGGAGAGCAAAGTTATCTCATGATTGGTGGTGAATACCTACATGATAATAGGGACTATTTTTTTGCTGATAATTACTGGAGTGTAAATGGCAGTTATTATTATGATACAAGAACATCTATTACCGCTTATTTTAGCGAAGATGATGCTTATGGTGTGAGTGCTAATTATTTCATTAATCAGAATTACTCAGTGCAAACGGGTTATAATTCAGTTGTGAACGAGAAAAATAGAAATGAATACGAAGGATATTATTTTAACGTTACAGCACAATTTTAGTAATGAATAAAAGTAAAACTCTCACTAATTAAGCCGCGCTACCCTATTGAATTACTGCTACATGTTTAATAGGGTCACTACTTAGGTGGTTTTATAAAGACTTATTGAGCAGCTGTTAGGTTTTCCCCATATTAAAAAGCTAAATATAATCAATAGGCAGGGCAGTGGTGTACTTTATTTCTTCCATAGCGAAACTTGAACTTATGTCAGAAAAATCTACCCGAGTGATAAGCTCTTTATAGAATCGGTCGTAGGCTTTCATATCGGGCACCACAACTCTAAGCAAGTAATCTACATCGCCACTCATGCGATAGAACTCGACAATTTCAGGGAAGTCTTCTGCAACTTTAGCAAAGGTCGTTAACCAATCGGGATTATGTTGATTAGTCTTTACCATAACAAAAATAGATAAACCCACGTTTAACTTTTCTGGATCCGCCAGGGCAACACGCCCTTTAATGACACCTGATTTTTCCATTGCTTGGATTCTTCGCCAACAAGGGGTCGTCGAAAGTCCCACTCGCTCAGCAATCTCGCTGGTTGATAAAGTACAATCTTTTTGTAAAATACTTAAAATGTGTTTATCAAAAGAGTCCATGCTTCAGCCTGTTTTTTATGTTTATTGATTATTTATGGAATTTAAAACCAATTATTCACTGTATATTAGCATTGTGTTGCTTATTTTGTGGTTATTTGGCTAATTTTGTTTTATGGTTTTAATCACTAAATACGTTAATATTGTGACAAGGTGTATTTTGTGGAGTGTGAATGAAGAGTAAACTTAAAAATTGGTGGCATACCGATTGCCCTTTTTGTCGAAAAGCAAGGTTGCTATTCATTTGGCTTATACTAATGTTAATTGTAGATTTCTTTTTCTTTCATTTGTTATTTTAGTGTTAAACGTATTGTTAAATACATAAGTATAAACTTACTAAAGTAACGGCTTCATTATAGGAAAACATCATGGCTACAGGACTACTTTGGAGTGATTCGCAAGAGATAGCGTTGGACTTAATTGAAGAGCATCCTAACGTTGACCCCTTTAAACTGCATTTCACTGATTTAAGACAGTGGGTACTTGATTTGGAACGTTTTGATGATGATCCTAAGCATTGCGGCGAGCGAGTATTAGAAGCGATTCAATTAGCTTGGATGGCAGAAGTAGATTAGTTCTGTTGCTTTGTCGATATTACTTTGACTGCACTGGCTTCAAATCATCAGCTAGTAGAGTCCTGCTGTTCTTGCTTATAATATATGCTGATTTCACATAGTAGAATCTAATTTTTTATCAAATAGATTCAACTAATTATTCTAATTTTTAACATATTCAACCATTCTCCTGCTTTGCAGCAGGTTCAATATCATTTATACTAATGGTATTATCAATTTCACCTATTTCGATTATTCACAAAACAAATAAGTAGTCATCCAAATGCCTCAATCTCAACGCCCACTTTACATCCCTTATGCCGGTCCATCATTATTAGAAACCCCTTTACTGAACAAGGGCAGTGCTTTTAGCAAAGAAGAACGCGGTAGTTTTAACCTAACTGGGCTTTTGCCACCACGCTTTGAAAGTATTGATGAACAAGCAGAGCGTGCATTTCGTCAGTACAGTTGTTTTCAAACTAACATCAATAAGCATATTTATTTACGTGCTATCCATGATAATAATGAAACGTTGTTTTTTAAATTGGTACAAAATAATCTGGCCGAAATGATGCCTATTATTTATACCCCAACGGTTGGCGATGCTTGTGAGCAGTTTTCTGATATTTACCGCAGCTCACGCGGTTTGTTTATCTCTTATGAAGATAGATTTAATATTGATGACATGCTGCGTAATGCGACTAAAAATAAAGTAAAAGTGATTGTAGTTACCGATGGTGAACGTATTTTGGGTCTTGGCGATCAAGGCATTGGCGGTATGGGTATTCCAATCGGTAAGCTCTCTCTTTATACCGCTTGTGGTGGTATTAGCCCAGCGCATACTTTGCCGGTAATGCTTGATGTAGGTACTAATAACCAGAAACTATTAGATGACCCTATGTACATGGGTGCTCGACATAAGCGTATCGATCAAGATTCCTATGATGAATTTTTAGAGTTATTTATCAGCGCAGTTAAACGTCGCTGGCCAAATGTTTTGTTGCAATTTGAAGATTTCGCACAGCCAAATGCGATGCCTTTATTGCAACGTTATAAAGATAGAATCTGTTGTTTTAATGATGATATTCAGGGAACTGCTTCGGTAACTGTTGGGACTTTACTGGCTGCTTGTCGTAGTAAAGGCTCTAAACTCTCAGAGTTGAATGTTGCTTTTGTTGGTGCAGGCTCTGCAGGTTGTGGTATTGCCGAACAAATTATCAGCCAGATGATGAATGAAGGCCTTGGTGCCGAGCAAGCCCGTAGCCAAGTGTTTATGGTTGATAGGTTTGGTTTGTTAACGCAGGGTATGGGCGAACTTCGTGATTTTCAGCAAAAACTAGTACAAAGCAATGAAGCCATCGCTGAGTGGGATATTGCTGGAGAGTTTGCCTCACTTGTTGAAGTAATGCACGGCGCTAAACCTGATATTCTTATTGGTGTCTCTGGCCAAGCGGGATTATTTACTGAAAAAGTTATTACCGCGATGAAGTCTCATTGTGAGATGCCGATAATCTTCCCGTTAAGTAATCCATCTCGTCAAGTTGAAGCAACACCTAGCCAAGTTATTAATTGGACACAAGGGCAAGTAATTATTGCAACAGGAAGCCCGTTTGATCCTATTGAGTATCAAGGAAAAACGTTCCCAATTGCTCAATGTAATAATAGTTACATCTTCCCTGGTGTTGGCTTAGCTGTTGTTGCGGCAAATATCAGTCGAATTACCGATGGGATGTTACAAGTGGCGAGTGAAACCTTAGCTGCGGCATCACCGCTTGCAAATGGCGAGTCTGATGAGTTATTGCCACCGTTAACGTCTATTGCACAATTAAGTAGGGATATTGCTTTTGCTATTGCTAAAGTAGCTTATAAACAAGGATTAGCATTGGAGCTAACTGATGATGAGTTGTTAGCAAAAATAGAGCATAATTTTTGGAAACCTGAATATCGTCAATACCGTAGAACAAGCTTGTAATATTCGGTGACTGCTTAATTAACCTCAACTATGCTTAAGCAGAATTGAGGTTATTGAGTCATGTTCAAAAGCAAAGTAGCGAACTCACTAATGTTTAGAATACGTTAGTTTACTTTGCTAGCAACATAACTTACTGCCAAGTGACTTCCAAAGTAAAAATATACCCTGCACCGTACACCGTTTTAATGATTTTGGGGTTTTTATGATCGTGTTCTATTTTTTTTCTTAATCTCGACATTCTAACGTCAATACTCCGGTCGAAAGATGTTGCATCTTCGCTCAGTAAACGCTCTCGTGATAATATTTGTCTGGGGGCATTCAGTAATACCATCAGTATTTCAGTTTCAGCAGCGCTTAGCATAAAGCTATCGCCCTTGTTGTTGGCTAAAGTCAGTGTTGATTGTTCAAATGTCCAATCGCCAAAGCTTGCGGTATGAAGTGATGTGATAGGTGATTCATTGACTACAATCCGACGAATGATACTTTTTACTCGAGCAACGAGTTCTCGCGGATCGAAAGGTTTACTAATATAATCATCAGCACCAAGCTCCAAGCCTAAGACTTTATCGGGCAAGCTGTTACGACCTGATAAAATAATAACGCCAATTTTTTTATCATCAAAAAGCTTCTTCACTAATGACAAACCATCCATATCAGGCAAACCAAGATCAATAATACAAAGTGATGGTAACTGTTTTTTAATTGCCAATAGGGCTTGTTCGCCTGTAGTGAATGCTTGCGCACTGAAGTTATAACGCTCCAGTTCTTGGCAAACTAAGTCACATATTTCGGCTTCATCATCGATAACGTAAATTAAGGGTTTAGTATTCACAAGTGTTATCACCTCGATTCTTTTTTATTGTAATGCTTGAAATAACTTACTTGCCACAAAAGGTTTTTTTAACAAAATAGGCGTGTCTTTATTGGGTTTTTGCTGCTGTTGAAAATAGCCACTCATGAGTACAATCTTACAGTTAGGGGAGCGACTTTTTAGCAAGGTAGCCAGTTCAAAACCATCCTTATTACCCGGCATACTAATATCTGAAACCATACCATATAAGTCATTAATAGTATCAATAAGTTGCTCGGCTTCATCACTATCATTTGCCTCGATAACATTTAGGCCAAATGAAATTAACTGCTCTCTAATAATCGCGCGAACATCATGATCATCTTCAACTAATAAAATCAGTTTATTCGAGAAGCCAGTTTCTTTCGTTATTCTTGTATCGTCATGAAGTATTGCTTTTGAGTTGTTTTCTTCTTCATAAGTAAGTAAGGGCAATAATAACGATATTTTAGCGCCGCCATTTTGTTGGTTAGCAATGCGAATATAACCTTGGGATTGTTTGATAAAGCCAAACACCATACTCAAGCCAAGACCCGAGCCTTGGTGAGTATCTTTGGTAGTAAAAAAGGGTTCGAATGCTTTGTTTATTGCTTGTTCTGAGAAACCATTACCATCATCAGTGATAGTGACATCAAGGTAGTCCCCGAAGGTGACTTCTTCATCAAACTGTAAAAATTCATTCACTACTCTTTTATTGACAATGATAGTGATAATCCCGCCATTTGGCATGGCATCTTTGGCATTTAACACCAAATTAATTAAACAATTCTCTAGCTGATTAGCATCGACATAAACCTGCAAATTGTCACATGAATAATCTATGTTAATTGTAATTTTACTGGGTAAAGAACCTTTTAATAATTCGATTGTTTCGTCAATTAATGCCTTTATATTCACTCTACAAGGCACTAAATATTGTCTTCGGGAAAAGGCTAATAAACGGTTAGTAATGTCACTGCCTTTACGTGAGGCTTTTATTGCAGGCAACAAGCGTAATAATAATGGCCTATTATTCTCATTATCTTGTTGTGCTGCGAGTAGGTTACCTAAAATAATAGTGAGTATATTATTAAAGTCGTGGGCTAATCCGCCAGCAAGTTGCCCAACAGCATTGATGTGCTGTACTTGTGCTAATTGCTGTTGTGCTTGTTGACTCTCGCTCAGTGCTTGTTGTAGTTGTGCATTGGTTGTGGCTAACGTTTGTGTACGTGAGGCAACTTTTAAATCAAGCATTTCAATATTCTCACGCATTTGCTCTACCATGTCGTCAAAGGCTTTGCCTAAAATACCTAATTCATCGGTACGTGATATTCCACTGGTTACGGTTAAGTCGCCTTGACTCACTTTTCTGGCTATTAAAGCCAGTGTATTGATTGGTTTGGTTACCCAATAGGAAAAAATTAACGCTAAAAAAATTGCACACATGAAGGTAATAAAACCCATGGTTAAAATGCGCTGGCTAAGCAGTTTTCCGCTGCTTTGCAATTCGTCGATATAGACAGAAGAACAAATATACCAACCCAGTTCAGGTAGGTGTCGTACCAAGGATAATTTACTATAGCTATAGTTATTGGCATCGCTAGGTTTATCCCAAAGATATTCAAGCTCTTTTCCGGTATCGGCAACAGCAATGAGCTCTTGTAAAATGGGCTTTCCTGTTTTTGGATCTTTAAGCTGTAAAGCGTTGGTGCCGTTAATATTGGGGTTAGGGTGATGCAGCATATTTCCTTGTTCATCAAAAATGAAAAGGTAACCCGTCTTGGCAATGACACTATTTTTGATTATTTGACGTAGTCTATGAACAACTTCTTCTTTTTGAGGTTTTAGGTTGAGTTGCATGGTACTGGCTAACTCAAAGACATTATTCAAGACTAGACGACTGGCATTTTTTTCAATTTTGTAGACTTCTTTATTAATTAAAGGCACTGAATACCAATAAATACCAATAAGTAATACGAGTAAAATAGAGGTGATGGCAGAAAAGAAAGTACGGGACAATTTTTGCTGTAAAAACATTAGTCACCTAGTTCAAATAAACGATAAAATAATTAAATGATTATAAAAAAAGGGCTGGCGATAAGCCAGCCCAAAAAAATAGTAGGAGGTTGGAAGGGACTATACTAAAACAACGTCAAAATACAGGGTCATGTAGTTCGCAGTCGTTTGAGTATATAACTACTATTTAAAAAACAGTGTTCATATTTATACCCGTTCCACTTGAAGATGCATGATTCAGCTGGAATTAGAAACGCCTTTAGGCAAGGCATTGATTGAAGAGAATAGTTATTCTATTGTCGACATCAATAACGCAGCATAAAGCGCTTTTAAACCAGCCCCTTGGGGAAGGCTGAGCAAATCATACTCTGTGTTACATTTCTTTTTAAGGGAATGACCCTTAATAAAAAAATGTGCCTTGATTATGAATCGCTCAGACTTCCTGAAACGAGCATCTTCAAGTGGACTGGGTATATTACTTGCCTATTTATTCATTTGCTTGTTGACGCAAAACAAATTTTTGTATTTTACCCGTTGATGTTTTTGGTAACTCACCAAATATTATGGTTTTTGGTGCTTTAAAGTGCGCCATATTATCACGGCAAAAGCTGATCATTTCCTGTTCGGTTATTTCCACATTTGGCATTGGTGTAATAAACGCACAAGGTGTTTCTCCCCATTTATCATCTTTTTTCGCGACCACTGCCACTTCTTGAACTTTGGGATGGCGATACAAAATATCTTCCACTTCAACGCTAGAAATGTTTTCACCGCCTGAAATAATGACATCTTTAGAGCGATCTTTTATTTCAATATAACCATCACTGTGCCAAACCGCGATGTCACCTGAATGAAGCCAACCGCCATCAAAAGCAGCTTGCGTGGTTGAAGGGTTTTTTAGATAGCCCTTCATCACAAGGTTACCTCGCATAAAGATTTCACCGACTGATTCACCATCTTTTGGCATAGGCTCTAAAGTTTCAGGATCGGCTACCATCAATTGATCAAGCATCGGAGATCGAACCCCTTGGCGAGATTTTAATTTAGCCTGCTTCTCAGGGCTTTCTTCATTCCATTCGTCATGCCAGGCACAAACAACAGAAGGACCATAAGTTTCGGTTAAGCCATAGGTATGAGTTACTTTGAAACCAGACGCTTCCATGCCTTCTATCACTGAAGCTGGAGGTGGAGCACCAGCAGTCATTACTTTCACTGGGTGATTAATGTCGGCTTTTAATGAAGGCTCTGCGCCGTTAAGCATATTCAATACAATAGGAGCACCACAAAAGTAGCCCACTTTTTCAGATCTAATTAAATTGAATATAGGCTCTGCACGCACATGACGTAAACTTACACTGGTACCTGCAGTTGCTGCAATCGACCAAGGAAAACACCAGCCGTTACAATGAAACATAGGTAACGTCCATAAATAGACTGGATGCTCGCCCATACTCCATGACATAACATTACTTACGGCGTTAAGGTAGGCACCACGATAGTGGTAAACCACGCCTTTAGGATCGCCGGTTGTACCAGAAGTATAATTTAAAGAGATAGCATCCCATTCATTCTTAGGACGTATTGATTCAAAGTCACTATCACCTTCTTCTAACAACTGATCATAGGTTAACGAGCCGATTAATTGACCTTCGTTAAAATTAGGATCATCAATATCAATGACTAAAGGTTTATGTGGGATCATGCGCAATGCTTTTTTTACTATTGGGCTAAATTCTTTATCGGTGATTAATACTTTAGTTTCTGCATGCACTAGTATAAAAGCAATAGCTTCAGCATCAAGACGAGTATTAATAGAATTGAGTACTGCACCGCTCATAGGTACACCGAAGTGAACTTCAAAGTGTTCGCTAATATTTGGTGCTATAACTGAAACCGTATCGCCTCTGCCAATGCCTCGTTTTGCTAAAGCACTAGCAAAGCGTGAACAACGTTGAAAAACTTCTAACCAAGTATGACGAATATCACCATTAACGGTTGCTGTTTTGTCTGGATAAACAAAGGCTGCACGCTCTAAAAACGAAATGGGAGTCAGGGCCATATAGTTAGCTTCGTTTGGCTCTAAATATTGCTCAAAAATGTTTATAGTAGTCATTTATATATTCCCTATTACTAAGTATTATTACTGTTAGTTACAGCGACTTCTTCCTGCGTTTCATCAGCAAAAATAATGTTATCTTCGCTGTTATGCTTACCCATTAATCTAGGACGCTCAATGAGGAAATAAAGTATTACACCAATACATACTGCATACATGGTTGATTTAGGATCTGGCATTGCTAATGTAACCGCAACAATTCCAGCAACGCCGCGTTCCGTTGAATTTTTTAGTTGTTCCATACCAACCATGATACATATGTAGGCTGTAAGCACTAAGGTCAGAGAAAGTGCGATGGGTAATACCGGCTTAAATAAGGTCACTAACGGTAATGCGAATAGTGCAAGTAAACCACTCATCCAAAAAGTACCACCACCACTATAAATAGATTCCATCGATTTACGACCCATAGCATAACGCTCTGCAACGGTAGCGTGGGCAGCTGTCCATAGTGGTCCTGCTAATCCAGGCCATGGTGCTAAAAATGCGTGAAAACCATTACGAATAGCGGTAACAAGATGAACACGGTCAACATTCTCTTCAATTTTTTCATCTTTACGAATATGATCAACACGATTAACTAAGGTAAAACCAACAAGGATATCGCCAAAAGCAATCACATAAGCTATTAAGGCTGTTGGGATGGCCAGTAAGAATATTTCCCAATCAGGATAGCCAACAGTAAAGGGTAAATACTGCCACATTAACGAGAAATCTGGGTTAGTAATGCCCCATTTTATGTCAGGTAATGGGTATTCACCGACAGTCCAACCTACGAGCATGGCAATGATCATTCCAGGTACCATACCGAAGTTTGCAATTTTGCGGGCAAAAGAGTTTTCGTTGATAACATTTTTAAAAGAAAGAGAAAATAAGATATAGGCTGAAATAATAGAGCCAACAATTAATGAAATAGGTGTTGCATCAATACGACCACCAATTTTTAGTTCACCCATCATGGCTGCCATGCCGGCGCCAATAATTATTCCACATTTTAGTGAGTTTGGAATGACATCAACTAATTTAGAGCCTAGACGAGTTGCGCCCAAAATAAGAAAAATAATAGCGACTTCAATTTGTAAGGCAAACAATGCTCTGATTGCTTCAGGACCTGGTTCAAAGCCTTTCAAGTAAAGTAATACCACAGGAATTGCTGGTGTTATCCAACCGGGCACTAAAGGAACCCCGAGTAAGGCGGGTAAAATATAACCTACACCAGCAACAAAGGTAAAAGCTAATGCTGCTTCATATGGCATACCTAAGTAACTTTCAAGCAAAGGGATCATGGCTAAACCAACCACGAACATGAAAAAACCTTGTATCATTTCTGGTAATTCCCAGCGGTAATGAACAAAAGGTAATCTAATTTTAAATGGCCCTGCTGGCCAGTATGGTTGTTCTTCCCCATGCGCACGTTTTATAAATTGCATTGATAATCCTGCAGTTGTTTAATTTTAACTCGCAGTGAACTATGAAAGCATTTCAGAATTTTTTCGACAATGTGACCAAATGTAACAACCAAAAATGACAATTTAAGATGAAAGGATGAAATATTTATTATTTTTTTTACCAATGAAATGAAAGAAATCACAACCCGCTTGAGTTACAGCGAAATTTAGCAAATGGCCAATAAACGGAACTTTTCATTATAAACTTGAAGAATGCTTTGACTATCTAGTTGGTGACTACGACTAAAGGACCAGTAAAAAATTAGCAAAATATCAGGGGCTGTTGATCTTTCGCAGTTAAATGTTGTTCGCCCTTTTTAAAGAGAGTAAAGCGCCTTATTCACGGCGAGTAGTGTTTAGTCTAGTCACTCTAAGCAAACACTACTCAACAAAAATAAAGCGCTTTTAGCAGAATCCTTTGGACAGCGTTTGTTGGTCATTTTTACGGCGTTATCGACTTTTGATGTGGAACAAACACATGACAAAGGCTCTGCCTTGTATAAATACCCAATAAACAGCTGCAAAAATAACCTCGAAAGGTCAACAAACCCTATGATAATTATTCAACGGTTAATGTTAGCAGTTTACTATTATTTCGTTTATAATCGCGCCAAAATTTGTAGATGTCAGTTTGTTAATTTGATCTCTACTTAATTACACTAAAATTTAAATTTATTATAAGGGCTTATCATGGCTATCGAACGTACTTTTTCTATCGTAAAACCAGACGCAGTTGCTAAAAACTTCATTGGTCAAATCTACAACCGTTTTGAAACTGCTGGTTTAAAAATTGTTGCTTCTAAAATGATCCACTTAAGCCAAGAAAAAGCTGAAGGTTTCTACGCTGAACATAGCGAACGTCCTTTTTTCGGCGCTTTAGTTGAATTTATGACTTCTGGCCCAGTAATGGTTCAAGTTTTAGAAGGCGAAAACGCTGTTCTTAAAAATCGTGAAATCATGGGTGCTACTAACCCTGCTGAAGCATTAGCTGGAACTATCCGTGCTGATCTTGCTGATTCAATTGACGAAAATGCTGCTCACGGTTCTGATGCTTTAGAATCAGCAGCTCGTGAAATTGCTTATTTCTTCTCTGATGACGAAATTTGTGCACGCACTCGTTAATTAGATTTTAAATATTGGCACTTTTTATTCGCTTACCTTGGTAGGCAATTGAAAGGTTGATGTTTAATTGCTTAATAATTTATTAAGCATTGAAAAGGATTTTACTGAGCAATTAGTAAAATCCTTTTGCTATTTTAAGCGGATAATAATTTCGCTGAAAATAATTTAGTAAAATTGCGATTGTCGCTTAAAAAGCGTACAATATGCGCCTTGTTTTTTAGGCTACTTACATTAGTAGTTTAATCTTAGTTATTGAGAGTTTGTTCTATGAGTGATGTAAGCGGAAAAGTAAACCTACTTAATTTTGATCATAAAAGTATGCGTGAATACTTAGAATCTATTGGTGAAAAGCCTTTTAGAGCCGATCAAATCATGAAGTGGATTTATCACTTTGGTTACAGTGACTTTGAACAAATGACCAATATCAATAAGAAGTTACGTGAGAAACTACAGCGTAACTGTATTATATCTGCACCAGATATTTCTGAAAAACAAGTGTCAGAAGACGGTACTATTAAATACGCTTTGAAGCTTGAAGGCGGACAAGAAGTAGAAACCGTTTGGATCCCTGAAAATGATCGCGCAACGCTATGTGTATCATCTCAGGTTGGCTGTGCATTAGAATGTACCTTCTGTGCTACCGCTCAGCAAGGCTTCAATCGCAATTTATCTATGGCCGAAATTATTGGCCAAGTATGGCGTGTCGCCAATGATATTGGTGCCACTCGTATCGCCGGTACTCGCCCGATTACCAACATTGTTATGATGGGTATGGGTGAACCATTATTAAATATGAAAAATTTAATACCAGCGCTTGATACTATGTTGAACGACTTAGGTTATGGTTTATCTAAGCGTCGCGTAACTGTGAGTACCTCAGGTGTTGTTCCTGCATTAGATATGCTTAAAGCAAAAATCGATTGTGCCTTAGCTATTTCAATTCATGCACCTAATAATAAGTTGCGTGATGAGTTAGTACCAATTAATAAAAAATACCCATTAGAAGACTTCATTGCCGCAGCAGGTCGTTATATCGAAGGCTCAAAAGCGAACAAACAAGCAACAATTGAATACGTTATGCTTGACCACGTTAATGACAGTACCGACCAAGCCCATGAATTAGCGCATGCATTGAAAGGGTTGCCAAGTAAGATTAATTTAATACCTTTTAATCCTTATCCTGGTTCACCTTATTCACGTTCAAGTAACTCTCGCATCGATCGCTTTGATAAAGTATTACAAAGTTATGGCCTAACTGTTATCACTAGGCGCACACGTGGAGAAGATATTGATGCAGCTTGTGGTCAGCTTGCAGGTGATGTTTTTGATAGAACTAAGCGAAGTGTTATAAATGCAGCCAAAAACGCTGAAATAAGTTCATTGAAAAATCAACCTAAAGCTGACACTATCTCTATAAAAGTAGTCTAATCATTAGTCTACTGATTTTTGGTGAAAAAATAACAATAAGAGGCGGTTAACGCATTGCATATTATGGATAAAGCTATGGCTAAATATTTAATTTCAACCCTTTTGACAGCAATCTCTATGACGTTGTTAAGTGGTTGTGTTACCCAAAGCTTTGAAAATAATGAGCCTATCGTAAAAAACCAAGCAAATCGTGATGAAATGGCGGCGACGCGTATTTCCTTAGGATTAGGTTATTTAAAAATGGGTGATATGTCTCAAGCAAAACTTAATCTTGAGAAAGCAAAAAAATTCTCACCGAATTTAGTCCAAGTACATACAGCATTTGCCCATTATTATGAAACAGTAGGCGAAGGAACGCTCGCTATTGAGTCATTTGAACAAGCCCTATCCATTAAAGCTGACAGTGCCGATACCTTGAATAATTACGGGGTATTCTTGTGTCGACAAGGTAACGTTGCTGCAGCAGAAGTACAATTTCTCAAAGCGATTGCGGTACCTAGTTATTTATTAGTATCGGAAAGTTATGAAAACCTTGCCTCTTGTTATTTACAAAATGACAATTTTGAAAAAGCAGAAATGTACTTAAATAAGTCTATTTACCATAGTCCAAACAGAACAAGTACGTTATTTCAAATGGTACGTCTGCAATATGCCATGGGCAATTACAAAGAAGCTAAGCGTTACTTACAAAAATTTGAGCGAAGTACACAACGTTTTACTGCCAATTCATTATCACTTGCGTATAAATTGTATTGGAAACTAGGCCAACGCAGAACTGCAAGAAATTACGCGAATATGTTAGTGAAAATGTATCCACAATCATGGGAGGGTAAACAATACCTACTTAATGAGTTGGAGCTGATCGACGCTGATAATTTGGCAAAGAAGTACCAACTAACGCAAAAAGAAAAGAATCGCACATTATCACCCTCTAATAATAAGCGTGTGGTAAAACTTTCGCCGAGAAAATCAGCGAACACACCTTATACCAGTAGTATTAAAACAGTTACCCCGACAATGAGTACTGCTAATGCGACAAATAATGCGGCAACTACTGCGGTTAAAACGAAAGCAGTGTCTACGCCATTGATAACAAGTACCACGCCAACCGCCGTTGTTTCAGGGGCTGCTTTACTTTCAACTAAAGTAGCAAGTACAGTTGCAGTGACAAATAAGCCAACAAGTGACATCGCAGTAACAGATAAGCCAGCAAGTGATATGGCAGTAACAAAAGTAGAAGACGTGGTGCCGCTTAATGAAGCAGTAGATAAAGTAATTCCTTTGGCAACAGAAGCTGTTGTAGTTAATCAAGTGGTTTCAAATTCGATTGAACCGACTTCAACTATGCCTATAGCTGCGACACGTGATGTACCTTTACCAGAAGCCTTACCTGAAGAAGTAGAAACTGAAGTCGTGGTAGCTGAAGTCATAGCGGTTGCAGCAGTAAGTAATGAGTTTGAACTGGTTGATACGCAAGAAATAGTACATACAGTAGTACCAGGTGAGAATTTGTATAGTATTTCTGTGGAATATAATGTCAAACTCAATACATTACGTAAGTGGAATGATATCTCCGAAAAAAATAAAATCCGCATAGGCGATAAGCTCTATGTGGTTGATCCTCAAACAGTGAAAAATATTAATGACTAATGATGTATCCCCTGCTGTAGAAGTAGATAAAGAACAACAAAGTGATGTTACCGAACAAGTCACTGAACTAAATGATTACATAGAAGTTTTGAGTCCTGGCGCTATGCTGAGTGAAGCTCGCAAAGCGTTATCACTTTCACAAGAGTTTATTTCCAGTAAACTGAACTTAAAAGTAGCACTGGTTCAAAATATTGAAGACGATATCTTTGACCCCTCAATGCCCGTTACTTTCAATCGTGGCTATTTAGCCAATTATGCTAAATTGGTTGGCGTTGAAGTAAAAGAGGTACTGGCAAGTTATGATGCGCTTGATGCTGCGACTATTCAACGCAGCGAAATGTTGAGCTTCTCTAAAGAAACATCTAAACAAGCAGAGCATAGCCGTGTTATGTGGTTAAGCTATTTGATCGTGGCTGTTTTGGTGGGATTGACTGTATTATGGTGGCTACAAGAAAGCAGGCAGCAGGCGGATGACTCATCAAATATGATTCCAAATACAGCTCCTGCTGAAAACGTTAGTGGTGATGTTGTAACGACGAATATCGAACCTTCTTCTTTGGCTATTGAAACGGCGCCCGTTAATGATAATGCTCAGCTAAGTGAAAAAAAAGATGAGATAGAATTAGCATTAGACACGAGCACTAAAGCGCTAATAAATGATGCTAATAATGATCTTAAAGCTTCAGCTAATATTGTAGTAAATGACGTTTCTCAACCTGCAGAACCAGAAGTAGCAGCGATAAGTACTGCAGTGTTTACCTTTAAAGGTGATTGTTGGGTAAATATTTATGATGCAACGGGTGAGCGAATTGCTTGGGGTGTGAAAAAGTCAGGTTATGTAATGACTGTACAAGGTAAAGCACCGCTGAGTATTACTGTTGGAAAACCAGAGTTAGCCAGTATTGTTTTTAATGATCAGCCAGTAGATATGTCGGCTTTTAATGTTGGCAATATTGCTAAATTTAACTTACCTATTGTTGAGTAGTCACTGTTTTAGGGGAATCCTTAATTTAGTTACTACTTTGCATACAGAAAAAATATAAAGAAATATTATGTTTAAAGAATCACCAATTATACGCCGTGTCTCTCGTCAAATTATGGTCGGTAATGTACCTGTTGGCGGCGATGCGCCTATTACTGTGCAGTCAATGACAAATACATTGACCACTGATGTAGCGGCAACTGTAGCGCAAATAAAAGCGTTGGAAGCCGTTGGCGCTGATATTGTTCGTGTTAGTGTACCGACAATGGATGCTGCAGAAGCTTTTCGTGAAATAAAAAAACAAGTGAACGTTCCTTTAGTTGCTGATATTCATTTTGATTATCGTATTGCCTTAAAAGTTGCGGAATACGGCGTTGATTGCTTGCGTATTAATCCCGGTAACATTGGTAATGAAAATAGAATCCGTAGTGTGGTTGAGTGTGCTCGCGACAATAATATTCCTATTCGAATTGGTGTAAATGGTGGTTCCTTAGAAAAAGATATTCAAGAAAAGTATACTGAGCCAACGCCAGAGGCTTTGTTAGAGTCGGCTATGCGCCATGTTGATATTTTAGATAGACTCAATTTCAATGAGTTTAAAGTCAGTGTTAAAGCGTCTGACGTTTTTTTAGCGGTCGAATCTTATAAATTATTAGCAAAACAAATTGATAACCCATTACATTTAGGCATTACCGAGGCCGGCGGTTTGCGCTCTGGTTCGGTAAAGTCCTCCGTTGGTTTGGGCTTATTATTAGCTCAAGGAATTGGCGATACTATACGCATATCACTCGCAGCTGATCCCATTGAAGAAATTAAAGTGGGTTTTGATATTTTAAAATCACTTAAATTACGTAGTCGCGGTATTAACTTGATAGCTTGCCCAAGTTGTTCTCGACAAGAGTTTGATGTGGTATCAACAGTTAATGCTTTAGAGCAACGTATTGAAGATATTATGACGCCGATGGATGTCTCAATTATTGGCTGTATTGTTAATGGTCCAGGTGAAGCGATGGTCTCAGACCTTGGCTTAACGGGGAGCAGTAAAAAAAGTGGTTATTATTTAGATGGTATACGCCAAAAGGAACGCTTTGATAACACTGATCTTGTTGACCAACTAGAGCAACGTATCCGCGCGAAAGCACGTTCAATGAGTGAGCGTCTTGATGAAAAAAACAAAATTGATATCCTAACAAAAGACTAAAGCCAGCGTTAACTTATCGTGTCAGGCAATTAAAACACTATAAGCACCATGGTTTATTCGATTGCTATTATTAGGTATACTGCGCGCTGCGCAATTTTAACACAGTATTAAGTGCCAGAAAGTGAGCCCAAAAGGGGCATGCTGCTCGGCCTTATAGAAAAATAAAAAGAGAGAACAGCTCAGTGGCTAAACAAAAGGCTCTACAAGCAATACGTGGCATGAATGATTGTCTTCCAAGTGAAACTAATATTTGGCAAATGGTTGAAACGGTACTGCGCCGTGTTGCCAGTAATTACGGTTTTGCTGAAATTCGCATGCCGATTGTTGAGTCAACCGCTCTATTTAAACGCGGTATTGGTGAAGTAACCGATATTGTTGAAAAAGAAATGTACACCTTTGATGATTTAAATGGCGATAGTTTAACGCTCCGTCCAGAAGGTACTGCAAGTTGTGTCCGAGCAGGTAATCAACATGGTTTATTATATAACCAAGAGCAACGTCTTTGGTATATGGGACCTATGTTTCGCCATGAAAGACCACAAAAAGGTCGTTATCGCCAGTTTCATCAATTTGGCTTGGAAGCCTTTGGAATTGCGACTCCAGACATAGATGCAGAAATTATTTTACTAACTTCGCGCTTATGGCGGGAACTTGGTATCAATGAATTTGTCACACTAGAGTTGAATTCATTAGGATCAAACGAAGAACGTGCTAATTACCGTGAAGCTTTGATTGCTTATTTACTTGAGCATGAAGAGTTACTAGATGAAGATTCTAAACGCCGAATGCACACTAACCCGTTAAGAGTATTGGATAGTAAAAATCCACAAGTGCAAGAAGCTTTAACGAACGCGCCTAAGTTATCAGATCATTTTGGTGAAGAAACGCAAACACACTTTGATACGCTATGTGCTCGCTTGGATGCGGCAGGTATCAATTATGTATTGAACGAGCGCTTAGTACGTGGCTTAGATTACTATAATCGTACCGTTTTTGAATGGGTAACTACAACACTTGGCGCACAAGGTACTATCTGTGCTGGTGGTCGCTATGATGGTTTAGTTGAGCAATTGGGTGGTAAAGCAACACCAGCCTTTGGTTTTGCCTTAGGTATTGAGCGTTTAGTTTTAATGCTAACAGAATTAGAAAAAGTAACTAATATTCGTCCACAGGTAGATGCCTATGTCGTTATATTGGGTGATGATGCACAAGTTGCAGCGAATAAGTTAGCTGAACAATGGCGTGATCAAGTACCAGAAATAAGATTGCAATGTCACTGTGGTGGCGGCAATATGAAAAAACAATTGAAACGTGCCGATAAATCCGGTGCACAAATCGCGTTAATCTTAGGTGATGATGAAATTACCCAAGAGAAAGTCATGGTGAAATACTTACGCGGACAAAAAGAACAGGAAAGCATCGAATTTACTCAAGTTTCGAGCTTGTTATCTGAATTAATTTAAAGGCTTTAGGCCAAGGTGAAGTAGTGGAAATTTATCAAACTGAAGAACAACAAGTAGAAGCAATTAAAAGTTACTGGCAACAAAATGGTTATACTATTATCGCGGGTGTCACCCTAGGTTTTGCTGGATTTATCGGTTTTAACCTTTATCAGGATAATAAGTTTGATGAAGAAATAGCCGTATCAGATAGCTACCAAACACTTATCGAACAAAGTGGTAAAGATGCTAAGGCTTTTACCGCGAATGCTGAAAAATTTATCAGTGAAAATGGTGACAATAGCTATGTTGCGTTAACTGCATTGGCCCTTGCCAAAGAATCGGCGAGCCATAAAGACTGGCCACAAGTTCAAAAACAGTTAACGACTGCAATTGAGTCTGCGCCAACTGATGGTATTAAAGCAATTGCAAGTTTACGTTTGGCTCGTGTTCAAGTTCAACTTGAGCAATATTCAGAAGCCCTTGCCACATTAAATAGTAATTTACCTGAATCATTTACTGCTGCTATTGAAGAAGTCAAAGGTGATGCGTATTTGCAACAAGGTAAAAATGATCTTGCTCGTAATGCTTATCAAGCCGCTATTGCTGCTGACGGTATTGCTACAAGCCCAAGTTTACAGATTAAATTAGATGATTTAGCACAAGTTACTACTTTGCCTGTGGCTGAAGTGGTCGCTGCTGAACCTGCAGCTAAGTAACCTATTTAGGTTTTTTAGCAAGATCATTTACTGTTGTTAATAAGGCAAACTATGCGTTGTTTTGATAAAGATTTTTTTAAAGGTTTGAATACTAAAAAAGTACTCGCCATTATTTTGCTGACTTCAAGCTTATTCGCTTGTTCATCAAGTGATGAAGAAGACCTTAGCACTAAAGTTGCAGAGCTCTCTGATTTAGATAATGCTTTTGATGTGGAAATATTGTGGGACCAAAGTGTAGGCGATGGTGTAGATGACTACTTTTCGCGTATAAAGCCTATTGTTGCATACAACAAAGTCTATAGCGCCAGTCGTACTGGTGATGTTGTTGCTTATGAAAAAGAGAGTGGCGATAAAGTTTGGCAAGCTGATTTAAGTGACATTAATGATGAACGTAGCTTCTGGGATAGTCGTGTTTCTGCCTTAGTCGCTGGCGGTCCTATTGCAGGTATGAATAAAATATTTCTTGGTACTGAAAACGGTGACGTTTTTGCCTTAGATGCTGAAACAGGTGAGCTAGTATGGCAAGCCAAAATCAAAGGTGAAGTTATTACTCCTCCTGCCATTGATGCTGGTATTTTAGTGGTGAATTCTGCATCAGGTGTACTTAAAGGTTTTGATGCTAGTACTGGTGAAGAGTTATGGAAAGCCGAACAAGATGTTCCTGCTTTAACATTACGTGGTATTAGTACACCGGTTATTGCATCAGGTGGCGTATTAGTAGGCTCTGGCAAGGGTGAGTTAGGTGTATACATTCTTGAGAAGGGTCAAGCAGGTTGGACAACAGAAGTAGGTGAAGCGACAGGTTCAACAGAATTACAACGCGTTATCGATGTTGATTCAGCGCCAGTAGTATTTGGCGATAAAGTTTATGCCATCTCTGCTCGCGGTAACTTGGTTGCAATCGAATTAAAGTCAGGGCGAATTTTATGGAAACGTCAATACTCTTCATACAGACAAATTGCTGTTTATCGTAACGATATTTATATTACCAATACTCGCGGTCATATTTATGCTCTTAATCGAATTGATGGTATTGAACGTTGGAGTAATGTTGAGTTAACTAATCGCAGTGTAACTGGGCCAGCAGTTGTTGATGACTATGTTGTGGTTGGCGATTTTGAAGGTTACTTGCATTGGTTAAATCAAGAGACAGGTGAAATAGTGTCTCGTCATCAAATTGATAGTAGTGGTATATATTCAACGCCAACCGTTGTTGATGATGTAATGTATAGCCAATCACGTGATGGTGACTTACAAGTTATTATTACACCAAAAATTGTCAGTGCTGCTCAATAAGTTGTACTGTTTATATACCCAAGCTACCTGAAGGTTCAGATTTCAGCGGGAATTAGAAATGCCTTTAGGAAAGGCATTGATTGAAGAGAATAGTTATTCTATTGTCTCAATCAATAACGCAGCGTAAAGCGTTTCTAAACCAGCCCTTCGGGGACGTCTGAGCAAACCATGTTCTTCGTTACCTCCTTTTTTAAGGGAATAACCCTTAATAAAATGAGACGCCTTGATCATGAGTCGCTCAATCGTCCTGAAATACGTACCTTCAAGTGGCTTGGGTATAAGTTGCTTTTTTTTAAATAAAGCAACTAAAGTTAATAACGGCTCCTATGCAAAGTGCATTAGGAGCCGTTGCTTGTTTTTAGCAATATCATTTTTAACTGAGCTGACTGAGTAGCTTTGTTTTTAATCTTTGATATTTAGTTTTTATATTTGTTTGAAAAACCGTGCATTACTCGCTTGCATGGTGATTCCTTTGAGGTGCTCATGCTTCCTGTAGTTGCTCTAGTTGGCCGTCCTAATGTCGGAAAATCAACGTTATTTAACCGTTTAACCCGTAGTCGTGATGCTCTTGTAGCCGATTACCCTGGTCTAACTCGCGATCGTCAATATGGTCAAGCTGAAGTAGAAGAACATCCTTTTATTGTAATTGATACTGGTGGTATTAATGGCGATGAACAAGGTATCGATGTGAAAATGGCTGAACAGTCATTAATGGCGATAGAAGAAGCCGATGCGGTACTGTTTTTAGTTGATGCTCGTGATGGTTTGACTGCAGCTGATCATGGTATTGCTGATCATTTGCGTAAGCAAAATAAAAAAATATTTGTCGTTGCCAACAAGATTGATGGAATTCATGGTGATTCGGCCGTGGCTGAATTTTACTCGTTAGGATTAGGCGAGCATGTTCACCAAATTGCGGCTGCTCATGGTCGTGGTGTTACGCAACTTTTAACGATTGCACTAACGCCTCATATTGAAGAACTTGGCAAGCCCAAAGTAGAAGAGGGTGAAGCAAGTGAAGGTGAGTTTGATGATGCTTTCTTTAGTGATAAGGACGTTGAGCTAACAGAAGAAGAACTTGCTAAGAAGCTTGAAGATGAACCTCAAGAAAATGACAAGATAAAATTAGCGATAATTGGTCGCCCTAATGTCGGAAAATCAACGTTAACCAATCGAATTTTGGGTGAAGAACGTGTTGTCGTTTATGATATGCCTGGTACAACGCGTGATAGCGTTTATATTCCAATGGAACGCAATGGTCGTGAGTACACCTTAATTGATACTGCTGGTATTCGTCGTCGTAAAAATGTTACTGATGTTGTAGAAAAATACTCAGTGATTAAAACGTTGCGCGCCATTGAAGATGCCAACGTTTGTCTTCTTATCATCGATGCTCAAGAAGGCATTAGCGATCAAGATTTGAGCTTATTAGGCTTTATCCTTGAAGCAGGTCGTTCACTGGTTTTAGCCGTCAATAAGTGGGATGGATTAGAAGATCATGAGAAGGATCGTATTAAGACGGAACTTGATCGACGCTTAGGTTTTATTGATTTCGCTCGTGTACATTTCATTTCTGCCTTACATGGTACAGGTGTTGGTCATTTATATGAGTCAGTTGAAGAAGCGTTTGTTTCTGCAACTAAACGTATTTCAACCGCAATGGTAACCAAAATACTTGATATGGCGGTTTTTGATCATCAACCTCCTTTACATCAAGGGCGACGTATTAAGCTTAAATATGCGCATGCTGGTGGTTATAATCCGCCTATAATTATCATTCATGGTAACTCAGCGAAGAAATTACCTATGTCTTATAAACGCTATTTAATGAACTATTATCGTAAGTCATTAAAAATGATGGGAACACCTATCCGTATTCAATTTAAAGATACCTTGAACCCGTTTGCTGGTAAGAAGAAACTGAACTATACCGAGCAAAAGAAAATTGCTCGTGCCACGCAAGGTTATAAAAAAGACTAGGATTCACCGCAACTTGCTATGAAAATAGCAAGTTGCAATCTAGCCTTGGTTTTACTAAGGTAACAAATATGCTCCACATAGTATCTCATCGAAGAATATGGCCGAACCAGAAATCTTAATTGATCCAACTAAACCTTCTGCACGTAATTTATCTTATTTGAAAGCGGGTGCGCCAATCATTATTGATATCTCTACGCCTGCGGGTCAAAAAAGAAAGTTTAATACCTATTTCATTGGCTACTTGCCTAAGAA
Organism: Colwellia psychrerythraea 34H; assembly: GCF_000012325.1. Lineage (NCBI taxonomy): Bacteria > Pseudomonadati > Pseudomonadota > Gammaproteobacteria > Alteromonadales > Colwelliaceae > Colwellia > Colwellia psychrerythraea. The sequence goes on along the minus strand of NC_003910.7, from coordinate 4,475,077 downwards.
ATATGTCCTCATTGAATTCCCGGATTCCTCAAAATTAGGTGCGTTTTCTCAATATATTGGTCAAGGTACTGTAATTACGGTTCGTGGCCTTATTGAAGGTCGAGATGGTGCCGCAGTTGCTTTTATTAGCACCATCAGGCAAACCTTACAAATTCCCTCCCGTATCATGGTGTTAGACATCCCAAATACCGTAACATTGCAGCAATTACGTTCTTCTGTGCGCATTGACACTCAGATAGTAGCTAAAGTTAAAATTGATGATGTTTACTGGCAAACTACCATGACAAATTTATCTGTTAATGGTGGTCAGTTAGATATTATCAATGGTGAAAAGTTGGTACTGGCTGAAGATAAAGTTATTGAGGTTTTGGTGGAGACGAGTGAAGGAGAAGACAACATTAAGCTTGATGCGACCGTCTGTAATTTTAAGAAGCAAGTTGATGGTGTATCTTTTGGTGTTAAATTCAATCAAGTGAATAAACAACAGGTAATAGAGTTACTCTATCAAGCACTAGTCTGACACAACGCAGTTTTTTCCCTTAGATTTAGCTTTGTATAAAGCCAAATCAGCACGTTTTAAAATCGTATCGATATTATCTTCATTAGTCACAGACGTTGCCCCTAAACTAATGGTAACTTGTTGTTGGGCATATTGGGATAAATGTTTACTATTGGCAATTTGTGAACGAAGTTGCTCAGCAATAACTTGGGCTTGATTAATATCAGAGCCGATTAAAAGGATAATGAATTCCTCTCCTCCCCATCGCGCAACAAAATCACTTTTTCTCACATTACCATTTAAAACATTTGCTAAAGACTTTAGTACTTTATCACCAACGTCATGTCCCTTGGTGTCGTTAACCTTTTTGAAGTTATCAATATCAATAAATAAAAGAGACAGCTCGCTATTATAACGTTCTTTGAGTAATAATTGCTTTGCGAGTTCATCATGAAAACTACGTCTGTTAGGTAAGTTAGTTAGGTCGTCATTACTGGCCAGTTTATCTAATTTTAAATGAATTTTTCTAACATAAAGCACAATGATAAAGCTGATAAGTAGGGTGATAACTGTTGAGAGTAGTACGTTGAGATAAAAGGTTTCTTCAGCCGCTTGGGTAAAGTTGTTAACCTTGGCCTCAACGATAATATATAAGTCTAATTCACTAATATATTTTCTATTAAGTAGAAAAGCTTCTCCCGCCTCTGTGTATTCAAACACCTGACTTCCTTTGCCAATAATGTCTGAAAGTTGCCTCGCTAGATCAGGTATATCGCTCAGGTTATTCAATTTTTTCACGTTTTGTTCAGCAATCACAACCTTGCCATTAACATCTACAAAGTAAACTGAAAACTGATAACGTTGTCTGAAAACTTTTAACATATCATTGATGTAAGATGTTTTTAACCCTACACCTGTGGCGCCTATCATATGATAATCACTATCAAGGATTTTATGGTTGATAAACATGATAAGTTCACTGCCCATATGGGTATTGTAATCTATATTTATTTCGCTTAGTTCAGAGGTCTTTTGAAAATCTAAATACCACTGACTATTAGGACTTTTTTTATCAACTTTATCCAACATTCCTTTGGCTGAGTAGTAGTTCCGGCTTTTATCTGATACAAGAAAGGCGGTAAACATCTGGTATTTATTTTGAATGGTTTCTAAGTAATGTACAATTTGCTGCTGATCATCTTCTTCATGTGATAGCCAGTCAATTAAAAAAGTATCGTGCGCCATCATTGAGGCAATGAGATTAGGTTCAATGATATTTTTCTGAATTTCAGTATATATATTATCTATTGTTAACGGCAGGGCACTATTTTTTAGTTGCTCCCGAGTCGTCTCCATCGAAGTTAAATAGTTAATTACCGTTAAGGTGGCAGACAAAGTAAAAACTAAGGCAGTGATAATAAAAACAATTCGGTAATTAAAGCGCATAGCATAAGTTGTCTTAGTAAATATATCGAAATCATATCAGTTATTTATACATTTTAGTAAGTTTACTAAGTAAGCTTACTAGTGGTTAGTAATGATGAATAATAGTGTAAGCGTTATATCACTCTAGCATTAATGTGCCCATCGCTAAGCTGCACACTGATTTCTTCATCTATTTTTACTTGTGCGGTTTTGCTAATTACTTCGTTTTTACTATTACGAGTCACACTGTAACCCCTTGCTATCGTAGCAAGTGGACTAACTAATTGTAATTGCTCAATCAAATGCACAAATTTTTCACTGTTATGTTGCAATGAATTTTGCATTGCTTGCGTGATCCTATGTGCATTTTGGTCAATTTTTTGTTGCTGTAATTGAATAGTCTTTAGGGGAGATTGCTGCAACAGTCGTTGGCTAAGCTGAATAGGCTTACTCTGTACTTGTTCTATATTACGCTTCATTGCTTGCTTTAATCGTAAGCTCAATTCATCAGCTTTTTGCTGTTGTAACTGTAACTGTTGTTCGGGATGCACTTGCGATAAACGATGTTGTAAATAACTTTGTTCATTGCCTAAATACACTAACTTGTTTTGTTGAGCTTTGATCAAGCGCTGTTTAAACATGAGTAATTGATTTAGTAATTCACTACTATCACTTGATACTAACTCTGCAGCTGCAGAGGGTGTTGGGGCACGTAAATCGGCCACATAATCACTCAGGGTAGTATCAATTTCATGACCAACGGCACTAATTATCGGTAATGCACTTTTATAAATGGCGTGAACAACACTTTCCTCATTAAATGGCCATAGATCTTCTAAAGAACCACCACCCCGACCAACAATAAGTACATCACATTCGTTGCGACTGTTAGCACTCTCAATGGCATGACAAATATCGCCTTGGGCATATTCGCCTTGCACTAATGAAGGATAGATTATTGCTTTAATATTTGGATTACGACGTTTCAGTACGGTTAAAATATCTTTAACGGCAGCGCCTGTCGGTGAAGTGACAATACCTACACAGCTGATATTTTTTGGTAGCTGCTGTTTACGAGATAAATCAAAAATACCTTGGTTATTAAGTTTATTCTTTAATTGTTCGTATTGTTGACGTAATAATCCCGTGCCAGCATCTTCCATATGCTCGATTATTAATTGAAAGTCTCCACGTGGCTCATATAAAGATACTTTTGCTCTAACTAATACTTGTTGGCCATTACTCGGAGCTGCACCCGTACTTAAGCGGACACGTCTATTGCTTCCCTTAAACATGGCGCACTTAACTTGTGACTTTGCATCTTTCAATGATAAGTACCAATGACCTGAACTGGCGGCAATAAAATTTGATACTTCGCCAGTTAACCAAACAGTGTTTAATTCGCTTTCTAGAATAAAACGTACTTTTTTAGTTAACTCACTGATTTGTAAAATATGCTGTTGGCTCATAAGGGTGAGAAATCAAGGCTTAATAATTGATAAGATTTACTATTATTTAATGAATAGAGCTGTCTTTCAATTTATTTTCATCATTTAAATATGTTTCTAGTTTATTTTTACAAACTTTTAATAAAAAGTTAATAAAAATAGGTTTACCTAAAACAAGAAAACGGTTAAAATTCTGCCGCAATATTCACTCCCTAACCAACCCTTTTAGAGAGATGTTGCGATGCTAAGAATTGCCCAAGAAGCTTTAACTTTTGATGATGTATTACTTGTACCTGCTCATTCGACAGTACTCCCACACACGGCTGATTTAAAAACTAAATTAACCCGTAAAATTAATTTGAACGTACCTTTGGTATCTGCGTCTATGGACACAGTAACTGAGTCACGCCTAGCAATTAAGTTAGCGCAAGAAGGTGGTTTAGGTTTTATTCATAAAAATATGACTATTGCTGAACAAGCGAAACATGTTTGTAAAGTGAAGAAATATGAAAGCGGTATTGTTTCAGATCCTGTAACAGTAAGTACTGACTTTACTATTGAACAAGTCATGCATAAAGCTGACGACTTAGGTTTTTCAGGTTTCCCTGTAGTAGATGATAAAAACAACTTAGTTGGTATCATTACAGGCCGTGATTTACGTTTTGAAACTGATTTAACTAAATCGGTCTCTTCACTAATGACAGTGAAAGAAAAGTTAATCACGGTTAAAGAAGGTGCTGCACGCGAAGAAATTTTAGGTTTAATGCACACTAACCGTATTGAAAAAATATTAGTAGTTGATGATGCTTTCAAATTAGTCGGTCTTATTACTGCAAAAGATTACCAAAAAGCTGAAAATAAGCCTGACGCGTGTAAAGACGAATTAGGTCGTTTACGTGTTGGCGCTGCTGTTGGTGTTGGTGCAGGAACTGATGAGCGTATTGACGCGTTAGTTACTGCTGGTGTTGATGTTTTATTAATTGATACTTCACACGGCCATTCTCAAGGTGTTATTGACCGTGTGAGTGAAACCCGCCAAAAATATCCTGATTTACAAATCATTGCAGGTAACGTTGCAACAGGCTCTGGCGCAAGAGCACTAGCCGATGTTGGTGTTGATGCGGTTAAAGTAGGCATAGGCCCAGGTTCAATCTGTACTACGCGTATTGTTACCGGTGTTGGTGTTCCACAATTAACAGCTATTTCAAATGCGGTAGAAGCATTAAAAGGTACAGGTATTCCAGTTATCGCTGATGGTGGCATCCGTTTCTCAGGTGATATAGCTAAAGCACTAGTTGCTGGCGCACACTGCGTAATGGTTGGCAGTATGTTGGCTGGCACTGAAGAGTCACCAGGTGAAGTTGAACTTTATCAAGGTCGTTATTACAAGTCTTACCGTGGTATGGGGTCTTTAGGCGCTATGGCGCAAAAAGATGGCTCAAGTGATCGATACTTCCAAAAATCTGAAGGCGAAGCAGACAAATTAGTACCAGAAGGTATTGAAGGTCGTGTTGCTTATAAAGGTCCAGTATCAGCTATTATTCATCAGCAAATGGGTGGCATACGTTCATCAATGGGCTTGACTGGATGTGCCACTATTGAAGAGATGCGTACTAAGCCAGAGTTTATGAAAATTACCTCTGCGGGCATGGGCGAGTCGCATGTTCATGATGTAACCATCACCAAAGAAGCGCCTAACTATCGTATGGGTTAGTCGAACAGCTTATTTCTTTGCTTGTTAATACAATAGCGGCATCAGAAGTACTCACTGACTAGCGTCAGCTCCGTGCTTCTTCTTTGCTCTAGTGCTAACAAGCTTTGAACTAAACTATTCTTAATTGTTTTCGGTAAATGGAAACAAAACAAATTTAAATAGACTGAGTAAACTCTCAATAGAGATGCTCAGTTTTTTACTTAATATATATCGCTCTAAATGAACGAGCTTTAGGCAAAGCTGTTGAGTGATTTAGCAAATGAGTTTATGTTCCATAAATGATTTTGCTAAATTATGAAAACAATGCAGCATAAAGTTTGTTCATGACGAGCCGTCAACATGAGAAACAGCATGAGCAAAGACATTCATGATCACCGCATACTAATTCTAGATTTTGGTTCACAATACACACAGTTAATTGCTCGTCGCGTACGTGAAATTGGCGTTTACTGTGAACTTTGGTCTTGGGATGTTACCGAAGAGCAAATTAAAGGTTTTAATCCAACAGGTATTATTCTTGCAGGTGGCCCAGAGTCAGTAACTGAAGCTAACTCTCCTCGTGCACCTGAATATGTATATACTGCTGGCGTACCTGTATTAGGTATTTGTTACGGTATGCAAACAATGGCTGAGCAGCTTGGCGGTGGCGTTGAAAGTTCAAGCCATAAAGAGTTTGGTTATGCTGCTGTTGAATTGATTGCTCAATCTGCGTTATTTAACAAAGTTGAAGACAGTATTGGCGATAACGGTAATGCTTTACTTGACGTTTGGATGAGTCACGGCGATAAAGTGTCAGCTATTCCTGAAGGTTTTGTTACCGTTGCACAAACAGCAAGTTGTGCTTATGGCGCAATGGCTAATGAAGAAAAACAATTCTACGGCGTACAATTTCACCCAGAAGTAACACATACTAAACAAGGTTCTCGTATTTTAGAAAACTTTGTTGTCGATATCTGTAAATGTGAAAAATTATGGACTTCAGCATCAATCATTGATGATGCAATTGCTAAAATGAAAGCACAAGTTGGTGATGACGAAGTTATTCTAGGCCTTTCAGGTGGTGTAGATTCATCAGTAGTTGCTATGTTATTACATCGTGCTATTGGCGATAAACTTACCTGTGTATTTGTTGATAACGGCTTACTTCGTTTAGACGAAGGCCAGCAAGTAATGGATATGTTTGGTGATCACTTCGGTTTAAACATCATTAAGATTGAAGCTGAAGATAGATTTTTAAATCGTTTAGCGGGCGAAAGTGAGCCAGAAGCAAAACGTAAAATTATCGGTAACGTATTTATTGATGTGTTCGAAGAAGAATCGAACAAGCTTGATAATGCAAAATGGTTAGCACAAGGCACTATTTATCCAGACGTAATTGAATCAGCAGCGTCAGCTACGGGTAAAGCACATGTGATTAAATCACACCATAATGTTGGTGGTTTACCTGATTACATGAAATTAGGTTTAGTTGAACCATTACGTGAATTATTTAAAGATGAAGTACGTAAAATTGGCTTAGAGCTAGGTCTACCATACGACATGCTTTATCGTCACCCATTTCCTGGACCTGGTTTAGGTGTACGTATATTAGGTGAAGTGAAAAAAGAATACGCTGACTTATTGCGTCGTGCCGATGCTATCTTCATTGAAGAATTGCACAAGCATGATTTATATACAAAAGTAAGCCAAGCCTTTACCGTATTCTTACCAGTAAAATCAGTGGGCGTTATGGGCGATGCGCGTAAATATGATTGGGTTGTATCTTTACGTTGTGTTGAAACAATCGACTTTATGACGGCGCGTTGGTCACACTTACCATATGATTTCTTAGGCTTGGTTTCTAACCGAATTATTAATGAAATTGATGGTATTTCTCGCGTAGTTTACGATATATCAGGTAAGCCGCCTGCCACCATAGAGTGGGAGTAAAAATTAGCGCTCTTTTTTGCTATTTCATCTAACTTCAGCGTTGACTGTACTCACTGACTAACGTCAGCTCCGTGCAGTCGCCTTGAATTAAGATGAACTATCTGTAAATAGCACTATTTTACCTGCGAGTAATTTATACTTTATAAAAAACAACTAAAGCCCCATTGTTGAAAAACACTGGGGCTTTCTTTTAACAATAACCAACAAGGACCTCAAACTAGTTGGGATTTTAGCAAAGCGTTTGAGTTTTATATTTTTGAGCTTATGACTATAAGTGATGAAATATAAATCGATAACAATGCAGCTAAAATCTCAAATAGGAAGAGCCTACATCAAAATGATTGAAAGATTAGAAACTAAACCAAGAATGAGTCGAATAGTTAAGCATCACGGGACTATTTACTTATGTGGTCAAGTTGCAGCAGATGCGACTAAAGATATCACCGAACAAACGCAAACCATGCTTGATAAAGTTGATGCATTATTAATTCAAGCAGGTAGTGATAGAAAGCACATATTATCTGCGACTATTTATGTTAAAGACATGAGCTACTTTGCTGATATGAATGCCGTATGGGATGCATGGGTGCCAGAAGGATATGCACCAGCACGCGCTTGCGTTGCTGCTAAAATGGCGAGAGAAGCATTGCTTGTTGAAATTTCAGTGGTTGCAGCAGAAATATAATTCTGTATAAAAGTGATATTTACAGAGTAATCTAGCGGAAACTGGATTAAATTGCAGCATTGATAATGTTGGCGCTCAATTATATTCAGTGCTTCTTACTTGTAAAAAAAGGCTAATATAGATACTGTATAATAATACAGGTTTGTTGGCCTTTTTTTTTTTCGTGTTAATTTTCATTTTCTATATGTAAACAAGGATGAGTAATGATTACACTTTATGGGTTTGGCAAGTGCTTTAATGTGATGGACGCTAGTCCATTTGTGGTTAAGGTTGATCTTTTTATGCGTATGGCGAATATTCCATGCCAGGTTAAATATGGCGCCAAGTATTTAAAAAAATCACCAAAAGGTAAATTACCTTTCATCAATGATAACGGTACAGTGGTGGCTGATTCTGATGCCATAATCACCTACTTAACAAAACAGTATCAGGTAACTTTAGATGCCGAATTAACACCAGAGCAGAAAGCACAAGCTCATTTAATAACTAAGTCATTAGATGAAGGTCTTTATTGGTGTTTGGTTTATTCTCGTTGGGCGACGGATGAATGTTGGCCGTTAACCAATGAAGCTTTCTTTGCTACTTTACCGATACCACTGCGCTGGTTTTTACCTAATATTATTCGTAAATCGGTAAAGAAAAACCTTCATGGCCAAGGCGTTGGTCGTCACTCATTAGAAGAAATTCTCGCTATTTCAGATAAGAGCTTAGCGTCATTGTCCACGCTTTTGGCAGATAAAAATTTTTTCTTTGGCGACACTCATACCTCATTTGATGCCGTCGTTTATTCGCATTTATGTGAGTTTATTTCAGTGCGCTTTGATAACGGTTTTGAAAGTAAATTTACTAAAAATGCCAAAAGATACCAAAATCTAGTACAATTTTGTCAACGTATTGAAGACAAATTTTATCCCGAGAAATAAATGTCCCTAATTCTTTCTAATAACTACCAAGCACTTGGCGAAAGCTTTTCACAGCAAACATTGCCTGCGCCTGTGGGCCAGCCATCCTTATTATTGTGGAACGAACCATTAGCCAAAGCTTTAACTATACCGTTCACTAAAGATAATGATGCCGAACTACTCTCACAATACTTCTCAGGCAATCAATTGATTGAAGGAAGTAAGCCAGTTGCACAAGCTTATTCTGGACATCAGTTTGGCCACTTTAATCCGCAGCTTGGCGATGGTCGTGCGCATTTATTAGGGGATATTGCAGATACTCAGGGACAACGTTGGGATATTCAGCTTAAAGGCTCAGGCGTCAGTGATTTTTCACGTCAAGGTGATGGTCGTTGTGCGCTTGGCCCAGCATTGCGTGAATATATCATGAGTGAAGCTATGTTTGCTCTTGGTGTACCTACTACCCGTTGTTTAGCCGTGGTCACTACCGGTGAAAATGTTTATCGCGAGCGGCCTTATGATGGTGCCGTTGTTACGCGTATAGCAGCAAGTCATATAAGAGTTGGAACTTTCCAATATTTTGCTGCGCGTGGTGATACAGACTCGCTTAAAAAGTTAACAAATTATGCCATCAATCGTCACTTTCCCGAGTTAATAGCTAACTCATCAGAAAATTCGAGTGACAATAGTGATGCCCTTAAAGCTGACAATGTAATTAGCAGCCAACAAGTGCTTGAATTTTTCTCTGCTGTTTTATCAAAGCAAATTCCTTTAGTGCTTTCATGGTTAAGAGTTGGTTTTATTCATGGTGTAATGAATACAGACAATACGACTATTTCAGGTGAAACCATAGATTACGGCCCTTGTGCTATGATGAATGCTTATCATCCAGAGACTGTCTTTAGCTCAATTGATCGTAATAGTCGTTATGCTTTTGGTAAACAGATAAGCATTATGCAGTGGAATATGACTCGGTTAGCTGAAACATTATTACCGTTAGTTGATAGCGATGAAGATGATGCAGTAGAAAAAATTGAACCATTATTAACTCAATTTCATCAAGACCTTCAGCAAGGTTATTTGACAATGATGGCCGCTAAAATAGGTATCGATGAACCGGCGGAAGGTGATGGTAAGCTGATCAATGATTTGATTACACTTATGAAAGAACAAAAATTAGATTACACGCAAACGTTCACGGCATTAACTGATTCACTTAACGATAATACTACTGAAGAGCCGTTAACTGATGTGCTTAATGAATGGTTACCTCATTGGAATAGTCGAATTGAGTCATTTAAATCGTCTGCTCATACGCTAATGGTGAGCAATAACCCGATTGTTATTCCAAGAAACCATCATGTTGAAGCCTTCTTAGATAGTTGCCAAGAAACAGGTGACTTAACTGCGCTAAATAAATTCTTGGCGGTATTGCGACAGCCTTATACCGAAATAGCTGAGACTAAAAACTATCAAGATGCCCCTGTCGATGGTGATAAAGATTATCATACCTTTTGCGGTACTTAAATTATGAATAACCCACAAGATTACTCTCATAAAGAATGTCTTAAAGCATCACTTCTCGAGACCTTTGGCTTCGATGGCTTTCGCCCCGGGCAAGAGCAGACCATTACGCAATTGCTTAAAGGCCAATCAAGTTTGTCTATATTCCCGACAGGCTCGGGTAAGTCGTTATGTTATCAGTTAACTGCACTGCATTTACCGCATTTAACCTTAGTGGTATCGCCTTTATTAGCTTTGATGAAAGATCAATTGTCGTTTCTTGCAAGCAAAGGTATTAAGGCGGCAAGTATTGATTCGACCTTAAAAGGCAACGAAGCACAAACCGTCATGGCAGGTGTGCGCGATGGCGATATTAAAGTATTAATGGTGTCAGTTGAGCGTTTTAAGAATGAACGCTTTAGACAGTTTATTGAATCTGTACCTGTTTCTATGCTGGTGGTTGATGAAGCGCATTGTATTTCTGAGTGGGGGCATAATTTTAGACCCGATTATTTAAAGCTACCGAGTTATTGCCAAGCGTTGAATATTTCATTAGTGTTGTTACTTACCGCGACGGCAACGCGTAAAGTAAAACAAGATATGGCAGCTAAGTTTGCTATTCGAGATGAACATATTGTGCAAACAGGCTTTTATCGATCTAACCTTGATTTAAGTGTGCTACCTGTTACGCAAGCGCATAAAAACAAGCAACTTGAGCAAATCATTTCTGCTCAACAAGGTGCTGGTATTGTTTATGTTACCTTGCAACATTCAGCTGAAACAGTCGCGCAATATTTAAAACAGCAAGGCATCAATGCTTGTGCTTACCATGCTGGTTTTGACAGTGATACGCGCAGTCAAATTCAACAAGACTTTATGGCAGGTAAAATACAGGTTATTGTCGCGACTATTGCCTTTGGTATGGGCATTGATAAAAGTAATATACGTTTTGTTATTCATTATGACTTGCCAAAGTCTATAGAAAACTACAGCCAAGAAATAGGACGAGCAGGGCGAGATGGGCTGCCTTCGCAGTGTTTTACCTTAGCTAATCTTGATGGCTTAAATACCGTTGAAAACTTTGTTTACGGAGATACACCTGAGTTTACCGGCATTGAAATGTTATTAAATACAATAAAATCAGAGGTAATAACAAGCACTCACGTAGGCATAAGTGACAATCGGTCTGAAGGAAAGTGGGAGTTACAAATATTGCAGTTGTCTAATGCTGTTAATATTAAACAACTTCCGCTAAAAACCCTATTAGTACAGTTAGAGTTAGCGGGCGTGATTGAACCACTTTATGCTTACTTTGCTGACTTTAAAATTAAACTATTAAAACCTAAAGCTGAAATTATCAATAGTTTTAATGATCAACGTAAAGACTTTTTACAACGTATCTTTAATGCTACAGACTTTAAAAAAGTCTGGGGTAGTTTGAATTTTGATACTTTACTGCAAGATCAAAGTATTGAACGTAATCGTGTTATAGCCGCTCTTGAATACCTACAAGAACAACAATTGATAGTGCTTGAAACTAAAGGTATGACTGAGGTATTTAATATAAAGCTGAATGAATTGGCAGATCCTAGTTTGTGCCAAACACTCAGTAATTATTTTAAAGATAATGAAGAAAAAGAAATTAAACGTATCGCCACTTTAGTACGTTTTTTCCAGCTCGATACTTGTTTAACGGTAAATTTGGCGCGCTACTTTGATGATACTAGTTTCGATGATAAAAGGTTTGACGGTAATAGCTCCGATAATAATAGTCTCGATTCAGCTCGCAATTCAGGAACAGTCCCACAATGTGGTCACTGTAGTGTTTGTCGTGGTCAAGTGGCAGTACTTGAGCATTCTCAAGCTCAGATCCCATGGCCGAGTGATGAAGCCTTAAAGCAGGGCATGACGGAATTGGCTGAACGACTTAGCGGAAAAATAAATCAGCCATTATCGATTGAAAGTTTTTGCCGATTTTTTGCTGGTATGTCAGTGCCATTGTTTGGTCGCAATAAAGTAAGACAATTATCTGGCTTTGGCGTGTGCGAACAGCAACGATACCAAGCTATACTTGAAAAACTGGCCAGTTTAAGCAAGTAAATATGTGCTAATAAAAACAAGCTACGCCTAAATCCTCAAAGATTTCGACGTAGTTTTTTAGTGTTTATCTTCAACTAAGTTGAGAGGGACAAAGAAAGTAGAGTACAGAAAATATAAATCAGAAAAAATACTAAACATCAAACTCGTCAGCACCTAGCTCAACTAGATAATCACGATATTGGGTATCAGACTCTTGGATGTGGTTAATTAGCCAGTAGGTGAGTAAATTAGTTACTTGTTTCAGTGAATCATGACCTTCAATGTTATAAATGGCGACATACTCTTCAACTTTATCAATCATGGCTTGATGTTCTTCTTGATGTTCAGCCAATCCAGGGTAGCCATAATCTTCCATTAACTTTTCTTCGCGCTTAAAGTGATACTTGGTATAGCTTACTAACTCTTCTAAGGCTTCACGTTCAAACTCTTCACACTGGGCATAATCGAAAGCGATACTAAATTGGTTTAATAAGTGCAACAGCTTCTTATGGTCTTGATCAATATACTCAATACCTATGCTGTACTCTTTGCTCCATTTAATTTGCTTGATGTGTTTCTGTTTTATCAGCGGCATCATGCACAATGCTGCGATTAACACCCAAGGTGTTGGACTAACAGGGTTAGTCAAAAAACTGAGAATAACCGACAACAATATGAGAATAGAAATAATGATAAAGCTAACAGACTTAACACGATTATTAACAATCACGATAGTAACCTTAAAGATAATAGGGAATTGAATAGAGCTGCTACTCTACTCTTTAATAAGGACTTTTTGCATTTAACCGACACTTTTGTTGATATGAGTCAAATTTACGATGCATTAACTTTATTTTGTTATTTTTGTTGATCTATCTCATTGTTTTATAGCTATTTTAAAGCTAGTTCTAAAGCTCATTTAGAACACCTTTTCGATATGTCTTCTTCTATCAATGCACTATCAATTTTCCAGGCAGACTTTTTTCGGCTTAACGTAGGGACGCAAATACCAAACACAGATAACAAAACCCTGAGTAATAATCTGACCAAGCTAGTTCGCATCGACACTAAATGAGATAGAATAGCGCCCAATCACCGAACTAATCCGTTTGATATAACTTTCTTTCTTCTTTATTCGAGTACAACTGTAAATGTTCACAACCATAAAAAATTCAGTGCCAATGAGCGTTTGGTATATGTTGATCTCGGCGTTAGGCTTTGCCCTAATGGCGGCTTGTGTAAAAGAAGTTAGCGGCTTAGGTATTCCAGTCCTGGAAATTGTTGCAGCAAGAGCCATTGTCTCGGGCATTATTAGTTACGCTGATATAAAACGTAAAAAGATATCCCTATGGGGCCATAATAAAGCGCTATTGATTGCACGCGGTACTGTCGGTTCATTTGCTCTGATGTTTGTTTACTATGCCGTAACAACTTTACCCTTAGCAGAAGCGACCGTATTACAATATTTGCATCCTGTATTTACCGCAGTGTTGGCGGTGTTTTTTTTGAAAGAAACCATACAGCGCTCAACCATCGCTTGTATCGCCATCAGCTTACTTGGCTTATTCATAATTATTCAACCGAATTTGCAATTAGACAATGCCATACATTATCCATGGATTAGTATTGGCGCGGCTGTAATGGGAGCATTTGGTAGCGCTGTTGCTTATGTCATTATCAAAAAACTGACAAAAACTGACGACAGCTCGGTCATTATTTTTTACTTCCCTCTGGTTGCCCTTCCTATTTCAGTAGTCATGTTAGGCAGTGATTTTGTTGTGCCAAGTCTAGCGGCGACCGGGTTACTGGTTTTAGTGGGCATATTCACTCAAGTAGGGCAGGTGGGCTTAACCAAGGCACTCCATAGTGCCGATGCTAACAAAGCAACCGCGTATGCCTATGTGCAAGTGCTGTTTTCAGTCTTTATTGGCTGGGCATACTTTAGTGAAGTTCCTATGGCCACTACCATTATGGGCGGTGGGTTTATCATGGTAGGTGCGTTAATCAACGTACTTTGGAAACGCTAACGAGTACTAATTTGTACTCTAACCCATAGATTCGTCCCAAAATATCCATATAGTTCATTTGTTACCAATTGTAAGTTTCCCTGATTAGCTCTTGAAGTACCCTACTATTGAGGTTTAGGATAAGCCAGCTGTAAAATAATAGATAAGGAAATCACATGGTTAAATCAATTTTTAAATGGATAGGACTCTCCCTATTGTCTGTCATAGTACTAGGGGGTGCATTTGCATCACACGAATGGTACGCCGAAAAACCTTTTATGTTACGTTCATTTCTTGATAGAACTGTTTTACAACAAGCATTTGAAAGTCCGGAAACGCTGACTTCATTGGGTTTCTTGGAGTCTATCGGCATTACCGGACATAACGCTGAGCTTGATGATGATCGCCCAGAAAAGACCGATGCTCTTTTTGCTGAAATGAAAAAAGTAAAAGAAACACTGCTTACCTATGATGATAGTGACTTAGATGAATCGCAGCTTTTATCTAAAGAAATAGCCATGTATTTATTGGATATCTTATTAGTCTCTGAACCATACCGATATCACAATTATCCAGTGAACCAGTTGTTTGGTATTCAAAATGGTTACCCTAGTTTTATGGATGCTCAACATCAGGTCAATTCAGTTGGTGATGCCGAGAACTATATTGCTCGACTTAATAAAGTAAAAGTTAAGTTCTCCCAAAATCTTGAAGGTTTAAAATTACGGGAAGAAAAAGGCATTTTACCTCCTCGTTTTGTTATTGACCGTGTTCTTGAAGAAATGACAGCGTTTGTAGCTAAGCCTGCTGAAGAAAATATTCTCTATTCATCATTAAAAGCGAAGTTATCCGATGCTGAAGATATTTCTCCTGCAGAGCAAACTAGATTATTAAACTTAGCTAAAGAGGAAATTATTGCTTCGGTACATCCTGCTTATCAATTGCTTATAGATTATTTTAATCAAGTCGCTGATAAATCTACTACCGATGATGGCATTTGGAAGCTACCTGATGGTGATAAAGTTTATGCTCAAGCGCTTAAGTTTTTCACTACTACCGATTACAGCGCAGGTGAAATTCATAATATCGGTCTACATGAAGTTGATCGAATTCAGTTAGACATTTTGACCATTTTAGAAAAAGAAAACTATGACGTTAGCCAAGGATTCACTGCAGCAATTGAAACCTTAGCTGCTCAAGATGAATTCTATTACCCTGATACCAAAGCGGGTAGAGAACAAATATTAACGGATTATCAAACCATTCTTGATGAAATTAATGCGGGTTTAGAGTCGGCTTTTCGAATTCGTCCAAAGGCGAGCATGAAGGTGCGGAGAATCCCTGAGTTCAAAGAAAAAACGGCTCCAGGAGCCTATTATCAGCAACCATCGATTGATGGCAGTCGACCGGGTATGTTCTTTGCTAATTTATACGATATTAAAGCAACACCGAAATACAGCATGAGAACCCTTGCTTATCACGAAGGTATTCCAGGTCATCACTTTCAAATAGCTATTGCGATGGAGTTAGAAGGTATGCCTTTATTCCGTCGGATATCACCCTTTACCGCTTATACAGAAGGTTGGGCGTTATATACTGAGCGTTTAGCTTGGGATTTAGGCTTTCAAGATGATCCTTTTGACAATATAGGTCGCTTACAAGCTGAATTATTTCGTGCGGTACGTTTAGTGGTTGATACCGGTATTCATCATAAACGTTGGACTAGACAAGAAGCGATTGATTACATGGTCGCTAATACAGGTATGGCACATAGTGATGTAGTTTCAGAAATTGAGCGCTACATCGTTATGCCGGGACAAGCCACGTCTTATAAAATAGGTTTGATGAAAATCCTAGAGTTACGTAAGAAAGCTAAAGCCAGTTTAGGTGATAAGTTTGATTTACGAGATTTTCATGATGTAGTTTTGAAAAACGGTGCTGTCCCTTTAGATATTTTAACCCGTTTAGTTGATCAATATATTGCTGATAAATCATCTAAGTAAAAATTAGTACGAACAAAGCGGAGTATCACTTTGTTGTTAAGTAGAGCAAAATACACTGAAATATTTTGCTCTACTTTAATCAACCATCAACCATCAACCAATCAGTATTGATAGTCCTAATAAAAATGGCGTTATTATGGTTGCTGCTACATTCGCGCCTAAGTGTTGCTGAAAGTCCCCGATGTTCTCTTTGTGTTTAATCGCTCCAATCCATGCAAAAACGGATAGCGGCATTGGAACTAACGCAATCAATCCCATGTTTGGCAGTATACCCATCACTACATACAGTAAAATTAATGAATAAGTTAGTAACATAAATACCCCATAAACTTGATTACTGCGCTTAATACCAAAAGCTAACGGAAAGGTTTTACGACCGACACTGGCATCAGCTTTCATATCCGGATATTGATTTAACAAAAGTAGGTTATTGATCAGAAGAAATGGTATCAACGATACTAGCCAAACCAGTAATGAATAGTCCAATGTTAAAACGATATGCGTACCAACAACCATTAACAGTCCAAATCCCATACCGGGGGCAATTAAACATAATCGCGGCATACGATTTAGCCATTGGGTATAGGTGACAATAATCACCAGTCCCACTAGCCCAATCGGCAAAATTGTCGCGCCAATAGTGCTAATAAAATATATGCCAATTGCCATGGTGATAAACAATGTTAATAGCCCAAACAACAATACTAAATTCGCAACTTTAGGGTTATTAGGTAGCGCACCACTACCACCACTAAAAGGGGTTTTAATGGTTTTAAAATCTAAACCACTTTTGAAATCATGATACTCATTTAGCATATTTACACTGATATGAGCAGACATTGCACCAATGAAGATAAGGATAAATACTACTTTATCTATCGATACACCTGTAGCTAATGACGTGGAAAGTCCTAAAAATACACAGGCTAGTGTTAATACTAGGAAAGATGGGCGCATTGTTTGTAATATAGTCTTTATCATTATTTTCTACTTTATCAAATTGAGGTTGGCTTAGTGGAGCATATTCGATAACCAACTAAATACAGCAAGCCAGTCATTAGCCAAACAATACCGACATAAAAAACAGTATCATTTACTTTTTCGGGGTGACGAAGCCATAGTTGTAATGGTAATAGACCACGAATGATGCAAAGCGTTGCTATGGCATATATTGCATAGTTTACGAGTGGCAGTTTATCTATCAATTTCCCCGTAAAGCCAGCACCAGATAGGGCATAGAGTCCTAAAACAACAAAAATCCCCGAAGCAAATACTGTGCCTATTGGTGCTAAATAGGTACCATTAATCGCTGACTCTACAATTTGCGGGGGAGCCATTTGAGCTACATAGCACTTTGGGCCTAAATAGATGCAAGATAAATGTGCAGCAGCTGTTCCTATCGCAACTAGGGCTGCTAGCACTAAAAATACAACGCCAGTTTGTCGTTTCACATTAACTCCACTTAAGTGAATTGCTAGTTGTTGTGTCGTTGCCAGAGTTATCCTAGCGACTATTTCAACTGCTAATTTACATCAAACATCACTGAATTCAAACTGTTAAATGTGTTTCGAATTAGATGAAAGATTTGCAGGACAAGCTGCGATGAATTAGATGGAATAACTTTATGTTATCGAGTATTTTCATGGTATCACTTTAGGTTGGATACCTTAGTTTATTGTGCGGAAGGAGGATGTTAGGAGGGAATTTAACCGACTTTCTAGATAAAGGAGGAAGAGGTGCTATAATTTTTACTGTATTTTAGGCACTTTAGAATTTTATAAAAATTTCTAAGCGGTTTACTTAGACTACAAGCCAATTTATATCATTGAAGATACTCAATCAATATTGGATGTTATGCTTAGATTACTGATCTTTATAATGATTACTTTTATTATTCATTCTGTAAGTGCAGAGACTGCATCAGAAAGTTTATTGAGTAAGCTAGCTGAAGCAAAAGACTACTTAAGAATACAACCTTCCGTTTCATCAAGAATACTTAAAAAACACCTTGCTAATATTGGCCAGCTGACTATCAATGATCAATTATCCTGGCATCAAAATCTATTAAGAGCTTCTATTGCGCTAAATGATTTAAACCAGGTTGAAAAAACGGTAAAAGTAATGCTCTCTTATCCTGAGCTAGAGAAAAAAACAGATAAATTTGTTTCTTTGTTAAGTAGCTTAGGTATATTTTTGCGCCGAACTGGGCATCCCAATGAATCTATTTTGCTATTTAATTGTGGACTTGAACAACCGATTAAAAACGGCAAACAAAAAATAAGTTTATTGATTAGCAAAGGAAGTAGCTTAAGTTCCCTTAATAAATATAGTCAGGCTAAAACAACGTATGCCCAAGCTTTGCAATTAGCTAAACAGCAAAATTCTGAAGTATTAATAAGCGCTATTTATAATACTTTAGGAATAATGGCTCTTAAACAAGGTAATTATACGTTGGCCAAAGAGTACTTGGTAAATGCTTTACAACTATCACAGAAAATTTCAAGACGTTCAGGTCAAATTGTTGCAGGATTACAGTTGCTTAGATTGTCGATATTAAGCGATGAGCCTATGCTATATGACAGGTTACATTACCGTATCAGTAGACTCACCTTAGTCAGTGAAAGTGAAGTGAGACATGCTTATCTTTTTTGGTTAGAAAAAGCACATAAGGCATCTAAGGGTAATAAATTGTCTGCACAAGAGCAAGATGAGTTGCTAAGTAAACTCGACCAAATTAAACCGATTAGCGTTAGCTTATATAACCAGTTGGTTGAAACACTTGCCGAGCCAATGGGGATTACCTCTTTAGCCCTTATAAATGAATCTAGCGAATATCAAGGTGATTTATTAAACAATATACACCAATGTAAAAATATAGAATAAGCAAAGCATAGATTAATAAAGCAAGCTTGCTAGCATTAACCGTTAGTAGCGATTAGTCGAGCATGAATAGGATTACTGGGCTGTTGTAAATACAATGAAATTTCTTTGTGAGCTTGGCGAAATGGCTTAGTAAGATGAGATTTTAGCGCTTTCTTTACCGGCTTAATATCAATCCCTTTTATCACGCAAAATAATGCCAAAGCGTAAACCGTTTCTAACTCAGGTAGCGCAGCTTGTCGGTTAAGGTTTTGATTGTTACAAGAGCCACATCCGCCTTTAAATTGGTAAGCTGTATTAGCAAAGATAACACCAAAACCCATAAAACAAGCGACTAAATCTATTGTTTGAGGCAATACGTCTTTACCACCAGGGGGAAGTATTCCGTGCTGGTTAACTAAAATACCGGCCTGTACTTGTACTAGATAGGCGATTAAATCTTGCGGTTGATTAAGCTGACTTGAGTGAAAAGCAATGTCTATCGTAGGTATTTTTGGTGGTATTGAAGATACTAGTGCTTCACCTTCTACTTTATAACTGATAGTAGAGCTTACATTCGAAGCGACTTTAGTACTTACCTTAGCATTCTCACCACGTAGCCTTGATTCAAAAGATAATTGAGGCATAGGCTTTTGGGTGAAATTATCAGCTGAGATCAGTTTTAGTGGCCAAGACGTCATGCCAGTATAATTTAGGGTATTAGAGAATATCTTATCTGCCATTGCTTCTATACTGCTTGCACTACCCGGATAAAAGTTATTGTTAGGTAATATCAATTCACTGTTATTTTTGAAAAAGTCGCCATCAAGTTGATCCATACACCAAGCAAAGGTATCAAAAATCCATTCTTTACTTTCTTCATCAATGACAGGTTTTGCTTTAAAAAAAGTTGATAACATGAATGGATAGCCTTTATTTATGTTTTAGTGATGGTTAATAGATTATTTAGTGATCGTTTATCAGCCCATGATGACTAAGCTTTAATATTATAAAGCTTAGCTAATTAAGAACCAGCTAATAGCAAATTAATTTCAATATAGTAACAATATCTCCAATAACATTACACAAGGCCTACCGACTATGGAATGTTTAGTCGGCATAAAAAAGCCCGTAACATTTGATGTCACAGGCTGTTAAATAGTACGTTATTTTCTGGGCTAGGTGATATTAATGACTTGTGCCTCGTTCATAATTAATTTTGTTGTAAACATTGTATTTACCTGACGGTTTTTTCATCGGCATACGTTTTACTATTTCCAATGTTTGGGCATCGTACACAATGAGTTCACCCTCCATATCCCACACGCTTAACAGTACGAATTTACCATCTTTAGTAAACTCAACATGAGCGGCATTTTTACCCGGTGATGGTGATAAGGTCTTCACTATTTTCAATGTACTCTTGTCAATAACATGTACTTTGTCATTGTTCGGGCCAAAAAAGACGTCGGTCCATGCATAACGTGACTTGCTGTGGCTGCGCATAAAGAAACCTGGGCCTTCAGTTTTAATCTCTTTAATGATGTTCCAGTTCTCCATATCGATAACGGTAATTTTACCTTCTTTGATATTGGGGGAAGCAAATACTTCTTTACCTTGATAATTCCAGGTTATACCTGAGCCTAAATGTGGCATACCAGTTAAACCGATAGAGGCAATTTTCTTTTTAGTGTCTAGGTTAATTACTTGGCCATTGTGACTATTACGCGCAGTACCAATTAAGTTAATGTAATCAGGGTCGAAGAAAAAGTCATTCAAGTAATCGTCGGTTTTTATACGGCGAACTGGGAATTGCTCACTTTTTTTAGATAAGTCGGCCTTCCAACCTTCCGCTTTCGCTTCTACTCTATAGTCATGTGCCCAACCTTTATATACTTCAACGCCACCCTCATCACTGTAAGGAATTTCCCAGACTTCTTTTACGTCTTTTAAGGCGACGATAAAGCTGTGGCGTGGTGGTGCATTATAAACGGCGCTGACGCGTGAGCTATTGCCGTTACTGTCTTTGGCGTTAATCACTTTAAGGGGGGATAGGTCAGCGGTATTGAGTATCACAACATTGTTGGGCAAGTAATTACCAACAATTAGATACTGACCGTCATTTGAGATAGCGATGTTGCGTGTATTAATCGCAGCGCGAACTTCACTGACGGTTTTGCGATTGTAAATATCGTATTTACTGATCCAACCATCGCGCGAGGCAAAAAATACAAAGCGACCGTCAGGTGAATATTTTGGCCCACCATGTAAAGCAAAGCGAGTTTTAAAGCGATCTAAGCGTTCAAAGGTATCGCCGTTCAATAAGGTGGCACTGTGGTCACCTAACTCAACAACAATAAATAAATTCATTAAATCAGCGTCAAATTGTGCTTCATTGGGTAATTTACTTTGGTCAAAATGTTGTACTTTTGAGGCGTTAATATCAGCAACGGTCCAGCTAAGTGAGGCTTTTGATGGCGTATATATATAGTTTGCTAAGCTGGTAATTTCAGACTCAGTCAACGTTTTATTGAAAGCGGGCATTTGCGTGGCAGCACGACCGGTATTGATAACCTTAATTGCTTTGTTTTTGCGAAAACGGGCAAGATTTTCTGGTAATAATGCAGGCCCCATAGCGCCTAATCGATCA
The DNA here is from genome assembly GCF_000012325.1 of Colwellia psychrerythraea 34H. Taxonomy (NCBI): domain Bacteria; kingdom Pseudomonadati; phylum Pseudomonadota; class Gammaproteobacteria; order Alteromonadales; family Colwelliaceae; genus Colwellia; species Colwellia psychrerythraea. The sequence continues at coordinate 4,453,375 of NC_003910.7, read as the reverse complement.
ACGCCATGACAGCTTTGACAATTGTCTTGATAAAGTTTTTTGGCTGCAACTTTCTCTGCTGCTGACATTGTGGTCTTTTTGGCTGGCGCTGCGTTGGCAGTATTGACGGCAAAAAAAACACATAAAAGGGCGATAGAAATCGACATTAGAAAAGGATGTTTAGTCATGGGGTAACCTTGTTTTCTTGATATTTAGCCAATGGATCTCCGATCAGGCACTTCGGAGATGACGGCGGGAAGGCTGGTCGAGTTAAGCTATCTTCCAAACTTTCCAATTGTCATGCTCGTAGTATCTTAATCGAGGATCCAGTTTTTCAAGCTATGGACGCAGGATAATTACTCCCGCATTACCTAATAAGGTACTTCCTGTACCGTCTGTGTCTACTAAGTAGCATCCATGCCACGTCCGATTAGTAACCTCGGAAATGACGACTGTTAGCTGGCAGTTATTTAGTCTTACTTAAGCTATTTTAATTGCTTGTGGTTGAACATAGTCATTAGCATCTAAAAAACCAGGGGTTTTTAATTGTTGTTCAGTTAGCTGATTTACTACATCACCAATAACAATAAGTGTTGGTGGGGTAATGTTGTGTTTTTCAACAAGCTCCGCCAAGTTACCGATAGTACCGCGATAGGTTTTTTGTTCAGGCTGTGTGCCTTTGCGAATTAATGCCGCTGGCGTATTAATATCTCGGCCATGCTCAACAAGTTTTTCTGCAATTTTAGATAAGGTATTAATGCCCATGTAAAACACAACCGTTTGGGTTGGACAACATAAACTCTGCCATGGCAAATTAAGCTGACCATTGTTTTGAATATGACCAGTAATAAATGTACAACCTTGTGCAACACCGCGATGTGTTAACGGAATACCTGCATACGTTGTACAGCCAGAAGCGGCGGTAATACCTGGGCAAATATGACAACTTACACCATGTTGCAACATGTATTCTGCTTCTTCACCACCACGACCAAAAATGAACGGGTCGCCACCTTTCAGGCGTAATACTCTTTTACCTAAGCGCGCTTCGTGTACTAAAATTTCGTTAATTTTATCTTGTGGTACACAATGTTTAGCTTGCTCTTTACCCACGTAAAATCGTTCACAATTATCAGGCAATAGCGCTAATATTTCATCACTTACTAATCGGTCATAAATTGCGATTTCAGCTTGCTCAATAAAGCGCATTGCACGAATAGTTAGTAATTCAGCATCACCAGGGCCAGAGCCAACTAGGGCAACTTCGCCTTGATTTAATACTGATTTCCCTCTCGCTGATATTTTATCGTTATCTGCTGAGATTAGGCTGTTTGGTTGATTTGCTGATGGTGTATTCATGCTCTCGCCTTATTGCACTTGAGCCTATTTTCAGGACAGGCTCGGTTGCTTAATTAGTTTCTTTAGTTTTGTATCATTAAGAATTAGTTAGCTACGTGTTGCTAAGTTTTCTTTAATAATTAGTGTACTTACTACGGTTAGACTTCAACAAATTGAATCGGATTTTCTGTGTTAGTTAACTCGTCGGCAAACTTTGATGGCGACGGGATAAAACCAATTTCATCGTCATCTAGATAACAGCCAGGATCTTCAGCCCAAGCATCACCCGATTGAGCGAAAGCACGCGTTCGCGTATTACCACCACAAATAGCTAAGTGTTCACAACTTGCACAACGTCCTTTTACTGGGCGTGGTGTTTGTCTAAAACCTAACATTAACGGGTCTTGAGTATCACGCCAAACATCAGAGAATTTTTCAGTGGTTACATTGCCGATAGGGTGATTCCACCAGTAAGTATCAGGGTGAATTGTGCCGGTGTTATCAATGTTAGCTACGTTAATACCACTAGAATTACCGCCCCAATTGATTAAACGTTGCTTTAAATTAGCAATAGCTTCTGGATACTCTTCAGCAAATTGTTTGCTTGCCCATTGTAATAAAAATGGACCATCTGCATCATTGTTGCCGGTAACAAAATCAGTTTCTATGCCTTGGTTAATATGTGTCCAAGCGCGTTCATAAAGAAGCTCCATAGCGTCTTTAGTCATTTTGAACATGGCGTCATTTTCAGCGGTGCGTTTGCCACGGCCTGAATAGTTAAGGTGAGATAAATAGAATTTATCAACGCTATTTTCTTCCATTAAATTCAACATGGCAGGTAAGTCTTTGAAGTTTTCGCGCGTTAAACATAAACGCATACCTACTTTAATACCGGCATCTTTACATAACTTAATGGCATGCATTGAGGTTTTAAAACTGCCTTTTTGACGACGGAATTCATCGTGGAACTCTTCTAAGCCATCAATGCTGATACCAACATATTGATATTCTGCGGCTTTAATGGCTTCAATGTTGTCTTCATTAATTAAAGTGCCATTGGTAGACAGTGCAAGGTAAAAACCTTTTTGCTTAGCGTATTCAGTAATTTCATAGATATCAGGGCGTAATAAAGGCTCGCCACCTGACAAAATTAATACGGGTACATGAGCAACTTTTAAATCATCTATCGTGGTTTTAACTTGTTCAGTTGATAGTTCGTCTTTAAAGTCGATATCAAGAGAGGTTGAATAACAGTGCTTACATTGCAAGTTGCAACGACGGATCAGGTTCCATATAACCACAGGACCCTTCATTTTACGTGATGCTTTAACAGGCTTAAGTTCAGCCATGTCGTCATGAAGTGTTTTTAATAATTGTGAAATTCTAAACATAATATTATACCAATTCTATTAAATTTATTCCCAGCTCAGAGCTACTATTAGCGAGCTTAGAATAAGTGAAATTGATTAAATATAGTTATTCTATATTTCACCAATTTTGCGATGTTATCAGTTTGCTAATAAGCTCCCGAAGGGCGAGTACCTATAAAAGGCAAAGACTTATATACAGCGTTATTTATTTTGATAAGGGAATAACCATTATCTTTAATTAAAGCCTTGCCTCTAAACCTTTTAATTCTCGCTGAGCGGGAAATAACTTAATAGGCTTGGTATTACATACCTTGTTTTTCGGCGTTGCTCTTTATACGATTAATGTAATCTGGTTATAAGTCAGTTATACCTTTGGTATTACGCTACTATTACTTTTTTAATCGCAAACCTGTTTTTTTCAGTATTGCTGTGCTGGTTAACATATCATTACTTTTGGTAATAATGTCTTGACTTGAATCATGGTTGCGGGTGACCAAGACCTCTTTTAACAATTCTTTGATCTGGCCCCGATACTTGGCTATTGATTCTTCTGTTTTTCCATGCACCATGGCGAATAAGTTGTAATTCCAGTCAGGTAAAAAGCGTGGTCTTAAATAACAATGACTAACAAAAGGTAATCGGCCAACAGCATCGCCAAATTTTTCAGCTTGCTCATCATCAATATCCCATACGGTCATTCCGTTAAATTGATAACCTAATTTATAGTGATTAGGTACAGCGGCAATGCGTCTGATAATGCCACGTTCCTGCATGCTTTTGGTCAGGCTAAGTACTTGCTCAACACTAAGGTTCATTTGCTCTGCAATCGCGTGATAAGGCTCCTGAATAATAGGCAAACCATTTTGGGTTAATAAAATGTATTGTCTTTCTTGATCGCTAAGTTTTTCTTGCGTTATTTTTTCTTGAGTGACTGTAGACATAATGTAAACTCTTTTGTATGTGGCGTTTGGACTCAGTAATTAACAAGCTTCGCTGCTATTTTTTAACGAGTAATCGATTAAACGGGTAGTTATACTGGTAGGTATAAACTCACATAGAACTCTTTTAGTTTCGGTACGTTGAGCACCTTTAAACCGGTTTTTATTTCAATGGCTTGTACTACTTGCTCAATTTCTTCAGCCGACTCAGTGGCGATAACAAACCACATATTAAAATCATGATCTCGGCGGTAATTATGGGCTATTTGCTCAAAACTATTCACTTGCTCGGTAACAAAGTCAAAATCAGCTTCAGGTACTGCTAAAGCTGCTAGGGTAAAAGCGCCACCTAGACTAGCTGCATCAAACATGGGGCCAAAACGGGTTAGTACTTTTTCACTGCGCAATTTTGTTAAGCATTCAATTACGGCTTGTTCTGTACTTGATATTTCTTCGGCAATTTGTGCAAAAGGGCGCTCACAAACAGGTAAGCCATGCTGTAGTAGGTTGATTAATTGTTTCTCTAGCGCAGAAAGTTCAACAGTTTGGCATTTTCGGCTTTTGCTTATACTTTCGGTCTTAAGTGGACTGCTGCTATTATCCATGGGCTTGTCCTTGTTTTTTCATGTCGTTGTTATTTTCTGTTTTACCCGCACTTATATTGTTGGTTTTCGCCTTCTTGCTGTTTGTTTTAAAATAACGAGCACCATGTTGTTTATAAGCTTTGAAGCTAAACAGCACATCTTTTTCAATAGACTCAAGGCCAAGCTGCTCGGTGATTTGGCTTATTTGCTGTAAAACTAAGCTTCTATCCGTGCCATGAATCATGCAGAACAAGTTATAAGGCCAATCAGGTAGGCGTCGAGGGCGCTGGTAACATAGTGATACCGGAGCACACTTTGCTAATTTCAGGGCAATGGCATCCATGTTTTCATTCGGAATATTCCAAACAACCATGGCATTGGCGTCATAGCCTAACTTTCTGTGCTTAATGACTAAGCCAAAGCGACGGATCAAACCTTCTTCTTGCCAAAGCGAAATTTGCATAAGCACTTGTTGCTCAGATAACGCGAGTTGCTGGGCAATGGCTTGGTAAGGGAATAAATGCGTTGGTAAGCCTTTCTCAATAGCTCGACGTAAGGCTGTTTTTTCAATGTCAGTTAAGCTGGTTGTGTCATTATTATCAAAAGTAACAGGTCTATTTTCTTGATTGGAAGTAGGGCTTTCTATGCCAGTAACATTGATACTGAACGCTAGATCAATATGATAGGAGGCTTCCATGGGTAAGACTAAAACAGGTAAACCTGTGAGTAATTCAATGTTTACTATGGTGCTATTGAGTGCCACCATATCGCTGGCTGTTACTACAAACCATAAATTATAAACATGCTCTCTGCCGTAGTTATGATTCACTTGGTCAAATTGGTTAACAATGCCGGCAATTTTATCGAGGTCTTTTGCTGGCACAGCAAGGGCAGCTAATGTGCTAGCGCCTGCTTTTTTATGATCAAATACTGGTCCAACACGTGATAGCACTTCTTGGCTGTTTAGATCATCAATGGCTTGAAATACTTCCAACTCATTCGTAACGATATTAACGTCAGCCAGCTGCTCAGCAATCGTTTTATAAGGCTGGCTGGTAAGTGGAAAACCCTTTTGGCTATTATTAATAATGTCTTGCTGTAATTGACTAATGGTTGCGGTTTCTTTAGTCATGATTATAAGCCTATTTGGTGTGCGCGACTGGTAAAGAAAATACCGCTCGGGCTTGATGATTTGAGTGTTTTTTGTAACGTTTGAGTTTTGGTGTCGTATATCTGAATTTCATTGCTATCGCGTACTGACATCCATACGTGTTCACCACGTGGCGTAAATTCCATATGCAAAACAGCAGGACCAGGCGTTAAGGTTTTTACTAGCTCAAAAGTTTCGGTATTAAATATCTGAATGGTGTTGTTGTCAGGGTGGGCAAAGTTAACCCATATTTGTCGGTTATCAGGCTGCGCCATAACAAATATTGGTTGGCTATGCGCAGGTATTGCAGTTACTTGTTCCCATGTTTTAGTGTTTACTACTAAGACTTCATGTCGACCCACTGCAGGCATAAAAGCGTAGTCGCCAGCGATTGCCCAACCTTCTAAATGCGGCATCTTGTACACGGGTAATTTCTGTTGGCCTTTACCGTAATTGGGTAAAATGCGTTTAACACCTTTTTCTATATGCCATAAGTCAACGAGCGCCATGCCGTCTTCACCAAATAAACCTGCTATATAATAGCGACCATCAGGGCTAATTAAGGCGTCATAAGGAAATAGGCCAATATCCGTAAACTTGGTTAATTTAGGCGTTTTATCTTGCTCAATCGTTGAGAAGTCGGCAATCCAAATTTCATGACTATCAAATAAGCTAAAAACAAATTTGTTGTTTGGCGCATCCACTAAGCCAACTACTTTAGAACGTACAGGACTACCATCTTTATTTTTTGGTTTAGTGGTTAAAATAGAGCTGTCGATTGTGGCAACCAATTCAAGAGTTTCACTATTAAATACTTTTACGCCGCCAGGTGTGTAGTTTGAAACGGCAACTAATTTACCATCTTGGCTAATTGCCCCGCCAATGCTATTACCTGACTGCATTACGCGTTTAGCAATTTTGTCTTTAAGAATATCTATTTTAGTTAAACCACCATCACGGCCAAAAACATAGGCGTAGCGTTGGTCACGTGAATAAACAATAGAAGCGTGAGATAAATCACCTAGACCATCGATTTCTGCTAACACTTCTTGATGGGTATGGTTAACAATTTGCACTTGGCCAGTGGCGCGTTCAATAACAACCCCCATATCCCCTGTTGCGCGAAGTGGTGTTTGAGCTGTTTCATTAGACGTTTGACTAGCGCAAGCGGCAATCACGCTAGACAGTATTGCAATGCTCGCTAGTTTTAATAAAGATGTGTTCATCAGTTATCCTTTCATGGTGCTTTTATTAGTGCTAAAAGTCTTTGCTGTTATATTTGGTAAAAGTGTTTTTGGTTTTGAGTATTATTTTTTAATACATTGCATTAGCTATTACATAGTTGATTTATTGTTTAGCTACTTTTCCCGCTTTTAATTGTTGAGAAATCCACAATGCTTCTTGCTCAGTTAATAGTGGCTTCCATGGCGGCATTGCCGTACCAGTTCGGCCATATAAAATAGTATGCTGTAAAAACGGTACTGATTTTCCTTCAAGATTTTCGGGTAATAACGCGGGGCCTAACCCCCCTTTTAAGGTCATACCATGGCAAGAGCCACAATCTTGTTTAACGATATGAGTAAGTTGATCTTTGCGTGCTTTAGATAACTCTTTTTCACTGGTGATATCGTTAGCTGCAACAGCAGCTGTAACAAAGGTAAGGCTTAATAAATGAGTAGCGAGAGCTAAGCCGCTTAAGGTGATTTTGATAGAACTCATTTTATTTCCACTGTGCTTTTTAAGTTGTCTTAACCTTATAACGCTTAGGGAATTAGTTTTTTGTCAAAGATCATACTTTACTGATGAAGTGCGAGGCTTTTTTGATTTAAATCACTTTATGCGGAATTATACCCATGATACTTCAAAATTCGATTTTCAGGATACCTGTGCAATTCATGATTGAGGTTCATATTTTTATTAAGGGTTGCTCCCTTAAATAGAGAGGTAAAGTGGATGTATACTAATTTTTACTGAATTTGAACTCATTCCGTTGATTTGGTATTTATCAAAAAAAAGAGCTTCTAGGAAGCTCTTTTTTGTGTTCGTCTGTGAAAGGCGTGTGATTAAGTGTTAATGGATACCTTTACTATGTAAGTGTGCAGAATACTGTTTATCAGTACCATTTATATGATTTATTAACCAATCAGTTAAGAAGCTAGCAATTTCTTCAAGTGCATCATGGCCTTTGTCATTGTAAAGCTGTACAAATTTTTCAACTTGCTCAATCATCACTTTATGCTGCGCTTTATGAGCGATTAAATCAGGATAATCGTTGTCTTCCATCATCTTTTCTTCACGCTCAAAATGATACTTGGTATAGCTAATTAATTCGTTTAATGCTTCTTTTTCAAACGACTCACTCATGGCGTAGTCATAAGCGATACTGAAATTATTTAATAAACTAATTAGTTTTTTATGATCATCATCTATATGTGCAATACCAACGCTGTACTCTTCGCGCCATTGTACTTGCTTTGGATTAGACTTTTTCTTGTAAAGAACAGGAATGAGTAATAATACTGCAATGAGAATCCAAGAAATGGGGTTCGCCATACTTGATAAGAAACCTAAAAAGATGGCAACAATAATTAAGCCGATGATAGCCGCATAAATAAATGACTTAGTGCGATTCTCCATGAAAATACCCCTAAAAAAAATATGGTTAAATGATTAGTAACGTTGACTGAATAGTAGCGCTTAATACTGATGAACAAGTAGTTTTTTTATAATTCAATGCGCAATTTATTGACCTTGATCAACTTGTGTATTCATTAAAAGTTATTTTTTTTTAAACTTGATCTGAATCACATTTTCAAAAGTGGATATAGCTGATAGTGCTGATAGTAATATTTCGTTACATAAATGACGCATCAACGTTTTACACATTATTTACAAATTATGAGTAAACAAAATTTCCTGAAGATGCCTTTTTTATCAGGATTTCAGTCGATTGGTTCTTAATAGTTCCGATCTACTAAATAAAAACGACTAACAAGTTAAACAAAAATATAATTTTTAATATCTGGAGAGTACCCAATGAAAACAGTAAAATATGGTCTTTCAGCACTTGGACTTGCAATAGGTATGGCTGCTACTGGTGTTAGTATGTCAGTATCAGCGGCAGAACCAACTTTAGCTGAAGCTGATTATGAAAAAGCAAAACTACAATACTTCCAACGCTGTGCTGGTTGTCATGGTACTTTGCGTAAAGGCGCTACAGGCAAAAACTTAGAGCCAAAAAGCACAATGAAAAAAGGCCAAAAGCGTCTAGAGAAAATTATCGCTTTAGGTACTGAAGGCGGCATGAACAACTTTGATGATTTGTTCACTAAGAAAGAAATTGCCAACATGGCAACGTTCATTCAAATGGAACCACCTGTTCCACCAGAAATGTCTTTAGAGCAAATGCGTTCACATACTAAAGAATATGTTGCTCCGAAGGATTACCCAACTAAACCAATGCACGGTTTAAACTGGAAAAACTTCTTTGTTGTTATCGAACGTGACGCAGGTACTGCGGCAATCATCGATGGCGATACTAAAAAAATCATCACTCATATCGATACAGGTTACGCAGTACATGTAATCAAAGGTACTGAGCATCATAAAGTTGACCATGCAAAAGATGTTGGTCGTTTTTGGTACACCATTGGTCGTGACGGTAAAGTTAACAAAATCGATTTATGGCAAACACCTGACAAAATGTTAGTTGCTGAAACTAAAATGGCTTATGACGCTCGTGATATCGCTGTTTCTGGTGACGGAAAATACGTAATTGCTGGTGGTTACTGGCCTGCGCATTTCGTTATTATGGATGCTGTAACGTTAAACCCACTTAAAGTTGTCTCTACTCGTGGTTACAATACTAAAGGTGAATTCATCAATGAAGCACGTGTAGCTGCAATTTACACTTCGCCGCTAACGTCTTCATTCATCGTTGCTGTTAAAGAAACTGGTCAAATGTTACAAGTTGATTATACCGACTTAGAGAACTTAACCATTACTTCGATTGCTTCTTCTGAATTTTTACATGATGGTTTCTTTGACCCATCAGGTCGTTACTTCCAAATAGCAGCAAATGCTTCAAACCAAATGGTTGTTGTTGATACTGTAGAACGTAAGTTAGAAGCGATTATCGATGTTGAAAGCCTTCCACATCCTGGTCCAGGCGCTAACTGGATTGATAAAAAATGTGGCCCTGTTGGCGGTACAACTCATTTAGGTATGGGACTTGTATCTGTATGGGGTAACGATCCAATCGGTCACCCTGCAGAAGCGTGGAAACTTTGTTATGAAGTTGAAACAGATGGTGCTGGTGCATTTATCCGTACTCACGAAACTTCACAATACGTTTGGGCTGATCAACTTAAGCACCCTGAACCAGAAGTTCAACAGTCAGTGCAAGTATTTGATAAAGATACTCATGAAATTGTTAAAACTATCCGTGTAACAACTGAGCCAGGTAAAGCGGCTTTACACATGGAATTTAACAACGATGGCTCTGAAGTTTGGGTTTCAGTTTGGAACCGTAAAGATGCTAAAAACCCAACAGGTGAAATTGTTGTTTATGATGCAAAAACTCTTAAAGAGTTACACCGCATTAAAGGCTTAACAACGCCTACTGGTAAGTTTAACGTTCATAACCGTATGAACCATAAGACTTAGGTAATTATCTTACCTTTATAGGTAAGCGTTACTAAATATGAATAGGGCATGGCTGATGCCATGCCCTTTTTATTTTCATTTAACTTGTTATACAGATCATGGTTGATAAGTAAGTAAATAAGTGAAAATAAAAAGGGTTGTAATAATTACCTTAAAATTATTACTACGCCTTATAAGCATTGTGACTTCCTTGTTTAAATGAATAGGAAGGCAATGGATAATAATTTCCCTCAACTTTATTGTTAATGGGAAGAGAGCTGAACTTATTAAGAGTCAATTCAAGAGTCAATTATGGCAAATAACACTTTCTTAAAACCAAGTTTTTGGTCACGCCGATTAATCCTCGGCACTACTGTCTCAGGCGCTGTTATCTTCTTTATCGTAGGTATTGTCTTCTGGGGTGGTTTCAATACTGCCATGGAAGCAACGAATACCACCGAGTTTTGTATCGGTTGTCACGAAATGGAAGCCAACGTTTACCAAGAATATAAACCATCAATACATTTTTCTAACCGTACCGGCGTAAGAGCTGGCTGTCCTGACTGTCACGTTCCTAAACCTTGGATACATAAAGTCGTTCGTAAAATTCAAGCGTCAAAAGAAGTTTTTTCTTGGTTAACAGGCAAGCTTGATACCAAAGAAAAATTTAATGAGCACAGATTTGAATTAGCGCAAAGTGTTTGGCATGCCATGAAATCAACTGACTCGAGAGAGTGTCGTAACTGTCACAATTTTGAATCTATGAATCCTGAATTCCAAAAGCCACGTGCACGTAAACAACATTTAAATGCTTTTGAAACAGGACAAACCTGTATCGATTGCCATAAAGGTATTGCGCATCATAACGTACGTGACAAGCTTTCTGATGAAGAATTAGAAAAGCTAGAAGCGCCAAATCCAGACTATATTCGTGAAGTACCACAAGCTTATCGCGAAGGTTTAGCACGTGTAGAAGCGAAAGAAGCTGCAGCTGCTGCGAAAGTCAAAGAAGAAAAAATGGCTGAAAAAGCAAAAACTGAACAGAAAATAGCCTCTGCTGTTGAAGAAGCATTAGCTAATGCTGGTTCTAGCAAAGCGACTACAAGTAAATCATCGAAAGGGTCTGTAAGTGCTGCACCTAGTGCAAGTAATATTAATGTTGATTGGGGCAAAGCAAGCTCGAAAGATATTGGTGTTTTCTATCCTGGTACAGCGTCTATTGAATGGATCCTAGGTCGTAAGCATGGTGGTAAACGTGCCTTTACTAAAGGCGACCGTTGTATTGAATGTCATGGTGAAGAGATTGCGGATATTGGTAACAATATCGTTACTGGTGAAAGTGAGAAGAAACTAGAACCTAATGTTATCCCTGGAAAACGTGGCCATATCGATGTAACGATTGATTCAACGTACGATGCTGAAAATCTATATTTGAGATTTAGTTGGGCTGATGGTGAACATGCAGCTGTTCCATTTGTTGATGGCGGTAAAATGGACCCAGAAAACCCAATGAAATTAGCCTTTATGCTAGCAACTGATGATGTTGAATACGCAGATAGAGCAGGCTGTTGGGGTACGTGTCATGCCGATGCTAACTCTATGCCGTTTGCACCAGATGCTGATACATTGAAAGGTAGTGATTTAGCTAAGCGTCTTAAGTTCGATACGGGTTCAGGTACAGGTGTTACTAAGTATCTTAAAGAATCGCGTACTAAGTTAGAGCTTAAAGGACGTGGCGGTAAAGCGCTAGGTGGTTGGGATAAACTTAAAGATCAAAGCGACATTGATGCGGCACAAAAGTCTAATCAATTTATGGATGTTATTCGCTATAAATCAGGCACCAAAGAAGTAGAAGATGGTCAGATTTTAGCAGAACGCGACATGCATAAAGGCGTTGGCGCAGCTGTTGAAGCTTCACTTAAAAATGGTACTTGGTCGGTAGTTGTTAAGCGTAAGCTTAAATCTGACAAAGCGGGTGATGTGAGTATTGAAACAGGTAAAGTATATAACTTTGGCTTTGCAATACATGACGATTATTCAAGCGCACGTTATCACCATGTTTCATTTGGTTATAAACTAGCACTTGATAATGCTGATGCAGAACTTAATGCTACTAAGCAGTAAATCAATTTAATGATGACTTAGTTACTTTGGTAACTAAAGTAGTTAAATACAAGCCCCTTGTCTTACTTGAGAAAGTAAACAAGGGGCTTTTTTGTTTATACCCAAATGAACTCAAACAGCGGATTTCAGGACAACAGAGTGAGCCATATACAAGACGCATCTTTTTGTTAATGGTTGTTTTCTTAAAAAAGGATGCAACGAAGTAGATGGTTTTCTTCGTTGTCCCCGTAGGGTTGGTTTAGAAATGTTTTATGCTTCGTTATTGGTTTTGATAAGGGAATAACCATTCTCTTCAATCAATGCCTTGCCTAAAGACGTTTCTAATGCCAACTGAAACCCGCATTTTGAATTCACTTGGGTATATATTAAAAGGGATTAACCATGACATCACTCTAGCAAGTGGTATAATTGGTTCATTCGCTGCTGTCAACTCATAGTACAGTTGCCACTTTAGGCCGTTTAGGAATAATAATGACCAATAAAGACATTTATAAGAATAACCCACTACATGGCACTAGCCTTGAAACTGTATTAACAACCTTAGTTGACCATTACGGTTTTGAAATTTTAGCCGCTTACATGAACTTAAATTGTTTTAAGCAAAATGCCAGTATTGAATCGAGTTTAAAGTTTTTGAAGAAAACCCAGTGGGCGCAAGAAAAGGTTGAAGCTTTTTATATGTATCAATATAACAGCTTACCTAAGGCGGACGATGCAAACTTTGAATTGCCACCACGTGACCGTATTGTGCCATCAGGGTTAGAGCAAAGACCACCGAAAGAACTAAGTCTTGACGATGCTGAAGAGTTAAGAATTAAACAAGCTAAGAAAACGCGTGAGCGTGCTGCAGCTGCAACTTCAGCTAATCCTTGGGGCAGTAGATAATCGTTAACTTACGTTAAGATTATTTTATTTAATCATGGACTTATTTTCTTCTTTGCTCGATGAGCCGATTAACATTTTGCCAAATGATGGTGTGGTTAATTACTATGGCGAAATCATGCCTCTTAGTGAGAGCAGTTATTACTTTGAGCGATTATTTAACACTATTGCATGGCGTAACGATCAAGCCTTAGTGTTTGGTAAGATCATCGAAACGAAAAGAAAAGTCGCTTGGTGCGCAGATACGATTGACGGTAAACCTTTTGCCTATAGTTATTCTGGCGTGACCAGATATTCGATCCCGTTTACTGAAGAGTTACTTACACTCAAAAAACTAGTTGAACAGCATAGTCATGAAACCTATAACTCGTGTTTGTTAAACCTTTATCATTCAGGTGAAGAGGGCATGGCATGGCACAGTGATGGTGAAGCAGATTTAAAAGAACAAGGTGCTATTGCTTCATTAAGCTTTGGCGTGGAGCGAAAGTTTGCTTTTAAGCATAAATGTTCAAAAGAAGTTGTTGCCTTACAGCTTAAACCAGGCAGTTTGTTAGTGATGAAAGGCACTACGCAGCAGCATTGGTTACATCGCTTGCCTCCGACAAAAAAAGTCTCTGAACCCAGGATAAACCTCACCTTTAGAACCATAGATAAACCGGAACTTAAGTAAACCTTTGTTCTTTAAGTGCTAAATTTCATGTAGCAGATAGCTAAGCACTAAGGTGCACATAAGAAGACGTACTTGGCATCATAAGGCTGTTGTAAGCATCAAGTTGTTTATTGACCAATGGTTGACTAGCTGCACTGTTGATAGCTTCATTGGTGCGGGTAACTGAACTTGCTGGTAATGTGTCAATCCCTTCATAAGCTGCGCTAACTCTCGGTAATTGACCTACACCTTCTTTTACTGTTTGGTGTAATTGATATAATTCAGCATAAGTAGTTGTTAATGCTGATACCGCACTGCTATTTTCACCCAATTGAGTCGTAGTTGCTGCAGCATCGCCATCGGTACTTGTTTGTAAGTAGACATCAAAAAGTTTCTGCTGTTGTTGATAGTATGACTGCATCAAATCAATGTCTTTGGCTGTTTGGTAATTTGATTTCACATTTTCAACTTGCTCAGCTATTTTGTCATCAGCACCTTGCTGTATCGTGTTCTTTTGTTCAGGTGTTAAAACACCAGTAAAGTCTGGTCTTGGCTCTGGTTGAGGCCAACTAGGCTTAATAGCTTGAATGGTGAACGTTGCTGTTGAGTTATTTGAAGACGCTATTTGCATTGTCATATTAATCACCTTGCTTAGTTAACTTGGTATTACCCAAACCAGACCCTGATTTGATGTAAATATGATAGTTAAAGTGGTGCTAATAAGTTGTTGTCGTTTGTAAATGTCTTGCAATAAATTGTTGCTTGTATTTTATACAGACTGTTTGGTTGTTATAGCTGTATTTCACCATTTTTATAAGGCTATTTAGCGAATATTCTCACTAAACAACACAGGATTTTAAATTGAAAGGCGTATTTTCTTTATTGCGGTGTAGGGTTTAAATGCGCGAAATCGGCTTTAATATTTGCAATAACGCTGAGCCTTTCTTTTGCCATTGCTTCTTTTATAGCAAGACCCTGTAAGCCTTTTTCTAAAAAGGGTTGGGCTGTTACTTTTCTAGCTGCTTTGACTGCTGCTTGTAGATATTGCTCTTGTGGATAGGCACGGTTTTCAAAACCTAAACGACCTAAAAAGTCAGATTTACACGCCATTAAAAATAAATCAAATTCTTCTGGTTTGCGCCAAATATCGAGCTGGTTAAACATTTTCAATAAGGTGCTGGCTTTAAGTTCAAAAGCTTTATGACAATGTAAATGAAATTCACACACTTTCAAAGCAAGTTGTTTGTAATGTGAAGGTACTTTCAGCTGTCCACAGATTCGCTCAACTAAGGGTAAACCCGACGTTTCATGTCCTTTGTGGCTAGGCCATAATTTATCAGAGGTAACACCCTTACCTAAATCGTGGCATAAGGCAGCAAAACGTACTGCAGTTCTATGGTCACTGTGCTCATCAGGTATGGCTTGTGTTAACAACACCGCTTGTTGTAATACCATCATGGTATGTATGCCACTGCATATTTCAGGATGCCAAAGCGCGGGGTTTGGAATGCCCCACAAAACGGCCAGTTCAGGCCATAATTCTTCTAAGGCATTACATTGCTGTAGTACTTCAAAGAAGACTTCAGGGTTACCTGAATTAGTGTCAGAATTAGCACCACCGTCAGCCAAGCTTAATTGCATTTCTTGCCATACTCGCTCAGGCGTTAAACATTTTAGCTCGCCACTAGCACTTATTTCTTGCATTAAAGTAAGCGTTTCATCGGCAATGGTAAAACCATACTTATGATAACGTGCGGCAAAACGTGCGACGCGAAGAACACGTAGAGGATCTTCAATAAATGCATCACTGACATGGCGTAATATACGATCGTTAAGATCGTTTTGGCCGTTGTAGGGATCAATTATTTTACCGTTGTGGTCCATTGCCATGGCATTAACGGTGAGATCGCGTCTAAGTAAGTCTTGTTCAATAGTAACATCTGGGGCGAAGTAGCAGCTAAAACCAGTATAACCTTGACCTTGTTTACGTTCGGTACGGGCTAAGGCATATTCCGCTTTTGTTTTGGGGTGTAAAAAAACAGGGAAATCTTTGCCTACTTGATGATAACCAAGCTTTATCATTTGCTCAATACTGGCACCAACGACTAAATAATCTTCATCTTTTATTGGGCGATTGAGTAACTTGTCGCGTACCGCACCACCGACTAAGTAACTGTTAAGTTCGCTATTTTTAATTTCAGGTTTGCTGGTTAACAAAGTACGACCAAAATGAAGAGAATGTTAAATAAAGTGTATCATAAGATAAGCATAAGTTCAGAGATTGTCCGTTTGGCAAAGCAGCAGAAATTGCTGCTTTGCCAAAAATCATAGGTGTTTAGAATTGATAATTAACGCCCATATTCACTGTGGTTCCTAAACCTTTGATGTTGTAACCACCGTAGGTGTAACCTTGTGATTTTGTCGGGTAGTAATCTTGGTTAAATAAATTTTCAACGCCAATAAATGCTGACCAATCGCTCGCGAAATTATAATTACCGCTTAGATTAACAACCTGATAGCTATCAATAGGGCCTTGATCACCCACAAATTTGCCATCAACCTGTTCAAAGCGTTTACGATCGCCAACATATAAATAATTGATCGCTACGCTGATATCGCTATTAGGATTCCAGTTTACATTTACTGTCGCTTTAGGTGGACTGATCTGCTTTGCTCCTAAATAAACGTCAGCTTCAGTATTTTTGCCTTCTACCCAACTATAGGTAGCATTTACGGCCCAAGCATCGTTAATGTTATAATTAATCAACGCTTCGTAGCCATAGATTTCTTGTGGTGCGCGTACTGGCATATAGACACCCGTAGTTGCATTAAATTTATTGGTTGTTCCTAGCTCAGAGGTACTAAAATAAGTCGCAAATTCAAAATGCACTTGTTCAAAATCAGAACTGAAACCTAATTCATAATTATCGATGATTGAAGCTTCAGTACGAATAAGTGAAATATCGGTTACTGTTGCTGTTCGTAATAATCGACCGGTATCAGAAATATCAGCGCCTTGTGAGTAACTAACAAAAGGACTAAATAATGGCAGCGCATTATATTTGATTCCAATATTGTAGGTGGTCGCTTTATAATTTAAGGTATCTCCAGTGACGTCGACGGGAACAGAGCATTGTTCAGCACTCTTACATAACTTAAGCGTACTGTAATCATTTACCGTTAAATCAATATCTTCTTGTCTGATACCTAACTTAATAACAAGGTCATTATTATAAATTAACTTGGTTTGCAAGAAACCGGCGAGGTTTTCCATATCCATTTCTGGTACCCAAACTCTGCCATCCACCATAGATTGAGAAGTGACATCATTAAGGGCATCTATGCCGTAAATGAAGGTGGCTTCAAGTGAGTCACCATTATCAAAACTGAAATCAACCAGTGTATTAAATGTTACCCGTAGACCCTTTTTATCTGAATTTATTAATGATTGTCCGCCGGCATAACCAGCATCAGGATTAGCGAGTACTGGCGAGTAAAAGAAAGTATTGTCTACTTCTTGGCTGTAAAGGTCGACCATCAACTGTGTTTGTTTGAATACTTCATCATCAACATATTTAAGCATCATATTATGGTTGCTTGGGCCCTGCGGTTCACCTAAGACAGTTTGGCCTTCGGGTACAGGTATAGCTTGCGTTTTTTCGCCGGTATTAATATTGCCAACTTGATCGATTAAATCGACATCTTGCTTCGATTCATAATAGTTATAAGTGAACTGTAATGATTTTTCATCGTCAAAATGATAACCCACTTTAGCAAAGTAATCTTGCATCACCGCATCAGATAGACCGTATTTCAAACCTAAAATATCGCCGTCAGCATCGCGTTGTAAGCCATTTTCTTCGTAGCTGGCATTGAGAACATAATCGAAGTTATTTATCTCTCCATTGATACCAGCTTCATAACGCTGACCTATTGAATCTTCTGTTTCCACGGCACTAAAGCGACTAGAGATACTGGCATGGCCGCTTAGTGCTTTATCACTATTCGCTTTTTTAGTGATGTAATTAATGATACCGCCTGCAGCACCATTACCATAAATGGAAGTGGCACCTTTAATTACTTCAATACGTTCAATGACGCTGGCGTCGAGTGTTCTGATACCTAATGAGCCATTACGTAATGGTGTAGATTGCGGTACACCGTCAATCATCACTAATGGAGAACGCCCTCGAAGCGTTTGCCCTGAATTACTCGATGAACCTGTACTTGGTGCCATGCCAGGGACAAGGTTCGCTAATAAGCTTTGAATTTCTGAGGAAACTTTTAGCTGTGCGGCAATTTGCTTTTGGGTGATTATGGTTATTGAAGCAGGTACTTCATCTATATTTTCTGCAATACGACTACCGGTAACGATAATTCGCTCAATGTCTTGTTCTTTAGACTTTTGTTGGGTCTGATTTGGTTCTGATTTATTTTCTTGGCTGAGTGCTTGGCCGCTGATAATAAGTGCCAATAGAGTAAAGGATGTTTTTAACACCATGTATTCCTTCTAAGTATTATTGATAGTAATTAATTAACTACATCTTAATGATAATTGTTATTATTTGCAATTAAATGTTACGCAATTGCTCTAAATTTAGTTACTCTTTGACATCCTTCAAGCAAGCGGTTAATTTTGTACCTTATTTTTCTTGCCCAGACATACCATGTACCGCAATTTTTTCTCATTAAGTGAACTACCTTTTTCAATTTCCCCAGATCCTAAATATTTATTTATGAGTGAAAGGCACAGGGAAGCATTGACACATTTAACTTATGGATTAGGTGAGGTGGGTGGTTTCGCATTATTAACCGGAGAAGTAGGAACGGGGAAAACCACAATTAGCCGTTGTTTAATGGAGCAGTTACCACAAAACACACAAGCTGCTTTTATTCTTAACCCGACCTTGTCTTGCCAAGAGTTACTCGCCACTTTATGTGATCAATTAAAAATTCGTTACCGAAAAACAGGTGCTAGTTTAAAAACCTTAACCGATAAAATTTCTGAAAAACTGCTGAAAAACCATGAAAATGATATCAATACATTATTGATTATTGATGAAGCTCAGCATTTACAGCCCGAAGTGTTAGAGCAATTGCGTTTACTTACCAACTTAGAAACCAATACTAAAAAGTTGTTACAGGTAATTCTAATAGGTCAGCCTGAATTACAGCAATTATTGCAACGGCGTGATTTACGCCAATTAGCACAACGAATAACGGCTAGATATCATTTAATGCCGTTAACAAAAAACGAGCTAAGCCAATATATTCAGCATCGTTTAACGGTCGCAGATTGCGCAAGACCACTCTTTGATAAAGGTGCGTTAACTAAGATTCATCAATTGTCTCAAGGTGTGCCAAGATTGATTAACTTACTGTGTCATAGCGCATTGATGTTGGCGTATAACCAAAATGATAGTGTTGTTAATAAAAAAACGGTTGTTGCAGCAGCAGACCGTGCATTAGGAGAAGACGTAACCCGCAAGCAGGGGCGAGTTAATTATAATGGTGTCATGCTGTTTTCTACTGTTTTAAGCATCGCTGCTTTCTTTACTTTAGCTGGCTTTTGGTGGGGACAAACACCCGTTAAAGATGTCGTGGAAATGAGTAATCAAGAAAATGTAATCAGCACCGAAGAACATCTAAACGGTACTGAATTGGCAAAGGTTGTCGAAAATAGTGAACAAAAACTGCTGTCAGATGAGGGTAAGGTTCAATCAGAGCAAGCTAGAGCCGATATCAATAACAAAACACCTAAAACTAGAATAGACAATTCATCGCCAAATACCGCACTTGTTAGCGTTAAAAAATTGAGCAAGATCGAAGCCGAGCGCAAATCGAATAATTCACAGGTAATTGAAAATAAAATTTATGAGCCTATTAGGGAAGAAACTCTGCTAGTTAGCGGTGAAAAGAATGACTTGCCTCATGAAAATAAGCAGGATACTAATTATAAAGTTACTGAAGTTGAAGGTGTTTCTAGTGATTTATTAGCCCGATTTCAAGCCGCAATAGATGAAACTAACGTAGGAGACTCACCTAGAGAACAGTCAGGTGATAATCGTTTAGAAAACAGCAGTAATGCTTATGAGTCGTTTATCAACCCTAATGAAGAGATTTCTGTTAGGCCACTCACTCAAATGCCACAACAGCTACAAAATGCTTTACCAAGTTTAGAGTTTGAACAGCACATTTATGCTTCTGACGGTCAGGGTTGGATAAAGGTTAATGGTCGAGATCGTTATGAAGGTGACTACATAGGTGATAATTTGATAGTTGAGAAAATATTACCTCAACAAGTCATTCTCTCTTTTCAAGGTGAAAAATTCAGTTTACCGGCGCTTACAAATTGGTAGCCTTAGCTATTTCAGTTAAGTGACATCGTTGCTGAAAAGAAAAAAAAGCCCCGATAAGTTGTCACTGATCGGGGCTTTTTTAATTATTTTATTTTGTCATTATACAAACAGAGTTTATTGCCACGCAGGCATTTTCTCTTCAAAGGCTTTGATGGTATCAAGTTTATTTAACGTCCAACCGACACTATCAACACCATTTTCTAAACTATATTGTTGAAATTCATTCAAGCTAAACTTAAAAGATAATTCGCCACAAGTTACAACATTATTTGGTAAATCAACAGTCAGCGTTAGTTGGGCGTTAGGAGATAATTTGAATAACTGCTCAATTTCAGCTTCAGTCAACTTAATCGGTAACAGGCCAACGTTGATACAGTTACCATAAAAAATATCAGCAAAACTTGATGCTATGATGACTTTAAAGCCATATTCTTGTAGTGCCCAAGGTGCATGTTCACGACTTGAACCACAGCCAAAGTTTTCACCGGCTAATAAAATACTAGCGCCTTTATATTCTGGCTTGTTGATGACAAAATCAGGATTTTCCTGCGTGCCATCATGATCTAAGTAGCGACTATCGTGAAATAAATGCACGCCAAAACCTACGCGTTCAGTTTTTTGTAAAAACTGCTTAGGGATGATTTGATCCGTATCGACGTTTGCAACATCTAATGGCACAACCAAACCTGTATGTGTGTTAAATTTTTCCATTTTATATTTCTCAGTAAGGTTATAGGCTATTAGGCGTTTAAATCAACGAAGTGACCAGTAATAGCTGCAGCGGCTGCCATTTCAGGGCTAACTAAGTGAGTACGACTACCACGGCCTTGACGACCTTCAAAGTTACGGTTACTGGTTGATGCACAACGGTCACCTTCTTCAAGGACATCGTCATTCATGCCCAAACACATTGAGCAACCAGGTAAACGCCATTCAAAACCTGCATCGGTGAATATTTTGTCTAAACCTTCACTTTCAGCCTGCTCTTTAACGCGATATGAACCAGGAACTATGATGGCATCAATAGTTTTGACTACTTGCTGACCTTCATATTTTTGAACAACACCGGCAGCGGCACGTAAATCTTCAATACGTGAGTTAGTACAAGAACCAATAAACACCTTATTCACATGAATATCAGTCATCTTGGTGCCTGCAGTTAAGCCCATATAGTTAAGCGCACTAACACAAGACTCTTTTTCAACCGGGTCACTAAAGTCTTCTGGAGAAGGCACAGTACCGTCGACACTGATAACTTGCCCTGGATTTGTACCCCAAGTAACTTGCGCCTTAATGTCTTTGGCATCTAACGTTAATACCGCATCAAATTGTGCATCAGCATCAGATTTTAGGTTTTTCCAATCAACAACTGCTTGTTCAAATACTTCACCTTTTGGTGCGTACTCTTTACCTTCAACATAATCAAAGGTAGTTTGATCCGGTGCTATTAAACCTGCTTTTGCGCCAAATTCGATACTCATGTTACAAACCGTCATGCGCTCTTCCATACTTAGCGCTTCGATAGCTTCGCCACAGTACTCAACCACATAACCTGTTGCACCAGCACTACCGGTTTTCCCGATAATAGCTAAGATAATATCTTTTGCACTAATACCGGCACCGACATGGCCTTTAACTTCAATCTTCATTGTTTTTGCTTTGTTTTGACGTAAAGTCTGCGTTGCAAAAACATGTTCTACTTCAGAGGTACCAATACCAAAAGCAAGAGCACCAAAAGCGCCATGAGTAGCGGTATGTGAGTCACCACAAACAATAATAGTACCTGGCAATGTCAACCCTAGTTCAGGCCCAATAACATGTGCTATACCCTGGTTTTTATGACCCATGTCAAAAAGTTCGATACCAAAGTCTTTACAGTTTATTGCTAATGCGCGTAATTGGTTGGCAGCGCCTTCACCAGCGGCATCAATTTTAATCGAACGCGTTGAAATATTATGATCCATGGTCGCAATAGTACGTTCAGGATGACGAACTGGGCGGTTATGAAAACGTAAATTTGCAAAAGCTTGTGGTGAGGTCACTTCATGAATTAGATGACGGTCAACATACAGTAATGGTGTTTCCCCCTTCGTTGCTTCAACTAAGTGGGTTTGCCATAATTTTTCATACATGGTTTGCGGGGTAGAAGTTGTCATCTTATGCGCTCTCAATCTGTTTACAAATATAATCACCCACTTCACTGGTTGATTTAGCATTTTTTCGTTCGTTGGCTGGTAATAAATCAGCAGTTAACACACCATTATCAAGTGCATTTGATACTGCATCTTCAATCGCTTTGGCTGCTGCACCTTGATTTAAGCTATAACGAAGCATTAATGCCGCTGATAGAATTTGAGCAATAGGGTTAGCTACGCCAAGGCCTGCAATGTCTGGTGCGCTGCCACCAGCAGGCTCATACATACCAAAACCGTCGCTGTTTAAGCTCGCTGAAGGTAACAGGCCCATAGAGCCGGTAATCATGGCGCAAATATCAGATAAAATATCACCGAACAAGTTAGGGCAAAGCATCACATCAAACTGGTTAGGATCGCGAACTAACTGCATAGCAGCGTTATCAACATAAAGGTGCTCTAATTCAACGTCAGGATACTCTACTGCAACTTCTTCAACCACTTGACGCCATAATTGACTGGTTGCTAATACATTGGCTTTATCAACAGAAGTCACTTTGTTATTACGCTTTTGCGCTGCTTGAAAAGCAAGGTGGCTGATACGTTTAACTTCACGGCGTGAATAAAACATAGAATCAAAACCTGTTTCTTCTTCGCCTTCACCTCTACGGCCTTTTGGTTCGCCAAAATAGATATCACCGGTTAATTCACGGATCACTAATACATCAAAACCTTGCTCGGAAATATCGCTACGCAAAGTAGATAACGAGGATAACGCAGGTTGTAATGTTGCTGGGCGCATGTTGCAAAATAAATCGAAGTGGCTACGTAAACCTAATAAGGCACAGCGTTCTGGTTGCTCTGTTGGCGGTAAATTTGCCCATTTAGGACCACCAACGCTACCAAATAAAATAGCATCGCTCTCTATACAACCAGCCATGGTTGAATCAGGCAAAGCATTACCGTGATTATCAATGGCAGCACCACCAATATCATAGTCTTGAGTTGTTATTTCAAAATCAAACTTGCTCGCTACCGTGTTTAACACTTTTTTAGCTTCAACCATGACTTCTGGGCCGATACCATCACCGGCTAGAATTGCTATGTTGGACATTTTTATAACCTTTTATATTTTAGAAACTTTTCAGCGATTGATTCGCTACTGCTAATTTTAATTTTTTCGGCGATTAAGCTTGTTTTGCGGATTTCAAATCAGCAATAGTCATCGCTCTATGGATGCTGTTTAGTGCATTAATTAATGCTTGTCCTGATGCTTCAATTACATCAGTTTCTAAACCATAGCCGTGGAAATTTCTACCTTGCCAAATGATTATTAAATCGGCTTGGCCTAAACCATCTTCACCTGAGCCTTTATTAGATATTTTGTAATCACTGACTTCAAATTCTATATCAACACTTTGCTTAATTGCTTGATACAGCGCATCAACAGGACCGTTACCTGTAGCAGCATGTGTCTTGCTATTCTCTTTATCACCTGTTACTTCACCAGAGATGAGCTTGATGCTAGCGGTAGAAAACTCGCCATCACCACATTGCACATTAATCGTGTCTAACTGGAAAAAATCTTGTAAATCTTTTTGCTGTAACTTAAACACTAACGCCTCTAAGTCATCATCAAATACTTGACCTTTTTTATCTGCCAATGTTAAAAAGTCAGCATATAATTCTTCAATTTCATAATCACTTTCTTGGTAACCTAAACTTTCCATGCGGTGTTTTATGACATGACGGCCACTGCGAGAGGTTAGGTTTAATTTAGTTTTGGCGATACCGACACTTTCAGGTGTCATGATCTCGTACGTATTACTAGCTTTTAACATGCCATCTTGATGAATACCTGATGAATGGCTAAACGCATTACCGCCAACAATGGCTTTATTTAATTGTACAGGCATATTACATACTGTGCTGACTAACTTAGACACACGTGCTATTTCTTGGTGATTGATATTGGTTTTTACACCTAACAATGCTTGACGTGTTTGCATGATCATGGCGACTTCTTCTAACGAACAGTTACCCGCACGTTCACCAATACCATTGATAGTACATTCAATTTGACGTGCTCCAGCTTGAACTGCAGCCATAGAGTTAGCGACAGCTAAACCTAAGTCATTATGACAATGGACAGAGATTATCGCTTGGTCAATATTAGGTACACGATTAAACAAGTCAGTTATGATGCCTTGAAATTCGAAGGGTAGGGTGTAGCCGACTGTATCGGGAATATTGACTGTGGTGGCGCCGGCTTTAATAGCACCTTCTACCATGCGACATAAATTATCAATTGGCGTACGGCCTGCATCCTCACAAGAGAACTCGACGTCATCAGTGTACTTTCTTGCATGCTTAACCGCGTGAATTGCCATTGCTTCTACATCACTAAATTCTTTTTTTAGTTTTTGCTGTACGTGCACATCAGAGGTTGAAATAAAGGTATGGATACGAAATTGGTCCGCAACTTTTAACGCTTCTGCACAGGCATCAATATCTGCTTCTACTGCGCGCGCTAAACCACAAACACGAGCATTTTTTATTGTGCGGGCAATTTGCTGTACTGATTCAAAATCGCCAGGAGAAGAAACCGGAAAACCGACTTCCATTACGTCTACCCCTAAGCGTTCAATTGCTAAGGCAATTTGAAGTTTTTCATGTACCGATAAGCTGGCATTTAATGCTTGCTCACCATCACGTAAAGTAGTGTCAAAAATTATAACTTGGTCATTATTAATTTGTGGGTTGCTCATTTTTTATCCTTTAAAATCTTTGCTGATGTCTGCATTCATACTTATTCACGACTAACCTAACTGCGGACATAAAAAAACCCGCGATTGTTAGCGCGGGTTTTATTTTATTTCTACTTAGTTCTCAATATTTAAACTTTTGAAGAAGCAACAAAACCTAGCCGCGCACGATGAGTGCGAGGAGGAGGTTGTTTTTAATGTGCTTAATCAATTTGGTCATGTGAGTCATTTTAATCTATTTCTAGCCTTTGTGTAAAAATACGAAAAAAGCTAATAAATATTCTTTTTAAGCGAAAACTATTCAATGTACTATTAATAGCGCAGATACTCTAACTATGTCAAATGAAAAATATTTTATCGCTAGACGGATTAGTTATATGTACTGCTATAACTCATTTAAATAGTCCAGTATTTGAGTTTTTTTCTTTGTTTTAAATTCCGAAAAAGATTTAATGGTTTATTCTTCTTCGCTTGTTTACCATGTATTAAAATATTCTCTGTCGCTGATAAAATACGCTGAGCAGCCTGGCCATCTTGATATGGGTGAAGATCGTCAGCATATGCCTTAATTGCTGTCTTCAATTCCTTACTTGGGTTGAGTGCTTGCTCAATTGCTGGTTCAAGTTGACCTGCTGTCTGAATATTGACTAGGTAATCACCAGGCTCTTTATTATTTAAACTTACGGTCACTTTATTGAGTAACGAAAACTCGCCAATAACTGATGAAGTATCGGAGACCATAATATCAGCAGTTTGTAATAATTCATTTATGCTTGATGTTTCGATAATTTGAACGTTGTCTTTTATTAAGGTTTTATATTGCTTGAGCCATTGTGTTGCCATTTTAGGATGAAACTTAATTAACCAATGATAATTTTTTTGCTCACTTAAACGTTTTATTTCATCAAATAATGCAGGGGCTGAAGTTAATGTAGGGGAGAAAGTTGGCGCATACAGAATGATTTTTTTTTCTTGAGCGTGCAAATTATCTTTAATTGGCATCGAAGGTGATGTGAATAAATAATCAAGCTTTGGCCAAGCAGTTTCAACTACATCGAAAAAGCCATGTTCTTGAGCTAATGTATTGAAGCGGCTTGTGGTTGCTGGACCATGAGTACAATATAGGTCAAAAAAACCTCGAATAACAAAGTGACCTTTTTTCTTCCATTCAAGGCCATGAAAAATTTGAACTTTTAAACCAGGAATGAAACTTGGGATTTCATTCCCCGGCGCGAAGCTAGCATCGGGATTGTAAGCTCTAGCGTCATCAATAGATCTCAATACAGATTCATTACTTTGAAAGTAGCTGAGATTGACTTCTTGGCCAATAGCTAACCATTTTACCTCATCACCATTTGCCCAAATTACTTGTTGTAAGGGTCTTAATATTTCAAAAGAATAGTTATGAGCGATATAAAATAAATAACGTTTGGCTGTCATAAGTGGGCTCTAATTAAGTTATAGACGCTTAGTTTTAACGACTTCAATAATTTCTGTAGTCGAAACTGAAGGGGTACGAGGTAAATAAATTACCTGACAGATATCTTTTAAATGGTCAAATTTACCTTGCCAATCATCACCCATGACTAATATGTCTGCATTATAATATTTAATGTAATCAGCTTTGAGCTCTAATGACTCTTCTAAAAAAACCTCATCAACGCAGCGCATAGAACGAATTATGTGTTGACGATCGTCTTCACAGTAAATAGGTGGCCGTCCTTTTTTGGCAATATTTAATTTATCAGAAGAAACACCAACGATAAGATGATCACCGTGCAGTCTTGCTCGTTCAATAATATTCACATGGCCAACATGAAAAATATCATAAGTGCCAAAGGTTATAACCCTCATTATTGTTTACTCCTAACGTGTTAACTTTAAATTACCAAGTATATGAGATGCCAGTTTGTACAAAATTATCACCTAAATTACTTCTACCTAAATATAACTTCAGAGTTAAGAAATTTGTGTCAATTACTTTGTGATACTTCATTTCTAATTCATGTGATTGCTGGTAATCAGCAAAACTTGATTGGTTAAAGTTAGCAGTGCGATATAGAAATGATATTTGAGAGTCACCACTGTTTTGCCAATCAAATCGAATACTTCCAGCTTCACCACCAACTTTGTCTTTAGGGTCTTTCATACTGCCCCACCAATGACCCATCACAACACTATCATTTGAATAGCCCTCACCATAAATATGATGAGTGTACCATTCAGATTGGAATGTAGTAAATTCCATATTCATTGATAGTGAATCACCAATATAAGGCAGAAATAAACCAAAACTATTAGCTAGGTTACCAAGTTTATAGTTCTTATGTCCGGAAGTATCTTCACCAGCATATTCATAATAAAAACTAAAAGGAACATCAAACCAATTAAGATCAAATTTGTTGCTAACAGAAGCTATTTGGTTACCAAACTCTTCGCTGCAGTCTTGTAAATCTGTACCGTCACCACCACAGTTATCACTATTCACAGGGTCTATGATTGCATTCCAAATATCGCCCAAAGAAAGACTATCTTCACCGCCAGCAAAAACAAAAGTACGATTAAAACCTATTGTCCACCAATCGAAGGGTTGTGCGCTTAAATGCATGGTAAGTAATGCGGGCTCTCCAGAAACGGGCGGCTTTTCTGTGTCAAATTTGATATCTGTTTGCTCATCTAGTAAGCCAATAGATATTTCATATTTTATATTAAAATCGGTAAGTAAGTTTGGGTTGCTAATAGTCACGCTTAATGGTGGTTTTGCTTGTGTAGATAGAAGTACTGAACTTTCTTGAAATGGCGAAAGCCAGTGCTCTCGATAACCGATATCAACTTGAAAAACATCAGCACCAATAGAAATAAAACTATTGTTTCTAAGGTAATCACCGTTTTCGTAATATATGGCGCCAGCATTGATGATCACATATTGGTTTGCTTGCCAAAAGCTACTAAAACTGGCTTGGTAATTGGCATCAGCCATTTGACCTCGCTGATTTGGTAAAACAATATTCTCTTGATTTGCATAGTTTAATTGTACTGAAGCATGGGTTAGTGCAGCCGTTTTTTTATAACGTTTTAAATAAGTATTAATACGACGATACAAGGTTGGATGGCTATCTACGATTGTTTTCAAATAGCGATTTACAGTTGCAGCATGATAAGGTTTTGTTAATAAAGGCAGCTTTGCTACGGTCGCTAAACGTTGTAACTCAAGCTCGATTAAAGGCTCCATTTGCAATGGTAGGTAGGGAGATGGCCCCTTGGCATAAGTGTTCACGCTACATAGTATTACTATAGTAAAGGTTGTGATAACCAAATATAAAATTTTAAATAAATTTAACAAGTTAAAATTCACTGTTAGACGTTAGGCGAAAGGAAGCATTTTACCTAGCAAAGGATGTAATTACTAGCATGGGTATTCTAATTTTAGGTTTGTTTTACTAATTAATAACAAGAGTAAACTTTGATTTTATCTTTCATAATTTCTCTATGTCATCTCTTTTACTAAATACATTCGTATAAGCTGTAATTAAGGCGGTGTGTCACTAACATTTTAACTTTGTTAACAAAACAGTGACATAATAAGATAATTACACATGTGTGAATCTAAATTACTAGCGCGGTAGAATTGAGATATTTATTTTGATAAAGAGGAAGATAAGATAGCTCTATAATATTGGTAATGATAATCCAGTCAAATTGACTGAGTTTATTGAATCATTGGAAGACTCTATTGGTATTAAAGCTAAACAAAACTTAATGCCGATGTGGATGATCTTTTTAATACTACAGGCTACAAACCTGCTATGAGTGTTAGTCAAGGTGTTGATAATGTTGTCAATTGGTATCGCGATTTTTATCAAGTATAGATTATTCCTGACTTAGTTTAATCTGGTTATCATATTTAAAAGAAAGTTAAAGGGGATGTTTATCATCCCCTTTGTTTTATAACAGCTTTAATCTTTAAGGCTAAATGACTTAGTTTTGAGCTATTATTTTCTCAAAATAAGCTTCCATATGTGTCACCGTTTTGTGGTGTGACATTTTGTCTTTAATAATATCTTGAGCATGATTAGATAACTTTTCTAGCAACACTCTATCGTTATAAAGCATTCTAATTTTATCCGCCATAGCTTGTACATCACCAATAGGCACGAGGTAACCATTAAAGCCATTTTCTATAGTTTCTACTACACCATCATTGGCTGATGAAACAACAGGTGTTCCATTTGATAGAGACTCTAATACTGTCCGTGTTAAACCTTCTTTACTTAGTGAAGGTAGTATCAGCAAGTCACATGCTTTAGCTATAGCGGGCACATCACTTCTAAAGCCTGGTTGTAAAATATGTTCGCTCATACCTGAATTATTGATTTGATCAATAAAAGCCTGCTTATCTAAATTATCACCCACTAAAATAATGCGTAAATCTTCTATATCATTGAGCTCTTTGGCTGCATCAAGCAATATGTGAGTGCCCTTATGATGTCTAGGGCTTCCGACACACAGTATGTTGAAATACTTTTTATTACTGCCCAAGCTGACTAAATCAGCAGCATCTTCTTTATACCAACTTAGATCGTGGCCTTTATATATAGTTTCAACGTTAGCTTTAATTGCGCCTCTTACTTTTTCTCTAACATTAGCTGAAACTGCGCTTGAAACACCAATAACTCCGTTAATACGTGGATGTAACATGCATAAGTAATTACTAGGATCCGTTTTATACATCCCGCCAGAGGTACCACGATAAACGACCAATTTGGCCTTGGTTCCTATACAAGCAAAAGCGGCATTGGGAATGCCCTTTGATTCAGTAGCGTAAACAATATCTATGTTATTGGCTTTGATATATTGACGAATTTGTTTGATTACAGCCCAGCTATGCTTTTTAAGTGTTTTCAACTCAATAAACTTAACTTTGGACTTTTTGTATCTATCAATATAAGCATTAGTACCACTAGATATTACGGTAACGTCATGCCCAGCTTCAGCTAAGGCAATGTAACACTCAGCTTCTGGACGAACTGCGTTATATGAGCGGCCACGATTTGGAATGATTAAAATTTTCATTTATTTCCTTGTTAACCTTAAATTTAAGCCGATAAAAGCTTCAGCTATTCGACAAATCATCTGTATAGGATTGATTGAAGCGTATGTGTATTACCACGCTATTGTCTGATGATATTTAAAGTTAGTCATAATTTTATAACAATACCTTAGCGAGCAGTTTAATTTCTTTTTCAATATCATTTTGATGATTACCAACAAATAAACCATGTTGGTCGATATATTCTGCTACTTCTACGGTGCCTGACACTTCATAATCAAAATACTCTAGAACCTGAGTATTCTTTAGAAAATTTCCCGTTACAATGGGACGGCATTCAATACCATTTTCAGTTAATAATTTTACTAATTCTGCTCGGCTGTACGGTGCATTTTCTTTCAGCACTAAAGAAAAACCAAACCAACTACTTTTGCCGATTTCTTGTTGAATTTCTATGTAGGCATGATTAGCAAACAAGTCTTGAAATAAACGTGCATTTTTTTGTCGGATATCAATAAAACTAGGTAGTTTTTTAAGCTGTTCAATACCTAATGCACCACTCATTTCTAAAGGCCTAGCATTGTAACCGGGTAACATAAATTTGAATGACTCTTCAAAGGGATCATCACTTTTTTCACCACTCACTTTATTAAATTTAGGTAAGTTTCTGGTCCATCCATGAGCACGAATACAGAGTAATATATGATAAAGCTCTTCGTCATCAGTAACAATACAACCACCTTCCATCGTGGCGATATGATGCGAAAAAAATGAGCTAAATGTGCCCATAACTCCAAAAGTCCCTGCTTGTTTACCCGCTATCGTGGCGCCCATAGACTCACAGTTATCTTCGAGAATAAAAATGTCGCGGTCGCCAATAATATCATTCATTTTGGCGTAGTCATTTGGATTACCGAGTAAGTTTACCGACAGTATCGCTTTAGTTTTGTCAGTAATTGCTGCTGCTAGTTTTTCTAAGTCGATATTGAGTGTTTTGCGGTCAATATCGACAAACTTAACTTTTAGCCCATATTGTTGTAGTGGGAAATAAGTAGTTGACCATGAAACTACGGGGACAATAATTTCGTCACCACGTTGTAATTTAAGCGCAGGATTCTTAGTAAAAAATAGTGAGGCTATCATTAATAAGTTAGCGGTAGAGCCAGAACTCACCATAACTGAATATTTTGAACCGAAAAAATCAGCAAAGTTTTTTTCGTATTGTGCAACGTGCTTACCCATAGTAAACATGTCTGAATCTATTACTTTTTGAATTGCGCCAAATTCACGCTCATCCCATGTACTGCTTGCCAGAGAATAATTAGTCATTAGCTTGCTCACTTAAATTTTGTTCACTTAAAAAAAACTGCACTGTATTCTTTAGGCCTTCTGTTAAGTCCGTTTTGTAAGACCAGCCAAAGGCATTAAGTTTGTTATCATCTATTAATTTTTGCTTCATACCGACAGGTTTAGTTAAATCATGTTTAAAGGTACCTGAAAAGCCAATAATCTCTGCAATACGT
This sequence comes from Colwellia psychrerythraea 34H, assembly GCF_000012325.1. Lineage (NCBI taxonomy): Bacteria > Pseudomonadati > Pseudomonadota > Gammaproteobacteria > Alteromonadales > Colwelliaceae > Colwellia > Colwellia psychrerythraea. Next base: position 4,421,888 of record NC_003910.7, on the reverse strand, counting down.
TGATAATAATCATTAATTGTGAAATCTTCGCCTAACCCTACGTTAAGGTTTTGTGGCATACGGGAAAAGTTTGCTATAGCGTAAAAAATAAAATCAGCCAAATCGCCGGCATACATAAATTCACGCCTTGCTTTACCATCGCCCCAAATATCTATTTCAGTTAAATCTTTTTGCTTTGCATCAATAACCTTTCGAATAACGGCAGGGATCATATGGGAGTTATGAGGAGAAAACTTGTCATGACGGCCATATAAATTACAAGGAATAATGGTCTTATATAATAATTCTGGTTCTTCGTGGCTGATGTATTCACATAAACGGGTTGAGGCAATTTTTGCTAATGCATAACCTTCGTTGGTAGGTTCTAATTCGCCTTTAAGAATTAATTCTTCGGATAACGGATTTAAAGCATCTCGAGGATACATGCATGAGCTGCTTAAATTTAAAAATTGCTTTATGCCACAATTTTTAGCCGAGTTAAGGATATTTAGTCCCATCTGCATGTTATCAACTAAAAATTTGACGGGATGCGCCATATTGGCCTGAATACCACCAACAACACCTGCAGCATGAATAATCATGTCGGGTTTATGTTCAACTAAATATGCTTGTGTTGAAGCTGCATCGAGTAAATTTAGTACTTTGCTACTTGGAGTAAGAAAAGTATGTTGATGCTTACTGGCAAGTTCAAGGATATTCTTGCCGACCATGCCATTAGCACCAGTTAATAAAATTTTCATTGATGTCCTTGCGTTATTCTACGCTAGTCGAATTTTGGTAGCCATGTGCTTTTAAAATGGCGTGTTGTTTTGCTTTACTGAGATCGTTAGCGACCATTTCACTACACATTTCTTCCACTGTAATTTGTGGTACCCAGCCTAGTTTTTCTTTCGCTTTAGATGGATCACCTAACAGAGTTTCAACTTCAGCAGGGCGGAAATATCGTGGGTCAACTTTAACCATGATATCTCCAACGCTTAATGCTGGGGCGTTATCTCCGATAATTTTAGTTACTCGTGCTACTTCATCTAAACCTTCACCACTAAACGTTAGCTCTATACCTGCTTCAAGTGCTGACAAAGTTACAAATTCACGAACACTAATTTGCTTACCTGTGGCAATAACAAAATCATCAGGATGTTCTTGTTGTAACATCATCCATTGCATTCGCACATAATCTTTTGCATGTCCCCAATCACGTAATGCATCCATATTACCTAAGTATAAACATGACTCTAAACCTTGAGCAATATTGGCAATCGCGCGAGTAATCTTTCTGGTCACAAACGTTTCACCACGACGAGGAGATTCATGGTTAAACAAAATACCGTTACAGGCATACATGCCATAAGACTCACGATAATTTACCACTATCCAGTAAGCATACATTTTGGCAACAGCATAAGGGGAGCGAGGATGAAAGGGCGTCGTTTCTGATTGTGGTATTTCTTGCACTTCACCATATAACTCGGAAGTAGAGGCTTGATAAAATTTAGTCTTCTTTTCTAGGCCTAAAAATCTAATAGCTTCAAGTAGTCGCAAGGTACCAATGGCATCAACATCGGCAGTATATTCGGGGCATTCGAATGATACAGCGACGTGAGATTGAGCACCTAAATTGTAGACTTCATCAGGTTGAACATCTTTTAATATACGGGTTAAGTTTGATGAGTCGGTTAAATCACCATAATGAAGGAAAAATTTTTGATTCTTTTCATGATTATCTTGATATATATGATCAATTCGCTCGGTATTTAATGAAGATGAACGACGTTTAATACCATGTACCTCATAACCTTTTTCTAATAAAAGCTCCGCTAAATATGAACCATCTTGTCCAGTAATACCGGTAATTAGAGCCACTTTCTTTGTTGTCATGTTAACGTTCCTTGAAGAGGGGGGAATTTATATCAAGTGATTTTTACTGATTATAACGATAATTACAGGGTAAATCTTGGTTTTATTGTGCGATAAGTGTCAATAAAATAGGTCTTCACTTTGTAGTAATAGTAATGGCTGCTAATATACGGCTATATGTAAATCATAACTAGGCAGTTTAGCGTATGAAGGTAGTAAGAGTGTGTGGTGGTTTTGGTAACCAGTTGTTTCAATATGCATTTTATTTGGCAGTTAAACATAAATTTAATGAAACGACTAAGCTAGATATTCATGATATGGCGAGTTATGAACTGCATAATGGTTATGAGCTAGAGCGTATTTTTAATTTAAATGAAAACTATTGTTCTGCAGAAGAAAAGCTTGCGGTGCAAAGCACTAAAAATATTTTCACTAAGTTACTCAAAGAAATAAAAAAATATACGCCATTTATTCCACGTACATATATTAAAGAGAAAAAACATTTGCATTTCTCTTATCAAGAAGTTGATTTAGGTACTAAAGACACTTCTATTTATTACCGTGGCTCATGGCAAAACCCACAATACTTTAATTCGATTGCCAGTGAGATTAGAGAAAAACTTACCTTTCCAGAGTTTACTGAACCTAAGAGTTTAGCGCTGCATCAGGAAATCTCTGAGCATGAAACAGTTGCGGTACATATACGACGAGGCGATTATTTAAAACATAAAGCTTTGGGTGGCATATGTGATTTACCTTATTATCAGAATGCGATTAAAGAAATTGAAGGCTTAGTAGAGAAGCCACTATTTGTTATTTTTTCGGATGATATTACCTGGTGTCGAGCAAATATAAATGTTGAGAAAGTACGGTTTGTTGATTGGAATTCCGGCGAACAGTCTTTTCAAGACATGCACCTAATGAGTTTGTGTACACATAATATTATTGCTAACAGCAGTTTTAGTTGGTGGGGAGCATGGTTAAATGCTAACCCTAATAAAATAGTGATTAGTCCTAATAAATGGATTCATTATACTGACTCAATGGGCATAGTACCTAGTGAGTGGATAAAAGTTGAAACGTCAATTTAATATGTGATCTTTATTCGCCGATATCTTGGGTTATTAAAGTTGTGAGATGTTAATAGAGTTCATCTTAGCTGGGGTTTAAGCAATCATTTACAGTTTATTAAGCCACTGTAAGTCTAGACTCTTTGAGCTTTGAATAACTCTACTTGATGCATTACTGTCGATAACAAGTATTTAGTACCTAAGTCCAAAGAAGACCTACGAAAGATTAACAGGTCTATTAAGTCACTTTTAGTGCCTAGAAGGGAACTTAAAGCACTAGCGTAGGTGAATATTCGGGTATTAATAATAAACTGATTTAAGCAGAATTTCAGTAAGGTCGCAGCAAGTGATGTCGCTTTTCAATATTTTAATTTAGCAAAATAGAAAGTGTTAACGGATTAGTTGATTTTCTATTAGTACCTCAAACTGAGATCTGAGGTACTAAGTGTTACCTATAAATTTATCAATTTATGACCAACTATCCATCGCACCACGGCGGCGAGCGAAGAAACGCGGTAAAATCAAGCCTAAAATCAAACCTACGCCTAACACTAGAGCGCCATTGAAAAACCATTGTTTCTTAATATTGGTATCTTGATCTTTAATTTTAGCTTGAGTTTTTTCCAATGTAGTAGTCAATTTTTTAAGTTCTGCAGAAAGCTTTTTCTTATCATTAGTTAATAAGTTAACTTTACTCTTGAGCTCGTTTACTTCACCGTCAAGCTGGCTACTATAATCACTACTATTAGCTATTTTTCCATTAAGTTCGGCAACAACAAAACGTAGACCTGGTTGAGTGGTTACATATTTATTTTCAACCCATGCAGTTCGATCTTTATTATCTATGATCTCACTATAACCACCGTCTACCGCGCCGGTAATTTTAACTTTTGAACCCGCAATGATAGTACCCAAAATTCTAAACTGCTTACCTGGTCCTGTATGCATATATATGAATAATTCATCAGAGATATAGCCCTGCTTGTAATTGTTTTCTGCAGCCTGAGCAGAGATAAAAAGCGAGCTAGCTAAAGTTATAGCAAGAAATGCTATGACGTTAATAACGTTATTCATAGAAAAACCAATGTAGTAAATAAGTCAAAGAAGACAAGATATTATGTGTTTGCTGCTTTGATGGCAAGCTAAGAATGACTTCATTACCTACAAAAGTTAACTCAAGCCTTGAGTAAGTTTACTTTTTCGATGATTGATAACTAAGTTAATCAATAAGTTTCGTTACATTCTATTAAGTTTTACTTAGGTTAGGTCGCATTCTATATAAGTTTGCAACAAATAATGGGGAACTCGCTATTGGCATATTGATGTACTAACGGTATGCTTGTTAAGTGATAAGTAAACACTTAAATTAGGGCATAATGGTTACAGAAATAGAACTAAAATATTCATTGCTTGATAGCAATGAACAGACCAAACCAGAGAAAATAAAAACCACTATAAGCCAACTACTCTCTGAACACGACGTCACCTTCGTTCATCAGGAGAAGCAGTTGAGTAACCATTACTTTGATACTGCTGACCTAACACTACGTAAAAATAGAATTGCCTTACGTACACGTGGTACAAAATGTTTTGATGAAACTAAACGTTTTGAACAAACGATAAAAACCTCAGGCACCATCATTGCAGGTTTGCATCAAAGACCCGAATATAATGTCGACATTGGTGATGCTAAACCTATTGTTTCACTATTTCCCGATATTATTTTTCAACCTAATATCGATATTAATCTATTGCAGCAACAGATTGTCGAACTATTTTCCACCCATTTTACCCGTCATACTTGGCTTGTTAGTTTCGAAGATGCTCAAATTGAGATTGCATTTGATTGTGGTGAAGTTGCTTGTCAAAACTATGTTAAAAAGCCGCGTATATATGAAATTGAATTAGAGTTCGTCAGCGGTGATTCTCAAGCGTTATTAGGATTAACTAAGCTGTTATTTAGTCAATTAGCTTTACGACCCGGACAGTTAACAAAAGCAGCCCGTGGTTATGCTTTATATCATGAGAGCCTTACATTAGCTTCTCATGTTGAAAATAAGCCGCCTAATAACAGCGCTATTGTTGAGCAAATAGAGCTTTCAATGATTAATTTACCCAAAAAAATACCACTCCATAACGCTCTCACTCATGGCATCGAGTTTTCGTTAAACCAGCTGCAACTCTGTGTTGATAGTTATGTGGAAGTTCCTTCATTTAATATGCTCAGCAAAGTAAGTGAACAGCTTATATTACTTAGACAAGGGTTTTGGTTGTTTGATGAGCTATTATCTCCAGATGAAAAAGCACTTCGCACTGAGCTTAGTTATTTTATCCGAACGATTCATTGGGTTGAAAATGCACGTTATATTCAATTACTAATCAACAAACAAAGCTCATATCAAAAAGAGAACTTAATTAATCAAGAGTTGATAACAAAATTACAATTACGTCAAAGCCGTTATCCAAGGGAGTTGCAAGTTTTAGAACTATTGCATAGTGAACGCTTTAATAATCTGCAAGTTGACTTACTTTCTTTATTACTTAAAAGAAATAGTGATGAGACGCTTAAAATTGATAACTCTTCCTCATTAGTTGAATTTGCAACTAAACACTTAACCAACAGCACTAAAGCACTAAGTGATGAATTAGTTAAATTGCAAAAACCACAAGATTCTACCTCTATTGAGTTATATTTAACTGCACATAGCCTATTGATTAGAGCACTATTAACTACAAGTTGGTTTAGTTGCTTGTTCGCTGAGCCAGAGAGTGACATTGTTAAGAGATTCAACATGCCTTTGTTAGATATTAAACAGGGTATTATTGAGTTACAATCGTTGAGCTTATTACTGCAACAGTTAAAGCACCTACCAAAAAAAGAAAATAAATTAACGCAATGGTTAACCAATAAAAGTGAAAATTTAATCACGGCATTAGATCAGTCCAGAGCAAAAGCCTTAACAATGAAACCTTACTGGCCATAAATAACATGATAAAAAATAAAAGATCCCTTGTTACTTCGTTAAGCTTCTTTATCGCACTGATATTTATTAAGCCTTCGACGGCAACTGTGTATGAAATAGAAAGTGAGAACAAGCGTCTAATAGGTGAACCTATCATTCATACTGTAGTTAAAGGAGACTACTTTCAGCAATTAGCTGAGCAATATGATGTTGGTTTTTTAGCATTACTGGCGGCTAATCCCGAGCATGACCCCTTTTTACTTAAAGTTGATACCGAGGTGGTAATACCAAATCAAATGTTATTACCCTTTATTTCACGAAAAGGAATAGTCATCAATCTGCCTGAATTACGCTTATATTACTATTCACCCGAAGAAAATAAAGTCCATGTTTTTCCTGTAGGTATCGGTCGACAGGGCTTGTCTACACCGTTAACTAGCACTGTAATTGGTGAAAAGAGAAAAGATCCCGACTGGCGTCCAACCAAAGAAATGCAAAAGCGTCACTTTGCTGAGCATGGAGAGTACCTCCCTGACGTAGTTCCCGCAGGACCAAACAACCCTTTTGGTAAATATGCCTTACGACTAGGCACTAGTGAATACCTAATTCATGGTTCTAATAAGCGTTTTGGTATTGGTATGCGCGCTAGCTCAGGTTGTATTCGAATGTATGATGATGATATTAAATGGCTTTTTGATAATGTTCCGGTAAATACTAAAGTGAGAGTCGTTAATCAACCAGTAAAAATGTCTTTTGAAAATGGTGATAAGCAATTAATAGAGATACATCAACAGTTGTCAGATCTTGAGACAACTAAAGGCAATGTTATTTTAACTAAAGCGATGCAACGATTTGTTGGTACTAATCGTGAATATTGGCAGCAACTACTACCTGTTATTGAAAAACCACACGGATTAGTTGTTGAACTAGCTAAATAACCTTAAAGGTTAACCTGTTTTATTAATAAACTACTCTAGCAATAGACAATAAAAAAGCACCATATGGTGCTTTTTTATTGTCTATTGCTAAATAAGCTAGCAAAAATAACTATTTTTTATATGAAGCTACAACATTATCAATACGTTCATTTGCTGCTTTAGCATCAGTTGCTGCTTGCTCAGCTGCTGCTTTTGCTGCTTTAACATCAGCCGATACAGATTGTTGCTGTGACTCTAAATCTGCAACTTGGCTTGATAAAGCATCAACTTTACTCGTTAGTGAAGTGATATTTGCATCAAGTGCATCAGTGTTGGCACAAGCTGTTAGGGCTAACGCCAGAGATACTGCGATAATTTTTTTTAACATAATGATATCCTAAGTGAAGTTATTGTTTATTCATGTTCATTGCAGTATGGCACAAAAAAAAACTTTCACAAAGCCGTTATATTTGAATTTTAACTAGTGATATTAGACATTGATATCACTATTCCTTTTCGTCGCGGTTGCACGAATTAATATGAGCGATTAAATCATCCATAAGTTTCTTCTTAATTTCTAGTTGATCTTCGGCTTGTAGTTGATATTTATCAGCGAGAAGTTGATAGTCACTAGGAGCTAAACTCACAGTTAAGCGTGGTCGCTTGGGTCTTTTATTGATTGGTAAGCCTAAAATATCACGAATTTGATCCGAAGGACTTAAACCAGCATCAAGTGCCTGTTTACGAATAGACAGTTGGATCTTTTCATCCATATCAAAAGCGACCTGCACCGCTTTTATCGCTTTCACGGAGGATTGCCATTTATCGGGGATTTTTCTCGCCATAATACTTTCCGGTTAACTTGCTGGATACATATCAATTATATCACTAAGCGGCCTAAATAAAGTTAAGCACACTTCAGTATCGCCATCTTGCCATACTTCAATATCAATGCCTTTACTCTGATCTTCATTATACAAGCTATATAATTCAAATTGCTCCCCGCTATCTTTTCCTTCATAAGCCGAGAGGTTCTCACTACGGTGATCTTTACGGTGAAAAAATCCAACCTTAGCAAACACGCTTTGTTGATATTGCTCGCTACTCCACAGGGCAGCGATATTGGAGTCAGCCTTTTTTTCTAAAAAAGCCTCTCCTGGTTCATCGAATACTTCGGAAAAACTGTCTAAGTCAAATAAGGTTTCGACATCTTCATGCTGAATTTTTAATGATAATTTGAGCTCGGTAATATCATCCACTTCGAGTGATAAAAATATTTCTAGTGCGTTAGTCCCTATTAAGGCCCATTCGGTTTGCACTTTTTCTTCAAATTCATAGCTATTAACGGCTTTTACTTGAAACTCTTGTCCACGCAAGGACTCAGGTAAGGCAAAGCTATCTGTCAAAACAATAATATCACCAACCAGTAATTGATTAACATTTGTTAATTTTCTTGGTTCGTTAGATGATTTATTAAATATCTTTTTAAAAAAACTCATAAGGTTACCTGAAGTAGGATGGATATTGATTTAACACAAAACTAATGAACGAATAAAGTCCCGCTCAGACAACATATTTATTTAGTAATCATTACAAAGTAAGCCAGTTAAATAAATTAACTGGCTTAGGTAAGGTTACTTTTGTTTAGCTTTTAAACGCTCTAATACTGAGTTAGCGCTATTGTCTTGTGAGCCAATACCTGCGGCTTTTAACTGCGCTTGTAATGATGAATCCGAATTTTCAGATTCAAGTAACTCACCCGCTTTCATTTTGTCATCAAACTTTTGTTGCTTAGCTTTAATACGTTCTAAAGAATCTTTCGCACTTAATAGCTTAGAATTGCTTGATGAAAAGTTATCGGTAATAGCTGACGTCGCTTTTTGTACACTTTCAGTGGTTTTAACCATAGACAGTTGACGTTTATGCTCGGCAACTTGACGCTCACTTCTCTTAACTAACTCTTTCAAACGTTCAGCATTGCCACTAAAACTATCGTGAGCTTGTTGCTGATCGGCTAAGGTACCTTCTAAGGTAGCAATTTTTTCTGCTACAGCAAGTGCTAGTGTTTCATCACCTTTTTCGAGTGCTTGTGTTGCATAACCTTCGTGTTCTGAAACTTCACGGGTTAAACGATCAACTTCACGTTTTGCTGACATTTGCTCAGCCATAACACCTGTTAAATCACGTTTTGCTTTGGTAAGGTGATTTTCAGCATCACGTATTTCTTGTTCAAAGATACGGGTTGCATTTGCATCAATGATAGCTTCACCAGCTTCTGATGCACCGCCACGTATTGCGGTCATTATTTTTTTAAATATACTCATTAGTAACTCCTAACTAGGGGTAATCAAAGTGACGCTTAATTAGTTATTTAACTAAAGTAAGTAATCACTCATATCATCAATCACTTCTATAGCATTGTTGCTTAACACTGCTAATTCATGCTCAACATCTGAAAAGCTTGAACTGATAGATAAAGCGCCAAAGACTACATATTTATCACCAATTTTTGAAAATGATGATAAGGGCATAGGGATATTCATTTCTAACATGCTCTCATGCATGGCATGAATACATTCAGGTTTAACTTCTTCTGCTCCCCATAAGTAGCTGATGCAAATAATTTGGTCTTCGGTTACCGAAACAAAAATTGGTAACTCTTCACGGTCTGAAATGCTAATTTGCAGGACGTCGACTTCGCCAGATATTGGTTGGCAATCAAAGCTCATTCCTGTGTCTGAATTATCTGCCAAGCTGTTTAAGTGATCGGCTATAGTATGAATATTCATGTATTTCCTATCCTTCCTTTCTTTAGTGAAAAAGTAGATGACATAATATGTCGTCTGAGTTAAATTTAACATCCTGACATATTATGTCAAGGTGTTTTTATAAACTAATTGTTACTCTTTGTAGTTACTTTGTATCAATTGTCTTTGCGAAACATTTTGGTATTATCGATTAATTTAAGCCTTGTTGATCTTGCCAAGCGCTTTGGTGTAATTGATAAATCGTATGACTGCCTAAAATGTTAATACCAATATTATCTTTGTTCTGATAAAAATCATTAGGGAAAATGAAAGCAGCCTTTAATATAGCCAAGTTTAACCATTGATGCGCTACTGGAAGCTTAGTTAGTTTGTTTAATCTTGTTAACGGACTAGCGCCACTCTTAGAGGCAATGGTCCATCCCCATTCACCAAAACTGGGCACATTATCGTGATATTGCTCTACATGGGAAAACTTAGCTGCTGCTAAAGTATTACCAATAGCAATAAAAGAGTCTTTAGCGTGATAAGGGCTAGTTGATTGAATTGCAATTAAACCATCACCTGATAACAACAACTTAAGTCGTGCATAAAAGTTTACCGAATAGAGTTTGTTAAGATCGGGATGACTTGGGTCTGGTAAATCTACAATAATTGCGTCGAATGTTTGTCGATCCTCTAACAATTGATTAATGGCAATAAACGCATCAGCACGATAAATTGTGACTCGTTCATCTTGTAAACTATTTTTATTTAACTGTAAAATTTGACTCGCTAAGCGAGGGTTTACTTGCTTCTTTGGTTGTTTGAAAATATCAATTAATTCACTATCTAAATCAATTAGCGTCACGTGTTTTGGATTGTATTTTAAAACATCTCTTAACGCTAAACCGTCACCGCCGCCAATAATTAATATCTTATCATGTCGCGCAGAGCCTGCCATTACAGGGGCAACAAGGTAATCATGATAAATATGTTCATCAATAGATGAAAACTGTAAACGACCATTTAGATAGAAATTGATTATATTGTCTTGCTCAAGACCCATATGACGTTCGGTAAAGGTTAACTGTTGATAACGAGTTTTATCGGTGTGAACCACTTTATCAAGATAGAGCAGACTATTCATTTGATTAAGCCATTGATTACCATAACTAAACATTAAAACTATAATTAAAGCTAAGGCACAATGTAAAGCAACAAAGGTTTTACGCCAATTAAGGTGTTGCCAATAACGGAGAATAAAAAAAGCACCGGCAATTAGGTTTAAACTTGCGGTGAGTGCTGCTGCTTTACTAATGTCTAAACTCAGTAAAAAAACAACCCAAATCGCCGCACCAATACCAGCACCAACATAATCTGCGCCATAAATAGTGCCTAAATTATTGGCAAGGTGTTGCTGGTGAATGCTCTCACGAATGCGAGCAATTAATGGGATCTCCATACCAATAAAAAAGCCGAGTAATACCCCAAAGAAATAAGGGCTATTAAACGCTAGCCAACTTAAATCCTTGAAAAGCCCACCTTGAGGTTTCATATCAGGCGGAAGTGATAACATATCTGCAATCAGTTGCGGGAATATTTGCGTAATAGCGATTAAACCACCAATGATCAAAATGGCAGAGCTACCCAGTAAGGCAATAATAAGTTCTAGCCATACGAAACCATTAAAAGCACAACGTACTTTTCGAGCAGCAAAAGCACCAAGTCCCATCGACACTATCATTAAGCCAATCATGGTGTAGATAGTGCTTTCCATCACGCCTAACACTCGACCGGCGTAATGAGAGAGTAAATACTCATAAATTAGCCCACAGCCTGCTAGAACAGCCATCGTTAGAATAAGTAAGATATCGTCGAGTAGGTGAGACTTCTTTTGAGGTAAAGTGTTTTGTGCCATAGGTATTAGTGACTAGTAATTAAGGTAAAAGGAGAGTGATAGATGAAGTTTATGCAGTGTTTAATGATGCTCACCACCAGCACCTGAGCGCACTATGGTGGTGAGTTTATACCCGTTACCAATCAAGATGCCTGTTTCAGAGTGCTTGAGCAATTTCAATACAAGGCGCACCTTTGTAGTAATGCTTATTCCCTTACAAAAAGGTGCAACGACGTAGTGATGATGCTCAAACGCTTCTTCGATGGGGCTAAAAGCGATTTGGGCGGCGTTATTAATTTGAACAAGAGAGTAACCATTGTTTAAAATTAATGCCTTGCTTAAAACACTTTTAACTCCCACTGAAATCACGCACTTTGAATGATAACAGGTATAACACTTTTATTAGGCCATTAGTGCCGTTAATATTAAGGCTATAGCGATACTGGTTGCCATTTCAATACTGGCAACACCGATATTATGTTGTTGATCAACTTCTTCAACTAGGTTTATTCCCCAAAGCACGATGCGCTTAGCTATTGCAGAAAGTAGAGCAACAAGTAAAGTCATCCCGATACCAAAAACTAACCAGCCGAGTAAATTGACGACTAATGTTTCAGGGCTATAAATTAGGAAGTGACTGGCAGCAGTTACCGCTAAAGCGGTACTAATGACTTGGCCACTATAACGAATGGCTAAAGCAAGTTGACCATTACTTAACGCTTCTTGTAAGCAATCTTCTTGGTTGTTTTTAGCATACTGTCGTTCGCGTAGTCGAGTAATTATGACTAACATGGTTTGAGCAACAATAAATCCACTTGTGATAGCAATGAATGTACTTAAATCGAGCCCGTCTACCCACAGTAATACAGCACGAATGATTATCGCTGTTGCAATAGCACCAGCGGCGTCGATAATACCTATAGTTAAGTTTTTCTCTATTATCAGTGCATTTTTATCTAAGTGCTGCAGTGCAATTTTATCATGGATAATACGACCTACTTTAATCAGTATTAAACCATAACCGCCGTATGCCAGCATACCAATAGCTTCCATAGCATAGCTACTTGCTGATTCGCCAGTAATAGCACCAGTAAGAACAATGCCTAGCGCTAATACACTACCAGCAACACTGATGCCAAAAGCGAAGTTATCTTCTTTGGCTAATTCATCAGTACTGTTTACCTTTGCACTAAGTCCTGAAAGGAAACGCATAGCCCCTAATAATAATATGGCTATCGAAACATCGATGGCCAAATAAACGAGCAAGTCTTGATTAACACCAGTGAGTTCGATGAATGAGTTCATAATTTGACTGTTCCTATTCTTTATTTATTCATTACTTCCCGCGTCTAAAACCGCGTGATGTATTGGTGTTTGAGTTTCTAAAACTAGAATTTTTGCTTTTAGATTTACTGGCATAATTGCTTTTCTTCACACTATTGGTGCGAAAGCGATTAGCACTCGTTTGGGCTGTTTTACTTTGGCTTGATAAGCTTGACGATCCCGCTCTATTTTTACTATACGGGCTGGTAAATTTTTGCCCGCGACTACTGAACGACTTCTTAGTGCGAGTATCAAGCGACGTTTGTTTCTTTAATTGGCTTGGTGAACTGTAACGTGTTCTGCCGTAGTCGTTGTAGTAGCTATAATTACGCTGTCTACCCCAATCATTATAAGAGGTACGTCGGCCAAACATGTCACCCATCATTGAGTACATGCCATACCAAGCCCAAAAAGACATGCCATTGCTGCCTGTTTGCCAGTTACCGTAACTGGGGTTACCAATTAATTGCTCACCGGTACCGAAATCTTGAGCATTGTTGGCTTGCTGACTCTGCGATTTTGATAATGAATTAATACGAGGCAGTTGACCATCAGACATATCAGCCAATACATTAAGCGGGTCGCTCAATGCATCAGAATAAAGTACGGGATCTGCTGCTTGGTAAATATTTAGTAATTCATTATAAAGCGCCTGAGAAGACTCAAACATTTGTGGTTGATTTTTTGCTGTATTAATCCTATCTAATAGCGATTTGTACATAGGGCCATCAGTAGAAGCATCTTTACGAAACTCATTGATCAAGGGGGCTAAGTTCGCCTTATTAACCATTACTGTATCAGCATATTTTTTAATTAAGCTGGCATTGCGAACTTGACCATTATTTAAAGCATCACCTAACTGAGCAACTCTTTGCTCGGTCATGGGTAATTGCTGTTCGATTTGCTCTTTTACAGGATCACCACAGCCAACTAAACTAAGCGTGGTAATTATGATCAAGAGCAATAAAAAAGGTGTTTTTAGTAAGTGCATTTCTGCCATCATCTCCTTAAAAATGCTATGTTATCGTAATAGTTAATTAATATTAGCGACAAATCATAGACAAGTGTCAATTAATACCATTAACGACATATTATGTCTATAGCAACGCTTGCTTATATAAGGAATTCTTGTGACGTTATCTTTTTCTCCTCTTTTACACGACCAACAAAAAATCAGCTGGCAGCAATTTAGTGATCAACATGCAGATGCCTGTAATGAGTTAACACAAGATCAGCTTAGTGCGTTTAAACAAGCGATAACCTTGAGTGATTTCATCTTAAACAGTGCCTTACAAGCACCTGAACTCGTTCTTGAGCTTTTTCAAGAACCTAACGAAGAAGCATTACCTGATTATAAAAGTCTTTTGGCTGGACAATTATCTCCTTGTACTGATGAAGTTCAGTTGCATCGAATCCTTAGGCGATTTCGCTTACAACACATGGTTAAGATAGCGCTTGATGACTTGATTTTTAGCATTAGTCTAGATATTTCATTGGCAAGATTATCCTCATTAGCGGACGAACTTATTTTAGCTAGTTTGCAGTGGCTCACTGATTTTTGTCAGAAAAAGTGGGGTACACCGACAAATGAACAAGGTGAAAACCAGACTTTATTGGTCTATGGCATGGGGAAACTTGGTGGCAAGGAATTAAACTTTTCCTCCGATATAGATTTAATTTTCACTTATCCCGAAAGTGGAGAAACCCAGGGCTGTCGCCGCAGTATAGATAACCAGCAATTTTTTACCCGCTTAGCCCAAAAGCTTATTGCCTCATTACATCAAGTTACCTGTGATGGTTTTGTTTATCGTGTAGATATGCGATTACGTCCTTTTGGTGATAGTGGGCCACTGGTGCTGACATTCAATGCAATGGAAGATTACTACCAAGAACAGGGACGCGATTGGGAACGTTATGCCATGTTGAAAGCACGGGTTATTGGTGAGTCTAAATACCATGAGCAGTTATCAAGCATGCTCAGACCCTTTGTTTACCGTCGTTACATCGATTTTAGCGTCATCGATAGTTTACGTCGCATGAAAATGATGATTGCGCAGGAGGTTCGTCGTAAACAATTAATTAATAATATTAAACTTGGTGCTGGTGGTATTCGCGAAATTGAATTTATCGTGCAAGTTTTTCAGTTAATTAGAGGCGGGCGGGTAAAAGAGTTGCAACAACGCAGTTTATTAATTGTGTTGCCAAAACTTGTCGACTCAGGCGAAATTAACGCTGCAAATAAAGAAGTGTTAGAAAATGCTTACCGTTTTTTACGACGTGTTGAAAATATCATTCAAGCTTTAGCTGATAAACAAACGCAAACATTGCCCGATAATGAACTTGATCAGCAGCGATTATTAACCGTACTTGCTATTAAAACCTGGCCTGAATTTTTAGTTATATTAGCCAAACATATGGATGGTGTTCACCAAGAGTTTGACCAACTTATCGGACTTGATAGTCCGAACCATCAAGCTGCAGATGAACACTGGGTAACCCTTTGGCATAGCCGCTGGAGTGATGAAGAGTCTATTGCTTGGTTAGAACAAGAAGCACATTCATGGGAAAGCGATAAAGTTTGGCAAATACTGCATGATTTTCGAGAGGATACGAGCAAACGCAGTTTAGGTAACAGAGGTCGTCAGGTGTTAGATAAATTAATACCATTACTGTTATGTAGATTACAAAAAAATGAAATGGCTGAGCAAGTTATCGCAAGAGTATTGCAAGTCTTCAGCAAAATAGTGACACGTACTGCTTATTTAGAACTACTTTTTGAAAATGAAGGTGCGTTAAAGCAACTTATTCATTTATGCCAAGCAAGTAGTTGGGTGACAGATTATATTGCTAAATATCCTATTTTACTTGATGAACTTATTGATCCCAAGTTATTACACAACCCACCACAATTGTCATCTTATGGCATCGAGTTGCGTGAGCGCATGTTAAGAATTCCAGAAGAAGACCTTGAAGCACAAATGGAAGCTTTGCGTCAGTTTAAACAATCTCAACAATTACGCATTGCCGCCGCTGAAATTGCCGATGTATTACCGGTAGCAACAATCAGTGACCACTTAACGTCCTTGGCTGAAGCCATTGTATCAGAAGTGATAAACCTTGCATGGCAACAAGTTAGTGAGCGCTTTGGTATACCAACCTCTTGCTTAGATGGCGCAAAGGAAAAAGGTTTTGGTGTTATTGCTTACGGGAAAACCGGCGGGGTAGAGTTAGGTTACAGCTCAGACTTAGATTTAGTCTTCGTCCATCATAGTGAGGCAAGTGAAGACACAACGGGTAGGGCTGATGGCAGTAAAGTCATACCAGCCAGCCAGTTTTACGTGAAGTTAGCCCAGCGTATTATGCATATTTTTAACACCCGCATGAATAGCGGCATATTATATGAACTAGATATGCGTTTAAGGCCGTCAGGTAATTCCGGCTTATTGGTTGTACATTTAAATACTTTTGCTCAGTATCAACATGAAGAAGCTTGGACATGGGAGCATCAAGCGTTAGTCAGAGCCCGAATGATTTTTGGTAATGAGAAGCTTCAGCAACAATACATCAATATTAGGCAAGATGTTTTATCAAAACCAAGAGTATTTCTCGAGCTTAAAAACGATATTATTACTATGCGTGAAAAAATGCGTAGCCATTTAGATAAATCAAGTGAATCGCTCTTTGATATTAAGCAGGGTAAAGGTGGCTTGGTTGATATTGAATTTCTTGCTCAGTTTTTAGTACTTGCCTACGCTACTCAGCATAGGGAGTTGATGCTTGTATGTGATAATTTAGGTATTTTTAAAACCCTACTGAAGTTGGACTTATTAGAAAAGTCAGAACAACAACAGCTAAGTAATATGTATCAAAAATTAAGGGCTTTAGGGCATCAAGCGACTATGCAAAATGCGGGGCAACTAATTAATAGGGAAAGCATAGTTGGTGAAAAAGCGATTGGAGACATTTGGCAAAACCGCCTAGTTGATTAAATCAGGCGGTATATCAAGGACGATTAATAAGCCAGGCTAATAAGGATTCTCACTAGCAAGTAAAATACACTCCTCATCTAAAAAAGGTTGAGGAGCACTCTTAATGACTACAACCGCGCGTTGACGATAACAAAAGAAAATAGAGAGGCCTGATTCAAAATGTCCTTCAATGGCTTTTGCTACTTGAAAAGTGGTTTTTAAAATATCTTTTTCAATTCGAAACGGATCTTTTACGACATAATCACGGTTTAACCACCAAATTAAATCAATACCGTCTTTTTCAGAATATTCTACTAACTTTTGGTTTAAAGTATCACCTGTTCTAAAGGGTCTTGATTCAATACTTCCTTGCCAATTTTTATTATATGGACGAACTACCATTTCTCTTGCTTGTAATAACTTAGCTAAGTCACCTTTAGGGTCAGGAAGATAAACAATGTTATTACGAATTTTAGGACCTTTGCCATCCATATCACCATGTAAGTTTGCATAAAACTTAGATAAACCATCTGCCGCAGCATTGCCTGAGCTTCTCCCTTGCTGATAAAGGCTAGTTTTACTTTCAACCTCCACTTCTTTTGGCGTTGAATCAACAACCGTTTCAGTCGTTTTTATAGCGTTTTCTTTCGTATTAGAGCCATCGAGAGAAAGTAAAAAGTCCTGGTTGGCAAAAAATAACCAAGCCAATATCGTAAGAAAAAGCCCTAAAATAATGTTCCGCAGCCAAAAGTTCATCGGTTAATCAACACCTTTGTTATTATCACCTGAATTATAGTGAAGGTTAGCTTACTTTACGTAAAGAAAAATATTTATACAAATTATCAATGTAAACTTTAAACTTTAACCTTTTAAGTTTTAGAATATTAAAGAAAACTCTCTTTATTTTCTATCGCTAAAGGTATCGTTGAACATTATTTATATAATGAAGCATCATCAGGATTTGGCCTCGTTTTAAAACGTCTGTGCAACCACATGTATTGTTCGGGTTTTCGTGAAATTGCTTTTTCCAACTCTTGATTGATACGAGTGACATCAGCAATATTATCTTGAGTGGGAAAGTTTTCTAATGGCGGCATGATTTCCAACGTATAGCCACTGCCATCGTCGTTTCTTACTGGGATAATCATCATGGTTTCTACATTTTTTTGACGAGCAAAGATTAAAGTACCCGTTGTCGTTGCTGCCTCTTTAACACCAAAAAACGGCACAAAAACACTACGATTTCTGCCATAGTCTTGATCGGGTAAGTAAATACATGCTTCGCCATCTCTTAGCGCTTTCATTAAGCCTTTTACATCACGCTTACCTAACATGTACTTATTCGAACGACCTCGACCTCTGAACTGAAAGAACTCCATCAATTGATTATTATGAGGACGATAAAAAACAACCATAGGGTGGCCATAACCAACGCCTCTTGCATTCATTTCGACACTTAAATAATGCATCGCAAGCAGTAAAACGCCATTGCCTTCTTTACGTGCTTTTTCAAGGTGCTCTAAACCTTTGACTTTAAACTTTCGTTTTACTCGCCAATCAGGCCACCACCAGCCCATGCCGGTTTCAAAAAGTGCAATGCCTGTATTTTCAAAGTTTTTCTTTAATAATATTTGTAATTCATCTTCACTTTTGTCTGGAAAGCATAATCTAAGGTTCGTTAAGGCTACGTGTTTACGCTTGGAGCCAATTTTCATTAATAATCGGCCGAGCATACGTCCCATGAACAGCTGAAGTTTGAAAGGCAGCCATGAAATAGTGTAAAGAATAAAAACGCCTAACCATGTAAGCCAATATTTGGGTAATAAAAAAGACAATTTAAAATCTGGCTGTAAAACTTTATTGCTACTCACAGTGTTCTCTCTGAGGAATATGTAGGTTCATGATTATACCTAAGTTACTTTTAAATAGGCAATTAACTTATTATCTGCTTTCAAGTAGAATGGTGAGTATTATTTTACATACTATTAATTGCTGGTCGCTATGGTTCAAAGAGAAAAAAATGTCGTCAATGAACAAGAGATTGAATTGATCATCGGTAATTCAAACTCTAATTTTTCTGGCGTAACATCAACTATGTTGCAAGTTTTGTCTCATGAGCAAAGTTTGATCAATTTACGAGTGATGGGTAAGCATCATTTACCTGATGAATCATTATCGATTAGCTTTTGGCAAGTTGCGAATTTATCTACAAAGCCACTCCCTAAAGGTAAGTTTAGAATTTTTCATGCCCGTCGTGTTGATGAGATGATCCAAGCTCTATTATTAAAATATGTATTTCGCGTTAAATTAAAAATTGTTTTTAGTAGTGCAGCTCAGCGTTATCGATCAGGTTTTACATTATGGCTAACGGATAGAATGGATGCGGTACTTGCTATGTGTAAAGCCTCAGCAAGTTATTTACACCGAAAACCTGATGCTATTATTTACCATGGAGTAAAAACGGATATTTATCTGCCAGCAACAGATAAAAGTAAAGCGTGGCAATCTCTTGGTTTACTTCCAGAAAATAGCGCTAAAGGTAAAAAGGGCATTGCTATATTAGGGCGAGTCCGTAAGCAGAAAGGGGTGCACCTATTTGTTGAATCGTGCATCGACATATTAAAAGATAGACCTGATTATACAGCGGTGATTGTTGGCTCAATATCTTCGAGCAATGAAAGCTTTGTCAATGAATTACAAAGTAAAATTGACCAAGCTGGGTTAACTGAACGTATCGTGTTTGCTGGGGAGCAAAACTTTGCTGATATTCCTAAAATATTTAGCAGTTTGTCATTAGTCGTTGCCTTGAGTGAAAATGAAGGTTTCGGTTTAACTATTTTAGAAGCTATGAGTAGTGGTGCAGCAGTATTGGCCAGCGAGGCGGGTGCTTGGCCTGAAGTTGTGCGTCAAGGTGTTGATGGTTACGTTGTGCCTATTAATGATTTAGACGCAGTTACCGAAAAAATGTCGCTGTTATTAGCTGATGAAGAGAAACTAATGCAAATGGGGCGTGATGGCCGTGAGCGGGTTTTAGAACATTATTCAGTTGAGCGAGAAGCAAAAGAGCTGGTAACGTTTTTTAGAAGTTTGATGTAAATAAAATAAACTAAAGTTATATAAGTATTATTATAAAAAAAAGTGACAAGTAGCGTTGTAATCTACTTGTCACTTTGATTGTAAACAATGGGTTATGAGCGACTAATTAGCGACCATCAAACCAGAGTTAATAGCATTTATATCTTGATCAGTGATTGTACCTGCAGCACGTTTTAATAATAAAACGTTTTGGATATAAGCATAACGCGTTGATGATAAATTACGTTTAGCGTTATATAAATTACGCGTGCTATCTAATACATCAACAATAGTACGAGTACCCACTTCAAAACCAGCTTCAGTCGCTTCAAGAGCTTTTTGAGCACTTAATACCGATTGTTCAAATGCTTTGATAGCCGAAATAGCAGCAATTACCGTATTGTAAGCATTACGGGTTGTGCGAACTACGCTACGGTGTGTTAAAGATAAATCTTGGCTAGCAAATACAAAGCTATTTTGTGCTTTACGCACTGAACTTTGAATAGCGCCACCTGAATAAATAGGAACATTTAACTGTACGCCTATCGAGTAACCATTAACGCCAGGTAAGTCTGCGGATGCCGCACTTCCAATCGTTTGCTCTTCATCCTTGCCATTATAGTTTGCACCAAAGTCTAGCGTAGGATAATGACCAGCGCGGGCAATATCGATATTATCTTGCGCGATATCTATGCCTACTTTAGCGGTAATTAAGTCGAGGTTTTTCGCTTCTGCAGTGACTTGCCACTCATCAGCGCTATTTGGCACCGGAGTACTAGTACTGAAACGTTGAGTATTTAATACACTAACGTTTTTAGGGTAGCTATTCGTTATTACTCGTAGTTCTTCTTCGGCTTGGAAAATCGCATTTTCCGCACGAATCTCTTCGGTAACAGCACTATCAAATTGTGCTTGTGCTTCATATACATCAGTAATAGCGGTTAACCCAACTGAAAAGCGTTGCTTAGTTTGCTCAAGTTGACGAGCAATGGCATCTTTTTCAGCGGTAGCAAAAACGAGATCATCTTTAGTGCTAAGTAAATCAAAATAAGCCTTAGCAACGCGAGTAATTAAATCTTGCTTTGCTACTTGATAAGTTAAATCACTTTGATGGGCTGCTTTTTCTGCATTATTTAAACGTAACCAGCTATCGTGATGATAAAGCTGCATATTTAAGCTAGCGCCATACGTTAAGCTGTCTGACTCTTGATTGATAATTGAAGTGTTATCAGTGCCGACAAACTCTTGTTCACCTATAGAGTAGCCACCATTAGCAGAAATTTGTGGTAATAAAGCAGAGCGTGCTTGTACTATATCTTCTTTTACTATCATAAACTGAGCTTGTGATTTAAGTACCACAGGATCGTTTAATAAAGCCTGTTGATAAACGGTAAGTAAATCATCAGCCTGTGCTTGTGTACTACTAATAGCAGTAGTTATCGCTATAATTAGTGTGCTTAGTGTTTTATTCATGAGTAAGGAATTCCTTGGGTGTATTACTCTTGTTCTATATTTATAGATATTCGCTGGTAGAGTATCCTACATGGATTTTTAAATTAACCAAATAAAATAACTGTTTACTAGTGTAACAAATTATTATTAAAAAGAGATACTTGATGAAAAGTAATAAAAATAAGCCGGATGCTATGCTGAAGTTTGATAATGAACAGGTGTCTGTGCACTCAGTGGTAACGAAATATCAGGGCTTTTTTAAGATGAATGAATATTCACTGCAGCATAAACTTTTTTCGGGAGAGCAAAGTCAGCTATTTACCCGAGAAGTTTTTGAACGTGGTGATGCTGTGGTCGTCATGCCTTATGATGCAAAGCAAGATAAGGTGCTATTGATAGAGCAGTTTAGACCTGGTGCTTTAAGAGGGGATGACAGTCCTTGGTTATTAGAATTTATTGCGGGGATGTTTGACGAAAATGAAACGCCAATAGAAGTCGCTATAAGAGAGGCCAAAGAGGAAACTAATTTAACACTTTGCCCTAATGATTTAGTACCTATGATGCAATATCTTTCTAGCCCTGGCGGTATGAGTGAGCGGATTCACCTATATTTAGCGCACTTTAATAGTGATCTAGTAACGGATGGTGCTATTCATGGTTTGCCTGAAGAAAATGAAGATATTTTGTTACATATTGTCAGTCGCACTCAAGCTTTGGCGCTATTGACCGATGGCAAAATCACTAACGCAGCTACTATTATCGGGTTACAATGGCTGGCACTGAACTATCAATCGTTATCGATTCAATAGACAAGCACTAAATAGTCATGCCACTGGAAGTAATATTTCTAAAGATATTAGTGTTTGAAATGGCAGTTAAGAGGCAACCATGAGTTTTTTTCCTAACAAAGCGTTTAATAACGCAGGTAGAAAAAGTTACCAACCTAACTTAGTTAGTTTGATGACCTTGTGTGCCAACAATTATATGTTACTGCAAAAAGTATTAGCAGGTAAAACGGCACTTAGTGAAATTCGACAATTTTTTATCAGTGACTTCCTCTCCTATAGCGTAACGATAACAGAAGTAACTCGTTACACCTCTGTTATCTGTTTTGAGCAAGATAGTTTAAGCTCATCTTTTAAAAATATTCCGAACATTGTTGCCACTGCACTTCATCCACGCATGACTATTCGGTTATATCATGATGCTCGTATGGCGGAAGTTCTTTCAACACAGGACATCAGGCAGGTAAAGCCTCGTTACGATTACCCTAATAGTCAAATGCACCAACAAGATGAAAAACAACAAATCAATCAGTTTTTAAATGAATGGCTACATTTATGCTTACGCTTAGGGCAAGTAAATGTAGAGCTGCACTCTTAATTTATAAAGAGCTAATTTATAAAGAGCTAATTATAAAGAGTTAACTGATGAAGTATTAATTTATGACCATAACAGAACCTTATTCTCCAAATAACCAACCTATTACTTTTGCACAAATAACTGATAGTCATCTATTTTCATCAGTTGACGGCTTACATCATGGCCATAATGTCCTCGCTAATCTTAAAAAAGTTTTACTGAGTATTTGCGATAACCCATCCATAAAATATATCATTTTTACTGGGGACTTGACTCAAGACCACACTGAGCAGTCTTACCAAAATTTTGTTGATTGTGTGCTTGAGTGTCATATTACTGTGCCTATTTATTACTTGGCAGGCAATCATGACGAGCCAAAACTATTAGACAAATATTTTTCAGCATCACCGTTTCAAGCAGACAAAGAAATTAACTTGTCGCATTGGCAAGTTCAACTCGTTGATAGCAAGAGTGCCACTCCAGCAGGGTATGTTGGAGAACAAGCACTGGTGAAACTAAAAGATGCTATCCAGAAAAATAAAAATCAGTTACTTATGATGCACCATCATCCGATTGATGTTGGTTACTTTATTGATAAGCATGGTTTACAAAACAAGGATGCTTTTTGGCAAGTTATTAACTCCTATGACAATATAAAAGCGATTGCGTGTGGGCATGTCCATGGTGATATGACGTTAACTAACGCTATAACCAGCCCAATAAATGAGCCGGTTGTTTTATATACTTGTCCTGCTACATCGATTCAATTTGATCCAACGGTTGATGGTGTAGCTGCTTTAAGCAAAGGGCCAGGATATAGACTTTTTTCTTTATATGCAGATGGCCAATTAAACACTGAGGTTGTCATGTTATAAATAATGAAGCATAACGAGAAGATGATAAGTCAAAGCGTTATGGTTATTCTTTTCTAAATAGAGCGCCTATTTAGTAACTAAAATTAACTATTAAAATTAATAACTAAAAGTAAAAGCTTAATAATGAAAAAAAACATCCTCCATATTCATGGTTTTAACTCTTCTCCATTATCGTTAAAAGCAGAACAAACCCGTAAATACATGGCTAAAAACTTCCCTAATGTCGGATTTTACTGCCCTCAATTAGCAACAACGCCAGCGAACGCGATGAGTCAATTAGAGCAGCTTATTGAAACACATGATTCAAATGCAAAATGGTATTTAATCGGCTCTTCATTAGGTGGTTATTTTGCTCATTATCTTGCAAAAAAATATGACTGTTTAGCGGTATTAGTCAATCCAGCAATAACACCTTATGAACTGTTGCACGATTATATTGGTGAGCAAGTTAATCCTTATACCGAGGAAGTCTACCAAGTGACCGAAGATCATATGCAGCAGTTGAAAGCGCTTGAGCAAACTGCACCAACAATTGATTGTACGGAAAAAAATAATTACCTTGTTATGGTACAAACGGGCGATGAAGTGTTAAATTACCAACAAGCTGTGGAAAAATATCAATATTGTCGATTAATAGTACAAGAGGGTGGTGACCATAGTTTTATCAACTTTGATAATTGCTTACCTACTATCAGTGATTTTTTTCAACTTGATAATACCAAACGGATTAATTCTCGCTAAGTGATTAATATAGTAGTCAGGTTTATATAGCCACAAATAAAATTAGCAATGTGCAATATAGCCTAAATCTTTTAACTGCGATCAAATTGAGTTTCAAATGACTGACCAATACAATTCCGACTCCATTGAAGTACTTAGTGGTTTAGAACCCGTTCGCCGCCGCCCAGGCATGTATACCGATACCACTAGACCTAATCATTTAGGTCAAGAAGTTATTGATAACTCAGTGGATGAAGCGCTTGCCGGTCACGCACAAAATATTAGTGTTATTTTAGAAAAAGATCAGTCACTTGAAATAATTGATGATGGTCGTGGTATGCCTACCGACATTCACCCTGAAGAGGGTGTGTCAGGGGTTGAGCTTATTTTCTGTAAGCTGCACGCAGGCGGTAAGTTTTCTAATAAAAGCTATCAGTTTTCAGGTGGTTTGCATGGTGTTGGTATTTCCGTAGTTAATGCCTTATCAACGCGTGTTGATGTCAGTGTTAGACGAGACAGTAAAGTCTATGAAATGGCATTTGAAAACGGTGACAAAGTTGAAGAGCTGCGAGAAACAGGCACAGTAGGAAAACGAAACACAGGTACGAGTGTTAAATTTTGGCCCGATGCTAGCTATTTTGATACTTCGAAATTTTCGGTGCGCCACCTTACGCATTTACTTAAAGCTAAAGCGGTATTATGCCCAGGCTTAACCATTAAATTTCATGATAAAATTGAAGATAAAAAATATCAGTGGTGTTATGAAGATGGTCTTACCGATTACCTAAAAGATTCAGTAAAAGATTATGTTTCATTACCTGAAGACCCTTTTGTTGGCAGTTTTACTTCACAACTTGAGGCGGCCGATTGGGCTGTTACTTGGTTACCGGAAGGTGGTGAAAGTATAGGTGAAAGTTATGTTAACTTAATTCCAACCATTGCCGGCGGTACACATGTTAATGGCATGCGCCAAGGGCTACTTGAATCGATGCGAGAATTTTGTGAATTTCGTCATCTATTACCACGCGGTGTCAAACTAACGCCGGATGATATCTGGGATAAATGTAGTTATATCCTATCTATCAAAATGCAAGACCCGCAATTTGCCGGGCAAACCAAAGAACGATTATCGTCACGTCAATGTGCCGCTTTTGTTAGTGGCGTAGTCAAAGATGCTTTTAGTTTATGGCTAAACGAGCATACAGATAAAGCAGAACTCTTAGCTGACTTTTGCATTAATAACGCCCAAAAACGTATGCGTGCTAGTAAAAAAGTAGTGCGTAAAAAAATCACTCAAGGACCCGCGTTACCTGGTAAGTTAACTGATTGTGGTAGCCAAGATTTAGCGCGTACCGAGTTGTTTTTAGTGGAAGGTGACTCAGCTGGCGGTAGTGCTAAACAAGCTCGCGACCGAGAGTTTCAAGCGATAATGCCACTGCGAGGTAAAATCCTAAACACCTGGGAAGTCGATTCAGGGCAAATTCTTGCTTCGGTAGAGGTGCACGATATTTCAGTGGCACTGGGCATTGACCCCGACAGTGATGATTTATCTGAATTACGTTACGGTAAAATTTGTATCTTAGCGGATGCCGATTCCGATGGACTGCATATTGCGACTTTGTTATGTGCCTTATTTATGCAACACTTTTTACCTTTAGTACAAGCTGGTCATGTCTACGTTGCCATGCCACCGCTTTATCGCATTGATATTGGAAAAGAAGTTTTCTACGCATTAGATGAAGCAGAAAAAGACGGTATTTTAGACCGAATTGAAGCAGAGAAGAAACGTGGGAAGGTAAACGTGCAACGCTTTAAAGGTTTGGGTGAGATGAACCCACCGCAATTACGTGAAACTACTATGGATCCTAATACCCGTCGATTAGTACAGTTAACCGTTGATGAACATAGTGAAACGATGGAATTAATGGATATGCTACTTTCTAAAAAGCGTAGTCCAGACAGAAAAATTTGGTTGCAAAGTAAAGGTGATATGGCAATTGTTTAAAGTTAACGTAGATATAAATTAGCCATAAGTTCGCTATAAGAGATAATTCAATAACTAGGGAGAGGAAATGAATACAGAGCATATTCCAGGGTATTTGGCTGGCGCTAATAGTGATCCTTTAATGGTTGTAATGGCTGTTATTCTTATCGTTTTAGTTTTAATCGCGGGTGTTTTCTACTTTAAATTACATGCAGTTCCTGAGCATATTGCTCACGGGAAAAATCATACCCAAATACAGCTGATCACAATATTAACTATTTTAGCTTTATTTACTCATAACAATATTTTTTGGGTTGCAGCTTTGGTGCTAGCCGTTGTTGAACTACCTGACTTCTTAACCCCTTTACAATCTATTGCTAAGTCTTTAACGACTATTGCTCAAAGTAAAGAGCAAAAAACACAGAAAAAGACTGAAGATACAGTAGCAGTAAAGGAGGATAACTAAATGTTAGAAGTTTTACTTTGTTCGCTTATTACTATTTTGCCGGATTATTTATTCCGAAAATATCGCCAAGGTAAGGCTTGGGGAAAAGAAATTACCTTTTTCACCATGTGGTATGAGCTACGGTGGGGCATAACAGCGTGTGCGATGTTATCTATATCATTAGTAACGCTAATTTTTTATTATCACCCATCAACCACTAACGCTGCACCACTATTTAGAACCGTTTCTATAATGCCGGAGAAAAGTGGCAGGGTTCAGCATGTATTTGTTGAAAATCATCAGAAAATTAAAGCCGGTACGGCTATTTTTAGCATGTATGATGAATCTCAAATGGCGGCAATTGAACAAGCAGAAGCAAATATCAGGCAAGTTGAGGCTGAGTTTTCTACCGCCTATGCACAACTTACGGTAGCAAAAAGTAACGTGGAAAAAGCTAGAAGTGCTTACATGCGTTCGAAGAATGAATATGATCGTAAAAAGGAGCTCTCACTAAAAGGTAATAATATTATTAGTGAAAGCGAAGTGCAAAAAATGGCTGATACTGTGGCAATAAATGAAGCGGGTTTATCAGCATCTTCAGCCAATCAAGTTTCAGCCCAAGCCGTCATTGATAATATTTTACCGGCAAAAAAAGCCAGCGCAATTGAAGTGTTAGATAGTGCAATTGTTGATGAAGCTAAACGTACTGTTTATGCCCATATTGATGGCGAGTTACAGCAGTTCGCGTTGCAACCAGGTGACTTTGTTAATCCAATGATTCGCTCTGCCGGTATGATAGTACCTTCTTCTGGTGAAGCATCAGGTAGAGAAGCCGTTCAAGCGGGTTTTAACCAATTAGCGGCGAATGTTATTAAAGTAGGTACTTTTGCTGAAATAACGTGTTTATCTAAACCTTTTACCATCATTCCTATGAAAGTAGATAGCGTTCAAAGCGTTATTGCAACAGGTCAAGTTAGAACCAATGAGACCTTGTTAGACGTGCAAGAACGTGCGCGACCAGGCACGCTAACGGTAAGATTAGTACCACTGTATGAAGGTGGGCTTGATGGCGTAATCCCTGGAACAAAATGTGTAGCAAATGCTTATAGTTATCATCATGAGTTGATTGCCAGCGGAACACTCAGTACTCCAGAGACACTTTATTTACATATGGTTGATGCTGTAGGGGTTGTTCATGCCATTATCCTTCGCATGCAAGCCTTGTTATTACCTGTTAAGGTTTTAGTCTTTTCAGGGCATTAAACACCTAAGTGTTAGTGAATAACTCATGCAATAACATTGTTATGATTATGTAATAGAGTTAAGTTAGAAAATCCTCTTTTATAGAGGATTTTTTATGGCTTAAATATTACGATTTAACTCTCAGGCTAAATAGTTCTATACTGCCATTCTCGGTGAATGCCGACCTGCTTATTTAGGAGTTAGTATTTGTTGTGCTTTATGAAAAAAATGCCCCATGCGAGTCAAATCGTTATCAGTATTTCCCTTTTCCTTATGTCAATGGTTGCTGTCGCTCAAAAGACGATTGATATTAAAAAATTTAATCTCGTTGCCGAACAAGTAACAGAATTGAAAAAGACTGATCTAGTACTTTCCCTTAAACAATTAACTACTTTTGAAAATGTGCTTAGTGCGCTCACTGTTGAACAAAATTTGGTTTATTTCAAACTACTTGCGGAAATACAAATTGAACAAAATAGATATAGTGCGGCTAAAAAAACGGCGAATGAAGGGCTCATCATAGGGAGAAGACTTGCTAGTCCAAGCATATTAATGAGTGAACTATTGTACTTAAGAGGTTTTTCATTTGAAAGTTTAGGGAATATTCCTCGGGCAACTAAAGAGTATAAAAAGGGCTTAGAAGTAGCGGAGTCTTTACACAATAAGATACAAGTAGCTCTTGGGCTTATTAACTTAGGCGCTATTGCTTATTTAACGGATAACTATAAGCGCTCTTTAGTTTTGCTTAATGATGCTTATAACATCGCAGGACAAACTGATGATGAAGAGCTTAAAGGTACCGCTAACACTGAATTGGGTATTCTCTATTCTCTGTTACGACAAGGTGATCAGTCTATGGCTTATTATCAGCAGTCATATAAACACTTTAAAAAGGCTGGCCTGTTATTATCTGCACATAACAGTTTGCATAACATTGCCATCACTCATATTCGCGAAAAACGTTACGAACAAGCAATAACCGTCTTTAAAACGATAATAGCTGAATCAAATAAAGATACTTCAAGTGACAGTATGTTTACTGTTTATTCAGGTATGGCTTGGGCTCATTTAAAGAAAAAAGACAGTAATATTGATGCCGCGCACCAATATTTATTGCTGGCCAAACAGTATTTACAGTTCACTGAGAAAGTAGATTACCGTTTACAGTTTTATTTTGATGAAGCGAGTGTTTTATACAAATTAGAGCGCTTTGATGAAGTATTGATAAGTATAGCTCGTATTGAAAAAATACTAGTTAATCATGAGGATATGCCTAAGAGAAAAAGAAAAGGTTATGTCAATATCATCAACCTTAAAGCTAAGGTTTTTTATAAACAAGAAAAATTTAAACAAGCTTATGAGACAAAGTCTAGAGTGATCGCGTTAACAGAAAAACTCTATGAAAATGAAGATAATCGCTCCATTGCGCAAGTTCGTCTAAAGCTTGAAGCCGAGCAGGCAGATAAGCAAAATGAAATATTAAACAACCAAAAATCCCGTTACGAAGCTAGCTTCAATGAAGCAAAATTAGAGAATGAAGAGCAGCGAATATATCTGATTATTAGTGCTTTACTTGCCTTAGCTTTTGCGTGGGTGTTAGTTAAATTAATTCAAAGTCAGAAGAAACTAAAAGTCGCCTTGAACGTTGATAAACTTACCGGGACGGCTAACAGGCGTCGCTTGATGGTAAAGTCTCAACAGGCTTTTGAATTAGCAAAAGTTAAACAATATCATTTGAGTTTAATGATGATTAATATCGATCATTTTAAAGGTATTAATGACAGCTTAGGCCATAGTATTGGTGATGAAGTTTTAGCTAAAGTCGCTTTTATTGGCGCTAATATGGTGCGAAAGAATGATGTTTTTGGTCGTTTTAGCGGTGGAGAGTTTATGGTGTGTTTACCAAAAACCAACTTGAAGTTGGCAATGGAAACAGCAGAGTGTATTCGCGCTGCTATTAATGAACATACATGGCAGCTTAACAATATTGAAAAAATTAGCGTCAGTATTGGTGTTGCTACCTTAACTGATGATAGTGAATTAATCAGTTTAGTTAAAAGAGCTGAGGAACAACTTTATCAAGCTAAAGCCTCGGGGAAAAATAAGGTGTGTGCCCAATGAAATTTATCAGTCACATCATATTCATAATATTGGTTGTCCCGTCGATTTGTATATCGATGTGTCAGGCGAATGAGCTTGCTAAAGTACCTGTTTTAGATGAGGGAGAAACTAAAAAAAGTAACTTGTTGCATATTCCACCAACAAAAATGTTACCCATCAACCCTGAATTACTCTTCTTAATTACACAGTTAAAACTAAAAAGTATCGAAAAGAATAAAATTGAAATAGCACTTGCACAGCTGACTTTATCCACAGCACCATTAAACCCTGCAGAGCAATATTTACTTTTAGTCGCGCAAGCGTTATTGAAAGAAAATGCAAATGATAAAAATTCTGAGAGTCGTAACAGTAATAATAGCAGTAATATTATTACTGTTTTGGAACAGGCAGGAAAGTTATCGGAACAAATTTCTGAACAGCAATTAGCACAACCTGAATTTTTACAGCTGCATTTATTATTAGCCGATCACTACGCAAGACAAAGAAAATATGATTTAGCTTACCTAGAAAAAAAATCCTATTTAACAACATATAATATTTATCGTAAAAATAAGCGTATAGCTATGATTGCCTCTTTAGAGCAATCATTTGAAGTTAAAGATAAAAAAGCCAATAACGCATTGATGGAAAGTCAAAATAAGTTAAAAATTCGCCGAGTTGCTGAAGTACAAGACGAAAAAGCTGCGCAGCAATATAATTTCACGCTGATTATCAGCACAGGTATCGTCTTTGTATTGATTTTATTCAGACAGTTAAGAATACGTAATAAACTTATCCTCTTGACTCGAACAGACGCTTTAACTGGCTTATCAAACCGTAATACTTTGTTTAAACACGGTGAGAAAATGGTGTCTAGTTTTACAGAACAGCCAGAAGAGTTATCGATATTATTGTTAGATTTAGATCACTTCAAAAAAATTAATGATAGTTTTGGCCATGATATTGGCGATGAAATCTTAATGGCAGTATCAGATTTAGTTAAAGAAACCATGCGTTCTCGTGATTTGCTTGCTCGTTTTGGCGGCGATGAGTTTGTTGCATTATTACCTTTTGCAGACAGCAATAAAGCAAAAGCTATTGCCATGCGTATCAATGAAAAAATTTCGCAGTATGATTTTTCATCTTTAGTTTTACAAAGTAGGGTAACTTTCAGTATTGGTGTTGCAACGATGGCTGATAATAAAATGAGCTTCGACGACTTATTACATGATGCCGACTTAGCTATGTATCAAGCGAAAGATCAAGGCCGAAATACCGTTATTTGTTATCAAAATATCTCTGTAGCAGGATGAAGGTATGCTAATACCCATTCTATTAAATTAATTACTACGGAATCCTGCTCTTTGATTAGTAACAGGTGTAGACTATGTATTATACCAAACGGATTAACTTATTGGTCAGCTTAGAGCTACATTAGCGAGCTTAAAACAAGGAAAATGAGTTAACCATAGTTATTCTATATTTGATTCATTTTGTGATGTTGTTAGTTTGCTAGTGAGTTCCCGCAGGGCGATATTAAAAGGCTTACATACAGCGTTATTGATTTTGACAAGGGAATAACCATTCTCTTCATTCAATGCCTTGCCTCTAAGCCTTTTAATTCTCGCTAAGTGATCAATAAGTTAGTCCGATTGGTATTATTAAAGCTTTTGTTACTTTTATCTATTTTGTCTAAGGTCATAATCAGATAAGCTATAATCGTTATCCTCAGGTTACTTTGGTTTACTTTAACCAATGTCATAACCTTAATAATAAAAATAATTAGACTCGTAATATCAGGAAAATCAATTCATGTCAGATGCGCTCGAATATAGCCTTGATGGAGTAGAACAGGTCCCATTAAGACGTTTTACTGAAGAAGCTTATTTAAACTATTCCATGTACGTAATTATGGACCGTGCTTTGCCACATATTGGTGATGGCTTAAAGCCCGTGCAAAGACGCATAGTTTATGCAATGTCAGAGCTTGGTTTGTCTGCGACTGCTAAATATAAAAAATCAGCCCGTACTGTTGGTGACGTATTAGGTAAATTTCATCCCCATGGTGATAGTGCTTGTTATGAAGCTATGGTATTGATGGCGCAACCTTTTTCTTATCGATATCCTTTGGTGGACGGGCAAGGAAACTGGGGAGCACCCGATGATCCTAAATCGTTTGCCGCAATGCGTTATACCGAGTCGAGATTATCACGTTTTAGTGAAGTATTACTTGCTGAACTAGGGCAAGGCACTGTTGATTGGCAGCCAAATTTTGATGGCACCATGCAAGAGCCAAAAACACTGCCTGCGCGTTTACCTCATATTTTACTCAACGGTATTACGGGCATTGCCGTCGGTATGGCAACGGATATTCCACCACACAATGTGCGTGAAGTTGCTGATGCTTGTGTGCATTTAATTGAAAATCCTAAAGCAGAAGTGAGTGACTTACTTGAGTTTGTTAAAGGGCCTGATTATCCTACAGATGCTGAGATTATTACCCCGAAAGCCGAAATTGAAAAAATATACCAAACAGGGCGTGGTAGCATAAGAATGCGCGCTGTTTATGATGTAGAACAGGGTGATATTGTCATTACCTCACTTCCTCATCAAGCCTCGGGTGGTAAAATATTAGAGCAAATTGCGGGACAAATGACAGCGAAAAAACTGCCTATGGTAGTCGACCTTCGTGATGAATCTGATCATGAAAATCCTGTACGTCTTGTCATTATTCCGCGTTCAAACCGTGTTGATGTTGAACAATTAATGCAACATTTATTTGCCAGTACCGATTTAGAAAAAAGTTATCGCGTTAACATCAATATGATAGGTTTAGATAACCGTCCTGCAGTGAAGAACTTGCTGGTCATTTTATCTGAATGGCTTGAATACCGTCGTGAAACAGTACGCCGTCGTCTGCAATATCGTTTAGATAAAGTATTGGCGCGCTTGCATATTCTTGATGGTTTGTTGGTCGCTTACCTAAATATTGATGAAGTCATTGAAATCATCCGTGGCTATGATGATCCAAAAGCAGAGTTAATGTCTCGCTTTGCCTTATCGGACACTCAAGCTCATTCAATTTTAGAGATTAAATTACGTCAACTGGCCAAGCTCGAAGAAATAAAAATTCGTGCCGAGCAAGATGAACTTCGTATAGAACAAGATTATTTAGAGAAGATCCTTAATTCAAAAGCACGCATGAGCACGCTGATGAAAAAAGAGATCCTTGCTGCAGCAGAACAGTATGGTGATGATCGCCGCTCTCAATTAGTTGAACGTAGCGAATCAAAAGCACTTACCGAAAAAGATTTAGTACCAAGTGAGGCGGTAACCGTTGTCGTTTCTGATAAAGGTTGGGCCCGCTGTGCTAAAGGTCATGATATTGATCCTACCAGCTTAAGTTATAAAGCGGGTGATGGTTATTTGTGTGCTTCAAAAGGGCGAAGTAATCGCCCTGTGGTATTTATAGGTTCTGATGGTCGTGCTTTTACTACTGACGCGCATACCTTACCAACAGCACGCTCTCAAGGTGAACCATTAACGGGACGCTTTAACCTTTCAACAGGGAAAACCTTCGTCCATAGCATAATGTCGGATGACGATGCTCAATATCTGCTAGTCAGTGATGCCGGTTATGGCTTTGTTAGTAGTTTTGGCGATATGGTTAGTCGAAATAAAAATGGTAAAGCATTAATTAGCTTACCTGAAGCCGCTAAAGTGTTGATGCCGCAATGCATCAACAATATTGAAAATGATAACTGCCTCACTATTACTAGCGAAGGGCGTATGTTGGTTTTTCCGGTTAAAAACTTACCAGTACTCAGTAAAGGTAAGGGTAATAAGATTATCAATATCCCTTCTGCACGATCAAAGTTACGTGAGGAATTTGTTAGTTTACTTTGTATCATCCCAGAAGGCGCGGCAATTACTCTGCATGCAGGCAAACGCAAGCTTACGCTAAAAGCGGCAGATATCGAGCACTATAAAGGTGAGCGTGGTCGTCGTGGCAATAAACTACCTAGAGGTTTACAACGCGTGTCAGCAGTAGAAATTGAATCGGGTTCTGTGACTAACTCTGATGAGCAAAGTGAAAATGAAGAGCCTAAAGCGAGCGAGTAAAGCTATTACGGTGTACTCATAAACGAGTAGTTTGCTTGCATTACATAATAAAAAGGCCAACAAATGATTCACATTTGTTGGCCTTTTTATTCAATATATTAATTTCCTTACTTTCTGGAGTTGCCATGTTTCACTCTTTTTACATTAACCTGCGTTCAATTATTCTCACATCAACATTATTATTGGCCAGTAGCCTTTCAACCTTGGCTTATTCCAATGAAAAATCTAAGATTGAAACATTACCACCGGTTGATGATGGACCTTATGTTTTTGTTAATGAACAACAACAACAACTTGAGTCCTATTGGTTGTGTCAAGGTGATGTTATAACTCGTACTACTGAAGCGGTTAGTTTTCCGTTGTCTATTTCGGCTTGTAACATGCCTGCGGATATACACGCATTGAGAAGTATTGAAAACAAAGTACTCGAATTTTATGGTGATTATCCTGTTGCGGCATTAAGTGATTTTCATGGTAAATATGACTTGATGATTGAGCTACTAACTAATAACAATATCATTGATAAAAATAAAAACTGGGCTTTCGGAAAAGGGCATTTTGTTATCACTGGCGATATCTTCGATCGAGGTGATAAAGTCACTGAAATATTATGGTTTTTATACGATTTAGAGCAACAAGCCCAAAAAGCAGGGGGGGATATTCACTTAACGCTAGGTAACCATGAAGTGATGATACTCAATGGTGATTTACGTTATTTACACCCTAAGTATGTTGAAACGGCGAAGCAACTAGATAAACCTTTTGAACAACTATTTAGCCAAAATAGTATTATCGGTAATTGGTTACGCAGTAAGCAGGTATTGGTTAAGGTTAAT
The DNA here is from genome assembly GCF_000012325.1 of Colwellia psychrerythraea 34H. Taxonomy (NCBI): domain Bacteria; kingdom Pseudomonadati; phylum Pseudomonadota; class Gammaproteobacteria; order Alteromonadales; family Colwelliaceae; genus Colwellia; species Colwellia psychrerythraea. The sequence continues at coordinate 4,386,933 of NC_003910.7, read as the reverse complement.
AATATGCTGTTTGCTCATGGTGGTTTTCATCCTAGCTTAGCCACTGAACAGCGTAGCTTGGTTGAAATCAATACTGTCTTTAAAGAGAGCTTAGTAAAGTCTGAGCTTGAGCAGCCACGAGCAGCCACGAGCAGGTTGGGCTAAATTTCTTCACACCACCAATGGTCCTATTTGGTATCGCGGATATTTTGCCGCAGATCGTGAAAAGGCTACTAGTGCAAAAGGCGCTAGTTCAAAAGACAAAGGCGCAACTTCCAAAGAAATTGATTTATTGCTCAAACATTTTGATGTTGAAAATTTAATCGTTGGTCATACCTCACAAAAACAAATTGAAAGCCGTTATCAAGGAAGAGTCATTGCCATTGATTCAAGTATTAAAGAAGGACATTATGGTGAGGTATTGTTTATTGAACAGGGTAAGAAATGGCGCGGTAGCTTAAGTGGTAAAGTGTTGCCGCTATACCATCAATAACAGTACTTTTTTACAATTTAGAGCACAAAAAAACCAGTACTAAGTACTGGTTTTTTTATTAAAGCTAAAACGATTAACGTTAGTCTTTGATTTCAGCATTATGGTAAACGTGCTGAACATCATCACAGTCATCTAACATAGCGATGAATTTTTCAAAATTCTCTAAGTTTTCTTCGCCTTCAACATCAATGTAGTTTTGTGGTACCCAAGAAAGCTCTTCAATTTCTAATTCATATTCAGGCATTGAATTAGTAAACTCAGTTTTAATTTTGAAAAACTCAGTGTGAGGAGCGTAAACAGTAATAATACCGTCTTCTAATTCCACATCAGTCACATCAATATCAGCCATCATCAGTGTTTCTAAAACGGCCTCGTCATCTTCACCTTTAAAGGCAAATACAGCTTGATGGTCAAACATATGAGATACAGAGCCAGAAGTACCTATTTTTGCATGATTTTTACTGAAACATTGACGAACATCTTTAATGGTACGGTTACCGTTATCTGTTAAGCAATCAATAATAACCATACAGTTACCAGGGCCGTAACCTTCATAACGGGCTTCAACAAAGTCTTCACCGCCAGCACCAGAAGCTTTTTTTATCGCATTATCTATAACATGAGTAGGAACTTGATCTTTCTTTGCACGGTCAATTAAGCCACGTAAAGAAAGGTTACCATCGGGATCAATGCCACCAGTTTTAGCACAAACGTAAATTGCTTTACCGTACTTAGAGTAAACTTTAGTTTTGGCCCCTGCGGTTTTGGCCATAGATAATTTGCGGTTTTGGTAAGCTCTGCCCATCTCAATGTCTTCTTTTATGTTCAAAAATATAATGCGCTAGATTCTACCAGTCTCAATAGGCGCTTGACTAGTGTTGTTGCTTATAAATTATCAATAAACTTGTGGTAACAGTTCAAAATAATGAGAAAGGTTAGTTCACAAGACTAAGTAAAGTAATCACTTGTTATTGTGGCGTTTTTATTATGTGTTAGTTATTGTTTTTAATGATAATTGTAATAGTAGTTTTAAGGTTTTACTATCAGTGGTAATGAGGAGTGCAACGTGCTTTATGCTATAGCGGAGGTTGTGGCACCTTATCATCAAATTTTAGCCATCTGCTGCTTTAATAGGTGGTGGTTTGATATAACTAGGAATTGTTTTTTAATTAGCGAATGAAACATATACTTAAACAAGTAAGTCGTTAGTTGGCTGTAAATATCTATATGATAAACAGTGCAAACAAAATCATTTAATTTAACTACTTGAAATAACAGTTAATAGCTTAATGTTACCTATCTTTAATGTACGATTAACCTATGATATAAATATCTTTACTATTTAGCCAAGGAGTTGGATTGTGACTGAGCAACGTACCGAAGAAATAACCGAGCAATTAACAGAACAACAGATTATTAAGAAAATTAATAAACGTCAGTGTTTTATCGCTACCGTAGTTGGCGGTGCTTTTACCCTCAAAATTGATAAATATTTGCCTGCTATGTCGGCGGCTATTCATGACGGTAGTAACTTTAGAGCAGAGCTTGAAGATAACTGCTTGCTAGAAAAGAGCGATCGTTATTATGAAGAAGATCCCTACACGGGTAGTTTCATTGCCAAACAAGCGATTACTTTAATTGCCCATGACTCACGTTATGAATATGATTTAAATCGTGGTACTGATGAGTGTGTCTATGAAACAGCTTGGGGTAAAGAAATATGGAAAACCCCGCTTAGTGAAGAGATGATTGCCAAAAGTAAGGCCAAGCATGCACAATTTTATCGCATTGTTGCGGCTGTAGTTGAGGCATTAGCAGCAGATTTTGGCCAATGTGTTGTTTACGATAATCATTCGTATAATTTTAAGCGTCATGAGCGAAAAGATTTACCCGTACTTAATGTGGGCACAACGTCAGTAAAAGGCGAGCAATGGCGACCGATTATTGATAGTTGGCTTAGTGCATTACAAAACATGAGTGTGGATGGTATTGAAGTGACGGCGGCAGAGAATGATATTTTCTACGGTAAAGGTCGCTTAGCTGGTTTTTGTCATAGTCGATATGACAATGTTTTAGTACTGGCAACTGAAGCTAAAAAAGTCTTTATGGATGAGCTTACAGGTCAAGCTGATGCCGTTGTTTTACCTTCATTGCAGCACGTTTATAATAATACTGTTGCTGAGCATACTCAGTGGTATATCAATAACTATCATAAAAGCTAATTTACAATTCTCTGTTCTCTGAAATAAAAAAGCACTTTAAAGTTAATTAAAGTGCTTTTTAGTTTTCTATATTCTATCGAATATTAATTAAAGCCAACCTAACACGTCTTTCATAACCGACCAACGTGGTTTTTTCGCTTCAGGATTTTTACCTAAAATCCAATAGTCGTATACTTTCTTTTGTAACCCATTCTCTTTTTTGAGTTTGAGCCAAGTATTCATATACTGTACATAATCTAACTGGCCTTTAGGTAATACAAAGGCTACCGGAGCTCTTAGTTTTAAACCTTTAGGTATAATCGCCGAATAATTTGGGTATAACATAGCCCACGCAGAAGCCGACTCGGTTGAGTAAATTAACGCGTCGACATCTTCATAGTTACCTTTAAGAAATTGTCTAACATTATTCACTTCTGTTAATTGTGCATTAGGTAAATATTCTTTCACCATGTCTTGGTAATACTTACTATTTCCCACCCCTAACTTTAATGTTTTCATTGCTTGAATGGTATAAAGGTCAGAAAACTGATCACGTTTAGCATCTGTCACTAATAAACCAGCAGTATGGAAAGTGTAAGCATCTGAAAAGGCCATTTTTAATGCGCGCTTTGGTGTGATTACATGACCACCAATAATGATATCAATACTTCCATCCGCTAATAATTCGGCTTCATCCGCTCCCTCTTCAATGCGAATCATGGATAAATTGATATCAAGGTCTTTAGCAAATTGGTTCAATAACTCAACATCAAATCCAACCATTTTATTATCTTTATTTCTAAAGGCATAAGGCAAGCTAGCGTCGTTATAACCAACACGAATACCTTTACGGGCAAGGATTACCTCAAGGCGAGGTTGTTGCTGCTCAAAGTAGCCTAATGGTGTCAATTCTTTATATTGATCGAGGTTAGCACTTGCATTCATCGACTTCATTGATTCAAATGTTTGTACACCTTCATACTTGTAAGGAATTAATGACTTTAAAGTAAAACCAGCTGCAATCATAACACCCAAAGTAACGGCTAAATGCACACCAATGGCTTGCATCATTCGATGCCATCTAAGCTTTTTCAATACCGCAGAAGCGACCAATAAAGTAACGACAAAGCCGTGTAGTGCAGCTAAACCTGTAGCAAAACGAGCAGTAACGACACTGCCTAATAGATATAATTGGAATTGATCAGCAGGTAAGTCAAAAAAGTCGAGTAAAAATGGAATGGCAACAGCCATGCTACCAAAAGCGGTTAAGGCGCCCATAATAACAAAAGAAATATAGTCATCAAAGCCAAGTGGCGAGCCGACATACCAAGCGGAAAATAGAATAAAGCCTAAACCCAGTAAGGTACCTGTACTGGGAAAACTGTACGCAGTAGGTACAAGCACATCAACGGTTGAGTCTGTTTCTTCGCACTCCATACCATGTTTAGCCAATAAAGCTTTACTGCGCTCAATGATCATTGGAAGCACGACTAACACTGTACCAGTAGCTAACGCCGTTATCACGGCTTCACCAGCGGTTGATAAAATTTCACGATAGGAAAAAGGCGTGGCCCAATGAATCAGTAATGGCAAAAATACAAAAGCTAATAGGGCTGCGGCGGTGATGTATACCCATAAGAATACTTGTAATCGACCAAGTTCTTCAACTTCTAGTGTACCTGCAGCAGAAGCTGAAATAGCAAAAATCCCTAATGGCGCTAATTTAGCTACATAAGAGGCAACTTTCATTAAGCTATCACCAATATTGGTGGTTAAGGTTAATAGTGTTTCTTTATTTTTGACTTGTATTAAGGCAATCCCCATTAATAATGAAAACAGCACGACTGCTGGAACAATAGTTTCTGAGAGTGAGGCAAAAATATTACTCGGAATATAAAGTTTTACAAAGTTAAAGGCGGCGGGCTCTGCCAGCATGCTGGTACTGAAGAAACCGGCTGTTTCCCAATTAGGATAAGCTAAGGGGAGCAATAATAAAGTCGCCATGACAGACAACCACATGATCACGATTACTTTGACTGCTCGGTAGCCTATACGGCTTGCCATCGTACTATCTAATCGACCTAGGCCACCAATAATAGAGACGAGTACGTAGGGTAAAACGGTCATTTGAAGCAAGCGAATATAAACATCGCCAATGACTTTAATATCCCCCGCCGGTTCACCAACAAAAATACCTGTAGATATACCGAGTATTAAAGCAATAATTACCCGTTGAAAAGGGCTCAGTTTTTTATATAGGTTTACTAATGGCATTTTCTCTCCTGAGGAATGACCTATTTACTATGATACTTAGTGTATGTACTTATAACTTGACGTTATTATCGCTGTTCTAAAGGGTTATTCAAGTAACTATTACGTTAATTCTTTATTAATGAGTAACTTTAGCAAGGTAACTTTAGGTAGAAAGTGGTCCCAAACTCCTTACTGCTATGAAAATACAGTTCACCTTGTAGTATGTTCATGACTAAGAAAGCTAGATTGATACTCATATCATTAACCTCATTCGTTTTATTTGAATGCGATAAGTGCGCAATCTTATCTAAGGCTTCTTCGGGTATTTCTGTAATATTGTGTATTTTGATGAGTACGAAGTCTTGATAGCTTGCTGAAGTAATTGACACTTTAGAGCCCCTAGGTGCGACATCTAAGGCATTGAGGTAAAGACAAGCAAAGATAATACCCAGTAGTTTTTTATCGCAATTGATATTGATACTCTCATCAATATTGTCGAAGGCCTCTATATTTTTGCTAGCAATAATGAAATCAAAAATACTCAAAATTGGGAATAAGAGATTTCCAAGTTTTTCTTTAGTAAGAGTTAGTGTGTAATTATTCTGTTGTAATTTTGCTAAAACATGGCCGCTATCAAGTAACAAGGTACTCATGCCAATATTGTATTTTAATTGTGATAAAGAACGTCTGGAAGGTTTTGTATTAACAGTGGGAGACAGTTCAATTAATGTTTCAGCACTATCATGCAATAGCCTAGTTAACTTATTGTATGTGTTGTCATTATACTGAACGAATATCTCATTTTTCTGCAAAAAATCATCTATTTGACCTTGTATGGTGCGTTGATTCAAAATGATTTTACTGTGCACTTCTATGCGGGCTAACAATATTGCTGGAACAATAGGTTTAGTAATATAATCGACCGCACCAAGAGAAAGCCCCTTAACAACATCCTCTGTTTCAGAAAGTGCGGTTAAAAAGATAACGACAATATTTTGTGTTAACGGGTTTTCCTTAAGTTGCTTACACAAAGTTAACCCGTCAACTTCTGGCATCATAATGTCGAGTAGTATTAAATCGGGTGGTAAATCAGACAAGCAAATCTTCATTGCTGTCTTAGCATTTAACGCAGCTTTGACTCTATATTTGTCTTTAATGAGTTCTTTGATAATTGCAATGTTATCGGCAATATCATCAACAACTAATACATTTAATTCACCACAATGGACTTTTTGACTAAATCGCTTGCTATTGATAGTACGGGATAGGCTTGTTGCACTTGCCTGTATTGGCATTTTGAGTGCTTTATTTATACGTTTTTCAAATATTTTTTTATTAAATGGGGGAACTAAATACTCTGACACACCCATTGCAATCGCTTGTTTAATAAGGTCTTGCTCGATCATGGTAGAGACAATCACAAAGGGAGTTTTCATGGTGTTTTCATTGTCACGTAACTTTTTTAATACTGAAAGAGCGTTCAGTTTTGGTAAGTTCCAACCACAGACCACTAAATTGATGTTTTCTGCAGTAATTAGCTGCATACATTGACTTTCACTATTGGCAACTATCACAGTCTTCATGCCCATAACGCGCAACATTGAGACCATGATTTGTCTCATACTGCTGTTGTTATCGATAACTAAGGCATTAATATCACTAAAATTACTTGGCATAACTATATGTTCTAATCGCTTAATCTTTAATCCATAATAGACTAGACTGTATAAAAATAATAAATGTTATTTATAATTTAAGTGTTTATTTCTTATGATAAAACTAAACAAGTCTTCATTCATCGTATTTTTCTTTCTACAGTCCTTCTTCCTACAAAATGGAATGGCAGAAAACTTACCTACCGACTTAGTGACTTGGGCTCACGCAAATCCTGTTGTTCATATTGGTGTTGATGGCACTTTCCCACCCTTTGACTATATCGACGAACAAGGGGTTACTGCTGGTGCAGGCAAGCTCATTCGTCAACAATTATCAGCAATACTCCCGGTCGATTTACAAGAGACCTCAGTATCAGATTTTCGGCTTGAATATGATGATATGTTGCGTGGCAATATTGATGCAATTTCAGTGTGCGGCAATATTGAACAACGAAGAGATGAGGTTTTATTTACTAAACCCTTTTTGCAAATGACACCTATCGTGGTGGTTAATAAAAATAGTGATATTAAAAGTGAAATGGATATCACCTCTGAATTAAAAATTGCCTCAATTGCAGGATATGCCGATGCTAATTTCGCAAAACAATTATCAGTCAATTCAAAAGGGTTAAGTAGTAACCTCCAAGGCTATCAAAGCATAGAGAGCGGTAAATATGATGTATTTATCACTTATTTATACCTTTATAAATATATGCTTAAAAAGCATGATTTTAAAAATATTAAACCCATCGCAATCAGTCAATTTGAAAGTTTACCTATTGGTTTTTGTGTTAATAAAAACAAACCACAATTAGTGGGGTTATTAAATTGGGGAATAGATCAATTAGGTGATGATTTTATACTTGCGATGCAAAGTAAGTGGGCAGAATCTAGCCTCGATGAAGGTCAAAACAGTAGAGCACATATAGATAAGAGTATTAGTTTAACGAGCGTCTTTATCTATGCTGTAATCTTTGTTTTACTCGCGTTGTTTTTTGCGCGAAAATTTGCCAGTACCATTGCGATAAAACTGGATACGTTAGCCTTTAGGACGACCTATTTCACTGTACTTATCCTTATTATCTCCTTGTCCACCGGCGGTATTTACTTGTTCCTGAATGACTTTAAGGATCAGTTACTTATTGATCAAAAAGAAACGTTTAATGTTACAAGAGATGTTACTAAAAAAACATTGGCGGGTTGGTACCGTGAACGTGAATTATTGGCACATAACATTGCTAAATCTAAAAGCTTTAAACGGTTAGTTAATCAGCTGGTTATCGCTAGTGAAATAGATGACACGATTAAGCTTGCCCAAGCCAAAAAAGCATTGAGGGTGTACTTTAGTAAGCGACCTTACACTACACAAGGAGGAAGAGCTTATACCATCACTGATGTTCAAGGGCGATATCTATTAAATCTTGTGCAAAGTGCTGAAGGAAAAAAATCCCCGATAATTAGCCAGCGTCCTGAATTATTTAATGAAGTCCTCATGGGACGTACAGAGTTCATTCCTCCTGTTTGGGCAAATGTAAATATTGACGGAAATAGAAATGCAGAGGATAAAGATGCTGAAGTTTTTATTGCCACACCTGTTCGCAACGAACAGCAGGAGATTATTGCCGTATTAGGTTTTCGGTTCGATCCTGACAGAGAGTTTTCGCAATTATTTATTGATGGCCGACTAGGTAAAAGCTTCGAGAGTTTTGCAGTAGACTCTAGAGGTTATATGATTTCAAGTAGTCGTTTTACCTCAGAGTTACAACAAAAAGGCATTGTGCCTGCCGGCGAGAGCACTGTGCTTAATGTTCGCTTGCAAAACCCTGAAACTAATCCGATAGTGCAAGCCGCAAAGTTTAAGCTCAACGGACAAAACTTGCATGGCTATACCAATTACCGAGGAAAAACTGTTGTTGGGCAATGGATCTCATTAAAAAATTCGAATATTACCGTAGTCAGTGAAATTGAACTCAGCGAAATGCTGGCTGAGTATTACGATGTCAGAAATCTACTACTGATAGGACTCATTATTTCAAGTGCCTTTATTCTCTCTATTTCTATTTTTATGATCACTATTTCCAATAGGGCGAATGATATTAGTCGACGGTCTCAGCAAGAATTAGCAGAGCAAGTTACTATTCGAACGAAAGAATTGGCGGCATCAGAACAAAAAAGCAAACTGATTAATAGCTCTGTCGCTGATGGTATTTTAGGTGTAGATAAACTTGGTCACTTTATTTTTGCCAATGAATCTGCCACAAAAATAACGGGATATAGCGAAGAGCAGATTCTTTCAAGTGATCTTATTTCACTGTTTGCTGGAGATAATAAAGAAAATTTAACTTTTGAAGACACAGAAGTTTATAAGGCAATTCAAAGCAAGGAAGTCATCCGTATTAGCAATGAATATGTATTAATGAGCGGAGCGAGAGAACTTCCTCTTGAATATAGCATTTCACCTGTTGAAGACGATGAGTCAGAATTAGCCTGTGTGATTGCACTACAAGATATCACCTTACGTGTACAAGAGACTGAACGTCTCGAAAAAATGCTAGAGCATTTACCAGTTTGTATGGTCATCATGAATCAAAATGATGAAGTAGAACAGATTAACCAAACGGGCATTGAATTACTTGGTTTTGAAAGAGATGAAATTGTAGGTAATCCGGTAGATTTATTTATTCCTCAAGAACAAGTAGAGAGTCATAAAGCTTTACTTAAAAAGTTCTTTCAAGAAGAAACGGTCATCGATACTAGAAGTTTAGAACGAGATTTTAAAGTTAAGCATAAATCAGGCAAGCTTATTGAAATTCAGGCGGTGTATACGCCTGTTCATTTTCACAATGGTTTGTATGCGGCGGTAATGGTGCGTGATATCACCTTAGATAGACAAGCTGAATTTGCACTGTTAGAAGCAAAACGTATCTCTGATGATGCTTCAAAAGCAAAGTCCGACTTTTTAGCGAACATGAGTCATGAAATTCGTACGCCGATGAATGCCATTATGGGCATGTCTCATTTAGCATTGGGGTGTGAGTTAGACAGAAAGCCAAAGAATTACGTGACCAAAGTTTATAAAGCGGCAGAATCCTTATTAGGGATTATTAATGACATCCTTGATTTCTCGAAAATTGAGGCGGGTAAGTTAGATATTGAGGTTATTGAGTTCAGTTTGCATGATACCTTTGCAGACCTAGCTAATATTATTGGCTTAAAAGCTGGAGAGAAAAACTTAGAGCTGTTGTTTGATATCTCTCCAGATGTCCCAGTCAACCTTAAGGGGGATCCCTTAAGGTTGAATCAAATCCTGATAAATTTAGCCGGAAATGCGGTTAAGTTTACCGAGCAGGGACAGGTGGTTATTTCAGTCAACGTAGTGACTAACGTTAGCACAAGTCATTGTGATGATATTAACTTGGAGTTTTCAGTAAAAGACTCCGGGATAGGTATGGATGATGAACAACAGAAAAAGCTATTTCAATCCTTTAGTCAGGCTGATAGCTCAACCACCCGAAAGTACGGTGGTACTGGTTTAGGGTTAACTATTTCTAAAAAATTAGTAGAGTTAATGAATGGCCAGATATGGCTAGAAAGTAAAGCGGGTGAGGGCAGTTGTTTTTCTTTTACCACCACACTACAAGTGTCTGATGTCATTGATAATAGGCTTGTTGAGCAGCAAAAGTCTTTTCTAGCAGATAAACGTATTCTTATTGTTGATGACAATTTGCTCGCATTGGATGTACTTAGCTCTATTTTAAAATCCTTTCATTGTCATGTGGTTGCTGCTAATAGCGGGGAAGAAGCAATTGAACTCGTTAAGCAAGCAACACTGACGTTTGATTTCATTATGCTTGATTGGAATATGCCTGATTTAGATGGCATTGAAACCTATCACATCATTAAGTCACAAAATAATTATCAAGATAACCAATTTATTTTAGTAACGTCTAATGCCAATGATAATGAGGCGGTTGACCAGCTCAAAAAGCGTATCAATAGCGTATTGGTTAAACCTGTCACTTCTTCGAGTATTTTTGATGAAATGATGCGCCTTAATGGTGATGAGGCATACAGCAATACTCGGGAAATGAAACGAGACGATGAGCTTATTCAAAATCAGCAACATTTAAGCGGCGCGAAAATATTATTAGTAGAAGATAATGAGTTGAATCAAGAACTAGCACTTGAATTATTGAAGCAATCTAACATTGATGTTGAGTTAGCTGAAAATGGTGCCATCGCGGTAGAAAAATTCTCTAGCAGGCACTTTGACGGAATTTTAATGGATTTACAAATGCCGGTAATGGATGGGTTTACTGCAACAAAAATTATTAGAGAAAGTGATTCTTCAATTCCTATTATTGCCATGACAGCTAATGCTATGGTGAGTGATAAAGAAAAAGTTTTAGCTTCAGGAATGAATGATCACATCACCAAACCTATTAATGTAAACACCATGTTTGCCACCATTGCAAAGTGGGTTTCACCGTCGATTAAGCTTGACCATGACATTGATAAGGCTAAATTAAGTGTTTACACCTTACCTGAAAAGGTTATATCAATACCTGATTTTAATACTATTAATACCAGTGCTGGTTTAGCGGTGGCTAATGGTAATAAATCATTATATGTTAAATTACTAGGTCGATTTGTTAGTGGACAAGACGACTTTGTAGAACGTTTTAAAGTCGCTATGTTAAAACAAGATAAAGAGGAAGTTACCCGTTTTGCTCATACCTTAAAAGGAAGTGCCGGTAATATCGGTGCTAACGCTTTACAGGGATATGCCGATCAATTGGAACTGGTTTGTGCAAATGATGCTAATACAGATGAGTTAGTTAATTTACTTGACCAAGTCACTGAAGAGTTAACGCTGGTCTTAAATGAATTAACTGAGTATTTAGCTAAAGAAAATAGTGTTGAAAGTACTGCACCCATTAATGATTTTAACTTTAATGAAGAGTTTACGGTGCAATTAGCTCAGTTACTTGAGCTAATTGAAAATTTTGAAACAGAATCAATTGAACTCGCTGAAGATATTTTAAATCAATTAAAGGGCACTAAACAAGAAGCCTTATTTGAGAAAATTTATCAGCAAATAGAAAGTTATGAATTTACTGAAGCGGAAACCGCTTTGAATGAATTCATCGATGTACTAAATAACTAAATACTGAATCAGTAGTAACTTACAAGAAACTAATAATAAAGTAATCAATAGTGCATGTACTCCCTTCGATGTACTATCGATACAATAATAGTAGAGGTGCGTATGACATTATCAAAGCATGAAGTAGTAGACGGAGATAAAGCGACAGTACTTATTGTTGATGATAACTCAGATAATCTAGATGTATTAAGTGGTGTATTACGTCCTTTTTATAAAGTAAAAGCAGCGATTAATGGTGAATTAGCGCTTAAAGTCGCCTCAGCAAAAAATAAGCCAGACATTATCCTGCTTGATATTATGATGCCAGGTATGGATGGTTATGAAGTTTGTCAGCAATTAAAGTTGAATCCGAGCACAGCAAATATTCCAGTGATTTTTGTTACCGCTAAAACAGAAACAAAAGATGAAGAAGCGGGATTTAAATTAGGCGCAGTAGATTACATTACTAAGCCAATCAGTGTGCCTATCGTACTTGCGCGTGTACGTGCACAATTAGCGCTATATAATCAACAGCGTGAACTTGAAATATTAGTGAAGCAACGTACAAAAGAGCTCGATGATACGCGACTAGAAATTATTCAGCGATTAGGTTGTGCGGCTGAATACAAAGACAATGAAACGGGGTTGCATGTTATTAGAATGAGTTGGTACTCTAAGTTTTTAGCTGAGCAAGTTCAGGCTAATGATGAATGGGTTGAGTTACTCTATAATGCTGCTCCGATGCATGATATTGGTAAAATAGCGATACCAGATAGGGTGTTACTCAAACCAGGTAAACTCGATAAAGAAGAGTGGACTATCATGCAGACACATGTTGAATGTGGTGTAGAAATACTTGGGGAGCATGAGTCAGACTTGATGATAATGGCACGCGAAATAGCCCTTTGTCATCATGAAAAATATGATGGTAGTGGTTATCCAAATGGCATATCAGGGGAAGATATTCCCTTAAGCGCTCGTATTGTTGCTATCGCCGATGTATTCGATGCATTAACGTCAGTACGTCCTTATAAAAACGCATGGTCAGTAGAAAAAGCCATCGCATTATTAGTAGAGGAAACTGGGAAGCATTTTGATCCCGTATTAGTGCCAGAGTTTATAAAGTGTTTACCGAGAGTACTCGAAATTAAGGATAAATATATGGATGTATTTGATGAATAACTATTTATGAAAATCATCCATAACACATGGATCAACGATGATAATATTTACGATTATCTACCCTAAAATGACTTAGAAGTGACGCTGGGTATTTATATCAAGCTAAGAGTGACGTTATTTTAAAGCAACAGATTATTACGGAAGAATAAACAACATGTCAGAGCAAGAACAACAAAAAGATGCCACAGTTCAAGAAGCAAAAACGGTAATTGAAACACAAGATCCTGTGCGAAAAATTACTAAATACGTGTTAATCATAACAGCCTTGATTTTTGTTTGGTACATCATTGCCGACAGACATGCGCCATGGTCAGATCAAGCACGAGTGCAAACTTATGTCATTCCAATTGTGCCGCAAGTTTCTGGTCGGGTAATAGAAGTATTAGTCAAGCAAGATCAGATAGTCGCTCCTGGCGATATATTATTTAAAATTGATCCAAGTGATTATGAATTGGCCGTAGAAAATGCAGAAGCTTCTTTAGAAATGGCTGGTCAAGAAATTGGTGCGGGTATGGCATCAGTTGTTACTGCGCAGGCACAACTTGTTGTTGCAGAAACCAACGTTGAACATGTTAATGCACAAAGTTCGCGTGTTTTTGAAATGGAAGACAAAAATGTGCTTTCTCATTCTGAAGGCGATAAAGCACGTGCCGCAATCAAGGCGAGTAAAGCTCAAGTAGTCAGTGCAGAAGCTAACTTAGATAAAGCTAAGCAGTCTTTAGGTAAAGAAGGTAATGCTAACCCTAGAATTCGTGCCGCGATGGCGCAACTTAAAAAAACACAATTGGACCTCAGCCGAACTGTTGTTCTCGCCCCTTCTTATGGTGGCATCACTAACTTGCAAATCGATACTGGTTTTTATGCAAAAGCTGGCGCTGCGTCAATGACCTTTATTGAAGGTAATAATGCCTGGGTTCAAGTGAATTTACGTGAGAACAACTTAGCAAATTTAGCCATAGGAAACTCGGTTGAAATAGCTTTAGATGTTAACCCTGGTACTATATATCAAGGGAAAATAAGTAGTATAGGATTTGCCGTTGATACTTCTTCGACCAGTGCTGTCGGTGGTTTAGCTACGGTTGAATCAAAAACTGGCTGGCTTAGAGATGCGCAACGCTTTCCGGTAATGATTACCTTTGATGACGATAGTACTAAAGGTAAGCGTCGATTAGGCGGTCAAGCAGATGTACAAATTTATACTGGTGATAATTGGTTCGTTAACAGTCTTGGTTGGCTTTGGATTAGAGTATTAAGCATACTTTCTTATGTCTATTAAAGTGACAAATCATTCTGCTAATATAGGTACTTACATTCGTAAGAGTATTTTTACTGATGTTAGCACCATGCGTGTATTACGTTTTGCCTTTGGGGTCACACTTTCCTGCGGGCTAGCGTATGGCATTAATTGGCCTTTAGCTTTTTTAATGCCTGTTTTCACCGCGATGATTTTGGCCATGCCATTACCGAAACCATCTGTTAAAGCCAGTTTTAATAATATGATGAGTACCCTAAAGGCCTTTGCTATAGGGTTAGCTTTCTCATTGTTTTTTTTACAGTATCCGATTGTCTATCTAATCGCGTTAGCCTTGGTTTTATTTCATCTATATTACTATTTAAATCGTGGTGGCTCATTTTGGTTTACCTTAATGTCGATGATCGCTATTTTAGTCTTACCTATGATTGCCAATAGCAACGAAGGTTTAGCAATAGGTTTTTCAGCAGGGTTTGTTTATTCCAGTTGGTTAACTATTGCGATGCTTTGGCTAGCACACTTTGTTTTTCCGGATCCTAATTTCACCCAATTTCCTATAAAGCCTAAATACAGTAAGGCTTATTCAAATATTGCAGCGAAAACTGCTTTAAAAAGTACTTTGGTCGTTTTCCCCATTGCGGCAATTTTTATCAGTTATGGTTTGAGTGATTATTTATTAGTGATGGTTTTTTCGGCGCTTTTTATTCTTAAACCTGATTTGGCTGAAGGTAAGCAGGCTGGACAAAACTCATTGTTGTCGACCTTATTAGGCGGGGCATTTGCTTGTGGTTTTTATTGGTTGATTGTTGCTGTGCCACAGTTTAATTTTTACTTATTATTGCTGCTTGCTACCGCACTATTTTTTGGTAGACATATTTTTTCTGGCTCGCCAATGGCTAAGTATTATAGTTCAGGGTTTATCGCACTACTCGTGATTGTAAATAGCGCTATGGCGGCAGATAGTAACTTTAGCGAGATTTTAATCCAACGAGTATTACTTATTTGCTCTGCAGTCTTTTACATTATGTCAGCCTTAAAAGTGCTTGAACGTTATTGGTTTAAACCCAATAAGTCAGTCGTTTCAAAGTGAGATTTTTAATCAGAAAGTAGACTTTTTCTCGTTTCATTAGGCTCAACGGAAAGACCACTGATTAGTCTTAAATTACCTTTGGTAATAGGATTCGAGTTAATTGATATTGCCGTTGTTAAATCATCAATCGCACCTGATAAGTTATCACTGAAATAACGTGCAATACCTCGGTTACTATAACTAAGAGATTTAAGGTAAATGGCTTGTTCATTGTGCAATGGCATTGATTTTGTGCTTTTAATTGCAGCAGAACAACTTGATTCTGATTTGGCTTTGTTATTCGACTGTATATATGCAACACATAAGCTCATATTACTTTCGAAAGTTTGCTCAACCATATTCATTCTAGTAAGTCTTTTTATTCCAGTAGTTAAGTCGCCAGTCATTATATTTTTACTACCGACAGTATCTTTAATTACCGCAACTTTTAATGCTAGCTCGCTAGCCGAAGCAGAGACAAGGCTACTTAATGCAATACTTGCTAGAAGGGTATTAAAAATTATAGATTTAGTTGTCATGTTAATTCTCCAGTTTAAAGGTGTATCACCTTGATACACCTTTAATTTAAGGAATTGTTATATCCCTGACAAACTATTAAAAAACACTCATCAAATGAATTTATTTCACTTATTAAACGACTACCTACAGGTAGTCAGTCATGAAGGTTTCTTTCACCCAATTGGCAAATAATGTTAACTCTACTTTACTCTCCATATTTTCATGTTGAATTAAATAATATCTATCATTGGTATTTAGCTCTTCGTCAAATAATTTAACTAATAGCTGCTCACTAAACCATGTTTTACTCATTGGTAAAGGGACTAATGCTATTCCCATACCTTGTTGTGCTGCGCGAGCGACACCAAACATACTATCAAACTGTATAATTTGCTTAGGATCAAAATCGTTAACACCTAGATTTTCAGCCCATTGATGCCAAGACCAAGGTCTGGACCTATGTAATATTAGCGGAGTATTTTTTAGTGCTTTAAAGCCAGAGTTTTTAAGTTTTTTGTAGAGCTTTTTATTACAAGCCGCAGCATAACGAATTGGAAATAGTTCCTGAACGATACTTGCATTTGGCTTTCCATTAGCTAATACGATAGATAGATCGGCAATCTGTGATGGTTCACTGCCTGCCTTTACAGTCTCTAACTGAAGATTAATTGATGGGTTCTTTTCAGACCATTCGCTTAAGCGAGGAATAAATAATTCACTGGCAAAAAACTCGGGCAAACTAATTACAATGGTATGATTTTGTTGGTTGTGGGTAAATTCCGATATGGTAGATTCCAATTGGTGAATTATTGGCTGTATTGACTGGTAAAATTGTTTACCTGAACTTGTTAGTTCAATTGAGCGGGTGTTTCGTTTGAAGAGCATAAAACCTAATTGTTCTTCTAGTTGTTTTATTTGGTGACTAACCGCTGATGGAGTTAAAAATAATTGTGCTGCTGCATGTTTAAAGCTTAAGCATTTTGAGGCAACACAAAATGAACGTAAGCCACGTATTGGTGTTTGAATAGACATATTTAAAATTATATGGATAACGACAAATATCTAATAGCAAAATTTATGCCTACTTTTAACTTGTTAACTTTAAAGGTTATTTTTTATTATTTAATAATTTATATCTTTTTAAATGCACCGTTTTGGTTTGTATGCACCATTTTGTTTTTTTTAGATAAAACCGTCATTGAGTAGGTAAAATAAGAATAAAAAAAAGGACATCAAAAGATGTCCTATAAGTGAATCAAATTAAACAATATACTTAAGTGTTACAAAAGAATCGGGGAAGATTCAAGAAACAAGATCATACTAATTTTTTATGTTGAGTTCATCAAACGAAATAATTTAACTTGATGAGTTAAATTATTTCACTTACTAATGTTGAGTAGCTTGGGTTTATGCACAGCGATAGGTTTTTGAGGTTATTATTTTACTACTCGACACACGTAAGTCTTTATTAAATATTACATTTAGTGTTGCAATGATTGCCACTCTTTATCATCAAAATAGTGAGGATATTTCTGCAAGGCTTTTATTGTTGTAATAGCCCCTGCACGCGGATTATCTGACGATTGCATTTGTTTACTAGCTTGCATCATATCAAATAGCAAAATATGTAATTGTGCATCAGCATCTGCTGGCAACTTACAGTGTTCAAATAAATATGCGAGTTGTACATCTACTTTACCAGCGAGTGATTTATACTGTGCGTCGGTAAATTGCTTATGGTGGATCTCTGAAATGTTTTCTTCGATTGAGGCTTTTATCTTACTCATGCCAATATGTAAGCTTGCATCAATGGGCCATTTTTTTCCTTGATCTAATTGCATACCTTGTTCAGTGGATGCGTGCCCATGACTATGTTCATGTTCACTAGCTACAACAGAGGTAGTTACTGTGGTCCCTAGTAGCAATAAACACGTAGAGATTAATTTAGATATATTCATATGATTTCTTGATGATAAATAATAAGTTTATGAACTCATATTACCTCAAAATGAATAATTCATCTGCAATCGTTTTTCGTTTTTTTAAAGAACTCACCGACTAATAAAAAGCACTCACAATTATCAGTGAGGGGAAAATAACAAAGTACAATCGCATTAAAAAGCGTAAGTTCTTATTGGCGCCTTTTAGTTCCATAAAGTGATCTATGACGATAAAACCTTTATAAGTTACTGTTATTGCAATTAATACACTCACTAAGGCTGTGGAGGAAAATTTCTCTCCTAAGAAGGTATTTAGTAATGTTATTACAATTAAGGCAGCTAAATAGTATTCTAATTTTATTGGGTGTTTCATTATCATTTCCTACCTAAGTACATATAATAATGGGAAAATAAGTATCCACATTAAATCTATCATATGCCAATACACGGCCAATGCTTCTAAGCCTGAATGCTCTGTTGATGAATAAGCACCGCTTCTCAAACGATATATTACCCACAAGATGGCACATGAAGCCCAACCAACATGAATAAAATGGTTAAAGGTCATATAGTAATAAACGGTAAAAAATTCATTAGTATTGGCACTAAAACCCTGCAGCGTATTCCAGTGAAACTCCCAGGTTTTAATGATCAAATACAACACACCACAACTTAATGCCAACCATAAATATCGCTCACATTTAATTTTATTATTTACCCTTATAAAGGACATGGCTTTGGCCATAAAGTAGCTAGAAGATAATAATACAATGGTATTAGTAACACCCAATGAGGTGTGTAAACTTTGAGGACCTTGGGCAAAAGTATCGGGGTAATAAAATTTAGCAATAAAGTACGCAGCAAAAAAAATACCAAACTCTGTAAGCTCTGAAAGTATCCCTACCCAGATAGGAATATTACCTGGAATTCTTCCGGCATGTTCTTCACTCCATGATTTTGGAAAAATACCAAGTGAATTTTTTATAGGGTGACTATCCATTACTTTTCCTGCAGTGCAATTATCTGTTAGCGAGCAGCCACTTAACAACTTTGATTAAGTGGCTTTATACTTTGGTTATATTTTCTAGTTAAAGACCAAATGTTTCTTTAATTTTAGCTTCAAAATCTTCATCTGATAATTCTTTTCTTAGTGGTACGAAAGAAGTCGCCTCACTGCCAACAGGTATGGCAATAGGTGAGTCTTCATTTTCAATGATGGCTTTGACTGTATCGGCAATAGGTTGCGGGCTTGGACCTTCGTTAATCGCTTTTGCAACAATAGGGACAAAGTGGGCAACGAGATCTTTATAAGGTGAACTTTCACTGGTTGTGTTGGTATTGGCGACTAAGCCTTTTTTAACAAAGTTAGTACCAAACAAGCCTGATTGAATAGAGTGAACGCGAACATTATAAGGTGACATTTCAAAGCGAATGGAGTCAACAAATCCTTCTACCGCATATTTGCTGGCATTGTAATGAGAAAGCAATGGCAAGCCCATTTTACCAAGAAAAGAGCTGATATTAATAATGACGCCAGACTTAGCCTCACGCATATAAGGCAGTACAGTTCTTGTCATTTTCATTAAGCCAAAAACATTAACGTCAAACTGCTTGAAAATTTCTTCGTCTGTGGCTTCCTCAGCACTAGAAACAAGGCCATACCCAGCATTATTGACTAATACATCAATCTTACTTTCTTTGGCCATAATTGTGCTTACTGCAGCTTCCATTGAATTGGTATCTGTTACATCAAGATAAATATTGTTCACACCTGAGATCGCTGGCGTAGCCAAATTTTTATCTCGCGTACCGGCATAAACGGTATAACCATTTTCATGTAAAAAGCGGGCAGTCATTTCACCCATTCCAGAACTTGCACCTGTGATCAAAACAACTTTAGTCATCATAGTATCCTTGGTCGTTATTTAATTAAGTAAATTTGTAATTCAGTAATTTTCTTAACTGAATTTTACCTTGCCTAATCAGTGATTATTATATGCTTTTATCACTAGCGGGATTTTTGCGTATCACTATAGGGAATTTTTTAAGTCTTTTGGGTAAACCCCGTATGTTTTAAAAAAGATGGCACTAAAATGGCCTTGGTGTTTATAGCCAACTTCATTGGCTATTTCAGCTACGCTCATTAGGTGCTCACGCAGCAATAAATTCGCTTTTTCTAAGCGGATTTTTTGAATATAAACATAGATAGTCGTTTGATATATTTTTTTAAAGTATTTTTTAAGCTTAAAATCATTGGTGCCACAAAGCCTAGCTAACTCTTTAATAGAAGGGGGCGTCCGAAAGTCTTGTAAGATGATTTTTTTTGCTTTAGCTGCGATTTCTATTTCTTCGACGGTATGTTCTGTAGGCACACGTAAATCAAGCTGTGAGAATCTGTGTATCATATATTCAATGGCTCTATGCTCACTGATCATACTGCTCATCTTTTCGCTATGTTTAGCACTAACAATTTTATCAATCAGATACAGGCTTAAAGCATCTGTTGGTGTCTCATGAATGAGTTCAAGACTGACTTCTTCTTGCAACTTTTTATATAAAAAGTTGATTGGTTCGTAAGCATTATCACTCAAGTAGCGTTTAATAAAAAAGTCGCTGACAAAGAGGATAAATATTTCTGATTTACTCGCCCCTTGAAGAGTTATTTCCATATCTTGTCTTGATGTAGCAAATAAATAGGTACTATGATCAGCTAATGAAAAACTGTTTTTAGTTAAGTTATCTTTTATCAAACAACTACCTTGACCAACCGAAACAATAAAGTTCATTCGGTCAATATTTTTAAGGTTAAGTGTTTTGTCCTCGTTGAGCATGAGTACTATATCGAAAAAGACTAAACCGTTAGATATATCAACGCGAATAACATGTTGCTCTTGATGTTTAAAAAGCTCGGTTATTTTATAACGTCTATCGGTAATGTTAAAAAAGAAACTATCCATTAAGGTTGTAGTACTCCTTAACTCTTCGTTCAAAATCTTCATCGCTAAGTTCGCGGCGCATTGCGATGAACTTACTGGCTTTATCTCCAACAGTCGAACGTGCTGGTGAAGTATCATCTTCAATTGTTTTAACGATAAGTTCTGCAGCTTCCTTAGCTTCATTGCCGCCATTTATTTGCGCTAATATATCAGGTAATAGATTGCTAGCTAGTTCGCTATAAGGACTATTCTCATCTAGTGTCGTATCATTAGTGACCAAATTACCTTTAGCAAAGTTGGTATTAAAAAATCCAGGCATGATGGAATGTACTCGAATATTGAAAGGCTCAAGTTCATATCTAAGTGAGTCGGTAATACCTTCAACAGCATATTTGCTGGCGTTATAAAAAGTGAAAAGCGGCAAGCCTATTTTTCCCAGAAAAGAGCTAATATTGATGATGACACCATGACTATTCATTCTCATTAAGGGGGTAACGGCTTTGCATAATCGAAGGATGCTAAAAACATTAATATTAAATTGATTGAACATCTCTTCTTCACTGGCTTCTTCAACCGTTGATACCAAAGCATAACCTGCATTATTGATAAGTACGTCAACTCGGCCTTGTTCAGCTTGTATAGCGTCAATAGTGTGTTTGATGCTTTTATTGTCAGTGATATCAAGTGCTATCACATGTAAGTTATCAAGCTTAATAGTAAATTTTGACGGATCTCTAGTGCCGGCATAAACAATGTAGCCATGTTGAGCCAATAAAATTGCTGTGATCCTACCTATACCTGAACTCGCGCCAGTGATGAGTACTACTTTTTCCATGTGAGACCCTTACTTTCTCTTATTAACCGTATTATGTTACTCCGCTAGCACTTTTGGCATGTGTGAGATCATCATCTGCTTAAGTAAAGTTGAAAATATTATTAAGCTTTAGTGATAATTTAATGCCACTTGTAAAAACATAGCGTTTTTCAATTTATCCACAGACAGTTACTTAATGGTGGTGAGATAGTTAATGGCGTAGTTATTTATCATCGGTACTTTTTAATTACTAGGAATAATTAGTCGTTCTTATGTTAAGCGTATGATTTTCAAGGAGTGAGTGTTATTCCTGTATTTTCTTAGGCGGAAAGTTGGATAACAAGCGATTAACTGTTGTGGTAATCGCTAACTCTTTTTCTTGGAATGGCATATCACCTTTACCTTCATAAACATCAGTACCGTGCCAAATAGCTTCACCATCATGGCTAATATCTACAAAAATTTTAGTAATTATGGTGGCATCACTGTCGATAGGAATGCTGGTACTTACACCGACACTAGCAGCGCCACTACCGCCAATTTTGGCCCCACCTAATCCAATGCTAAAAGAGGAGTTATTAGCTTTTTCCTGTTGAGAAAAATGAAATTCTATTTGCAAGTCGGCGAACTCAGCTTGAGGAAGTAATAGTTGCCGCACTAAAGCACTCTCAATAGCTTGCTTAATACGATTATCCATCACTGGATTTGCATCAAGATCTGGAGATATTTGTTTAACAAATTGAAAGCTTTTGAATAATGAAAAGTTAGTTTTTTCGTTATAATCAAACTTAGTAGTTGGCTCACTACTACAGGCAGTTAATAGTAATGTGAATAAAACAGTGATGAGACTTTTCATTAATTCACCTAAAATATTTTACTGGAAAACTTAAATAAGTATAACTAATAATTATCGTTATGCTGGTTATTGCTAATGTATAAGTTGAATTAATAAAGAGATCTTTCTGTACCTGGTAAACTTCAGGCGAAACGAAGAGAATAAATGGTGTCGATTACCTGAATCGAACTGCTGCAAGTTAATGAGTCATTGACTCAATTAGTAGCATAGCTGATAAACTCCAGACGAAAAAAAACCTTAACATTACTGTTAAGGTTTCGTTTCTTCTCCGAAGAGAATAAATGGTGCCGACTGCCGGAATCGAACTGGCGACCTACTGATTACAAGTCAGTTGCTCTACCAACTGAGCTAAGTCGGCACACAAAGCTGTGTGCAATATCTAAGCTTAATCTAAACAACTTAAATACTTTTGGCACCGAAGTATTACTTAATATTTCTATTGAGCACCACTTCTGTAAATGGTGCCCCGACCCGGATTTGAACCAGGGACACGAGGATTTTCAATCCTCTGCTCTACCAACTGAGCTATCGGGGCACAACATGTTTAACTTGGCTGTAATTCGCTACCTCGTTAAGACGGGGCGTATTAAACTGTTTTTCCTTTACCCCGTCAACTGTTTTCTACTAAGTTTTTTATAAAAAGTGTTTGTTTGCTGTTTTTTACAGCAAGTTTGTTTTTCATGCACCTTTTATAAGCATTAACGAGCTATAAAATAAACAGTCAAAAATTGTGTAGCTGTTAATTGTGATTATTTGCTTGGCGGCACATAACCTTCAATTTCTGGTTCTTTACCTTCAAATAGGTAAGCAACCATAGCTGCTTCTAAAAAAGCACGGTCATCAACATTCATCATATTCATTTTTTTTTCATTTATTAGCATGGTTTGTTTTTTTTGCCAGATAGTCCAAGCTTCTTTAGAAATGTTATCAAAAATGCGTTTACCTATTTCGCCGGGATAAAGTTGGAAACCTAAACCTTCGGCTTCTTTGTTTAGGTTTTGACAAAATACTGTGCGACTCATAATGGATTCTCTTCTCTTTATTAGGTAGGTAGTAGTTAATTAGTACGGCTGTTGAACTTTACTGATTATTTAATTTGAACAGATATAAACATCAAAGATTAACAGTCTCTAAGCAAAGTAAGTAGTTTTTGTGTGGAAGCCGCTAGGCCGACACTCAATCCTTGGTGTAAATCATACCACTTTTGCTGATTAGGTTCGTTTATTTTTGAAACTTCAAGTTGCTGGCAGTCTACTACCACGGGAGTAATATCTAAATGAAAATGACTGAAAGTGTGCCTAAACTCAGTTAGGGTTTGTGATGAAATTTCCTTAAGTGACAAACTCGTCATTAAGTCATTAATTTCGCTTAGCTCATCAACCTCATGAAAACACCATAAGCCGCCCCAAATACCAACAGGAGGACGCTTTTCCATTAAAACTTTATCGCAGTTTTCGTTTTTCAATCTTGGGATCACCATGATTGTTTGTTTTTCAGGAATTTTTTTCTTAGGTTTTTTCTGAGGAAAATTCATTTGCTGATCACCCGCTTTGGCTAGGCAACTTTGCTCAACGGGGCATATATCACAGCTTGGTTTACTACGAGTACACACAGTTGCCCCAAGATCCATCATCGCTTGATTAAAACTATCGGTTTCAATGGCAGGCGTTAATTTCTCACTTAATTGCCATAACGCTTTATCGAATTTACTTAAGCCATTATAACCTTCAACAAGGTAACTTCGTGCCAGCACCCGTTTTACATTACCGTCTAAAATAGGATGATATTGTTTTAACGATAAACTTAAAATAGCGCCAGCGGTCGAGCGACCTATGCCAGGTAAAGCGATAACTTGCTCAATTTCAATGGGAAAATGGCCATCATAGTCATTGAGCATGATTTTAGCTGATTTATGTAAATTACGAGCTCGAGCATAATAGCCTAAACCAGTCCAATGATGTAAAACCACATCTTCATCAGCATTGGCTAAGTCGGTAATTGTCGGAAAACTTTCCATAAAACGTTGATAGTAAGGGATAACTGTCGCAACTTGTGTTTGTTGTAACATTATCTCTGAAATCCACACTCTATATGGGGTTTTATCTTGTTGCCAAGGTAAGTGCTTTCTACCTTGTAGGTGATACCAGCTTACGACTTGCTGGCCAAATTGTTCAGCCGATTTGGCTGATATTACTATAGGATTATTCATAGCGCGCAGTGTAACTAAATAATGTGTTGAGCTCAAATAGGCAAATTCGCATCTTGATGTTAACGAGTATATAATGTCGCCTTTAAAATTCGCTCAGCTTAGTTCCAACTTAGCATTAAGAAAAATATAAGGCTTTATAATGAAAATGAACGCAAAAAACCGTAGTACCCGTATTCGTAAAAAATTACGTGTTGATGAGTTTCAGGAATTAGGCTTCGATGTTGCTTGGAAATTAAAAGATGGCATAAATGGTGAAGAACTTGATGCTTTCATTAATAAGTTTTTTGCAGAGGCTATCCAACCAAATGGCTTAGGTTTTGGTGGTGAAGGTGATACTTTATGGCATGGTCTTATTTGCACTCAAAAACTAGGTTCATGTACTGATGAGAATCGCAGCACTGTTGAAAAATGGTTGACTGATAATGGAGCAACTTCAGTAGCGGTAAGCGACCTATACGATGTTTGGTGGGCTGAATAGTTTTATTCGTCATAAATGATTTTTATACGGCATTGTCGGCGCTATTCATTACCATTACTTATGTTCCATAAGCGCAGGCACTGAATAACTTGACGGCTTTGTCTAAAATGCCATTTATTTAGAATAACGAACTAACTTTTTTAATAAAGAAAACTTATGACTGAAAAAAACGAAAAAACACATAAAACCATAGAACAAGCCGAACAAGAAGGTAAGTACATTCGTAAAGTACGTAGCTTTGTTAAACGCGAAGGCCGGTTAACTAACAATCAAGAACGTGCGATTAACGATCATTGGCAAACTATGGGTTTAAACCATAGTGATGGCGTTATAGATGCTCCAACATTATTTGCCAATGAAAACCCTGTGGTTTTAGAGATTGGTTTTGGTATGGGTAAATCTTTAGTCGAAATGGCTAAAGCAGCACCAGAGCTAAACTTTATTGGTATTGAAGTTCACAAACCTGGTGTTGGTGCGTGCATTTCATCAGCGGTTGAAGAAAGCGTTAGTAATTTAAAAGTTTGTGAACATGATGCTATCGAGATTTTAGCAGACTGTATACCTGACGATACCCTAACAACCGTTCAGTTGTTCTTTCCAGATCCTTGGCACAAGAAAAAGCATCATAAGCGCCGAATAGTTTCAGCTGAGTTTGTCGAAACGATCAGACAAAAGTTGAAAGTTGGTGGTGTATTCCATATGGCAACAGACTGGGAAAATTATGCAGAATGTATGCTAGAAGATATGCAAAGTGCACCCGGTTATAACAACTTGTCTGAAAGTAATGATTATGTGCCACGCCCAGATTCTCGTCCGTTAACGAAGTTTGAAAATCGTGGTCAAAACCTAGGTCATGGTGTATGGGATTTACAATTTGCTAAAAAGGCTTAACTATACCCGTTACCATTCAAAGTGCAGATTTTCAGTGGGAATTAAAATGACTTTAGGTAAGAAAAATTATTTAAGCATAGTCATTCTATGCTTTGATTATTTGACGCAGTATAAAGTCATTTAAAACCCATCGAAGAAGCGCTTGAGCAACATCACTTCATCGTTGCTGTGATTCACAATGGAATAACCATTATTTCATCACAGCGCCTTGAATTGAAATAGCTCAAGCACTCTGAAACCTGCATCTTGATTGGTAACGGGTATATACCCGTTAAACCTTTTGCTTAGTTTTAGTTTGCCGAATTAGGCTTCGCTTTGACTTGGTAAGGGTAAATATTGACGTTCAATGAAAAATAAATGTTGGGCGTTACGTAAGTTTCCGCTGTCAATTAACCATTGTTGGTCAATAATTTCACGTGCTAAGGCCGCATGCAATATGCGGCTTTTATATTGAGTCCAATAAGCTAATGTTGCAGTTTGATGGCAATCATTATTAGGAAATTGTTCACAGCGAGTTGATGCTAATTCTTCAATAATATTAGCAATGACTTTATCTTTTAATTCTGAATCAATTTGTTGTTTAAAACGAGTAAAGCGTTTTGCTTTAACTAATTGCCAGAGCAACCAAACCAATGACAGTAACGCCAGTATGGCGATAATTTCCATGTTCTGTTCCTATTCATACCCAAACCACATGAAGATGCAGGTTTCAGCTGGAATTAGAAACGCCTTTAGGCAAGGCATTGATTGAAGATAAGGGTTGTTCTCTTGTCGAAATCAATAACGTAGCATAAAGCGTTTCTAAACTAGCCCTACGGGGACACCTGAGTAATTTATACTCTTCGTTGCCTCATTTTTTAAGGGGATAACCATTAATGAAATGAGGTGCCTTGATCATCAATTACTCAGGCGTCCTGAAACACGCAGCTTCAAGTGGCTTGGGTACATATAATCACCTTTACTATATCATCTTAACTCGACTATTTATCTATTCAAGTACATAAAAAGAATGATAAAAAGATTACACTTAGTTACACTGTTATCAATTTCATCATAGGCGGATTTTTCAATGAGCAGAGCTCTTCTATTTCTTAGTATTTTCTTCTTAAGTGGCTGTGGAACACCAATCCAAGCATTTCAAGTCAAAGAAAATTCAATTCAAACACTATATAAGAAGGTCAACCCTTCAGTGGTTGAATTACATGTACAATCACTAGCTGATCCAAAAATTGGTCAAGTAGCATATAAAGCAAAAACTGCAAATTCATTAGGGTCAGGAGCTTTAGTAAGTAGCGAAGGTCGTATTTTAACAGCAGCTCATGTTGTTGATAAAGCAACAGCAATTGAAGTTGAATTTGCTGATGGCACTAAAACTACCGGTCATGTTGTTTGGGTAGAGCCGCTTATTGATTTGGCGATGATTCAGGCTGGGGAAGTTCCTAGCACAGCTAAACCATTAAAATTAGCTAAAAGTAACGATTATCAAATTGGTGAACAAGTTATTATTATTGGTGCACCTTTTGGTGTTAGCCACAGTTTATCTGTTGGCTATCTAAGTGGTATTCGTGACGGTAACGCAATACCGGGCAGAACCTTAGTGCCACGTTTATTACAAACTGATGCTTCAATTAACCAAGGTAATTCTGGCGGTCCAATGTTTAACCTCAATGGTGAAATTGTTGGTATTGTTAGCCATATATTATCTAAAAGTGGTGGCAGCAATGGCTTAGGTTTTGTTGTTTCAGTTGATACCGTACGCCATATAATTGATAGTGACCCAGGTACATTCTCGGGTTTTATTCCATTGTTACTTAATAAAAAACAGTCGTATGCTATTAACAATACAGCAGGCCACGGCATGTTAATTCAGCATGTTATACCAGGTACTTTAGCAGATAAATTAGGCTTTAAAGGTGGTAACCTTAGTGTTGTCATTGGTCGCAGTCCTATTTTACTTGGTGGTGACATACTGCTGGAAGTGGGCGGTCGTGCTATTATTGATTTGGCATCAGCGGTTCAAATTAAGAAGCATCTAGCTACCTTTGAAAAAGGCGATAGAGTTACTTTTAAATATTTACGCAATGGTCAAAAGAAAGAAACTTATTGGATAGTTGAGTAGTTACCGTTAATCGCTAGCTATAATATTTATTCAAGTTAACCATAGTAAAAAGGCGGATAAATTTCTGCCTTTTTTAGATAATTTAAACGGTAAAAGTACATTTTTAATGGTGTTATACTACTGACTCCTTAATAGTTGCTAATATTGTTCGGAAAAACTTTATGACTATAGTATATAAAACAAGAACACAGTTAGTGGTTGAAACACTTAGAGAAAAAATTCTTAGTGGTGAGTTGAAGGCTGGCGAATCACTTCGTCAAGCGGCGTTAGCGACCGAATTAAATGTAAGTCGTATTCCGGTAAGAGAAGCCTTATTGCAGCTTGAAGGAGAAGGCTTAGTTGTCTTTGAACCACATAAAGGCGCCACAGTAACTGAACTTAACGCTAAGCATGTTGTTGAGCTTTTTGAATTGCGAGCAATGCTTGAAGGGCACTTATTAGCTGCATCGTTACCACTATTAACTAGTGAAAAGCTAGCTGAGGCAAGTGAGATTTTAGGCCAATTAGATAAAGCCCTTGGTAAGGAAAATGCCGCAAATACCTGGAGCGAGCTGAACTCTCGCTATCATAATTGTTTATACTCGGCAGCTAATCGTCCACAAACACAAGATTTAGTTAATACCTTAAATAAAAATGCGGATAGATATATTCGTATGCATTTATTGTGGGCAGGTGGCATTTCAAAAGCAGGACCTGAACACAATCAGCTATTAGCTTTTTGTAAAACCGGCGATGTTGACGAAGCTGTTGCGGTATTAAAGCATCATATTTTAAGCTCTAGAGATGAAATAAAAGCTTTTTTAGAGCAACGTGAAGCAGCTAACAATTAATTTAATTGTCAGTGTAAAATTTATTTGCTTACTTGTGTTGTAAAAGTAAGCAAATATTGACTTTTCCTCTTTATTTCTATAGTATTCCCGCCCCTCAAAATCACGTAAAACTTGTTTGTTTTTGTCTATGTTTAACGTTAATTAAACATAAATGAATCATGTTCGCCAATTCGTCTTCGCCAATGATTTAACCGGAAAAGTTAACTATTAGCGATAAACCCAATGAGATAAAAATGTTTGAATTACACGCCAGTAAAGTGTCTAACTTGAAAAATGATGTGTTATCAGGTCTAACAGTTGCGTTAGCACTTGTACCTGAAGCGGTAGCTTTTGCTTTTGTTGCCGGGGTAGAGCCTTTAGTTGGTTTATATGCTGCTTTTATAGTTGGTTTAATTACCGCTATTTTTGGTGGTCGACCTGGAATGATTTCTGGTGCCACGGGCGCCATGGCTGTGGTAATGGTAAGTTTAGTTGCCATTCATGGTGTTGAATACCTATTTGCCACTGTGGTGCTCACGGGCGTAATACAAATTCTGGCGGGAATATTTAAATTAGGTAAGTTTATTCGCTTAGTACCGCACCCTGTAATGCTAGGTTTTGTTAATGGTTTAGCGATTGTTATCTTTTTAGCTCAGTTAGGGCAATTTAAAGTAACTAACGCTGCTGGTGAACTTGAATGGATGCAAGGTACACCATTATTTACCATGGCAGGTTTGATCCTTCTGACAATGGCAATTATACACTTCTTCCCTAAACTTACTAAAGCAGTACCTTCTACTTTAGTGGCTATTGTGGGTGTGTCGTTATTAGTTTTTGGTATTGGCCTTGATACTAAACTTGTTGGTGATGTTGCTTCAATCGCTGGCGGTTTACCAACTTTCTCGATTCCTCAAGTTCCGTTCTCATTCGAAACCTTTAAAATTATTCTTCCTTTTGCGCTTGTTCTTGCGGCAATTGGTCTTATTGAATCTTTATTAACACTGACTTTAATTGATGAATTAACTGGGACACGTGGTCGCAGTAATAAAGAGTGTATTGCTCAAGGTGCAGCTAACACAGTTACGGGTTTCTTTGGCGGCATGGGTGGTTGTGCGATGATCGGTCAGTCTATGATCAACGTAAACTCAGGTGGTCGTGGTAGAGCATCTGGTATAACTGCAGCTTTAGCCTTATTAGGTTTTATATTGTTTGCTTCTGGTTTAATTGAAGCGATACCACTAGCTGCATTAGTTGGCGTAATGTTTATTGTGGTTATTGGTACGTTTGAGTGGTCAAGTCTACGTATCTTAGGCAAAGTACCTAAAGCAGATGCTTTTGTTATTATATTGGTTTCAGGTGTCACTGTTTATTCAGATCTAGCTGTTGCTGTTATCGTTGGTGTTATCGTATCAGCGCTAGTTTTTGCTTGGGAACACGCTAAACATATTCTGGTTCACCGTAGCGTTAATGAAGATGGCTCAACAGTATATGAAGTGAATGGGCCAATATTTTTCGGTTCAATTGCTAATTTCCTTGAGCAATTTACGCCAGAAGACGACAGTGATGATGTTATTGTTGAGTTCAAAAATGCACGTGTTGTTGACCACTCTGCTATTGAAGCAATTGATACTCTGGCTGAGCGCTATTTATCGCGTAACAAAAACATGCATTTGAAACACTTAAATAAAGAGTGTAAAGAACTGTTGCATAAGGCAGATAAGTTAGTTGAGCTTAATATCATTGAAGATCCTGAGTATCATATTGTTAGTGATAAGTTAGCGTAAACATAGCTTTTAAAAAATCTTAGAGCCAGTTTTAACTGGCTATTATAAAAATGCGTTGATAAGTTATACTTAACTTACAGCGCATATTTTTTATTTTTTTTTTAGATATTCCAACACCATTTTTATTATATTTGTGATCTTGTTGAGCGTAGTGAAAATAAAATAAGGTAAGACAAAATTTGCAAAGTAGCTAGCTATTACTATTGAGAATAATGCGGTCTTGGCGCACTTTAACCAGCATAAGTGAGTAATAACTTACTAAAATAGGTATTAGGGAGGAGGTTAAATGCAATTAGAGTTTTTTGACGTTCCTAGCCCCTGTGTCGGCATTTGTCAGTCGGATGAGAAAGGTCATTGCCTAGGTTGCATGCGCTCGCGTGATGAACGACTAGAATGGAAAACTTTTAACAACGATGAAAAACAAAAAGTCATAAAACGTTGCATTCAACGAAAAAAGCGTAAGAAAAATCAGCAAAAACCAAAGGAAAAACTGATCATCGCCATACAAGAAAATGAAGCTGATATGCAGCCATCGTTACTTGATCCTCCAAGTAAAACTCAGACAACACCAGATACTGATTTAGATTTTAGTGAGTTTGAGCTTTAATTCCACTAGTGCTGTTATTTAAGCCGTTTTAACTCGCTTAACGGTATGTTAATTAACCACTATCAATAAATTTTACTTTTAATACAATATTTTTTACAAAACGGTTGCCACTGATAATTTTTAACTATATTATACGCGCTCTTTAGAGAGTTCGACTCGATAAAGAATGCCCCGATAGCTCAGTTGGTAGAGCAGAGGATTGAAAATCCTCGTGTCCCTGGTTCAAATCCGGGTCGGGGCACCATAAAAAGATAAAGCCTCAGCACTAATCATGCTGAGGTTTTTTCGTTTCTGAAGACCATATTTTTTAAGCGTGTAGTTTATACCAATTTCATTAAATTATTGCCCTCTTGTCCAGGTTAAAATACTCCAAGGCCGCGTTGCTCTCAATCCCAATAGCCAGCTATGACTCAATCAAGCGCCTTGCCTTGAATTACTTTCTCTACGTACAACAAGATCACAAACTTAATGAAAATGGCTTTATTAAACTTGATAGCGGTTTACTTATTGTAACTTTAGCCAGCTGAGTTTGTAGACTCAACTAGCTAAAATAGGTCATTAGTGAATTAGCTTAGAGTTGTTCTTTTAAGCTAAATAATAAGTCTAGTGCCTGTCTCGGGCTTAGCTCATTAATATCGGTATCAATAAGTGTTGTTACCACTGAATGCTCTTCAGGGGCGAAACTGAGCTGTTCAAAGGCATCATTTTGTATAGGTGCTGGTAGTATGCTTGGCGTTTGCTGTTGCTCTAATTCACTTAACCTTTGTTTAGCACGCTTGATCACTGTTTTTGGTACACCTGCTAACTGTGCTACCTGCAAACCAAAACTTTTGCTAGCCGCTCCTTCTTGTACTGCATGCATAAAGACGATGTTATCGTCATGCTCCATGGCATCTAAGTGCACATTGGCTAAGGTTGAAATTTGACCGGCAAGTAAAGTCAGCTCAAAATAATGGGTCGCGAATAAAGTAAAAGCTTTGGTTTTAAGTGCTAACATTTCAGCACAAGCCCAAGCGAGTGATAAGCCATCGTAAGTACTAGTTCCACGGCCAATCTCATCAAGCAGCACTAAACTTTTATCCGTAGCGTTGTGTAAAATGTTTGCCGTTTCAGTCATTTCGACCATGAAGGTTGAGCGGCCACTGGCTAAATCATCGGAAGCACCAATTCGGGTAAATATCCTATCAACTAAACCTATGGTCGCGTTGTCAGCAGGCACATAACAACCTATATGAGCAAGTAAAACTATTAAGGCCGTTTGGCGCATATAGGTAGATTTACCGCCCATATTTGGACCAGTAATAATTAACATCTTTCGCTGTTCTGTTAACAACACTGGGTTGGCGATAAAGGCATCGTTAGTCATTTGTTCAACGACAACATGACGACCAGCATCAATACTAATGCCTGGTTCTTCAACTAAGCTAGGTTTTACGTAGTTTAGCGCTAATGCACGTTCTGCGAAGGTAGTTAATACATCGAGCTCAGCAATGGCTTGACTTAATTGCTGCAGTTGCGCTAAATCAGGTAATACTTTATCGAATAACTCTTGATAGAGTGATTTCTCTAGGGCTAAAAACTTACTTTGAGCGCTAAGTACTTTCTCTTCATGTTGCTTTAATTCTTCGGTAATAAAACGTTCATTATTTTTTAATGTTTGACGGCGAATGTAATCATCAGGTACATCAACGGCGGCGGTACGACTCATTTCAATAAAAAAGCCATGAACCCTGTTATAACCTACTTTCAATGAGTGGATGCCAGTACGTTCTTTCTCACGTTGTTCAAGTTGCGCTAAAAACTCAGTCGCACCATCACTTAAATCGCGTAGTACATCAAGCTCGTTATTATAACCTGGTGCGATAACACCACCATCACGTATTAGTACGGGTGGGTTTTCAACAATGGCATGTACTAGCAAGCCTTCTAGTTGAGGCATTGGCTGGCTTTGCTGAGCAATAGTGGCTAAGTAGTTAGTAGGGGATTCTGTTAATCCACTTTTTAACTCATTCTGTAACTCTGGTAATTGTTGTAGAGCATGACGTAAACGAGCAAAATCACGAGGCCTTGCAGAGCCTAAGGCGATTCTAGAAACAATACGTTCAATGTCACCCAAGCCTTTTAATAATGGCTGAATAGGCGCGATAAGATCTAATGCTATGATATCACTCACCGTATTTTGGCGGTTATTAAGAACCGTTAAATCACGTAATGGAAAGTGTAACCAGCGTTTAAGTAAACGAGACCCCATTGGTGTGGAAGATTTATCTAAAATAGCAGCAAGGGTATTATCTAAACCGCCATGTAAGTTTTGGGTCAGTTCTAAATTTCGTCTAGTGGCTGCATCAAGTACCACACCTTTATTGGCAGACTCACAAACAATGGCGCGAATATGAGGCAGGGCAGTACGTTGAGTATCTTTAACGTATTGAAATAAACAACCTGCAGCAGCCAGACCTAAAGGCTTGTCATCAACACCAAAACCAGTTAATTCTTTGGTATCGAACTGCTTATTCAATAAACTAATGGCAGTATCAAGATCAAACTCCCACTCTGGACGACGACGTAAACCTTTTCTTTGCTCGATTAAACTAAAGTCTTGTAGAGATTCACTATAAAGTAATTCTGCAGGAGATAAACGTTGAAGTTCAGCTTGGAGTTGTTCAGCAGTTTGTGGTTCAGTGAGTACAAATCGACCACTGGCCATATCTAAATAAGCAAGACCAAAAGCGGGTGCTGAGCTTGTTTTTAGTTTTGCATTTGGGGATTGATTATCGACGATGGCAACAATGAGATTGTCTTGCCTGTCGACTAGCAGTGCTTCATCACTAACAGTACCGGGTGTAATAACACGTACGACTTTTCGCTCTACTGGGCCTTTACTCGTGGCAGGATCGCCAATTTGCTCACAAATAGCGACCGATTCACCTAGGGCGACTAGCTTCGCTAAGTAGTTTTCAGCCGCATGATATGGCACACCCGCCATTGGAATAGCATTACCGCCAGTTTTACCCCGAGCGGTAAGTGATATATCTAATAAGTCAGAAGCTTTTTTGGCATCGTCAAAAAATAATTCATAAAAATCACCCATGCGATAAAAGATCAAAGTATGTGGAAATTCAGCCTTAATAGTTAAGTACTGGCGCATCATAGGGGTGTGTGATGAAAGATCTTTTGTGGCAGTGGTCATGAAATGCTAAAACTCTTATGTTATTACTAGCTTTATACTAGGGATATTTATACCTAGCGGTATTTCCCTAGATTATGCCATAAGCAGTATTACCATTTCTTCACTTTTTAATAATTATTCCGTGCTACTGGGATTATCTGGCCATCCATGTAGTAAACAGCGACCAAGCAATTAACCACATTACTAAAGCAATAATTATATCTATCGTCATTTTTACTTTTGGTTTGCTTAATTGTTTTGAAAGTTTGGCTGCGCCAAATGCTAAACAGCTAAACCAAGTTAACGAACCAAAAATACAACCAATAAGGAAATACACTTTTACCTCATCTGAGTATTGCCCGCCAACACTGCCAATAACCATTACGGTGTCAATGTAAGCATGTGGATTTAAAAAAGTAACGGCCAAGGTTGTCAGAAAAATAATTTTTGCTGATTTCTTTTTCAAAATAGTATCAGCAGTATTCTTACTTCGCACAAATGCAGATTTCATCGACAATAGGCCATAAACACTTAAAAACAAGATACCACCCCAAGTGAGTACATTGAATAAAGTGGCGTTATGTGACAGTAAAATGCTACCGCCAAGTACGCCCATACTTATTAATAAAGCATCGTAAAGAACAAAAAGAGCGGCGGTCATTTTATGATGATTTTGATGAATGCCCTGATTGATTAACATAGAGTTTTGCGTACCAATAGGTATGATCATACTTAATGTTAGGGTAAAACCTTTTGCTAAAACTAATAAGCTCATAATGGTACTCGATAAATAGTCTGTAAATTTGATAAGCGCTAGTTTGCATTAATCCTCCATTTAAATATAATTAATAATAATTAACTATCATTAGTAAAACTTATGAAGGATTGTGTGGGATTATGGCAAATTTTGACTATAAACTGCTTGCTGCGCTGGCTGAAGTTATCGAACTACAAAGCTTCGAGTTGGCGGCACAAAAACTATTCATTTCACAATCAGCAATATCTCAACGCATTAAAGCGTTAGAAGAGCATGTTGGACAACCGGTTCTTATTCGTAATCAACCTATCGTCGCGACACCCGCAGGTGAACAATTACTAAGTCATTTTAAAAAAGTGAAACAACTTGAGCATGAGCTGGTACCACTATTATCTCCAGATCAGCCAATTAAGCCGATGAAAATCTCACTAGCGGTTAACGCAGACAGTATTGCTACCTGGTTTATTGATGCAATTACACCAGTACTTAAAAATCACTTAGTTGAGTTGAATTTAATTATTGAACATGAAGAGAGAACTTTAGATAAGTTACGAAGCGGCCAAGCTATTGGCGCAGTAAGCACTATTGAAAAACCCTTAAAAGGTTATCGCTCTTTCAAGCTTGGTGAGATGGAATATTGTTTGGTGGCCAGTAAAGCTTTTGCTAAAAAATACTTTCCGGAAGGGGTAAACCAAAACTCATTAAAGATGGCGCCAGCGATAAGTTATGATCATAAAGATGATATGCACGTACGTTATATTGCAAGACACTTTAACTTGGCAGCCAGTGAGTATTATTGTCATAGTGTTCGTTCATCAGAAGCGTTTATCCCGTTAGCGAAGCAGGGCGTTGCTTATTGCTTGATACCCAAATTGCAAATAGAGCAAGAGTTAATCGCGGGTCAATTAATAAGTTTATGCCCTGGTAAGGAATTAGTAGAGACATTATATTGGCACAGTTGGGTACTAGTAAAAGGGGTTAACAAAAAGATTTCAGAGCAAATTGTTAGTATTGGACGTGAAAAATTAGCACATTAGTATTGTCTATTAAATCGTAATATTCATGATTGATAAAGTACTGTGTAAGCGAAGTTATTTATCGGGATTAAAAGAGAGAAGTAACTTTTTTCGTTTGAATTGTGAAAAGTTATTGTTATGTTTTTATTCTTTATATTTCAATTGATTAAAAGTAACGTTAAGTTGTTTTTTTATTTAAAATAAAAAAAGTTGTAATAAAACTTGATACTGTACGAACTTACAGTATACTTGTCTCATCAAAACGAAATAACACAACTGCTCGCGGAGTAATCTATGAAAGACGATAAAGAAAAAGCACTATCAGCAGCCTTAGCCCAAATTGAACGTCAATTCGGTAAAGGTTCAATAATGAAGCTTGGTGATAATACCACCATGGATGTAGAAACTATTTCTACGGGTTCATTAGGCTTAGATATCGCCTTAGGTGCTGGCGGCTTACCAATGGGTCGAGTTGTTGAAATTTATGGTCCTGAATCAAGCGGTAAAACCACGTTAACTTTAGAAGTTATTGCTGAAGCACAACGCAATGGTAAAGTTTGTGCTTTTATCGATGCAGAGCATGCTCTTGACCCTGTTTATGCTGAAAAATTAGGTGTTAACATTGATGAGTTATTAATTTCTCAACCTGATACCGGCGAACAAGCTCTAGAAATTGTTGATATGTTAACGCGCTCTGGTGCTATCGACGTTATTGTAGTTGACTCTGTTGCCGCGCTTACACCTAAAGCTGAAATTGAAGGCGATATGGGTGATTCACATATGGGCTTGCAAGCACGTATGTTGTCACAAGCGATGCGTAAACTTACCGGTAATTTGAAAAAATCTAATACTATGCTTATCTTCATTAACCAAATTCGTATGAAAATTGGTGTTATGTTTGGTAGCCCAGAAACGACGACCGGTGGTAATGCGTTAAAATTCTACGCTTCTGTACGTTTAGATATCCGTCGTATTGGCGCGGTTAAAAACGGTGATGAAATCGTTGGTAATGAAACGCGTGTGAAAGTCGTTAAAAACAAAATTGCGCCACCGTTTAAACAAGCTGAATTCCAAATTTTATACGGTGAAGGAATTAACAACTTAGGTGAGTTAATTGAATTAGGCGTTAAGCATGAGTTTGTAGAGAAAGCAGGTGCTTGGTATAGCTGTAATGGTGAAAGAATTGGTCAAGGTAAAGCTAATGCTGCTAAATATTTAGATGAACATCCTGAAATGGCTAAAGATGTTGATACTAAATTACGCGATATGTTTTTATCAAAAACTGTTGTGGCAGAAGATAAATCAGAAGTAAAAGAAAAAGAAAAAGCATAACTGAATAATTAGCACGAGTTTTTGTTAATAACATTTAGCAAAAACTCAGCGAAAAAAAACGTAACCTTAGACGTAAGGTTACGTTTTTTTATGTCCGATAGTTTGTAGCATGTTACAAACTAATCAGAAAACTTTATTCGTGGTCGTGCCCACAACCACCTTCACTATGAACATGGCCATGTTCAAGTTCTTCAGCAGTGGCTTCACGTACTTCGATAACTTCAACGTCAAAGCTTAAGTCTAAGCCTGAAAGAGGATGATTACCGTCAACAGTAATAACATCATCTTGCACGTCAATAACAATAACCGTTTGCTCACCATCATCAGTTGTTGCACGTAGCTGGGTACCAAGAGCAAGATCTTCAACACCAGCAAGTACTTCCCTTGGTACCGTTTGTACATAATCATCATGACGTTCGCCGTAAGCTTGATCACAAGCAACAGCAACTTCAAATTTATCACCAGCTTGATGATCGACAAGGGCATCATCTAAGCCAGGGATTAAATATCCACTACCTTGGATAATAGCCATTGGTTTATCTTCGTAAGAGCTATCAATTAAAGTGCCTTCACTGTCAGATACTGCATAGTGCATAACAACGACATTATTTTTAGCTATTTTCATGTTTCATCCTAATTTTTTTAAAATTTGAGTTTATTCAGCTGTAAGAGTTATTCAGCTATAAGGGTATAAGGTAATGTTTGATTTGTTACTACGGAGTCAGCTTGAGAAGCAATGCGCAGTATAGGCAAGTCACCATCATTCGCTAATATCGCTTGAATGACACAACTACCATCATCAGCTTGATAATGGGCGAGAATATCGCCAGCTTTTCGCCAGTTTTCACCTAATTGCTTTTCAATAACATCATCCGATTGAAAAGGTTGCTCAAGTTGAGAGTTTAAGCAAAATAATGCACGTTTGTTTTTTCCTAAATATTGCATTCTAGCGACAGTTTCTTGTCCTAAATAGCAACCTTTAGTGAAACTTATGCCATTAATCGCTTGTAAATTAAGCATTTGAGGTACGTAATGACCACTAGTATTTGCTGTTAAAATAGGAAAACCTTGGGTTATTTCTAATAAATTCCATACTGATTGTGAATAAGTAGGTAGTGCTAATTTTTCAGTGATTGCTGTGATAGTGGCTTTGTCATCAATAATGATATAACGCGGTTGTTCACCAGAAAGAT
The DNA here is from genome assembly GCF_000012325.1 of Colwellia psychrerythraea 34H. Lineage (NCBI taxonomy): Bacteria > Pseudomonadati > Pseudomonadota > Gammaproteobacteria > Alteromonadales > Colwelliaceae > Colwellia > Colwellia psychrerythraea. Next base: position 4,348,274 of record NC_003910.7, on the reverse strand, counting down.
AGACTAAACTAGTTGAACCAATTTGCACTACTGGCGTTAAGCTATCAGGAACTTGAGAGAACTCTTGCTGTATTAGGGAACTTGCTTGTTTGCCAATTAAAGCTATAAAGCCGAGTTCTTCAGCAATATCGATAGTAACTTTAGCGAAAACACCAAACTTTTTCAGTTCTTTAAGTGAACCTTCAATGCTAGCAGTTGGTTGTAATAATAGGTGAGCAGATGAGCGATTAATTAATCGGAAAACAGAAAATACTTTTCCTTTTGCATCACAGTGAGCCCCTACAAGTAAGTTTGACTCAGTTATGCTATTAACATCACATGTTACTTGCCCTTGTAAATATTTACTTTGCTCTTCACCAGATAAAGAAATTGCCCCAAATTCACTAAGTTCAATAAGGTATGTCTCTGGTAGTTGTGCTAGAGATGGTAATTGTTTGCTGGTGGTAATTGTCATAATGAACTCTATGAGAAAGCGCGGGGTTAGCTATGCTTATATATTAAAGGTTAACTATAGAATAGGGGCGAAAATAGCAAAAACAACTCGAGGACAGTTTTTATTAATGATAATTAGCATTTTTAATAGCTGTGCCATGTGAGTTATTGTTACAATATGGAGGCTAATCAATTGTGTTAATCAAGAAAGGGTACTTATGTCTGGTAACGAAGCTTCAAGCACTACAGTGACAAATAATGAAAACTCGACTAATCTTTTAAAAGTCAATAAAGCTCGTTTAAAATGGGCCTGTCGTCGCGGTATGTTAGAGTTAGATGTGTTGTTTATTCCTTTTGTTGATGAAGCATATGATGAGTTATCAACGAAAGATCAGTTTACCTTTGAACGTTTACTTACCGGTCAAGATCCTGAATTATTTGCATGGTTTATGGGACATGAAGTTTGTGAAGATACAGAGCTCAACGCAATGGTCCAACTTATACTCAAACGCGTCAAAGTATAATATAAATGTAAGAAGTTCCCGTTACAAGCTAGCAGTTTATAGCTTTATAGGAATATTAACTTGCTTAGTTATTCTTGTTAGCTTTACCTTTCATTATAATTTAGCTTTAGTGCTTGCGGTTTTCAGCCTTATATCACTTAGCTTATTCTTATCAATTAGTGATAACAAGCCTATTACCAGCTCACTCATCTTGACTAATACGGGGGGGATTGTGCTTGATAACGAGAAAGTAAGTTATCAACTATTAGCTGAAAGTAGGCTCAGTTTTATTGGCTGTTGGTTAGTTCTTATGCCAAATAACAGTGCATCTGACCAACATAGTAGTCTTAGTAAAGGATACCCTAAACAGTTTTTCATATTTAGGGATAGCTTACATGAGCAAGATTTTTCTCGCTTAGCCAGAGTGATCAACCAATTAAAATAGCTCTGCGGTTTTGAGTTAAGTGATTTTTATTATACTGGCGAAAGTATTGTTGGTTTAGCTGTTGTTAATAAGTCAGGATAATCTAAAGTGTAATGTAGACCCCTGCTTTCTTTACGTTCCATGGCACACCTTATTATAAGCTCTGCCACCTGCACCAAGTTTCTTAACTCAAGTAAATTATTACTTACTTTAAAGTTTTGATAATAATCTTCAATTTCTTGTTGAAGTAATTCAACACGATGTAATGCGCGCTCTAGACGTTTGGTAGTACGTACAATACCTACATAATCCCACATAAATAATCTAAGCTCGTGCCAGTTGTGTTGAATGACAACTTCTTCATCTGAGTCTGTTACACGACTATCATCCCAATGAGGTAGGGTTAAATAGTGATTACTTTGTACTAAGGTTTCACCAATCTCTATGGCAGCAGCGCGGGCAAAAACAAGACATTCAAGTAGCGAGTTACTCGCTAAACGGTTTGCACCATGCAAGCCTGTATATGACATTTCGCCAATAGCATAAAGTTGGCTAATATCTGTTTTACCTTGATGATCAACCATTACTCCACCACAGGTATAATGTGCGGCCGGAACAATAGGAATGGGTTGCTTAGTGATATCTATGCCAAGGGACATAGTTTTTTCATAAATGGTTGGGAAATGTTGTTTGATAAAATCACTGGGTTTATGACTGATATCTAGATACATACAATCTGCACCTAAACGTTTCATTTCATAATCAATCGCTCGCGCAACTATATCACGGGGTGCTAATTCAGCGCGCTCATCAAAAGCAGGCATAAAACGGCTGCCATCAGGACGTCTTAATTTAGCGCCTTCACCGCGAAGTGCCTCGGTAAGTAAAAAAGTTCCAGCAGAAGGGTGAAATAAGCAGGTAGGATGAAATTGATTAAATTCCATATTCGCAACGCGACAGCCTGCTCGCCATGCCATCGCAATACCATCACCGCTCGCGACATCGGGATTTGAAGTATATTGATAAACTTTACTCGCACCGCCTGTGGCTAAAATAGTTTTTTGTGCGTAAATACTTTCAACTTTCTCGGTATTTCTATTCCAAATATAGGCACCAATACATTGTTTGGGTTGGTTACCAGTAGTACTAGCTTGGCAAATAAGATCAATGGCATTGAAACGTTCAAAGATTCTAATACGTGAATGTTGTCTTACTTGATCGGCTAAAGTGGTCTGAATTGCTTGGCCAGTAGCATCCGCTGAATGCAAAATTCTTCGATGACTATGTCCGCCCTCACGAGTTAAATGATAACGTGACTCGCCCTTACTACTTTGTTCTTTATCAAATTCAACGCCTTGGTCTATCAACCACTCTAAACAAGACTTAGCATTTTCAGTGGTAAATCGAACCGTATCTTCATCACACAGACCTGCACCAGCAACGATGGTGTCTTCAACGTGGGAAGCAACACTATCGTTTTCATCAAATACCGCCGCAATCCCACCTTGAGCATAAAAGGTGGAACCTTCGTTTAATGGACCTTTACTTAAAATGACGACATCGGCATTTTGAGCTAAATGGAGTGCCAAAGTTAAACCTGCGGCGCCACTGCCAATGATTAAAACATCACAATTGTTTTGTTGAGTCATACTTTTTGATTAAGTTCAGCTATAAAAGCGAATATATAAGTAAGGGATTTTCAGGTATTCTATAATACATGGGTATAAGTCGCCAGATAATAGCGTTTAATTAACGTTTAATTATATACCCATGCTATCTCAATATGCAGGATTCAGCGAGAATTAAAAGGCTTATAGGCAAGGTATTGATTGAAGGGAATAGTTATTCTATTGTCAAAATAAATAACGCGGATTATACGCCTTTTAAACTTGCCCTGCGGGGGCTACAGAGGAAATCATGCTCATCGTTGTATCTATTATTAAGGGAGCGACCATTAATAAAAAGATACGCCTTGATCAAGAGTTGCTCTGTAATCCTGAAACCCGCATCTTGAGGTAGCATGGGTATAGTCTGGTAATTAATAATGTCATTGCTGACAAGCCAATAATTCTAATTATTAAAAAAGATTGAAATAAATAGAACTTTTTTGAAAAACGTTAGTCTTATTTTATGCGTTTGTTATGAGCCAATGGAAAATATGAGTACAAATCAATTGTCAGTGTTAAAGGATACGGCTCAAAAGAGCGAACCAAATATAGATCAACAGTTAGTTGAGCGGGTTCAGCGTGGCGATAAAAATGCGTTTAATCTGTTGGTTACTAAATATCAGCATAAAGTTGCAAATTTAGTCAGTCGTTATGTTAAAAATCATAGCGATGTACCTGATATTGTCCAAGAAGCCTTTATTAAGGCATATCGAGCATTACCTAACTTTAGAGGCGATAGTGCTTTTTATACTTGGCTATATCGTATTGCTGTTAACTGTGCCAAAAATCACAGTGTAGCATTAGGTCGTAAGCCACCAAGTAATGATGTCGAAATTAGTGATGCTGAACTTTATGATACTGGTGATGCGCTAAGAGAAAATGCTTCACCAGAAAAAATATTACTAACAGCTGAAATTAAAAAAGTAATTTTTAGCACCATGGAGTCACTCCCTGATGATCTGCGCTTAGCAATTAACTTTCGAGAAATTGAGGGTTTAAGCTACGAAGAAATTGCGACGATAATGGAGTGTCCCGTAGGCACAGTGCGCTCACGTATTTTTAGAGCACGTGATGCTATCGACAAGAAGATTAGACCCTTGTTGCAGAAAAATAATTAAGTCATTTGTCAAAGCAGAATTTAACTAAGTGTTTTTAAGGTAAAATATGAGTGAAATTAAAACAGAGTCAATATCTTCATTAGTCGATAATTACTCTCCATCAACAGATGATAGTATCAGTGCGCATTTAGTTGATAACATGCTCAAGGATGAACACTTATCAAGTACGTGGCAAAATTATCATTTAATCGGTGATGTATTACGCGATGAAGTGCCACAATCGTTGCAACTAGATTTAAGTGAAACTATTTCTGCTGCGATTGCGCAAGAGGCAACTATTTTATCGCCCAATTCCTCTATGAAAACCTCTGGAAAAAATAGCCATCTAGCTACTGATGAAAATGTTTCTATCAATAATCATTCAGCAGCTCAACAGACTAACAGTGTAGTAGATGCAACAAATCGTTTTAAAGCAAAAATTTCTAGTTTGATTAAGCCGATGGGCCAGGTTGCCATAGCCGCTTCTGCTGCTGCTTTAATGATTGTAGGTGTTCAAAATAATGTGACTGACAATTCCATTGTTACGCCAAGTCAGGTTGTACAAACTGTACCTTTATCAGGTTATGCAAACCCTGTTAGCTTCAATGTCCAATCTAGTCAAACTCAGCAAAGTCAACAAAGTAAGCAACAAACTCAGCAAGCAATGAATGAACAATTAGCTTCTGATAGAATTGCGCAACAGCGCCGCTTACAAGCACTTTTGAAAGATCATAATCAACAAGTTAAATTAGGCAGCAATATAAAATAGCTTGATTGGCTGAATTAGTTGATAATACTAGTTGGTATAATTTTACTTTCAGCCATCATTTTTTGAGAATATATGAAACTATCGGCATTTTTATTATTGCTGTTAAGCTTTAATGTATCAGCAATAACTGCTGATACAGAGTCTGCGAAATTTTCCCTAGAGCGACTCTCCAATTCACTTCGTCAACTCAATTTTTCTACTTCATTTGTTGTTGTTAAAAATAACCAAGCAGAGCCCTATCATTGGTTGCATGGTATTGGTGATAATGAGCAAGAATTAGAAATATTTACTCGACTCAATGGTCCTCGCCGTGATGTTTTACGACAAGGTAAGATTGTTAGTTATATCGAACCTGAGCAAGAACCATACTCCATAATTTCTAGTGATGTTAGAAGCCCAATTCCAAGCATTTTTCGTGGTAATATCAGTGAACTAGAAGAGAGTTATCGTTTTATTTCTGTTGGACGTAGCCGGATTTTAGGGCGTGTGGCTCAACTTGTTCGCATCGTATCAAAAGATAAATATCGTTTTAGTTATTGGCTTTGGCTTGATCAGAAAACCGGGTTGTTGTTAAAAATGGCGGTACTGACACGTCAAGGGCAATTACTAGAGCAAATTCAATTTACTCATATCGAAGTCAATGAGCAATTAACAGATAACCTAGAACAGTTTCAGTTAACGGAATTACCAAAGGTTGTTGAATTAACACAACAACAAAATAAGGCACTCTCATGGCAAGTTGACTGGCTACCTCAAGGGTTTTCAGTGGTAAAGTCTAATCAACATAGATTAAATAGTCATAATCAAGGTAATGAAAAAGCGGTTGAATTTATGCTATTTTCCGATGGTCTAGTTGAGGTATCTGTTTATGTTAATCCTAGCCAAGAAAAATTTAGAGCGCCTGAATATGCCAGCGATGGTGCCACAATAGTTTTTAATCATATTCTGCAAGGGATAGAAGTTGGCATTGTTGGTAATATCCCATTAGCAACGGCCAAAAAAATTGCTGAATCAATCGCCCCAGCTGTGATTGATAATGTAAATAACAATGCTCAGGGCTCGAAAGGAGAACAGCAAGATGATTAAAGAATTGGCTAATGTTGTCGCTATCGAAGCAGGGCAAGTTACCGTTACCAGCCAAATAAAATCTACTTGCAGTGGTTGTGCGCAAGTTGATACTTGTGGTAGTGGGCAAATTGCTAAAGCATTGCCACAAGCTAAACTTACCCTAACCTTGCCCTATGATATCAGTGTCACGGGAGTACCATTGAAGGAAGGCGATTGCGTTGTTTTAGCCTTACCTGAAAAACATATTTTATCGAGTGCTGGTCAAGTTTATTTATTACCTTTACTTGGTCTAATTACTTTTTCCGCTTTAGGGCAATGGTTGTTAAAACAACAAATATTACCCCATGAATTATTTGCTTTAGGGCTTGGTCTTATTGGAGGATATTTAGGGTACCGGTTTGCTAAATTTCAGCAAAAACAGGGTAAACAAAGTGAAAATTTACAACCGAAAATTATTGAAGTACTCCCTTCACCAAACATAGTTAAATAATCAAACCATAGAATAAATATGTTTAAATTATTTCCCTTGCCTATAATCATTTTAATTCCCACTGAAATCCTGCACTTTGAATGGTAACTGGTATTAGCCTGTTACGGCTTGAAACAAAAGATATCTGAACAAAAGATAGCCCCAAGGCAGTAAATTCGTTAAAATCACGCCATAATATTATTTTAACGCTTTTTATTTGACTGCCTTTTATGAAAAATATTCGAAACTTCTCAATTATTGCCCACATCGATCATGGTAAATCAACACTTTCTGACCGTTTAATTCAACATTGCGGTGGTTTACAAGCACGTGAAATGGAAGCGCAAGTGCTTGATTCAATGGATATTGAACGAGAGCGTGGCATCACAATTAAAGCGCAGAGTGTTACCTTAGATTATAAAGCGAAAGATGGTGAAATTTACCAGCTAAACTTTATCGACACGCCTGGACATGTTGATTTTTCTTATGAAGTATCACGTTCATTAGCTTCTTGTGAAGGTGCATTACTCGTTGTTGATGCCGGACAAGGCGTTGAAGCACAAACGGTTGCTAACTGTTATACCGCACTTGAAATGGATTTAGAGGTTTTACCAATTTTGAATAAAATTGATTTACCTCAAGCTGATCCAGAGCGCGTATGTGAAGAAATTGAACACATCATAGGTATTGATGCTACAGATGCTGTAACTTGTTCAGCTAAAACTGGTATCGGCATTGAAGATGTTTTAGAAACTATTGTCAAAAATATTCCTTCTCCTGCAGGTCAAATAGATGCGCCACTACAAGCGCTAATTGTTGACTCATGGTTTGATAATTACCAAGGTGTTGTTTCACTTGTTCGTGTTATCAATGGTGAAGTTAAAAAAGGTGATAAAATGTTGGTGATGTCTACTGGACAAGTTCACCAAATTGATAAAGTCGGTATATTTACACCAAAACAAACAGATACTGGAGTATTAAGAGCTGGCGAAGTTGGTTTTATCATTGCTGGTATTAAAGAAATTCATGGTGCGCCAGTAGGTGATACCATCACTATCAGTAAGAAAGAAACAGCAAATGCTTTACCTGGCTTCAAAAAAGCGCAACCACAGGTTTATGCTGGTATTTTCCCAATAAGTTCAGATGATTATGAAAACTTCAGAGATGCGCTTAACAAATTAAGCTTAAATGATGCGTCTTTATTTTTTGAACCAGAAAATTCTTCTGCACTAGGTTTTGGTTTCCGTATTGGATTTCTTGGCATGTTGCACATGGAAATTATTCAAGAGCGCCTAGCTCGTGAATATGATCTAGATTTAATTACCACAGCGCCAACAGTAAACTATGAAATAGCTTCTACTAACGGTGATGTTATTTCTATTGATAACCCTGCCGATCTTCCTGCAATTAATAATATTGAGGAGATTCGAGAACCCATCGTTCAAGCGAATATTTTAGTACCTCAAGAATATTTAGGCAATGTCATTACCTTGTGTATTGAAAAACGCGGAGTGCAAAAAGATTTAATTTATCACGGAAACCAAGTTGCTGTTACTTATGAGCTTCCTATGGCTGAAGTGGTAATGGACTTTTTTGATAAGCTTAAATCAACAAGTCGAGGTTATGCTTCATTAGATTATCATTTTATCCGCTTTGAAGCGGCAGACATGGTTCGAGTGGATGTCATGATTAATGGCGATCGCGTTGATGCCTTAGCTATGATTACTCATAGAGCAAACTCAGTGGCACGTGGACGATTACTGGTAGATAAGCTTAAAGAGCTGATACATCGTCAAATGTTTGATATCGCTATACAAGCCGCTATTGGTAATAATGTTATAGCGCGTACTACCGTGAAGCAACTACGTAAAAACGTTACCGCTAAATGTTACGGTGGTGATATTAGTCGTAAGAAGAAGCTTCTACAAAAGCAAAAAGATGGTAAAAAACGTATGAAACAAGTGGGTAATGTTGAAGTACCACAAGAAGCATTTTTAGCCGTTCTTAAACTTGATAGTTAGTTTAAGCCGTTAAGTTAATTTCTAAAGTAGCGACAGTAAATAAATACTTGTCGCTAAAACTTCCCTAATAGGATTTAGCCTAATAGGACTTTAAAATAGGAAGTGTATGGCCGTTTATTTTTCCATTATCTTAGTGATAATTACCGTATTAACTGGAATCGTTTGGTTTACTGATAAGTTTTATTTAGCACCACAGCGAAAATTGAAAGCTAGTGCCGCACAATTATCAGCAAAAGAGTTGTGTGCAGCCGAATTAACACCACAAGCACTAGCAACGTTAACAGAGCCGTCGCCTTTAGTAGATACTGCGGTGCAAATTTTTCCAGTGATCGCGTTTGTTTTAATTCTACGCTCATTTTTGTACGAACCCTTTCAAATACCATCAGGCTCAATGATGCCAACATTACTTGATGGTGATTTTATTCTGGTGAATAAATTCAATTATGGCTTAAAAGATCCAGTGCTAAGACATAAGTTTATTGAAAACGGCTTACCTGAACACGGTGATGTTGTTGTTTTTAAGTATCCACAAGATCCAAAAGTCGATTTTATTAAGCGTGTAATAGGTTTGCCAGGTGATCGAATTATTTACCGAAATAAATCACTTTATATCAAGCGAGCTTGTCAAGAGTCTGATACTAAATGCCCCGATTTTGAGCAAATACAACAAAATCTTGTTGGTAAATATGTAGGGCCAGATGCTGAACTTGGTATGAATGAATTCGAATCTAAGATGTTAAATAAAAGCCATCAAGTTTTAAATGATAGCCAAACCTTACCTCGGGTAGCTCACTACTTCCCGCAAACAGGTACTGCCGCGGATGAATTTTTGGTACCAGCTAAGCATTATTTTGTTATGGGTGATAATCGTGATAACTCTTTAGACGGACGTTTTTGGGGCTTTGTTCCTGAAGAAAATCTTGTCGGTGAGGCTGTTGCTATTTGGATGAGTTTCGACTTCGATAGAAGCGAAGACAGTATTTTACCTCAATGGTTACCATCAGGTGTACGTTTTGATCGCATCGGCGCAATTATTTAACATGGCTATTTATTTTACATGGCATAAAGAGTTACATCGTGAAAATTAACCCTCACAATCTTGCTAGATTAACCAAAAAGCTTGGTTATGAATTTAATGAACCATTATTATTGGTGCAAGCACTTACACATCGAAGTGCCAAGGGCGCTCATAATGAAAGACTAGAGTTCCTCGGGGACTCTATTTTAGGTTTTGTTATTGCTGAAGCGCTTTATGATAAATTTCCAAAGCATGACGAAGGCGATCTTACTCGCATGCGTTCTAGCCTAGTTAAAGGGGTAACGTTAGCTGAAGTTGCACGAGACTTTAACTTGGGTGAGTGCTTAATATTAGGGCCAGGTGAATTAAAAAGTGGCGGTCATCATCGTGAATCTATATTAGAAGATGCGATTGAAGCCATTATTGGTGCTGTATATTTAGATTCAAATATCGAGTGTTGTAAAGCACTTATCTTAAGTTGGTTTGAAAGACGCTTGATGGTGATTAAACCGGGTAATGAACAAAAAGACCCTAAAACTCGCCTGCAAGAATTTTTACAAGGAAGAAAGATCCCTCTTCCTACTTACGAAGTAATTGATACAACGGGACAATCACATAACCAAGAATTTACCGTTCGTTGCCAAACGTCAGTGATCAGTGAAGTAGTTATCGCTAAAGGAACAAGTCGTCGAAAAGCAGAGCAAGAAGCTGCGCAGCAGATACTTGCTTTAATTGAAAAAGAAAGAGAACAAGAAAAAGAAGTAAAAATAAAACCAACAAAACAAGCTAAATTAGCAAATCCCCGACATACTAAAAGTAACCCAAGCAGCTCAAGCAAAAAAAGCAGCACGAGAAAATAAATTATGCACAACGATACCTCGAATACCTATGCAGGCTTAATTGCTATTGTCGGTCGCCCAAATGTTGGTAAGTCAACGTTATTGAATGCCTTGTTAGGGCAAAAAATTAGTATTACTTCTAAAAAACCGCAAACAACTCGTCACCGTATTTTAGGAATTTTGACTGAAGAAAATAGACAAGCAGTATTGGTAGATACCCCTGGTTTACACACGGAAGAAAAACGCGCTATAAACAGATTGATGAACCGTGCTGCAAGTAGCTCAATTGCAGAAGTTGAGTTAATAATGTTTTTAGTTGAAGGCACTCATTGGACAAAAGATGATGAGCTAGTGTTATCTAAAGTTAAACAAAGTGGCACACCATGTATATTGGTCGTTAATAAAACAGATAACATACCCGATAAAGATGAGTTATTACCTCATTTGCAAAAATTAGGTGCTATGCATGACTTTAGAGATATTGTTCCTATTTGTGCGACCAAAGGCCATGGCGTTGATACCATTCGCCAATTATGTTTAACATCCCTTCCAGAAGGAGTCTTCTGGTTTCCTGAAGATCATATCACTGATCGCTCTAGCCGTTTTATGGCCTCTGAAATCATTCGTGAAAAGCTAATTCGCTTTACTGGTGATGAATTACCTTACTCTATTACGGTAGAGATAGAGCAGTTTAAGATGGATGATAAGGGCATTATTCATATAAATGCGCTCATATTAGTAGAGCGAGATAGCCAAAAACGCATGGTTATTGGTAATAAAGGTGAGCGTTTAAAAACTATTGGTCAAGAAGCTAGACGAGATATGGAAAATTTATTTGAGAGTAAAGTTTTCCTCGAAACTTGGGTAAAAGTGAAATCAGGCTGGGCAGATGATGAACGAGCATTACGCAGCTTAGGTTATGGTGATGATTACTCAGGCTAGTTGGAATGCGATAAATGATTGAACAAAACGCATTTGTTTTACATAGTCGCCCGTACCGGGAAAACCAGCAGTTAGTTGATTTATTAACAGAGCAAGATGGTAAGGTGACGGCTTTAGTATATGTTGGTCAATCTAAGCGTTCTATAAAAAAAGGCTTAATTCAGCCTTTTTTACCGTTAAAACTAACATTGAAAGGTCAGGGTAATGTTAAGTATATTACTCAAATAGACTCAATTTCAAAGTCATATTCGCTGGTAAAGTATAGCCTGTTTAGCTCTTTTTATATCAATGAATTATTGATTCGTTTATTAACAGAGCAAATTGCTTGTCAGCACTTATTTTCTCAATATCAAACAACTTTGACAGCCTTAGCTCAAGGCGAAGAAATTGCCCCGCAATTACGTTTATTTGAATTAGCGCTGCTTGAAGAGTTGGGATTGTCATTTGACTTTAGCCCTGTATTTGAGCACGATGTTAATTACTTTCATTATATCGCCGAGCAAGGCTTTGTTCCTGTATATGATCCTTTTCCAAAAAACAGCACTCAATGCTTCGATAAAACCCATTTACAAGCGATTGCCCAGCGGGGATCTCTATACCAAAATGGAATGTCTGAAGACGTTAGTTATACTTTCAAGTTACTAATGAGACAGGTTATCAACCAGTTGTTAGGGAATAAGCCATTAAATAGTCGTAAACTTTTTGCAAACAAAGCATACAGTTGAGCTAGTTAGAAAAATATTATAAAAAATTAAAAAGAGATTAAAAATGTCTGAATTATTATTAGGTGTAAACGTTGACCATATTGCCACTTTAAGACAGGCGCGTGGTACTAATTATCCTGACCCAGTTTATGCTGCAAGCGTTGCAGAGCATGCCGGAGCAGATGGTATTACTGTGCACCTGCGCGAAGATAGGCGTCATATCCAAGATAGAGATATTCATGTTTTAAAACAAACATTACATACTCGTATGAACTTTGAAATGGCTGTCACTGATGAAATGATAGCGATAGCTTGTGATGTGAAACCAGTATTTTGTTGTTTAGTTCCTGAGAAACGCGAAGAGTTGACTACTGAAGGTGGTTTAGATGTTGTAGGGCAGTTAGATAAGATAACTAAAGCAACAGAGCAATTAACAGCTGCAGGTATCGCTGTAAGTTTATTTATTGATGCGGATAAAGCACAAATTGATGCTGCGGTTGCCAGTAAAGCTCCTTATATAGAAATACATACGGGACATTATGCAGATCTAAGCTCAGAAGAAGAGCAGCTGATAGAACTTGAGCGCCTAACTGTCGGTATTAAGTATGCGCATAACTTAGGATTAAAAGTTAATGCAGGTCATGGTTTAAATTATTTTAATGTCAAACCTATTGCTGCTATTAAAGAAATTATCGAGTTGAATATTGGCCATGCCATAATAGCGCGTGCGGCTATTGATGGCTTAGATAAAGCTGTTAGAGATATGAAACAGCTGATGTTAGAAGCAAGAACTTATAATACTTAATATACCCGTTACCATTCAAAGTGCTCAAGCGCTCTGAAACCTGCATCTTGATTGGTGACGGGGATCTATAGTTACCGTTAGGTATGATTTAAAAACTCACTAATTTTATCTTTGTTAAAATTATAGTCTACACTTTAGAAATTATGGTCTACACTTTAACGAATACGCTGTATAAAGGATTCAGCATACAAATAGGTGGGAATTAATGATGGAAACACAGATGAAGCCAATGCTCGAGCGTAGAAAGGAGTCTCCGGAGCAGTCTGTTTGGTGGAATAAATTATCATTGGCGCAAAAATTTTCTGCTAGCAGCCTAGGAAAATTTGGTTATGAGCTTACTTTCGTTCGTAATGAAAATGGACATAGTTTAGCTGTGCTTCAATGTAGTGGAGGTATTGCCGTGATTACTGAGGATGGTGATATAGATACATCACCAAACATCACCATTCGCTAACTAAAAAAAGCTATTAATTAACAAAACACCAGTTATCCCCTAGTAAAATAACATCAATAGTTTCTTACTCTTTTCTGCTCAACTAATGACTATTTTCACTCATTTCTTTTAGCGCTTCAGGTACGGCAAATAATACCTGCTCTATATGTTCGAAAAACTCTAAAAACTCAGGTTCAAGCTCTTCAGTACTCAAGCCCATTTTTAATTGGGTTTCTAATTGAATAGTGATTTTGGCTAAATTTGGGGTTCCAGTATAACAACAAGCGCCATTGAGTTTATGAACCAGACGTTTTATTTGAGCGATATCTTGAACGTCAATTGCTTCACGGATGCTGAGTTGAGTTTCGGGTAAACTTTCGACTAAACCTAATAACATCTCTTTGGCTAAATCAGCTTTATTGGCGCTACGCTTTAGTGCTAAAGGCCAATCAATTACCTTTGAAGCAGACTCAACCTGGTTAATAACATCAGTTGAAATGACCGGAACCGTTGAATTGACTAGGTGATCGAAATCGCAATATTCATAAATAATATGACGTAACATCGTTTCATCTATTGGTTTTGTCATGTAAGCATTAAAGCCTTGTTGATGCATTTTTTCTCTTTCACCACTCAATGCATGTGCAGTAACGGCTATGATGGGAGTGTTATTATTGTTAGTTAACTGTTTTATTTCTTTTAGAGCACTAATGCCGTCCATAATCGGCATTTGAATATCCATGAAAATTAAAGAAAAATTTTCTACTTTACAAAGTTCTACGGCTGACATGCCATTGTCGGCTTCAACAACCTCAGCTACTTGCTCTAACAGCAATGCCTTAATTAATTTTAAGTTAGCCTCATTATCATCAACAGCTAGTACTTTTATCGGTAATACTTTATCCATAGCTGCATTCAAAGTGAGCTTTTCGGCCTTAGTTTCCATAACTGGCTGTAGTACTCGGCTTAAGGTTGTTGGTGATAGAGGTTTACTCATACAACTTATTGCACCGCTGGCAATCAAGGCCTCTTGCAAGCTTGGTGATGTATTATTTAAAGCTAAGTGGATATTGCTGGAAATTGGCTGTACTTGTGCAATCGTTTTCTTCAATTCACTTAGTGCTGTTGCTGTTTGATTATGGCCTATAAGTGCATAGTCAAAACCTCGTTGGGTCTGACTGCTATGTGAGAGTACTTGTGATAATTCATGTCTATTTATTACACTAGTAACACGCATTTTCCAGTGCTTTAACAAGTTTTTGGTTGCTTCTCTACTATGATTATTTTCTTCAAAGTAGAGTACCGTTTTATTGGCTAAATGCTGATTATCTAATTCCAACATTAACGGCATTGCATTAATCTCACATTGGAAAGTAAACCAAAAACTTGAGCCATGATTTTTTTCACTGCTAAAACCTATATCGCCATTCATCTCTTGGGCAAGTCGCTGACAAATTACCAGACCTAACCCAGTACCACCATATAAGCGGGTGATACTTTGATCTGCTTGCGTAAAAGCATCAAAAATGGTTCTTTGCTGATTGGTTGTCATACCAATACCGGTATCGGTAACAATGACTTTTAATTTTATATTGTTCTGACTTATTTCTTCACTGGTTATATCGACAGCAACAGAGCCTTGTGGCGTAAATTTTATCGCATTACTGACCAAATTGGTGATGATTTGTTTTATTCTCATGGTGTCACCAACAAGAGAATCAGGTAGTTCTTGTGGAAGGTTTATAGATAATTCAATATTCTTTTTATGGGCTGATGGCGCCAATAGTGTAAGGGTTTCATCAATAGATTCCCTTAAAGAAAAAGGAATGTTTTCAGTAACCATTTTGCCGGCATCAAGTTTTGAAAAGTCGAGAATATCATTAATTATGGTTAATAAGTTGTTTGCAGAGCGGTCAATTGTTTGTAAATAATCACGTTGATTTTCAGTGAGTGGCGTTTTTAGTACTTGTCGGGTAAAGCCTATTACTCCATTGAGTGGCGTTCGCAACTCATGACTCATATTAGCTAAAAACTCTGATTTTACTCTGTTGGCTTCTTGCGCTTTACGCTTGGAGATACTGAGTTCGACATTTTGAATTTCAAATTGTTCTAAACTTTCTCGTAAGTCTATTGTTGCTTGATCTATGCTGGCCTGCATTTCATTTTGGTAACCGTCGAGTGACTGCGCCATGGCATTAATACCATTTTTTAAAAAATTCAGCTCACCAATGAGTTGACCACTCACTCTACTTTCTAATTTCCCTTCTCTTATTCGCTCAATTGCTTGCACCATAGAGTTAATAGGCTTCGTTACTTTCTTAATGAGCCTAATTGCAAAAATAGCGCTAAGTAATGAGCCTAGTAAGGCAAAAGCAAATGCGACTATAAATTGGCTTTGTTGCTGAAAATTAAGATGGCTTTTATCAATTTGCATGGCTATATAGCCAATAATTACTGGTTTTGAATTATTGGTAGCATAATTATATTCAGAACTGGCCATTGCGGTAATATTTGCGTTGCTTTGATTGTTGTAGTTCTCATCAATAATGGGGGTTCTAAAAATTATATAATCAGATAATGTTTCAGTGTTCGTGTGGTGTGGTAACTCTACCCCAGCTTTTAGTCGCATTAAATTGGTATCACCATGGTAAGCACTGGTAACAAAAACCTGGTTATCTTCAGTAAAAATAACAATGCTTTTTACTATGCTTGATTGATTACGGTGAGTAAAGCCGATCAATTGACGAAGTTTATCTCTGTTCTTGCTCAATAAAGGGTCTTTACTGGCAATGGCAATCGGTTCAATAATGCTTTTAGCGCGTTGTTCGAGAAAGTCATTAAGTTCAACGGAGCGGCTATAAGAAAAATAACTAGCTAAACCAAAACCGATTAAGGTGGTTGGTATTATAGTGAGTATGATAACCCAGTCTTTCAGGCTTATTTTATGCATTTTTTTGTTGAACTTTTGTGATAAATTTAGGGTAAAATACCCACTGAAATAATTAGCTATCTTAATGATTATCCAACTTAACATAAATAATCTCATAAGCTGCGATAAATTTATAGTGTAGATGGCTAAGCTACTTCAAAATAAGCATTAATTGGTTAATTATATTATCGTAAGTTCTAGGGTGAAAATGGCAAATTATTTTAAAGCAGCAGTAAAACCAAAAACGTCTAATCAACGATTGACCGTCACCGTTGATAAACTTGACATGAATGGTGTAGGTGTTGCCCGGTGGCAAAATAAGCCAATTTTTATAGCGGGCGTTTTACCCGATGAAATTGTCGATGTAAAGGTTATTGAGCAAAAAAGTAAGTATGCTCGTGCTAAACTTATTTCAATTGATAAACAAAGTGCTAGTAGAGTTATACCCCAATGCCAGCACTTTGGTCTTTGTGGAGGTTGTGATTTGCAAATGCTTGCTTTAGAGGAACAGTTACTTTTTAAGCAACAAAAAATTACTGACCTGTTTTCTCGAAGCTTTAGTACTCAGAATATAACTCCTGAAATTAATACGGCACACTTGCCTTGGCAGGCTGCAATAAAAAGCTCTCCATGGCATTATCGTCGTAAAGCCCGCATAGGCGTGCAATTCGATAAAAATGCTCAAGCGACCATTGGTTTTAGGCAAAAATCAACCAATCAACTAGCAGCAATTAAGTCATGTCCTGTTTTAGTTGAACCGCTTAGTGCTATTTTCCCTTTACTAAAGAAGTTATTGGCACAACTTACCGTAAAATCTGCCATTGGCCATATAGAAGTAATTCAAGCTGATATTAGTGATACAAGCTCAGCAGATAAAATACAAAAAGATAATCAAGTTGTAGTCGTTGTTCGACAGCTAAAACCTATGAACGATACTGACATCGGGCTTTGGCAATTATATGCCCAGCGACATTGTTGGCATGTCATTATTGATGATGGTAACAAGCAACTGCCGCTAGCTGATATCAAAGGGGGAGACTCTTTTGAACTTTCCTATGAATTAACTGATACCAGTAAAGTCTATTTTTCGAGTAATGACTTTATACAAATTAATCATCAAGTTAATAATGCCATGATAAGCCAAGCCTTAGCTTGGTTAAATATTTTAGCTACCGATAATGTTTTGGACTTGTTTTGCGGTCTTGGAAATTTCAGTTTAGCGCTGGCAAAACACGCAAAACGCGTTGTTGGTGTTGAAGGAATGCAAACCATGGTGGACAAAGCCACTCAGAACTCACTTGTTAATGGACTTGATAATTGTCAGTTTTACCAAGCTGATTTAAATAGTCATTGGCTATTAGAGCCTTGGGTACAAGGACAAGTTTTTGATAAAGTATTGCTTGATCCCGCAAGAGCGGGCGCAGAACAAGCGGTGAGTCAAATCGCTGAACTAAAAATACCCTGCGTGTTATATGTTAGCTGCGATCCAGCAACCTTAGCGAGAGATAGTGCAATACTTGTTTCTAAGGGGTATAAGCTTGAGAAAATATCGCTCATGGATATGTTTTCACAAACAAAGCATGTTGAGACTATGATATTGTTTACTCATACTAGTTAGCATTAAATATCAGAAAACCCTTAAATTTCAATGTTAAGCTAACCAATCAAAGAGAAAGGAATACCCATGGTTTCCGTGCGTAAATCACATCAAATAACAGAGCAAAGCTTTGAGCATTGGCTAACCGATTTAGCGTTAACTGATATCAAAAAAAATGCTTTGTCAGCTTTATGGTTACAGGTATCGAACTGTTATCAGCCTGAGAGTGCTGAGAAACAGCAGTTACTTCATAAAAGTATGGAAATGGTTGAGATTTTAAGTGGCCTGAACCTCGATGCTGATTCGTTAGTTGCGGCTTTTATCTCACCATTATTAGCAAATGACATTATTGAAATAGAATTTGTTAAAGAACACTTTTCTAAAGATATCCTGATGCTCTGTCAAGGTGTTGAGCAAATGGCAGCCATTAAAGCATTACGCCAACAAAGTAGTCAGTCAAGCGATCAGGCCCCACAAAATATAGACAATATTCGTCGTATGTTATTGGCTATGGTGGATGATGTACGTGCGGTCGTGATCAAGTTAGCTGAGCGCTTATGTGATTTACGCGAAAAGAAAAATAGTGATGAAGAAACGCGGGTGCTGGTGGCAAAAGAGAGTGCGAATATCTACGCACCATTAGCGAACCGTTTAGGAATAGGTCAATTAAAGTGGGAACTTGAAGACATTTCCTTTCGTTACCTTCACCCACAGGTCTATAAAAAAATTGCCAAGCTTTTAGATGAAACTCGACTGGAACGCGAGCAATACATGGCCAGCTTTGTTGGTCACTTAAATAGCGAGTTAAATGCTTTAGCTATTAAAGGTGAGGTTTATGGACGTCCTAAGCACATCTTCAGTATCTGGAAGAAGATGCAGCAAAAATCACTTGATTTTGACCAGCTGTTTGATGTTCGAGCTGTACGTGTGGTGGTTGAAAAAGTTCAAGATTGTTATTCAGCTTTAGGCATTGTTCATACTGAATGGCAGCATATTGCAAAAGAGTTTTCTGATTATGTAGCGACACCTAAAGCTAATGGCTATCAATCAATACATACGGTTGTCTTAGGGCCAGAAGGTAAGTCGGTTGAAGTGCAAATTAGAACTAAGCAAATGGATGATGATGCTGAGCTTGGTGTTGCGGCGCATTGGCGTTATAAAGAAGGGAATGCTAGCGGTAAAAGTAATAGTTTTGATGATAAAGTTGGCTGGTTAAGAAAAATTTTGCAATGGCAAGATGATGTCGCTGAAAGTGGCGAGTTACTTGATGAATTACGAAGCCAGGTATTTGAGGACCGAATTTATGTCTTCACTCCTAGTGGCGATGTTATCGATCTACCTATGGGGTCAACTCCTTTAGATTTTGCTTATTATATTCATTCTAATGTAGGCCATACCTGTATTGGTGCAAAAGTATTTGGAAAAATAGTACCTTTTACCCACCGATTGCAAACGGGTGATCAGATAGAAATACTTACCAGTAAACAACCTAACCCGAGCCGAGACTGGCTTAACCCTAATTTAAATTATATCCACTCTTCACGGGCTCGTGCAAAAGTTCAGCACTTTTTTAAGTTACTCGATAGAGATAAATACATTGCACTGGGTAAAGAATTATTTGATAACGAAATAGCTAAACATGATTTAGCATCTACGGACTTATTAGCGGCAGCAAAACGCTTTAATATGAAAACTGTTGATGATCTTTATGCTGCTATAGGTAGTGGTAACGCGAGATTACAGCAAGTTATCAACCACTTTACCCAACTGGATAGTAAATTAAAGCCTAAACCTGAAATAGATCCGCAAAGTTTAGTCAAACAAACGACAACCAGTAAAGCTTTAGCGCAAGACGATAATGGTATTACTGTTTCTGGCGTTGGTAATTTGCTCACGCATATGGCTAAGTGTTGCCAGCCTGTTCCCGGTGATACAATTTCGGGGTTTATTACCCAAGGTCGAGGTATTTCTGTACATCGTCAGGATTGTGAACAATTGGCCAATGCCCTTACCTTACAACCCGAGCGGTTAGTTGAAGTACAATGGGGAAGTGAGAATAAAATAAGTTACCAAGCCACCGCACAAATTATCGGCAGCGATAGACAGGGCTTGTTACGAGATATCTCAACCATTATTGCTAATGAAAGAGTCAGTATTGTTGGCATGGATAGTCATACTGACAAAGTGAAACAGACGATGAGTATGAACTTGAAATTAGAAGTCGAAAGCAGTGAGTTATTAACGCGAGTTTTGGATAAGTTACGTCAATTAGATGATGTTACCCAAGTAAGACGACTTTAGTTACTTCGGGAGTTGCTCTGGAAAGTAACTAAATCGGGTGTATTAAATAATGACAAATATAATAAAACAAAGAAGTAAAATACAATGTTAAATGAACAAGCCTCAATCGAAAAATTACGTTGGATTATGACTCAATTACGGGATCCTACAACAGGATGTCCTTGGGATATTAAGCAGGACTTTGCTTCTATAACAAGTCATACGCTAGAAGAGGCTTATGAAGTGGTTGATGCAATCGAGCAGGGTGATTTCATAGAGCTTGAGAAAGAGCTGGGAGACTTACTCTTTCAGGTGATTTTTTATAGCGAATTAGGCAAAGAACAGCAGCACTTTGACTTAGATACTGTGATAGCAGCAATCTGTGAAAAACTCATCCGACGTCATCCTCATGTATTTGCTCAGGCAAGTTTGCAAACCGATGAAGAAATTAAAGCCAATTGGGAAAATGAAAAGGCGCTAGAAAGAGAGCAAAAAAATCAACAACAGATGGGTGAAAATGCGGTTCTTGATAAATTGAGCATTTTGGCCGATATTCCAAAAAACTTACCCGCGTTATCACAATCAGCTAAAATTCAAAAACGCTGTTCTCATGTGGGGTTTGATTGGGATAACATGCCTGATGTCTTCGCTAAAATTGAAGAAGAAGTACAAGAAGTTAAAGACGAGTTAGAAGCGGACACACTCGATAAGAAAGCATTAGCCGAAGAGTTAGGAGATCTAATGTTTGCGGTAGTAAACTTATGTCGCCATGCCAAAGAAGATCCAGAAACGCTACTTCGCCAGGCGAATAAAAAGTTTAGTAAGCGCTTCGTTGGGGTTGAAGAACAAGTAAATCAATCAGGCAAAAGCTTTACTGAACATGACTTAGCTGAATTAGAAAGCTATTGGCAGCAAGTTAAAATCCAAGAAAAGCAAGTTAATAGCCAGAAATAAGATAATGAATATGACCGAAAATATGACTAAGAAAAACGAACTAAATAAAGCGCACGTTACCATAGCGTTGACTAACCCAAAAACCCCAACGAATGTTGGTGCAGTGATACGTGCAGCAGGTTGTTATCAAGCGGATCAAATCATTTATAATGGTAATCGATATGCACAAGCCGCCAAGTATCATAAAAAAACATTACAAACTGATACTTTCAACATGCAAGATAAAATTCCGTTATTGCAGGTGGAAAGTTTTATAGGTATTAAAGACTCACTGGAAAGTATTCCATCGTCTGCTAAAATCATCTGTGTAGACTTAGTTGAAGGCGCAACGCCGTTACCGCATTTTATTCATCCCCCAGAGGCTGTTTATATTTTCGGCCCTGAAGATAGCTCGGTAAAACAAGAAGTCATTGATATAGCGGATGATGTTGTTTATGTGCCAACGGTGGGGTGCATGAACCTAGCGGCAACGGTTAATGTTTTGCTTTATGATCGGTTGGCAAAATCTTTGACTAATCAAAAAGACTCAATGTTAGCGGACAATGAGTTGATTAGAAAAAGTCGTGATACCAATAACACATCAAAAGTTAAATAATACCAATCAGATTAATTAATGGTTCAAATTTTAATGAGGGTAAATTTTCAAGAATAAGGCGCTTGATTGAGAAATAGCTGGCTATTAGGATTGAAAACAACGATTTTATTGAGTATTAAGACTATTTAAAGAGATCACTTAGTTAGTCTGATTGGTATAATACTAACTTCAAATGTATACCTAATTGAGATGAACATTTATTATATTCTTTCACCTATAATTTATGAGCAAAGGGAGATATTATTTGAATTCAAAAATGGAATACCAATTATCCCAAGCTGGAAATAAAGGTAAAGTGTTAATTCTAAAAGTAACAGGAATATTCTTTGTTGCTTTAGCCATTTTAGGTGTGGTATTGCCTATTTTACCAACCACACCATTTCTACTTGTAGCGGCTGCCTGCTTTGCTAAATCCTCACCTACAATGCAGCGAAAACTTTTAGCGAATAAAACATTTGGGCCATTAATTCATGATTGGCAAAAATATCGGAGTATTCCTAGAAAGGCTAAACGCATCGCTTTATTAACTATGATTCTCTCAGTGTGTTGGTCGGCTTTTATGTTGCAAAGTGTAATGCTAACAGCGCTTGTCGTCGCTTTGGTTATTGGTCCGTTTATTTTTCTATTACGCTTACCTGAGAGTAAATAACTAATAAGTTAATGATAAACAAATGGTGCTGACTCTACCGTTGTAATGACTATATACATTAAACTAGAGAAATCAGCATTATCATTTTGAGTATCAAGAGCATGGCTAATAAATCGACTAACTAAGCGCTTTGGTAACTATGGCAGCTAAATGATCCGGCAGCGTTAAAGTTAAAGCAATATCATGTCCTTGTTCAGACATTTTTTTCCATGTTAACTGCACAATGCGAACAATCTTAGCTTCATTGTCTTGCTCGGTATATTTTGCTGCAAACTCATCAAAATAATGCATAAGAAAAACTAAGCAGGCGACATCTTCTAAGGTTTGGCTATCATTATTAGTGCCCAAGTTTTCTTTTCTAATAATCGCAGCGCATTGCTCAGACTCTTCTACAGTGTAACCTTGTTCAATCATAATGCTTGCTGTTAGCTCTGCATGAAACTTACCTTGGGCAATTCGCCATTGATAGTAACCGGCTTTCCCTTCAGAAAATTCAGTACGCTTTAGCTGCCAACGCTTTATATGTTGTGCTCTAACTGCAATTTTTAATAACTCATTCGCTTCAGGCCAATAGTGTTTTAAACAGTTAGTCATTTGTTGTCCGTAAACTAACTCTTTTGCTTGGTTCTCACCATTAAGCAAAATTGTATTTGGGTCTTGGCGATTAATATCGTCTATGGCGGATAAAGTGTTGTTTAAATTTTCTATAGTCATTTTAACGTCAATCTAAGGATTAATTCTGGTAAGTTGCGTCATTATACGCAACTACTCATAAAAAAGTATCAAAGCAAATAAAGTTAACATTAAAAATAATACGAAATAGACAAATATATAACTGTGATGACTTGTTGTTGGTCTATACCCAAACCACTTGAAGATGCGTGTTTCAGGACGCTTGAGCGACTCATGATCAAGGCGTCTCTTTTTATTAAGGGTTATTTCTTGAAAAAAGGAGGCAACGAAGTACATGATTTGCTCAAACGTCCCCATAGGTCTGGTTTATAAACGCTTTATGCTACGTTATTGATTTCGACAATAGAATAACTATTATCTTCAATCAATGCCTTGCCTAAAGGCGTTTCTAATTCCAGCTGAAACCTGCATCTTCATGTGGTTTGGGTATATATTAAATCAAACAAACTTATGCCGTTATTGTTTTCCAAGCATGCTCCGAAAGGCAAGTTCAAAAACCTTATATACGGCGTTATTGTTTTTGATAAGGCAAAAGCCATTCTCTTCAATCTATGCCTTGTTTATAAGGCGTTTGATTCTCGCTGAGTAAGGAAAAACTTAATTGAATTGATATTGTCTTTTACGTATAATACTTTCCCGTCCTGCTTGTTTGGCAAAACTCCTATTTCAACAACTTAATATTCACACTAATTACTGTGTTTTAGTTTTACTAATATGCAAGTATATAGAGTCATTTATAAAAGTTAGCTTGAAATAAAGTTATATATATTAACCAATTAAGCACAAAATTCTGTTTTTCTGACATCGGTGTAGACATGACAACTAGATATATTTTTGTAACTGGCGGTGTAGTATCGTCTCTTGGTAAAGGCATTGCCGCAGCCTCATTGGCAGCAATTCTTGAAGCGCGTGGTTTAAAAGTTACCATGCTGAAACTAGATCCGTATATTAACGTTGATCCAGGTACCATGAGCCCTATACAACATGGCGAAGTTTTTGTTACCGAAGATGGCGCAGAAACCGATCTTGATTTAGGCCATTATGAGCGCTTTATCCGCACCAAAATGACCAAACGTAATAACTTCACTTCGGGGCGAATTTACCAAGATGTGTTAGCCCGCGAGCGTAAAGGTGAATTTTTAGGCGCTACCATCCAAGTTATTCCTCATATCACTAACGATATTAAACGTCGTGTTATTGAAGGTGCTGAAGGTTACGATATCGCCATGGTAGAAATAGGCGGTACGGTTGGTGATATGGAATCACAACCTTTCTTAGAAGCTATTCGTCAATTGGCATTAGAGGTAGGTCGTGATCGTGCTATGTTTATGCATTTGACCTTAGTGCCATATTTAGCAGCAGCAGGTGAAATCAAAACTAAACCAACACAGCACTCAGTAAAAGATTTACGCTCTATCGGTATTTTTCCTGACATTTTAGTATGTCGTTCAGACCGCGCTATTCCTAACGCCGAACGCGCTAAAATATCTCTCTTCACTAATGTTGAAGAGAAAGCGGTTGTATCAATGCGTGATGTAGACAGTATTTATAAGATTCCTGCTTTATTAAAAGCTCAAGGTACCGATGAAATAGTTGTTAAGCGATTTGGTTTAGATGTACCTGAAGCCGACTTAACTGAATGGGAAGAAGTGCTTTACCATGAAGCAAATCCTATCGGTGAAGTGACTATTGGTATGGTTGGTAAATACACTGAATTACCTGATGCGTACAAATCAGTAAACGAAGCGTTAAAACATGCAGGTCTTAAAAACCAAGTCACTGTAAATATTAAATACATTGACTCGCAAGATGTAGAAGTCAAAGGTGTTGAAATCTTAGCTAACTTGGATGCTATTTTAGTTCCTGGTGGTTTCGGTGAACGTGGTGTTGAAGGTAAAATTTTAACGGCACAATATGCGCGTGAAAACAAAGTACCTTATTTAGGTATTTGTTTAGGTATGCAAGTAGCCTTAATTGAATTTGCTCGTAATGTTGCCGGTTTAACTGATGCGCACAGTACTGAATTTAATAGCGAAACTCCACACCCAGTGGTTGGTTTAATCAGTGAATGGTTAGACGAAGAAGGCCAAGTTGAGTACCGAAATGAGCAATCAGATTTAGGTGGTACTATGCGTTTAGGTTCACAATTGTGCCACTTGGTGAAAGGTACCAAGGCTTGCGACGTATATGGTAGTGAAACAATCAATGAGAGACACCGTCATCGTTTTGAGGTAAATAATAACTACCGAGAACAATTAAGCAAAGCAGGTTTGATTTTCTCGGGTTTATCGTCAGATAAAAGTTTAGTTGAGGTGATTGAAATAGCGGATCATCCATGGTTTATTGCGGGTCAATTCCATCCTGAGTTTAATTCTACTCCACGTGATGGTCACCCGTTATTCGAAAGCTTTGTTGCAGCGAGTTTTAAACTGCAAAAAAGCTAACCGAAGAAACCATATAAAACCGTAGCTATTGCTGCGGTTTTTGTTTTAAGTTTAGGAAGAATATTAGGCTGCATAATTATATTTAGCTGTGGCCATAGCAAGATTAAAAATTAACTTTATTGCTCAGCAGTTTGTTTGAGCGTCATCAAAATTAGTAGGAATGATAATGTCAAAGATTAGCAAAATTTTAGCACGTGAAATCATGGATTCTCGTGGTAACCCAACCGTTGAAGCCGATGTATATCTTGAATCAGGTGCTTTTGGTCGTGCCGCAGCTCCTTCTGGTGCATCAACAGGCTCACGTGAAGCTCTTGAATTACGTGATGGTGATAAAGCACGTTATTTAGGTAAAGGTGTTTTAAAAGCTGTTGCAGCAATAAACGTTAACATTCAAGCAGCTCTTATTGGTCAAAGTGCTTTAGACCAAGCTAACATTGATCAAATCATGATCGATTTAGATGGCACAGAAAATAAAGAACAATTTGGCGCTAACGCAATTCTTGCTGTTTCTTTAGCAAATGCTAAAGCGGCTGCAAACGAAAAGAAAGTTCAATTATTCGAACACATCGCTGACTTAAATGGCACGCCAGGTGTTTACTCATTACCATTACCAATGATGAACATCATCAATGGTGGCGAACATGCTGATAACAACGTTGATATCCAAGAATTCATGGTTCAACCTGTTGGCGCTAAAAGTTTCCGTGAAGCTTTACGTATGGGTGCTGAAATTTTCCATGCACTTAAAAAAGTATTATCTTCAAAAGGTATGAGTACTTCTGTTGGTGATGAAGGTGGTTTTGCTCCTAACTTAGAATCTAATGCCGATGCATTAGCTGTAATCAAAGTGGCTGTTGAAGCTGCTGGTTACGAATTAGGTAAAGACGTAACGTTAGCGATGGATTGTGCTGCTTCTGAGTTTTACGATGCGGACAAAGGTATTTACGACCTTACTGGCGAAGGCAAGCAATTTACGGCTAACGAATTTTCTGACTTCTTAGGCGAGCTTTGTAAAGAATACCCAATCGTTTCAATTGAAGATGGCTTAGACGAGTCAGATTGGGATGGTTTCAAATACCAAACTGATTTATTAGGTGATAAAGTTCAAATCGTTGGTGATGATTTATTCGTTACAAACACTAAGATTTTAGCGCGTGGTATTGAAAACGGTATTGGTAACTCTATCTTAATCAAATTTAACCAAATTGGTACATTAACTGAAACGTTAGCTGCTATCAAAATGGCTAAAGATGCTGGCTTTACTGCTGTTATCTCTCATCGTTCAGGTGAAACTGAAGATGCAACTATCGCTGATTTAGCGGTAGGTACTGCTGCAGGTCAAATCAAGACTGGTTCTTTATGTCGTTCTGACCGTGTTTCTAAGTACAATCAATTATTACGTATTGAAGAGTTCTTAGGTGATAAAGCAATCTTTAACGGCTTGTCAGAAGTTAAAGGCCAATAATGCTCAATACTTTTGCCAGTGAATAAAATTACTTCGTAGCATGTACTCACTGACTATCGTCAGCTCCGTGCAAGCGCCTAGTTCTTTTAACCACTAGCTTCAGTATTAATCATTATGAATGCTATTTGAATAGATGAATATTAGATATTAAAAACGCGACTTAGGTCGCGTTTTTAATATCTAATAGTTTTAAACCTTAATAGTTAAGTATCAGGAAAATCTTTTATAATCTCAGTGATTAACAAAGCTGTTTGTTCAGGACTTTCAAGAGGAAACATATGTCCGCCTGTAACCGTTTTAAGTTTTATATGCTTATTAAGTTTAACAAAGCGGCTAAAAATGTGATGAGGGAAAACATCGGTAGTGTCACCGTATACCAAAGTTGCTGGCACGGTTAATTTATTTTTATAACTGGATAAATTCGAAGGGATATTCCTAAAAATATTCGCTTCAACTTGCGCATCAAAGCTCAATTCTAATTGATTATTACGCTTACAAATACCATGGGTTATATAATCAGCTAAACAGCGACTATCGAATGATCTAAACAGTTTCCTTCCAGAAAATAACGCACCAATATCTGACCCTAATGGCCACTGACTACGACGGTTTTTAGCACGACCTGCAGGACTAAATTTATCTATCCATTTAGTTTTCTTTAATAATCTAGCAGCAAGTGCGCCAGCCCCGCTTAATGCAGGTGGGTCTAGCATAATAAGCCCTTTAAATAAGTCGGATCTTTGACAGCAAGCAATAAAAGAAATCACACCACCAAATGAATGGCCAAGACAAATGACCTTATTGCCATCAACTTGTTGTGATTCAACATGATTTATTAATTCTTCAACTTGGGCCTGCCAGTTATGGTTAATGGGCATTTTCGGATCATGGCCATACTTATCCAATGCGATAACTTGTGTATCATCAGGGAGGTAATTAAATAACGTTTGATAGCTACCTGCGGGGAATCCATTTGCGTGGGCAAAATTTATAACATTTTTTGGCATTGAGTTTATTTGATGATAAAGGTGAACACAAAATTTAAACGGGTGTTTCAATTTTGTCAACAAGTTCTTATTTTTCAGATATAAAACTTCATTGATATACATAAGTTCAGCTGATTGTATCTTGATGCCTCTTGTTGGTCATGCTTATCTATTCACTTGGTTATTACGCTTCTCACAACGGCTCAAGCGAGTATGAAAATGTAGATATATTTTTTTAGCTAAATTTCTTATAGCAGGATCTTTTAACGAAACTTTCTTTTAATGATTGATATGACCAACGTAACTTACCAAGCTTTTCACTAGGAACTTTATATTTTGAAATTAAAAAGGGCATATTTATAATAAAATATGCCCTTAAAATAACTAATTTATGTCGGTAAAGTAATTAACTACCGTTTAGAGTAAATCTGTTAATTGCTTTTCAAGCTTGACCTGATCAATGGTGAAGTTACGAATACCTTCAGCAAGTTTCTCTGTTGCCATTGGGTCTTCATTCATCTGCCAGCGGAACTCTGCTTGGCTTAAAGCGGCTTCTTTTTCTGCCGTAGCTTCACAAGCCGTTAACTTTTGGATTACCGTGTCTGTGCTGTTTGCTAGTTCTTCCATTAACTGTGGGCTGATTGTTAAACGATCACAGCCGGCTAATTCAAGAATCTCGCCGATATTTCTAAAGCTGGCACCCATTACTACGGTGTTAAAACCTTGTAGCTTGTAATAATTAAAAATACTGGTAACAGAAACAACACCAGGGTCTTCATTACTTGCATAGTCATTTCTACCGGTATCTTTTTTATACCAATCTAAAATACGACCAACAAATGGAGATATTAAATAAGCGCCTGCTTCAGCACATGCGCGTGCTTGTGCAAAGCTAAATAACAAAGTTAGGTTACAGTTAATACCTTCTTGCTCAAGTTGTTCTGCTGCTTTAATTCCTTCCCAAGTAGAGGCAAGTTTAATTAAAATTCTATCGTTACTAATGCCTGCTTCGTTATACATAGCAATCAGTTTGTGGGCTTTAGTAATAGATGCAGAGGTATCAAAAGATAATCGAGCATCCACTTCAGTAGAAATACGACCAGGGACAATTTTTAGAATTTCCAGGCCAATTAATACTGAAATTTTATCTGCAGCATCTATAACTTGCTGTTCTGCATTGTCAGATTGTGTTTTAGCCCATGCAACAGAGTCTTTAACTAACCCTTGATAATTAGGTAAAGAAGCTGCTTTTAATAAAAGCGATGGGTTTGTTGTCGCATCTTGAGGTTGAAATTTTGCAATAGCCTCAATATCACCTGTGTCAGCCACAACAGTGGTCATTTGTTTTAATTGTGCAAGCTGTGAAGAAGAATTTGTCATGGCGTTACCTTAATTGTGTTCCGGAAATGTGATTACTATGTATTTCTAAATTCGATAATGAATGTAGCTGGTGAAATATTACAACATAAAAATAAAAAAGCACCCTTTATTGCGCTATTTTTAACAAGATATTGTATTTCTGTTTGTAAGTTACGCCAAATTGCATTAATTAGACACAGATTAGCATTGATTAAACGCTGTTAACTTACTTAAAGCTTATGATATATTACGTGTTATTAAGTACTCCCAAAAATCGGCTTAAAAATATGTTACTTGTTGTTTCACCTGCGAAAAAATTAGATTTTGAATCTCCTCTGGCTACAGAAAAATTTAGTCAACCTGGCTTGCTTGAGCAAAGCCAATTATTAATAGATGACTGCATTAAACTTTCACCAAGTGAAATCGCAAGCTTGATGAAACTCAGTGATAAACTTGCTGGTTTAAATGCTGCACGTTTTGGGCAATGGTCAACACCTTTTACTCAAGATAACGCAAGACAAGCTATATTGAGCTTTAATGGTGATGTTTACACTGGACTTGATGCGCAATCTTTTAGTGATGAAGATTTTGAATTTGCACAGAAAAATTTCAGAATCCTGTCAGGTTTATATGGTTTATTAAAGCCCCTTGATTTAATGCAAGCCTACCGTTTAGAAATGGGCTGTAAGCTTGGTAACAGTCGAGGTGATAATTTATACCAGTTTTGGGGCGAGATTATTACCGATGAACTGAATAAAACCTTGAGTGAGCTAGATGATGATGTGCTTATTAACCTTGCCTCAACCGAATACTTTAAATCAGTAAAGAAAAAATCGTTAAACGCTACAATTATTACACCAACCTTTAAAGATTGGAAAAACGGTCAATATAAGATAATCAGTTTTTTTGCTAAAAAAGCACGCGGACTGATGGCGCGTTACATCATTCAGAATAAGCTAACATCCGTAGAGCAAATCAAAACATTTGATTTAGCGGGTTATCAATATAACGAAGCTATGTCTAAAGACAATGATTGGGTTTTTACTCGTAAAGAAAGCTAATAATCATCTAAACCAATAACCAACTGGGTTTATTGGTCTTGATGATGACAAATTTTAAACATTTTAACAGGAGGTGACATGTTAACTTTACTAGCAAAGCTACTACATGCCTTAAACAGTGATAGTTCCATTAGGCAAATAGCCTTAGCAATAGCGTTAGGTTTTATCGTTGGTTTATCGCCAATATTAACCTTGCATAATATTGTCATAATATTTTTTGTATTAATCATCCGAGTGCATTTAGGTAGTTTTATCCTTGCGGCCGGTTTCTTCTCTGGTCTGAGTTATTTATTATCTCCCTTGATTGTTCAAGTGGGTGAATCCCTACTAACACAATCAAGCTTGACTGATTTCTTTACTTCATTATACCAACTCAGCTTGTTTAAATTAGCACACTGGCATCACACCTATGTATTAGGTGCGTTTGTTTTAGGCGCTGTTTTATGCGCACCTATATATTTTATCAGTAAGTTTATTATTGAGAAGTATCGAGTGCATATCATGACGTTTTTTGAGAAATTTAGAATTGTTAAAGCATTAAAAGCATCTAAGTTTTATGGTTTGTATACCAGTTTTACAGGTGAGTCTAGCCTAACTAAAGGAGGCCTGTAATGGCACGGTTTATTCGTTGGCAAGGAATGGTTGCCTTTGTTCTGTTAAGCGCATTAGTTGCTGGTTTGTTGTATTTATTTGCTGAAAGCTTAGTCAAAAGCGCTATCGTGAGTTCTGCAGAGAGTGCTTTTGGTGCTGAAGTGAATGTAGCAGAAGTACAACTTGGATATTCGCCTTTACAATTAAGTGTTCTAGGTTTGCAAGTCACCGATAAAGATTCCCCCACACAGAACTTATTTAGTTTTGAGCGCGCTACTGCGGCTGTTGATGTTTGGCAATACCTATTTGGTAAAATTATTATTGATGAACTCGAAGTAAGCGAATTAGCATTTTCTGGTGTTAGATCTCAAGCGGGTAAAGTTTATGTTGATGACGTAAGTGATAAAGCAGAAGATAGCTTATCAGATCAAGCAAAAGCAATGCTGCCAGAAGTGGATATGCAATTACCTGATATTAAAGCACTACTTGATGACAGTAATTTGTTAACGGTTAAAGCTAGTAATGAATTAAAAAATAGCTATAAAGTTGAGCAAGCCAAGCTTAAAGCGTTGAAAACACAATTACCCAGTAAAGCTAAATTAAAGTCTTACCAAGATAAAGTAGAAGCGCTAGGGAAAATGAAAGTTAGCTCACTTGCTGATATCGAAAAAATAAAAACTGAATTTGATAAAATTAAAGTTGAATTTAAGGCCGATCAAGCCCTAATTAAAAAAGCTAAACAGCAAGTATTAAACAGCAAAAAAATATTAGCTCAGCAAATTGATGCGTTAAAAAATGCGCCGACAAAGGATTGGCAACAAATAGAAAAAACGTATCAGCTAGATAGTATTGATACGGAAGATTTTGCTCATATTCTCTTTGGTGAAAAAGCGAGAGGCTACGTACAAAAAGCACAATGGGCCTATGAACAAATATCACCGCTTATGACTGATATGAAAAGTGATGGCACAACGAGTGAAGTAAAATCTCACGCTGACGGACGTTTTATCTTTTTTAAAGAAGATTCTCCACTACCCGCTATATTAATTAAGAAGGCATTGTTCTCAATTAAGATCGAACAGGGTGAAGTCAAAGTCACTGGCAGTGAGCTTACGCATCAACACTGGATAAGAGGTAAAGATAGTCTTATCAATATTAATTCAATTGATAATGGTGAGCTTAAATTGAGTAGTAACTTTAAGTTAACGCAATCAGGTGAATTTAGCGCGAACGGTGAGTGGCTTGTTAATAACAGAACATTATCTAATACTGAGTTAACACAAAGCAAAGCGTTAAGCTTATCACTAAGTGCGGGGATACTTGATGGTATAGGCAGTTTTAGCGTGGTTAATGGTGACGTTGAGGCAACTAATCAATTCTCACTTAAACAAGCGAGCTACCAAGGTGAGGCTGAGTCAAAAATTACCAAGTTGTTACTTGATACCATTAAATCATTAGATAGTTTGACTGTTGATGTTGGCGTCAATGGCGAGCTTAGCAAGCCAAGTTTTACTATCGCTTCGTCATTAAATGACGCACTGACCGGTGCTTTCAAACAGCAGGTTTCTGCTAAGCTGGATGGCTTTAAAAAGAAAGTTAATAAAGGCCTAAATGAAAAATTGAGCAATGCCTTGAAACTAGGTGATAGTCAATC
Source organism: Colwellia psychrerythraea 34H (assembly GCF_000012325.1). NCBI lineage: Bacteria > Pseudomonadati > Pseudomonadota > Gammaproteobacteria > Alteromonadales > Colwelliaceae > Colwellia > Colwellia psychrerythraea. The sequence continues at coordinate 4,315,826 of NC_003910.7, read as the reverse complement.
TGCAGAGTTACTTGACCTTGAAGCGCTATTAACTGATTCAGATAAAGCGTTAGCTGACTTAAAAAACTCAGATATTGTCAAACAGCAACAAAAGAAGTTAGAAGACAAAGTTAAAGATAAAGCTAAAGATAAATTGAAGGATAAACTTGGTGATTTATTTGGTTAAAGTAGATATTCGCTACAGCGAGCAATGAAAGGGTATTTTACGCGACTTTTTGTTTATTAATTATCACAGCTCTTAAATATAAATTTATTAACTGGTAAAGGAATGAAAATGAATAAATATATAGCAGAATGTATTGGTACCTTTTGGTTGGTTCTTGGTGGGTGCGGTAGTGCAGTACTAGCCGCAGGGTTTCCTGATGTAGGCATTGGTTTACTTGGTGTATCATTCGCCTTTGGTTTAACCGTGCTAACTATGGCTTATGCGATAGGTCATATTTCGGGTTGTCATTTAAATCCTGCAGTATCGGTAGGTCTTTGGGCTGGAGGACGTTTTCCTGCTAATGAATTAATGCCTTATATCATTGCACAAGTCATTGGCGCGATTCTTGGCGCTGGCGCTTTATACCTTATAGCGAGTGGTCAACCAAGTTTTGATTTATCAGCTGGTTTCGCGTCAAATGGTTATGGAGCACACTCACCTGGTGGTTACTCTATGACAGCTGCCCTTGTCGCTGAAGTCGTATTAACTATGATGTTTATTTTTGTCATTATGGGAGCAACAGACAAACGTGCCCCTGCAGGTTTAGCACCTATCGCGATTGGTTTGTGTTTAACCTTAATTCATTTGATCAGTATTCCGGTAACGAATACGTCAGTGAACCCTGCACGTAGCACCGGTGTTGCATTGTTTGTTGGTGATTGGGCTGTAGCGCAATTATGGTTGTTCTGGGTTGCGCCCATTGTTGGTGGTTTTATTGGTGCTAAGTTATATCGCTTAGTTGCGAAAGAAGAACAAGAGGATAGTTAGCTAAGTATTTCCAAGTAGTTTGGGTATAAATATAAAAAAGACCGGGTTTGCTACAAGCAACCCGGTCTTTTTTATGTGCTTATATTTTTATATTGTTACCAGTAACTACGCATAGCAAGGGTAAAATTCCAGCCATCATAAGCGCCACCATCATTGGCATTATCATCCATTTTTGCATACTGTAAGCCAGCTTGAAGTTTTAATTTATGCTCGTTTATAAACCAGTTAACGCCAGCATATACTTCTTGGTATTTGTCACCGCGCTCTCCATCTACGCTGCTTTGACCATAATCATCAACTACTTTACTATCATAACGGCCTAAACGAACGCCATTATCTTCTGAGCTACTTAAGTAGGTATAACGAGCAACCCACTGAATTTTTTCACTTTGTTGATAGGTTGGCATGACGACAATACCAAAGAGATCACTTTGGCCTAAGTCTCCTTTACCCCAAGATATATCACTCTGTAACCCCCAGTCGTTTTGTTTAAACTTACTTGAAGTACTAATAACTTGAGAGAAGTCACGGGTATTGCCGTCTTCATGGGTGTCGTTATAGACATAATCAAAGCTAACTTCACCTTTGTCCCAAAGGTTATTTTTTGCTAACTTTTTACTGGTCGAAAACATAGCGAAGTAACTGGCATCGTTAATCGATATTTCATCAGAGCCGTCACTAGAAAATACCCCTGTCTTATACGACCAATCATCAGCGAGCTTACTTTTTACGCTAACGCCGGTAAAGTACTCTGAGGTAAACCATAAATTATTTGTTAGGTTGTTGCGCTGTGGTGTCAGTAGCTTTTTAGATGAAGTCTTACCGTCTAATGTGAAACCGGTAGATTGCTTTAAGAATTTAAGTTCGGTGTCTTTATCTAATGACCAGCTAACATTGGCATCAGTTAATCGATTATAAGCATCACTTAATGAATCGTTTAAATTTACATCTGCTTCTAAAGCAACTTTAAATTCACCGTACTTGCCTTTAAAACCGAAGCGAAATCGACGCCATAATGTGTCGTTAAAATCGCCTTGGTCGCTATCAACCCAAGTAGAGTCTAATTGCAAACGACCAGACAATTTAAGGTAATCACCCTGTTCATTATCATATAAGTCAGCAAAATCCCAAGCATCTTCAAAGCTACTTTCAGTGCTTTTATTTACTTCAGTGTCCTGGCTTGCTTTCGTGCTTATTTCATTGTTTTCACGTTCTACATTCGCTTTTGCATGCGCAAATGAAATACTAAGTGACGTTGCCACAGCAAGTGTGATGATTGTTTTAACTCGTGGGGATGTTTTATTTGTTAATGGCTGATTTTTCATATTAATTACTATCATAAAGTTGAAGACCCAATTATTAGGACATTACTCAGCATTTGAGCAAAACCCTCATAAATGTCGGACTATTCAATACCAAACAGATTAAGTAACAAGTTAATGTTAGGTTGTTATTTAATGCGTTTGCTATAACTTCATCCATAAAGTGAATGCGGCGCTATTACAGCATTGCTTTATGACAGAAATATTACATACCAAGGCTTAAGTGCAATAAAAGTGTCACAATAATGTAACTATTGTATGGCAGGGACATACCCAAGCTACATGAAGTTGCTTGGGTATAACTTGGTAAAGGGTTACTTAGCTGCTTTTGCTCGCTTAGCCTTTTTCTTCACTTGTTTTTTGGTTTTAGCTTTTTTCTGAGAGGTCGTAAGTTTAATTTTTGCCTTTTTATTTACCACGCGAGATTCTTTGTTTTTTGGTCTTAACTCTTGAATAAATCGGCGTGACAGGCGTTCTTTGGTATAACGTTCTATTTTACCAATAACACCCATATCATGGGCTTCAACTAAGGAAATAGCTGTACCCTTTTTACCTGCGCGACCAGTACGGCCAATTCGATGAATATAAATATCGACCTTACGTGGCATATCAAAATTAATAACATGACTGATATCATCTATATCAAGACCACGTGCTGCAACATCTGTTGCCACCAACACTTTAACTTCACCTTTTTTAAAACGTTCTATTGCTTTGTTACGCTTATCTTGTGGCATTTTTCCTTCTAACCAAACACAAGGTAACTCTTCAGCATAAAGCTTACCTGAAAGGTATTGCACGGTTTCACGCTTATTAGCAAAAACAACGGTACGTTCTACGCCTTCTTGTTTTAAGGTGTTTACTAGTAGGTTTAGCTTATGGTTCGCATCATCTGCTAAATGAAGCCACTGATGAATGACGGCTTTTTCTTTACGAGATGGTTTTGATTCTAAGAAAACTGGCTCATTAAGCACTTCTTCGGCAAAAAGTTGTACGCCTGGACTTTCAAGAGTCGCTGAAAACAACATGGTTTGCTTACGCCAGCGTGCTTCAGCAACAATGCGATTAATGGTTTCACTAAAGCCAAGATCGAGCATGCGGTCAGCTTCATCTAACACTAATATCTCAATTTCACGGGCATCAAACTGTTCATTTTCAATATATTCTAATAATCTACCTGGTGTGGCGACTAAAATATCGGTTGTGCTCGTTAAAATATCAGCATGACTACCGTAGTTAACACCACCGGTAATAACGCCGGTTTTAATTTTCGTTAACTCGGTAAGCTGTTCACTGTCTTCACCTATTTGTATCGCTAACTCACGAGTCGGCGTTAAAATTAATACACGCGGGAAACCAGGTTTGGTACGTGGATAATCTAATAAATGCTGAGCAATAGGTAATAAAAATGCGGCAGTTTTACCTGTGCCAGTCGGCGCTGATGCCAATACGTCTTTGCCAACCATCGCTTGAGGGATGACAAGTTCTTGAATTGAGGTAGGTTTGGTGTAACCAATTTTATTAATACTGGCTAATAATTCTGAGTCTAGATCGAATTGCTCAAACATAAGGGATAGTTCACTAAGAGTTAATAATACCCATTTCATTAAATAATTGATCTACTTTATACGTAGAAAAAATTGCCAAATACAAGACATTTATTTAAATAACTAGTTGTTCTAATTATTAAATAAATAACGAAGTCATTGGTAATTTTAACCAGTAGAAATGATTAATTAATTAGTGAGATTGGTATAATGATAATATGCCGGCAATTATAGTGGTTTTAGCCCTTGCTGTAACTATTTATCGCAAGGGCTGAGTAATTGACGGAGTAAATTTTCCAAGGACATATTTTGAATAAACGGACAATATCTAAAGTAGGCTGCTGTACTCTAGTAATACTTGTTCACACCAAGTATCTAAGCGCTCATCGGTCAAGTTATATTGGCTATCTTCATCTAAAGACAAACCTACAAATTGGCTACCATCAGCCGTTAATGCTTTCGATGCGGTAAAGTCATAACCTTGATTTGGCCAATAACCAACAACCGTTCCACCTTGTGCGATTACTTGATCGTGTAACATGCCAAGTGCATCTTGAAACCATTCAGTGTAACCAACTTGATCGCCCATTCCATATAGCGCAATAATTTTATCCGAAAGATCTATTTGACTGATATCACTCCACATCGATTCCCAGTCTTCTTGCAACTCACCATAATCCCAGGTGGATATACCTAGAATAATAAAGTCATAATCAAGACAAAGGGCTAATGGCTGATCTTTGATATTGAATATATCAACCAAGTCGGCACCCATTATCGCCTGGATTTTTTCGGCAATTATTTCAGTGTAACAAGTGGTTGAGCCATAAAATAAACCAATTTTCATTATGCTATTTCCAGTTTTTATTTTAATACGAACTATATTAAACGGGATTTTAGCAAAAACAATTATCTTTGTTTACAAGTTAATTCAATTTACTGGCTATTTTAAGTTGCAAATAATCTCTCATGGCTGTAATTTCCTTGCTTATATCTAGGTCTATTCATATGAACACGACCATTAGACTCATTATTATCGATTTATTGCTTTCATTTATTCGAAAGCTGTTAGGAAGTTGTTAGGAATCATTATGTTTAAAACATTCATTATTAGTGCTCTACTTGCCACATTCACTTTACCCCTGTTGTTGCAATACACCAATGCAGCCGAACAAACTAATGTACCAGCTACATTGGCCAAGCCAGTAAGTGATCAAATTGCGCTTGATGCAGATTTTTTGAAAGAAAAAATTAACAGCTCTATAGGATTAACTGTTGTTAAAGTTGAAGAAACAGCATTACCGGGTATTGCTTTACTCGTTACCAACCAAGGTTTGTTTTATGCAAGTTATGATGGTGAGTTTTTCATTCAAGGAAAAGTCTACAATTTAGGCTCTACCGTGAAAGATATAGGCGAAGAGAGCTTAGCTAAAGTCCGTCTAGAGGGATTGAAAAGCTTTGAAGATAACATGATCGTTTACAAAGCTGAGAATGAAAAATACGTGGTGTCAGTCTTTACTGATATTACCTGTGGTTATTGCCGTAAAATGCACGAAAAAATGGCAGACTATAATGCTCGCGGTATCACCTTTCGTTATTTAGCTTATCCACGAGCAGGTATTAAAGACCAAAACGGTAACTTAACTCAAGGTTTCAAAGATTTACGTTCAGTATGGTGTAGTGAAGATAATGCAACAGCGTTAACTAAAGCTAAATCGGGTACTGGTATTGCGTATCGAATTTGTGAAGCACCAATTGAAGCTCAGTTTAAATTTGGTCGTCAAATTGGTGTAAGCGGTACGCCAGCGATTATCTTATCAAATGGTATGATGGTTCCTGGTTACCAACCACCAGAGCAATTAGAAGAATTGTTGAAAAACACTTAATCTATTTTCCTTATAGATAAACCTTTAAAAGTACTTGCTGATTTTCACCAAGTACTTTTTTTATAGTAAAAATAAGCTATAAACGTTATTACAATTATAATTATCACCAGCAAAATTGAGACCGAATAGTATGAGTAAAACAATTGTTCGCCGAGTGAAAGTAGCTACCGACCATTTGCCTGATAACCTACCTGAAATCATAAAACAAATTTATGCTAGCCGTGGTATGGAATCTGCACAAGAGCTTGAACTTAATGTTGCTCATCTACAAGGTATGGTCGATGAAACAGCGCTTATGGGCATGGACAAAGCTTGTCAGTTATTACATGACGCGCTAGTGAATAAATTACGTATTGTTATTGTTGGAGATTTTGATGCCGACGGTGCGACTAGTACTGCTTTAATGATGACTGCATTGAGCCTGTTTAACAGTAACAATCATGACTTTATTGTGCCAAATCGTTTTGAATATGGCTACGGCCTAACCCCTGAGATTGTTGACATTGCAGCACAGCAAAATACGCAAATGTTAATAACGGTGGATAATGGCATCAGTTGTATTGCCGGTGTTAAACGTGCAAAAGATTTAGGTATGCAGGTAATTGTTACGGATCATCACTTGCCAGGACATTCATTACCCATTGCCGACGCCATTGTTAACCCTAATCAGCATGGTTGTAACTTTCCGAGTAAAGCTCTTGCTGGCGTGGGGGTAGCTTTTTACTTAATGCTAGCTTTAAGAAAGTATTGCCGTGAGCAAAACTATTTTTCAGAGCAAGGTATTGCTGAGCCTAATATTGCTCAACTATTAGATTTGGTTGCTTTAGGTACTGTGGCCGATGTGGTTTCATTGGATGCTAATAACCGAATTTTAGTAGAACAAGGCTTGAAGCGTATTCGTGCAGGGAAAACTAGACCTGGCATTCAAGCGCTTATTGAAATTGCGAATAAAAATCAGCAAAGGCTCGTTGCCAGTGATTTTGGTTTTGCCCTCGGCCCGAGAATTAATGCTGCAGGTCGGTTAGATGATATGTCTTATGGTATTAACTGTTTACTTGCTACTGATTTGTCTAGTGCTCGTGTGATGGCTGCAGAGCTTGATGATCTCAATAAAACACGCAGAGAAATAGAGCAGGGTATGCAAGCCGAAGCTGAGCAAGTACTTACTTCTCTCAAGTTTGATGAAGATAATCTACCTAATGCGATTGCCCTTTATCAACAAGACTGGCATCAAGGTGTTATCGGTATTGTTGCTGGCAGGTTAAAAGAGAAATTTCATCGTCCTTGTATTGTTTTTGCTAATGGCAAAGATGATGACTCAGTTGATGTTTCCGAGAGAGAAATTAAAGGCTCGGCGCGTTCTATTCCTGGCCTGCATATTCGAGACTTATTAGAGCATATTGACAGTCAACACCCAGATATTATTCTTAAGTTTGGTGGCCATGCAATGGCGGCAGGTTTATCTATAAAACACGGTAACTTTGCGCGTTTTCAGCAACTATTTAATGAATTAGCGGGTAAATGGTTAAAAGAAGAAGATTTGCAGAGTATTATTTTATCTGATGGCGAGCTTATGCTTGAACATCTTAGTTTAGATTTTGCCGAAAAATTGCGAGACGCTGGTCCTTGGGGGCAAAACTTCCCTGAGCCATTATTTGATGACACTTTTAAATTGGTACAGCAGCGTATTGTTGGCGAAAAGCATCTTAAAATAGTGGTAGAAAAACAGGGAGAAATCTTTGATGGTATTGCTTTTAATGTTGATGTTAAGACTTGGCCGAACGCTCAAGTAAAACAGGTACATTTAGCTTACCGGTTAGATGTTAATGAATTTCGTGGTAAACGCACGGTGCAATTCATGGTTGAAAATATCACAGCTATTTAGCTGAAAAGTAATGAGAACTACTGATGGAAAAATCACTGGCAATAATTGAATTACCGCAGTTAGCTTTAGCTTTTATTCCTGTATTGGTGGTCATCTTTATACAATTTAGCTGGTCGTTACCACAAAAAAGAACAATACATGCTCTAGCGCGAATGTTGGTGCAATTATTGTTAGTAGGCTTTTTTCTTAGTTATGTATTTGAGTCAGATAGCGCTTGGTTAGTACTAATGTTACTGATTATAATGGTCTTCTTTTCTAGCTGGATAGCATTAAATAACATCGAAGCACCTAAATGTGAGCTGTTTCAAAGAGCGGTATTCGCTATTTCAATTAGTAGTGTTTTAACGTTATTAATTATCACCCAAGGTGTTTTACAACTATCTCCTTGGTATCACGCCCAAACACTTATACCTCTTGCAGGTATGGTATTTGCCAGTAGCATGAATAGTATTAGTTTATCTGGAGAGCGTTTTTACTCTGAATTGGCAAATAAGGTGAGCTATAAACAGGCTCGAAATATTGCCTTTCAAGCATCAATGATCCCCAACGTAAATGCACTATTAGCGGTTGGAATTGTTTCTCTGCCAGGCATGATGACAGGACAAATTCTCTCGGGGGTTTCTCCTTTTATTGCCGCAAGATATCAAATTATGGTGATGTGTATGATTTTTGCCTCTGCGGGTATCTCCTCTGCTTATTTTCTTTATTTGGCTAAAGCTAAACCAAACGCTAGCTCTTAAAATTGGTAATACAGGTCGTTCACGGTACCGATTACTGAGTTTATTGATTAGATTGCAGAGTTTAAGGGCGTATAAACAAAAAACGTAGATGATTGCTCATCTACGTTAATTTTATAAAAGTAGTATGGTGATACTTTTATAGTTAGTACATGTGCTGACCACCATTAATGGATAGGGTCGAACCAGTAACAAAACCGGCTTCATCGGCCACTAAAAATAATACTGAACGAGCAATATCTTCGGGTTGACCTAAGCGTCCTACCGGTATTGTTTTAACAATTTTTGCTAAAACGTCTTCAGGTACCGCGCGAACCATATCTGTTTCAACATAACCTGGTGCAATAGCATTAACTGTAATGCCTTTTGCTGCGCCTTCTTGTGCTAATGCTTTAGTAAATCCATGGATACCAGATTTAGCTGCCGCATAGTTTACTTGACCGTATTGACCAGCTTGTCCATTAACCGATCCTATATTAACAATGCGCCCAAATGATCGTTCTCTCATTCCTTCAATGACAGCGCGAGAGGTATTGAAACATGAGGATAAATTGGTCTGAATAACGGCATTCCATTTTTCAAAGTCCATCCTATGCATAGTGCCATCCCTTGTAATTCCTGCATTATTTACAAGAATATCAATTGACCCAATTTCAGACTCTATATCATTAATGCTTTTAGTTACACTTTCAAAATCACTGACATCAAATTTAGAAGTTCGGATACCTGTTCGTTCTGAAAATTCTTGAGCTGCCTGATCATTGCCAGCGTAGTTTGCTATGACAGTATAACCATGCTCTTTCAGCATAATGCTAATTGATTCGCCTATTCCACGAGTTCCACCTGTTACTAATGCAATGCGTCCCATAACTGTGCTCCTTGTTATATTTCATATTTGTACATAGAGGTTTCTAAACTTTATATTTTTTGAGCTGTTTGCTCAATTTTTATCATATATCAAGCTGAATCATTCAACTAATTAACTTTAGTCGTAGTATGTGCAAAATTAAATTTTATATTTGGCTGTAAAGTCGACTTTTATTTGTCTTAAAAGGGGGAGTTGGTACTCATTATAGGGTGAGTTGTTTTTGTACACGATAACTGGTTGATAAGTGAACGCCTTACTCGTATATAATTTATTGGTATAAGTTATTTCGTCTTTTGTCTAGACTGTATGAGGCTATTTCAGCTTAAACGTATATACCCATGATACTTCAAGATACGAGTTTCAGGATGCCTGAGCGATTCATGATCAAGGAGCATCTTTTTATTAAAGGTTGTTCCCTTAAAAACAGATGCAACGAATAGCATGATTTGCTCGGACTTCCCCAAAGGGCTGGTTTAGAAACGCTTTATACTACGTGATTAATTTCGAGAAGGGAGAACCATTCTCTTCAATCAATGCCTTGCCTAAAGGCGTTTCTAATTCCAGCTGAATCCGGCATCTTGAGGTAACATGGGTATAGTTAGAAAGTAAATAATTGAAGTGTTTAGTTAACATTAACAAACTATCGTTATATTCTGTTTAGAATACAAACAAACTAATGGAATAAAATATGACACTTAAAAAAACGGCTTTAGTAACGGGTTCTGTCAGTGGTATTGGCTTAGGAATAGCAAAAGATTTAGCCAAGCAAGGTTATAAAATCCTTATTAGTGATATAAATTTATCTGTGGCTGAAGATGTAGCACAAAGTATTAACCAGTCAGGAGGAGATGCGTTAGCGTTTAAACTTGATGTTACTGTGCAAGCAGACATTGATAATGTTATTGCTCGTGCGGAAGAATTTAATAATCGCATTGACGTATTAGTTAACAATGCAGGTATTCAATATGTTTCGAAATTAGAAGAGTTTCCCGCAGAGAAGTGGCAGTTGATTACTAATGTACTATTAGTTGGCCCAGCAATGATGACTAAAGCGGTATTACCTTTAATGCGTGCTAATAATTTTGGCCGTATTATTAATATTGGCTCTTTGCATGGCTTAGTCGCCTCTCCATTCAAAAGTGCCTATGTTGCAGCTAAACATGGGATTATCGGTTTTTCTAAAGTTATTGCGTTAGAAACAGGAGATCAAGATATTACTATTAATACTATTTGTCCTGCCTATGTGAAAACGCCACTGGTTGAGAAACAAATTGCAGATACGGCTAAAGAGCATGGTATCAGTGAAGAAGAAGTTGTTAATAATATTATGCTGGCGCCAATGCCGAAAAAAGCGTTTATTGATATAGAAGAAATATGTGGTTCAGTAAGTTATTTAGCCAGTGATCTCGCTAAAAATATGACAGGACAAACCATGGTATTAGACGGTGGTTGGGTAGCAAGATAGTTTAATTGTCTAAATTATAAAATAAAAAAAGTAGGTTTGATAAAAACCTACTTTATATGTACTTAATAACTTACTTCTCTCAGAGGAGAGTTATTTATGTTTTTGAATAAATTCTGCAATACTCGGTGCTATTCTTTCACGGAAAGCCGAGCCACTAAACGTTCCAAAATGGCCTACACCATCAAAAACTTGATCCAATTTGTTTTGCTCTGGAATACCAGAACATAAAGCCTGTGCTGCTTGAGTTTGGCCTAATGAACAAATATCATCATTTTTCCCTTCAATGGTATGTAATGCAGTATCAGTTATTGCTGATAAATCAACAAGCTCACCATGGTAAGTCATTTTACCATTCGCTAAATCTTGATTAATGAAAACACGATCTAGAGTTTCTAAATAGAACTCACTATTAAGATCTAATACAGCTAAGTATTCATCATAAAAATCACGGTGACTTTCTTGTTTATCTTCTTTGCCATGAAAAACATGACCAAAATAATCAGTGTGTTTCTTGACGTGATTTTCAATATTCATCGCCATAAAAGAAGTTAATTGAATAAAGCCCGGATATACTTTTCTTCCTGCACCAGGAAAACGCTCAGGCACCGTCATTATGACGTTATTTTCAAACCAACTTAAATCTTTACTACTGGCATATTTATTGAGTTCGTTTGGATTGATACTGGTATCAATCGGGCCTGCAATTATTGTTAGAGATTTAGGTGTAGCGGCATCTTTATCTTTAGCCAATACAGCGGTTGCTATTAGTGCTTGAACTGCAGGTTGGCAAACCGCTAATACATGGGTATCTTCGCCAATTTCCTTCATAAACTCGATAAGGTAAGTTACATAATCATCAAAATCAAAGTTGCCTTCAGATAAAGGAACGTTTTTAGCATCTAGCCAATCAGTTATGTAAACGTCATGATCTAAAATTAAACGCTCTATTGTTGCTTTTAATAACGTTGCATGATGACCTGAAAGTGGAGCAACCAAAAATAGTTTAGGTTGTTGAACTTTAGTATCTTGTTTGAAGTGGATTAAATTACAAAAAGGTTTTGCTAAAATAACTTGTTCGTCAATGTTAACCGTTTCACCATCAATTATTGTTGTTTTAATGTCAAAAGGTTGTTTATCGTAAACTTTAGTATGATGGTAGGCACTATCAAGTGCTGCATTGATACTTTTTCCCAGTAGGGTGTTTGAAAACGGGTTAAACGGATGAGTCAGTAATTGTTGATTCACTGAGATAAAACCATTCATCATTTCGGCGGAGCGACTATAGAGGTCGTAAGTTTGATACATCATGTGTTTTATCCTTCAAATAAATTTTCAACGAGTATTATCTTTCGTATTGCTCTTAAAATTTTAAAAAAAGCCAATACCCTAATATTACTGATTGATTAGTTTCCGTTAGCGTTAATTAAGGTTCCTCTTTCATTATTTAGAGTAAATTAAGGTTCCAATCGTTATTTTTATATTGCAGCGCAGCATTCATGTTTGGAGCGAGTGTACCTAGCAAAATCACCTTGGTCAATAATTTCTTGCTGCACCGCGTCAAAAATAAAGGTATCCTAAGTATTCTCCATACACTAGACACGCACGCTATGTTTATCGTTAGGGTTGATGAAGGCCGTTAAAATAGATAATTATCAAATAAGTTTGTATCTTATTATTATTGTTTGTAAATTGTTTATTAATAATTTATGAAAAACATTTAAAATTTTTAACTTTGGGCTGCTTTAAAGGCAAATAAATTATAACCAGACCATTTACAAGGATATATTATGGAATCGAATGAGCAGAAAGAAGTAGCTGATTTTTTAGAGCAATACTCAGAGATATTTAACACCATGGTTAAACAGGTTTTAAGTGGTTCTGATAAAGAAAATTTAAATTCAATGATGGATTCAGAGAAATTAACTGAACTTTTATCAAAAGGGGTACAAGTTGATACTGCTGAGTTATTTAGTAAACAAATGTCTTTTATGACTCAACAAGCCGAGCTTTGGCAAAATGCGACTAAAGCATTATTGGGTTCAAAAGTTGAGTCAGTGGTGTCAGAGGAACGTAATGATAAAAGGTTTAAAGACAGTGAATGGTCTGAAAATCCTGTTTATAACTATTTAAAACAGTCTTACCTTTTAAGTTCTAACATGATGCAAGATACGGTTAATAGTTTGCATTTCGATGATCCCAAAGCTGAAGAGCAAGTAAAGTTCTATACTCGACAATATATCAGTTCTGTTTCTCCAACCAATAATGCATTAACGAATCCTGAAGTTTGCCGAGACATATTAGAATCTAAAGGCGAGAACCTCATCAAGGGGCTACAAAACTTTATGCAAGACTTACAACAAAGTCCTGCGGATGCCCTTAAAATTAACCAAACTGACGTGGATGCGTTCACTTTAGGCGAAGACTTAGCATACACGCCAGGTGATGTAATTTACCAAAATGACTTAATCCAACTTATACAGTACAAAGCCAGTACTAAAAAAGTCAATGAAGTCCCTTTATTGTTTATCCCTCCTTTTATTAATAAGTATTATGTCTTGGACATGGATGAGCAAAAGTCACTGATCAAATGGGCTGTAGGTCAGGGCCATACAGTCTTTGTAATTTCATGGATCAATCCAGACAAGACACTTTCTCATAAAGGCTTTAATGACTATATGAAAGAAGGACCAATCGCATCACTTGATGTTATTGAAGAATTAACTAAATCAAAGAAAGTGAATGTCGTTGGTTATTGTATTGGCGGAACATTATTAGCAACAACCCAATCATACTTATTGGCAAAAGGTGATACTCGAATAAACTCATTGACCTTTTTAACAACATTATTAGATTTTGAAGAGCCGGGTGAAATAGGCGTTTATCTTTCTGAGAAAATGTTACCGTTCTTGAAAAAGGATATTAAAGAAAAAGGGTTATTAGATGGTCGAGTGCTTGGTTTGGCGTTTAGCATGCTACGTGAAAATAGTCTTTTTTGGTCGTATTTTGTTAATAATTATTTAAAAGGTAAAGATCCTGCTCCGTTCGATATTTTATACTGGAACAGTGACTCTTCAAACTTGCCGGCGGAAACTTTTGATTTTTATATGACCAATACTTATCAAGAAAACAACTTGATAAAAGATGGTGCTGTTGAAGTTGAAGGTGTTCCTATTGAACTAAGTAAAATTGATACGCCGAGTTATTTCTTAGCTACAATCGCGGATCATATTGTTTTATGGCAGGCATCATACAAAGGAGCCAAAGCTCTTTCTGGACCTACAAGGTTTGTTTTAGCTGGCTCTGGCCATTTAGCCGGTGTTATTAACTCTGTAGATCACGGTAAATATCCACATTGGGTTAATGAAGAGCTTTCTGATACCGCGGAACAATGGTTTGAAAGTTCAACCAAAAAAGAAGGTTCTTGGTGGACAGATTGGGAAAACTGGGTTGAACCTCAATCAGGTAAGCAAGTAACAGCACGTAAACAAGGCTCTAAAAAATACCCAAGTATTGAAGCTGCTCCTGGCAGCTACGTTAGAAAGCGTATTTAGCATTTGTAACGATAATCCCTACTACAGAGTAGTTAATATGAAAGGCGACCAATAAGGTCGCTTTTTTTATAGATAGTATCTCTGTTATACTAGCAGTTAAGACTACTTCCTCTACCCTAGCGTAAGTAAAATTAATAACCAACCGAGGTTGACGTTGATCACAATTAAAAGATATCCAAACCGCCGTCTTTATGACACTACAAAGAGTCATTATGTAAACTTGGATTATATTCGAGAATTAGTTATTGCCAATGAAGAATTTAAAATAGTTGATTCGAAAACAAATGAAGATAAAACGCGTAGTATTTTAATTCAAATTATAAGTGAAGAAGAAACTAGTGAGAAACAATCGTTATTAACCAATACCTTATTGAAACGGTTGATATGTTTTTATGGTAATGATAACCAAGACTATTTACAACAATTTCTTGAGCAAAGTCTTTCTGCTTTTATTGAACATCAAGATGATATTTTAAAACTGAGTAGTGATATTAATAAAAATTCACCTTTTGGTTTATTCAGCAGTATTGTTGAACAAAATATGAATATGTGGACTAAATTTCAGAAGCCAACAGATAAAAAATAAAATTTTGTTGCACCGCAACAAAATAATGATTGACTCCAAACTAAAAAATTGATTAAATTCTCATCAAGTAATGCTGCTTAGCAGCAAAATTATAGGAGAAGTGCATGTTTAATCAATTTACAGAGTTATTTCAGACCTCATTAAAACCAATTGAAAAATTGGTCGAATTAAATATATCAACAGCGAGTACTGTTGCACATCAGCAAGGATTGCTTATTGCAAGTTTGGTCGACGACAGTATTTCATTTAGCCAAAATATACCTGTAACGACAGACATAACTGAATTTGTTGCAGAACAATCTAAATTTAATGCCGATGTTCAGAGCCAATTGACTGAAGCGATTAAACAAACATCTGAAACGCTTACCAAGGCGAAAAAAGATGCAGAAATTATTCTCAGTGACTCTTTTTCAGTATTGTCAGCTAACGTAAGTCAGACTTCAGTTGACAATCAACCGCTTGTTCCAAAAGTACTTATTAAAGAAAAGTCGCAGTCCGCGCCAAAAGCAGTAGTTAAAGCCGCGCCAAAAGCAGCCGTTAAAGCCGCGCCAAAAGCAGCCGTTAAAGCCACGCCAAAAGCAGCCGTTAAAGCCACGCCAAAAGCAGCCGTTAAAGCCACGCCAAAAGCAGCCGTTAAAGCCACGCCAAAAGCAGCCGTTAAAGCCGCGCCAAAAGCAGCCGTTAAAGTCGCGCCAAAAGCAGCCGTTAAAGTCGCGCCAAAAGCAGCCGTTAAAGTTGCGCCAAAATCAGCAGTTAAAGCAGCGCCAAAAGCTGAAGTTAAAGCAGCGCCAAAAGCTGAAGTTAAAGCAGCGCCAAAAGCTGAAGTTAAAGCAGCGCCAAAGACTGAAGTTAAAGCAGCGCCAAAGACTGAAGTTAAAGCAGCGCCAAAGACTGAAGTTAAAGCAGCGCCAAAGACTGAAGTTAAAGCAGCGCCAAAGACTGAAGTTAAGACAGCACCAAAAAAGTAATCAATTTAAATGAGTAATAAATATTTATTTTTAAATTTTATTCTTCAATATCAATTATTTGCGTTTTATTTTTGTGGTTTGATGCGGTGCAGCAAAAAAAATGTTGACGACCATCTTTTGACCTATTATACTAGTTTTAATCAATCTGCTGCGATGCAGCATACTTAAAAAGGAAGCTTTATTATGTTTACACAATTAACGGAACAATTTACTACTGCAATGAAGTCATTCAACAATGAAGACCAGTTTTCGGCAGCTATGAAGCCATTTAACAGTCTTGTAGAAATTAATACTAAAACGGTTGAACAATTAATCAATCAACAAGCTGCATTAATTACTACAATCATGAACGATAGCGTAGCTCAAACTAAAACGTTATCAGCGCAAACAGATTTAGCAACAGCAATTGAATCACAAAAAGTTTTCACTGAAGAGCTTCAAGCAAAAGTTTCAGCTTCAGCTAAAGAAGCTTATGATGTTGTAACTAGAACTTCTGAAGAAGTAACTAATCTAGTTAAAGACTCTATGGCTGAAGTAACGACCATTGCTAAATAGTTTATCATCAAAAAATAAGCCATTTTTGTGCTTATGATTGAAAAAGCCAGTATCTCGATACTGGCTTTTTTATTGCTGATTATTGGTAAATCGTAGAGGGTATTGAGGATATATTATTATTTTGTTGCGGCGCAGCAAATAATTATTGACCAATACAATATTGCTAGGTATACTCACTTTAAATCTGATTGCTGCACCGCAGTATAATACGAAATAAAATAGGAATCTTAATTATGTTTACTCAATTAACTGAACAATTAACAAATCAATTTACTACTGCAATGAAATCTTTCAGCAATACAGCGCAAGTTGAAACTGCAATGAAACCATTGAATAGTTTGGTAGAATTAAATACTAAAACTGTTGAGCAATTAATCAGCCAGCAAACAGCTTTAATTACTTCTATTCTTAATGACAGTGCTGCTCAAACTAAAGCATTATCATCACAAACAGATTTTACAGCCGCTGTTGAATCTCAAAAATCATTTAACGAAGCGCTTCAAGCTAAAGTTTCAAATTCAGCTAAAGAAGCTTTTGATGTTGTTTCAAAAACTTCAGAAGAAGTTACTTCTCTAGTTAAAGACTCAGTTAAATTTGATAAATAAATTTTTATCACTAAAAAATTAGCGATTTAATTATCGTATTTAAAGGCCAGTATGATCACATACTGGCCTTTTTTATTGTTTAGGGTCTGTTTATCTTTCATTTTAGTCTCTGCTATAGGCTAATTTTTAAGTTAACAAGGCGAAAAGAGTGCTATGTAGTCACTCTACTTTAATGATTTCCAACGATGTTAGGTTGAAAATTAGACATAGCCCTTCGGGTTGCCTTGAAAAAACGTCACTCTTTGTTGCTTCATTCGCATTTGGAACAACCAAAGATTAAATGAAGCGCCTCGATTGCTATCTTTTTCAAGTGCAACAGCGTTACAAACTGAAAGAACAACAGATCCTAGTTTTCTGAAGTACCAATACAAGTATATTACATTGAAAGTAAAGTCTTTATTGTCTCTCTATGATACCTCAAACTGCGAGTTTTCGGATGACTTAGGGATGTATTTAAATCACTCAAAAATGCTCACTTAGTTAGTGTAATTGAGATTATTTCTGATTTTATTAAAGATTATGAATTTTATAGCGAAAGGGTCCAGTGTTAGCCGTTTATTTGCTCGTCTTTTTACGCTACAATGCGCGACTATTTTTTAATTATCTTAACGAGTGAAATCGTTGTAAAAGATATATTTGAAAACTTATTTTTGAAGGCTTATGTTCGAAACAAACCCTATATTAAGTAAATTAAAAGAAATCCGTGAGCGCGCTAATTTGCTTCGGGGGTACCTTTGACTACGATGTTAAAGCGGAACGTTTAGTTGAAGTTTCTCGCGAACTAGAGCTCCCTGATGTTTGGAATGAGCCAGAACGTGCTCAAGCCCTTGGTAAAGAGCGAAGTTCTTTAGAAGAAGTGGTTAATACCATTGTTGAACTCGAAACGGGTTGTGAAGATATTGAAGGTTTAGTTGAACTGGCTGTAGAAGAATCAGACCAAGAAACTTTTGATGATGCTGAAGTTGAAGCTGATGCTTTAGATAAGGTGTTAGAAAAACTAGAATTTCGCCGAATGTTTTCTGGCGAACAAGATGCTAATAATAGCTATTTGGATATTCAGTCAGGCTCAGGCGGTACAGAAGCGCAAGATTGGGCAGAAATGCTGATGCGCATGTATTTACGTTGGGGCGAAGCACACGGCTATAAAACTGAAGTGATTGAAGTGACCGATGGGGATGTTGCCGGAATAAAAGGTTGCACCATTAAGTATACCGGTGAATACGCTTATGGTTGGTTACGTACTGAAACGGGTGTACATCGTTTAGTGCGAAAATCACCATTTGACTCTTCAGGTCGTCGTCATACCTCATTTGCTTCAGCGTTTATTTACCCTGAAATTGATGACAATATTGAAATTGATATCAACCCTGCAGATTTACGTATTGATACTTTTCGTGCTTCTGGCGCTGGCGGACAACATGTAAATAAAACTGATTCAGCTATTCGTATTACCCATGAGCCTACAGGGGCCGTGGTTGCTTGTCAGGCAGATCGTTCTCAGCATAAAAATAGAGCGACGGCGATGAAGCTACTGAAAGCTAAATTGTATGAAATGGAAATGCAAAAGCAAAACTCAGATAAACAAGTATTAGAAGATGGCAAATCAGATATAGGTTGGGGCAGTCAAATTCGCTCGTACGTATTAGATGATAGCCGTATTAAAGATTTACGCACGGGTGTTGAGAATCGTAATACCCAAGCTGTATTAGATGGTGATTTAGATAAGTTTCTAGAAGCCAGTTTAAAGTCTGGTTTGTAGCTTACGTTTAACAAGATAAAACATAAGCAAAGCCAAATAAAACCAATTGAAAAATTAAAGATAACCACGAGAAATTAACATGACAGATAAAGCCAATAATACACCCGTAGCACAAGATGAAAATAAACTGATTGCTGAGCGTCGTGTAAAACTTGAAAAAATTCGCTCTAATTGTTCAGCTAATGGTTTTCCTAACGATTTTAATCGTGAACATTTAGCCGCTGATATTCAAGCTGAACATGGTGAAAAAACCAAAGAAGAACTTGAAGAGCTACAAGTAACTTATGCTATTGCCGGTCGTGTTATGGCGAAGCGTGGACCATTTTTAGTGATACAAGACTCGTCTGGTCGTATTCAAGGTTATGCTGAAAAAACAGTGCAAAAAGAGATACGTGCTAAATGGGGTTCATTAGATATTGGTGATATTGTTGGTATTAAAGGTATTTTACATAAATCAGGTAAAGGTGATCTTTACGTGAACATGGATCATTACTCATTATTAACTAAGTCACTTCGTCCATTACCTGAAAAGTTTCATGGTTTATCCGATCAAGAAACTAAGTATCGTCAGCGTTATATTGATTTAATTATTAATGAAGATACCCGTAATACCTTTAAAATGCGTTCAAAAATTGTTGCGGGCATACGTAACTTCTTAACGCAGCGTGACTTTATGGAAGTTGAAACGCCGATGTTGCAAATCATACCGGGCGGCGCAACGGCTAAACCTTTTATGACGCATCATAATACTTTTGATCTTGATATGTACCTACGTATAGCACCAGAGCTTAACTTAAAGCGTTTAGTCGTTGGTGGTTTTGACCGTGTGTTTGAAATTAACCGTAGTTTCCGTAACGAAGGTATTTCAACGCGTCATAATCCAGAATTCACCATGATTGAATTCTATCAAGCTTACGCTGATTACCATGACCTGATGAACACTACAGAAGAAATGTTACGTACTATTGCACAAGATGTATTAGGTACTACCACTATTCGTAATACCGTTAAAAATTCTGAAGGTGAAGTAGTAGAAGAGAAATTCTACGACCTAGGTAAGCCGTTTGTACGCTTATCTATGGTTGATGCTATTTTACAATACGGCAAAGATCATCGTGGCGCTGAGCAACTTGATGAAGCGGCTTTACGTGACCCTGAAAATAATTTTGATGCAATCAAAGCCATGGCTAAAGCTGTTGGTGTTAAAGAAAACAGTGCTTCTAAAGTTTGGGGCCCAGGTAAATACATTTGTGAAATATTTGAAGAAGTTGCAGAACATTTATTAGATCAACCTACCTTTATCACGGAATACCCTTGGGAAGTTTCACCACTGGCGCGTCGTAACGATGAAAACTCATTCATAACCGATAGATTTGAATTCTTTGTTGGTGGTCGTGAACTAGCTAATGGTTTCTCTGAGCTGAACGATGCAGAAGATCAAGCTGAACGTTTCCAAAAACAAGTAGCAGAAAAAGATGCTGGCGATGATGAAGCTATGCATTATGATGCCGACTATATCAACGCCTTAGAGTATGGTTTACCACCAACAGCAGGTGAAGGTATTGGTATTGACCGTTTGGTGATGTTATTTACTGATTCGCCAACTATCAAAGATGTAATTTTATTCCCACATATGCGCCCAGAAGCGGAATAAGGATCATAACGCTCTGTTTTGTTAGTAAAGCTTGAGCGTTAAAAATATTAGCCCTGTGTAAAGTCTGTAAAAAGAGCTATACACAGGGCTTTTTTTTTTTTTAATGTATAACTCTATTTTTCTTTATCGTAATTGCGTAGATTAGTGTTTTTATAGAAGTTCGTCATTATAAAAACACAGCAATTATAAAAATAAAAACAACCTTGAGGAAATTATATATACCCGTTCCACTTGAAGATGCATGATTCAGCTGGAATTAGAAACGCCTTTAGGCAAATCATACTCTGCGTTACATTTCTTTTTAAGGTAATAACCCTTAATAAAAAAATGTGTCTTAATTATGAATCGCTCAGACTTCCTGAAACGAGCACCTTCAAGTGGAGCGGGTATAGAGCGTTACTCAAAGGTAAATAGTTAGCAAATAGTGTTCGTAAGAAATTTGGGGAAATGAATGGGTGTTTCAAGAGGCGGCTTTAGTTCGCGTTTCGGTTTTATTATGGCGGCGGCAGGCTCCGCTGTAGGCTTAGGTAATATTTGGGGTTTTCCAACCCAAACAGCGAGCAACGGTGGTGCTGCTTTTGTGCTCGTCTATTTAGTATTGGCGTTCTCTTTAGCTTACCCCGCTTTTATGGCAGAGCTGTTAATTGGTCGATATGGTCAGGCAAACGCCGTTAGCAGTATGCAAAAGATTGCACGTAATACTTGGCAAAAGCGCTTTGGTTTTGTTGTTGGCTTTGGCGGTATTATTTGTGCGGCACTTATTTTAAGTTTCTATAGCATCATCGCCGGTTGGATGATGTCTTATGCCATAGAGCCCTTAGCAAGATTAGGTGGTTTTACGGGCGCAGCTGACTGGCTGATAAATCACTCATTAATTCGCAATATACTCTTCACCGCGCTCTTTATGGGACTAACCATTTTTATCATTCGTCGGGGTGTTGAAGAAGGTATTGAAAAATGGTCAAAACGCCTAATGCCTATGTTAATCGGTTTATTGATCTTATTAATTATCTACGTCTTTACGCTTGATGGGGCAAGAGAAGGTTTCAATGCTTATTTAAATCCTGACATTTCTCGTGTATTTGAACCCGACCTTTTAATAAGTGCTTTAGGACAAGCGTTTTTCTCTTTGTCATTGGGTACTAGTGTAATGATCATTTATGGCTCTTATATTGCTAAAAAAGAGAATTTAGTAACGCTTGGTGCACAAGTAACGTTAATAGATGTTTCTATCGCCTTTTTAGCCGGTTTATTAATTATTCCTGCTATGTATGTTGCTCAAGCACAAGGTGTAGCTATATTCGCAGAAGATGGCAGCCTCATATCAGGTTCAAATTTGGTATTTACTGTATTGCCTGCACTGTTTACTGGTATGGGGGATGTTGGTCTTTTCGTTGCTTTTGGTTTCTTCGTGTTAATGTCAATAGCGGCGCTCACCTCAAGTATATCGATGCTTGAAGGTCCTGTGTCTTATGTGGTGGAGCGTCACGATACGCCACGTGAAAAAGCAACAACCTTTATTGGTTTAGGTATTCTAGTACTGAGTATTCTTATCGTTATCAATTTAGAGTGGATGTTAGACTTCGTTGCTACTTTATCAACACAATATGGCCAGCCAATTATTGCTATGTTGTGTTGTGTATTTGCTGGTTGGATATGGCATAGAAGTGATATTTTGTCGGAAATTAAACAAGGCAATGAACATGTAGAACATAGCCTATT
The DNA here is from genome assembly GCF_000012325.1 of Colwellia psychrerythraea 34H. Lineage (NCBI taxonomy): Bacteria > Pseudomonadati > Pseudomonadota > Gammaproteobacteria > Alteromonadales > Colwelliaceae > Colwellia > Colwellia psychrerythraea. The sequence continues at coordinate 4,293,743 of NC_003910.7, read as the reverse complement.
TTGGAAAATTTGGCCTTGGTATACTAAATTTGTTTGTCCAACAGCCATTGGTTTAGTTTTCTGGCATTCATTATAGGTAACTACTAATAAGGCCAAGGCCTTGGTACTTTGTTATTTACGGTTAATTTGTGTGTCCAACAGCCATAGGTTTAGTTTTTTTGCATTCACTGTAAACAAATCAGAACACTGAATTATTAGTAATTAATAATCGAATTAAAGCCTTGGCCAGTTTAACTGCCAAGGTTTTTTTATTGCCGATAATTGCTCAATCACTTCAGTATTTAAATAGAGTTCACCCATAGTAGGTAGAGAAATAAACTCGAAGCTTTCCCCTAAATAGTTAAATCTTAGGACAAAAGCATGTAAGTAACCTCTGTCTGCCTGCGATGTTGTGTAATAAAGTGGATCACCAACAATAGGGGCACCAATACTTGCTAAAGCAACACGCAATTGATGGGTTTTACCTGAATGTGGTTTAAGCAGGTATAAGCGCTGTTTGTTAGGTATGCTAAATGAAAAAAACTGCGTAACAGCAGGATTTTCCATCGACCGTAATAACTTGAACATACCACGTCGGCTTTTCGCCATGTCACCTTTAATTAAACCTTGTTTTTTAATTGGCTTTTTATCACCAATAGCCAAGTAATACTTTTCTATGTCGTGATCGTTAAATAGTTGACCAAAGATCTGCGCGCAAGCTAAAGTTTTGGCAAAAACAACTAAACCTGAGGTCATCTTATCTAATCTATGTACTGGGTATAATTCAGTATTGTTATTTTGGCTTTGTAACTGTTTTTTCACCAGAGAAAACAGTCCTGAGCCTATGTCACCTTCGTCATGAAAATTTACACCTGCTTCTTTATCAACAACAATAAAATCATGATGTTCTGCAATAGTTTTATACATTTAAATTTACCGAGTAGTCTCTATGTTTGTTATGATAATTCAAACTATTCATTTTTACTCTTTTTACAGGATGTTATTTTGCGACAATCTCCTCAAATCCGCTTTCCGGCACAAATAATCAATAAATTTAGAATCACGGCAATAGCTGCTAGTACAGCATTATTATTTGCCTGTAGTAGCCAAGAAACTATAACCTTACCCACAGGCGTGAGTTTGGTTGAAACGGTTACCGCTCAGCAAGATACTCTGAATATTCCTTTTAAAAAGTATAAATTAGCTAATGGCTTAACAGTTATTTTGCATCAAGATAATTCAGATCCCTTGGTGCATGTTGATGTTACCTATCATGTTGGCTCCGCTCGTGAACAATTAGGGAAGTCTGGTTTTGCGCACTTCTTTGAACATATGATGTTTCAAGGCTCACAAAATGTGGCTGATGAACAACACTTTAAAGTCGTGACACAAAGTGGTGGTGACCTCAATGGCACCACTAACTCAGATCGCACTAACTACTTTGAAACAGTACCGAAAAACCAGTTAGAAAAAATGTTATGGCTTGAGTCTGACCGCATGGGTTTTTTACTCGAAGCTATCACTCCAGAAAAGTTTGAAATACAACGTGCGACGGTAAAAAATGAGCGTGGGCAGAATGTTGATAATCGCCCTTATGGCCGATTAAATGAAACTGTTAATCAAATGATTTTCCCACGTGAACATCCATATTCATGGCCAGTTATTGGCTACATGTCAGATCTAGACCGTGGTACGGTAACTGATTTAAAAGAGTTCTTCTCTCGTTGGTACGGTCCAAATAATGCGGTAATCACTATTGGTGGTGATATCGATGAAGCGCAAACGCTGGCTTGGGTAAATAAGTATTTTGGTAGTTTAAATGCGGGACCTGCGGTAAATAATATCGCTAAATCGTCAGTGACATTAAGCGAGAACCGTTATTATTCATTTAGCGACAATGTATCTTTACCTTTACTTTACATTAGCTTCCCTACTGTTTATGGCATGCACGAAGATGAGCCAGCTTTAGATGTACTTGCTAATATTTTAGGTAGTGGTCCAACTTCATTACTTTATAAAAATCTCGTTAAATCAGGTATTGCTGTGCAAGCTGGTGCAAGCCATCCTTGTCGTGAACTTGCTTGTCAAATGAGCTTCTATGCGCTGCCAAACCCACAGCAAGGTTTATCATTAGCAAAAATTGAACAAGTGATTAATGATACTTTAGTTGAGTTTGAAGAGCGCGGTGTTAATGCCGATGATTTATTGAAGACTAAAGTCGGTATCGAAACGGGTACTATATATGGACTGCAAAGTGTCTCAGGCAAGGTCTCTAATTTAGCGCATTATCAAACCATGTTAGGGGATGCAAATTATACGGAGCAACAAGTTGCTCGTTATAATAAAGTGACCAAAGTTGACGTTATGCGTGTATTCAAAAAATATATTCAAGGTAAAGGCGCAGCAATATTATCGATAGTTCCTGAAGGTCAAGAAGCGTTAGTTGCCAAAGCAAATGATTTTGTTTTACCGGACGTAAGTAATCCTGCGAAACTAGCACAACTTGATACGCCTATTATGAAGAATGCTAGTGATTTTGATCGCAGCGTGATGCCGAGCTCTCCTGCTAATCCACAAATTACAGTACCAACTCTATGGCGTGAAACTTTTGAAAATGGCATTGAAATTATTGCGACTAAAAATAGTGAAACACCGACTATTAGTTTGCTACTAAGTCTTGATGGTGGTGTATTGCTTGATTCTGTGGAAAAAGCGGGTTTAGCAAGTTTAACAGCGAGTTTGATGAATGAAGGCACCACTGTTCACAGCAAAGAAGAGTTATCGAATGAATTAGCTAAACTGGGCAGTAATATTTCTATTGGTGCAGCAGGGCGAAATACTTACATTAAAGTTAATAGCTTAGTTAAAAACTTCGATGCTACCTTAGCGTTAATGAACGAGATGATGTTTAAACCTGAATTTGCACAAGATGATTTTAATCGTGTTAAAAATCAACTGATTCAAGGATTAGAGCAAGGTAATAAAGATGCTCGATCGTTAGCTAACAATGCTTTAAAGCAAGTGACTTACGGCAAAGATAATCGTTTTGGTTTAGCTGATAGCGGTACTATTGCTACTGTATCTGCGATAACGCTAGATGATATTAAAGGTTTTTATCAAACATACTTTTCGCCAGCTAAAGCAAGTTTAGTGGTGGTTGGAGACATCGATAAAGCTGAATTATTAATAAAACTTGCTTCATTAAGCACTTGGCAAGGTAAAGATTATACGATTAGTGGCGATTATAACTTCCCTGAGGTAACACCTAACAAGCTGTATTTTGTTGATTTACCTAATGCCAGCCAATCGGTGATAAAGCTATCACGTAGAGCGATGACTTATGATGCAACGGGTGAACACTTTAAAGCGACGTTAATGAATTACCCACTAGGTAGTGCGTTCAATAGCCGTATTAATTTGAATTTACGTGAAGATAAAGGTTATACCTATGGCGCATCAAGCTACTTTTCTGCGGGTAAAACTTTAGGTCGTTTTAGTGCAGGTGCCAGTGTTAAAAAAGAGCATACTTATGATGCTATGGTTGAAATTGAACAGGAATTGAAAAATTACCAACAACATGGCTTAACAGAAAGTGAAGTTACTTTTATGCGCCAAGCCATTTCGCAAAATGAAGCATTAAGCTTTGAAACGCCGGGCCAAAAAAGTGGTTTCTTAAGACAATTGTTACAGTTCAATCTGCCTGTTAATTATGGTGAAGAACAAAGCAGTATAATTAACAGCATAAGTATTGAGCAGTTAAACGCTATAGCGGCACAAGAATTATCAAAACCTATGCAATGGATTGTTGTAGGAGACGGTCAAGTAGTTAGGCCACAACTTCAAAAGCTTGATATCGAAGTAGTTGATCTTGAACTAGCTAAATAAACTATTTGGCAATTAAAAATAGTTAAGTATTGAAAAATACCAACAGACCCCTTATTTATATGAATATCTATAAGGGGAGGCTTTTTACCCTTTTCTCGCTAAATACTAAATCAAACTAAGCTAAACTGAGATAATAGTTAGGCTGATTAGTATATATAGGAATTATTTTGACACTATCATTAACTGATTATATTGGCGCTTTTAGCCAAAATAAAAACTTGGCTGCCGTTGCCGGTATTGGACGCGGTATAGAGCGAGAAGCCTTGAGAATATTACCAGAGGGTAAGCTATCGGAGCATGGTCATTATCATCAACTTGGTTCCGCGCTCACGCATGGACAGATAACTACTGATTACTCGGAAACCCTGCTTGAATTCATTACTCCGGTTAGTTTTTCTCCAGAGCAAACCATTGCACAACTTCAAGATATTCAAAAATATACCTTTGATAACATTGAAGGTGAATTATTGTGGCCAATGAGCATGCCTTGCTTTGTTGATGATGCTGAAAAAATACCCTTAGCGCAATACGGCAGTTCAAATATCGGCACCATGAAGACAGTTTATCGTCAAGGTTTGAAAAATCGCTACGGCTCAATGATGCAAGTTATTTCAGGCATACATTTTAACTTTTCATTCTCTCAAGACTTCTGGCAAGTGCAGCAAGATTTGCATCAGTCATCCGGTGAAAAGTCATTACCTATTAATGATTTTATTTCTGAACGCTACTTTTCTATCTTAAGAAATTACAAACGATTCTGTTGGTTAATCCCTTACTTATACGGAAGCTCTCCAGCAATCTGTGGATCATTTTTACAAGGTAAAGAACATAAATTGCCTTTTAAGAAATCTCCATTTGGCGCGCTTTACCTCGAACATGCCACCTCGTTGCGTATGAGTGACTTAGGTTATACCAGCTCTGAGCAGTCAGCACTGAAAATTTGTTATAATAATTTAGCTGATTATGTTGATGGTGTTCAACAGGCTATAAAACTTAAATCTAACGACTTTGCCAGCCTTGGTGTAAAAGTTGATGGTCAATACCAACAGCTTAACGATAACGTACTACAAATTGAAAATGAGCTGTACGCACCTATTCGCCCTAAACGAGTTGCTAAAGCAGGTGAAAAACCCTCAGATGCTCTAGGAGAGCGTGGTGTTGAATATATTGAAGTGAGGGCGCTTGATGTAAATCCTTTTTCAGATACAGGCATTAGCCTTGAGCAGGTTCACTTTTTAGATATATTTATAACTTATTGTGCTTTTATTGATAATAAAGAGTTTGATTGTACACGCCAGAAATTTCATGAAGATAACATGAATGCAGTGGTTCTTCGTGGTCGAGATCCTGAATTATTACTTAGCGATGCTAATTGTAGTGGTGAAGTTACGCTTAAATCGGTTCCTGAGTGGGGCAATGAATTATTCGAGCAGATGAAGCAAGTTGCACAACTGTTAGATAAATCATACCAAACCAGTAAATACAGTGAAGCTATTGTTCGTGAACAAGCTAAAATTAATGATTCAAGCTTAACACCTTCCGCACAGTTGTTATCGATTATTCAAGAGCAATCTTTATCGCAATTTGCTTTAGATAAAGCGATTGAATATCAACGAGAAGCTAAAGTGCGTGATTATCAATCCTATGATCAAGCATTTTTTGATGCAAGCGTTCCTGACTCTCATAAAGCTCAAGCAGATATTGAAGCAGGTGACGAACTAAATTTTGATGACTTTTTATCAGATTATTTCGCATAAAACAGACTGGAGTTTGATTGGTTCAATTATTGATAGAAAAGTAGTAAAAACAGAATAATAGCTATAAAAAAAGCGCGTCAAGGTGACGCGCCGGTTATTTAAGCAAACAAAACTTAAATCAAATGAAAGCAATCCAGGGAGGAATGTTTCATTAAATAAGAGGACGAAATTAGTGATAAGTTCATTTTATTTAAAATATTTTCATTGCCATATATTTCTTGCCAAAAAATCCATTCATATTGAATAGCTAATCAGCATTTTTCTTAAAATTCATTTTATATACAGCTAATAAATAACTATTTTTTCATTCGTGTCATCGGTTAGTTAAAACAGTTAGCTATTGATTCATTTATTTTAAGCAAAAAAAAGCGCCAACTAAAAATAGTGAGCGCATAAAACATGAAACATTACTAATAACTAAGGGAATAACATAACTGTTAAGTAAGAGTGCTGTTTTGTTACTTAGTTCAAATTAATTTTCATATTAATCCTTGTTCTTACTAATATTGTATAGCTTAATCTTTAACTAACACATTGCTGTTATTTAGGAGTGCAGAATTTTAGGCGATAAAAGGGAACCCTCTAAAAACAGAGAACGCATAAAAAAATGAACCATCACTAAAAGAGAGCGGAATAACATTATTGTTATTTTGACGTACTGAATTTTAGGCAAAAAAAAGCGCCCAACTGCTTATTAAAGACAGGAGGGCGCATAAAACATGAAACACTAAGGGAATAACATAACTATTAAGTAAGAGTGTTGTTATGTTGTTTAGTTCAAATTATTTTGATATTAATTCTTGTTCTTACTAATATTGTACAGCTTAATCTTTAACTAACACATTACTGTTATTTAGGTGTGCTGAATTTTAGGCAAAAAAAAGCGCCCAACTGCTTATGTTAGATAGGAGAGCAAATAAAAGTGTGAACCATCACTAAAAGAGAGCGGAATAACATTACTGTTATTTAGGAGTGCTGACTTTTAGGCAAAAAAAAGCGCCCAACTGCTTATTAAAGACAGGAGGGCGCATAAAACATGAAACACTAAGGGGATAACATAACTGTTAAGTAAGAGGGGTGTTTTGTTGATTAGTTCAAATTAATTTTAATATTAATTTATGCCCTTACTGGAATGTGCAACTGAGCCTTTAATTAACACATTACTGTTATTTAGGAGTGCTGACTTTTAGGCAAAAAAAAGCGCCCAACTGCTTATTAAAGACAGGAGGGCGCATAAAACATGAAACACTAAGGGAATAACATAACTGTTAAGTAAGAGGGGTGTTTTGTTGATTAGTTCAAATTAATTTTAATATTAATTTATGCCCTTACTGGAATGTGCAACTGAGCCTTTAATTAACACATTACTGTTATTTAGGTGTGCTGAATTTTAGGTGGTAAAAGGGAACCCTCTAAAAATAGAGAGCGCATAAAACATGAAGCATCACTAAAAGGGAGCGGAATAACATTGCTGTTGTTTAGGAGTGCAGGATTTTAGGCAAAAAAAAGCGCCCAACTAAAAATAGAGAATGAATAAACATGAACCATCACTAAAAGAGAGCGGAATAACATTATTGTTATTTTGAGGTACTGAATTTTAGGCAAAAAAAAGCGCCCAACTAAAAATAGAGAGCGCATAAAACATGAAACACTAAGGGAATAACATAACTGTTAAATAAGAGTGCAGTTCTCTTGTTTAGTTCAATTTATTTTAATTATTCTTTGAATTTAATTAAACTGATAATTTTATTAGCAAAAACTGCCATTAACAATCTATTTCTGTCATTATAAATGACAAATTATAATAACCGTTATTTGTTTATGTCTTCATGTAAAACAGTACTGTTAACAGCAGCCAGCGTCTTATTACTGGCAAGCTGCGCTACCCCGCCACCAAAAAATCCTGAAAATATATGTGAAATTTTTCGCGAACATCGTGATTGGTATTTTGCTGCCAAAGAAACCCGTGAACGCTGGGGCGTACCTATCCATGTTCCTATGAGCATGATGTATCAAGAGAGTTCTTTTCGTCATGATGCAACGCCTCCTATGGATTATCTCTTTGGTTTTATACCTTGGGGCAGGGTAAGTACTGCATATGGTTATTCACAAGCGAAAACGATGACCTGGAAAGACTACATTAGGGAAACGGGTAATTCAGGGGCTGATCGTGATGACTTTGATGATGCAATAGACTTTATGGGCTGGTTTATTTTTAAAACCCAAAAAGTTAATGGTGTATCTAAATGGGACGCATATAGTCAGTATTTAAATTATCATGAAGGTTGGGGTGGCTTTAAGCATAAAAGCTATAAAAAGAAGCCTTGGTTGGTGAAAGTGTCGAGGAAAGTAGATAACCGCGCTCGACGTTATAGCAGTCAACTAAAAAGTTGTGAAAAAGACTTAGATCATGGTTGGTTATGGCGATTGTTTTTCGAATAAGTCGGACAATATTGTGAAAACTAGAATGGCATTATTTAGTCAGTTAATCGATGTGTTTAATAATGCGACAAGCGCATAAAGCTTGCCAATTTGTTAATTTTACAATAAAAATCCGTTAAGGCTAGCTGCGATAACCGCTCCAAGAATAGCTAGTATTATCATTAAAAAATCAGAAAAAAAAGAATGGTTTTTCGTTAAATAATTGTTGAAATAGCAAAATGCTGCTGCTGATAGGGTTGGCTATTGTTATCCACAGAAATTGTGGAAAGCTATTGAGGATTTTAGAAACCCTCATTCTGTGGATAACTTTGTGATTAACTTTTATATTGCTCTAATTACTCTTCTTCAGGACTTTCATCGATAAAGTGCTCAGGCATGACCCTAACAGTTTTAATCTTATTGCCTGCAACGTCAATGATTTCGACAGGGTAGCCAGAGATACGCAAGCTAATATTACTTTTTGGTATCTCTTCCAAATACTCGATAATTAAGCCGTTAAGGGTTTTAGGGCCATCTGTGGGCAATTGCCATGACATCTCTTTATTAATATCACGAATACTCGCGCTACCATCCACTAAATAGCTGCCATCAGGCTGTAAGGTTACCTCATCACTGGTTGTTGGGGTCATGGTGGTAGTAAAGTCACCAACAATCTCTTCAAGAATATCTTCTAACGTTACTAAGCCTTGAATATCACCGTATTCATCAACCACTAGACCTATACGCTCTTTAGCATGCTGAAACTTTAATAGTTGAATATTTAATGGAGTACCTTCAGGTACAAAATACAACTCACGTACCGCTCTTAGTAAAGTAGCTTTGTTGAACTGATTTTTTGATAACAATTTTAAGGCATCTCTAGCATGGATATAACCAACAACATCATCGATACTATCGCGATAGAGTAATACACGGGTATGATTAGCTTGAGTAAGCTGTTTTTGAATTTTTTTCCAGTCATCGTTAACATCAATGCCAACTAAGTCACTGCGTGGGATCATTATGTCTTCAACGGAGACCTTTTCTAAGTCTAGAATACTTACTAGCATATCTTGATCACGCTGATGTAATAACGCGCCAGATTCATTCACAACGGTTCTTAGCTCCTCACTACTAAGGCTATGTTGCTCTCTTTGTTCAGAGCTAACACCAAGAAGCCTTAAAATACCATTGGTTATCCAATTGACGACAACCACAATAGGAAAAAGGATTTTAAGCAATAAGCTTAAAACTATTGAACTAGGGAAAGCTACTTGTTCAGGATAGAGTGCCGCCAATGTTTTTGGCGTGACCTCTGCAAAAATTAAGATGACCAAGGTCAGTACTAAACCAGCATATAAAATCCCAGCATCGCCGAAGTATCGATTAAAAATAACCCCAGCAACTAATGATGCAAAAACATTAACTAGGTTATTACCAATAAGAATTAAACCAATAAGGCGATCTGGTCGAGCGAGTAATTTACTAACTCGCTTAGCACCTCTGTGTTTTTGTTTTTCAAGATGACGTAATCGATATCTATTCAATGACATCATGCCAGTTTCAGAACCTGAAAAATAAGCAGAAATCAGTATTAAGATGCCAAGAATGGTAAAAAGCATCTGGGTGGATATACTGTCCAAGAAGGGAATTTCCTTTTCTAATAGTTAAAATAACACTGCTAGCTTATACCAGCAGTGTCATTGCGACAAGGGAGGGGAGGAATAGTTGTTATTTATAAAATAAATTCTTTAACGAATCGGCTACCAAAATAAGCAAGAGTAAGTAAGGCACTTGCACTCACCATTAACACAAGCACTTTGTGCCCACGCCAACCTTTTTCAAAATGTCCCCAAAGAATTAGGCCATAAATAGCAAAAGAGAGTAATGAAAGTATTGTTTTATGGGCATTTTCTTTTGCTAAAAAACCGTCTAAAAAAACAAAACCAATAATTTGACTGATAAATAAAATTGCAGTGCCAACAGTTAAGATACTAAAAAGTTGCTTCTCTACCTGCATAAGTGGTGGTAAATGTGCCACCGCAGTCAAGTTCTTACTCTTGAGTTTTAAATTGATATAGGTCACTTGAAAAGCATATAAAGTAGCGATAATCAGCACACAATAAGCGATTAACGCAAAACTGATATGACTTAATAAAATAACTTTTTCTACCACCAAAGGAATGGAATCAATAGGTGGGATAAAGAGAATGACTAATTGCCATAGACCTGTAAATCCATAGATAACCGGCAATAATAAATTAACTTTAAAGCGTAATGATACTAGCGTTACCGCTATCGTTATAATTAAACTGACCAAGGAAATTACATTAGGCAAGTTAAAGTTAATTGTATCTTGTGAAAAAAATAATAAACCGTCATTAAAACCATGCACAATAATAGCTGCAGTAGCTAAACTTAAAACTAAGGTGATATTCGGTCCTTTAGGATGGAATAATCGTGTAACGATTGCCAACGTAGCAAGTATATAAAGCAAGAATGCTAAACTTGAACCTATAACCAAAAAATTCACTTAAAACCCCTAAAACAACTGAAAATATGCATTAAAAAGTTGATTCTATCAGATAAAATCTTTAGCGCCATGTGATTAGCGCAAAGTATTGACTTAAATTAAGAAAGCTAAGGCTTATTTAATCAACAAGTGTCTTAGTGGCTTAATTGATAGAAAAGCAATCAAGCCAGCACAGCTTAATCCAAACCATTTAGGTAAAAGTTCATGGCTATGCTGCATTTGCTCAGTAATATTAATGTCATAAAAACTTAATGAAAAATCCAATAATAACGCGAAGCCAATAGCGCAACCTGCCACGCCAAGCAAGTATCGTATCAATACAGCACTACCCATTTCATTGCGAATAACGCCTAAAGTTGAAATGTTTGTTGCTGGGCCCGCCATCATAAATACCAAAGCTGTACCAGGTGATAGCCCCGCCATAATAAACCCAGCGGCAATAGGCGTTGAGGCTGTTGCACAAATATACATAGGAATTGATATCAAAATCATCAGTAGCATGGCAGGTAAACCGCTGCCATAACTTAATAGAAACTCTTGAGGTAAAAAAGTTCGCACTAGCGAGGCAAAAATTAAACCAATTAAAAGCCAAATAATAATATCATCGATAAGTTTAGTTGATGCGTAATAAACCCCTTGCTGAGTTTTACTTACAAAAGTGTTTTTAATTATTTCTGGTGTAACTTTTTTACTGCCGCAACAGGGTTTTTTGCTTTTAGGTACTTCTTCTACTTTAACTGTCTCTTTATTGCTGCAACATCCAGATTTTTCATTCTGCAGTTGTTCAGCTGGTGATTTCATCTGTTCCTCTTTAATCGTCGCAACCAATAAACCTGTGATGATGGCAGACATAATCGCTGCGATAGGGCGGTAAATAGCAAAAACAGGGCCTAATAAAGCATAAGAAACTGATACTGAGTCAATGCCAGTTTCGGGGGTTGCGACCAAAAATGAAGAAGTTGCTGAAGCTGAAGCTCCGCTTCGTCTAAGCTCTGTTGCTACCGGAATAACCCCGCAAGAACATAAAGGTAATGGAGCACCAATAAGTGCCGCTTTGATGATGGCAAGTTTTCCTTGGCCAAGATGTTTACTTAATACTTTACTAGGTACCCACGCTTTCATTAGCCCCGCAATTAATAAACCTAATAATAGCCAAGGACTTGCTTCAGCACTCAAGTCGAGAAAATTTATTGTTAAGGCGGTCAACTGTTCCATAAAATACCTAGGTTAATGTCTAATATATCGAAGAAAATCACCGTTACTATACCATGGCTAGTATTGACGCTTGGCCTATTTTATCAACTTTATATAGCGACTAAATCATATGTGGAACTATCTGCTGTCGCATCTTAGGTATATTTGGGTATAATAGCAGCATTAACCTTATCCATATTTCGCTGTTAGAGTATTTCATGTTTGACAATCTTTCCGAACGCTTAAGTAAAACGCTTAAAAATATTAGTGGCCGTGGCCGTTTAACCGAAGACAATATCAAAGAAACTTTACGCGAAGTGCGTATGGCATTACTTGAAGCTGATGTAGCTTTACCCGTCATTCGTGAATTTATCGCCAAAGTAAAAGAAAAAGCTGTTGGTACAGATGTTTCTAAAAGCCTCACTCCTGGGCAGATTTTTGTCAAAATAGTTCAAAAAGAACTTGAATCAGCGATGGGTGAAGTCAATGAAGGTCTTGATTTAAGAGCTGCGCCACCAGCGGTTGTGCTAATGGCCGGTTTGCAAGGTGCAGGTAAAACAACTTCTGTAGCTAAACTAGCCAAATTTTTAACAGAACGTGAAAAGAAAAAAGTATTAGTAGTAAGTGCAGATGTCTATCGTCCTGCCGCTATTAAGCAACTTGAAACGCTAGCTGAAGAAATAAGTGTTGGTTTCTTCCCGAGTGATATCAAGCAAAAACCTATTGATATTGCCAATGCTGCCATTGATCACGCTAAGAAAAATTTTTACGATGTGCTAATTGTTGATACTGCAGGTCGTTTGCATATTGATGAAAACATGATGGCTGAGATCCAGCAACTTCATGCTGCTATCAATCCAATAGAAACCCTTTTCACTGTTGATGCTATGACAGGCCAAGATGCTGCTAATACAGCGAAGGCCTTTAATGATGCGTTGCCACTAACTGGTATTATCTTAACCAAAACCGATGGTGATGCCCGTGGCGGTGCTGCGTTATCAATCCGTCATATCACTGGCAAGCCTATTAAATTTATGGGTGTTGGTGAAAAAATTGAAGCCCTTGAACCTTTCCATCCAGACCGTATAGCTTCTCGTATTCTTGGTATGGGAGATGTGCTTTCATTAGTTGAAGAAATTGAGCAAAAAGTTGATAGAAAGCAAGCTGAGAAATTAGCTAATAAAGTTAAAAGCGGTAAAGGTTTTAGTTTAGAAGATTTTCGTGACCAGCTTGTACAAATGAAAAGTATGGGCGGGATGACTGGCATGATGGATAAGCTGCCTGGCATGGGCAACATGTCTGGTAAAATCAAAGATCAAATGGATGATAAAATTACCGTGCAAATGGAAGCTATTATCAATTCTATGACTCCTGGTGAACGTGAGCGTCCTGACATTATTAAAGGTTCTCGTAAACGTCGTATTGCTGTTGGCTCAGGTACTCAAATTCAAGATGTAAATAAGCTACTTAAGCAGTTTACTCAAATGCAAAAAATGATGAAAAAAATGTCAGGTAAAGGCGGCATGAAAAAGATGATGCGCAGCATGCAAGGCATGATGCCACCAGGCGGTGGTGGTATGGGCGGTGGCGGCGGAATGTTCGGCCGTTAATTCTATTGCAAAAAACACTTCAAACAAAAAAAAGCCGTATCTACGGCTTTTTTATTTTCAGAAATAATACAATTATTGCTTAATCGGTTAATACAGATCATGTCAAACATGATGGAATTAGGCAAACTGTCACTTATCGGCAAAAGGTAAGTTATTTTCTTATCGTCTAGCTATACTTAATTCGTTTTACCATCACTTAATTTATAAAATTTCATGAGTGTTAAGTATTCGCTTGCCCAATTAAAGTGATCAAAAGGCAACCATCCCATGGTTGTCTGTTCAATTAAGCTCTAGTTTGTAATTTAAGGTAATCGATTCAATGGCTATACATAAAGTTAGCAAAGCTGTCGCTCGCAGCTCAGTGAGTCAGACTGAAGACGTAGGGTTTTTTCAACGTTTTGCTATGGTATTTGAAAGTCTGTTTATCGTGCTTATTACTGCGGCACTGATGTGGTCAACACGTTTTTTCGATATCACTGAATTTGTAATGAACTTATCTAGCAGTCAACCGCATTGGCAATTAGGTAACATTATCACGCTAGTTAGCATTTCAGCCTTAGGCTCACTGGTTTTACTCATTCGTTATAGTTTGCATTTACGTAAAAAAATGAAGCTACAATTTGTTGCTGAAGAGGAAATTAAAAGACTGGCTTTTTTTGATAGTTTAACTAATTTACCTAACAAAGAACTTTGTCAAGATCGTATCGAACAGGCTCTAGCGCGTGCGGCAAGAAACAATACTTCAATTGCCGTATTATTTATTGGCATTGATGACTTTAAAGCCGTTAATGATCAACAAGGTCATGTGGGCGGCGATAAGCTTTTGAAACAAATAGCTAAACGTTTATCTGGTCAATTACGTTCAGGTGATACCTTAGCGAGAATAACTGGGGTGGAATTTATTATCATACTCGAGACTATTTCGCCTAAAGATAATATAAATATGTTTGCTGACAAAATATTGTTAAAGCTCACTAAATGTTATCGAATTGCCATGCAAGAGGTCTATATCACGGGTAATATCGGAGTTGCTTTATACCCAAGTGATGGTGAATACGGTAAAGAGTTAATTCAACATGCAGATACGGCGATGTGCTTTGCCAAAGAAAAAGGCCGTAATCGCCTAGCTTTTTTCTCTAAAGAGCTACAAGAGCAAGTTAATATCAAGAAGAAAATTGCTGAACAATTACGAGGTGCAATGGAAAGGGATGAATTAGTCCTACACTACCAACCTATCATTGCAACCCACTCTAATGAAATTATTGCTGTAGAGGCCTTGTTACGATGGAATAATGAGTTACTCGGTGATTTGGCGCCAGATGTCTTTATTCCGATAGCAGAAGAGATTGGCATCATTACAAAAATTGGTGATTGGGTACTTGCACAAGCTTGCCTGCAAAATAAAACCTGGCAGCAGCAGGGTTATCCTTGCATCGTAATGACCATTAACATGTCAGTGATGCAATTAGCTATTAGCAATTATGCCCGTACGGTATCCACGTCTCTTACCGAAACAAGTTTGGAGCCTCAATACTTGGAGTTAGAGTTCACAGAGAACACGCTGATGAAAGATGCAAAACAATCGATAGTGCAACTTAGAGAGTTGAGTGCTTTAGGTGTTTCTATTGCACTTGATGATTTTGGCACCGGTTATTCGTCTATCAAACATTTAGCTAAGTTCAAGCTCAACAAATTAAAGATTGATGGTAGTTTTATAAAACATATTCCTGAAAGTGCAGGAGATATCATTGCTACAAGAGCCATCATTGCTCTAGCTAAACAACTAAAACTACACGTAACCGCTGAAGGCGTTGAAACAGCCAATCAATGTGAGTTCATGATGACTAATAATGTTGACTCTATGCAGGGTTATCACTTTAGCCGCCCCGTAGCTGCCAAAGCCTTTGAACTACTCTTACAATCCCCGTCATGGCAATCAAATTAATCTATTTGACCTAATTTGTTCTCTTTAAACAACACCCGTCACAACGCTCATTACCCGATAGGTAAATAAAACTTGTAAAAATATACTAGAAGCGTAAAATACGCGAGCTTTTCTGTCGCTTGTTGACAGGAAGTGTCTGGAAAATCCGTTTTTACACTTAACATATATAGAGGACGATATGGTTACCATTCGTTTAGCTCGTGGCGGCGCTAAAAAGCGTCCATTCTATCAGGTTGTTGTTGCAGATAGCCGTAACTCTCGCGATGGTCGTTTCATCGAGAAAGTTGGTTTCTTCAACCCAACAGCACAAGGTCAAGCTGAAAAATTACGCTTAGATCTAGACCGTATTACCCATTGGGTAGGTCAAGGTGCGACAGTATCTGATCGTGTGGCTAAGTTAGTTAAAGACGCAACTGCGGCTTAATAGCTTAGTAGGCAGTAGGAGAATTTTTGTGAGTACAGAAGAAAAAAAAATCATCTTGGGTAAAGTAGGCGCAGTTTACGGAATCAAAGGCTGGTTAAAAATTCATTCATTCACTGATGAAACTGAAGCCATACTTGACTATTTCCCTTGGTCATTAAAATTAGGGAATAATACACAAACAGTTGAAATAACTGATTGGCGCAAGCATAACAAAGTACTTATTGTGAAAGTGGCTGGTATTGATGACAGAGATGAAGCGCAAGCATTAGTCGGCTCTGAAATATTAACCAATGAAGCAGCGTTGCCAGAATTATCGGAAGATGATTTTTACTGGCGCGATTTAATAGGTATGTCTGTTGTGACTAACAAAGGTTACGACCTGGGTGTAGTTACAGACATGATGGAAACTGGCGCTAATGATGTACTGGTTGTGAAAGCTAATTTAAAAGATGGCTTTAGTAAAAAAGAACGGTTAATCCCGTACCTTTTTGAACAAGTAATTGAGTCGGTTAGCATTGAAAATAAACAAATTTGTGTTGACTGGGACCCGGGTTTTTAACTTGTGACTAGCACTATCTCTGATAAAGGGAAGAACAAAATGTGGATTGGGGTGATAAGCCTTTTTCCCGAAATGTTTAATGCTATCACGGAGTACGGGGTAACAGGCCGAGCGATTCGCAATGGGTTAATTGATTTTCATTTATGGAATCCAAGAGACTTCACCCATGATAAGCATCGTACCGTTGATGATCGTCCTTATGGCGGTGGTCCGGGCATGTTAATGATGGTGCAACCATTACGAGATGCCATTGCAGCTGCGCGTAAAGCGGCAGAAGTTAATGGCGGTAAAGCTAAAGTTATCTACTTGTCTCCGCAAGGAAGAAAGCTTGATCAACAAGGCGTAAGTGAATTAGCACAACATGATCGACTAGTATTTATTGCTGGTAGGTATGAAGGCATAGACGAGCGACTAATCGCGTCAGATATTGACGAAGAGTGGTCGGTTGGCGATTACATTTTAAGTGGTGGTGAACTCCCTGCTATGAATGTTATTGATGCTGTAGCACGCTTAGTGCCAGGGGTATTAGGACATAAAGAATCAGCAGAGCAGGACTCCTTCTCTAACGGTTTATTAGATTGTCCTCATTACACTCGGCCAGAAGTACTAACAACTCCTCAGGGAGATGAAATGTCAGTACCAAAAGTATTGTTAAGTGGTAATCATGAACACATACGCTTATGGCGACAAGAGCAATCTTTGCTAAGAACGTGGACTAGAAGACCAGAACTATTAAACAACCTAGCTCTGACAGCTGAGCAGGAGAAAGCACTTACTTTGATTAAAAAGCAAGTGAAATAAACCACTTAGACTGTGCACACTAGGAAGAAGGTAATATGAGTAAAATTCTTGAAATGCTCGAACAAGAGCAAATGAAAACAGATCTACCAGCATTCGCCCCAGGCGATACTGTTGTAGTTCAAGTAAAAGTTACTGAAGCTGATAAATCACGTCTTCAAGCGTTTGAAGGTGTAGTTATCGCTGTTAAAAGCCGCGGCTTACATTCTGCTTTCACTGTTCGTAAAATTTCGAACGGTGTTGGTGTAGAACGTGTATTCCAGACACATAGCCCTATTGTTGATTCAATTGAAGTTAAACGTCGTGGCGATGTTCGTCAAGCTAAACTTTACTACTTGCGCGAGCTATCTGGCCGTAAAGCACGTATCAAAGAAAAATTGGCTAAGAAATAGAAATATTTCCAATACAATTTTCTGTAAAGAAAGTTTGAATAAAGGCCTGAATAATTCATTATTCAGGCCTTTTTGTTTTTAGAGCATAACCTTATTATTTTTATATAGTGGTTTAAATAGCTAATTCAGTGGCTTGAATTTGCACCCATTCAACATGCCCTTCTTTGTATTTTTTCGTGGTCTTTGCGTCCGAGTGAGCAGCGCGTTCTTGTGGATCTAAACCTTTTTTACTATACAAGAGTATTGAGAGATAACGGATCTTGTGAAATATAGGACGATTTTTTTTCCTTCACTTTTGTCTATGAATTCTTAGCGTACCAAATACAAGTAAGCATCTTGCAATGTAGTTTTTTTCAGCCAAGCACAATCGTTATATTTCGCTGAGCTGATTTCATTAATTGCGTGTGTGGTTTGTAAAGCTAGACGCATGGCAGTGCTGAGGTAATGTTCGGCAGAGGTTAACATTGCTTTGTAGTTGTCGATATCAATTTTAATACGATCTTTTGTTGGTTTTTTTCTTCTTTTGGTGACATAGTTTGTAACCATTGCAACCTCGTCAAGAAGATAATTAAACACTTTACGTAAAATGAGATCTTAGCATTGTAAACATGGTTAGATTTATCCGCCACATAAGTTTTTAAATATTGATCAACATGTGAGAGTGATAACGCTTTGGTAATAACTTCTGCATATAATTCATTTAATCTATCCATATCAAGGCAATTGTGGGAAGTGTCGATCACGTTATGGATGATGTAGCTAAAGTAAATACTAAACTTAAAAATATCACAGATATTAATGCTGTAAACGAAGTTTACAAAAAATTCTTTAACAGCTCTCTTTTTGCAAGAACAACAATTGGCATTTCGGCTATCCCTATGGATGCTTTGGTACAAATTGATGCCGTTGTTTCTAACTGTTAAGGTATACCTCTACGAGCATAACAGGCATTTGATTCCAACTGATAGCTTACAAAGATTGGGACAGCTTTTTATCATAGGTAAAGTTAGCCCTCTATTTTTATAACTTTCAAAGTCTTTATTTTATCTGAGATTTATTTTCTATAGCTGAAATTGCAAATAAGTGGATGTAAATTGGAATCAGAGATTGCTTTTTTACGCTATCGTTCAGCACTCAATAATTTAGTAAAGTTCAATGTAGCTTGAACATATTTATACCCCAAAATATTGATTTAACTGTGATCTTAGTCTGTGATAAGGGAATATACTCACATAAAACAACTGACATAGTATTTTCATTGGCATATAATGCCGATTCATTAATAGCTATTATTAGTTGTTTTCTGTCCTATATTTTGTAGTGAAAGTCCCCATGTTGTTAAATAGACCTGAAGAGAAGCCAACTACCAAACGTCGTCGTTCAAGAACCCGTGAAGCCCACGAAGTTAAAATTATTGAAGCGGCGGAACACATCTTTGCCCACCGTGGTTATAATGGTGCTACTATAGAGTCCATTGCTGAGCAAGCAGGCTTCTCCAAGCAGAATATGCTATATTATTTTTCCTCCAAAGAGCTACTCTATCAGAAAGTGCTGAAAAATATATTAAATCTCTGGTTGGCAAGAATGAATCTAATAGACCAGGAAGGCACAGATCCGGCCACCATGTTATCCAATTACATACGCGGTAAGTTGGAGATTTCCCAGAGCCACCCCAACGGCTCTAAAGTTTTTGCCAATGAAATAATCAATGGTGCGCCGCATATTAGCCAATACCTTAAGGAAAATCTAGCGCCGGCGCTGGAAAGGGATGTCGAACTGGTTAAAGGCTGGATTGTTCAAGGGTTAATTGATGATATTGATCCCCATCACTTATTTTTTGTGATCTGGGCGTCCACCCAGACCTATGCCGACTTCTCCACTCAGATCCAGATAGCTTTGGGCAAATCTTCGCTTGAAAATGATGATTTCAAAAGTGCTGGTGATTTCCTCACCCACACCTTGCTAAAAGGTATCGGCCTTAATATTTAGGACAGGAAGTGAAACAAGTCCATAACCGCAGTCCCTTTTATTCAGCCAGTTAAGACATAGGTAAATTCAAAAATAGACGGTATAACAGAATACCTAATATTAAGGTGAATGCATTTTTAAACGATAATAATACTGAATTGTTCTAGTTGACCACATCATAGTAATCAACGATGCGACATAATCCCTTACCCTAAATCACTTAACAATCCATGTGTCATCATATGACCCATTCTTTCGGCTTTAGTGTTTAAATACTCATGATTGTACTGGTTGCGCCCAACTTGAATTGGCATCTGTTCAACGACTTCGATACCCAAATCTTTTAATGCCTGTACTTTTTTCGGATTATTGGTCAATAATTTAACTTTGTTAACACGAAAATGTTCCAGCATTGGTTTACACATAGTGTAACGGCGCAAGTCGGCGGCAAAGCCAAGTTGTTCATTCGCTTCAACAGTATCGGCGCCATCGTCCTGTAAATGATAAGCTTTAATTTTATTAATTAAGCCAATACCACGACCTTCTTGGCGTAAATAAAGTAATGCACCCTGGCCAGCATCAACAATGTTTTCTAATGCTGTTTCTAGTTGATAACCACAGTCACATCGCATACTAAATAAAGAATCACCAGTTAAGCATTCAGAGTGAAGTCTAATTAACAATGGCTTATCTGGAGTTATCTCACCATAGGTTAACATTATATGCTCCTGACCACTTTCTTCCACGAAACCATACATTTCAAACTCACCTAAATGCGTGGGTAGTCGACATGAATCAACAAAATTAACTGACATATAATAACCTTATTTACTTTAGCCTGTACCTACACTGATGGAGGCGTTTAGATTTTCTGGAACGAAAGCCTTAATATAAATGGTGAAATCACAATTTATATTAACAATGTTACTATTAATTATTTGAGTAACTGGCTCATGTTATTTTTGTAAATTCAGAGTTATAGTATTTTTATTTTTCAGTTTTTCTACATTTATATAGTCATAATTATCAGGAAATAGCCATTAAAAATGGGACACCACCTTGTTGTCCCGCTGATAAAGACTAAACGCTAGGGGTTATGAAGGGAATGCGAACTCAGCGCCTTCACGGACACCGGTCGATGGCCAACGTTGGGTAATAGTTTTACGTTTGGTGTAAAAGCGAACTGAATCCGGGCCATAGGCATGTAAGTCACCGAACAATGAACGCTTCCAGCCACCGAAGCTATGATAAGCGACAGGTACTGGTAAAGGTACATTGATACCAACCATGCCTACCTGAATATGATCAGAGAAGTATCGTGCAGCTTCGCCATCACGGGTAAATACGCAAGTGCCGTTACCATACTCGTGGGCATCGATAAGATTCATTGCTTCTTGCATGCTTTCTACACGCACTACCTGTAATACCGGACCAAATATCTCTTCTTTATAACTGATCATTTCCGGGGTGACGTTATCGATTAGCGTGCCACCAACAAAAAATCCTTCGCTGAAACCTGCAATTTTTGGATTACGGCCATCAACAACAATCTTGGCACCGTCTTCTTCAGCACTATTAATATAGCCAACAACCTTTTCCTGGTGCTGTTTGGTGATCACTGGACCAAAATCATTACTGCTATCGTTATGAGCGCCGACTTTGAGACCTGTCATCGCTTGTTTCATTTTAGCAACTAGCGCATCACCGGCGGCGTTACCGACAGTGACTGCCACAGATAAAGCCATACAACGTTCACCTGAAGATCCAAAGGCAGCACCGAGTAGTTGATTAACAGCGTTGTCCATATCTGCATCGGGCAATACGATGGCGTGGTTTTTAGCGCCGCCTAGTGCCTGACAGCGTTTGCCGTTAGCGCTAGCAGTCGCATAGATGTATTCGGCAATAGGGGTCGAACCTACAAAACTAACTGCCTGAATTTTTGGTGAATGGAGCAGTGTATCTACCGCTTCTTTGTCACCATTAACAACGTTTAGCACGCCTGGTGGTAACCCCGCTTCTTCTAATAATTGAGCAATAAATAGTGTGGAACTAGGATCGCGCTCTGATGGTTTTAGGATAAATGTATTGCCGCAAACAATTGCCATTGGGTACATCCATAAGGGTACCATCGCCGGGAAATTAAACGGAGTGATGCCCGCAACAACACCCAGTGGCTGGAACTCACTCCATGAATCAATCGACGGGCCGACATTACGACTATGTTCACCTTTAAGTAATTCTGGGGCACCACAGGCATATTCAACGCTTTCGATACCGCGTTGCAATTCTCCTTGGGCATCGTGTGATATTTTTCCGTGCTCTTCGCCAATCAGGGTAATGATCTTATCAGCATGTTGTTCCAATAGCTCTTTAAAGCGGAACATAACCCGGGCGCGTTTTGCCGGAGGGGTAGCGCGCCAAGCTGGAAAGGCAGCATTAGCAGCTTCAATTGCTTCTTCAACGGTCGCTTTACCAGCAATTGCTAACTGATTACTTACTTGGCCCGTTGATGGATTAAATATATCTTGGTGACGTGTTGCGTCTGTGCGATTTTCGCCGTTGATCAAATGTCCTACGATACTCATTTTGTTCTCCTTTGGGAGGCGCAGTGCCTACCCGTAGCTAATTATTGTTAGTATGTAATGTGCTTGTTTGTATTGTTCACTTATATAGGTATACCTATATAGTTAACTCAATTCGTTAATTGACTCTCCCACCGCGTTGATTACATCATCAATTTCTTGATGCTCAACAATAAATGGCATGCCAAGTTGGATAGTGTCGCCACCATAACGTACATAAAATCCTTTTTCCCAACACTTCTGGGCAATTTGATATGGACGTAATGCTGGCTCTCCTGGTGCTGACTCAATAGTTAGTGCACCTGCCAGACCATAGTTGCGTATATCACTAATGTACTGGGTACCTTTAAGTGAGTGCAGGGCATGTTCAAATACTGGACTCATCTCCCGTACTCGGGTGATCAACTGATCGTTTTTCAATATGTCCAGTGATGCCAGAGCAGCGGCACAGGCGACCGGGTGTCCTGAATAGGTATAGCCGTGTGGCAATTCCATCATATACTCGGGACCACCGTTATCCATAAATGTCTGGTAAATGTCATCGTTGACAATCACCGCGCCCATAGGCACCGCTCCGTTGGTCAGTTGCTTGGCGACATTGAGAATATCCGGTACCACACCGAACTCTTCAGCACCTGTATTAGAGCCCATTCGGCCAAAGGCGGTGATCACTTCGTCAAAGATTAATAGTATTTCATGTTGATCACAGATCTCACGTAAGCGTTTTAGGTAACCTTTAGGTGGTGGCAGCACCCCTGCAGATCCTGCGAGCGGTTCGACGATCACTGCGGCAATATTTGACGCATCGTGTAGCGCTATGAGTTCAAGTAACTCTTCGGCTTTTTCTGCACCCGTTTCAGGCATGCCACGGATAAACTTGTTTTCAGGCAACATAGTGTGTGGCAGGTGATCGCAATCAACCGCTGGTCCATAAAGAGTGCGGTTGGCACCGATACCACCAACGCTAAAGCCACCGAAGTTGACTCCGTGATAACCTTTGCTACGACCGATAAGTTTGATTTTGGTACCTTTACCTTTTTTTCGCCAGTAAGCGCGGGCCATTTTTAATGAGGTGTCAGCGCTTTCTGAACCTGAACCAGTAAAAAATACATGGTCAAGGCCGTCTGGGGTCAACTCCTTAATTCTATTTGCCAGTTCGAAGGCGCCCTTGTGACCGTACTGGAATGCTGGCGCATAATCGAGTTGACCAAGTTGTTTGTAAACTGCTTCGGCAATTTCGGGGCGGTTGTGACCTGCACCACAAGTCCATAGTCCGGACAAACCATCGAATATTTTGCGACCATCGGCGTCTGTATAATAGGCGCCTTTGGCACCCACAATCATCCGAGGTTTTTCTTTAAACTGACGATTGGCAGTATATGGCATCCAGTAAGCTTCTAGTTCTTCTCGGCTCATACTGGCAGATTGTTGGATATCAAAAGCTGACATTATTGTTCCCTTAGATTGACAGTTGTTTGTTAAGCGAGGCCAAAGCGGGGCAAATAGCCCAGGATCTAGCCTGTTTGATTGAAATTCAGTTTGCTCGGATGACAACAAGTGATAAATACATTTGTACTAACTTTTAGGTTAGCCTTTACTCACCTATATTTATTTTTATTTATAATCAATATGTTATAAGTAAAAAACTAATAATTTACTTATTAAATAGATTATTGACAGGGTGTATCAATGAAAAAAACTGCCTGCATTGTCCGGAAAACTGACTGATACTGAGCTCCGTACGTTGCGGATATTTATTAGGATGGTGCAGTACAGTAGCTTTACGTCGGCGGCATCGGAACTCAATGTCATCCGTTCTGCAGTGAGTATTGCGATAGCCGATCTTGAACAATACTTATCATTGCGAATACGTGAACGGGGACGTGCTGGTATTTCGCTGACCACTGATGGACGGGAAGTCTATCGTTCAACCTGCCAATTATTTTCTGCACAGAATGAATTCCGAATTCAGATCAATTCGATCCATTTTAACCTCAAGGGTGAACTCAATATTGGTATTACCGATAATCTTGTGATGATACCGAAAATGCTGATCACCTATTCACTCAGGGAAATTAACAGGTGGGGACCTGATGTGCAGATCAATATTTAGATGATCCCGCCCAACGAAATAATAAGTGGGGTGCTCGATGGTCAGTTGCATACCGGAGTTATACCCGTACAGAAACACTATGAGGTGCTTGAATATTTACTTCTGTATGAGGAGCGCTCGTCACTGTATTGCGGGCAAGAACACTAGCTGTTCTGGCGGTATGATGGCGAGTTTTTTCCATCGATATTGAAATAATACAACGGTGTGTTGCCAGCCTATGATCAAACCTCGGAGGTCAAGGCGTTGCATCATGAACTCCAGCCGTCGGCATCAGGAAGGACAGGCAAGGGGTAGTGTTTTTGATTATGATCGGGCGTTATATCTCAGCACTAAAACCGGCGACTATTTCAGTCAATCTTAGTAAGCTGTTTTCGTCAATACGACCAAAGGTCTACTATTGAAATAATTTTTTAACGTCTTTTCCTGCCAATTTTCAGACAAAACCAATTACCCCTGAAAGTCCCTTTCCTCCTAAAAAACGGCCTAGTTTTCGACGCCATTTTTGAGTCAAGATCCGGATACTTATTCGACACTAAAATTGACCAAATGGAAAAATAACACTTGCAAACTGTAATTTACACAGCTAGAGTTTAATTGAAAAATAACATTGAGAATTTGAAGATGACAAAAAAAACTTATTTATAACAATAGGTTATCGTGGCTCTGTGCTTGGGTGTAAATCTAGGTTCACCACAGGAAATTGTGAGTTCTTAATATAATAATAATATCATAAATAACTAAGGCAACAGCTTTAGTTGATTGGTAACAATGGGGAATGAAGATGAGCAACAGTAATTTAAATTCTTCGTCAGTCGTTCAGGTTGGCGAATTTTATGAGCTAGAAGTGGGCAAAGATGTCCAGGATAGTGATCACTATAATGAAGATATGGCCCCGACGAGTGTGAAAGACAGGACTTGGAATACCTGGAATGTCGCGGCGTTGTGGGTGGGCATGGCAATTTGTGTGCCGACCTATACCCTAGGGGGGGTCTTGACGGCTTATTTCGGTTTGAGTGTAACTGAAGCGCTGATCACCATATTACTGGCAAATATCGTAGTATTGATTCCCTTGACCCTTAATGCGTATCCTGGTACAAAATATGGCATTCCTTTCCCGGTATTATTACGTTCTTCCTTTGGTATCAAAGGCTCCAATATTCCCTGTATGATCCGAGCGCTAGTCGCCTGTGGCTGGTTTGGGATCCAAACCATGTTTGGCGGCGTCGCTATTCATATTTTGATGTCAAATCTGTTTGAGTCCTGGGCGACCTTGGGAGGAACGGGTGAGGTTTTTGGCTTCTTTACTTTTCTCGCTATTAACCTGTTTATCGTTATCAAGGGCTCCGAATCAATTAAGATCCTTGAAACCGTTGCCGCACCGCTGTTGCTTGCGGTAGGTATTGGTCTGATGATGTGGGCCTATCCACAGATCTCTGTGACTGAAATTCTAGCCACACCCGCTAACCGTCCTGAAGGTGCATCATTCTGGGGTTACTTCTTTGGCGGGTTAACTGCGATGGTTGGTTTTTGGGCAACCTTGTCGCTGAACATTCCGGATTTTAGTCGTTATGTTAAGTCACAGAAATCACAAATCGCAGGCCAAATCATAGGCCTGCCAGCTACCATGTTCTTCTTTTCCGCTTTAGGGGTAGTCTTGACTGCCGCTTCAACGACCTTGGTTGGTGAAACTATCTCTGATCCAATTAACCTTATTGGCAAAATCGACAGCCCAGTATGGGTGGTGATTGCAATGGTGATGATTATTATCGCGACGCTGTCGACTAATACTGCCGCCAATGTTGTGTCACCTACCAATGATTTTCAGAACCTAGCACCCAAGAAGATTAGTCAAACACGCGGTGTATTACTGACTGGTCTGCTGGGTGTGTTACTGATGAGCTGGGAGCTGCTTAAAAAACTGGGTTGGATTGAGTCTGATGTTAGTGTTGAAGCCATGTACACCGGCTGGTTATTGGGCTACTCCAGTTTGCTGGGGCCGATAGCCGGGATCATGGTGGTCGATTACTTTATTATCAAAAAACAGCGTCTGGAATTGGCAGAGCTCTATAAATCAGAGGGTATTTACGGTGGCTTCAATAAAGCTGGACTGCTTGCTTTCGGAATCCCT
The DNA here is from genome assembly GCF_000012325.1 of Colwellia psychrerythraea 34H. NCBI lineage: Bacteria > Pseudomonadati > Pseudomonadota > Gammaproteobacteria > Alteromonadales > Colwelliaceae > Colwellia > Colwellia psychrerythraea. The sequence goes on along the minus strand of NC_003910.7, from coordinate 4,267,455 downwards.
GTCACCTTGACGCTCATTGCGATAACTACAGGCATGTTCTCCTGGTTTTATCAATTCGGTTGGTTCACTGGGTCTATTATGGGTGGTGTGGTGTATTTCATCGCCGCCAGCAAACAGCAAGCAGAAAGTAGTGTTGGGATCCAGCAAACAGCGTCGGATGCCAGCGAACTGAAAAGCCTGAGAAACAACGCATAACTACTCGCTGAATACATTAATTTGTAACAGCACCATTGTGGTAACAGGCAGTTATTGTCTGTTCGCCACAGCACGACTGAATTCCGTTTTATTTAGGAGATAAAAATGTCGATAATTATTCGTGGCGGGACAGTAGTCACTGCCGACATGACCTTTGCCGCAGATGTATATTGTGATGAAGGTAAGATTGTAGCCATCGGTGACAATCTGGATGTCCCGGAGAACGCCGAATGCATCGATGCCACTGGCCAGTACATCATACCGGGGGGGATAGATCCTCATACTCACATGCAGCTCCCTTTTATGGGTACGGTCGCTAGTGATGACTTTTACACCGGCACCGCCGCAGGCCTAGCTGGCGGCACTACGACTATCATTGATTTTGTCATCCCCGCGCCAGGCCAGTCATTGATAGAAGCTTTTCATCAATGGCAGGATTGGGCAAGTAAATCTGCCGCGGATTACTCTTTCCATGTTGCTATTACTTGGTGGGATGACTCGGTTTATGAAGATATGGGCACTCTGGTCAACGAATATGGGGTTAACAGCTTCAAACATTTTATGGCTTATAAAAACGCTATAATGGCCGATGATGAAACACTGGTAAAAAGTTTCCGTCGCTCAATGGATCTCGGTGCTATTCCAACAGTACATGCGGAAAATGGCGAGCTGGTATTCCAATTACAACAGGAAATGCTAAGCCAGGGAATCACCGGCCCAGAAGGTCATCCACTGTCACGACCACCGGCAGTGGAAGGGGAAGCGGCCAACAGAGCGATCCGCATAGCCGAGGTGATGAATGTGCCAATTTATGTAGTGCATGTCTCCTGTAAAGAGTCATTAGAGGCGATCACCCGTGCTCGCAACGAGGGCCAGTTGGTATACGGTGAGGTACTTGCAGGACACCTGCTGGTAGATGACAGTGTTTATCGTCATCCAAATTCTGAATTTGCCGCGGCTCATGTCATGAGTCCACCGTTCCGTTCAAAAGACCATCAGGCAGCTTTATGGAAGGGACTGCAAAGCGGAAATTTGCAGACCACGGCGACCGATCACTGTTGTTTTTGTGCAGATCAGAAGGCTGCAGGAAAAGATGATTTCACCAAGATCCCCAATGGTACCGCAGGGGTCGAGGATCGTCTTGCTGTACTTTGGGATGCTGGGGTTAATACCGGCCGGTTGACTATCAATGAGTTTGTGGCGGCGACGTCCACCAATGCCGCCAAGATATTTAATCTGTATCCGCGTAAAGGATCGGTCAGTGTTGGCGCCGACGCAGATCTGGTGGTCTGGGATCCTAAGGGGACCAGGACGATATCAGCCAAAACTCACCACCAGAATATAGATTTCAATATTTTTGAGGGACGGACGGTGACAGGGATACCGTCCCATACCATTAGTCGCGGTAAACTTGTTTGGGCAAATGGCGTGTTGAATGCAGTCAGGGGCGCTGGTCAATATGTTGAACGTCCTCCGTTTAATCCTATGTTCGACGCTCTAACAAAACACGCCGAGGTGAATGCGCCTACGGCTGTCAATAGCGATTAATTTATTCCTGGTTAATAGGACTCACTGCTTTTACCGGTGAGTCCTGGATAGGCAATACTTTCCACACTTATAGATACTCGCGTCCATTACTTTGTTTCCAAAAATAGACGCATGGATCAGTGTGTGCAGTATTTACAATAAAAATAACAACACAGCACACTCTTTAAACTTTAAAAGGAAAATAGCATGAGTAATTTTAAAAATATGGCACTGGCGATGGTATCGATTTGTAGCACTCTTACATTTAGCCCTATGGCGAGCGCTGAGATGCAATGGAGCGACTTTAGTCTCAGTTATCTTACCAGTGATCAATATGAAGTGGGTGACAATAGCCGTCAATTCTTGACCGTAGAACATGCCAGTGGCCACACATGGGGTGATACCTTCTTCTTTTTGGATCGTTCTAAATATGATGATGGCACTCTGGAAAATTATGCTGAGTTTTCTCCGCGACTGAGTCTTGGCTATGTCACTGGTAACGATCTGTCGTTTGGCATTGTCAGTGACGTGTATGTTGCTAGCACTTGGGAGATGGGTGAGTCATTTGATAATTACCTAATTGGTCTGGGTGTAAGCCTTAATATACCTGGCTTTAATTACTTCACCGCCAATGTTTATCAGGCCAATAACATGTTGTGGGACAACGATCAAATGTTGACCATCACCTGGAGTAAAGGCTTTAAATTGGGCAGTGCTGATTTCCTATATGATGGTTTTATTGATTGGAGTACGTCTTCAGATAGTCAGGCCTCTGAAATGAATTTCACCTCACAGCTGAAATATAATGTAGGTCAGTTATTTGATTTAAAATCGCCTGTTTATGTGGGTATTGAGTACGCTTACTGGAACAATAAATTTGGCATATCAGGTGTGGATGAGCGTAGCGTATCATTGCTGGCTAAATGGCATTTCTAACACTTAACTTCTAATTTTTTAGTCTCTGAGATTTTAAAGGAGTGTAACGAAAATCTCAGAGGCTTGTCTCTGCGTATAATCTTCATCGCATGGGAATTTAAAGAATAGATATTATGTACTTAGGTTAATTTATATTGTTGTTTATATACAACTATTGATAAATAAAAACGAATAACTCACTTATCCATAGACTGTTGACAGGGTGTATTCATGAAAACAAAATCGCCGGCATTATCCGGAAAACTGACTGACACTGAGCTCCGTACGTTGCGGATATTTATGGCAGTGGTTCATTACAGTGGCTTTACGCCAGCAGCATTGGAACTCAATGTCAGCCGTTCGGCAGTGAGTATTGCGATGGCCGATCTTGAGAAACGCTTATCATTGCGACTGTGTGAGCGGGGTCGTGCTGGTTTTTCGCTGACCACTGAGGGAAGGGAAGTCTATCGTTCAACCCGGCAATTATTTTCTGCGCTTGATCAATTCCGAATTCAGATCAATGCGATCCATTTTAACCTCAAGGGTGAACTCAATATCGGCATTACCGATAACCTTGTGACGATGCCGCAAATGCGCATCACCTCTGCGCTCAGGGAACTCAATAGGCTGGGACCTGATGTGCAGATCAATATTCAGATGATCCCGCCCAATGAAATAATAAGTGGGGTGCTCGATGGTCAGTTACATACCGGAGTGATCCCCGTACAGAAACACTATGAGGGGCTTGAATATTTACTCCTGTATGAGGAGCGCTCGTCACTATATTGCGGGCAAGAACACGAGCTGTTCTGCCGACATGATAGCGAGTTGTCTCCATCGATGTTGAAACAATACAACGGTGTGTTGCCTGCCTATGACCAAACATCGGAGATCAAGGCATTGCATCATGAACTCCAGCTGTCGGCATCAGCAACAGACAGGGAAGGGGTAGCGTTTTTGATTTTGACTGGGCGTTATATCGGTTATTTACCTGATCATTATGCCCACCGGTGGGTCAAAGAAGGAGTGATGCGAGCTATCCTGCCAGCAAATATGAGCTACCTGACGCCCTTTGCAACGATTACCAAAAAAGGCGCTCCCAGTAATCTGGTGTTGGAAAATTACCTTGAACAATTAAAACTAGCCAGTACGACAGCTGGAGGCTAGTTCAGCCGACCATAGTGAATTTTCGTTGAATTAGATCAGAAATAAATTCAGAACAGCTGGACTTATTTTAAAACTCGGTCGCCTGCGACCGAGATAATTACAATATCTTAAAATCAAATGATTACGGATAACTAATGGCTTCATTAGTAAGTTTAAACAAGAAAAATTTGCGGAATTGAGTAGCAGGAAAAACTTAAAATGAACTATGTTAAATACCATCTATTAGCACTATTGGTAACGTTATTAGTAGCGGGTTCATTTATTTCATCAGAAAAATTATCTGGTGTTGTTAACCCTTTCTCATTAACTTTACTTAGGTTTGTTATAGCTGCTTTTACATTATTACCTTTTGTGCTGTTTAAAGCACAATATAGAAAAGGAATTATTAGAGCGCTGCCTAGGAGCCTAATAATGAGCGTATTTTTTTCTGTTTTTTTTATTTGTATGTTTGAAGCTTTAAAAACCACAACGCCATTAAATACGGGCACCTTATACACCTTAGTACCATTTCTAACGGCTATATTTAGCATCTTTGCTTTCAAAGAGAAAATTACTAAAAAAAGGCTAGTGGTATATCTAATAGGCTCTGCTGGTACATCCTGGATTATCTTCGGTGGCGATATTGAAGCACTGTTAGCATTTTCCCTCAACGGTGGGGATGCTCTCTTCATAGGAGGTTGTATCTCAATGGTTTGTTACTCTATATCCATGAAATTTCTTTATAGAGGAGACGAAATCATTGTTATTGTCTTTTGCACACTTTTTTGTGGTGCTCTTTGGATGTTATTGGCGCTACTTGTTTTTAATCAGCCGCTTCAGTGGCATTTATTGAAATCAGATTTATGGTTTCATATGGGTTATCTAGCATTGTTTGCAACACTAGCATCTACCTTCATTATTCAAAAAACGACTGTGGTATTAGGCCCCTCGAAAGTTATGGCCTATATTTACTTAAATCCTATTTGTGTTGCTTTTCTAATGCTATTTATTGAAGGAAAAAGCATACCTTCTATTGTTTTTCCCGGAATGATTATATCGTTGATTGCAACTATCGTACTGCAATTTCAAAATAGAAATAATGCTAATAAATAAAATATTTCAGACGCTTAAAATTAATAAAGAGTCTATTTTGTAATCTATTCTAACCGGCATCCCGTATATGGATTTCACCTATTCCTTCAAAATAGGCACTGAGTACACCTTCAATTAAGGCTGCAGATTTTGAGTTTGCGACAGAACCTTTGTGTCACCTCAAGAAGATTATCTATTTCGCCTCGTTGTTGATTTTCTAGTTGTTGGTAATATTCATTCCTATTAGCCTCAAATACCGAAGATAATGAGAATAAACGCAAATTTTTTTGGCTCAGTTTCTGCTAAACAACGCTCTGTTATGACACGAGATAACAGAGCGTAACCATTATCAAAGGGGTGAACAGTAACAAACCAAAATTTGGCAACGGCAGCACGAATATAGGCTGACCTCTCATAGGGTTAATTTAGCCAATTGAAAAATATATCCATTTCATGAGTTACTTCTTTTTAGTTTAATCCAGGAGCTAGGTAGTGAATTTGCTGTTTTTCTTAGCGACCAGAGAGTCGTTGCATTTTATCATTTCGATATTCACCAATCGCTTTAGGGGTAACTAATGGTTGGGAAGGGAACAGTAACTGATGCCAAGCTTTAATGGTTCTATAACTTAGCTGATTATCAAAAAAACGAAAACGGATAGTTCTTAATAATAATTAAACCATTGAATCACTTTGTTGAGGATACTTATTTCCTTTACTGATCCCTAGCTTATTTACGATACTAGAGCGTACAGAATCACGATAAAATAACTCACCTTTAATTTTAGCTGATGAAAGTGTTTTATTTAGTAATACGACAGCTTCCCAACCTAAATACTGCTCAAGAGTGAGCATATTTCTTAGTTGCTTGAGAGGAGAAACCCCTTGGATACATTTTTCTAATCTAGGTACAATAGTGGAGTTATCATCAATGAACTTTGGCCATTTTTTATCTTCCCATACCCACATAATACCCTCTGAATTAATTAAACCACTAATCAGGCTCTCTATTCCAAAGTTCAATAAAGTTACCGACGAGCCACGGCCTGAAAGTCAGTGGAATTCCATTGAAAAGCCTATAGATATTATTTTATTAGAAGAGTAGTGCTGGGGCGTACAGTCACAAACTGACGAGTAACTACAAGTGCCAATTAATGAACTTAAATTACAACATGACGTTAACGGTGAGTGGCGTAATTAAGCTCATATCGAGGTAGCCCGACTATTTGAACTAGGTATGCAGCTTGAGAGTGCTAGTTTGTCTACGTCCAATAGTTAATTAGTCGAGTAAATTGAGCAGACGGGAATACTCCTGCACCAATCAATTAAGACTTTGCGATCGAGTAATAGATAATTATTGACCAATTGGTAAAATATGATTAGTGTTAGTCTTCATTAATCGTATCAAAAAGTGCGTAAGTCGCAGTTCTTATGTATTTTTTAACCAGAGTGCCTTTATGGAAACCAATCAATTACGCGGTATTTTTTACATGATGGCTGCCATGTTGCTGATATCCGTTCAGGAAGCGTTAGCTAAATATCTGGGACAGGCACTGCCTGTAGCACAGGTGGTTTGGGCTCGATATCTGGGACATCTGGTGTTGATGATAATATTACTCTGGCCGAAGAATGGCATGAGCCTGCTGAAGACCAATAAACTATTTATACAAATTGCTCGCTCTCTGATCCTGCTGATTGATACTGTGCTGTTCTTTTTTGGATTGACGATGCTTGGTCTGGCTGAAGCCACCGCTATTTTCTTTACTGTACCGTTGTTAGTGTTATTGCTATCTATTCCTTTGCTTGGTGAGCGGGTGAGCGCTTCATCAATTGTGGCTGTTATAGTCGGATTCATTGGCACTTTGATTATCGTTCGGCCTGGCATCAATGGCCTGGGTTCTTCGGATCTTGGCATAGGTGCACTATTTATATTTGGAGCGGCTTGCTGTACTGCTATTTATAACGTCACCACACGAAAACTTTCAGCTAGCGAGCCGATACCAGTTACTTTGTTCTATACCGCTATAGTCGGAGCTGTAGTAACCAGTTTATTTTTGCCCTTCATTTGGGAGACTCCAACTAGTCTAGAGGTATGGGCTGCACTTATTTTTATCGGTCTATTTGGCGGGTCAGCTCATAGCCTGATTATCATTTCTCATAAATATGCGGCTGCCACGACAGTCGCTCCTTTTATATATTCACAGATATTCTGGGCCTTGGGTCTTGGCTGGTTGATGTTCGGGGAACTACCTGATTTTTATGTCTACTTTGGTGGAGCGATAGTTATCAGCAGTGGACTGTACCTATTTTATCATGGACGAACGCGAGTAAATACTGCTAGCCAGCAGTTGGGTAAGGATCCACTTTTGGTGAACGCTGCGAAGATTAAAGCACTACAGAATAGGCCGTAGGGTGACGTAGTTAATTTGGCCACCAACTTCTATTTCTCATTGAATTAGCACCTTGTCTTCCTCTATTGTGCCGTCGTTCAAATTAGGTGTGTGGACCTCGGATAACGAATGAAAATATTTTGGCTAAATGTTATCCCCGATATTAGCAACTGTGGGTTTTAATACATCCTAATCGATTGAATGATGGCTTTAAATGGTATTTTTCTACCATTAATATCTTATTTATCAAAACTTTAATTGCTTAGTTTACCTTTGTTGTATCTGTCATTCATATTTCATACTTCCTCCCTATTTGTCTTTACCTGTTTAATAATCGTATTCTCTCGTATAAATAATAAATTATTAATAATATATAAATAACAATGACTTAAATATAGTTTTAATTTATTTATTAAAAATGCTTGACCATATGGTAAAACTTAAACTAGTATAAATTGACCAAAGGGTAAAACTTAGTGGTGATGAATTGATTTCATACTGCCGATCATTTAAGCCCTTAGATAACAAAAACAATAATTATAATCTGGGAGTCGTCATGGATAAGTTAACAGCAGTACAGGCCAGCCAACTAGGCGATGTTCGCGGCAAAGCGTTGAATACGCTCCGACAAGCCGCCTGTGCTGTGCGTGATCAACATTGGGGCAAGATCATGACGTATTCAAGAAAGGTTTTTATTCCTCTGACCAACATGTGCCGCGATGAGTGCCAATACTGCACCTTCGTTCAGCGTCCAGAATCCGGTAATGCAACCATCATGACGCCGGAGCAGGTATTGACCGTCATTCGTCAGGGTCAGGCAATGGGCTGCAAAGAAGTGTTGTTGAGCCTAGGTGAAAAACCTGAACTACGCTATCGCGAAGCAAGAGAAGCACTCGCTGAACAAGGTTTTTCCACGATGATGGAATACGTAGCTGAGATCAGTGCACTAATACTGCGTGAAACCAGCCTGTTACCACACGTTAATGCCGGTACTATGACCGCTGATGAGTTGGCAAATATTAAAAAAGTCAGCGCTAGCATGGGCATGATGCTTGAAACTGTCAGTGAACGATTATTGCAAAAAGGACAAGCGCACTACGCCTGTCCAGACAAAGTTCCCGCTACACGTTTGGCAACCATCAAAAGTGCGGGCGAGCAGAACATTCCTTATACCACTGGTATTTTGATAGGTATTGGTGAAACGTGGCAGGAACGTGTAGAAAGTCTTGAAGCCATTAATAATCTTCACCTCAAATATGGTCACATTCAGGAAGTTATCGTGCAGAATTTTTGTGCCAAATCCGGCACGGCCATGGCTGACCATCCAGAGCCTGATCTTGAAGATATGTTGCGGACTTTGGCCGTCGCTCGTCTAATGCTCGATCCGAGTATTAGTATTCAGGCACCACCAAATCTACAACAACGCTATAAAGATTATATCGGCAGCGGTATTAATGATTGGGGTGGAATTTCGCCGTTAACCAAGGACTTTATCAACCCAGAAAGAGCCTGGCCTCAAATTGAGCAATTAGCCAAGGCGACTCAGGACTGTGGTTATCAGTTACAAGAACGCCTAGCTGTTTACCCTGAATATCTTAAACAACAATATCTTAGCCCACAAATCTCAAAGCGACTCGAAGGTATGGCTCGCGCCGACGGTTTAGCCTCTCAACAATGTGTTACTGCAGAATCGGCAAAGCATGCCGCTGATATGATCTACCACGTGGCCCTTTAAGGAGAATAGTGATGAATAATTATATTTCAATGGTACCTCTATCGTCAGGTGGTGATGGTTCGTTAACTGCTTTATTAACGTCAATTTCTCCAAAAGTCAGCGACATCCTCAATAAGGCGCTCAATGATGAAGATATCAGTGAGCAAGAAGGATTGGTCTTATTCGATACCCAAGGGCTTGAGCTTGATGCTTTAATTGCGACTGCCGATGAGTTGCGGATGAAGACTGTTGGTAATTGTGGGACCTTTGTGATTACCCGTAATATCAACTTCACCAATGTCTGTAATATGGGCTGTAAGTTCTGTGGTTTTGCCAAACGTAAAACCGAAGCAGGTGCTGAATTGTTGTCGATGGATGAAATTGCAAATCGTGCCCAGGAAGCTTGGGATCGTGGTGCCACTGAAGTTTGTATCCAAGGCGGTTTACACCCAGATCTTAAGGGCGATCACTATCGTAATATTTTAAAAGCTATCAAGACGCAGGTGCCTGAGATGCATATCCATGCATTTTCACCGTTTGAAATTTGGTATGGCGCTCGCAAAAGCAGGATGTCTACAGCAGATTTTATCCAGGATTTAATCGATCATGGGCTCGGATCTATGCCAGGCACGGCGGCGGAAATTCTTGATGTGGAGATCCGTAAACAACTGACCAAGGATAAACTCAGTACTGAACAGTGGGTAGATATAATCACTACAGCTCACAAACTGGGTTTACCAACCACTGCTACCATTATGTATGGCCATGTTGACAGCCCGAAACACTGGGTAGAGCATATTGGTAAGATCCGCAGTATTCAGCAACAAACCGGCGGTTTCACTGAGTTTGTGCCACTGGGATTTGTCCACTATGAATCGCCACTGTATCTGAGCAACCCTAATGTTCGTCCAGGCCCGACGCCAGATGAAAATATCAAGATGCATGCCATTTCACGAGTAATGCTCAATGGCTGGATCGACAACATCCAAGCATCATGGGTCAAACTAGGACCGGATTATGCCACCGCAATGTTACGGGCAGGTGCCAACGATATTGGCGGCACTTTAATGAATGAAAGTATTACCCGGGCCTCCGGCGGTAAAAACGGTCAAGAGATTATGCCAGCCGATATGGTAATGATGATCGAAAAAGCAGGTTTAAGCGCTGTGCGTCGTAATACCCTATATAAATCGGTTGAAACCTTCGAGCGATCTTCACCTCTTGAAATTGTCAAAAATACCTGTCCCCAAACTATTTCTGTGGTGGAAATAGCAGTAACAGAAGATGCTGCTTTGCCAAGAGTTTCTGGAGGTTTGTTATGAGCCATTCAACGATGAAAATTTTGCTGTTATCCGGTGGTGTCGGTGGCGCCAAAATGGCCGAAGGTCTGTATCACAGTGAATATGGAAACGAGCTGTCAGTGATAGGTAATGTAGCCGACGATATGTTATTTCATGGTCTGTGGGTCTCCCCTGATATTGATACCCTTACTTATACACTAGCGGATCTGATTGATACTAAAAAGGGTTGGGGCCTAAAAGACGAAACGACCAATACCCTTGAAGCACTTGAGCGTCTGGGCTGTGATACCTGGATGTACTTGGGCGATAAAGATTTTGCTACCCATATATACCGCACCCAACAGAAACAATCAGGCATTCGACCGTCGGTGATAGCCAAGCATATTGCTAAGCAGCTTGGTGTGACCGCCAATATATTGTTACCTACCGATCAGGTGATTCAAAATCGTATCCATACAGAGCAGGGTTGGTTAGATTTTCAGAGTTACTTTGTCAAAAAGGGCTGTCAGCCGGAGATCCTTGATATTTTCGTGTCGGGCATTGAAGATGCGCAACCTACTCCAGAATCACTGAAAGCCATCAACGAAGCCGATCTGATCATCATTGCGCCGAGTAATCCCATTGTCAGTATCAACCCCATTGTGAATGTGCCGGGGATTCGAGCGGCACTAAAATCTTCCAAAGCCCCTGTGGTAGCGGTATCACCAATGATTAATGGCAAGACGGTTAAAGGTCCTGCTGATCGAATGATGGCTGCGATGAACTTTAGCAGCGATGTCTTGGGGGTAGCGAACTGTTATCAGGGGTTGATTGACGGTTTTGTTATTGATATCGAAGACCAACAATTTACCTCTGTACTTGAAGCAAGTGGTCTGAAGGTGATGGTGGCACAAACGTTGATGAAAAACCGCATAGATAAGGTTTCTCTTGCTGAAAACGTGGTAGCCGAAATGAGCACAAAATTTGGGCTTAAATGCGGTACTCAATTGGCAGAGGAGGTTTAGATGAGAACCAATATTGTCATACCCATGAAAGATCCGCAGTTGTCTAAAACTCGATTAGATCCACAACTGAGCAGCCGACAGCGCCAGGCACTGGCGCTGTCGATGTTTAAAACTACTTTGTCATTTTTTAATAAGTATTTTCCCCAGCATCACTTGTTGGTGGTGACAGCTTCTGAGTTCATATCTGATATCGCCTGTACCTATGGTGCATCGGTATTGATAGAAACTAAGCTGGGCTTACGGCAGGCTGTTGAAAGTGCCGCCCGCTGGAGTCTTAATAATGATTTTCAGTCACAACTGTTAATCCCCGCGGATATTGCCGAGCTCGATTACAGGGAGTTTGAACGGCTGTTGATGATTTACCGTCCAGTGCCGTCAGTTTTATTATGCCCTGCATTTGATCTAGGTACTAATGCATTGCTGACTACGCCACCTAATGCGATCCCGTTTTTATACGGTATTGACTCTAGTCTCGCCCATCAAAGGGTGGCACAGGAGCGGGATATAGTTTGCCAGGTGATTAAGTTACCTGCATTAGCGTTAGATATTGATACCCCAGACGATTTAGAGTTGTTGGCACTATTGTCAAGTCCAGTTACTCAGGAGTTAAATAAATTATGCAAAACAGCGTAACAATTCAAACCATCGACGGTATTGGTGATATTCAACCGGGCGATGATCTGGCGCAGATTTTAATAAGCGCCATGGACAAAACGGAGCTTTATATTGAAGACGGGGACATTCTAGTCATTGCCCAGAAAGTGGTATCCAAAGCAGAGGATCGTTATGTCGCTCTCAAAGACATTATCCCATCGACAGAGGCTCTGGCTCTGGCGAATAAGGTCAACAAGGATCCGCGTAAAATTGAGGTCATTCTTGCTGAGTCAAAAGGTGTTTTGCGAGCGGTAATACATGCAGGGCAATCAGAAGGCATTGTTATCACTGAGCATAATCTAGGGTTTGTCTGCGCCAATGCGGCGGTAGATGAATCTAATATCGACCAGAAAGACACTTTGCTACTCTTGCCTGTTGATCCAGACGCTAGTGCTCGTGCTTTACGTGACCGTCTAGAAGAAGCCTATGGCGTAAGGGTTGGAGTGGTGATCACCGATACTTTTGGCCGACCATGGCGCATGGGGCTAGTGAATGTAGCCATTGGCCTAGCTGGTGTCCCTGCGAAAGTGGATTTAGCTGGTGAAAAAGATGCTTTTGGCCGCCCATTAGCAGTCACCGCTCCGGCACTAGCTGATGAACTGGCCGCCGCGTCTGGTTTATTGATGGCAAAAGATGGTAAAAAACCGGCACTCATTTTTAAGGGGGTTAACTGGCAATCAGAAGTGAGTTCAGCCCTCGATTTAGTTAGACCATTAAAAGAGGATTTATTTAGATGAAAATAGCAATTTTAGGTGGTACTGGTCCCCAGGGACGAGGTCTTGCATTACGCTTGGCAAAAGCAGGTGTTGATGTTGTGTTGGGTTCTAGGGATGCAGCACGCGCTGATGAAATAGCCATTGAGCTCAATCAAATTATTAAACCTTCAAGTGATGAACTGGGTGTTATCTCCGGTGCAAATAATGAGGATGCGGTAGATGCAGCCGATAAGATGGTTGTTCTAGCGGTGCCATATAGCGCGCACAATACCACTTTAGAGGCCATCAAAGCACAGCTGGCCGACAAGATCTTAGTGGATATCGTTGTGCCACTGGCTGAAGGTAATCCTAAAGCGGTGGATATGCCGGCTGAAGGCTCGGTGACCGAAGAGGCTCAGGCGCTGCTAGGTGATGATATTCCTGTGGTAGGAGCACTGCACAATGTGTCTGCTCATACCCTCAACAAACTCGACCAGGCGATCAATTGCGATATCCTGGTTTGTGGTAACGATCTAGCAGCTAAAGAGCAGGTCATTGCTCTTATCCAGCGAATGGATGTGTGTGCGTATAACGTAGGTCCGGCGGTGAATGCCCGTTGTGTAGAGGCTATTACGCCGATGCTGATCCGTCTTAATATTTCCAAAAAAGTACCGTTTACCCATTCAGGTCTTAAAATTTGGGCGCCTGGTACTTAATAGCTTCAACAATAAATAAAAATAACAATTTTGTTAATAAAGGAGAAAATCATGGATTTTGGTATTACTTTCAAAGGGTTTGTAAGCCCCGAACGTGCACGTAGTTTGGTCAAACAGGCAGAAGACGCAGGATTTACACATTGCTGGTTTTACGATTCACACGTGCTGTGGCGCGAATGTTATCCGGCCATTGCGATGTGTATGGAACACACCTCTAAAATAAGTTTTGGTCCTTGTGTGACTAATCCAAACTCACGTGACTGGTCAGTGGCCGCGAGTTTATTCGCCAGCCTTGCGCTGCAAAGTAAGGGGCGTTTTCATGTTGGTCTGGGTCGTGGCGATAGCGCTATGCGAGTTATGGGGAAAAAACCGGCTAACCTGGCCCGTGTTGCTGAATTCACTACTAAGGTGAAAGCAATGGTCCGTGGTGACGAAGTTCAGTACGGCGACAGTCCTGAAGCAGTGAAATTACCATGGGCAGAAGGTTATGAGTTGCCGGTATACATTGGTGCCTATGGTCCTAAAGCGTTGAAAACCGCTGGTGAAGTAGGTGACGGTGTTGTTATCCAAATCGCAGAACCATCACTGGTAAAATGGTTTGCAGATCAAGCAATTAAAGCTGGTGTAGAAGCGGGACGTGATATGTCTAAGTTTGAAGTTATTGCTTCTGCACCTGCCTATGTGGGGGACATGGATTATTGTGTCGAAGCCACTAAATGGTTCCCTGCTATGGTGGGTAATCATGTAGCTGATATCGTTGAAAAATATGGAGCTCACAGTGGTCTTGTTCCTGAAAGTCTGACGGCTTACATCGAACAACGTAAGGGTTACGACTACTCAAAACACGGTCAGAGTGATAACCCATATCTGGATTTTATTTCTAAAGAGATTGTTGAGAGTTTCTGCGTTCTGGGTGATATGGATCAGCATGTCACTAAGATTAAAGAGCTTGAAGAAGCGGGTACTACCCAGTTCAACGTTTACTTGGATAACGGTGATGAAGAGAAAATTATAGAGAACTACGGTAAACATATCATCCCGTTGTTCCGTTAATTTTCAGTTGTAATCTATACCACATAAAAAAACGCCAGTAGTACTGGCGTTTTTTATGTTCTGAATATATCAATTCGTAGGAATATATAGAGTGATTGTTATTTAAAAGTATTATTAAACATGCTGTTATCATTAAATTTACCATTGGGTAAAATTAATTTTTGAAATAGGCATATATTTCTTGACCACTAGGTAAAAGATTGCTAATTTTACCTAGTGGTCAAATTTCTTGGTCGTCCTGTCGGTCGACACATAAGGAGCAATAATAAATGTTAAATAATAAAATCAATGGTCAGCGTTTGTGGGATAGCTTGATGGAGATGGGGCAAATTGGTGGCACACCCAAAGGTGGTGTTTGCCGGTTAGCTCTGACAGATCTCGATAAAGAGGGGCGCGACCTCTTCGTTGACTGGTGTCTGGAGGCTGGTTGTACTGTTCGTGTTGACACTATGGGTAACATATTCGCCCGACGGGCTGGTAAAGATAATAGTCTGCCACCTGTGGTGATGGGCAGCCACCTAGATACTCAGCCGACGGGCGGTAAGTTTGACGGTATTTATGGTGTATTATCGGGACTGGAAGTGATCCGCAGTTTAAACGATCACAATATAGAGACCCTTGCTCCTGTTGAAGCTTCTGTTTGGACAAATGAAGAAGGATCACGTTTCCCACCAGCGATGGTGGCCTCTGGGGTATTTGCCGGGGTTTTTGATCTTGAGTACGGTCTCAGTCGTGCCGATCTCGATGGTAAAACTATGGGGGACGAGCTTGCCCGCATTGGTTATGCCGGTGAAGTGGAGTGCGGTAATCGTGAATTCAAGGCGTTCTTCGAAGCGCATATCGAGCAGGGACCGATCCTCGAAAATGAAAAGAAAACCATTGGCATTGTGACTGATGCTCAGGGACAGCGATGGTATGAAGTGACACTTACAGGGCAGGAATCCCATGCCGGACCAACGCCGATGCTGAGTCGGAAAGATGCACTGGTAGGCGCTGCTAAGATTATTGATCAGGTTAACCGTATTGGTCTGAGTAACCAGCCTAGCGCTTGTGCGACTGTTGGTCTGTTGCAGGTATTCCCTAATTCGCGCAACGTCATTCCGGGAGAAGTGTTTTTTACAATTGATTTCCGTCATCCCAATGATCAGATTCTGGCAGCAATGGACCATGAACTACGTGAGTTAAGCCAACGAATTGCCGATGAGCAGGGCCTAGAAATGAAGTTCGAGCAGATCTGGCACTCACCACCGGTACCTTTTAACAAAAACTGTGTCGATTCGGTACGGAAAGCTGCTGAAACGTCAGGTTACAGCCACCAGGATATTATCAGTGGCGCTGGTCACGATGCCTGTTATATCTCGCGGGTGGCACCCACCGCTATGGTATTTGTCCCTTGTGAAAATGGTATCAGCCATAATGAAGCCGAAAACGCTGATCCTGCCGATTTAGCGGCTGGCTGTGATGTGTTATTCCAAGCAGTCGTTGAACAGGCTAACGACGCCTAAGTTTTTCAGAATAACCTGACACCGCTCTCTGGGGTCAGGTTTCACCTTCGGTATTTATGTTTATTATGGTTATAAAAATAGCCATCAGGATTTTTGCGCTTAAAAAACAGTTGTGATCACTGTTGATGCCAACGTCTTCTGAAGCATTATCGAGGTTATATCAGGTCAAGTTACACCGAAATTAATAACAGGAGTTTGAAATGATTATTGGAATTACTAAAGAAGCTCAAGCAAACGAACAACGAGTGGCGATGGTGCCAAAAAATGCTGCGGTACTGATAGCCAAAGGCTGTCAGGTGTTGGTGGAAAGTGATGCTGGTGTCAAAGCTGGTTATACAGATGAGGATTATAGGACTGTTGGAGCGGAGATAGTTGATTGCCGCCAGACTCTACTCACCCGCGCCGAAGTCATCACTCAGGTGAATGTCTCACGGACACAGACTGCCGATGAAGCCAATGAGTTTCGCGCAAACCAGTGGGTCATCGGTTTGATGGATCCATTAGGTGAACCGGAACAAGCGGGTTTTTTGGCGAAACAGAATATTACTTCACTAGCTATGGAGTTGATCCCGCGGATCAGTCGGGCACAAAGTATGGACGCTCTTTCCTCGATGGCGACGATTGCCGGGTATAAAGCCGTGTTGATGGCGGCGAGTATCTGTCCTCGAATCTACCCTATGTTGATGACTGCTGCGGGTACCTTAAATCCGGCACGGGTGTTTATTATGGGGGCTGGCGTTGCAGGATTGCAGGCGGCAGCGACCGCTAAACGCCTTGGTGGGATAGTTGAGGCTTACGATGTACGTCCAGCAGCGCGTGATCAGATTATTTCTGTGGGTGCCAAGGCAATTGAACTGGCACTGGACACCGGAGCTGCAGAAGGTCAGGGCGGCTATGCCAAGGCCCAGGGCGAAGAGTTTCTGAGCCGTCAGCGTGAACTAATGAGTGAGGTGTTGGCAGAGCAGGATGTGGTGATCACCACTGCCGCGATCCCTGGCGCAAAATCCCCTGTATTGATCACTGCCGATATGGTCAGTCGGATGAAACGTGGAGCGGTGATCATCGATTTGGCCTCTGAACGAGGTGGTAACTGCGAACTGACAAAACATGGTCAAACTATTGAAGCCCACGGGGTTACGATTGTAGGTCCTGATAATATCGCTGGCAGTATTCCTCATCATGCTAGTCAGTTATATGGAAAAAATATTGAGAATCTGTTGCTGCAGCTAATGACTGACAGTGGTGAGATGGTATTGGATTTCGAAGATGAGATAGTCCAAGGCACTTTGGTGAGTCATCAAGGCACAGTATATCATCCTCGACTTCGGAGCCTACTGGGACTGCCGGAGTTGATTAACGAGCAAGAACAAATGACAGAGGTAGCATAATGGAAATTTTAGTCTTACAGATAGCCTTGTTTGTAATAGCTGTTTATCTGGGTGTGGAATTGATCACCAAGGTACCAGCGACACTTCATACACCACTGATGTCCGGCAGTAATGCTATTTCGGGGATCACCATAGTTGGTGCTCTGATAGCAGCGGGTGCTGGGGAGGGGGCATCCACAATGGCGTCTATATTGGGTTTTATCGCTGTTGTATTGGCGACGATTAATGTGATCAGCGGGTTTATGGTAACTCACCGTATGCTAAGCATGTTTAAGAAGAGGGCATAAGAATGAATTTTATATGGATTGATTTATTATATCTGGTGGCGGCGGTGATGTTTATCACTGGCATCAAGGGACTAACCCGACCGAAAACTGCAGTCAGGGGAAATATTGTTGCGGCTATCGGAATGTTTATTGCGGTAGTTGTGACACTTCTTAATAGTAAGATCGTCAGTTACGAGTTGATCATCGCAGGTATCTTGTTGGGTTCACTGGTTGGTGCGGTATTAGCTAAAAAAATGCCAATGACTAGCATGCCGCAAATGGTGGCCTTGCTAAATGGCTTTGGTGGTGGTGCTTCGCTAGCCATAGCTGTGGCCAGTTACCTGGTAATGAGTGTAGGTGCAGAACAGAACAACGGTCCTTTGTTGATTGCCTCGCAAGTAGCAATAGTGTTAACCGTATTGATCGGTGGTGTGACACTGTCGGGTAGTGCGGTGGCACTTGCCAAGTTGCAAGAATGGTTACCAGGAAAATCGATAGGGTTTCCCGGGATCAAGTTTTTCAACGTACTGTTGGTAATTAGCGCTTTGTACATGGGGTATGGTTTATTTGAGTCGCCCGTCAGTGGTGGTTATTTGGTGTTATTGGTGGCTATTGTCCTTGTATTGGGGGTTACTCTGGTAATACCTATCGGCGGAGCGGATATGCCGGTAGTAATTGCTTTGTTAAATGCTTATTCCGGTATTGCTGCAGCGGCGGCTGGTTTTATCATGGGAAATACAGTGCTAATAATTTCTGGTGCGCTAGTCGGCGCGTCGGGTCTTATCCTAACCCAAATTATGTGTGTGGCGATGAACCGTTCGTTGGTGAATGTGCTATTTGGTACCATCGAGACTGGTAGTGGCGAAACTATGGATGCTGATGAAGTCTATGGTGGTAAGGTCAAGTCGTCTTGCCCAGATGAGGTGGCTATGGTTTTGGAAACTGCTAGTCGAGTAGTGATTGTTCCAGGATTTGGAATGGCGATGGCACAGGCTCAACATGCCGTAAGGGATCTCGCTGATACACTCCAGTCACAAAATATAGAGGTGGAATATGCCATTCATCCTGTTGCTGGCCGCATGCCTGGTCACATGAACGTACTCTTGGCGGAAGCCGAAGTGGATTATGACCTGATGAAAACCATGGACGAAGCTAACCCCACATTTGATCAGACCGATGTGGTGATCGTAATTGGCGCCAATGATGTAACGAACCCGATGGCGAGGGAAGATAAAGGCAGCCCTATTTATGGTATGCCAATTCTTAATGTCGACAAAGCCAAAACTGTGGTTGTGGTTAAACGTAGTCTCAGCGCGGGATTTGCGGGATTACCCAACCCGTTATTTGCCAATGACAATACTCTGATGTTGTTTGGTGATGGTAAAAAAGCAATTCAGGACTTAACTGCGGCTGTTAATAAAGCTGCATAAACTGGTTGCCCGTGGGGAGTTTAGTAATAAAGTGAGTGTATGGCGATCTTCACAGCGTTAAGTTTTACATGCCAAGGCAACAACTTTTATCAGCAATGGAATCACGGGCAATCTATTAAAAGTAGTGTGAAATATACATTTGAAACGCTCTGCATTTATTTGCTAAGCGTTATGTGTATATATAATTTGTGCTTTCTGGGGCAATAATAATTTTAAAGTTAATATCGATAATATAGACACATATAAATAGGACCGAACTTATGGATAATTACAAGATTTATCAGTTAGTAGACGTTATAATTTCTGCTATAAAAATATGATATTTCTATACATCAAGACATCAACATTGGGTTTACAGCCTTGTCCGATGTGTTTATGTGAAGTTAGCTTTAGATTTGATAGCTGAGATAAAATACAACAACATGTTATTAATAAAATTAACAAAATCGATATCTGTTTAGCTTATCATTAACACCTTGTTGTTAGTGTTAAGTATGGTCGTTGGTTTTGGCATTTATGATTACGAAAATCAAAGTCAACTTTTAAAAACTGAGTAAATAATTCAATTAGATCTTGTCGAGTATCGACTCAAACTTAACTTACCGTCAACCATCTGGAATTATGAATATCAGCAGTTAAAACTGGTCATAGATTCAGAACCTAGGCTTGTTTAAGCGTTTGGGGGAATTATTGCTTTGTAGTTGACAATATCAATGCTAATAAGCTCTTTGCTGACACTGTTATGTCTACGTCACTCTGTAGTTACTAAAACGGCACAATAAATGTGCCGTTTATTATAGATAAACTAGAATTAAACCACCATTGAATGAGGGTCAATGACAAACTTTTGTGCGGCGCCTTTATCAAAGGCATTATAACCTTCAGGTGCACCATCAAGTGAAATGACTTTCACGTTAACCGCTTTAGCAATTTGAACTTTATCCCACAAAATAGCCTGCATTAGGTTGCGATGATATTTCATTACTGGACATTGACCGGTAACAAAATAATGTGATTTCGCCCAACCAAGACCAAAATTCATACTAAGTTGGCCAGTTTTAGCCGCTTCAGTAGATGCACCTGGATCGCCAGTTACATAAAGCCCTGGAATACCGATACCACCCCCAGCACGTGTTACTTCCATCATAGTATTAAGTACAATTGCAGGCTGTTCTTTATGATGACTACAACCGTGGCTGTGGGCTTCAAAACCAACACAATCCACAGCAGCATCTACTTCTGGAACACCTAATATTTGTTCTATCATATCTGGCACTGTGGCATCTTGACGTAAATCGATAGTTTCACAGCCAAAGCTACGAGCTTGAGCTAGACGCTCTGGATTCATATCACCTACAATGACACAAGCCGCGCCAAGTAATTGTGATGAAGCTGCAGCAGCAAGACCTACAGGTCCAGCACCAGCAATATAAACTGTGGCACCAGGAACAACACCAGCAGTTACAGCACCATGATATCCCGTTGGGAAAATATCAGAGAGCATGGTCAAGTCACGAATTTTTTCTAATGCCTGATCTTTATCAGGAAATTTTAGCAGGTTGAAGTCAGCATAAGGCACCATCACATATTCAGATTGACCACCAACCCAGCCGCCCATATCAACGTAACCAAAGGCGGCACCAGCGCGACCAGGATTAACGTTTAAGCAAATACCTGTGTTTCCTTCGCGACAGTTTCTACAGCGACCACAAGCAATATTAAAAGGTACAGAGACAATATCACCAATGTCTAAAAACTCTACATCGCTGCCTTTTTCAATGATCATACCGGTAATTTCATGACCTAAAACAAGCCCAGGTTCAGCGGTAGTACGGCCACGTACCATATGTTGATCACTGCCACAAATATTGGTAGTTACTACTTTTAAAATAACACCGTGCTCACATTTTCGATTGCCAATGGCAAGCTTAGGGTAGGCAATATCTTGAATTTCAACACTTCCAGGGCCAGTATAAACAACGCCGCGGTTTCCATGATTTGAGCACATATCAATCTCTCTTGTTGGTTAAATGACACTAATAATATTTTTAAAATGTTGCTTTGGTCATTAATTAAGAATCGAAGCCAATCTCCTTATCATTATTGAAATAGTTACTGGCTAAGGTGAAAAGCACTGTGTTTAGGGTACCGTTTTGATGATTATATGGGCATACCTAAAAAAGACACTAGCATGCCAAAAACAGACGGAACTAGTTTAAAAAGAATGAGAAGTGCTACATTAGAGAATAAAATGATCGACAAACTTTACTCTTCTTCGAATGATTTTTAGTTGAAAGATCTGATCGTTAGATGGTTAATTGGTTATCACAGGTTAGGTGTCAACTTCACTAAAGAACTATAAAATCAGCGAATAACGTTCGATTTTAGTCGTGTTAAACTAAATTGAACCGATGGATCGTTTGTGGATCGCTATATATCGAGGTTACTTGGCAGTTACCCAGAGAATTTGTGCATCGTCTTCACTTACAGAAATAACTAAATGCCCCATCATTGCATCATAATAGACGCTATCACCCTCTACCAAGTTCACTGGTTCATAGAATTCAGTCACCAACTGGACTTCGCCTTCTAACACCAACATGTACTCTTCGCCACTATGGCGAACCCATTCACCGAAGTCATCGAAACTACGGGCGTGAACTCTGCACTTGTATGGCATCATTTTTTTATGGCTAAATTGCGTGGACAGTAATTCATGCTCATACGTGGAAGTTAAATGATAATTTCCTTGGTCCTTTAACGTTATATCACGACGCCCAACTGCTTGAGCCACAGTTGGCTTAGTAAATAATTGCGGTAACTCAATATTTAAACCGGTTGCTAACTTTTGCATCACAGTAAAGGTTGGCGAAATTTGTTCATTCTCAATTTTAGATAAGGTTGAAGCTGCCAAGTTAGTCAGGTTAGCCGCCTCTCTAAGGGTTAGCTTGTTCCTTATTCGGATCGACTTTAGCTGCGCGCCTATGCTAATAGCGCCAATTGCTCGCACATCATGTTTACTGCTTGTTACTGTCATTGACATTTAGATGTCCTTTTTTCACTATTGCTCATCATGTCATTTAGCAAGCAGAGTGAGCAGTTCAAGAGACATTAATACGCTATAAATAGACAAACGTACCTTGGCAAATGAGGGTTAATACTTAACAAACAGCGACAATGTTTACGATAAATGAATAAACGTTGTCGTTGATTACTTCTAATAAGATGGCGATTAGTAAGTGGCGACTAAGAGCCCGCTACTTAGAAAAGACCACGGTCTTTTTCCCATACATGAATATGCGATGTTCGATATGACAACGCACCGCGCGCGACAGCGTTAAACATTCTATATCACGTCCTTTAGCCGCTAAGTCTTTAGGATAATAACCGTGGTCAACCGTCTCAACGCCTTGGCTGATGATTGGCCCTTCATCGAGGTCATCACTGACATAATGCGCAGTCGCGCCCACTAACTTAATGCCACGGTCATAGGCTTGAAAATACGGTCTTGCGCCTTTGAAACCGGGTAATAACGAGTGGTGAATATTAATGGCTTTACCGGACAACTTCTGACACAAATCGCTCGATAAGACCTGCATATAACGCGCTAATACCACCAAGTCCGCATCAGATTCTTGAATAATCTGCCACACCTTGGCTTCTTGCTCAGGTTTAGTGTCCTTCGTGATGGGCAGGTGGTAATAAGGAATTCCATGCCACTTTGCTAGCTCTTCTAAATCTGGGTGATTAGAGATGATCGCGGGGATCTCTATATCCAAATCGCCGGTGCGATAACGGTATAATAAGTCATTCAAGCAATGATCGTGTTTGGACACCATGATCACAACTTTAGATTTATACGGACTGGAGGCTAGTTGCCATTGCATCTCAAATTCACTGGCGCGTTGCTCAAACTCTTGGCTAAAGGTTTCAGCGCTAAAGTCTGTCGCCGTCTGTGCTCTAAATTCTATGCGGATGAAAAAACGATTGACCGCGGTATCATCAAACGAGTGAATTTCATTAATATAGAACCCTTTTTCGCACAAAAAACGGGTCACCACATCAACCGTTCCCGGCCGACTAGGACAATCTGCGGTAATAATATGCGTTTGCGATACAGGTTTGATATCGGACATGTTCGATCCTATTTTGAAGTGAAAACCGCTTAGTTTGAACAGAATGACTTTATGCATTCAAGCTATTCAGTTAAACATAAGCGGTTTTATAATGAGTGATCGCTACCCTTAACGCGCATTGAAACAACAAACAATGTGCGTTAAGGGGCGATTGGTTTTAGCTAAACAAGCGTTAAACGATCGTCAGGCCGTATTCTTGGCTACCTTGTTGGATCCATAACCACACATAGTCAGAAAAACTGCGGCGTACCACCAGCTGAAACGAATCTTCGCTCACGCGCAAGATATGCGCACCCGTTTTAGCAAAGGTAGTACCCACGACTTTACCCACGGGAAAGCTATCCAGGTGTAAATCATAACCAGTTGATTTTTTCATCAAGTCGATAACATGCTCACCACTCAGTTCAATCAGAGTTTGCGCGCCACTGATATCACTGACGGCAAAGTGGCCGGTTAAATACGAACGCAGCTTTTGCTCGACTTCATCTTCATTGCCTGAGGCGACAATAATTAACCATTCATCGGGCGCTAACCACATGATTTGTGCGAGCTCACTCTTGGCGCTGCTACACGGCGTAATAGGCAGTGCGACCCCGAGTGCTTCTTGTACACCAGCTAAAAATTCAGCATCCGCACAGTTGCCACGTAAGTTAAGGTGACCCAATAACTTATGCTCATGCAAGACAATGCCACCCGCGCTTGATTGGCCAATTAATTGGTCAAGTTGAGCATGGTGTAGCGGCGATTCTACCTGGATTGAGTTAGACATTTTGACGGTCTCCCTTTGGATCATAAAATACTGGGCTGCAAATTTCAGCTTCCACGGTGGTGCCATCACTTAATGGCAAATAGACACTCTCACCTTTGCGGCTAATACCGCCTTTAACGACTGCTAAGGCAAACGAGTAGCCCATACAAGCACTGTAATAACTTGAGGTAACGTGACCCACCATTTTCATTGGGATGGATTGGTTTTTCTCAAAGACAATTTGTGCGCCTTCAGGCAGTACAAAAGTAGGGTCTTTCGGTTTCAAGCCCACCATTTGTTTACGATCGTCACGTTTATTGTCAAAGCGCGTCCAAGAGCGTTTACCAATAAAGCTAAAGTCTTTTTTCTTACCCACAACCCAGTCCATGTCTAAATCTTGTGGTGTCACCGAGCCATCGGTGTCTTGTCCGACAATGATAAAGCCTTTTTCTGCACGTAAAATATGCATGGTTTCGGTGCCATACGGGGTGATATTAAATTCTTCACCCGCCGCCATCACCGCTTTCCAGGCATGCATGCCATAGTTTGCTTGCACGTTAATTTCAAACGACAGCTCGCCGGTAAACGAGATACGGAAAATGCGTGCTTTAACCCCCGCAACCGTCGCTGCGCGCCAATCCATGTACTTGAAACTGTCATTACTGACATCAATATCACAGATTTTCTCCAAGACTTTACGAGAGTTAGGTCCTGAGATAGTCATGGTTGACCAATGGTCAGTCACGGTTGAGAAATACACCTCCAGCTCAGGCCACTCGGTTTGATGCCATAGCTCTAACCATTGCAATACGCCCGCCGCCCCGCCAGTGGTGGTGGTCATGATAAAACGATTATCGTCAAGACAGACGGTAACCCCATCATCAAAGACCATACCGTCTTCTTTACACATAACGCCGTAGCGACATTTGCCTACGCCTAACTTGCTCCATGGGTTGGTATAGACGCGGTTTAAAAATTCGCGTGCATCTTTGCCTTGAATATCAATTTTACCTAAGGTCGAAGCATCTAAAATACCGACACTGTTACGTGTTGCTAAACATTCACGCTCGAGTGATTGCTGCATGGTTTCGCCTGGCTGTGGGAAGTACCACGGGCGTTTCCATTGGCCAACATCTTCAAACTCAGCGCCATTTTCTAAATGCCATTTATGCATAGCGCTAAAACGTGCTGGGTCGAACAAGTGCTTCACATCCGCACCCGCTAAGGCGCCAAACGTGGTGGGGGTATACATAGGGCGGAAGATAGTGGTGCCCGTTTCAGGGATAGTTTTACCTAACGATTTAGCGGTAATTGCCATGCCGTTGATATTACCTAACTTGCCTTGGTCCGTACCAAAACCTAACGCGGTGTAGCGTTTGACATGCTCAATCGATTCAAAGCCTTCACGGTTTGCCAGTTCAATACCTGCGGCGGTGACATCATTTTGATAATCAACAAACTGTTTTGGCGCGCGACTGGTTTTTTTACTGTGCGGTATGTGAAACAGCGCCATGGACGCATCTTCTTGTGGGTCGCTGGTTGTTGGCGAGTTCCCCGCATAACGTCCATCACCTTTGCCTGCGGCCTCTGCTGCGACAGCGCCAGTGGTGAAACCATCACTGATGACTTTTGATAACGCGTAAACGCCTTCCAGTCCACCGCAACTGTGTTGCTTTTGCACGGTATCACCGGGTACAAACCCCGCAATGTCGTCGTTCCACACCGGACGCGAGCCTGTGTGTGATGACAAATGAATAACAGGGCTCCAACCACCTGAGCTGGCAACCGTATCACAGACAATATGTTTCGCTGGACCAGTAACACTGTGATTACTCGCATTGATTGGCGCAACCTCAACGCCTTTGACGCGTTTGCTGCCTTTGACTTCAATCACGCCATGGCCAAAGATGATATCGATGCCCAGTTTTTTGACCTTATTGACCAAGTCGCCATTTGAGGTGCTTCGCGTATCAACGATAGCGACCACTTTACGACCGGCTTGATGCCAATCAATCGCGGTTTTGTAGGCATTATCATTGGTGGTCATTAACACCAATTGCTTGCCTGGTACTACATCATAGCGATTAATGTAGGTAGAAATTGCATTGGCTAACATACAACCTGGCACGTCATTGTTACCATAAACAAGCGGACGCTCATGAGCACCGGTGGCTAAAATCACTTGTTTAGCGCGCACTTTATGCACGCGTTGACGGGTGCTTTGCAGTTGATGCTCACCTAAATGGTCGGTGCGACGTTCATTAATGCCCACTAGGTTATGGTCGTAATAACCAAACACCGTGCTGCGAGGAAGTAACATCACGTTATCCATCTCGCTAAGCTGTGCCACGGTTTTTTCTACCCATTGACTCGGCAATTGGCCATCTATTTGCTGCGTTGAGCATAATAAACTGCCGCCAAATTCATTTTGCTCATCACTGATGATAACGCGTGCGCCTGTTTGCGCAGCAGATAACGCTGCGGCTAAGCCCGCAGGACCACCACCGACAATCATCACATCACAATGATGGTGCATTTTGTCATAACTGTCCGGGTCATTTTGCTGAGGACTTGCCCCTAAACCAGCGCCTTTGCGAATTAAGTGCTCGTATGACATCCATAACGATTGTGGAAACATAAAGGTTTTGTAATAAAACCCGGGCGGCATCATCGAGCCACCTAATTTGCCCACGGTGCCCATTAAATCGAAATCAACATTAGGCCAACCGTTGGTTGAGCTTGCGGTTAATCCTTGGTACAAGTCGGTTTGTGTCGCGCGTGGGTTAGGAATAGTGGTCGCTTGCGTCGAGCCAATTTGAAAAATGGCGTTCGGCTCTTGCGAGTCACTGGTAATAATACCGCGAGGACGTGAGTACTTAAAACTACGCCCAACGACATCAACACCATTAGCTAACAAGGCTGATGCGACGGTATCGCCTTCAAAACCTGTATATTCTTTGCCGTTAAAGCTAAAGGTTAAGGTGCGGTTGCGATTAATGCGTTTGCTGCTTCCAGCGATTCGATTAACTTGGCTCATGATTGGCCCTCTTCACTAGCGGTGACGCTGGGCTTTAGGCCCATTTTGTAAGTTTCCATGATTTCATAGGTCACGGTGTTTCGGGTCGCGTTGAAATATTTGCGACAACCGGCCGCATGTAGCCACATCTCGTGATGTAAACCGCGCGGGTTTTTACGGAAAAACAAGTAACGTGCCCATTGCTCATCACTAATTTCTTCGGGTTGAAGTGGGCGCACGATATGAGCTTGCCCAGCAGGGCTAAACTCTTCTTCTTCGCGCAGCTCTTCACAATAAGGACAGTGGATAAGTAACATAATAAATTCCTCTTAGTGCGCAACACCGGCAGCGCCGTGTTCGTCAATTAATTCGCCTGATGAAAAGCGGTCGATACTAAAGGGTTTGGCTAACGGGTGTGGCTCATCGTTGGCGATAGTATGCGCAAAGACATGCCCAGCGCCCGGCGTAGCCTTAAAACCACCCGTGCCCCAACCACAGTTAAAATACAGTCCTTTGATGTGTGTTTTCGAAATGATAGGACAGGCATCTGGGCACGTATCAACCACGCCGCCCCAGGCGCGATTAAGACGCACACGACTGAAAATAGGAAACATTTCGATAATGGCGGCAATAGTATGCTCAACCACATTAAAAGAGCCGCGCTGACCATAACCGGTATAACCATCAATACCCGCGCCGATGACCAAGTCACCTTTATCGGATTGACTGACATACCCGTGGACATGATTGGACATCACCACGGTATTTAAAATTGGTTTTAATGGCTCTGATACCATCGCTTGCAGTGGATGAGATTCAAGCGGTAATTCCATGCCCACCATCTTGGCGATAACACTGGAGTTACCCGCAGCGACACATGCCACTTTACCGGCCGAAATAAAGCCGCGATTGGTTTCAACGCCCTCTACTGCGCCATCTTTACGGCGAATGCCAGTGACTTCCGTTTGCTGTAATAAATCAACCCCTAACGCATCGGCTGCGCGAGCAAAACCCCAGGCAACCGCGTCGTGACGAGCCGTACCTGCACGGGCTTGCCATGAAGCGCCCATCACCGGAAAACGTGCATTGGTTGAGCAATCTAAAATAGGCACCATTTCTTGTACTTGTGCGGTGGTTAAGACTTCACCATCAATGCCGTTAAGACGGTTAGCATTCACGCGGCGTTCAATATCACGCATGTCTTGTAGGGTATGGCCTAGGTTTAATACACCGCGTTGACTAAACATCAAGTTATAGTTCAGCTCTTGTGCTAAGCCTTCCCATAATTTTAAGGAATGCTCATATAAGTGAGACGCTTCGTCCCATAAATAGTTTGAACGCACAATGGTGGTATTACGCGCGGTATTACCGCCGCCTAAATAACCTTTTTCAATCACGGCAATGTTAGTGATGCCATGCTCTTTCGCTAAATAATAAGCCGTTGCCAGACCATGTCCACCACCGCCTATGATAACAACATCATAGTGTTTTTTCGGGGTAGGATTACTCCAAACCCGTTGCCAATTCTCGTGGTAAGTTAACGAGTGTTTTAATAAACCAAATCCTGAATATTGTTGCATGGTATACCCTTTTTCTACATTGTATTATTGGCTAAACAAAGAGAGCTAAACTGCTGCTAAGCTCTCTGTCGGGTTACCTAGCGGTAGACCGGATTTTTTTCACATAAGTCCAACACTTTACTTCGCACGTCATCAATCACTTGCTCATTGCTAATGTCATCTAACACATCACAAATCCAACCCGTTAATGCTGCTGCTTCTTCAAGTCCAAAACCACGACTGGTGATGGCCGGTGTGCCGATACGCAGACCACTGGTGACAAATGGCGATTGCGGGTCGTTAGGCACTGAGTTTTTGTTGACCGTGATATTAGCGCGGCCCAGCGCAGCATCCGCGTCTTTACCGGTAATACCTTTATCGATTAAATCCAATAAAAATAGGTGATTGTCCGTACCACCAGAAACTACGTTATAACCACGGGTTTGGAATGTTTTCGCCATTTCACGGGCGTTATCGATGACCTGTTGCTGATACTCAACATAACCCTCACCAAGTGCTTCTTTGAAACAAATCGCTTTGGCAGCGATAACATGCATCAATGGGCCACCTTGACCTGCTGGGAAAACCGCTGAATTTAATTTCTTAGCCAGTTCGTCATTTTGTTTCGCTAAAATCAAGCCGCCACGTGGACCACGTAAGGTTTTATGGGTAGTGGTGGTTACCACATCGGCAATTGGTACTGGGTTAGGATACAGACCTGCGGCCACTAAACCGGCAACGTGGGCCATATCAACAAATAACCAGGCACCAATGCTATCGGCAATGTCACGAAAACGCTGCCAATCAACTACACGTGAATACGCTGAGAAACCGGCAATAATCATTTTCGGTTGATGCTCTTTTGCAAGACGTGCTACTTCGTCGTAGTCAATTTCACCGGTTACTTCATTTAAGCCGTATTGCACCGCGTTATAAATTTTACCGGAGAAGCTCACTTTGGAGCCGTGGGTTAAATGACCACCGTGCGCTAAGCTCATGCCCAGCACCGTTTCACCGGGCTTAAGCAAGGCCATAAAGACTGCGGCATTGGCTTGTGAGCCAGAATGAGGTTGTACATTAGCGTAATCAGCGCCGAACAATTCTTTTGCACGATCAATCGCCAGTTGCTCAATCACATCAACGTGTTCACAGCCGCCGTAATAACGTTTACCAGGATAACCTTCGGCGTATTTGTTAGTCAGTTGACTGCCTTGGGCTTGCATCACGCGCGCACTGGTATAGTTTTCTGAGGCAATTAATTCAACGTGATCTTGTTGACGTTTGTCTTCTTGCTCCATGGCTTGCCAAATACTGTCATCGAAACCGGCTATTTGATCATTTTTGTAAAACATTTTGCTTTCTCCGCGGCTCAATTCGCCGTAGTTTTTTTGTTTTGGATTAAGTCGATAGTAGCTTGCTAAATAGTGGCTAACCATTCAGCTAACGTCTTTTTTACATCTATTTACGACATAAAAAAAAAAGATGATATTTTAGTTAAAATATCATCTTCAAGTGGAACGGGTATATATACCCGTTGAATCCTGTACCTTCATGTGGAATGGGTCTAAATTTTAATATTCGACTGAAACATCACCTTGAGGAACACTACAGCAGCTAAGAATATATCCATCAGCAACATCTTCATCTGTGATGCCACCGTTATGTGACATAATCACTTCACCATGAATTTTTTTCACTTTACAGGTGCCGCATATGCCCATACCACAAGCTTTAGGAATATGAAGGCCAACTTGTGAAGCGGCTAAATGCACTGTGCCACCGGGTTGTATCTTGACTGATTTACCCGTTTTGCTAAATGCTACTTCTATTAAAGTATCGTCATCGATTGATTCGCCTGCGGCATCTTCCATTTGCTGTTCAGCGTCGAGTTGTGCTTCTTCCGGTGGCGCACCAAAACTTTCTTCATGGTAATTGGCCATGTCAAAGCCTATATTTTGCAACATACTTTTGACAGCAGTCATATAAGGCGTCGGTCCACAACAATAAATGGTGCGATCGAGAAAATCAGGCGCTATCATTCGAAGCTTTTGTTCATCGAAGAAGCCACAAAAACCGCTCCAGCTATCGCCAATGTCATACCTCTCACAAATAAAGTTGAGATTGAAGTTAGTTATTCTGGAATCCATATACTCAAGTTCGCGACGATATATTATGTCCTTAGGGGTGCGGGCACTATGGGCAAAAACCATATCAACATCACCGTTGGTATCAAACCACCAACGGGCCATTGACATCACTGGTGTTATACCAACACCACCAGAGAGTAATAAAACTTTTTCGGCCGTAATATCGATGCAATTGAATATACCTACCGGGCCATGCACCGCGATTTGATCACCTTGTTTAAGGTTATCATGCAGCCAATTTGATACTTGACCTCCAGGCATTCTTTTTACAGTGATTGAAAAACTGTATGGCACTGAAGGAGATGATGAAATAGTGTAACTACGCAATACTTGCATACCGTCAATTTCTAATTCTAGCGTCACGAATTGGCCAGGTTTGAAAAAGTGCATTACAGGCTCTGTGCTGGTAAAGCAATAGGTACGTGCATCAATGGTTTCGTCAATCACTTTAACGCATTGAACATCGTGACGCCCATTGGTCCATGTTTGCGTGTTAACAGAGTATTGGGAGGTGTTTATCATGAGTGGATCCGAATATTATAGTTATGGCAATACGATGCGCTAAGTACTTATCAACCACTTAACTAAAAGCGACATGAATGTAGTCGTTTTTGCCAGCTCTAAAAATTATCCTTTGTGTAATAATTTTGATCTAGATCAATTTATTTAATAATTACTTTTTTTGGCTGGTATTAATTCGCTTTTTGGTCGGTATTAATTCGCTTTTTGGTCGTTTTTAGGTAAACCGATTGACGCCGTGGGACTCAATATCTAACAACAAATAATGTGAACACTTGATTCGATAAAGTTGTTCATTTTAACTAAAAAAAAGCGACATCTATTTTGTCGAATATAAAGAACAGAGGAATTACTTATGTCTTGCTCACATGAACACGAAAGTTTACTAGTTACTTCACCAAATAAATCAGCGCAGGCTGTTGCGGATGCATTAGAAAAACACCCAATAACGTTTTCTTTACCACAGCAGTTTTATAGCGACGCCGATGTTTTTCAAGTAGAAATGGAACAAATTTTTTACAAAGAATGGCTGTTCGTTGGCATCACTGGCGAAATTCCAGATAATGGTAATTTTATCACCTTAGATATTGGCGATAACCCGATTACTGTTATCAGAGATCAAAATGGTGAAGTACGCGCTTTTCATAATACTTGTCGTCATCGTGGTTCTAAAATTTGTTTAGTTAAACAAGGTAAGGTACCTAAGTTAGTATGTCCTTATCATCAATGGACTTATGAATTAGATGGCAATTTACTCTTTGCAGGCACTGAAATGGGCGATGATTTCGATAAGAATGATTATGGTCTGCACAAAGTTAATTGTCGTGTTGCTGGTGGTTATATTTTTGTTTCTCTGAGTGAAAATCCAACAAATATCGATGGTTTCTTCGATGATTTAACCCATTACCTAGAACCATATGATTTAGATAATTGTAAGGTCGCTGTAGAAAGCACTTTAATTGAAGATGCTAACTGGAAGTTAGTGATTGAAAATAACCGTGAGTGTTATCACTGTAGCGGCAATCACCCTGAACTATTAAATACTTTATTAGAGTGGGATGATACTGAAGATCCACGCGCTAGTGATGAATTCAAGGCACAGGTAGCGGCTAAACAAGCAATGTGGGAAGCAGAAGGCATTCCATATAAGCATGTTTCACATGGCCATGGTTTACGTAACCGCATAGTACGTATGCCGTTACTTGAAGGCACCGTATCGATGACGATTGACGGTAAAGCGGGTTGTAAAAAATTAATGGGCCGTATTAAAAACCCTGATCTGGGTTCGATGCGAATTTTGCACCTACCTAACTCGTGGAGTCACGCGATGGGAGATCATTTAATTGCCTTTCAGGTGATCCCATTAGGCGCACAAAAAACTCAAGTAACCACCAAGTGGATAGTCCATAAAGACGCAGTAGAAGGTGTTGATTATGATGTTGCCCAATTACGCCAAGTATGGGATGCAACCAATGTGCAAGACAGAACGTTAGCTGAGAATAATCAAAAAGGTATTAATTCTAAGGCTTACCAACCTGGACCTTACTCAACGACCTTTGAGTTTGGCGTGGTGAATTTTATCGATTGGTTCAGCCATACGATGCAAAGTAATATTAAAGCGTCAGCTGAAAAGAGTTAAACAGCTAGTGGATAACGCCGTCTTTGAATAATAAGGGGGCCATTTCCACCGTGTTGTCGAGTTAATTCATGACCAGCCTTGAAACCAGTGATTTATATCGCTGGTTTTTTTTGTCTGAATATATACCCAAGCCACATGAATATGCAGGATTCAGCTGGAATTAAAAATGTATTTAGGCAAGGCTTCGATTAAAGAGAATAGTCGTTCCATTGTCGAAATCAATAAAGCTGCATAAATCGTTTTTAAACCAGCCCTGCGGAGATGTCTCAGCTAACCATGCACTTCGTTGTCTCCTTTTTTAAGGGAGTAACCATTAATAAAAAGAGACACCTTGATCATGACTAGCTCAGGCATCCTGAAACTAGCATCTTCAAGTAGCTTGGGTATAGACAGATTTCAATAAATTTATCACTTAGTGAGCATCAAAAGGCTTACCTAAATATGTTTATAATTCCAGCAGAATTCTGAATCTACAAGTGGAATGGCTATAAGTCGGTACATGTTCTTTCGGTGTCGTGTTTAGATACCTTGATCTAAATCAACTCTGACTTAATGGGATAAGTTGATTTTTTCAATTAACTTGACAGAAAATTATTGTAAGTGAACTCCAATTATAAGTAAGTCACTTATTAATAATAAATGTAAATGCACATTTTTCATCTAGATGCTTATAAACTGATACCTAAATTAACAGTTTATAGAAATCTATACTTTTACTTATAACAACTAAAAAAAAGGTGGTTTCTCATGGTAGCGAATCATGGTCTGTTAAAAGGCATGAATCCAGTTACAACACTTGTATCAATGGCTATAATTACTCTGTTTGTTTTGTGCGGTGTGTTTTTCACTGAACAAACAGCAGCATTATTTACGGCGGTATCGGGTTGGATACTGTCTTATCTTAAATGGTATTACATTGGCATTGTTGCAATATTCTTGTTCTTCTGTATCTGGCTGGCATTTAGTCGCTACGGTAACTTACGTTTAGGTGATGATGACTCAAGACCTGAATACAGTAACTTCTCGTGGTTTTCCATGTTATTTAGTGCAGGAATGGGTATAGGCTTAGTCTTTTGGTCTATTGCGGAGCCTATTTACCACTTTCAAAGTAATCCATTTATCACTGAAGGATTAACGCCGGAAGCAGCACAAGTAGCGATGCGTCTAACCTTTTTCCATTGGGGGCTTCACCCATGGGCAATTTATGTAGTTGTTGGTTTGTCGTTGGCTTATTTTTCTTATAGAAAGAAATTACCTTTGACCATCCGTTCAGCACTTTACCCATTAATTGGGAAAAAAATGTACGGTCCAATTGGGCATGCAGTTGATGTGCTTGCCGTGTTTGGTACTGTATTTGGTGTAGCAACGTCGTTAGGTTTAGGCGTTACTCAAATGAATACTGGCCTTAATACCATGTTTGGTATGGAGGTTTCTCTGAGTAATCAAATTATACTGATTGCTGTTATTTCTGCTATTGCGACAATTTCAGTGGTATCAGGTGTCGGTAAAGGTGTAAAAATCTTATCGGAAGTCAATATGTGGTTGACCATTGGTATTTTGGTATTTTTACTTTGTTTTGGTCCTACTCGTTATTTATTGGGTGCTGTATTGCAAAGTACTGGTGATTATTTAGGTAATGTCTTATCACTAAGTACCTGGACTGATGCTAACGAAAATAGTCAGTGGCAATCTTGGTGGACCGCATTTTATTGGGGTTGGTGGATGTCTTGGGCACCATTTGTAGGTATGTTTATTGCGCGTATCTCTAAAGGTCGTACCATTCGTGAGTTTATTGTTGGCGTATTGTTAGTACCCACTATGCTAGGTTTTATTTGGTTAACTCTTTTCGGAGGCACCGCTATATACCTAGAGCTGTTCCATCAAGTAACCAATGAAGCAGGAGAACTAGTTGCTGCTGTTGGACAAGCGGGTATTGTTGATGCTGTTAAGGCAGATGTAACTTCAGCGCTATATGTAACATTAGACAAGCTTGATGCTGGCTTCATGGGTACTATCGCAGCATTTATGGCGACATTACTTATTGCGACCTACTTCATTACTTCATCAGATTCAGGCACGTTAGTGGTTACCACTATTTTGTCAATGGGTAATGAACATCCACCAACGGCTCATCGTGTAGCATGGGGATTAGGTGAAGGCGCTGTCGCGGCCATCTTATTATTGGTAGGAGGACTGAAAGGTCTGCAAACCGCCGCTATTACCGCCGCATTACCTTTTTCATTAGTCATGATAGTTATGATGTGGGGGTTAATGAGATCACTAAAAGAGGAGAAGTTGACTCCTGCGGTATACGCTCCAGCTAAGCTAGTGACTAACTAGTGAAAAACTAACACGAGTGTTAATTAACAAAGCCAGAGCGGTAATATGCTCTGGCTTTTTTGTCACTGATTATAGTTTTTTTTTACTTTAGGTAAAGGAAAAATTAAAGGCCGATTAATACCAGTTTCATTAATTAAGTGATCTACTTTATACGAAGTAAAAATGGCCAAATACAAGGCATTTATTAGTCCGAACGTGGGTTAAAACCCCCATCTTTAGATGAGTAGCTTTAGCTAGCCGTTGACTTTAGAACGCAGTAGGAAAGAACGAAATCACAGTGTTAAGTGGCAACTGAGTTAACCGAAAAGATATATAAAGAACATGCTGATTTATATCGACAATGAAAAATTGATAGGCGAAAGTCCTGGTGTAATTCTTTTTGTCGAGGCAAGCATCGACCTACGGAATAAACCAGCTTAGTTTTTGTAGGTCGGCACGAGCGAAGCGAGGCCCGACAATTTAACTTGGAAGGATATGAGTACAACGATCACTATAGGACTTTCAGTCCGCAAAAGAACCTACCGTCTTTAGCCGGTATGTAGTTCAGTTTAATAACTAGTTGTTCAGGACAATATGCTCTTGCATTGTCTAATAAGCTGCATTCATGCAGTGTTATTTATTAAATAAATAACGACGTAGTTGATTATCTTTAAAACGACTAGCGACGTTGTTTTGGACAATATATCATTGCTTAAAGCTTTGTGAATTCTACTATTGGTAATACGGGGAATTGGATGAAAAGGGGCGTGATTGGATAGTTTTGACAATTAACAGCGGAAGTTTGAATGAAAAAAATGGCGATTATCATCGCCATTAATACTGTGATATCTAGTGTGTTATTGCTCGTTCTTGATTTGCTTGAGCGCTAAAATAACCATAGCTTCGAGCTGATAGTTATCATTGTTTGCCGCTTCTGCAAGTTGTGCACGCATGCTTGGCGCCCAAAAACGATTGATGTGATGACTAATCTCAGTCACACATTGTTGCTGTTCTTTACCATGTAATAAATTAACCGCAATTTGATTGGCCATATCTACCACATATTTTAAACGATCATCTGACATATGCTGCTCTCTTGCTTCTTTGTTTTACTGTAATTAGTTTAACTGTAAATGGTATGACGACCGTTACGGGCAAACCCCACTAACGTCATACCAGTGTTTTTTGCTATGTTTATCGCCAAAGCGGTTGGGGCCGAAACCGCTACCAACATACTAATACCTGCAACTTGTGCTTTGCTGATCATTTCATAACTAGCACGGCTAGAAATGAGCAAAAAACTGCTATGGTTAATGACAATGTTTGACGCACTGAGTGCGCCAATAAGTTTGTCTAATGCGTTGTGTCGGCCAATATCTTCGCGAATGAGTTTAATGCTGCCATTTTCATCACACCAAGCAGCAGCATGCACTGCACCAGTCATCTGTTGCAATGGTTGGTGCCCTTGTAAGTCAACTACAGCTTTTTGTATCGCCAAATTAGTTAACTCACTCAATTCTCGCGGTGCTTTTTTGTTTTTTTGTCCATCAGCTATCGAAGTTTGTTGATTTTTCATCGCTTGTTGTAACGACTCAGCACCACACAAACCACAACCAGTGCGCCCCGTCATATTGCGACGTTGTTGTTTTAAGCGCCAAACTGCTCGATTGGATACTGTGATATTTACTTCAATGCCTAAAGCTTGTTTAGTCGCACTTATATCAAGTATTTCACTAGCGTCATCGACAATTTTCTCGCTTAAACTAAAGCCGATTGCCAAGTCGTACAAATCATGCGGTGTACTCATCATCACCACATGAGAAATGCCGTTATAAACCAAGGCAATAGCAGTCTCTTCAGCGATGTCGTCCATCGCTGTTGTTAGGGTGTCATTAGTACAGCGCAGCACTTGACGCTGTTGTGCTGTAGGCACATTAACGTCGGTGTCTGCTACTGTAATGTCATGTTTTAGCAACTTCCCCCCCATTTTTATTCTTTAAGTATTTCGCTTGTCGCTGACTGAACTGGGCGTATTCTGCTTGCCATTGCGACGGCTCATCAACTTTAGTTGCTTGCACTGCTGTTACCTTATATTCAGGACAGTTAGTTGCCCAATCAGAATTGTCAGTGGTGACTACATTGGCACCACTTAACGGGTGATGGAAGGTAGTATAAACAACCCCTGGTTGAACGCGTTGGCTAATGAGTGCGCGTAGTGCGGTGGTACCTGCACGACTGGCAATACCTACCCAATCACCATCATTGATGCCACGATCTTCAGCGTCATTAGGGTGGATTTCTAATACATCTTCATCGTGCCAAACTTGATTGGCAGTACGTCTTGTTTGTGCGCCAACATTATATTGGCTTAAAATACGGCCTGTGGTCAATAACAACGGAAAATGCTTATTCGCTTTTTCAGGTGTGGCCACATACTCAGTAATCGCAAACTTGCCTTTTTCGCCAACAAAATCCTCGGTATGCATAATTGGCGTGCCTAGAGGCGATTTTTCATTACATGGCCATTGAATAGAGCCAAGCTGATCTAACCTTTCATAACTGACACCACTAAATGTTGGTGTTAAGCGGGCAATTTCATCCATTATCTCACTTGGATGCTCATAATTCATTTCATAACCGAGTACTTTGGCAAGTTCAATCGTTACTTGCCAATCTTCTTTACCTGCTAGTGCTGGCATCAATTTACGTACTCTAGAAATGCGTCGTTCGGCATTGGTGAAGGTACCATTTTTTTCCATAAACGATGAGCCGGGTAAAAATACATGGGCGTATTTTGCCGTCTCGTTAAGGAAGATATCTTGTACAATGATGCATTTCATCGAACTTAACGCTTTTTGTACATGCTGAGTATTTGGATCCGATTGAGCAATATCTTCGCCTTGGCAATACAAACCTTTAAAGTCACCGTGTATTGCTGCTTCGAACATATTTGGAATGCGCAAACCAGGCTCACAATCCAATGAAACTTGCCATTCTTGTTCAAATAAATTACGGGTGCTTTCATCGCTAACATGGCGATATCCTGGCAACTCATGTGGAAACGAACCCATATCACATGAGCCTTGTACATTATTTTGGCCGCGCAGTGGATTAACACCAACACCTTCTCGACCAATATTTCCGCTAACCATTGCTAAGTTAGCAATAGCCATGACAGATGAACTGCCTTGAGAGTGTTCTGTAACACCTAAACCGTAATAAATAGCGCCGTTACCCGCGTTAGCATATAGTCTGGCCGCTGCGCGTAACTCTGTTGCGTCGACACCGGTAATTTCTGTTGTGCTTTCTGGTGAATGGCGTTGGTCTTGAATATGTTTGTACCATTGCTGGAAGCTAGCATCATCACAACGACTTTGAATGAAGTCAGCATCTTCTAAACCTTCATCAACAATGACATGGGCGAGGGCATTGATTAATGCCACGTTTGTCCCAGGACGCAGTTTAAGATGATGTTGTGCTTTGGTATGCGGACTGTCGATAAGATCGATGCTGCGCGGATCGGCCACTACTAATTTAGCCCCTTGGCGTAAACGACGTTTAAGTAATGAACCAAATACCGGATGCGCATCGGTAGGGTTGGCGCCAATGATGAGTACCACATCAGCTTTCATCACCGATTCAAAGGTTTGTGTTCCTGCTGACTCGTTTAAGGTAGCTTTTAGGCCATAACCTGTTGGCGAATGACAAACGCGGGCACAGGTATCGACATTATTATTTTGAAAAACTGCACGGACTAGTTTCTGTACTAAATAGGTTTCTTCATTGGTACAACGAGACGACGTTATCGCGCCGATACTGTTGCGGCCATGTTCTTCTTGAATATCGGTTAAGCGCTTAGCAGCAAAGGCTAATGCTTCTTCCCAACTCACCTCACGCCAGTCTTGTTCTATATTATCGCGAATCATCGGGCTAGTTATTCTGTCCTGATGAGTAGCGTAGCCAAAAGCAAATCGGCCTTTAACACAAGAATGTCCTTGGTTCGCTTTACCATTTTTATCTGGCACCATTCTCAGTACTTTATCGCCTTGCATATCAGCGCGGAACGAACAGCCTACACCGCAATAAGCGCAGGTAGTAATGATGCTATGATCTGGCTGGCCATTATCTATTACAGATTTTTCAGTGAGTGTAGCTGTTGGACAAGCTTGTACACAGGCGCCACATGAAACACAGTCAGATTCTAGAAAGTTAGTGTCTTGACCAGTACTTATACGTGAATCAAAACCTCTACCTTCAACCGTTAAGGCAAAGGTACCTTGTACTTCTTCACACGCTCTGACACAACGAGAACAGGAAATACATTTAGAATCATCAAAGCTGAAATAAGGATTCGACGAATCAGTTGCTCCGTCGAGGTGATTTTTTCCTTCAAAACCATAGCGTACTTCACGTAAACCGACGGCACCTGCCATATCTTGCAGCTCACAATCACCATTGGCCGGACAGGTAAGACAATCTAATGGATGGTCTGAAATGTAAAGTTCCATAACATTACGACGTAATGTCGCTATTTTAGGATTTTGCGTTTGTACCTTCATGCCCTCTCTTACCGGTGTAGTACAAGAAGCTGGCATGCCGCGCATGCCTTCGATCTCTACCGCACACAAACGACATGAACCAAAGGCTTCTAAATTATCACTGGCACATAATTTGGGAATATTAATATCGGCAATAGCGGCAGCGCGTAATACTGAAGTTCCTTCAGGTACAACAATAGTAACACCATCAATTTCTACGCTAACTTGTACCGTAGATTTAGAAGGCGGTGTGCCTAAATCTTTACTAAGGTCGGCTGATTGATTGGCAGCAGGCTCTGTTTTGGGATCATAATAAGTTATCATTTTATTGAGCCTTTTGTGTTGACGGTTGTGGCAAAAAATCATCAGGGAAATATTTTAGTGCGCTGCGCACCGGGAATGGGGTCATGCCACCCATAGCACATAAAGAACCGAATTCCATGGTGTCACATAGGTCATGTAATAAGTCTACGCTGTCTTGTCGTTGTTGTTCGTCATTGTTGCCATCGATAATTTTATCAATGACTTCAACGCCACGTACGGCGCCAATTCGACATGGGGTACATTTACCACAAGATTCTACTTCACAAAATTCCATGGCAAAACGAGCCTGTGCAGCCATATCGACAGTGTCGTCAAAAACAACAATTCCACCGTGGCCTAATACGGCACCAATACTGGCAAACTCTTCATAATCAAGGGCGGTATCCCATTGCTCTGCGGGCAAATAAGCACCTAACGGTCCGCCTACTTGTACACTGCGCATAGCACGTTTGCTTTTACAGCCATTGCCATATTGCTGTAGTAATTCATTAAGGGATATACCGAAAGCTAATTCAACTAACCCCCCTTGAGCAATGTTACCCGCTAATTGAATGGGTAAGGTGCCACGAGATCGGCCCATGCCGAAATCACGATAACTATCACCGCCATGGCTTAAAATATAAGGTACAGAAGCGAGTGATATGACGTTATTTACCACGGTTGGTTGACCAAATAAACCTTCAATAGCGGGTAGTGGTGGTTTAGCGCGAACTAAGCCACGTTTGCCTTCAAGGCTTTCTAATAAGGATGTTTCCTCGCCACAAATATAAGCACCAGCGCCTAAACGCACTTCTAAATGAAAGTTGTGCTCAGTGCCACAAATATTATCACCTAGATAACCAGCTGCTTTTGCATTGCTAATGGCTTTATTTAATAGGTCATGGGCCTGAGGATACTCACTGCGTAAATAGATATAACCTTGGTCAGCTCCTACGCTAAGGCCTGCGATGATCATGCCTTCAACTAGTACTAACGGATCGCCTTCCATTAACATACGATCGGCAAAAGTACCTGAATCACCTTCATCGGCGTTACAGACAATATATTTCTGCTGCTCTGGTTCATTCAAAACGGTTTGCCACTTTATACCTGTAGGAAATGCAGCACCGCCACGACCTCTGAGACCAGACTCTTTTACTTCATCGACTAACTGTTGTGCAGTTTTTGCGAAAGCATTAGTTAAACCGACAAATCCACCATGGCTAATGTAATCATCAACATCGATAGGATCGATAATGCCCACTCGGGCAAACGTTAACCGTTGTTGAGATTTAAACCAGGGTAATTCTTCGGTTAAACCAAGGCATAATGGGTGTTCAGTAGCATCATCAAAACATTGCAGGTTAATGATGTCGTTTACATCTTCCGCTTTTACCGGACCATAAGCGACTCGACCTTTGGGGGTATTAATTTCTAATAAAGGCTCTAACCAAAACATGCCGCGAGAGCCATTTCTTACTAATGTTGCTGCTAGTTCTGGTTGTGCGTTAAGTACACTTTCAACCTGCGTTGCTACCTTATCACTACCGCGGGAGCGGGCAGTAGTATCTAAAGAAACGAAAATTTTTCGTGACGCTACTGGCATTGAGCTGTCATCGGAAGGTGAGTGATTCATTTTAACTCCAACGAATAAGTATTTAACGATGCAATAATTTGTTCAAATTTTTGTAGATCTAATTCACCATGAATGTCATCACCAATACGCATTGCAGGTGAGCACGCACAATTACCCAAACAATAAACCGGTTCTAAAGTATATTGTCTATCTTTGCTGGTTTGATGATAATCAATTGACAAATTTTGTTTGATATTTTCTTCTAACGCGCGTGACCCCATGGCTTGGCATGATTCGCCTCGGCAGATTTCAATCACATGAGCACCGGGTTCTTCAGTGCGAAAATGATGGTAAAAGCTAATCACCCCGTGAACTTCAGCTTTAGATACGTTTAAAGCCTTGGCGATTAAAGGTAGTGCATTGGACGGAATAAAAGACAAGTCATTCTGAATGGCATGTAATATTGGTAACATCGCTCCGGGCAATGTTTGGTGTTGCTCGATAATAGTCGCAATCTGTTGCAGGCCTTTGTCGTTGGTAGCAGTCATAATAATCCTCTGGGCATTTTACATTAATACCATTATCAAATAAGTGATTATAATAAATATAGCCGATTAAGACATCTTCATAGCTAATAGAGACATTTGTCCCTTGCCAATGCCTTTGAAGTGCTGGTTAATTAATCAACAATAAATCAAATGCTTATCTTTGAATGTCGCTAATTGGTATGAATAACGTCGTAATTGGGATGATTTTAAAGTACTGTAAATCTATTGTATGCGTAGATTTCAACTTTGAACTTAACGCTTTTATTGATTCAAATCATGCGTTGTTATTAATTAAAACCTGGCTTTTTGATCTAAATCAATCCCTGGGTGATAAATTTTGACTAACTAGATTTAAACGAGTGAATAATTAAGTTATTAGGGAAATCTACATGCTGTTTTAAAAAAAACTGCAATAATAATAATAAGAACTGCAATCTTCAGAATAGGAATAAATCACATGCCATTAGTACCATCAACTAGCAGTCAGGCACAGATAAAATGTAAACATATTGGTTTTTTATTACAACCCAACTTTACCATGTTAGCGTTGTCCTCGGCAATTGCGCCATTGCGAATGGCCAATCAATTGTCTGGAGAACAACTATATCGTTGGACTATTCTCAGTGAAGATGGCGGCGTTGTTACTGCCAGTGATGGACTGAAGATCGAGGTTGATTCTTGCATCAATAACTATGTTGAGTTTGATACTGTGTTGGTTTGTGGCGGTGTAGATATAAAAGGCACAGTGACGCGAAAAGTGCTTAGCTGGTTAACCCATTTATCTCGCTGTAATATCGTGCTAGGCGGCATTTGCACGGGCAGTTATTTATTGGCTAAAGCGGGTTTATTAAACGGCTATCAAAGCACCATTCATTGGGAATTGTTGGCGAGTTGTCAGGAAGAGTTCCCTTTAATAAAAAGCTCCAATCAATTGTTTATACTTGACCGTAATCGCATGACTTGTTCAGGCGGTACAGCACCTATTGATATGATGTTGCAGGTGATTTCTAAAGAGTACGGTAAAGCTTTAACAACGGCTATTTCAGACATGTTTTCTCATGAACATATTCGTGATGAAAACGACCAGCAACGCATACCATTACAGCATATTGTTGGTGCTACTCAGTCAAAATTGCAAGATGTAGTCGCGTTAATGGAAGCAAATATTGAAGAAATATTATGCCTAGATGAATTAGCTAGTTTTGTTGATTTATCTCGACGTCAGTTAGAGCGATTGTTTCAAAAATATCTCAACTGTTCGCCGCATCGTTATTATTTACAGTTACGATTAGGAAAAGCACGTCAGTTATTAAAGCAAACCAATATGTCTATTATTGAAATTGCTATAGCATGTGGTTTTGTTTCTACGCCGCATTTTAGTAAGTGTTATCGTAATTCT
This sequence comes from Colwellia psychrerythraea 34H, assembly GCF_000012325.1. NCBI lineage: Bacteria > Pseudomonadati > Pseudomonadota > Gammaproteobacteria > Alteromonadales > Colwelliaceae > Colwellia > Colwellia psychrerythraea. Next base: position 4,224,020 of record NC_003910.7, on the reverse strand, counting down.
TTTAGCATTCCGCCCCGAGATGAGCGCAACGTTTTAGCTAAAAATAAGCAATTTGCTTCCAGTAAAGAATCCAGCTTGGGATCGGTTAAGGTTCAACATCAACATCAACAACATCACTAACTAACAAAACACAGCAAGATACCGTTTACTCTTGAGGTTAAACGGTATCTATACTTCAAGAGGCTATTTCAGGATGATTGAGCATGTCTAAGACGTTTCTAATTCCCGCTGAATCCTGCACTTTTGAAGTCGTTTGGTAATACAACTTACTTTATGAATACTTAACGATATGAAATTATCCTCCTTGTTAAATTCCGAAAACTCAGAAAAAAATCATCTTCAAATTCAACAGAGTGGCCAACGCCGTATTGATCGCATGGCGCAATCTGGCGTCGGAAAATCTTCATTATGGAGTCTCGCTGAAGTTGGTTGGACTGCAGGTCCGGTAACCTTCTTAGCGGCCCAAGGCGGATATTATCTAGGATTTGGGACTTGGTTGCCCAATGAGAATTTGATATTTTTTGTCGGTTACACCGTATTAATGGGACTGATTGCCGTCTTGGTAAAGTTCATCTACAAAGCGACAAAAGGGCAAGAACTTGATGATGCCAAAGAGCAGTTGTTATTGGTTATTGGCAGCTTGCCTGATTTCATTCTGTCGGTCAGAGATCTCACCCTAAGTCGTATGGAACCTGAGTCGAGGCGTTATGAGTCGGCACGTATACTGTTGCAAAAATCGGATCTTGGTCCGCAATGGTTAACGCTTGCGGTAAATAGCATTATTGATTCACCAGTGATTGCTCAGGCCGTGGCGAATATTGAAATTTATTGGCGCGCGGGTATGTATAGTCGTATCCACGATATTAACCAGGAACTTTCAACGGAAATCTCTGCTGCCTTAGCAAGCTTAGAACCAGATCGTCCGCGATTGGCCCGGCTGTTAGAACAACGCCTCCAAGGTAAAAAAAATACTTTGCGTAGCGGTGTAGAACGAGAGCCCTTTTTTATTGAGCGTATATTTTCAGCGATTGAAGAAGATAACGAAGACATCATGGGCTTAAGCGATGTTGAAGAAGTCTTAACCTTGGCCTTTGAGCTTTTATCTGGGCGACGTATTCCAATGTTAGTAGTTAATTGTGTTGGCTCATCGCAATTGACCATAGCCACCAAAAAATTAGAAAAAGAGCGCTCTAAGTACCGCATTGCTAGAGCACGTGGTTACAGCCAGTTATTGGCGTTGGCTAACTTTTTAAGTGACAGTAATTTACTCGATTACTCCACCGTGGCTGAGCGTCTGCCAAGTAGTGACTTATTGCAAATATGTCTCGAAACTATAGATCGGCTTTGTCAAAATATTTGCGACGATATCGGGTGTGTGCAAAAGCGTGAAAACGTCGATATGCGTGCGTTAAAGCTCAATCATAGCGTGTTGATTAAGGCACTGGAGTTATATCAGCAAGCCTATCGAAGTAGTGCTATGGTGCTCAATGAACATGCTGATTTCTTAAAAGATATTAATAGCTGGCAGCGAATTAATCTAAAGTATGCCGATGCTAACACTAAGGTATCGGTCACTGGTAAGCAGGGCTTACACATAATCGAGCGGCAAATACAGTTAACGGATGCGGATAAAATTACCGTTGTTAAAAAAATAGCCCATCATTTTGATAGTCAAAGCATATTGTCAAAGGGTTTAAGAAACCGCACGCAACAAAGTAACTGGCAGGTTAGTAATCAGCATGTGCGGGCCGCAAAACAGCTGGCAATAGATTTGGCATTAGCCCTAAATCCCTGTGTTTTTATTAGTTTACCTGAGGTACAGGGCGCCATATATTCCTCTAATGCTGTCGATTTAGGTAGCTTCGAACCTGGTTTGAGTACCACCACCAAAGTTGGCTGGGGCGAGTCGGTAGCCAAAGAAGTCAAAAAAGACATGGTTAAAGCATCTGAGCAGATAGCACAGGCGATACATAGGTACTACGGTATTTGCTTAGGGGACAAAGAACTCGACTTTATGCACCAAACCTATGGCATGAATAAAGAACATGTTATTGACTATTATCTCGAAAATGAACAAGGCGAACAATCGAGCAATGTTTTTGAGCCGCGCTCGCCATTGATGATCCCCGAAGTTAAGTTTGCTTGGCGTAAAACGTTAACTTTGTATCGACAACATATATAACCCTGACTTAACTGATCTTATATTAGCGCCATGAGTTAGCGTCATGAGCAAATGCTGATTACCCCTATCTCTGGTCAGCTATCCAATTAACGACACCTACGCCGTTTTTAGTAAGGTAGGTGTCGCATTCTCCCAAACCACGCTATTTGCCTTTGTTAGACTGACTTTAGTTTAAATTTGCCTGTGATTGATCAGTAGAGATCTCACAGCATAGATGAGGTTAATTTAATGAATACAGATCAAGCTTTAGCGTTACATGAAAGCTCAATAATTTTCGATGGTTTAGTCATCGCAAAATGGAACCGAGATTTATTTGAAGACATGGCTAAAGGTGGCTTAACCGCTGCCAACTGTACCGTATCAGTGTGGGAAGGTTTTAAAGATACCATTGACAACATCACCGAATTTAATCAATTTTTCTGTGATAACAGTGATTTAATTATGCCTGTACATACGACTGCTGATATTGCTAAAGCGAAAGAGCAGGGCAAAACTGGCATCATTTTAGGCTTTCAAAATGCTAATGCTTTTGAAGATAAAATTGGTTATGTCGAAATATTTAAAAAATTGGGTGTTGGCATTGTACAAATGGCTTACAACACGCAAAACCTGGTAGGCACGGGTTGTTATGAACGTGACGGTGGATTATCTGGCTTTGGTCTTGAAATCGTTGCTGAAATGAATCGAGTTGGCATCATGTGTGATTTATCTCATGTGGGACCAAAAACGTCAGAAGAAGTTATTTTAGCGTCCACTAAGCCAGTGTGTTATTCACATTGTTTACCTTTCGGACTAAAAGAACATCCGCGTAATAAAAAGGATGAAGAATTACGCTTTATCGCCGAACACGGCGGTTTTATTGGCGTAACCATGTTTGCTCCCTTCTTAAAAAATGGCATTGATTCTACGGTTGATGACTACGTTGAAGCGATAGATTATGTAGTCAATATAGCTGGTGAAGACTGTGTTGGTATAGGCACTGATTTTACGCAAGGCCATGATCAAGCATTCTTCGATATGTTAACTCACGACAAAGGTTATGCCCGTAACTTAACTAACTTTGGCACCATTATTAACCCTGAGGGCATTCGTACCTTAGGTGAATTTCCTAACTTGACCGCTACGATGTTAAAACACGGCTGGTCAGAATCTAAAATTAAAAAAATCATGGGCGAGAACTGGGTTCGCGTTCTTAAAGACGTCTGGGGAGAATAGACAATGAGTAATGTAAATAACCTGAATACCGCGAGCCACAGTCCTGATATGCCGATTTTAGTCGACAATGAGACTGGCGTTTGGACCACTGATGCTTTACCTATGCTGTATGTACCGCGTCACTTTTTTGTTAACAACCATATGGGCATCGAAGAAGAACTTGGCGCCGAAAAATACGCCGATGTTTTATATAAAGCTGGTTATAAATCTGCTTTTTACTGGTGTGAAAAAGAAGGCGAAGAGCACGGTATTCGTGGTGAAGAATTGTTTGAGCATTACATGAAACGTTTATCACAACGTGGTTGGGGCTTTTTCATTACTGAAGAACTCGATCTTGAAAATGGTACAGCAAAAGTTCGATTAGAAAATTCTGCTTTTGTTTATCAATACGGCAAGGTTAATCGCAAAGTCGATTATATGTTTACTGGTTGGTTTGCTGGTGCGATGGATCAAATTGCTGAAACCTTAGGTTACCCAGTGAAAACCGTTGCAAAACAAACACAATGTGCCGCTGAAGAGGGTTGCGATGTTGGTTACTTTGAAGTAACACCACGCTAACTTTTTATTATAAACAGCTTTTTAAAGAACTAATATCAGGAGCTCATCATGGCGCAGTTCGATGCACTATTTCAGCCATTAAAAATTAATCAACTTACCATACGAAATCGTGTGGTTAGTACGGCACACGCCGAAGTATATGCTACCGAAGGTGGCATGACGACCGAACGATATGTTAAGTATTACGAAGAAAAAGCCAAAGGTGGGGTTGGTCTGTCAATTTGTGGCGGCTCTAGCGTAGTATCGATTGACAGTCCACAAGACTGGTGGAAGTCGGTTAACTTATCTACTGACAGAATCATCCCTCATTTTCAAAACTTAGCCGATGCTGTACACAAGCACGGCGGTAAAATCATGATTCAAATTACCCATATGGGACGTCGTTCTCGTTGGGATGGTGGTAATTGGTCAACGTTAGTTAGTCCAAGTGGTATTCGTGAGCCTGTGCATCGCGCCACGTGTAAAACTATTGAAATTGAAGAAATGCAACGCATTGTTGGTGATTATGCCAAGGCGGCGGGGCGTGCAAAAGCGGGTGGTTTAGATGGTATTGAACTGTCAGCAGTTCATCAGCATTTAATCGATCAATTCTGGAGCCCTCGGGTTAACCAGCGTGACGATGAATATGGCGGAAGTTTCGAAAATAGAATGCGTTTTGGTATGGAAGTACTACATGCTATTCGTGAAGAAGTGGGTCGTGACTTTGCTGTGGGCTTGCGCATTTGTGGTGATGAATTTCATCCAGATGGACTAAACCATGAGGACATGAAACAGGTCGCTGCTTATTATGATGCCACTGGTTTACTCGATTTCTTCAGCGTAATCGGCTCTGGTTGTGATACTCATAATACCTTGGCCAATGTTATTCCGAATATGAGTTATCCACCTGAACCATTTTTACATTTAGCCGCAGGCATTAAAGAAGTGGTTAATGTGCCGGTAATGCATGCACAAAACATTAAAGATCCTAATCAGGCACAGCGTATTCTCGAAGCTGGTTATGTTGATTTTGTTGGTATGACCCGTGCACATATTGCTGATCCGCATTTGATCGCTAAGATCAAACTTGGCCAAGTTGACCAAATAAAACAATGTGTGGGTGCTAACTATTGTATCGATCGTCAGTACCAAGGTTTAGATGTATTGTGTATTCAAAATGCCGCTACATCACGTGAATCGACGATGCCACACATCATCGCTAAAACCGAAGGAAAAGTACGTAAAGTTGTCGTTATTGGTGGTGGTCCAGCTGGTATGGAAGCAGCACGCGTTTGTGCCGAGCGTGGTCATGACGTTACCTTAATTGAAAAAAATCCAGAACTTGGCGGGCAAATCACTATTGCCTCAAAAGCACCACAGCGCGACCAAATTGCCGGTATAACCCGTTGGTTTGCTTTAGAGCTAGACCGCTTAGGAATTGATCTACGTCTTGATACCGCTGCTGATGAAGCAATGATCCGCAGCCTAAATGCCGATGTGGTTATTTTAGCAGTTGGTGGCCAACCTTTCTTAGCACAAAACCCGCATTGGGGTGTTGAAGAAGGTTTATCAGTAAGCACTTGGGATATTTTAAGTGGCAAGGTTGCGCCAGGTAAAAATGTTTTAGTGTATGACACCATTTGTGAATTTAGTGGCTTGTCAGCCGCAGACTTTTTAGCACAAAACGGTTCATTGGTTGAGATGGTAACTGATGATATTAAACCAGGTGCTGCAGTGGGTGGAACAACGTTCCCTACCTATTACCGTAACTTGTATGAAAAAGAGGTGATCATGTCCTCGGATTTAATACTAGAAAAAGTCTATCGTGAAGGCGATAAATTGGTGGCAGTGCTAGAGAATGAATATACCGGACAGCAAGAAGAGCGTGTTGTTGATCAGGTTGTGATTGAAAATGGCGTGCGTCCTGATGAAGAAATTTATCTGCAATTGAAAAGCGATTCTCGCAACAAAGGGCAAATTGATATTGAAGCACTTTATGCGGCTTTACCTCAGCCAATGTTGTCAGAAGAAGGCGAAGGCTACTTACTCTATCGCATTGGTGATTGTGTATCGCAGCGTAATACTCATGCGGCAATATATGACGCATTGCGTTTATGTAAGGATTTCTAGCTTAAGTTGCTTTTAGAATGCATACCATCGTTCTGTGCGGTGGTATGCAACTCAAGTTACATGAAAACACATCATCAAGTAGCTTGGGTATACACCTAGGATAATTAATAGGTCTTGTTATGTCATCATCCGAATTTCTTTCCCATTTTCTGTTTACCCTCATTTCGTTTGCCTTATTGCTAACGTTAGTCGGTGCAGTTAAACGTATGTTGCTGTGGTCACAGGGACAATCATCAACGATACATTGGCTTGGGTTATTACAGATCCCTCGTCGCTACTTAGTTGACTTACATCATGTCGTTGCCCGTGATAAATATATGTCCAATACCCACGTTGCTACGGCGGGTGGTTTTGTTTTGTCTTCGATATTAATCATATTGCTTTATGTCTTTCAGCTAAAACTGCAGATATTGACCTGGTCATTACTTGGCTCTTCGTTATTAATGTTTGTGGGCAGTATCTTTGTGATGATCAGACGTCGTAATCCTCCGCCTAATTTATCGTTAGGGAAATGGCAGCGATTACCAAAGAGCTTGATGATTTTTTCATTGAGTTTTTTTATCCTCACCTTACCCGCAACGGGAATATTACCGAGTGATACTGGCGGTTGGTTACTCGCACTGTTGTTAGTTGCTGGCATTATTTGGGGCATTGGCGAAATGTTTTGCGGCATGACCTGGGGCGGGCCAATGAAGCACGCTTTTGCGGGTGCTTTGCATTTGGGCTTACATCGACGCCAAGATCGTTTTGGTGGCGGTCAGTCAACGGGGTTAAAAGCAATAGATTTAAGCGCCAAGAAACTTGGCGTAGAAAAGCCAATCGACTTTAAGTGGACTCAACTATTAAGCTTTGATGCTTGTGTTGAATGTGGACGTTGTGAAAATAACTGTCCTGCATTTGCTGCAGGGCAACCGCTAAATCCGAAAAAGCTGATCCAAGATATGGTCATTGGCATGGCTGGGGGCGATGACGCAAAATTTGCAGGCAGTCCTTATCCAGGCATTAAAGTGGGCACCCATAAAGGTGGTGCGATCATTCCTATTGTTAACGTATTGGTTGAAAGCGATACCTTGTGGTCATGTACTACTTGTCGTGCCTGCGTTGATGCTTGTCCTATGATGATTGAACATGTTGATGCAATAGTTGATATGAGACGTTTTGAAACCATGGAGAAAGGACAAACTCCAGGCAAGGGCAGTGAGATTTTAGAGAACCTGAGCGCAACAGATAACCCGAACGGTTTTGCTCCGAGCTCTCGTATGAACTGGGCGGCAGATCAAAATCTTACGGTGTTTGGTCATAATGAGAAAAAGCAGGAAGTCACTCAAGCCGATGTACTTTTATGGGTTGGTGACGCGGCTTTTGATATGCGTAATCAACGCACACTGCGAGCAATGATTAAATTATTACGTGCTGCTAAGGTTAATTTTGCTGTCTTAGGAGATGTGGAATGTGACAGTGGTGACTTGGCTAGACGTTTGGGCGATGAAGCGACTTTTCAGCGCTTAGCCAATAGTAATATTAGCACCATGAATAAATACAAGTTTAATACCATTGTTACCGCTGACCCGCATGCCTTTCATTGTATTAAGAATGAATATGGTGAATTTGGTGGTAACTATAACGTTATGCACCACACCGGATTTTTTGCTGAGTTAGTGAGCCAACAGAAAATTAAGTTAGACAACAGTAAAGAACTGGCACTGACCTATCACGATCCTTGTTATTTAGGTCGTTATAACGGTGAGTATGATGCTCCTCGATTCTTGTTAGAAAGTATGGGAGTCAAAATAAAAGAAATGGATCGCAGCAAATCAACCGCCCGTTGTTGTGGCGGTGGTGGTGGCGCTCCGGTTACCGATATACCGGGTAAGCAGCGTATTCCTGACATGCGAATGGCGGATGTTATTGAGACTAAGGCTGAAATTGTTGCAGTGGCCTGTCCAGGGTGTAGTGCGATGCTTGAAGGTGTAGTTGAACCAAGACCTGAAGTGAAAGACATTGCTGAATTAATGTTAGATGCGCTCATTGAAAATACGGGCGAAGGTGTAGTTGAAAATACGGCCGAAGTTGTCGTTGAAAGCATGGTCGGAGGTGCAGTATGAGTGAATTATTCCGCCGAGACCCAAGAGCGCAATGGATAGCCCGTAATCGTCTACATCCAATGCATCAAGCATTAGTTATTGGACCTGTATTTGGACCCTCAGGATTACTGCGTAAAAACCTGCATATCATAGGTTTTATTGGTCCTAATGGTCTGAAACGGATCGATCGCTCAGGGGCATCTAACGATAGTGAGCAAGGCTCACGTCGCTCAGCTACTGCAAGTGAAGTGATATTGCCATTACATCAAGTGGTAGAACCCGCATTTTATATTGTGGTAGTACTGGACTTGGTATCAGGGCGTTTGAATGGCCATGACAAAGATACACTTGGTTTGGCGCAGCAATTGGCCAATCGCAACAGCGGTGGTGGCGCAGTAGTCGCTATTGCCTTTGGTGAGCTAAAAGATGACTCGTTAAATAAGGCGGGTGTTGATCGTTTAATCCACATTAACGATGAGCAATATGACCAATATAATCCTGAGCAACGATGTAATGACCTTCAAGGCATTATTGGTGAGTTAGATCCACAACATATCCTGTTGCCCGATAGCATTAATGGCGGTGGCGATTTAGGTCGTCGCTTGGCGGCTGCATTACAACAGCGACCTGCGTGTGGCGTATGGAAACTAAATGATGACACTGTTGTTTGTCGAGGTAGTGCAGGTAAACGAGATATTACCCGACCTTTAAGCAAGTTATTGTTGGTCATGGAAGAATGTAGCGAACCCATTAGTGAAACGCGACACGAGAATTTATTAATGTCGCAACTGCCAAGCCCATTAGCTAACGGAAAACTGCTTGATCAAGGCAATATTAGTGTTGATCCCAATGCAATTCCTCTGGCAGAGGCTGGTTTTATTCTCTCCGGTGGTAATGGTATTAACGACTGGGAACAATTTCATCATACGGCAAGTGTGTTGGGTGCTACTGAAGGTGCTAGTCGTGTTGCTGTTGATGATGGCAATATGCCACGTGAGCGACAGGTAGGAGCCACTGGTACTTGGGTAACTGCGCAAGTGTATATTGCAGTCGGCATATCGGGCGCTATCCAGCACATGCAGGGTATTGGTCAATGTGACAAAGTGGTAGCGATCAATACTGATGAGGGTTGTGACATGGTTAAACGTGCCGACATAAGTGCCATTGGGGACAGTACTGACATATTAGCTCGATTGGTTGAACTCGTTGAGCAAAGAAAGCTGGCCAAGCAAACAATTAATGAGGGGATGACCAATGAGCAACAATAACTTGTCGGTGATATCGTTAGTTTCTATTGGTGAACATCCAACGTCACGTCGCCCAAGGCGTGCTGAGCAAGATGCTAGAGCGATAGAGTTAGGACTTAAACTTGTTGGCGATAACTTACAAACCTTGCACGCTGGCGAATTGTCTGATGATGCTAGCCAACAAACGGCATTGCGAAGTTATCTAGGCATGGGGCTTGCGGAGATAAATCTGTTAGAAATGCCAGAAAATGCAGACGCTGTTCTGGTGATTGCTGAGTATTTGAAGCAGCAAAAAATAGATATTATATTGACTGGTGTTTGCGCTGAAAGTGGCGAATCATCGGGCATGTTGCCTTACTTATTGGCAGAGCAGCTTGGCATGGCAATGGTTACTTCGATTGCCGAGATTTTATCTATCGATGAAGTCAATAAACAAGCGGAAGTCTTACAAGCTTTACCACGTGGCCAGCGCCGTAAACTCAAAGTTGATTTACCCTTTATCGCCAGTGTTGATATGGCAGCTGCACTGCCAAGGCAGAGTGCTTTTGGCCCTGCGATGCGTGGTCAATTTGAAGCAACATTGGGTGCTAATTTCACGGATGAAGAATCTTCAACATGGCAAACAGCTGATGCCAAAAAACGTCCTAAACGTCTTAAAATAATCAAGGCGAAAACCGCAGCAGACCGCTTTAAAGCGGCTACGGCCAAAGCATCTGGCGGCGGTGGTAAAGTGGTACATGGCGTGGAAGAGTCGGCACAAGCTATTTTAGATTTACTGATCGAAGAAGGCTTGGTGTAATACTTTTCTTATTTACATTACCGTATAAGGCAGTTGTTTTATGCGGTAATTTTCTATTTAAATACCTGTCGTAATCACTTTACGTTTTTCATCCATTTCCTAAAGAACACTCAAGGCAAACTTGCCAATATCGATGATATAAAATTAAGTTGGAGAATTCATTTTGCGCATTTCTGCTGTTTTTGGCTTGAACCAAATTGTTAGCCACGGGTTTGGACTATTTCTCTTTGCAGCTTTAGTGCCGCTGATGCGAGAATCTATTGCCATAACCAATTGGCATTTAGCCGCTATTGGCGCACTTACCCAATTGTCATACCTTGCGGGGGCGTTATTACTCGGGTTTATTGGCAATAAAGTTTGTTCTGCACGACTGGTCTTAGCCACTGGTTCACTCACCACAATATTGCTTTATAGCATGTCACAATTACAACATCCTCTAATTATTACTGTGGTACTGGTTGTGTTAGCCGCTAGTGCTGCTATAAGTTGGGGGGCGATTGTTGAAATTGTTGGGCGTCACTCTAAACCTGAAAGATGTTCTACTTATTTGTCTTTTGCTTCAAGTGGTACAGCTTGGGGGTATGGGCTTAACGGCTTACTTATTTTAATGGTAGTACCTACGCTGGGTTGGCAAAGTAGCTGGCAAATAGCCGCATTAGTTGGTTTGATAGTTGTTTCATTGACTTGGCGCTTGCTAACAAAATTGAACCGTCAGCCATCCACTCATACCATCCCAGTACAAGCTATGATCCCAGCATCAAAACTGTTCTCTACTATTATACGAGAACGAACCGCACTGTTTGCCTGCGTGGTGAGCTTATTGCTTGGCTTTTCCACTATGCCATTTGCCAACTGGCTTAGTACTTACCTGAATGAATTACAATTACCCGCGACACTTGGCGGTTATACCTGGACTATTGCCGGAGTAACAGGCATGTTTGCTGGCGTCATTACTGGTTGGATTGCCGATCGTACCAGCCATGCTACGGCATTAATGATTATCTTTACCGGCTTTGCGCTCAGTTTAATGGCCTTTGTTTATGATCCTACACAGTTTGCAGTTTTAGCTGGCTTTGGTTATGGACTCATGTACTTTCCTGTCTGGGGCATTTTAGCAGGTTGGATTAGGCAATCTTTCTCTTCTACTGCCACCATGCAAATTTGCAGTATCTGTATGGTTACTTTTGGCTTAGGAGGCGCTTTGGGTAATCTGTTAGCCGGATATATTCGTGACGCTACAGGGTCCTTGGAACTTGTCTATATAATAGTGACATTGACGGTAATATTAATGGCATTGCTAACGTTAATAATAATGCGGACCAGCCCAAGTAGTGATAGTAAGTTATCACTTACCGTATAGCGCTACTTTTAAAAGCTTCTGATACTTAAAGATAACGATGAACGCTTTGACCTAGTTATAGGTGTTCATCTTTAGGGTATAGGTGAAGGTATATTCGCTGATTCATAATAGCCTTTATGCCACTCAACTGATGCCAAAATCCTTACTTACAATCCCCCCATTTAAACCAACTCTGCACTATCGTCATTTTTATCGCTATTTATTATTAAAGCTGACTTTAAATCACGCCAATTTTTATAAATATCATTCATAAATGTACCTGTTTAGGAATTATTTTAAATTATTTTCAAATTTAATTATCTCAAAATCCGGACCTTTTGACTTGTCATGACACTGTGCAGTTTACCTTGATACTTCTTAAAATCGATTCAGCTAAAAAATAGTTAACGAGTAGTCGTTATTTATAACTTAACTAATGCCGACATTATGTTTGTCAAAAGCGTCGTTTTTTACGGTTTGATGTAAAAATAAGCAAATTTTTGTTTGGTTATTAGTCAATTATTATTAAATTTAGTTAGTGTACAAATTAAATTCTCAGTGAGGATTGTCTATTTTTAGTGCGTTAACTTGATTTAAATCAAGTTTTAATAGCAGTAAATATGATTTTAGAAGCTACTTACACGCTTGACAGTTCGTTTACTAAGCATTACTTTTGTTATTAATTGAACGTTCAATTAAAAACAAGAAGAGAGTTAATATGCCGAAATTAGGTATCAAACCGTTACGCAGGCAACAGCTTATTGATGCTACGTTAAGATCTATTTCTGAGCGTGGTTTGCAAAATACTACCATCGTATCTATTAGCAAAATTGCCGGTATGTCGTCGGGGATTATCAGTCACTATTTTGGTGGTAAAAAAGAGTTAATAGAAGAAACCGTTAGTTATTTACTTGACCAATTACAGCAATCTCTTTTAGAGCGAATTACCGAAGAGAATCCACCCGCACACATCAGGCTGAATTTGATTGTTGAAGCCAATTTTACCGAATTTCAGCGTTCTCTACTGGCGACTAAAACTTGGCTAAGTTTTTGGGCGATGTCGATGCATGACCCTGCAATGGCGCGATTACAATCTATCAACAGTAATCGTCTTCACAGCAATTTACTTTTCTCCTTTAAAGAGTTACTTGACCCTGAGTCTGCTGCCAACGCAGCCAAGCAAACGGCAGCGATGATTGATGGCTTTTGGCTTAGAAGTGCTTTGAGTGAAAATTCAGAACAAGAATTTATAGCAGCTGAACTGCTATGCAAAAAATTTATTAATGATGTTATTAAACAGGAGATATCGAATGCCTCTAATTAAATATAAAAACTATGTTGATGGTGCATATACAAGCAATGGCACAGGGGAAACGTTTGATGTTACGAACCCGGCAACGGGTCAGGTCATTTATCAGGTAGAAATTGCTGATGAACTGATAAAAAGTAAAGCTATCGAAAGCGCTAAGCGAGGATTTGCCCAGTGGTCTGCGATGAGCGCGACCGAGCGCAGCCGAGTATTATTAAAAGCGGTCGACTTACTGCGTGAACGAAATGATGAATTGGCAGAAATCGAAGTTTTGGATACGGGTAAACCATGGCAAGAGGCTAGCGTGGTTGATGTGCAGTCGGGCGCCGATTCTATTGAATTTTTTGCCGGTCTGGCACCAGGCATTGAAGGTAATCAGCAACAAGTAGGGGCTGATTTTTACTACACACGCCGCGAAGCTTTAGGTATTTGTGCCGGTATTGGCGCATGGAATTACCCATTACAAATTGCTTGTTGGAAGGCTGCTCCTGCTCTTGCTTGTGGTAATGCAATGATATTCAAACCCTCTGAAGAAACACCGTTAGGTGCTCTCAAATTGGCGGAAATCTTTAGTGAAGCCGGTTTGCCTGATGGGGTATTTAACGTGCTGCAAGGAGCAGGGGATGTCGGTTCGTGGTTAAGCCATCACCCAGAGATTGCTAAAGTTTCTTTTACTGGTGAAGTGGGTACGGGTAAGAAGGTCATGGCAGGTGCTGCCACCACGTTAAAAGATGTCACCATGGAACTGGGTGGAAAATCACCGCTTATCATCTTTGATGACGCTGATGTTGATAACGCGGTATCGGCGGCGATGTTAGGTAATTTTTATACCCAAGGCGAAATTTGCACTAATGGCACACGTGTTTTTGTGCAGAAAGAAATTTATCCAACCTTTATTAAAAAACTAGTAGAGCGCACTAAAAACAACATTATTGTTGGCGACCCCATGGATCCTGAGACTAACTTTGGTGCGCTGATCTCAGCCAAGCATCAACGCTTAGTACTCGATTATATCGACCTAGGCCTAAAAGAAGGTGCGACCTTGTTGCAAGGTGGCGCTGCGCTAAACCCAATAGGTTGTGATGCTGGCTATTTTGTCGAACCCACCATATTTACTGATTGTAATGATGATATGCGTATTTGCTGTGAAGAAATATTTGGTCCAGTAATGTCGGTGTTGACCTTCGACGATGAAGACGAGGTTATCAAGCGTGCTAATGCAACTGAATTTGGCCTTGCTGCTGGCGTATTCACCCAAGACATCACTCGTGCTCATCGGGTTATACATCAAATGCAAGCAGGCATTTGTTGGATTAATAGCTACGGACTTTCACCAGCAGAAATGCCTGTGGGCGGATATAAACTCTCGGGTATTGGCCGAGAAAATGGTCTAGCGACATTAAACCACTACACCCAAATTAAAGCGGTATACGTTGGTTTAGAACCACTCGAAAGTCCTTTTTAAAGTTGGTTTTTTAAATTTGGTCCTCTTTGAACTTACTTGGTTATAAAATTATGAAAACACATCTATATGATTACATTATTGTTGGCGCGGGCTCTGCGGGCTGTGTATTGGCTAATCGCTTGTCTGAAGACGGCAACTCAAATGTATTGTTGTTAGAAACAGGAGGCAGCGATAAAAGTATTTTTATCCAAATGCCGACAGCCTTATCTATTCCGATGAATAGCAGTAAATATGCTTGGCAATTTGAAACAGAGCCAGAGCCTTTCATTGATAATCGACGTATGCATTGCCCTCGAGGCAAGGTGTTGGGTGGCTCATCATCGATCAATGGCATGGTATATGTCCGTGGACATGCCCGAGATTTTGATGAATGGCAGCAGTATGGCGCTGATAATTGGGATTATGCTCATTGCTTACCTTACTTTAAAAAGGCTGAAACGTGGGCTTTTGGCGGCGATGAATATCGCGGCAACGACGGACCACTAGGCGTTAATAACGGCAACAAAATGGCTAATCCACTTTATAAAGCCTTTGTTAATGCGGGCGTTGATGCCGGGTATTTCTCCACCGATGACTATAACGGTAGTCAACAAGAAGGCTTTGGCGCCATGCACATGACGGTTAAAGATGGTGTGCGTTGTTCTACAGCTAATGCCTATTTACGTCCAGCGATGACGCGTAAAAATTTAACCGTGATCACCCATGCGCTAGTGCATAAGGTATTACTGGAAAATAAAACTGCTGTTGGCATTCGTTATGAACGAAAAGGGCAGGTCCTTGATGTAAAAGTTAATAAAGAAGTTATTTTATCTGCGGGTTCTATTGGCTCGCCGCATTTATTGCAACTCTCAGGCATAGGTGCAAAGAACGTACTGACAGAAGCTGGTATTGAAACATTGCATGACTTACCTGGTGTAGGTCAGAACTTACAAGATCATTTAGAATTTTACTTTCAGTTTAAATGCAATCAGCCAATCTCCCTCAATGGCAAATTGGGCTTGTGGAACAAGTTTTTGATCGGCACACGCTGGATCTTAAATAAAGACGGTTTAGGTGCAACGAACCATTTTGAATCTTGTGGTTTTATTCGCTCGAAAGCCAATGTTGAATGGCCAGATCTGCAATATCACTTTTTACCAGCGGCAATGCGTTATGACGGTAAAGAAGCCTTTGCAGGTGATGGTTTTCAAGTCCATGTTGGCCATAACAAACCTAAGAGCCGTGGCAGCGTCAATGTTGCGTCTAACGATCCTAAAGCTCCACCTAAAATTAGTTTTAACTATCTTGAGCATGAAGAAGACCGTGCTGGATTTAGAGCCTGCGTGCGTTTAACGCGAGAAATTATTCATCAACCTGCGCTTGATGAGTACCGCGGTGAAGAAATTCAACCTGGCGCTCATATTCAAACCGATGAAGAGATTGACGCCTTTGTACGTTCAGCAGTGGAGAGCGCCTATCACCCATCATGCTCATGCAAAATGGGTGTTGATGACTTGGCCGTGGTTGATCCGCAAACCAGAGTCCGAGGTATTAAAGGCTTACGTGTTGTTGACTCATCAATTTTTCCAACCATTCCAAATGGAAATTTAAATGCGCCAACTATCATGGTAGCGGAGCGTGCTGCTGATCTCATTCGCGGCTTGGATACGCTCGCCCCATCGAATGAAAAGGTCGACATTACACCCAACTGGCAACAGCAACAGCGCCCTAGGGAGGCAACACGAAATATAAAATAACCACCTGAAATATATTACAAAACTTTAAAATTAATTAAAAATAAAATAAAAACTAAACATTAGTTAAGGAGAAAAGTATGAATTATTTAAATCAGCAACACAGTAGGGAGCAACTATTATGACAGCTTGGCTATCGGCAGGATTAATATTCACCTTTGTTGCAATCGTATTTATTCTAATACGTTGGGGTAACGTGAAATGTATTGGGGTGACACCCGTACACACTTTCACCTTTATCGCCATTCTTTTTACCTCTGGGCTTGATGTGGGACTTATTATGTTTCCACTGACTGAGTTCGCTGGCTATGCTGATTTAGCGGCCAGTCCGGAATATGGCTTTACTAATCCACTCGCCATCGAGTTTGGCTTCTGGGCCTTCCTCATTTGGGGCTTTTACTTCCTGACTTGTTTCTATTTTTGTGTGATAGAACCACGTGTTAAGTTTTTTGAACTGCCATTGATTAAGTTTATTAATAACTTCGTGATTATTGGTACTTGTGCCTTCACAGCCTACTTACTATTAACCAATTTGCCTTGGTATATGCCGGAGCTGGGCGATGGAGAAACCCTGGTCAGTAGTTTCTATTTAATTGTGTTTGCCGTGATATGTGCCTCGGTTTATTCAAGCACTAACATTCGTTACGTTCGTTTATTAAGCCTGGCAACTACTTGGGCATTTTTAGCCTTAATTGTTGTGATGTGGGCCGGTGCATTTATGGGAGAAGGTTCAAATGTTGGTGAGTTTGCTTCAACGTTAGGTCTACTTGGCGGTTATTTCGGTAACTTAGATAAATTTGTGCTGCCGCTTAATGATTATCATGAATTCTATCTTTACTGGTGGTTTGCTTGGAGCATTATGATTGGTCAGTTTACCTCGCGTTTTGTTGGTGGTTTGCGTACTTACCAAGTGTTGGCGGCGATGTTAGTTATTCCGTCACTCCCCATAGCGGCTTGGTTTGCCGTGTTGTATTACTACAGTATCAACAGTATCGATACCAGCGGATTTTATAACTTAGCCATGGCTATCGTCGGCATCACCTTTGTTATCAACTCGCTTGATTCACTGGTTCGCCTGTATACCGACAACCTTGGAATTGGTGTGGATAAACTGGGCAAAGCAAAATATTTAGTAGGTAATATCGTTGCGTTGAGCTTGTTAACCCTGTTATTCAAACTAGATTTTCTACAAATACAATGGGTTGGCGCGGTAGTTATTGGGCTGTTCTTTACCTGTCTGGGCTACATTTTGGTGAAGAAATTTAAGGTAGTAAAAGAAATAGACTGTTCGCCAACAGAGTATGAAGTTGATTTTCAAAAGATTGAATTAGCTAAATAATTTACAAAATACACAATAAAAACTAAAAAATTATTACAGGAATACAAAATGAATATAATGAATAAAAAACTAATAACATTAGCTTCGACCTGCTTATTGGCTGCGGGTAGTGCGCATGCTGATGTCTCATCAACGGTCAACCTAACCTCGGATTATACCTTTAATGGCGTGAGTCAAACTGACAGTGACCCAGCTTTACAAGCAAGTCTAGATTATGCCGGCGATGGTGGTTTTTATGTGGGGACTTGGGCGAGTAATGTAGATTTTGGTGCGAGTGACGATACCAATATTGAATGGGATTTTTATGTTGGTAATTACTGGCAACTGAACGACAAAGTTGGCTTAGATGCCGGGGTAGCCTATTACACCTATCATGGTGATGATGGTTCAAGTGATTATCAATATGGTGAGGCATATACCAAGTTTGGCTATAACTCATCTATGGGTGATACCGAATTAAACTTTTGGTACGCCTGGGATTACTTTGGTACCGGCGCAGGTCATTACATTATGATGGCTGCACACACATTCACCGTAAGTGAAGGTCATAATATCCGTGTAAGTATCGATCGTTCAACGTCGGACGATGTGAGTAAGTGGGGTTGGGGTAATAATTTTGATGAGAAATCATATAACCATTACCGTATTGAATACACGACCAGCTTCAGCGGATTTGACTTTAACCTAGCGGCAGAAGACACCAGTATGGACTGGGATACGTCAGACAGTCGAGTGGTATTATCGGTGTCCAGAACGTTTGGTTTTTAAATTATAGAGTAACCCCTTTGATTTAGGCGAAGGGGTTTATCTTTTAGTCACTTAGTTATTTAATTAATAGTTGGATCGATACAGTGGAAATATATGAGCAGCTTATATTGTCTTTACGGCAAGTTAATCGTGCAGTTGACTTGCACTCTAAACAATTAAATAAGAAGTTTGGCTTAACCGGACCTCAGTTATTAGTCATAAAAAAAATAGTCGAATTAAAGGGACCAATGGCAAAAATGGTAGCGAAAGCCGTTAATCTTAGCCCTGCTACGGTCACCACCATTATTGATCGTTTAGAAGTAAACAAATTAGTGCAACGCAAGCGCAGTGATTATGATAAACGCAGGGTAGAACTGTTTGTAACTGACAAAGGGGCAAGCTTGTTGCTTCAAGTACCACAATTATGGCCGACTAATTTTATAACACAATTTCAAGCGTTGGGGTCATGGGAACAAAACCAATTGCTTTCTTCAGTGCAACGCATTGTCGATATGATGGAGTCAGAGTTTGATACAGGACCAAGTGTATAAATGATGTCTTAGGTGAGTAATTAAAAGTGATATTTGGTAATGATTATAATTTGAATTGACTAAAATGGAGCAAAGGGTGATGGATAGAAAGAGAAGAAATAAAAGAGGGTAATGCCGTATTAAAGCAGGTTACTGCTAAAATACGACAGAGATAGGAAAGGCTTAGAAGTAATAGCCGATATTGATGTTTAATCGTTTGTTCCAATCATCAGCATTGCCTACTAAAGTACCACCGATAAATGGTTGGTTTTTAGCAATAACAAAGTCAACATAAGCGTAAACGCCACCAGCACTGATCGCAACACCGGTTACGTTCATTGTGGTATCGTCTAATCCGGCTGATTTATCAGTGATTAAGTTGTAATCGTTATAGTAAGTCAGGTTAGTGATAGGTCCAAGAGACACTGACTGGCTGTAAGATAAGTTAAGGTTATACGACGTCGCTTCCGTTGGAATTGTGTCATAGAATGCCCAAGCGCCTACAGCGACAGCATCAGAGCCGTTGTCTAGGTCATATTCATACTCTGAAGCTTGGAACATAATACCGATATTTTCAATTTTGCTTTTTACATGAAAAGCGTATGCAGTGTGATCGCCCACAGAGCCAACACCTGAGCCACCTTCAAGATCACCTGATAATAACGATACACCTACTTCTGTATTAGAGAAGAAATTATATGTATATCTTAAGTTTATGGTATTACTCTCGCCCATTTCTTGCGCAGGAGCACTGTAAATACCTTCGCCACCAGCATAGTCACGAATGCCAACTACATCGTAAGAATAGCGATGAGTTTTGTCACCTGAATAACCGTCAACACCACCTTTTTCGTCATTTAAAAAATAGGCAACACGGATATCATGTTTGTCATACTTACCTATAAATGATAAACCTGAGTCGTAGTCATCTTCTAAACCGGCATAATAACCAGAGCTAAAGAAGAAGTTGTTAGAGTTATAGTTTAAGTTACCAAAAGGAACTTGAGTAATACCCACTTTTCCTTCCCAGTTATCACTGAACTGGTAGGCTACATCGGCGTGATGAATTACATTCATGTATTGATACCAGCGATATTGAGCTGATAATTTAACATCACCAATACTGCCGTTTACATCTAAACGAAAGACGTCAAAATCAAAATCTCCACCACGATCTTTATTGTCATCATCGTAATCTTCATAGCTATACTGAAAACGTACGGCACCGCCAACTTTGATTTTAGGTGTTAAATCTGTGGCGGTTTTTGTATTGGTATTAACTTCTTTTTTAAGCTCAGCAACTTGTTTCTCAAGTTGTTCTAGTCGCTCTATTTTAGTTTCTTCTGTGGCCGCCCAGGCTGTTGTTGAGCTTGCTAACAATAAACCAAGTAATGGGATGGATGTTTTCATTCGTTATTCTCCAAAAGATAATTCGCATTTGTTTTTATATTTAGTTACGTTTTTGATGTTGTTGTTCTGAACCGAACAATATTCAACCATTTAAGTGTAAAACGTTACTGATAGGGGCAACTAAGCCATTTACGACGTCAAACAGATGAATAACACCGTTATAACCGAACACTTGACGAATCGTGTTAATGGTATCCTGGCTAAATATCAGATGCGATTAATAGAAACTCTTAACTAACATTATAGCGTTAGTTAATCATTTTCTCTTGAACGGGGTTAAAAGTATTTGTCATTAGTACAATACTGAATAATGAAAATTTGTAGTTTTTTAGAGTGGATGTCGTTTTATTCTTTAGTAAAATAACTCAATGAATAATTCTTTTGGAAGCGCCTTTCTACTAAGGAGCTTCACTTATAATCAATAGAGCTATTAACTGATAGAGGTATATTAAGTTTGGTTAGGATTAAACTAGTTTCGGTTAAGCTAACGTACGGTTAAATAATTCAACAGACATGCCGTAAACTCTTAATGCAAGTTGAGGATCATAACGCTCGCCTTCATCACGCATAAATGCATGTGAAGCATTAAACTCATGCCATGAGAAAAGGTTACCTGAAGCTATTAAGTTTTTATGAATCATCATGCGACCTTCATCAGGAATATGTGGGTCTTGTTTACCCCAAATCATCATCAGCTCCGCGCTAATGTCTTTGGTACGCGTTAGTGAATCATTGCCTTCTGCGCTGGGTAAATCACCTGAATGAATATCGGTAGCGTATAAGCAAGCGGCGGCTAATACACTCTTATTTAAGGCAGCGCGATAAGCGAGGTGACCGCCAATGCAAACACCCATAGTGCCAATTTTTCCAGAGCAGTAATCTTGCTGTTGAATAAAATTGACTAAGGCTTGTGTATCGCTATCGTGATGCTCTAAAGGTTTAGCCCATTTATCTTGGTTACCTTTGTCTTTACCTGCATCATCGTAGCCTAATACCGTGCCTATTGGGTTGAGTTCATGAAAAACCTCAGGCACTAAAACCACAAAACCATGGCCAGCCATTAGCGCTGCTGTTCTTGCTATAGGCGCAGTTTGTTGGAATATTTCAGAATAAAAAATAATAGTCGGAAACTTACCTGATGCTTGAGGACGATAAACATAAGTACGCATGGTTCCCGTTGGAGTTTCAATATCAGTGCTGTGCTGTTGAATGATCATTAGTCTTTATATGTCCTGTACTTTAGAAAAAGGATAACGGTGTAAGAGCTTTGTTGTTGGCAGTAAGTTCAATACAGTAAACTACGTTAATCCTAATTGTTTCGCCAGACGTTTCAGTGTATTAACTTGGAGATCATCACTTTGATAGATCCTCGACATTATATATCCACCTTGTACTTGTTCCATCAGAATAGAACTTAACTCTTGGGCAGAGAAATCTGATGAAATTAATCCTTGGTTTTGCGCTGTCTGAAAGTTATGACTGAGAAAGCGCTGCAGTTCATCAAAGAATCCTTGAATAGGTTTATTTAATTGCTGTTTTTGCCCTGAAGTCTCATACATGAAACGCCCAAATTTGCAGCCTTCGGTTCCTTTGCGAGGTAATTTTAGGTATGCCTCTAAACGCTTCTTTGGATTAGGTATAGTGCTCGTAATGTGATTTAATTCAGCGGTTTTTTCTTCTACTATTCTTTCCAAAACTGCATTTGCCAAATCATCTTTACTGGCAAAATGATGGTAAAAACTTCCTTGCCCGACACCACTTGCCGCATAAATTGCTTGAGGACTGGTTGCTTCAAAGCCATTTTTCAAAAATAGATCTGCAGCCGAAGATAAAATACGTTCTCGTCCTTGACCACGTGGTAACCGCTTTTTTTTGGGAGATTCTGACATCTATCCATTCCTAATTATTTGCATTTTTAATCATTGTACCATAAGGTACATAACTTAATTGTACTACCTAGTACATAGCGTTGTGTGTTGAGGATAAAAAAATGAGTAAAAGCTTAGGGTTTAAGGTCTCAGTAAGCTTCGTTAATATATTTGCATTACCCTTCTTTTTTGTATTGCTTTATGGCAGTGGGTTTGTAGGTGCAAAACTCGGATTACCACACTCCACTCCTTTGAGTTTTCTAAGTTTACGCTTCATGGCTGCAGGTTTGATATTACTAATTATTGCGAAATTGATTGGTAACCAACTCCCGAACTGGCGTGAAGCGATACATATTTCGGTAGCTGGAAGCTTAACTGTCTGTCTATTTTCTGTTGGTGTATTTGTATCAATTGATATGGGGCTTTCCCCAGCAGTTTCGGCATTAATTGTTGCACTACAGCCTATTCTGGTAGCTCTATTT
The DNA here is from genome assembly GCF_000012325.1 of Colwellia psychrerythraea 34H. NCBI lineage: Bacteria > Pseudomonadati > Pseudomonadota > Gammaproteobacteria > Alteromonadales > Colwelliaceae > Colwellia > Colwellia psychrerythraea. The sequence continues at coordinate 4,201,604 of NC_003910.7, read as the reverse complement.
GCACGAAAACTGGTTAATGAACAACTTAACTTAGCCCAATGGTTTGGATTGCTCTTTGGATTTTTAGGAGTCATCGTCGTTGTCATTGATTCAATTGAAACAACGTCTTTCAGTTGGGTTGCTATAGCTATGTCCGTGCTTGCTTTGTTTGGTGTTACCTTTGGAAGTCTTTATCAGAAGCGTTATTGCGCAGATATGGAGATATTTTATGGAGGTGCGATTCAGTCTCTGGTTTCGGGCTTAATATGTTTAGCATTGTTACCGTTTTTTGAAAGCTTTAAGGTCGTTTGGACAGGTGAATTTATTATATCGCTAGTTTATATGGTCGTCGGGGTATCACTAGGGGCATTAAGCTTGCTTTATATAATGATCCAGCGGGGAGAGGTAAGCAGAGTCGCAAGTGTATTTTATTTAGTCCCTGTTTCTGCGGCAGTTAGTGCTTATCTTTTATTTGGTGAAACCATTGAGAGCACTACATTGTTCGGGGCAAGCATTATTGCTTTGGGTATTTTCCTGACCAACCGTAAATCTCAAAATAACATGGTGGTTTCTATGAATAAATAGTAGTCATTTTGGTTACTTACTGCAGTTAACGGAGTTCAAATTGTGTCGCCTTACCTTTTGCCATTAATTCGTTATAGGGGAGGCGGAGCATCTTATTAGCACCTTAGAAATAATGCTCTTTTCATCTGAATCTTTTAAAAACGTCAATTACTTCTTTGGTAGCTAAGCTGAAGCTAGAAGTGACAGCATCACTACTTACGCTTATCACTAAAAACAGTCGATTCGATCCCACTCTGTGTCAGTGGGATCGTAGCGACTCTTGCTCCGAGTGAGTAGTTTATTCTAGAGCTAACTATTTTGGCCTGAGGGTTTCAATAATCTGTGCATCCACCCAGTAAATATCTATATTACCCTTATCATCCATGCCTCTGTTGAAGAGTATGTACTTACCATCAGAGGTGACACTCGCATAGAATTCATTTTTATCAGAATTAACCTTGTCGCCCAAATTAATTGCAGGGCCCCATGCATCATCCTTTGTCCGGAACCTAATATAAAGATCAGAGCCTCCATAGCCGCCTTCTCGTTCGCTATCCCAAATCAGGTAGCTTTCGTCTGGCGCAATAAAGGGGTGAGCTGTCCATTTACCTGTGTTGACCACTGGGTCCATCATTGTTGGCGCTTGGCGTTTTCCGTCCTTGAATGTTGATATACGAATTACGTCATTGCTTTTATAATCGTCAAAAACATAGGTGCCTTTGGCTGAGGCCGACAGGCGCATAATACCCCAGTCTTTTCGGTCAAACATAGGTCCAAGACTTTTGCGTTCTGACCAGCCGTCGCCAATGCGGTCCTTATAGCCTTTTGCCATATGCATACGTTTTCCGTCAGGCGAAAATACAATTTCACCTGTCCTAGGGAATTCTATATATTTCTTCCAAACATTATTTTGCTGACGAAAACCGATAACGGTTGCGCTTTTTCGGTTTGTCGTGAAGTAAAATTCTTTCATGCCGGGCGCAAACACGCCTTCAAGCTCCCAGCCTTGTTTAGAAATAATGCCAGGTGCAAATGGCTCTGCCACCAAACCTGGTGGTTCTTGTCCCATATAGGGGCCTTTCAGTACTGGAAATTCATATTGACTAAAGCTTTTGTTACTCATCGTTAGAGTAGAAAGCAGTAGAGTCATTGATATACAAATATGTTTCATGCTGTTGTCCCTATTTTTTATTTAGCAGAATGCTTAATTTAAGCGCCTTCTTCAACGCATACACTCAGATTCAATTATTAATGCATCACAATTTCGGTCGTACATTTTCAATAACTTCTGTTCTCACCCAATACAAGTTTGCTATTCCGCCTTCTTCGTTATATCGGCTGAAAAATAAATATTTACCATCTGGCGTGACGCCTGGAACTCTTTCATGAAAGTCAGAATTTACTGTATTTCCAAGATTAATTGGCTTGGTCCATGCCCCATCTTTTTCCTTAAAATAAACGTAAATATCGCTATTTCTTTTTTGATCTTCTTTATTTTGAGCTTGTACCAATAAATAATCTTGAGATGAGGAAATAAAAGCGTGAGATCCAATTTCAACGTCAACCTCCTGCACTTTGGGAAACCCACCATTTTTGCTGGATGAATAATACATTTTTCGTTTTGAACGGTTGTCATAAAAAACATCGCCGTTTTTGGCTTGAGTCAAATTCATCACATCATCGTCATTTATAGGTGAATCAAGTTTTATTGCGTTGCTCCACCCCTTGTCCAAACGATCTACATACCATATTTCTTCACCCGAAAAGTCAGAGCTATACCCGGTAAAATAAATTCTTTTACCGTCAGCTCTGACGAATGGTTCCATTTCTCCAGCTTTTTGTCCTTTGGTAAATTTTGCTTTTTGAATGGCTTTCCATTTTTTATCTTCGATTTTTGAAAAATAGATATCAGCCGTTCCTTCCTTTGGTTGTACTGAAAAATATACTTCATCTAAGTCAGGGGAAAACGAAATACCGAAGTCATATCTTCCATTGATTGAAACAATACCAGGAGCGAAAAGTTCAGGAATTAAGCCGGGTGGCTTTTGCCCCAAATAGGGACCTTGGAGGATGGGAAACTCATCGTGACTATAACTTTTGCTACTGAAAGCTAGAATAGAAAACAGTAGAGTAATTGAAATACAAATATATTTCATATTATTGTCCTTATTTTATATTTAGCAGAATGCTTAACTTCTGCGCTCTAATAACAGCTATTAATACTACGCTTTGTTAAATAATGTCCACGCAGTCGCAGTACAAACAAGGTCAAAGTGGCAGAATTTACGTTGAGTAACTTATTTGAGCTGAAATTCATCAAATCCCTCAAAGCGAAATTTCATGCCATGGTGTGAAGTTGACCAGATTATGGGATGCTTTTGTTGATACTTTTAAGGTATGTTTTTTGGAGAGACTCTTGTGTTTCAATAAATTCTATTTTTATCAAATTAAATATCAGCTCTTTCGTTCATGAAAACAAAGGTGGCTAATAAGCCTAAATTTAGTAATATGTGGCGATAAATAGCAGTAAAATCTTAAGGAAACATTATGAAAATATTTATAGCCATCGTGGTAGCTTGCTTGGCAGCATTTCTGTTCCATCATGCGTATGGCATTGAAGGCGTTAGCCTAGAGCGCTTGGGTTATATAGCCGGTGGCGTTATCTCAGTCGTTGTCGTTTTAGCACTTTTCATCCCTAAACTGGAAGATGGGCAGGAGCGAAAATTCTAAGCTATTTAATTAAACAAGCCTCCCTTTAGGGTTAGCTCGAAAGTACCCTTATGCCATTATTGACTTTAAATGGCAGTTTGTCTTTCCTTCAACGGTTAGATGCCTACATCCAACTGACGGCTACTATTGTCGCCATCACCTTCATTGGACAGCTTTGACCAAATCGCTGCGAAAGGCGCTTAACCAAACAAGTATTAGGAAACATGTAACAGCACACACCTTTCGTCATAGCTTTGCTACACAACTATTGTTAAACGGTGCCGACATTAGCACAGTGCAAGAGCTATTAGGACATAATGATTTGAGAACCACCCAAATATATACCTATGTAATTGGACAGCACTCCTCTGGTACAACGAGTCCTATGGATAGAAAATAATTATAAATAACTTGGACGTTTAGCGCTGTTTTATCAGGAAAGTTGTCGCTTTAATTTAAAGTATAATGACTGCAATGGTGGCGAAGCAGACTATTTATTGTTACTTGTAACGATCCACATGTATAATAAACAGGCATTACATTGTCGTAATGACTTAACGTAATAATTTGAACGTATATAAGTAACAAACTTTTAAAGGATAAATCATGAGTAAGCAGAAAAAGCCATTAGCGAAAGCTGGCACTGTTAAAGTAAATAAAAGTGAAACAGAGTTGGGAAGAGGACAAATTAAAGGGAATTTTTTAGCCGCATTAGTAACATCAAAGGTTTATAAGATGCAGGTGGTTAAAGCGAAAAAAGGTAAAGGTTCATATCAGCGTAAAGCTAAAAATGTAAGACGAGAGTCTTATTTAATGGCGGCTTAACTAGTTAGTACTAGCCATCATTAAATAAGACTCTCATTCAAAACGTTACCTAAGCCTTAAATACCAATCACACTTTATTTCAATACGTTAAGCCAATCTTTTGGACTTAAGTAATCCGCTAATTTAGCTTCTGCACTACCTTCATCAGCTTGGAAGTTATATTCCCAACGTGCAAGTGGTGGCATAGACATCAAAATTGATTCAGTTCTACCACCAGATTGTAAGCCAAATAACGTGCCTCTATCGAATACCAAATTGAACTCGACATAACGACCACGGCGATACAATTGAAATTGACGCTCTTGTTCACCAAAAGCCTCATCTTTGCGACGCTGCATAATAGGCACATAAGCATCGATAAAACCTTGGCCAACGGCTTTGACGTAATCAAAACAGGTATCGAAATCCCACTGATTTAAATCATCAAAGAATAAACCACCAACACCGCGGGTTTCATCACGGTGCTTTAAATAGAAATACTCATCACACCATTTTTTATGATCGTTATAAACATTGTCACCAAATGGCTGACATAAGTCGTGCGCTGTTTGATGCCAATGCTGAATATCTTCATCGTTTGGATAAAAAGGTGTTAAATCAAAACCACCACCAAACCACCATACGGGTTTTTCACCTTCTTTCTCAGCAATAAAAAAGCGCACATTAGCGTGTGAAGTCGGAATGTTAGGGTTTTTTGGGTGGATAACGAGTGAAACACCACAAGCTTGCCACGTTCTGCCGGCAAGCTCAGGACGATGAGCCGTGGCTGATGGTGGTAATTTATCACCTGATACCACAGAAAAATTTACGCCTCCTTGCTCAACAACCGTGCCATCGGTCATCACGCGAGTTCTACCGCCGCCGCCTTCTTTGCGCTTCCAGTTATCTTCAACAAATTTTCCAGTACCGTCAGCTTCTTCTAATGCCTGACAAATTTTATCTTGGAGGCTTTTGAAAAACGCGATGATTGGCGTGATTTCAATGTTCGCAGTCGAGCTTAGTTGTGAGTCCATTTTATTACCGTCGATTAACCATTAATTATATGGCGGTTATTGTATCAAAGAGCAGGATCTCCGTGGGAATTAAAATGATACTCCTAAGGGGAAAATATAAACTTCACTTATTTTGTGCGTACTTGCACTCTTTTAGAGCGTTCGGTGCGTATTTTGTGCTTTTATGGTGCGCTATGGCACTATATTAAGGCATGCTGTTTTTAAGGTATTGAAAGTTAATGTTTTATTTTTTGGCTTGTTTTGTGCTTTGTTCATGTCAGTTATTGAATTATTTACTATGGAAACAACTATGAGCAAAGCATTAATCTTGTGTTTAACCTTACTTAGCTTTTTTATCTCAGGCACTGCTTGGGCGGAAGAAGGGCAACTAAATGGCGCAAACACCAGTTGGATTTTAACATCTACCGCATTGGTATTATTGATGACCTTACCGGGCGTTGCTCTTTTTTACGGTGGCTTGGTTCGTAAAAAGAATGTGTTATCAATATTAATGCAATGTTTTGCTATCGGCTCAATCTCATCAATTTTATGGCTATTAGTAGGCTATAGCTTAGCTTTTGGTGAGGGTAATGCTTTTATCGGTGATTTTAGTAAAGTGATGATGCATGGTATTCCTAAAGATGCTTTGTCAGGAGATATCCCTGAAAGTTTATTTATGCTGTTTCAAATGACTTTTGCCATTATTACGCCAGTGCTTATTATTGGTGGTTTTGCAGAGCGTATGAAGTTCTCTGCGGTATTACTCTTTAGTGGTATTTGGTTACTTGCTGTTTATGCACCTATTACTCATTGGGTATGGGGCGGCGGTTGGTTAGCACAAATGGGCATTTATGATTTTGCCGGTGGTATTGTTGTACATATTACGGCGGGTACTGCGGCATTAGTTGCCGCTCTTGTTATCGGTCCACGTCGAGGTTTTCCTAAAACACCTATGTTGCCACATAACTTAACCATGACTGTTACTGGTGCTGGTATGTTATGGGTTGGTTGGTTTGGCTTTAATGGTGGTAGTGCACTAGCCGCTAACGGTGATGCTTCTATGGCTATGCTTGTTACACATATTTCTGCCGCAGCAGGTACATTAACTTGGGCAGCTATTGAGTGGAAAAAATTTGGTAAAGCCAGTGTTTTAGGTGCTGTTACCGGTATGGTCGCAGGTTTAGGTACCATTACGCCTGCCTCTGGTTTTGTCGGCCCTGGTGGCGCGTTAATTATTGGTATTAGTGCAGGCTTTGTTTGTTTTTATTCAACGGTTTATATTAAACAAAAATTAAAAATTGATGATTCGTTAGATGTATTTCCTGTACATGGTGTTGGTGGTATTTTAGGTACGTTATTAGTCGGTGTTTTCTCAGCGACCAGTCTTGGTGTATTTAGTGGTTTTGGTTTTGCTGAAGGCATTGCTACGATGGCGGAACAAATTGGTGTTCAGCTTATCGGCATATTCTCTACACTGATTTATACCGCAGTCGTTACTTATATTATCCTTAAATTGGTCGGTTTGATGACGGATGGTTTACGTGTTGGTGAAGAGCAAGAGTCTAACGGTTTAGATCAGGCTGAACATGAAGAAGTCGGTTACCACTTGTAGGTCATATTCATAAACTCCTTAAAAAAAGCGCTTCGGCGCTTTTTTTGTGCCTGTCGTTTCACACCACTGTCATTTTTCTGAAATATTAACGACATCAAATAGTCACACTTCTAAAACATTTCTGTCATTTATTAACCTTAGTATGTAGTCAAATTTACTTTATGTGAAAAATTGTTACCTGATAATGTGCAACTTGATAAAGCTGTGTATTTGCTAGGTAAAGTAATCTTTCTTCATTAATTGCTGCGGAGCAAATGAAATGCAAACTAAAAAACTATTTAAATACAGTATGATAGCAACAGCTTTAACCTTAGGTTTAGCTGCTTGTGGTGGTGACATTAATTTAAACTCTAGTGTTGATGAATCAGTGGGCGATACCATTATTGAAAACCCAGCACCAACGCCTGATGCGGGTAAATCATTACCTGGTAAAGCAAATACAGCATTAAGTACTGAAGTATCGGCAGCACTTGGTTTTGACGTACAGGTTCAAGTGCTCGACAGCATTATTAATGAAAGTACCACCTTAGTGGCGAGTGTTGATGGCAAAACCGTTATGTATGCAATTAGTGGTGGACTTGAGGTAGGCGGCGCAGTAGCACCAGCCGCACAATCACGCAGCACTAATGGTCAAAGCGGTAAAATGCGCAACCCTGATACGGATGTTGTACTTACTATCGAACCAGGCGCGGTATTATTTGGTCAATCAGGTAACGATTATATTGTTGTTCACCGTGATGCACAAATCATGGCAGAAGGCAGTAAAGCTAAGCCAATTATCATGACATCACTGCAAGATGTTAAAGGTGAGGCTACAGCTGCAGGACAGTGGGGTGGTTTAGTTATTTTAGGTAACGCTCCTTCAAATAAATGTCCAACTGACGGCAGTGATTGTGCCTTACAAGTTGAAGGTGTTGCTGAAGGCGCTGTTTTTGGCGGCACAGACTGGGAAGATAACTCAGGTATTTTAAAATATGTTGTCATTAAGTACGCTGGTTTTGAAATTAAGCCGGACAATGAATTAAATGGTATTACTTTTGGTGGCGTTGGATCAGGCACCACAGTTGATTATATTCAGGTACACAGCAATGCTGATGATGGTGTTGAGTTCTTTGGTGGTGCAGTTAATGCAAAACATTTGGTCTTAACGGCTAACAAAGATGACAGTGTTGATTGGGATAACGGTTTTAAAGGAATGCTTCAGCACGTTTATATTGAACATGCGAAAAATGCTGGCGAAGCAAACCGTGGTATAGAAGGTGATAACGACGGTTCAAGCCCGGCTAAAGAACCGCAATCAAATCCTACTATCGCTAACATGACGATTATTGGTAATAACTTTACTACCAGTGACAAAGACTCTGAAGGTATTTATTTACGTGAAGGCACCGCCGCTAAAATTTTCAACACGGTAATAACCGGCCCAAGTGAAATGGGTGAATGTTTAGAGTTTGAAGGTGGCAAAACCTCATCGGTTACCGTTGATAATGCCAATAGCGATAAAATTGTTATGCAAAATGTGGTGATGGCTTGTAATAACGATGAAAACTTTAAAGATGCAAAAGCTGAAGATAAATCAATATTACTTGATTTAGCGACTTGGTTTGAAGCTGAAGACTCTAATAGCATAAGTACTTCTGTGCTTATTGGCGCAAGTGGCATACCAGATAGTGGTTCACCGCTAATCGCTGAAAATGCAGGGCAAGATGTTGCTACTACTCAGAATGCTTGGTTTGATAGCGTTGATTACATCGGTGCATTAGATGGTGCGGATGTAGATGATTGGCGAGAAGGTTGGGCATTTGGCTTTGGTGGTGGTGTTGTTACTGCCCAAGCAGAAGTTGAAGGTTGTCCAACGGGTACTAGCGCCATTTCACCTGCCGATGGTGTAACAACTACCTGTCAGCTAAGTGGCGATATCACCAGCGATTTAACGTTAACGGCTAATAACCTATATGCCTTAAGTGGCCCTGTTTTTGTCGGTCAAGACAGAACGACTTCTACAGAATCTACAACGGCTAAAAGTGCAACCTTAACAATTGAAGCGGGAACGACTATTTTTGGTCGCTCTGGTGGTGATTACTTAGTTGTTAGTCGTGACTCAAAAATTGAAGCAAATGGCAGCGCTAGTTCACCTATCATCTTTACATCTAGTGAAGATATTAGCTCAGGTGTTACAGGGGCTGGACAATGGGGAGGTATTGTTCTGTTAGGTAATGCGCAATCAAATAAATGTCCAACAGATGGTAGTGATTGTGCCTTACAAGTTGAAGGTGTTGAAACAGGTGCCGTATTTGGTGGCACTGATGATACCGACAGTTCAGGTACTTTACGCTATGTTGTCGTTAAACATGCGGGTTATGAAGTTAAACCAGACAACGAACTTAACGGTATAACCTTTGGTGCAGTAGGCTCAGGTACTAAAGTAGAATACATTCAAGTACATGAAAATGCTGATGATGGTATTGAATTCTTTGGCGGAACTGTTAATGCTAAATATGTAGTGCTTACCTCAAATAAAGATGACAGCGTTGATTGGGATAACGGTTATCGCGGCAACTTACAATATGTATTGGTTAAACACGCTAGCGACAATGGTGAAGCTAACCGTGGTATTGAAGGTGATAACGACGGCTCTACCCCGAACAAACTGCCACAATCAAACCCAACGATTGCCAACATGACTATCATAGGTAACGCTTTCACAGCACCAGGTAAAGACTCTGAAGGGGTTTACCTTCGTGAAGGCACTAAAGCACAGTTACATAACTTTGTGGTAACGGGTCCTACGGGCATGGGCGAGTGTTTTGAAATCGAAGGCGGCGCGACAACTTCAGTGACAGTAGACCAAGCAGTTGCCGGTGAAACGGTAATATCCAACTCAGTATTTGCTTGTGAAGAAAACTTCAAAAGTGCCAAAGCGGAAGACAAAACAGTATTGCTTGATACACAAGACTGGGTGCTTAATCAAAACCCAACGTTGAATGTGAACAATACGACCGCACTTGATACGTCGGCAGTACTTGACGGTATATTCACGATTGATACCACTGAAGCAAAAGACTTTACCGGCAATGCATTTTTTGAAAATGCGAAGCACATCGGTGCGGTCTCTGCGGATAATGACTGGACAGCTAACTGGACTGTTGGCTTAGACGACTAATAAGCGTTGATACCCAATGCTGTAGCGAAAAGAATCGCTACAGCATTTATTCCGGTTATTTATTAGTCCGTAATAAAGGGTAATTAAAAACTAGATTTCCGATTAAGACACCTCGGGAATGACAAGTTTGAAGCGGTTTTTTTGCTTCTCCCAGTAAAGAAGTTTCAAGAGGTTTCCAATGAAAACAAAATTCAAACTATCCATTTTAACTCTAGCACTTGCTACAGGCTGTGGTTTATCAACCGCCTATGCAGAAACTGCACTAGAAGAAAATGCTGATGGGCAAGCCATGGAAGAGGTGATTGTCAAAGCAAGTCGCTTAAAAGGCACTGCTAGTGCGGTCATGGAAGAGCGTAAAAATCAGGCCTTTATTGCTGATATCCTCGGCGCTGAGCAAATAGCACGTACCGGTGATTCAGATGCGGCTGCGGCGTTACGTCGTGTTACCGGTATTACCTTGGTGGATGGAAAATACATTTATGTGCGTGGTTTAGGTGAGCGCTTTTCAAGTACGCAACTAAATGGCGCGGCAGTACCTAGCCCAGATCCAACGCGAACGGTTATTCCACTCGATTTATTTCCTTCATCAATCATTGAATCATTGTCGGTACAAAAATCCTATTCTGCTGCTATGCCTGCCCATTTTGCTGGCGGTAATGTCGATGTGCGTTTGAAAACAATTCCTTCTGACTTTGTTTTTTCCATGCAAGGTAAGCTTGGCGGTAACACCAATAACTTTGATGATGGTTTATCCTATAATGGCGGAGACGACGATTGGTATGGTAAAGATGATGGTACTCGTGCAGCACCAGCGTCATTGCAAAAATTGTGGAAAAGTCATAGCCCTATAAATGATTTATCACAGCAAGATAACCGTGAGATTGCTGCGCAGATGAATCGCGATTATGATCCAAAAGCCACTAGCATTAACCCGAATACTGGCTTTGATGTCACATTAGGTAATCGATTCGACTTTGATGACTTTCGATTAGGTTTCCTTACCGCGGTTTCCTATGACAATAAATGGGAAGTATCAGAAGAATACGAAGGACAGGATTTCACCTATCAAGAAGGTGTTGATGGCGAAGACAGCAGTTGGGCTTTAGTACGTGGTTCCGATGATATTAAATCTACTGAACATACGGTACGCTTTTCTGGCATGTTCAACGTTGGCTTAGAATTTCAACGTGATCACCGCATTGATTTCAGCTCGTTAATTTTGCACGATACCCGTGATGAAATACGCGATAAACTCGGCAACACCAACAATGTCACTATTAGTGACGGTTTGCGAGTACGTGATAGCGACGTTATTTATGAAGAGCGAGAAATGATCGCGAATCAAATCAGAGGTACACATAACTTCTCAGGACTTTGGAACTTAGGTGCTGATTGGTTTTACTCAGATGCGCGCTCCAATCGCTATGCTCCTGGCAATATCTCAACACGCTATATCATTGCCGATGGTTCAAATGGTCAACCTGAAGATGGCATTTTTGATCCAATCAATGAGAGCTCTTTACGTAAAGCGACCACTTCTTCTCGTTATAGTTTTCAAAACTTAGACGATAATGTTGAAAACTATGGTTTTAGTTTTTCATTGCCAGTTAACTTTAGCAATGTAGAACTAGAGATAAAAGCAGGCGGGAACTTTATTGAAAAGACACGTGACGCTATGGCAAGACGCATAGATGTCAACACACTTGCTTTTGATAACCTAGACCTAACTGGCCATCAAATGGGCGTCATTTTAAATGATGATGTTATGCTAAATCACCCATTATCGGGCAATGAATTAATTATTCGTGATACGACTGCTAGCGGAGATGATTACTACTCTGCTCAACTGGTTGATGCTTACTTTATTGATACCGATTTTTTCATCGCGCAAAAGTGGCGAGTAAACTTAGGATTGCGTTATGAAGATTTTCGCCAAGTCGTTGCCCCGTTAGATCCCGCAACTGGTAAGTTTGAGTTACCTGCAAAGCCGACGAATGAAGATTTAGCAGCACTTGCCTTTAAAGATGATGATGTTTTTGGTGCACTAGCATTCACTTATTTGCTTGACGATGAAATGCAGTTTCGTGCTTCTTACGCACAAACGACTATTCGTCCAGATATCCGAGAAGTCGCGCCGGCGACCTACATTGATCCCCTTACTGGTTTCCCTATTGGTGGAACGCCAAGTGTAACCAGTACCGCTATTGATAACTATGATTTACGTTGGGAGTGGTACTTACCTGCGGGAGATAACCTTTCTGTAGGTTTATTCTACAAGGACATGGATCAGCCAATAGAAGCGGTACAATCACCTGCACAAGATGGCCCACCATTAATCAGAATTGCTAATGCAGAAGACGGTTATGTGTACGGACTTGAGGTAGAGTTTTTAAAAGACTTTGGCTTCTTAGGTGATTTTGCGGGTATGAACGGGACAGACTTCTTCTTATCGGGTAACTTTACGGTAAGTGAGTCAGAAATAAATATTGATACCCAGAACGTGGTTGAACAAACCGGCGTTTCTACCTCAATTACTAATCCAACACGTGCCATGACAGGTCACTCACCTTGGGTAGTAAATATGAACTTAGGTTGGGATGCGCCGAATGGTAATCACAGTGCTACCCTTGCTTATAACGTGTTTGCTGAGCGTATTATTATACCTGGCATTGACGGTAAGGATGATGCTTATGAGCAACCATTCCATTCACTTGATATGGTCTATACCTACTATCCTACTTACTCATCAACATTGAAATTTAAGGTGCAAAACATCTTAAATCAGAAAAAAGAAATTGAGTTTGAAGATACCTTAATGCGCAGTGAAACCAAAGGTGTTGCCTTTGAAGTTGCCTTGAAGTGGGACTTTTAAGTAAGCCTAGTAATAAGAAGGTTCTGCAATAATTAGCACTTTCTTTGTATTCATTATTTACGCAGTATAGCTATCCCAATGGCTGTACTGCGTTTTTTTATGGGTATTAACAATTTTTCCTAGCTCTCTTCTTATTCAAATAAATTAACATTCCTAGCAATTTAATACGCTGATACAATGACGTACCTAGCCACGAAATATTAATCTAATCGATGAAGAATATTCATTGAAGTATAATGTTAATCATTGAGGTTTTTATGTGTGGAAGAATGAACTTTGATAATAAGCACAGTAAGATAATCAGTGACTTTTTTGGCTGTGATTTTAGCGCTGCTTCAAACAATAACCTTAGTCCTGGGCAGACAGTTTCCACGCTGGTTAACCGTGATATAAATGACCATTCAAACAGTGTTTCAAATGACGAGGCAGCTTTTCAGCAGCTTGATTCTACTTGGGGTATTCAACCCAGTTGGTCAAAGCGATTACTTATTAATGCTCAAAGTGAAACTGTACTTACTAAAGCTACTTTTAAAGACGCGATAAAAACACACCGATGTTTAATTCCTTGCGCTGGCTGGTATGAGTGGCGAACTGAAGGGGACAAAAAACAAAAGTACTTATTTAGTCATGTTAATGACGAGCCCTTTCTCATGGCGGGAATTTGGTATGTGAAGCAAAACCAAAGTAATAACGAAGCATTGACTCCTGAGCCCAAACAATTGGTCACTCTCACCACCGCGCCTAATGACAAATGCGCTGAATATCATCAACGTATGCCAGTCATTGTATTACCGCAATATCGTGATTATTGGTTCCATTCAACTGCAGAGCAATTATCGCCTTTATTTGAAGCGATAGACCAAGGTTATATCAAAGTAACTGCTGCTTGAAACTGTAAAACTTGTTATTTCTAGTTAAAGCAGTGTTGCTCACGCATAGAGTTTGGCGTCACTCCTGTCCAGCGTTTGAAGGCTTTACGAAAGTTACTCACGTCATTGAAGTACAGGGCATCGGCAATCTTTTCATTACTGTGCTGACAAATAACCAACTGAAAAATTGCCTGCTGGCTACGTATGGCATCAATGAGACCTTGATAATTGAGTTGATGATTCGCAAGTTTACGTTTTAACGTGGCACTGCTATAACCAAAATGTTGTGCACAGCACTCTTGCGATAAGTCACCTTTATTTGATAAACGTTGACTAAGGTAGCTATTGAGTTGCTGTATAAAACTAATGGGGTAGGGTTTTGGGTTTAATTGACTTATTTGCTGTAGCGCTACTGCTTTTAAGCTATTTGCGCTGTCGTTAAAGGGCAAATACAGTTGTTTTGACGCTATAGTAACCATGCAGATCTTCTGGTCAAACTGTATGTTTATATTTGCTTTCATGTTGAGATGTACATGATATTGCTCGATATGTTGTACCTCAGGATAATCAAGGTGAATGTCTAACTTAGGTAATTCTCCACAGCGATATTTGATGGCACCCAGTAAAGCACTCAACATAAACTCAGTTATAAAGGTCTGTTGATTTTTTGATAATTTGCCAACTGCACTTTGAAAAATAAGGTAACTATTATTGTTGAAGTGTTTTAGCTGTAAGTTCATTAACGGAAAGCAAGCAAGCTGAAAACATTGGCATAATCGTAACATATCGCCTAGGTGCCGACAGTTCATTAGTGCTTGGCCTAATAACCCCAGATGTGAAGGAAAATATCGTCTGCCAAGTAGAAAGCTAATTTCATTACCCTGAACTAACTTTGAGCAGTTTTCTATTACTGTTAGCAACGTATTTGCCGAGCAGGTTAAGCTATTTTTTGCTAAATTCTTTTTGCTTAAATCATTGTGAAATAGCTTGGTACCTTTGAGTAATTTATCAGGGTGGGCGCCTCTTTGCGTTGCTAAGTCTATCAAGCTCAGTAGAACTTGCTGAGCATCGAGTACTTCGTCGTAGCGTTCATAGCCTTTCATTAGGCAACCTGTTTATTATGATGTTTGTTGTTTTGTTTCTTGGTGCTGTCCATTTGTTGACTCATCAGCTCAAGCACTTGGTAATCACTTTGACTACCATCAAACTCTTTGCTGCACAGCGTGATTTTCTGGTAATTTGCTTGTTGATCACTCCCCACTTTGAACGCTAAGTTGGCTAGACTATTTTCAATATGCCAAGCAAACGTTTCCGCGAATGTTGTGGTGGTATTGGGCAATAAAACAACAAAACGATCACTGGCATATCTGCAGGCTAAATCTTGATCTCTAATATTCATGGTGATCACTTGCCCAATTTCTCGTAATAAAATATCCCCTTGTTGATGACCATACTGTCGATTGAATTGGTCGAACTGGCGAATGTCTATCATCATCATAGTAAAAGGTTGTTTAGTTTTTTTACTATAAAGAAGCTGATGTTTTATTTGCTTTTTCATATATTTAGCACTGTATAAACCCGTGATAAAGTCAGTAAGACTGTGGTCCCGATAAAAACGTTCTGTACGTCTTAATTGTGCATTAATCGTCATTTGTTCTTGATACCAGTGATACAAGGCTATGCTCATTATCACCATGCCTACTGGGGCAGGTAATGATTCGATGGCAGTCAACCAAGCACTGTTTTGGGGATAAATAACAAACTCGTCAATAAAGTCTAATAACATCGAGATATTCATCAGTATCAATCCAGAAAAAAGCCAGTTAGTGACTTTTCCCGCAGGTCTACTGATTAAAATAAAGCCTATCCATACCAAGGTCATTAAAGTCATGCCACCTTCACCTAAGGCGTCAAGGTAGTCAAATTCACTGCTTGGTTTTAAATCCCCCAAATTGAATGTACAGGTTATAACTGCACCTAGGGTAAAGAATAATATGGTTAAAAGGTGGGAATGATATTTTATAAAAGAGGTGTTCATGGTCAGCCCTGTTATTAAGGTGAAGGTGTTTATGAAAGTGATATTAGCTCACACAGATGACAGTTTTTTTACCTAAACATGATGATTGCTCATTTATTAGCAATCGATAGGTATGCTATTTACCGTATTGGTTAATAGGCGGGTAGGGGAACCGTTAGTTTTTAGTAAAATTAAGGGGTCTAATTAGCTCGTCCTCCTGTTTTTTATCGCTAAATAAAGCGGAGATTAACAATTTTTAACCTCAACGGTTCAGTCACCGTTTTACTGTCATCGTGTTGTCATATTTTTTACTTACTTTAGCGTCAATATCAATTTGTACCTGAGTACTTTGCCTTGCTAGTTCGCTATGTTGAGGCAATAAAATTAAAACAATATGAGAGCACTAGATCACATGAAACTTTCTTTAACGAATTTTAACGGTAATAATTTTCGCCTTAATAAACTAACTATCGCCTTAGCGGGCAGTTTAGCGTTATTAACAGCACCTTTAAGTTGGGCAGACAGTGTTATTGAAGGGCGAGTAACCGACGCAAGTAACAAGGTTTACTTTCAAGGCGCCCAAGTGCAGATAAAAGAGTTGGATTTAACGGTAATTAGTGAACGTGATGGATCCTTTCGTTTTGCTAAATTGCCTGAAGGCGAATATACCTTAATCATTAAATATATTGGTAGTGATGATTTAGAGCAAAAAATCTCGGTTGTTGATGGTGAGGTTTTATCGAAAAACTTTGTTATTGGTGCGGCTAACTCGGACCAAAAAGAGTTAGATAATATTATCGTCTATGGGCAAAGAGCAGGGCAAGCGAGTGCTATTAACCGACAAAAAAATGCTAACAAATTAGTTTCAGTTATCAGTAGTGATGGTATAGGCCAATTGCCGGACCAAAATGCTGCTGAGGCTTTACAGCGTATGCCGGGAATATTTATTGAACGTGACCAAGGCGAGGGGCGTTTTGTTGGTATTCGCGGTATAGATCCAAACCTGAATAATGTCACTATCAATGGTCTAAATGTTCCTTCACCCGAGGCGGGCGTTCGCAGTGTCGCCTTAGATGTTATCCCGAGTGAACTTATTTCATCATTAGAAGTGAGTAAAACAGTTACGCCAGACATGGATGCCAGTGCCATTGGCGGTTCTATCGAAGTAAAAAGTTTATCAGCTTTTGATCGTAACGACAGAAGTTACTCTTTTACTGCACAAGCATCACATAATGAATTGGTCTCAGAAACTAGCCCTAAACTTTCGGGAAGTTATACCGATATTTATACCTTAGCGGGCGGAAGTCAGCTTGGCGTTGCCGGCGCTGTTTCATGGTTTAAGCGAGAGTTTGGCTCTCATAATGTCGAAACAGATGGCGGTTGGAGCGTATTTGATTATGAAGACGCTGCAACAGGCGAAGATGTTGAAGCGTTTGGGGCAGAAGAAATAGAGCAACGTGCATATAGTATTGAACGTGAACGTTTGGGCGCGGCTTTAAATTTTGACTTATATACCTCAGCAACAGATAAGTACTATTTACGCACCCTGTACAGTAAGTTTTCAGATGATGAATATCGTTTAAGAAATCAATTTAAATACGATAAAGGCCAAATTGATTTAACCTCAAACACCCAGAATAGTGCCCAGTTTTCTGATGCCAAAATGGAGCGTGATACCAAGGATCGTTATGAAGCACAAAAAATATTCTCCATCATCACTGGAGGGGAAAACCAGATAGGCGATTGGCTTGTTGAATACAGTGCGGGTTACTCTAAAGCCAGTGAAGCTGAACCGGATCGTATCGATAGTACTTTTGTGGCTAAAGATTTAACTTTTGGCTATTTGAGTTCTGGTCCTATTCCACAGCTAACGTTTGATGCTGCATCTCAAGATTTGAATAACTTTGCCTTAGATGAAGTGGTTTATGAAAATAACTTAACACAAGATGAAGAAGTCACCTTAGCATTAGATTTCAGCAAAGACTTTGTTTGGCAAAACAACAATGGTCAAATTAAGTTTGGTGGAAAATACCGTACCCGTGAAAAGTTTAACCGTGTTGATGCAGCAATTTATGATGGTGGTTTTACCGATGCTGCAGGCGTTGATACCAGCGCACAAGCATTCAATACAGGACCTGTTGATTACAATTTAGGGGATTTTGGCCCTGGTCTTTCTCAACATCAGCTGAGTGATTATGTTCTTACAAATATTAATGATTTTGAGTTAAACAGCCTTAAATCTGATATTGAAAGTCAAGGTAGCTCCTATACCAGTAATGAAGATGTATTAGCCTTATATGCCATGGTCAGTTTTGACATTAATGATTGGTACATTGTTGCGGGTGTTCGTTATGAAGATACCAGCTTTAGTACCAAAGGCAGTAAAGTCGACTTAATTGTTGATGAAAGTGATGGCAGTGAAACCGTCAATATCAGCCCTTGGCAGGGCGCTAAAGACTATGATGATTTTTTCCCAAGTCTAAATGTGCGTTATAACATTAGCGACAAGTTAATCAGTCGTTTTGCTTATACACAAACTATCGCCAGACCAACCTTCAGTGATACTGCGGCAAACCAATTGATAGAAACGGAAGTGTCAGAAGATAATGGTCAAATCATAACCGAGCGAAAAGCTGTTGTGGGGAATCCTGATCTTGAACCGTATGAAGCTAACAACCTTGATTTAAGTCTTGAGTATTATCCTGGACATATTGGTGTCTTATCAGCAGGTCTTTTTTATAAAGACATTGATAATTATATCCTTAAAGAAGAGGTGCAGGATAATGGACAGTGGGATGGTTTTGAAGAAGTTATTCAGCCGAAAAATGGTGGTAATGCTGCACTAACAGGTCTTGAACTGGCGTGGACTAAAACGTTCGACTCGGGGGTATTGTTAGGTGCCAATGGTACCTTTGTTGATGCGGATGAAAAATTGCCAAATCAAGCAGATACCGTGGGTAATTTAATGTTTGGCTTTGAAAATAATGATATCAGCTTACGATTAAGCTCAACCTATAAAAGTGAGAACTTCAAGTTTACCGATAATGATGCTGATGTTTATCAAGACGCACATATGCAACTTGATTTTAGTGCGAAGTATTATCTGAATAACACCACGCAAATTTATTTTAACGCAATAAATATTAATGATGAGCCGTATTACCTCTATCACGGTGACACGCAATATAACTATCAGTTTGAAGAGTATGGTCGTAGCTATGAATTAGGCATTACCATCACATCTTTTTAACTGTCACTCCTGTTAAGTCACCTAGCATGAATCAAAGTCAGTAGTTGAAAAACGCTGACTTTGATTACCTATAAATTGTTACCATAATTGAGTTTATTATGAAAAACCAAGATGTAACCCCGACAGTTAGACAAAAAGACGTGCTGTTAAAAGCAATCAAGCCGAAGAAATTATCACTAGTGATGTTATCTTTATCATTACTGAGTTTAGGTATTATAGCTAGCTGCAGTAATACGCAATCAATTGATAGCGTTGATAAGAATATTACCGATAAAACAGCTACCAATAACATCAATTTTCTTGCCTTCGGAGATGGTGGTTATCATGTGGATTACCCCAAGAAAAAGCATATAGAAAATCCCAGAAACAAAGCAGACTTTATCATTCATGAAAAAGAAGACTGGGTAGCCGAATATAGACCTGAGTCTGAATTTGATCATGCGCCCATTTATGTTTATCCCAATACCAATACTGCCACAGAGCAAGGTGGGGCTGAAGCGGTAGGACTGGCAATGACCGAGGTTTGTATTAATAAACCTTGCCAGTTTGCTATTCAATTAGGCGATAATATCTATCCTGATGGCGCTGGTGCAGATGATGGCAAAGATGATCAAAAGCGCATGAATGATTTAATACTTTCGCCGTTAATGCCCTTATTCACCGAACACCCTGATTTAATGGTGTATTCAGCGTTAGGAAATCATGACTGGAAAAGCTCTCGCCAAGGTGTTGCTTTGCAAACTCAATGGATGGCAGAACAAAAAAACTTCACCTTAGATGAGCAAGGTTATTATAAATACACCTTAGGGAGTAAAGGCAATGATGTTGAGTTTTTTGTCCTTGATACCAATATGTTACTTTCGGGGCAAACGTTCCATGAAGTACCCCTTAATAGCGATGGCAGTGAAGGGGAGTTAACGAAAGCACTTAAGGATGGCAGCGCCGAATTAGAACAAGCAGATCTGCATGAGTTACCGATAAAAGGTGAAGACGAACAGCAACTTGCCTGGTTAGCAAAGGGATTAAAAAACTCTACCGCTAAATGGAAGGTTGTTTATGGGCACCATATTTTGTGGTCAATTGGTGGTAGTAAATACAGCGAAGGCCATGTACTAAGGGATTTATTATTACCTTCTTTGTGCCAATATGCGGATGCATATATCGCCGGACATGAGCATGATTTAGAGCTTATTACCGATGATTGCTCTAATTACATTGCAGATAATACGCGCCCACCATTACCTCTCATTATCAGTGGCGCCGCAGCAAAAATGCGTGGTAAACATAGCCCATTTGCAGAGCAACAAGCCAAACGTTATCCACAATATAAGCTGCATTGGTCGCAAAGTTTTGTTTGGGGTTTTGCTCATATAGAGCTAAATAACCAAGACGATGCGCTTAATGTTGAATTTTATACCACACCTAGAAACCTTTCAGGAAAAACAGAGCTTGCGGCACAATTCTCTTTTGATAAGCGCAGTGATTAATTTAACGTGATCTAGTGAAATATAACGTTAGCGTTAGCTTTTTTTGGCGATGCCTAAAAGTACTTGATGACTCAAAAAGGTAAGCTCCAAGGGGTATAAAAGACCATTAAGTGTAAAATCTTGCCTCAATAGGATACTTTTGCTTTTAAAAACAAATTATAATGTGCAATTGGATTTGAAATCTTGGTTGTAGAAATCGCGCCAACCTATGTGTAGTGAGAATTAATTTATGAAAAAAGTGTTATTTGGTCTTGTGTTTTTATTAAGTCAAGTGAGTTTTGCTGAGGATGAGGTCAAGAAGTTACCGCCATTAGACCCAGGATATATGGGCGTACACGGTATGGTTTTGGTGACTCACGGTTCTAGCATTTATGCGTCTCATATGCCGCTTTATAACAAGCCTCATAATGTACAACTACTCTATAAATTAGATAATAATGATTTGGCGGTATTACAAACGGTTAGAGATAGCCAACTTATTACTATTAAACCCAAACCGTTTAATTTACAACGCTTAATGCGTGGCGAGAAAATGGTTATAGAGGCTGACTTATATGCGGGGCATTTTGAGCGTGATGGCATGTTAGTGTATAGCAATATTTCATTGTCTTTTGATAAGCAGTTGTATGTTCGTACGTTTGACGACATTAAACCTTCAAGCACAAAACAAGAATACGATATTGTTTCATTAAGAAAAAATTATAAATTTTATATTCACAGAATTCAGCAAGCACCTAGCTTTGATCATATATTGGGTGTCGATTTAGAAGCAGGGTGTTTAAGCCGTTTTAATACCTCATCAGCAGTACCAAAAGAAACTGAACTTCAATATAAGTTTATAAACTGTGGCACGATAAAACCTTTGTATTTTGAAACCGAAGATTTTCAGGCGGCTGACTCTCATTAAATAACCTGAACTCGGTTTAATAAGTTTTTAACTACCTGAAATATATAAATTAAATATTTCAATGTATCTCTGGCTAGATAGTTTTGCTTAATTCAAGGCAAATTGACGCGTCAATAGCGAGTCTATTGCAAGTGAATTTAACGCAGAAGTCAGTAAAAGTAGTTGCTAGAGAATAATTTATTAAGCCGAGCTCAGGTTAAATAGCTCGGTCGAAAACAATCGCGTTTTAATTTGTCCATGATATCAATAAAAAAGTCGCCTTACTGGGCGACTTTTTTCATTACTTTATTACTGATATAGATTTCTTATACTAATTAAATGGCCATAAACACCTCCTTTTTTTATCAAATAAAATGACTGACTGGGAGTTAATGAACCGGAGAATTAATGATTATTCGCCATTTGGTTGTTTATCGTTTGAGACTCTTCTTTTGATGGTGGAGTATGTAATTTCAGCACAACACGACGGTCATAAAAGCTAACTTCACTTTCATTATTGGCGACCACAGGTGACTCTTCACCAAAAGCAAAGGTCGCTATTTGTTGTTCTTCCACGCCTTGTGCCATCAACAAGGTTCTTACTGATTCAACTCTGGCTTGTGATAACGTTTGATTAAGTGATTGTTCACCGATTGAATCGGTATAACCAGACAAGTCAATTTTCATCTCGGGTGAGCTATTTAATATTTGTGCGAGAGCGGCGACTTGCTCTTGATAGTGTGGCGCTATGTCACTTGAGCCAGTAGAGAATTGTAGGCTCATTAACAGGTTGTCTGCTTGCAATTGGCCCGAATCATGTTGTTGTGTTTCTAAGGCGACTAATTGTTGTTGATACGAAGCTTCTAAACGCTGTAACTTAGCTTGGTATTGACTTTGTATTTGCTCATTAGAGCGTTGCTTGCGTTGTTCATTGACTAACGCAGTACTTAGTTCGTCATTTTGATCATTAACATTAATGTACTTAGCAACAAATACTCCACCTATTCCTGCCACGATAGCGCCTAAGGGACCAGCCACAATAGCACCAATAACAGCACCGGTACCAAAACCAATATTTTCTTCATTGGTTGCTTCTTGATGAATTTTTTCTGGCGGTAAGGTGTTTTCTGTCGCATTCACTGAACTCGTTGCTAAAGCAGCAATAAGTGCCGTGGTGATGAATAATTTTTTTCCAGTAATTTTGTTTAGTTGAGTTTGTGGTAATTGAATCGTGTTTTTCATGAGTTATCCTTTTATGCCATATTTTTTGTTAACAGTGTTGTTAAACAGTATTGTTAATTTATGCTGTTAAGTTATGTTGATAAGCCTGTGTTGTTGACAGGAGTTATTAAACCGCAAAAAATGGGCATTGCTCTGCCCGAATAAAGGCAAAGCAGTGAGCAATTGTGGCAACAATATGGCAATTTCAAAAATTAAGCGCGTTAACGAGTAAAGTTAGATATAGTCGAGAAATGAACAGGCAACAGCTATTAGCTTCAAGTTAATCTAAACAATCAAAAGTGACCATAAATGAGTAAAAGAATTGCCATTGTAGAAGATGAAGCTGCTATTAGAGAAAACTATGCTGATGTATTACGTAGCCAAGGCTATCAAGTGCAAACCTATGCAGATAGATCTAGCGCTACCCAAGCTTTTAATTTGCGTTTACCCAACCTAGTCATTTTAGACATAGGTCTGAATGATGAATATGATGGTGGTTTTGTTTTGTGTCAGCAACTTAGGGCTAAGTCGGCTACCTTACCTATTATATTTTTAACGGCACGTGATAATGATTTTGATACGGTATCTGGTTTACGAATCGGTGCCGATGATTACCTTACCAAAGATATTAGTTTACCTCACCTAACGGCGCGAATATCAGCATTGTTTCGTCGCCAAGAAGCACTAAAAAAACCCATTAACGATGACCATATTACTCGTTCTGGGGCGCTTACGGTGGATAGCCAGCGTATGAGTATTACCTGGCAAAATAGCTCTATTGATTTAACTATTACTGAATTTTGGTTAGTTCATGCCTTAGCCAAAAATCCTGGTCATGTTAAAAACCGTACCCAGTTGATGACTGATTCAAAAATATATGTGGATGACAGTACCATCACTTCTCATATCAAGCGAATTCGCAAAAAATTTATGTTACACGACAACAATTTTGACTGCATAGAAACCGTTTATGGCATGGGTTATCGCTGGTTAAGTACTAATAGTATTGCTGATGAAGAAGGCTAACATGGCTAACGGTAAACGCTTGAAATTGCGCTTTGGACTTAGATCAAAACTGTTATTGCTTTCAAGTTTTCTGTTTGTCATTCCTTGGTTTGGTTATCAATATGTCTGGGAAATGGAAAAATATTTGCGCTTTGGACAAGAGCAAACATTAGTGGGTACAGCGCGGGCGTTAGCGACTGCTTTGCATGAGCGTGAAAACCTATTTAATAACCAAGCGAGTTTTTTACCTAATGTTGAACAAGGTAAAGATCTTTATGGCTATAAATTAACAGAAGCCGTGAATTTAGACGGTTTACCTAATGATTGGCCTGACTTCAATCAACGCACTCATTTTTATAACCAGCAACAGCAGTTATTTGCCAACGAGCCATTAAGCCTAAATTTTAAAGCGAGTGTCGGTAAGTATAATAATTACTTGTATTTGTTTTTTCAGGTGGTTGATAACCGCTTGATCTTTCGTGGTGAAAATACCCGAAGTATTACCAATAACGATCATTTAGCCCTGTCTTTTAGTGATACCAACAATAAGTTAAATCGCTTTATTATCAGTAATAAAAAAGCAGGTTGGATATCTGCCTTTGCACTTACTGATGATGAAACTGCTATCCCTGCGCCGGCGCCACAGATTCAAGGACACTGGTTACCAACGTCACAAGGTTATAATATCGAGTTAAGAGTACCTTTAGACAACTTAGGCGATAACATTGCTTTTGCTTTTTATGACGTAGATAAAACCAATAGTGAAGCCGTCTCTGCGATTGGTTCAGCAGATCCCAGTAAAGAAGAAAGCTTGGGTACTATTGTTGTCCCTTCGCCAGAGATTGAGCGTATTGTTAAGGGCATGCGTTATACCAATTCTAGCATTTGGGTTGTTGATCAACACCACCGAGTGCTCGCTAGCGCAGGCTCACTAAATTCAGCCAGTGGCGTTTGGCATGCGAAAGAAAAGCAGCCCAAAGAAGGTGAAAAAAATAGTCTCTGGTATCAGTTTAAGCAACAACTTTTATTGCCTCTGTATTATAAAATTCTAACTAAACCGTCGACAGACTTTATCGATCAACTCTATGATGCACAGCATTTACAAGGCTCACATATTGTTAATGCCTTAAGTGGTAAGGCAACCTCTCAATGGCGTTTAACGACCGATAAAAAAGCCCTAGTGCTTTCTGCTGCTTATCCTATTTTTATTAATAACCAAGTAAAAGGTGCTGTCATTGTTGAAGAGACAACAAACGGCATACGTAGTTTACGAAATCGCGCGTTAGAAAAACTATTTACCGTCATTTTAGCGATTATGAGTTTAGGCGCGTTGACCTTTATTTTATTTGCTTCACGTATTTCATCGCGAATACGACAGTTATCTAGTCAAGCCGAACTAGCTATTGATAAGCAAGGTCGAATTATTGGCCAAATGCAGGCATCTAACAGTAATGATGAAATAGGTGATTTATCTCGCAGTTTTACCACCGCAGTTAACCGCTTAAGTGAGTACAACCACTATTTAGAAAATATGTCTTCTCGATTATCTCATGAATTAAGAACGCCAATCGCCGTGGTTAAAACCTCATTAGACAACCTAAGTTTACTAGAAACGCAGCAAGCTCAAACAGGTAAAACCAATAATCCATATATCGAAAGAGCACAAACCGGCATCAAAACGTTGAACTTAATTCTTACCAATATGAGTGAAGCAACTCGCCTTGAACAAATGTTATCTAGCACTGAAAAAATTGATTTTGATTTACAGCAAGTTGTTAAAGGCTGTATTTCTGGCTATCAGCAAATATACCCAACAATGCAGTTCATCTTGAATATTGACGTTAAAGCTCTCAATGCAAGTACATTTCTTTTGCATGGCTCTCCTGAACATATAGTGCAATTGTTAGATAAAGTAGTCAGTAATGGGGTTGAATTTAGCCAAGATAATATCATCACTATTGAGTTGAAAAAGAGCAGTAATAAGCACAATGCTGAACTGCTTATTAGTAATAATGGCATTTTATTACCAGAGCAACTGAGCGAAAGTTTATTTGATTCCATGGTGTCATTGCGTGATAAAAACCAAAACGCACAAAATAAGCAAGTTGTGCCACACCTTGGTTTAGGGTTATATATTTCTCGCTTAATTTGCCAGTTTCATCAGGGAAATATCAGCGCTTATAATCATCAAAACCCAGCTGGTGTTACGGTTCATATTAGTTTGCCTACCAAGGTCTAATAACAGTTTTTTTTGAGTCGCGCGTATACTGGGGCCCTCTCTTATCCACAAAAGATAGTCATTATTTTACTAAACAAAATATCTAGTCAGCATCTTAAAGGTGATATCTTCGGCGGTTTAACCGCTGCAGTAATAGCATTACCCTTAGCATTAGCCTTTGGCGTATCATCAGGAGCAGGGGCTATAGCCGGTGTTTACGGCGCGATTTTTGTTGGTTTTTTTGCGGCGCTCTTTGGTGGAACTGCCACACAAATATCCGGTCCAACCGGACCTATGAGTGTAGTAATGGCTTTAGTGTTCACTCAATTAATCGGCAGTCATCCTGACACTGGCTTGGTGCTCGCTTTTACCTGTGTCATTTTAGCCGGCTTATTCCAAATATTATTTGGTTTACTCAAACTAGGTAAGTATTTTGTTATGGTTCCCTATCCTGTTATTTCTGGCTTTATGACAGGCATTGGCATCATTATTATTCTGCTGCAAATATCGCCACTGTTAGGTAGCGCAGGGGACAGTAATGCGTTAGCAGCCTTAATGAATATTCCGAACGCACTCAGTCAGCAAAATACTTTAGCGACGGTACTGGGTGTGATCACCTTGTTGCTTATGATCTATTGGCCTGAAAAATGGACCAAAATAATTCCTGCACCATTGTTTGCCTTAATCACCTTAACGGTTATTAGTGCTACCTTTTTTAGCCAACAAGGCATCTCTGTTATCGGGGAAATTCCGACAGGATTTCCGAGTTTATCAATGCCTAGCCTATCGCTAGAGTCACTGTCTCAGGTTAGCTATTTTGCCTTTTTATTAGCGGTATTAGGCGCTATCGACTCATTACTTACTTCAATGGTTGCTGATACGCTGACCGAAACTCACCACGATAGTGATAAAGAGCTGATCGGCCAAGGAATTGCTAATACTATTGCGGGTTTTTTTGGTGCATTGCCGGGCGCAGGGGCGACCATGCGTACTGCCATTAATATTCGTGCTGGCGGTAAAACAGCCCTGTCAGGCATCATACATTCTATTACCTTACTCATTGTTATTCTTTGGGCAGGAGATTATGCACAGTATATTCCTCATACCGTTTTGGCAGGTATGCTCATTAAAGTGGGTCTTGATATTATTGATTGGCGTTTTATTTTTCAGATAAAAAAAGTTGGATTATTTTCGGCAACTCTAATGTTATTGGTGTTGCTGCTTACCGTTTTTGTTGATTTAATCACTGCCGTATTAGTCGGTATGTTCATCGCAAACTTAGTGACATTAGATCGGTTAACTCATATTCAACTTGATAATATTACCTTTAAACGAGGGGATGAATTACTTAGTGAAATATCATCAAACGAGACAAATATAGCGTTAACGGATGATATTCAAAACAACCTGAGTAAGTCCCTAGCAAATACGCTTTTACTCGAAATAGACGGTCCAGTTAGTTTTGCTGTTTCTAGGGAGTTATCACGTCGCTTCACTGAGAACCTAGCGTTCACTACTTTAGTGATAGATTTATCGAACGCCAAATTGATAGGAACAACCACCGCAATTATGATCACCGATCTTATCGACCGGACTAAATCAAAAGAGAAAACTGTGTTGGTTATCACGGGTAATGAGAAAATTAATCAGTCATTAGATAAGTTATCTTTAGCAACCTTATTAGATAAAAAATATCAATTCACCAATAGAGAGCAAGCACTGCAAACGCTTATTTAAACAGTAATAAATCAAAGCTAATTATTATGGCTAACTGTAGGCAACTGTGGATCTTGATAAATAATGAAAAAGGCGTCACGCGATGAGGAATGCTAACCTTATTCGACTGATTTGTTTATCAAACCAAGCCGTTTAATTTTTTCCGTTGTCGTTATCATTGTCGTCTGCTTGTTCATCATCGTCATCAATAATATCTGGAGTCACAGTATCGACAACGTCGATAGTCCCACCAACAACTGTTGTAGTGACATCTACCGCGGCAGATAAAACCGTAGCGGCAATACAACCAGATAAGCTAAAAAGCACGTATAACAACAAAAAACCTTGCGCAATTTTTTTCAAGATGACCTTTCCAAATGAATAAATATAGAACTATTTAGAATACGCTAATTTAATGGCGAATCAATCATTGTTTCAATGCCATATTAAGCGATAACACAGCTGAATATGCGTTTAAAAACCAAACAAGGCGTAGGTTATTGGTGTCTATTTTATCATAATTGCATAGCTACTCGGCTAACTCTACTGGTACTTAGCTAGCCATTTGGTGATACGAGCTTTATCGCGATTTTCATATGCCTGAATTGCTGGTAATAGAGCCAAGTTAACGTCTATTTCTTTGTCATTACCTATCACTGTTAAAATCATTGTGTACCATGCCGTTATCCCTCCATGAGGTGGTGACTCGAATTTTGGAAAATGAGGAATGAATCCTATACCGCTTATCCACTCTTTTGGTAGATCAGGTTTAAGTATCAAAGCACGTCCTAAGCCAACAAAGTCCACGGTATCTGAAGAGAGAACATTTGTTGCCTGCTCGCGTGTTTTAAAGCCACCTGTAACTACCAAAGGTATATTGGTCACACTTCTAGCTTTTATCGCAAAATCAACAAAGTATGGTCCACCTGAAGCGGAATCAGAGCTTGATTTAGCTCCCGGAAAATAAGAGCCACCACTTAACTCAATCAAGTCGATTGAAGTCTTATCAAGAATGCGCACTACCTCTAAAGCATCTTCCTGAGATAGACCACCTTCTAATTGATCAGAAGAGTTCATCTTGATGCCAATAGGAAAAGTACGTCCAACCGTTAATCGAATTTTTTCAATTATTTCTACAATAATTTGGCTGCGATCCTCTATACAACCTCCATACCGATCTTTTCGACGATTAAATAGGGGAGAGAGAAACTGACTGAGCAGAAAGCCATGACCAGCATGAATTTGAACACCTGTAAATCCGGTATCTTGTGCGATTATCGCAGCTTTGGCATACATGTCTGGTAAACGAGATACTTCTTTTTCTGTCATACCTGAACATTCAAATTCACCTATCTTAAGATGTGATGGACCTTTAAGTTGGCTAAGTGGTTGGTATGCAAGCGCTCCAGCATGACCTAATTGAGGCCATATATGAGCATCATTAATTGCGGCTCGAGAGGTTAATGCCTGCAAAGCTTTTTTGTTCGAATTCTTGTCTAATACTAGATTTCCAGGATTTTCAGGATATTTGGCATCCACTTGCACTTCGCCAACTATTGATAATCCAATACCACCCTGTGACCATCGCTCGTAAAGTCGAATTTGAGTTCCCGTTGGGTTGCCTTCCCCGTCAGCAAGTGAGTCCGACATTGCTGACTTTATGAGACGGTTTTTTATGATTGCTCCACATGGGAGTTTCAATGGGCTATTAAGTAAATCATCGTTGTGTAATGGTTGAGCCATTTTTACCTCTCAGAGTGCGAATAACTATAAAGTGAAGAACCATTTATGATAGTGACATTATCCATAACTTTTACTAAACTAAAACACACTAATAGTACGAACACTTTCAAATATAAGTTAATAATGAATACTTCAGATCTAAATCTATTCATACGAATTGTCGAAACAGGCAGCATAACGGAAACCGCAAACCAAGTTAATCTAACGCCTGCGGCAGTCAGTTCAGCTCTCAAAAGATTAGAAAAACAGTTAGATGTACAGTTACTTATTAGAACGACAAGACAATTGAGGATTACGCCACAAGGAGAGCAATTTCTGTTTCATTGCCGCAATGCGTTAGCTAGTTTAGAGCAAGGGCGTATATCGGCACATCAGACACAAGGTAAGGTGAGTGGGAAGCTGAGGTTATCCGTTTCGTCTGACTTAGGTCGTAATACCCTTTTACCTTGGATAGAAGAGTTGCTTGAAGAGCATCCTTTATTGTCGATTGACTTGACTGTAGGTGATTCAGTTTCAGACTTTTACTTAGATCAAGTTGACATGGCCCTTCGTTTTGGGAAGCCAGAGGACTCATCCATGGTTTCATTTCAGATTGCAACTATGAGTAGAATCACTTGCGCATCTCCTGCTTATATATCGAAGTATGGAAATCCAGAAACCCCAGAAGATCTGCGTAATCATAATTGTTTATTACACCGTAGAGCTGGTCGTTTATTTGATCATTGGGAGTACACTGATAGTTTAGGTACATACAAAATCAAAGTTAATAGCAATAGAATAAGTAATGACACAGATATAGTGAGACGTTGGGCTGTTAGTGGTAAAGGTATTGTCTACCGCTCCCTGATTGATGTTTATTCAGATTTAAATAGCGGACAGCTTGTACAGCTCTTATCGGGTTATGATTCGTCTTCTGTTGAACTGCATTTGATTTGTCCAAACAGAGAGCAGGTCAGCCCCGCAGTGATTGCATTTAGGGAGCTTCTTAGGAGCAAAATTTCAAAAGTTCTCTCTTGATGATTGCCTCCCAAAACTTATCAAAAATACCACATGTTGAAAATATACAGAAACGAATTAGAGCAAATAACTGCTCAAGGATCGTAATTAACGGTAAAATATAAAATGAATGTCGGCTTAGAGCCTTGAAGCGGACGTTAGTATTAAAGAGTTATTAACTTCCGCTTCGCGCATCATTTAGTTGACTTTTTTTTATTTTATTACGATGTGTGATGTTTGTTGTGATTTCCTTACTGATTTTAACTAAAAATAGTCATTAAATTTATCCTATTCCGCTACAGCCCAGAAAGTATTGAGCGAGACTCTTACTTTATTTGAATATTCAAACGACTCACTATTTCTGCTGTTTTTGGTTGTCATTAAACTGAAACCTTAATGCAACATAAGCGTCATGATTTTTCAGTTTAACTGTCATATTTCCTCGGTACACTTTGTCATATTCTTGAATACCAATAATTTAACCTCTGTTCTAACTATGCAGATTACTGTTGGTATTTATAATTTATGACGCTCTTATCAATAAGAGCTAAAAAGAGAAAGGGTAAACCGATGATGTTGTCTAAACTCACCAAAGCAAGCCTATTAATTAGCCTTACCACGAGTAGTTTAATCTTCGCTACTGCAGCGAGTGCTACTGATCCTTCAAGCAGTACCTCGTTAAATAAGGTGGTTAATGCTGGTCAGCAAATCAATCATTCTGCCGCTAAATCACAACAAAAAGTAAACACTTTAACTAACCAAGCACAAACTAAGTTACAGCAATTTCATGTGGTCACAAAAGAAGTTGATGGCCTCAGTGTTTATAACCAACAAATGCAAGCACAACTTGATAGCCAAATGACCGAACTAGCCCAGTTAGCAAGGTCGATGGAAGAAGTGAGTATTATTGAGCGTCAAATATCGCCATTAATGGCACGTATGATTAGCACCTTAGATACCTTTGTTACCCTTGATGTTCCTTTTTTACCAAGCGAAAGAACCAAGCGTGTTGAAGATTTAAAAACCATGATGAATCGTGCTGATATTGCCGTTTCTGAAAAGTTTCGCCGGGTATTAGAAGCGTACCAAATTGAAGTTGATTACGGTCGTACCATTGAAGCCTACAGCGGAATATTACCTATTGATGGTAAAAAAATGGATGTTGATTTTTTACGCATCGGGCGCGTGAGTTTGGTTTATCAAACGCGTGACGGTAGCCGTTTAGGTGAATGGAAACAATCTTCAAAAGGGGGAGAGGGTCAATGGCAAGCACTCTCACAAGATTATCGTTTAGGTATTAATAAAGCCTTACGTATAGCCCGTAAACAGTTAGCACCAGATTTAATTATGGTACCGGTGTCTATTAATGAAACCTCGACACAAGCAGAGTAATAATGATGACTAATTATCCTAATAAAATACGAAACACAGTAGCTAAAACGTTAAAAAACTCGGTATCTAAGCTAAATAAAGCAGGTAAAAAAGCGTTAACTGTTTCTGTGCTTTCAATGACATTTGCTTCATTAAGTTGTTTAAGTGCTGTTAGTCATGCACAAGATGCGCTCACCCTTGATGATTTACTAAATCAACTAGAGCAGGGCCAAATAACGCAAACTAAGCAAAACCAAGCAAGAGAAAGTCAATTTAAATCCAAAGTAAATCAACAGCAAGATATGCTGAATGATATGAGTTATCAGCGTGATAATGCGTTAGTACTCAGTGTACAGCTTGAACAAAACTTTGCGGATAACGAAATTAAGCTGGCAAACAAAGCTGAAGCGTTAGATAAACGTTTAGGTGAATTAAAAGAATTGTTTGGTGTATTACAGCAAGTATCAGGTGATACCCGCAGTAAATTTCAGACGTCAGTTATTTCTGCGCAAATACCAGGGCGTGGTCAGTTTTTAGATGAATTTGCACAAAGCATGGGCTCAAGCTCAAAGCTAGCATCCATTGCAGAAATTGAGCGTTTATGGTTTGAATTACAACGCGAAATGACACAAAGCGGCAAAGTCACCACCTTCAACCGTGAAGTTGTCTTAGCGAATGGCGATCGTAACAATGCCGCAGTGACGCGTGTTGGTGGTTTTAACTTAATCTCCAATGGTAAATATTTAGAATATATTGATGAAACAGGTACGGTTGCTGAGCTAATTAGACAGCCTTCTAATCGGTATTTAGCATCAACAAGTGACTTGGTTAACAGTGGCGGTAACACCACCTCTTTTGCCTTAGACCCAACAGGTGGTTCAATTTTAAGCTTATTAGTGCAAGCACCTGATTTGAAAGAACGTGTCGACCAAGGTGGCCCAGTAGGTTACATCATCTTAGCGATTGGTTTAGTCGGACTACTTATCGCGCTAGAACGTCTTATTAGTTTAGTGTTTATTGGCTCTAGAGTTGAACGACAACTTAAGTCAGCAGTTGCATCAAGTGATAATCCTCTGGGTCGTGTTATGCAAGTTAAAGATAACAATCCGAACCTAGATACTGAAACCTTAGAACTTAAATTATCTGAATCTATTTTAAGAGAAGTCCCTAAGCTATCTAAACGCTTAACGTTGATTAAAATCATCTCAGTGGTTGCACCGCTAATCGGCTTACTCGGAACGGTAACGGGTATGATTAATACCTTCCAAGCCATTACCTTGTTTGGTACCGGGGACCCTAAACTGATGGCTGGCGGTATTTCTCAAGCGCTTGTTACTACGGTTTTAGGCTTAGTGGTTGCCATTCCAATGGTCTTTATCTTTGCTTACTTAAATGGTCGTAGTCGTAATATTGTTAATATTTTACAACAAGAAAGTACTGGCATCATTGCAGAAAGAGCTGAATCAGCAGAGCTAGCTCAAAGCCAAACACTTGCAGGTCAAGGAGCATAAATAGTGATTGCCTTAATGGAAATGTACGATGCCATTAATGAGTTTATGGATACCGGTGGTCAAGTATTAATCGTGATTGCCGCTGTTATCTTCATTATGTGGTTGTTGATTTTTGAACGCTTTGTCTTTGTTTTTTACAGCTATCGCAGTGTAAAGAAACATATGGTCAGTGTATGGCAAGGTCGCAAAGATCAAACGTCTTGGTACAGCGAACAAATACGCAACGCGCTAATTTCTCGTGGTACGACTAAGTTAAATCGTAATTTAGCACTTATTCAATCCCTGGTTGTCTTGTGTCCGCTGTTAGGTTTACTGGGCACGGTAACAGGCATGATTGAGGTGTTTGATGTGATGGCAATATCAGGAAGCGGTAATGCAAGGTCGATGGCATCGGGTGTATCACGAGCTACTATCCCTACTATGGCAGGTATGGTCGGTTCACTATCAGGTGTATTTACTGCAACTTGGTTACGCCGAAACGCTAAAAAAGAAGCTGAATTGCTCGCCGATAGTTTAACGGTTAGTCATTAAACATTAAGTTAATAATGAGTAGCTATTTAACCTCAGGTGAAATGGCTATTCAAAATAGAAATTGTTGGAGTTAGTTATGCGTCATTTAAATCAAATGTTACAAGATCAAGATGAAAAAGAAGAAATTGATATGACACCCATGCTTGATGTGGTGTTTATTTTACTCATATTTTTTATTGTAACTGCCTCATTTGTTAAAGAAGCAGGTATTGATGTTAATCGTCCTGAAGCCGCTACAGCGGTAAAGAAAGAGCGTGCCAATATCTTAGTTGCTATTAGTGATAAGGGCGATATTTGGATCAATAAACGCAAAGTGGATATTCGCAGTGTACAAGCGAATATTGAGCGTTTAAAAGCAGAGAACCCACAAGGTACTGTTGTGATTCAAGCGGATAAAAAGTCGACCACTGATACCTTAATTAAGGTGATGGATTCTGCCCGTGCCGCCGGGGTTTATGATGTATCTATTGCCGCGCAAGAGGCCTAGGAATAGGTTAAGGATCTAATATGTCAACAAACATGCCAATAAATATGTCAACAGATACGTCACAACAAATCATAGTACGCAGTGGCGCTCGATACGTTATTGCGGGCGCATTAGCATTAAGTATGACCTTTCTCTTACTGTGGGGAATGCAAAAGTTAATTGCCGGTGGCAATGAAGTGATGACAGACCCTGCCAAAGGCAGTGTGCTTGATTTCATCCGCTTAAAAAAAGATGAAGCGATTGTTAAAAAAGAGCGTAAACCGCAAAAACCAGCTAAGCCAAAAGAGCCGCCACCACCAATGAACGCACCTCAAATGCAGCAGTCCACCCCTAATGCGAATGCGGCGAAAAGTAGTTTTGCAGCGGATATTCAAGGGGATATTGGTTTATCGGGTGGTTTGAGCTTAGACAGTGGCGATGGTGATTATTTGCCGATTGTTAAGGTGGCTGCTATTTATCCACGACGTGCGCAATCTCGTGGTATTGAAGGCTTTGTTATTGTTGAGTTTGTTGTGACCAAAACAGGCTCAGTCAGTCATGCCAAGGTAGTGCAAGCAAAACCTGAAGGGATATTTGATAGAGCTGCCCTTGATGCGGTTGCTAAGTTCAAATACAAACCACGTGTTGTTGATGGTGTTGCCATGGAAGTGGCTGGCGTACAGAACAAAATTAGTTTTGAAATTGATGGTTAACCCTTTTGGGATAACCTTACAAATCACTTATTACTAATTAATAGTTAATTAATAGCTAATGAAGGAGCAAATTATGAAAAGTAAAAATTCCTTACTTCTGACAACCGTATTTACTTTACTTGTCACGATAACAACCAGCAACGTTTTCGCTGCTGAAACAGCAACAGTTAAAGCAGATGAAAACAGCACTGATAAAAAAAACGTCTCTAAAAAGAGCTATCGCGTCAGTAAAAAAGTACCGGCAATGCGTAACCGCGTATATTCACAATTATCACGGGCCCAACAGCTGGCTGATGACGGTGATAAAATAGAGGGCTTTGAAGTCTTAGCCGAAGTAGAAGATCGACTTAATAGCTTAAATAGTTATGAACGTGCCATGTTATTCAATTTTTACGGTTTTATGTATTATGCCAATGAAGATATAACATTAGCAGTTGATAGCTTTAATAAAGTGATTGCTGAAACCGCAATACCTGACAGTTTGATTATTTCTACGCTGTATTCTTTAGCGCAATTGAGCATGCAGCAACAGCACTACAAAGAAGCACTAGATTACTTAACCCAGTGGCGCGAGATTAACGCTAAAGAGCTAACCGGCACGCAAGAAATGTTATTTGCCCAAGTTTATTACCAAGACAAAGATTTTGTTAATAGCTTAAAACATAGTGAAATGGCCATCAGTTTAGTCGAAGCGAAAAACAAACACCCTAAAGAGAATTGGCTCACTTTACAACGCGCTACTTATTATGAGCTAAAGCAACCTAAGCAAGTAACCAAAGTAATGGAAAAGCTCATACGCTTATATGATAAACCACAATACTGGTTACAACTGTCAAGCATGTACGGTGAAATTGGTGAAGAAGATAAACAAATGGCCGTCATGGAAGCAGCTTACCAAGCGGGTTATATCACCAAAGCGAGCGATATCCTTACCTTATCGCAACTCTATTTGTTTCATGGTGCGCCTTTTAAAAGCGCTGCAGTTTTGGAAGACTCAATTGCTCAAGGCAGTATTTTTGCCGATGAAGATAACCTAAGCATGTTGGCTCGTGCCTATTTGACCGCGAAAGAATATGATAAAGCGACCAAAGTATTGGTTCGCGTGAGCGACATTGCCCAATCAGGAAAGCACGATGCTTTGTTAGCACAAACGTATTTGAATACTGAGCAATGGCAAGCGGCGATAAACTCTTCAACGTTAGCCTTAGCTCGATACGCTAAGCATAAGGAAAATAAAGGCAATCAAGTAAATGATATTGCCAATATGCATTTAATTTTGGGCATGGCGAATTTCAACCTGAAAAAATTTGAACGATCTTTAACGTCCTTTGCCAAAGCGGCACAATTTACCAGTACTAAAAAAACGGCTTTGCAATGGGGCAAGTATGTTGAGCGAGAACAACAACATCATAAAGTACAGTTAGCCATGCTTAATTAGTTTACGACGGTTAACGAATGACAACAAAAAAGCGCCTAAGGGCGCTTTTTTGTTGTGGGCATTTTATTGCCGATAGTTCAGTATTTATATCTTTATAATTTTAGCCATACATTCAAATTAATTAGGGTCTGTTGAACTTTCGCGGTTAAATTTTGTTCGAGATAAAAGCGTTTTAATCGCGGCGAGTCGTGTGTAGCCTGGTCACTCTAAGCAAATGCTACTCAACAATGAGTAAGACGCTTTTAGCCGAATCCTTCGGACAGCGTTTGTTGGTCATTTGTACGGCGTTATCGCCTTTTTATGTGGAACAACCACATGACAAAGGCTCTGCCTTGTATAAATACCCAACAAAACGCTGTAAAAACAATCTCGAAAGATCAGCAGACCCTAGTGTTAGTAACGCTATTTCTTGAAGTTTATTCCTGTTAATACAAATACTTTGAGTTTGAACTATTTAACGGGTATATAATCCTATTTATGGAAACTGTGAACTTTTAAAGGGTATTTAATGAAAACTAACTTTATCTCTCCAATCTTTCTTTGGACACTACTATTACTCGCCAATATGATGCTGTTCGGCTGTGGCGAGCAAAATAGCAAGCCAGTGAAAGAGGGATCAGATGTTAAGGTGTCAGTTGATGCTGAAGTCAGTGCGAAACAGACAATCGCTAGCGGTGAACCTAATGAAAGCAGTTTTAATTTACAGCAAGTACAAAAAGACTATGGTGAAACACCTCTTAGCGTACTAGACGTTTCTGAACGTAGCAAAGACGGTAGAAATTCTGTTGCCATTACATTATCTGTTCCCCTAGACCCTTCTAAAAATCACCAGCAATATTTTAATATCAGTGCTGCAGATAAAGGCGCTATCGACGGTGCATGGGTTATTTCAAAATCAGGCAAAACTATTTGGTTTCCGTATGTCGACCCCGATACTTCTTTTGATGTCACCATTTATCAAGGTTTAGTGGCTGCTAATGGCAAAGTTTTAAGTAAAACGATAAACAAAAAAGTTAAAACCAGTAGCATCACTGCGAGCATTAACTTTGATACTACGGGAGCCTTTTTAACTCAGGGTTTAGGCAATGGTTTACCGGTAGTATCGGTAAACATTGATGCAGTAGATCTTAATTTTTATCAAGTAAACGATAAAGATCGTCAACATTTTTTGCAAGAAATGTCCTATAAAAACTATCGCTGGGATATGAAGAGAATTACTCAATTTAGCGAGCTTGTTTATAGTGGTCGGTACGATCTCGACCAACCTAAAAATACCCGCGTTAAACGCAGTATTAACATTGAAGGCATAGCACAGCTCTCAGAGCCAGGTATCTACTTAGCTGTGATGACCCAAGCGGGTGCCTATGATAATCATCAGGTTATGTGGTTCTCTGTGACGGATATCGGTCTTCATGCCCGTTTCTATAATAAACAATTAGATGTTTACGCCTCTTCATTAAAAACCGGTAAAGCTATAGGAAACGTTGCTGTGACCTTAGTGAATGACAAGGGCAATATCTTACAGCAAGGTGTTACCTCGCCAAGTGGTGAAGCTTCATTTGCCAGTGATTTAACTGCAGCGTCATTAATCATTGCGCAAAATGAACAGCACTTCTCCATTATTGAGCTTAATAAACCGGCACTAGATTTGTCAGACTTTGATCTTGGTCTTCGCCCATATAGAGCCCAAGAGTTATTTATATATGCACCGAGAAATTTATATCGTCCAGCAGAGTTTGTCGATTTTAATGCTTTATTACGTAGTGATGATGGCAAATTAACTGTAAAAAGTATTTTATCTGCCGCGATAAAAAGCCCCGATGGCAGCAAAATAAAAACCTTTAAGTGGCAAGGAGATGAACAAGGTTTTTATCATTATCAGTGGCAAATCCCCAAGAGCGCTGCATTAGGTAATTGGCAACTTGAAGTAGTGAATGTTAATCGAGAAAGTTTTACTTATGACTTTAAAGTGGAAGAGTTCTTACCTGAACGATTAAAAATCACTTTCAATGCTAAAGCGCCACAAGAACGATTGCTAGCCACTAAAAAACAACACATTAAGTTGCCGATTTTAGGCGAGTATTTATTTGGTGCGCCAGCGTCAGGTAATCGACTTTCTACCCAAGTGAATACCACACAGTGGCGAAACCCTGTTGAGACCTTACCAAAATTTGAATTTGGCGATATTAGACAAACGCGTTTCAATAATCGTACGGAACTTAAAGACATTGAATTAGATGCCAAAGGACAAGCAATTATAAGCTACCAAGGTGATTGGAGTGGTTTGCATAGCCCATTAAAAGTTAATTTTATCAGTAGTTTATTTGAATCGGGTGGTCGCCCTGTAACACGTGCCTATTCAGCTTTAGTGTGGCCCAGCGATAAAATGTTAGGGATTAGAAGCAGTTTTGGCGAAGATAATCCGGCCGCAAATTCAACGGTTATTTTTGACATTGTTAAAGCGTCACTTGATGGCACTAAACATAGCGCGAATGCTTTAGATATTAAATTGATACGTGAAGACCGACGTTATTTTTGGGTGTATTCTCAAAATAGAGGTTGGCATTATGAATGGAATGATAATGAGTTTGTTGAGCTAACAAGCTCGTTGACGATAAAAGACGGTGTAACAGCAAGCGTTGATTTTCCTGTTACTTGGGGCCGTTATCGCCTCGAAGTACGTGATGTTAACAGCGGTTTATTATCAAGTGTGCAGTTTTATGCCGGCACCAATTGGTATGCAGATTGGAAAAAAAGTCAATCAGGCAGCGGTGCTGCTAGACCTGACAAAGTGACCATGGCGCTGGATAAAGCAAGTTACGCCGCAGGAGATCTGGTCAAAGTGAATATTGTTCCTCCCCAGGCCGGTGAAGCCATCATTCTAGTGGAAGGAAATAGCCCGCTATGGTCAACGCGTCAGTTTATTCCTGCTGAGGGTGCCATAATTGAAATCCCTGTATCGGCGGATTGGCAACAGCATAATATTTATATCAGTGCGCTGGTCTTACAGCCGGGCGATAAACTCAAAACCATAACCCCTAAACGTAGTTTTGGCTTGGTTCACCTACCACTTCAGCGTGAATCACAACAACTCAATATTGAGTTTGAGGTTGCTGAAAAAGCACTTCCCAATAAAATATTACCAGTGCAAATAAAAGTGACAAATGAAGTCGGTCATCAAGTAGGTCAGAACACGGAAGCAGCGCCAATAGCTGAAAAAGTTTTTGTGACACTTGCTGCAGTTGATGTAGGTGTATTAAGTATTAGTGAGTTTAAAACGCCAGATCCCTTTGAGGCATTTTTTGGCCAGCGACGATATGAAGTCGATTCTCGGGATGTTTATAGTAAAGTTATTGAAGTTAACCAGGCTGAAAATGCCCGCTTACGTTTTGGTGGCGATAGTGATTTAACGCGAGGCGGCAAGGAGCCACAATCGGATGTGCAAATTGTTTCTTTATTTAGTGGTTTAGTGTCATTAGATGAACAGGGCGAGGCCATCATTCCATTAGATATTCCTGATTTCAATGGTCGGATTCGCTTAATGGCCTTATCTTTTTCTGCCGATAAATTTGGTCATAACGATAAAGAAGTCACTATAGCAGCCCCCGTTGTTACCCAGCTGGCTATGCCGCGATTCTTAGCGATGGGAGATGAAACTACCCTGGCCTTAGATGTAACTAACCTCAGTGGTGAACAGCAGCAGTTAACTGTACAGCTAAGCAGTTCAGGACCCGTTGCAGCCTTTGAACATACTAAAAAAATCACCCTTAAAAAGGGCGAGAAAACCACTCTTAACTATGCTGTGAAGGCCTTAGCACATGAAGGCAAAGCAAGATTTTCACTCAATGTCTCGGGTACAAAATTACTTGAAGATGTTAATCGAAATTGGTCTCTAGGTTTGCGGCCCGCTTATCCGGCAACGTTAACTCGCAGTCAGAAAATTCTTCAACAAGGTGATAGCCTGCGTCTTGACCCAAGTATTGCTCAAGCGTTATTTCCTGAGACTGTGCATGCCTCTTTAACTATATCGCCTAAAGCAAACATTGATCTTCAGGCGCAACTGACTCACTTATTACAATATCCTTATGGTTGTTTAGAGCAAACCAGTAGTCGTGCTTATCCATTGCTTTTTGCCACGCCAGGCAAACAGAAAAGTATGGGGATTAAAGCGGTTAGTGAAGATAAACGGTTAGATATGATCAATAAAGGCATCG
Organism: Colwellia psychrerythraea 34H; assembly: GCF_000012325.1. NCBI lineage: Bacteria > Pseudomonadati > Pseudomonadota > Gammaproteobacteria > Alteromonadales > Colwelliaceae > Colwellia > Colwellia psychrerythraea. Next base: position 4,161,236 of record NC_003910.7, on the reverse strand, counting down.
AAAGATTAGCGATGTTACAGCTGAGTAATGGTGGTTATGGTTTATGGAATAATACCTCTGCAGAAGAGCACTGGTTAACTGCTTATGTTGCTGACTTTTTATTAAATGCCCGTGATATGGGCATAGCTGTACCTGAAGAAATGTTAGCTAAAACTTTAACGCGTTTGCAAAATTACTTAGCGCGCACCCGACCGTTTTATAACGAACGTTGGAGTGATGATGGTAAACACTATTACTTCGCTTACAAAGCTTATGCCGCTTATGTACTCTCTCGGGTGAATCAAGCGCCACTTGGCACCTTACGTAACTTGGCTAAAAACCATAGTGCTAACGCCAAAACTGGGTTGTCGCAAACACATCTTGCATTGGCATTATTTAACATGGGTGATAAAAAACGTGGTGAGCAATTAATGGCTATCGCGTTAAATAATCTACCGAATAAACGACAACAATATCTTGCTGATTATGGCAGCCAAATACGTGACTTAGCACTAATGATCCACTTAATGTTAAAGGAGGATAAAGCTAAAGAAGAAGCTATCGCCCTTAGTTTTACCTTGGCTGAAGAGGTTAATTTACGTCAGTACTTGAGTACGCAAGAACGTAATGCTTTGTTCTTAGCCGGTTTATCACTGCAGGCGTTTGAAGGAAAACCTTGGTCTGCCAACGTTATTCTTGGCGCGGCTAACAATAAACTTAGCCAAACCTCGGTTTATCAGCAAGGTTTGTCGAGCGAGGTACTGCAACAAGAAGTAACTATCACTTCTGACAATAAACATCCGCTGTTAGCAAATATTAGCGTCAGTGGTTACGGTAAAAAAGCCCCGAAAGAAAGTGCCAATGGTTTGTCGATTCAAAGACAGTGGTTAAGCGTAAAAGGTAAAGAAACCAGTATTGATCAAGTCAAAGTCGGTCAGCTATTCTTGGTTCACCTGCAAGTCTCTGCTAAGCAGCGAACACCTGATGCCCTAGTGGTTGATTTGTTACCTGCGGGTTTTGAATTGGAAAATCAAAATCTCGGTAATTCGATAAAACTAGATGAGCTTAAAGTTGATGGGAAAACGATTGAATATTGGCAAAAAAATACGCCGATAACTTATCAAGAATATCGCGATGATCGTTTTGTTGCAGCACTTAACATTAGCAAACGTCGCACTGCGCATTTGTTTTACTTAGTGCGCGCGGTGACTCCCGGTGTTTACAAGGTACCAGCATCTTTAGTTGAAGATATGTATCGACCAGAGCTTAGAGGCATTGGTGCTACTATTGGCGATATAAGTATTAGTCAATAAGTATTGGTTGAAAACTATTAATCCAAAAGGAATACGTGTTGGTACTGTCATGATTAAACAAGGGTTAACAACCATTATTCGTTGGTGTAAACATCAACGAATAGTGGTCTTTTTGGCGTTAGCCTTGTTTATGTCACTCGCTGTGTTATTTACGCTTGATAGTCTTTACCCATTAAACTTACCTGAGAAAAATAACTTATTTGCCCGTGTTGTGGTGGATGAAAATGATCGACCATTACGAAGCTTTGCTGATAAAAATGGTATTTGGCGTTACCCGATAAAATTGCATCAAGTCTCCCCACTCTATATCGACGCATTAATTAATTATGAAGATCGCTGGTTCTGGCATCACCCGGGCATAAATCCGTTTTCATTGCTCAGAGCGACAATGCAAAATGTCGCGAGTAATAAAATTGTTTCTGGTGGCTCAACACTCTCAATGCAAGTGGCGAGGATTTTACATCCGCACAAGCGAAGTTTATGGGGAAAAACCAAGCAAGTATTAAGAACATTACAACTAGAGTGGCAGTTAGATAAAAAGCAAATTCTACAGCTTTATCTTAATACTGCGCCTTTTGGTGGAACGATTGAAGGAGTGCAGGCGGCAAGCTTTACCTACTTAAATAAATCGGCAAAAGAGCTTACTCATGCGGAAGCTGCTTTACTGGCGGTTCTCCCACAAGCACCTACTCGATATCGTCCTGATTTACATGCCTTAGCAGCTCAAAAAGCGAGAAATAAGGTATTACAAAGGCTTGCAGATTTTGATGTATGGCCACAAGAAATTGTGGATGATGCAATGTTAGAGCAAGTTTTTAGCTTTAATTTTCGCCCTAAGCAATTAGCGCCATTACTGGCTCGGCGGTTATTGAATCATTCCAATGGTCAATCGGTGGTAAAAAGCACTATTGATAGTGACTTGCAGCTGGCGTTACAAGATTCACTTACCTCTTATATGACAAGGTTACCTAAACAAAGCTCAGCGGCTATTTTAGTGGTAGACAATAAAAACTCGGCAGTGAAGGCCTATATTGGCACCGCTGATTTTGCTAATGCAGAGCGACATGGTTATGTCGATATGGTGCAGGCCATCCGTTCTCCGGGGTCTACCTTAAAACCGTTTATTTATGGCTTAGCATTAGATGAAGGCTTGATTCATTCACATTCTTTACTGGCTGATGTTCCGCGCAGTTGGGGGGATTATCGCCCCAGTAATTTCAATGGTGCCTTTAATGGACCTGTGTCAGCGGCAGAAGCCTTGAAGCGTTCTCTCAATATGCCAGCAGTAGATCTTTTAGAGCGCTATGGCGTTAATCGTTTTGTTGCGCAATTAGAAAATGCGGGTTTAACCCTATCAATTCCAGGTGGAAAACCCAACTTAGCCATTATTTTAGGTGGCGCAGGAACCTCATTAGAACAACTCGTTGAAAGTTATTCGGCTTTTGCTAACCAAGGTAAAGTAAGTCAATTACGCTTTTTACAGAAAGAGTTAACACAAGATAAGCAAACACGTAATTTACTTTCCTCAGAGAGTGCTTGGGTGGTTCAAGAGCTCTTAGCTGGCATTGAACGCCCTGGCAGTATTGATACTTTTGCCTCGTCTTTACAACAAGGAAAGATGGCATGGAAAACAGGTACAAGTTACGGTTTTCGTGATTCTTGGGCAATCGGAGTAACCAAAGAATATACCTTAGGCGTATGGCTAGGTAGACCCGATGGCACCGCCATGCCAGGGCACTATGGCAGTATTAGTGCAGGGCCGTTATTATTTAATGTTGCTGACCGTCTTAATTTGAATGCACAACAGATCACAAAACCTGACAAGGTAACGAAAGAGACAATATGTTGGCCTTTAGGCACCAGAAAAAGCGACAACCGAGCGAGTGATTGTCAGGAAGATCACCAAGCGTGGATTATTGACGATACTGTGCCGCCTACTTGGCATACCAGCGATGTAGATGCATGGCAAAGTGGACTTTTTACCTTTTGGACTAATCCAGCAAACCAATTGAGAGTTGCTATGGATTGCGCGACAGTGCCGAAAAAAGTTAACCATGTTGCTGTTTGGCCTAAGGTATTAGAGCCTTGGATTAAGGTAAAACAACGACGATTTACCTTGATACCTATGCTTGACCCTAAGTGTGCTAGCCCAGATATAGCCTCAAGTGCGACCTTAAAAATTACCGGTATTGAAGAGGGCAGTATTTATCGAAAGTCAGGGGATAAAGGCAAAATACCGAGCGTATGGTTAAAAAGCATTGGCGGCTTAGGTACACACAATTGGTATATCAACGGCAAACACAGTTATCAAATCAAGCCAAACCAAGGCAAAGAGCATTTATTATCAACCATAGGTAAGCAGCAAATCATAGTGCAAGACCAGCAAGGTAACAGTGATATGGTTACCCTGTATGTTGAGTAAAAATAACTAAAGAAACGTGACTGTATTTATATACAGCTTTAGTGCAGTATAGTGTTATACCAATTTGATTAAATTTCTTCCCAACTCAGAGCTCTGCTCGATGTTCAATAACAAAGAAAATTTGTTTCGGTTTAGTCATTCTAAATCAAATAAATTTAACGATGTTAGTGGGCATCGAGTAAGCTCCCAGAGGGCGAGTTTAAAAGGCTTACATGCTGCGTTATTGATTTTGATAAGGGAATAACCATTCTCTTCAATCAATGCCTTGCCTCTAAGCCTTTTAATTCTCGCTGAGTGGGAAAGAACTTAATCAACTTGGTATTATACCTATTTTACCCTTTGAAAAACTCTGGATTCAAATCATCACTATGGAACCTTTTAAAAATTTATACAACGAGCGCTTTTATTTAACCTTATCGATACATTTAAAAGCCTGTTTGCCAGACTTTGATGAGCAAGAGTTCATGGCACTTATGTTATGCGATAACTTTGAAGTATTAGAGCTAAAAGAGCGCATGAGTCATACCAAAGCGGTAATGCATCAGTTTATGCCAACTGATTTCCCTCAAGCTGCCGACATTTTAGTTAAGTTAATTGCAAGTTTAACCGATGCTGGCATTACTGAAGGTAGTGTTGAATATATGTTCTTACCAGAATATATAGAAACCTATGGCATAAATCACTTTCAAGAATCGGTTGAGGTTATGGAGCAAGTAACGCAATTTACCAGTGGTGAATTTGCAGTTCGACCTTTCTTAATTAAATATGGCAATCAAATGTTAGCGCAAATGATCTTATGGAGCCAACATGAGCATTACTTGGTTAGGCGTTTAGCGACTGAAGGTAGCAGACCCCGTTTACCTTGGGCGATAGCGCTGCAAGAATATAAGAAAGATCCCGTTGAACTCTTACCTATATTACATCGTCTAGTTGATGATCCGACAGAAATTGTTCGTCGTAGCGTTGCCAATAACTTAAATGATATCGCCAAAGATAATCCTCAAGTGGTGATTGCTTTTGTCAAAGAATACCTAGGTACTAGTGAACAGTTCGACCGAACGCTTAAACATGCTTGTCGAACGTTATTAAAACAGGCTTGCCCTGATACCCTGGCACTTTTTGGTTACGACAGCACAGGCATTAAACTCACTGAATTTGCGATACTAACTAATGAGGTTAATTTTGGCGAGTATGCTCAATTCAGTTTTACTGTAAAAAACACCTCAACAAGAAGTAAAAAAATACGCTTGGAATATGGGCTGTATTTTATGAAAAAGAACGGACAGTTATCGAAAAAGGTTTTTAAGATCAGTGAACGTAACCTTGGGGCGAATGAGTCACATCAAGTGGATCGAAAGCAGAGTTTTAAAGCAATAAGCACACGAGTGTTTTACCCAGGAAAACACCAAGTATCAATCATACTTAATGGTAAAGAGTTCGCTGCTAAAGACTTTGTCTTGATAGCCACTTCTGACTAACTACTTATACCCGTTCCACTTGAAGATGCATGATTCAGCTGGAATTAGAAACGCCTTTAGGCAAGGCATTGATTGAAGATAATAGTTGTTCTATTGTCGAAATCAGTAACGCAGCATAAAGCGTTTCTAAACCAGCCTCTTGGGGAAGGCTGAGCAAATCATACTCTTCGTTACATTTCTTTTTAAGGGAATGACCATTAATAAAAAAATGAGCCTTGATTATGAAGCGATCAGACTTCCTGAAACGAGCATCATCAAGTGGAGCGGGTATATATAACATGTTAAACATTCGGATTATATTTATGCCTAAATCATTTTTTTTCACTGCTCATCTATTTACTAAAAGTATATCGGCGTTCTTTTATTTAACAGTTCTGTTTAGTTTTACCCTATCTGTTCGAGCTAATTCACTACACGAAACTGAATTAGCTTTATTACCCGAGCCTGTCGCTAATAACGCAGTTACTCAGCTTTCTATTGAGAATAAAGACTATCTATTGTCTTTTTCTGGTTTAGGTAAAAATAAGACCTATCAAGATGTTCATAATAAGGCATTTATCTATGATGTTAATCTGAAAAAATGGCAGTCTATTGCCCCTGTGCCGATTGAAAAACCGATTAATGGTTTAACGGGGCGCTTGGCTAGTGTTGCAACGAGCATAAATAATAAAGCGTATATCTTTGGTGGTTATACTGTTGCGAAAGATCATAGTGAAGTATCAGTTCCTGATGTTTATTCTTATGATGTGACTAATGCGAGCTATAAAAAACTGGCATCTATGCCTGTGCCTGTCGATGATAGCGTTGCTCTGCCTTATGATAACCGATATATCTATTTAGTTAGCGGTTGGCATAATGATGGAAATGTTAACTTGGTTCAGCTATACGACATAAAAACAGATACTTGGCAGCAAGCAAGCCCATTTCCAGGGAAACCGGTATTTGGACAAGCAGGCGGAATCGTTGGTAATACGCTTGTTATTTGTGATGGCGTACGAGTTGATGTTCATATCAATAAACGTCGAAGTTATGCAGCTGAAGCAAGTTGTTATGTAGGAAAAATAGATCAAAAAGATCCAAGTAAAATAGCATGGCAATTATTACCTCACCCGACAGGAAAATCAAGATACCGCATGGCAGCGGTCGGAATCGATCAATATCAAAAAATTATTTTTATTGGCGGTAGTGACAATCCTTATAACTTCAATGGTATAGGTTATAACGGACAGGCCTCAACGCCTGATAATGGCGTATGGATTTATGATATTAAAACCCAAGGTTGGCAAGTTAAAACAACACCTAACGCAACAATGGACCACCGAGGTTTATTACTTTTAGATGATCAGTTAATAACGATTGGCGGTATGGGGGAAAATCAACAGGTGCTACGAACCATTAATCAGCACGGTAATATTAACGATTACTTGTGAGTGCTGTCTAAAAGTCGTGCAAAAAAACTACTCATATTTTTTGTGATCCTTTATGTCTCACTATTTCTAGGATGAGAATGTAAGGTGTATTAGGCAGTAAGTCTGAACTCTTTTTTCAGGTATTCCACTGAATTCTACATTTTGAATTAACATGGGTATACTGTCAGCTAATTAGTAGTAGCAATGGGAACAAAAAAATGGAAATGGATGAATCAATTAACGTTTTTGGTGAAGCGTTAATAGGCTGTGGTGGAGATCCGGTAACTGGATTTTTTCGTGATAATAAATGTAATACCTCTGAGCAAGATGTTGGTTCACATACCATCTGCATTGAAGCAAGCGAGCAGTTTTTAGAATTCTCTCGTTTTAAAGGCAATGATTTATCAACGCCAAGACCTGAGTTTAACTTTGAAGGCATAAAACCTGGAGATACTTGGTGTTTATGTGCAGAGCGATGGTTAGAAGCTTATCAAGGCGATAGAGCACCGAGAGTTCACTTACGAAAGACCCATATTAAAGCTTTAGAGATAGTGCCTATTGAGATATTGAAAAAATTTGCATTAGATTTAAGTTAATCAAAATCAGTTAATTAAATTAACGTAATCAAATTAATTCAAGTATTAGCTTATTATCAGGATATGCCTGAAGAGAATTTATAAAATGAACAAGATGAATCAGTTTTACCCTGAAATATCCCCGTTTAATGACTTTCTACTTGATGTTGATGGCCAACATCGAATTTATGTAGAGCAGTGTGGTAATCCTAAAGGGCAACCCGTGCTTTTCATTCATGGTGGTCCAGGAGGCGGTTGTTCAACTAATGACAGGCGTTTTTTTGATCCTGAGCAATACCATATCATTTTATTTGATCAACGTGGCTGTGGTCGTTCATTACCTCATGGTTGTCTAGATAACAACGAAACCAATTTCTTAGTTGCAGATATAGAAAAGATTCGCCAACACTTGAATATTGAACAATGGCATGTGTTTGGTGGTTCGTGGGGCTCTACGTTATCTTTAGTCTATGCTGAGGCGCATCCGGTCAGTGTTAAAAGTTTAGTCTTACGTGGTATTTTCCTTGGACGTGAGGTTGATACTAATTGGACATTTTCAGGTGGCGGGGCAACACGTATTTTCCCTGATTATTGGCAAGATTATATTGATGTACTTCCGCTAGGCAGAGAACAAGCGACGACTAAAGCGGCTTACGAAATGTTGATTGGTGAGGATAAAGCCCTAGCGCAAAAAATAGCAACGGCTTGGAGTATTTGGGAAATCCGTTGCTGTACCTTAATACCTGATCAAGCCTTTGTTGATGCAGCTACAGGTGACGACCATGCTTGGACATTAGCTCGCCATGAGGCACACTTTATGGTGAATGATTGTTTTTTAACTGACAATCAGATCTTAGCGAACTGCGATAAAATAAAAGATATTCCAACGACTATCGTTCATGGTCGTTATGATATTGTTTGTCCTGCTGATAATGCGTGGTTATTACATCAACAGTTACCTAATTCGCGTCTTGTTATTAGTGAGGCATCAGGTCATGCTTCTGTTGAACCAAACACTAAGCATCACTTGATTGCGGCAACTCAATCAATGTTGTCATTGTAGTGTTAAGGCTATAAAAACAGGTCTATCGGCAACACACTCAGGTTTTTATGCTTGTGTTGCTATCCTATCTCGCTACTTGCGTGAAAGTAACGTAAAATAGCCGACATTATACTATTTACACCTTTTTCTCGTCTTATAGACGAGTAATTGTAGCCATTGACTTAAGGCCCACCATGAAAAAAACGTTTGAATTAACCCACCCGAAAGTAAAACTTGAAAGACGCGTTGATGCTGTAAAGCATGAAGTTAAAAAGTATCTTAAAAGAGAGCGCAACAAAAAATTACCAGCAGGTGCTGACTTTTGGGATTTTGATTGCCAATTTGGTAACACCAAAGAAGAAGCAGAGCCAGTACAATTGTCAGAGATTAATAAACGTATTGATCAAACTCAAGTTGAAGGCTTAACGTCATTTTACATTGAAATCGAAGCAAAAGAAGGTATTAGAACCTTTACGCCAAGAGATGAAGAAGAAAGTGACTTTGAAGACTAGTTAGCACATCGCTACTGTTTAAAGTTAATAAATGACCGAGCCATGTGCTCGGTTTTTTTATGCCTGTAATACTTCAATTAAAGTAACAATTAGCACCATAATTAACGTGATAGTTAAAGCCCTCAGTAAAATAATTATTAAATTTAATTAATTATTTATTCCCAAATATCCCCTCGTTTACGTATTTATCTATGTAAGCAAAATAAAGCTGACTTATTTCATATCACTTTATTGCGCTTTAGCAACAAAATTTACAACTAAGCGACGTTGAATCGAAACAACGTTAATTAAATTAAAAAGAGCTAAAACGAAACAGCGCTAATTCAATTAAAACAAAGTGAAAAGCTTGAGGGAAAATATGACCATTACATTTAAAAAATCTGCGGTTTATTGTGCAACATTGGCAGCACTTGCAATAGGCTCTTCAGCAATGGCTGAAGAAGTAAAAAAAGAAGCAGGCAAACCAGCAGTTGCAGATTTAGAACGCATTGTAGTAACGGGTAATACGGGCCGTGGCCAAACTATTCTAGAATCATCAATATCAGTCACTTCTTTAGGTCCAGAGCAACTTGCCAGAGAAATGCCTTTAGGTACTGCTGATTTATTAGAATCAGTACCTGGTTTTTGGGTAGAAGATTCAGGCGGCGAAACGAATAATAACGTAGCACCTCGTGGTTTACGTGGTGGTGAAGGGTTTCGCTATATTGGTGTCGAAGAAGATGGCTTACCGGTTGTATATGATGGCGTATGGGTTGATTTTTATCAGCGTCAAGATATTACCATTGAACGAATGGAAGCAGTACGTGGCGGAACAAGTGGATTACTTACCACCAATGGTCCCGCCGCATTAGTTAACTTTATTACCCGTAAACCTAGCGATGAAGCTGAAGGTACAGTTAAGTTATCATATGCAGATTATGGTATGACTCGTCTTGAAGGTTTTTATGGGGCTCCAATCAGCGAAGACTGGAAAATGTCAGTGGGTGGTTTTTACCGCCAATCAGATGGTGTGCGTGATACGGAATTTACTGCTGATCAAGGTGGTCAAATTCGTGCCAATTTAGTCCGTGAGTTTGATAATGGTCAATTGACTATTTCAGCAAAACATCTTGATGACCACACCACTTTTTATGTGCCTATTCCATTGCAAAACCAAGCCGACCCTCAAGGCATACCAGGAGTTGATCCTCAATCAGGTACGCTTATTGGTAAAGATCAGCAAAACCTTGGTTATTTAAAACAAGATGGTAGTTATTTAAACCGAGATCTTGAAGATGGCCAGCACACTAAAGTGACTACTTTAGGTTTTGAGTTTGATTATGACCTATCTGATAACTGGTATATGAATGCAAAAGCTCGTTACTCTAAGTTAGAAAATGATATGTATATCTTACTCAACTTTGATAACTCAACTCTGGTTGATGGCAATGCGCGCTTACAAGCTGATGATGTTCAAAATATGCTAACTCATTTTGCTGATGACGGTGCAGTAAGTGCAGCTTATCAATTTGTGAACTCAGGTGAAATATTTAACGATGCCAGTAGCCTTAACGGTAATGGCTTAGTTACAACAAGTTACCCACTTTACTCGCGTTATGAAGCTGACCAACTAGTGACTAAACTAAGTTTTACTTACGAAAATGATGCTCACAGTTTAACCTTCGGTTGGTTATATGCTGGTGTTGATGCCGATGATTTGCCTGTAGATAAGTGGGAGTCACAATTTTTAACCGAGGTGAGAGACAATGCACGTCGTTTAGATATTGTTGCGCTTGACTCACAAGGTGGTGTTATTGGTCAACTTACCGATAAAGGCTCTACAGGATATGCGCCAGGTTGGGGTCAAGCAACTGCTTATGGCACCACAAGCTCGCACTCACTTTTCGTTAATGAAGAATTTCAAGTTACCGATGATTTAAGACTCGATGGTGGTATTAGGGTTGAGCGTTTAAGTTTAAATAGTACTGGTTCAGGCACTTCATTTGCACAAGAAGTTGATGGCGCTTTTGATGCTAATGGCAATGATACTGATAACATTATGGCAAACAACTATACGGATATGCCTTCTAATGTTTTCTTCAATAAAAAAATGGATGTTACTGAAACGGCATGGACATTAGGTTTTAATTATACCTTTAATGAAAATATTGCCATGTTCGGTCGTTATGCTGATGCGTTTGAAATGCCACGTTTACTTAGCCATGGTCAAGGTATTCACTCAGGCGAAGATGCACAGTTTAATGAAACGGTAAACCTTACTTTCGGTGAAATAGGTGTTCGTTATTCAGGAGATACTATTGGTACTTCCGTGACCTTATTTAATACTAATTTTCAAGACTTAACTGAGCGTAACTTTACCGGTAGTAACGGTGAAGTGTCTAACCAAACGGTTGATGCAATTACTACAGGTATTGAATTCGAGGCCGTTTGGCGGCCAGTTGAGAGCATCTCAATAGAGCTGACTGGTGTAGTACAAGACCCTAAAATGGAAGGCTTTGAAGGTGATTTCAGTCATTGGGAAGGCAATCAAGTTAAGCGTACGCCTAAGATACAAATGCGCGTAACGCCGACTTATCATTTCGACGAAGGTAATGTGTACTTAACAATTCATCATTTAGGGGAACGTTTCTCTGATGGTCAAAATGAATTCGCTTTACCTGCATATACCACCGTAGATGCAGGTGTTATGTACCACTTCAATCAAGGGTTAAGTATTCACTTAAAAGCAACTAACCTATCAGATGAAATTGGTTTGACGGAAGGTAATCCTCGTGCAATTAATGACCAACAAGCTGGCTTTGAATATTACTATGCTCGTCCAATCTTAGGTCGAACGTTCACAGCTTCATTAACCTACGATTTTTAAGCGTTAAATTGAGGGGTAGCTGTGATGATTTATACCGCCACGGCTAGCCCTAGATACACGTAAATCAGTATACGTAAAACAAACACACGTTGATGGCATTAATACGCTTTACCCTTGAGCGTCGTTGATTTATTTGCCCCCGATTTCATTTACATGGCATGAAATCGGGTTTTTTATACCGAGGATTATTTGTGAAAATATCACTTTTTTTATTATTGCTTACTTTATCTGCGTCACCCTTTACCTCTGGCGCACAAAAAAGTGCACAGCAAAACGCGCTATTCCCATATCCTCAACAAGTGAGTTGGGGAAAAGAAACCTTTACCTTTAATAATGAAACTCAATTAATTTATACCAATAATGACGCTAAAAAAGTTGCTCATTATTTTAGTGACTTCATACAACCAGCCACAGGATATTTGCCATCATTGTTGACTACAGAAGAAGCTAGGTTACAGTATAAATTGGCTAATTCGGCTAATAAAATAGCGTTCTTACTGCTGGAAAAATCAAGTGAAGAAGCTGTTGAAGGTAGTTATCATTTAACCATTGATGCCAACAAAGTCACGGCTAGTGCCAGTAGCGAAGTTGGTTTATTCTACGCTGCGCAGACCTTAAGGCAGTTATTCTCAAGTGATATAGAAAGCCGTATGCCAATTAATAAAGCGCAATGGCTATTACCTAGTGTTGATATTATTGATGCACCACGTTTCAAACATCGCGGTATGCACTTAGATGTAAGCCGTCATTTTTTTGATGTTACCTTTGTAAAACGTTATATCGACTGGCTAGCATTTCATAAAATTAACTATTTTCAATGGCACCTCACCGATGATCAAGGTTGGCGTATTGAAATTAAGCAGTTTCCTAAATTAACTTCGGTGGGCGGGCATCGCGCACAAACGGTTGTCGGTCACACTTACGATTATCAATCAGTGTTTGATAATAAATCCCATGGTGGTTTTTATACTCAGGCACAAATTAAAGAGGTATTGGCTTATGCTAAAGAACTTCATGTTGAGGTGATTCCAGAAGTGGGTGTACCGGGGCATAGCACTGCATTTTTAGCGGCTTACCCAGAATATTCTTGCCATAAAAATCTGGTTAAGGTTGAGCAACGCTTTGGTATATTTGAAGAAGTACTTTGCCCTACTGAGGATACTTTTACTATGCTTGCTAAAGTTTACCAAGAAGTTGCGACTCTGTTCCCATCAAAATATATTCATATTGGTGGTGATGAGGTGATTAAAAAACAGTGGCTTGAAAGTGACTTTGTACAACAGTTGATGAAAGAGCAGGGCTTAACCAATGGAGAAGAGGTACAAAGTTACTTTATTAAACGTGTTAGTCAAATCATCACCGGCTTAGATAAAACTCTTATTGGCTGGGATGAAATCATTGAAGGTGGTATTGCCAAAGACGCTGTGATTATGTCGTGGCGCGGTATTGAAGGAGGTATTGCTTCAAGTGAAGCTGGACATGATGTAATAATGAGCCCTTACCAATATACTTATTTAGATGCTTATCAATCGCGTTCAGTTGATGAACCTAAAGCCATTCATGGTTACTTACCCCTTAAAATGGTTTATGGATACGACCCAGTACCGGCAGATTTATCACCACAGCATCAACAACATATTCTAGGTGCACAAGGGGCATTATGGACAGAGTACATTGAGAGTCCCCGCCATGCGGAGTACATGTTATTACCAAGGTTAAGTGCTTTAGCTGAAGTATTTTGGACACAACCGACAAATAAAAACTGGTCTCGTTATAGTGCTAATGTTGATCATATTATTACGCGATATCAGAAAATGGGGCTTAACCCAAGCACCAGTGCTTTTACCGCAAGCACTAAGATTGACGTTGTAAAAAGTGGTGAATTAACCGTAAACTTAACAGCCGATATTGCGGGGAAGAATATATTCTATACTATTGATGGTAGTGAACCCGCCCCCTACAGTAAAGCAACCTATTTATATAAGAATGCCATCACAGTAACGCAGCCAGTGTTAATACGGGTGGCTGTCGAATCAGCCCAGGGAAGAACGCTTTTTAGTGAAGTGAATGTGGCGTTAGCGCCGCATAAAGCTTTAGGTAAAAAAATCAGTTTTGCTGCACCTCCAAAAACGGGTGAAGAACGTTTATTAGATGGCATTATGGCTTACCAGCAGTATTACAATGTTGATGATTTTGCGGTGTTTTACGATGAGGATCTAGATGCGATTATTGATTTTGAGCAGGCCACTGAGTTCAGTCAAGTGCAACTGGGCATTGATACCGGTAAACACAGGCAGTTGCAGCCTCCTGTGTCAGTTGAAGTGTTAGTTTCGAATGACGGCATTAATTGGCAATCATTATTACGTTTAACGCCAACTCAAATTAAAGGGCCGTTATTAACCTTAGACTTTGAGCAAGTAAAAATGCAATTTCTTCGTGTTATTGCTATTAATGCTAAGAACTCTACTGATCCACAAATACCAAAACTTCCTTTATATATCGATGAGATTGCAGTCTATTAGTTTATATAAAAAACGCTAGGGAAGTTATTTAACGAAGAGGTTTAGACTACTTCGTTTAGATTATGGTAATAGTGACTTCCTTAGGTATGATAAAAGTAAATTAGGTGGAGTAAAAATAAAATTATTTATTTATTCCCAAAAATGCCACCTCATTCGTTTTATAAGTATCCAGCAATCTTTATTAAAGGAATACGATGGCACTCCCATGGCACTACAAGGATTTAATCCTGTTATCTTACCGTGTTGCAATGGCCTCTTATTTAGTAGAAATTCGATATGTTGTGGTTAGTTATGACTGATTTTTTAAAAAATATTGAACAGGCTTCTTCTGATGAAAAGAGAGTGGCCCAAGTCAAATTGCTGTATCAAGATCATCATCTACGCTTGATTCACCGTGTTATGGCAAAAGGTTTAGCTAAACGTGAGGCCGAAGATGTAGTTCAAGAAGCTTTTGTTAAATTACTTGGACTCGATAACCAAGAAATAAGCAGTTATATCCAAGCTTACCTTTATCGTATTGCCTTAAATCTGGCTATTGATAAGCTCAGGTCTAACGCAAGAAGTCCGTTGGAGTCAATGCATGAACAAGAAGATTATAGTGACGAAAGTACCTCGCCCGAGCGGAAGAATGAATCTCAACAGCTTTTGCGTAAAATGTCAGAGTCAATCAAAACGCTACCTCTTAAGTGTCGACAAGCTTTTATTTTATATAAAATAAAAGGCATGTCTTATGCGGATATTGCTAGCACCTTGGAAGTATCAGAGAGTATGGTACGAAAATATGTCCTAAGAGCAGTCAGACACTGCTTTGATGAACTCAAGTCAGATTTGTAACTTAATGCATTAAATAGATAGTCACTTTGACTAGAGCAAACTATGAAACCAATTGATATTAAAGAAAATAAGAACCCGGTTGAAAGCGCCCAGTTTGGCAAAACTCAAGATGAGCCATTAAGCGATAAAACACATGTTCAAATAAGTGATGAAGCAACTCAATGGTTGCTCACTATTGAAGAAGATGACTCTGAGAACAATCAACAGGCATTAAACGCTTGGTTATCTTTGAGTGCCCAGCATAAAAAAGTGTATCAGCAACTACAAACCCTTTGGGAAGTAGCTGATGAGCTTCCCGTCGATTTATTTAGTGAAGACTTACTTGGGTTATCAATGACACCGAGCTCTGCAGTAAATACTTCCTCCAGAGTTAATCCATATGCTTTAAAAAAAGAAAGTATTTTGGCGAAATTTATTTCCTTCTTCACCTTGAGAAAAACTATGTATACGGCCAGTTTCGCCAGTGTCATTTTTGCGACTTTTATTACATTTACACAATATAACCGCGAGATGGTTACGACCGATAAACCATTACAAGTAGCAAGTTCAAGTACCTTGCGTACCAACGAATATCAAACAAAGTTAGGCGAGCATAAAACTATTACCGCACAAGACGGATCTATTATTGTTTTAGCGGCTAAGTCACAGGTGTTTATTGATTACTCAGCTAACCGTCGAGATATTCATTTATTGTATGGAGAGGCGCTTTTTACTGTTGAAAAAGATAAAGAAAGACCTTTTATTGTGCATAATCATGGCCGTAGCGTACAAGCGTTGGGTACTATTTTTAATGTCAGAGAGTCTAAAAGCGCGATGCAAGTTTCAGTATTAGAGGGTATTGTTGAGGTGAACGTTGAGCCAGAGGTTAAGTCTAAAGTAACTAACAGTAGTGACAAAAATCAAGTCGCTACCCTTGTGGCAGGGCAAGCACTTGAACTTGATAGCTTAGGTCAATTTTCAACAACCTATGCGATTGAGGTTAATGAGCGTATGGCATGGCAAGATGGCCGATTAAATTATGTTAATACTGATTTAGCTAACGTGATTTTTGATTTGAAACGCTACTCTACTTTATCTATTCATATACCCAATAAACAGGTGGCTAACATGGGCTATACCGGTAGCGTGATATACGATAAAGTGGATGACTGGTTAATTGCCCTACCTTATATTTTTCCTGTTGAGGTACAACGTCACGGTAATAGTGTCGTTATCGTAAAACGTAAGGAATAGCTTTAAAATTATAATAGCAATAATGAGAGCATATATGACAACGCCCTTATATAAGTCGGGATGATTTATACACCGACCTCAAATTTTTTTATTGGTTTAAACACTATTAAAAGCGTTATTTTTAATAGTGTTTTAGTCGTTTCTTTCTTTTTATCCTCTACTTCCTTTGCTCAAGAGTTTGACTTTGAACTTACTGCGGGCACATTAAATAACATGCTACTGAGTATTGCTAAGCAAGCCAATATGCAATTGGTTATGCGCGCTAATGTTGAGTATGGAGAAGATAATAAACGCTATAAAGCGCTAAAGCAGCAATCGAGTTTGGACGATTTACTCTCTCAGGTATTAAGAGATAGCCCATTTAATTATCAGATTTTAGTGGATACACACGTCATCCTTATTCTTCCTAAGACAGTTGTTGCCCCTGAAAATAGCGATGCTTTAGAGGTTAATCGTGTATGGGAGCATATTTTGGTGACGGGGCATGGAAGTGAAAATAGAAACCTATTATCTTCTTCTACTTCGGTAAGCTATATAAGTAGCGGTACCTTACAGCAGTTATCTAATGAAAATACTGCAGAGTTATTACAAAATGTACCTGGATTTTGGGTAGAAGGATCTGGCGGCGAAACAAATAATAATGTTGCACCTCGTGGGTTAAGGGGAGGTGAGGGCTTTCGATTTATCAGCCTGATGGAAGATGGCATCCCTATTGTTTATGATGGTGTTTGGCCAGATTTTTTTCTGCGACAAGATTTAATGACTCAGGGAATAGAAACAATACGTGGCGGAAGTAGCGGTATTTTTACATTTAATGGACCTGCTGCGATTGTAAATTTTATTACGGCTAAAGGGACTGAAAAACAAGTTAATCGACTTAAGCTTAGTCAGGGGCTTGATCATCACTTTACTCGGCTTGATGGCTTAACAAGTGGCGCCATTAATGAGCAATGGTTTTATGCGTTTGGTGGCTTTTATCGGCAAAGTGACGGTGTACGTGAACCCGGTTATACGGCAGATCAGGGCGGTCAATTTAAGGTTAACCTTACGCGAAAGACTAAAGCTGCTGAAATGAATTTTTCCTATCGATTTTTGGATGACAAAACCAGTTTTTTCTCACCCACACCTATGACCAATGCTAATTCCCCACAAGGTGTTACAGGCATAGATGCTAGCTATGGCACTTTACTCAGTGCCGACTTTAATAACCTTACCTTTAAAAGCCCCGAAGGTTCTTTTCAACGTGACATTGAAGATGGTCAACAAAGTAAATTACACCGCTTTAATGCCAGTATTGATTGGGATGTAGCAGAAAAGATCTTACTTAAAAATAAGTTCAGTGTTGCTGATATGGAAAACACCATGTATGCCTTAATTAATTTGGGTAATGACACCTTACTTGATGCAGCTGAGCGACTTAAACAAAAGGATATAACTGATTTTATTAATCAACAACAATCACAAGGGGCAACCCAACCTGCTTATGTTTATAGTCACAGTCAACAAATAATTTCAAATCCTGCTGACTTAAACTCTAATGGATTAATCACTACCGCGTACCCTCTATATTCACATTATCAGCAAAAACAATGGCTAAATCATTTTAGTGTCAATGTAGATTTAGATGAAGTGCAAGTCAGCTTAGGACATATGTTCGCCTACAATGATTTTGGCAGTTTACCTCTCGATAAATGGCAAGGGGAAATCCTAACCGAAGTAAAAGACCAGCCACGTCGTTTAGATATTGTCGCACTTGATGATCGCGATAATGTTGTTGCTAGTTTCAGTGAACAAGGTTTCACCTCGTATGCGGGGCCGGGTTATTTAGATGGAGAAGGGGAAGCTATATCTAATTCTATTTATGGTTACCTTGAATGGCAGCCTATAACGCCATTACTTTTAGACTTTGGGTTACGTTGGGAGCACTTATCATTAACATCAACCGCGGGTACTGATAGTGTTTATGCATTAGCGGATAGTAATTTTGATGCGGTATACAAGAGCGGTTACACTTTTACTAAAAATGATGACTTTAACAAGCTTGCATGGAATTTAGGTGGTAATTATCAGTTATCACCATTATCTGCAATATTTTTTCATTTATCGAGTGGCTTTGAAATGCCGAAGCTAATTAATTTTGGCAATGAGATAGGTTGGGGGGATTATCAAGACACTATCCCAGAAGAAGCTGGTTTTGGTGACCCCGTTGAATTAACCTTTGCTGAAGGTGGCGTACGTTTAGCTGACAATAATTGGCGTATAACGGCTGCATTATTTGAAACTCGCTTTAATCCATTACCCTTTACCGTATTTCGTGGCATTTATGATCGCCAACAAAGTATTTTTATTGATACTAAAACTAGAGGTATTGAATTTGACTTTACTGTTAATTTAACCAAGCAGCTAACCGTTGCAGGCCTAGGCGTTTGGCAAAAAGCTGTACTTAGTGGCATTCCCAGTGATGCGATTGAAAGTGCATATAATGGTAATCAAATTACTCGAACGCCTGAATTCCAATTACGTATTAGTCCGAGTTACACTATAGATAAGGCGAGGTTTTTTTTAACCTACGCTTATATAGGGAAACGCTATTCAGATATTGCTAATAATTTTTCGTTAGCGGCTTACTCTGTTATCGATTTAGGTTTTACTTACCAACTTACCAAGCAGTTTAGCTTTGCGCTACACGGTAAAAATATAACCAACAGTGTTGGATTAACTGAAGGTAACCCTCGAAATGCATTAGCGCACCGTAATAGTACTAATTTTTACGCGAGAGCTATCTTTGGCCGTTCGGTAATAGCCAGTGTGGAAGTAACGTTTTAAACCTGAAATATCTAACAGGTAACTAAATTTGGCAAAGTAGCGCTATCTATTAATAAATAAGCATAAAGCCAATAACTCATGCCAGGTGCTTTTTTATGGTAAACATTCAGGTAAGAAATGACAGCGTTGTCATGTTTTATTTTCAATGGTATGGTACTGTCCAGCCATTTTTGCTTACAATTTTTTAGAGTAAAAACTTAAATTAATACTAAAGTTGTATATTAAAGTCGGATTAAAAATTTTAGCATGTTAGTTATCCAATTGTCGTTAGCTGCAGAACTTATGTAGTTTTATTGCTGGAAATAAAGAAAACAATACGTTAAAACTATGTTCAAATAATATGTAAAAATTATTAAAAGATATTTAACGTTGATGAATGAACAATATAAATAAAAAATATTTCATGTTATACCAATGGGTTAATTAATGGGTCAACGTAAAGTTAATTAATTAATCCCAATGGTATTAATAACCTCAAGTTAAGTCCGAAGGAAGAGAAAATGAAAGAATTAAAATCTTGTTATCCAGTTTCAGAGAAAGCTAAAGCGCATACCCACATTGATGCGGCTACATACGATGCTATGTACAAAAAATCAATTGAGCAACCTGATGAATTTTGGGGCGAGCAAGCGAAAGAGTTTATTGACTGGTACAAACCTTGGGACAGCGTAAGTAAAGTTGATCTTAAAAACTCTGAAATTAACTGGTTCTCTGGCGGTAAACTTAACGTAAGTTATAACTGTATTGATCGCCACTTAGCGACTAAAGCAAATGATACAGCTATTATTTTTGAAGGTGATGATCCAAATGATGACTCAAAAGTAACGTATCAAGAATTACACGACCATGTTTGTCGTTTTGCTAATTTATTAAAAGAACGCGGCGTTAAAAAGGGCGACCGAGTATGTATCTACATGCCAATGATCCCTGAAGTAGGTTACGCGATGTTAGCGTGTGCACGTATCGGTGCCATTCACTCTGTTGTATTTGGTGGTTTCTCTACTGAATCAATTAAAGCGCGCGTACTTGATGCAGACTGTAAAGTGGTAATCACTGCGGATCAATCATTACGTGGTGGTAAACGTATTCCACTTAAATCAAATGTTGATGCTGCGGTTATTGATTGTCCTAACGTTCACTCAGTAATTGTTGTTGCTCGTACCGGTGGTGATGTTGCTTGGAATGATAAAGTAGATATCAACTACGAAGAAGCCGTTGCGAAACAATCAGCAATCTGTGAACCAGAAGTAATGGATGCTGAAGATCCTTTATTTGTTCTTTATACTTCAGGTTCAACGGGCACACCCAAAGGTGTAGTACACACTTGTGGTGGTTACATTCTTTATGCTGCGATGACACACAAGTATGTGTTTGATTATAAAGAAGGCGAAGTTTACTGGTGTACAGCCGATGCTGGTTGGATTACTGGTCACTCTTATATCTTCTACGGCCCGTTAGCAAACGGTGCAACTACTCTAGTATTTGAGGGTGTACCAACTTACCCAGATGCTGGTCGTTTTTGGCAAGTCTGTGAAAAACATAAAGTTAACGTATTCTACACAGCACCTACTGCCATTCGTGCATTAATGAGTATTGGTGATGATTTAGTTAATCAAGCTGATTTATCCTCTTTACGCTTGTTAGGTACGGTAGGTGAGCCAATTAACCCTGAAGCATGGCATTGGTATTATGAAGTTGTTGGCAAGAGTAATTGCCCAATTGTTGATACGTGGTGGCAGACAGAAACAGGTGGTATTTTAATTACTTCACTACCTGGTGCAGTCGATATGAAACCAGGTTGTGCGGGTAAGCCATTCTTTGGTGTACAACCGGCACTATTTGATAAAGACGGCAATACCTTAGAAGGTGAAAATGCAGGTCTGTTAGTAATGACGGCAAGTTGGCCAGGACAATTACGTACCGTTTATGGTGATCATAATCGTTTCTATCAAACTTATTTAGGTCAATACCCTGGTAATTACTTTACTGGTGACGGCGCTAAACGTGATGAAGATGGTTATTACTGGATAACAGGTCGTGTTGATGATGTGCTTAACGTCTCAGGACACAGATTAGGTACTGCTGAAATTGAAAGTGCATTAGTACTTCATCCAGCTGTTGCTGAAGCGGCTGTTGTTGGTTACCCACATGAAATTAAAGGCCAAGGCGTTTATTGTTACGTGACCTTAATGGGCAACGCGACTGAATCAGACGAGTTAAATGTAGAGCTACGTGAATTTGTGGCGAAAGAGTTAGGTCGCTTTGCAAAACCTGATTACATTCAATGGTCACCGGGCTTACCGAAAACACGTTCAGGTAAAATCATGCGTCGTATTTTACGTAAGATTGCTGAGAATGATGTAGATAGTTTAGGAGATACTTCAACATTGGCAGATCCAAGTGTTGTTGAAAACCTGATTGATAAACGTATCATTCACGGTGCATAAACCTTAATGGCTTATCACTCGTAAACTAATTAAAAGCGCCGAAAGGCGCTTTTTTTATGGCTTTATTATTACTTAGTTCTTTTTTAGTAATTGTTTAGTGATTGTTTAGTGATTGTTTAGTTAATTGGCATAACCTAGTGAATCATCGACTCTGGTCTGAGTCACGATAGCCTGAGCCACGATAGAAACAGCGTAACAGGTCTTAATAAAGCAATATAAAGTAGCATTGACTTCCTTCGCTTACATTAAAGGGAAGATAACAGTCATCATAATGAGCCCAAAAAACCATCGCTATCTACTATTTTCCTTTATCGATAAAGTTTTTACTTCATTTTCTCTGAATATTTCGAATTAACACTATACATACGTAAAAAAGAGTGTAAAAATAACAATACAAATCGCGTAATTAAATCTTTACGATTTCTTGTTTTTGTTTTTGGTTGAGCTGTAGCCCTTATTTAGTCGCTTTTTTCCTACCTTGAATTTCACATGTTTAATCTGTTTATTTAGCTAGCGTAAACACACTTTAAAGATCCACTTGGTGGAAAAAGAACTACATTGAGGAAAAATCATGACAACAGCCAACGAATTATCTGCCGTGCCGACCAGCTCAAATAACATTCATGTGAATGCTGAGCATGTATTAATTACCCCAGAAGCGTTACGTGCTGAATTACCACTTTCAGAAGAAGGTCGTGAGTTTGTACAGCAGTCGCGTAAAACGATTAGTGACATCATCCACAAGCGAGATCCTCGTTTGCTCGTTATTTCAGGTCCGTGCTCTGTACATGATGTTGAAGCAGCTAAAGATTATGCTCGTCAGTTAAAGGTGCTACACAATAAATACCAAGGCTCACTATTCATTGTTATGCGTGTTTATTTTGAAAAGCCAAGAACAACAGTGGGTTGGAAAGGTTTGATCAACGACCCTCATATGGATGGTACGTTTGATGTTGAAACGGGCCTTCGAAAAGCACGTGAATTGATTCTTTACTTAACAGAACTTGGTTTGCCTTTGGCAACGGAAGCGCTTGATCCGATTAGCCCGCAATACCTTGCAGAAGCATTTAGCTGGTCAGCTATTGGCGCACGTACCACTGAATCACAAACTCACAGAGAAATGGCAAGTGGTTTATCCATGCCAATAGGTTTTAAAAATGGTACTAACGGTAGCCTAAGTGTTGCAGTAAACGCATTACAATCAGCAGCTTCGCCACATCACTTTATGGGTATAAACCGTCAAGGGCAGGTTGCTTTAATCCAAACTAGCGGTAACCCTGACGGCCATGTTATTTTACGAGGTGGTGCAACGCCTAATTACGATGCAAAAAGTATTGCAGAGTGTGAGCAAGCCTTAGCTAAACAAGGTATTGCCCCAGGTATTATTGTTGACTGTAGTCACGGTAACTCAAGTAAAGATTACACTCGACAACCACTGGTAACACAAGATGTTGTCGAACAAATTTGTGCGGGTAATAAATCAATTATTGGTATAATGTTAGAGAGTAATATTAACGCGGGTAACCAAAGCAGTGATTTAGCAAAAGAAGACTTAGCTTACGGTGTATCTGTTACCGATGCTTGTATTGATTTTGCTGAAACCGAACAACTATTAGATGATGCTAATGCACGCCTATCGGGTTGTTTAACTGCACGTACCGCCTAAAGGTTATTTGCCTAACATTGTTAGGTAATACCAAACGGATTAATTAGTCCGATTGGCATAATATATTTTAATTAGACGTGACTTATACCCACTACCAATCAAAGTGAGCGGGTATATGTCGCGTTTTCTATTTTAAAGGTATTGTGTAATATGCTTCAAATACTCTGTTTTAGATAAGAGACATTAATGAAAAATTCAGATCCCGATTTTGATAAAAAGTTAACAAGTTTACGTGACGAAATTGATGAAATTGATAGTGATTTAGTCAAATTATTGCAAAGACGCCTTGCTGTTACCAGTAAAGTTGGTCAACTAAAAAGTGGTGTTGGCAGACCCATTTATGATGCTAAACGCGAGGCGAGTTTATTTGCTAAACGTCGCCAGCAGGCAAGTGAGGCTGGTCTATCACCTGACTTAATTGAAGATGTTTTACGCCGTTTAATGCGTGACTCTTATGTCAGTCAAGATGCTAGTGGTTATCGCTGCGTTAACCCAGAATGTAAAAAGGTTGTGGTAGTGGGCGGTAAAGGGCAATTAGGCTCTGTTTTTGTCGACCTTTTTCAACGTTCTGATTACCAAGTTGCTATTATTGAGCAAAATGATTGGCCCAACAGTGAAGCTATTTTAGCTGATGCGAGCTTAGTCATTGTTGCTGTGCCTATTCGCCTGACGACTATGGTTATTAATCATCTTAATAACTTACCAAAAGAGTGTATTCTTGCCGATTTAACCAGTATTAAAGAGTCGCCTTTGTTTGAAATGAAAAAGGTACATGCTGGTCCTGTTGTTGGCTTACACCCTATGTTTGGTCCAGATGTCACAGGCTTAATTAAACAAACCATTATTAGTTGTGAAGGGCGTAACCCTGAACAATATCAATGGCTCATTGAGCAGTTTGAAGTGTGGGGCGCTAAAATTTATCCGGTGCAAGCGCATGAACATGACCAAGCGATGTCAATGGTACAAGTTATGCGACATTTCTCTACTATCGCTTACGGCTATCACTTGATGAGTGAAGGGGCTGATATTGAGAACCTAGTAGCGATGAGTTCACCTATCTATCGATTAGAGTTGATTATGGTAGGGCGATTATTTGCTCAAGATCCTACCCTTTATGCGGATATTATTTTTGCTAACAAAGATAATGTCAGCATGATGAAACGCTTTGCTTACCGATTTTTAGAACTACTTGAAGATGTCAGCCTTGATGATAAAGATGCCTTTGTTGATATGTTTAATAATGTTTCGGGTTGGTTTGGTGATTATGCCGGAGATTTTCTCGAAGAAAGTAAATCGATGTTATTAAAAGCTAATGAGCTGAAAAAACATTAATTTATCTTTAGTGTTTCAAACCTATCGCGCTAGTGCTTTCACTAGCGTGATTTATCCTTCTTTATTCCAATAATTCATAACAACAAATTTACTTACTTTGGTGTAACTACGCATAATGATCGAAATTAACTTATTTTCAGCTGCTTGTTCTTAGTAAGTTACGGCCAAATTACTGTTGATAAAAAATGTAAATGTTAGTCGTACTCCCCCCACGTAACTTCTGAATGAAGAATAAATCACTTTTAACTAGCAATAAGAATAAATATCTGATTAATCTAAGAAATCAGTTATAGTGAAACTCAATAATTTCTTTGCAGAGAACAAAATGGTTGATACAAAAAATAATGGCGAAGAAAGAAAAAAACTGATTTATGCTGGGCAAATGCACCTTGTTCATTGGCTAATTGTGTTGCTATCAGTAGTGTTAACGTTTGGTGCTTGGTATTATTCAAAATCTCAATTTAATCAAAAACTAGAAGATAAATTTCAACGTAATGCTGAACAAGTCGTTAGTTTAGTAAAAGAGAGAATGCAACTCTATGAAAATGCACTGTGGAGTTCGGTAGCATATATTGATGCTGATGAGACTGATATCACTCATACCAAATGGTTAGCTTATTCAAAGAGTCTAAAAATAGATTTAACGTACCCTGGTATTAATGGTATAGGTATTATATATAATATTCAGGCGGATCAACTTGATGATTATATAGAAAAACAACGGGTGCTTAGGCCAAACTATGCAATACACCCC
This sequence comes from Colwellia psychrerythraea 34H, assembly GCF_000012325.1. Classification (NCBI taxonomy): domain Bacteria; kingdom Pseudomonadati; phylum Pseudomonadota; class Gammaproteobacteria; order Alteromonadales; family Colwelliaceae; genus Colwellia; species Colwellia psychrerythraea. The sequence continues at coordinate 4,136,026 of NC_003910.7, read as the reverse complement.
AGCCATAATGAATCCGAGTATTGGCCCATTACTTATGTTGAACCAGCAGCCCCTAATAAGAAAGCTATAGGGCTTGATATGGCCTTTGAAACCAACAGATATTCATCAATTAAAAAAGCGCGAGATACAGGAGTCGCTCAATTAACAGGACCAATTACCTTAGTACAAGATGCTAAAAAAACGCCTGGTTTTCTGTTTTATACCCCTTTTTATAAAAATGGTACTAAGCCTGAAAGTACTGAGGCGAGAAGAGACGCTATTGACGGTGTAACTTACGCGCCTTTTATAATGAAAAATTTAATGCAGGGAACTTTAGCTGAAAAAAATAGGCATGTAAGTATTCAAATACGTGATGCTGGCGATTTGCTCTTTGATGATCATGACGACGAAAGTGTACTTGACGCGGACGCTAATCCTTTATTTACCAAAGAACAGGACATTTCATTATATGGTCGTACATGGTCATTCACTATTCAATCTAATCTAGATTTTAGAGATGAGTCAGCAGCTAATCAATCGTCATTTATTTTAATGGGAGGTTTAGTGATAGATGCCTTATTACTTGGCCTTTTTCTCTTTTTATCGCGAGCTAATCGGCAGGCCTTAGCTTATGCTGATCACATGACCCATGCGCTGGAAGAAAAAACAATTCATTTAGAAAAATCAAATAGTGATTTAGAACAATTCTCTTATGTTGCTTCTCATGATCTTAAATCGCCTCTTAATGCGATTAAACAATTGGTTGGTTGGATAGCCGAAGATTGCCAAGACATTATTCCAGATGAATCAAAAAAGCATTTAGCCTTGTTAGCTCAACGAAGCGATCGAATGATGAAGCTACTTAATGATTTGCTAGATTATTCACGTATTAATCGAAGTGAATTTAAAAGTGAACTTGTCAATTTAAATGAAATGAGCATCGATATTCTCCATTTGATAGACAAGCCCCCTGGATTCAATATCTCCGCACCAGATATTGAAATAATGATCCCCAGAGCTCCGTTTGAGATAGTCCTTAGAAACTTAATTTCAAATTCAATAAAGCATCACGATGAAAAAAGTGGCTATGTGCGTATTTCATGCAAAAGCAGTTCTGATTATCACGTAATAACGGTAGAGGATGATGGTCCTGGCATTCCTGAAAAATTTCATGATAAAGCGATGGAGATGTTTCAAACACTAAAATCTAGAGATAAAGTCGAAGGTAGTGGTATGGGATTGGCAATGATAAAACGAGTTACTGAACATTATCAGGGGAGCATTTCAATTGTTTCTGATGGACAACGTGGAACAAAAGTAATTATTCATTGGCCGAAATCATAAAGACCTAATTAGCAGTAATTCATAAAAATAAAGAGAGAGAATTATGGTTGAAAATCCAAGCGACGTAACGTTATTATTAGTAGAAGATGATGACGTTGATGCGATGACAATTGAAAGAAGTTTTCTAAAACAACGAATCGCGAACCCCATCGTTCGGGCTTATGATGGTATTGAAGCGTTAGAGTTATTACGAAGTAATAAAGTTTCTCGTCCATTAATCATTTTGCTTGATTTGCAAATGCCACGTATGGGAGGCATCGAGTTTTTAAAAGAGTTACGTGCTGACGAAAACTTGTCAGAGTTAGTCGTTTTTGTCCTCACTACCTCTAAATCTGAAGAAGACATGTTATCTAGCTACCGCCAGCATATCGCAGGTTACTTTGTAAAAGGGAAGTCAGGAGCTAAATTTTTAGATATTGTAAACGTGTTAGACAGCTACTGGAAAGTAGTGCAACTCCCAAAATAAAAGCATAAAAATGTAGCGTACTTTAGCTATATTTATTAGCTATATTGAATCCTAATCACTATTATTTGGAATGCCATTGCAACACATGAAAGTATTAATTGTTGATGATGATATCGTTGACAGAGAGCTCATAAAAAGAACGTTAAAACGAAGTGATATTAGTTGTAATATTACTGAAGTTGAATCCGTGGATGATGCTCTGAAGAATCTACAAGACTCTTCTTTCGATGCGATATTGCTCGATTATAACTTACCGCAACGAAACGGGATTGAGTTACTTTTAGAAATAAAAGGCGATCCAAATAGGCATGATACTGCTGTAATAATGATGAGCACATCAAAAGAAGATGAGTTAGCACTTAATTGTATTAATGCAGGAGCCCAAGATTTTCTGGTTAAAACTGAGATAAACGTCTTTCGATTACAAAGGGCGATAGTCAATGCACAAGCACGCTCAGACTTGGAAAAAAGACTATATCAAAGTTACCAGCGTACTAAAGAACTTGCAGAGCATGATAGCTTAACCGGTCTAGCCAACCGTTATTATTTTGATGAATCCTTAGTAAAAGATATTAAGAGTAACCAAAGAGAAAAGAAAATCCTCGCATTGTTATTAATAGACTTGGATAATTTTAAATATGTAAATGATAACTTTGGTCATGATATTGGTGATAAATTGTTAATTGAGGTGGTTAAACGCATAAGTAACTGTTTACGTGGTAATGAATTATTTGCGCGTTTAGGTGGAGATGAATTCGCCATTACATTAACGCGTCTACCATCCATTAATGGAGCTAGTATTGTTTCTCAGCGCATTATCAATGCGTTACGTGAACCTTTTCAAATCGATAATCATTGGATTCAATCGGGTGCCAGTATCGGCATTTCCACATGTCCGTGGGACAGTTCAAATACTAAGGAATTGTTTAAATTCGCTGATATTGCAATGTATCGAGCTAAGAATAAAGGCCGCAATCAATTTTCATTCTTTGAAGAAGAAATGCAAAATGAGTTTCTAGAGCAATTTAAGATTGAAACTCAACTAAGATCAGCAATAATGAATGACGACTTTTATTTACACTATCAACCAGTCATAGATGCTAAAAGTAAAACAATAACAGGGGTGGAGGCACTAATTCGATGGAATATCGACGGTGATATGATCAGCCCAGACAAGTTCATCCCGATTGCTGAAAAGTCTCGACTCATTATTGATATTGGTAAATGGGTAATACAACAAGCAATAAAACAGCTTAGCCTTTGGAACAAAAATCGAAGCTCGCCACTAACCATGGCAATTAATTTTTCTTCAGTGCAGCTAGCGGATGAATATTTATTTGATTTTATTCGCGACTGTTTAAGTCAGCATAATGTTGCTGCTCATTTAATTGAAGTGGAATTGACTGAAACAGCTTTAATTATTGAGCCAGAAAAGACAGTTAAAATTATTCAAGGAATAAGTGACTTAGGCTGTAAAGTCTCACTTGACGACTTTGGCACTGGCTTTTCATCTTTATCACACTTACATAGCTTTCCAATTAATATTGTTAAAATAGATAGAACATTGATGCCGAATGCTTCTTCGTCAGAAAAAGTTAAGCAGCTATTAAGCGGTTTAGTTCTTATGATCAAGTCGCTAGATTTACAGATTGTTGCTGAAGGCGTTGAAACAGAAAGTGACTTAAATTTATGTGTGAAACTGGGTATAGGTAAAATCCAAGGTTTTTATTTTGATAAGCCTTTATCTCCTTTTGATTTAGAAAGAAAATATTTATAACTGAAACCATTTTATTCACAATATATATATATAAAATTTAATAATTAACTCTGCTTAAGATAATTAAGCAGAGTTAATTATTGAAAATTTACCCTCACTGAATTCTGTAACTTCACTTAATAAAAATGGGATAATATACGCCCCCTTCAAACTCTTTACTGTTGTCGATATTTCATATATAGATGGCACCTGTGACAACTCCATAGTCATTCATTACCTTTAGAAATGTTAAATCAATAGTCCATTTTGCTTGAGTTCGCTGGTCTGAAAATTTCAGTTATTTGCATTAACAATATATGTGAACAATAATTGAGCTGAAGTAATTTTAGAATGATGTCTTGGGTAATAGTTCCTCCCACGTTTTCTTTGGTCAATTTAATCAAGGAATCATAATGAATAATTTAATAAAGTTTACGATCCCCTTAATACTTATATTTAGCGCAAATTGTTACGCTGAAAAACATATTGTAGATGTTTGGCAATGTAAGCTGAAAGAAAATAAAACGATGAAAGATGCTGCAGTATTGAATGAAAAATGGGTAAAATTCATGAATGCTAATGTTAAAGGAGGCGGGATTAACTCCTATGATATGGAGCCTAGAGTAGGAAATCACAATGGGTTTATGTTTGTTGATGTCTATCCAAACATGCAATCTTGGGCAGCAGGGGAGAATGTAATGGAGAAAACAGAAGAAGGTAAAGCGCTACAAAAAGAGTTTAAAATGTTGTCAAAGTGTTCAAGTAATAGCTTGTACTCGTCAACAAAACATTAGCTAATCTATTGACGTATATGTCAGCTAACCATCGTTATATTTATACATAGCTGACATTATTTATGCTTACTGATTAGTTATCAAAGCCCAACTAAGTGAGTTAGCGTAATAGTGCTTAGTTCATATTCCGCCAAACGATTCATTAACAAAAGTCATAATAAAAAGTCACATTTTAGTTCATGATAACCTCCATTATCAGCAGGCCATTTGATAAGTGTGATTGTTCAGCCATGTCCACTGTAGGTCAAAATATACAAAAAATTGTCAGTATAAGCTCTTAAATGCTAACTCCAGATTAGTGGTAAAAGTGACAGTTTGCTTTGAATAGTTTTCTATATGTTTCAGTATCTCAGTAATATTAGTGGATAACTTCTATAGTTAAACTGTTTAAACCCTATAGGAAATAAAGTAATGAATTTAGCCAATATAGTACAACGTGGTTGGGAAGCTCTTGGTGCTGGAGATTTTGATACGTTAGTAACTGACTATGTAGAAAAAATGATATTCATCATGCCAGGACAAGCTGATGTTTTAAAGGGGCGACAAGCATTCCGTTCTGCTTTAGATAATCTTGGGGAAATCCTGCCTCCAGGTTTCGAAATTACGGGGCTTCGTCAGCTCGAAGGAGAAAATGAAATTGTCTCTATTGTAGAGTGGAAGTCCGATAAGATGATAGCCTCTCAGTTGTCAGTCTTGTTCAAGTTTGAAGGTGATCAAATTTATGAGGAACGGTGGTTCGTAGACACTGAGCAATGGAAAAGCGTATTTTAAATTAGTTGATAAACATAACAAGAACTTCAAACGGAAAAATACAGTTGGCTTTCACTTCGTTCTTCTTTTGCCAACTATATTTACCGCTTAAGTCGGTGTTAGCTACTTCTAAACTTCACTGAGAGTATTTATGGCGATGGAATTAACATTTAAGCAAGCAGTAATACTAGCGATAATACCTGCCGCAATTTCTGCTTTATCAGCATACTTTGCTCAAAGTGCTGAACACTCGGCTACTAAGGCAGAACAATCAACAGCGAAAATTGAATTAATGCAGGCAATTCGGCAGGCGCGCTTAACTGAACGAGATTTAATAAGTCATGATGCTATAGGGCAAGGAGAAATAGCTTACCTAATTCCTGTTGCTGATAACCGATCTTGGGGTAGTTATTATAATTGTCGTAAAGGTGATGGATCTAGATATATTTGTGCAAGAAATCAAAAACAAATCATACCTGAATTAACCTCTGAAATAGTATCTAAAGAACTTGAAGGTGGTTACTAATACCGCTAACAAGGCATTGCATCGGGGGGATGAAATCCCCAATCGGTTTATCTTTAGCACTAATATTTATCAGCGCTAATGCTCCTTTGGTGTGTAGAGAAGACGAAAATCCCTAAGAGTATGAAAGTCAATTATACAATCATATAGCCGACATAAATTTATGCTTTTATAGTTGTTGTGTAAAAAACTAGTTAAGCTTAATAAAAAATTTATGCTGTTGATAACTATTTACTTACTCAGCGTTATCATGAGCTATTAGCGAACTTCTAGATTGGAGAATGACTCTAGTAACTTAGGAACTATCCAGTCTTCAAATAGCTTAACTTTATTCCATGAAAATTGTTGTTCCGGCGCAACAAGATAAAGTGAATAAGGACTTTTGCTAGAGTAGTTGAGTAGTTTGACCAAACGACCTGTGCGTAAATGTTCGATGACTAAGCTAGTATTTACTAATAAGAAACCACGGCCTTGAACAGCACTATCAATCAAAGGAAGTGCGTCATTCGTTTTAATTACGGGTACTAATGTTTCAAATTTAATATTTACGCTTTTACAATAATCTTGAAACCTTTCCTGTATTCCAATACTAGTGTCTTCTATCCAAGGCAAACGAAATACTTGCTCCGGGATGTCTTTATTAATACCAGTTAGTAACTCTGGGCTTGCAACAAATGTCAGATTATCATCATAGACTTTTTTTTGTACTAACTCAGAGTGACCACCTCTTCCCATACGAATTGCTAAATCAATATGTGATTGTTTAAAATCAATAAGTTCACTGGAAGGAGCAAGTTGCACCATTATTTCAGGATGTAATTTCTGGAACTCTTGAAGCCTAGGAATTAGCCAGAGAGAACTAAATGAATGTACTGTAGAAATACGTAAAACTTGTGGGTTTTGATCACCTGTAATGCTTTGTATACCGGATGATAGTTCTTCAAATGCTCTTTGTATGAAAGGTAGTAGTGTTCGGCCTTTTTCGGTAAGCATTGTGTGTCTATTTGTACGTTCAAATAGTTTTGATTGTAAGTTTTCCTCTAACGATCGAATTTGTTGGCTGACTGCTGCTTGCGTTACGTTAAGTTGTTCGGCTGCTTGTTTAAAGTTTTTAGATTGTCCCGCAGCCAGAAAAAACTGTAAGGACTTCAATGGTGGTAAATATTTCATACTTAAGTTTTTCTTAATTGAAGTTAATTTTATATCGTTTGTTTTTAAACCTTATCATATTTAATCTGTTATCTACACTTTAGAGATTAATCGAGAGAATAAATGAATGACTCATTAGTAAAATCATTTAAAACCATGTATTTAACAAGTGTCTTTTTGTTTTGTAATTTAGCAGGTGCAGAACATTTTACTGTAGATAGGGCTGAAAATTACCCCTACAAGAACCTAATTAATCGAACTGATAGTCTTAAAGTTTTCTATATCATGAATGGTGAGAGCTTTAGCTGTAAAGTTGAAGCTGTTTTAGACAACATGATGTGGGTATCCCCTGAAAAAAAAATTAGCAAAGAATTATTTTATAATGACCCTTTATCTAACTGTCTATCTCGAGAGAAGGCAAAACAGATACTATCTCAAACGGTGCTTGAGTTCGGGCAAGGATTGTAAAAAGTGGATTCGATTAGACATGTCGATATCTTTTTAAGGGCTGCTGTTTGAGCACAAAGCAGTCTTTACATGGCTGCTTTTTCATATCAATTGAAGGTCAGGTTTTTGGCATAATTTGACTTACCTAATTGCTCGCTTTAGACAAAGCTATTATTTAAGAATGTTAGATTAAGCCTCAGCAATTATTATTATTATCCTGCTAGACTATTTTATTGTAGAAAATATAGAACTGGCGACCTAAAAATTATGCAGGTCATTTTTATGCATCTTCCTCGTGCATTTGGCCGTCGATTAACGTCATATTTTCAACGAATTTTTCATCATGCTTTGCCAATCGATAGCTGCCGTCAAACATGTTTTCTAAGAAAATACATTGCCCACCGCTAGCTTGTAGTTGGTCAAGTACTTCTTGAGGTAATTCAACGCCAAAGCCAGTGCCAACCTTTTGTAACGTAAGTTCAATCATGGTAATAATTCACTTATATAATAATACGTTAAGTACCTAGTTTGCATTTTTAATAAAATGCGCCAGTTCTAATTATAGTTGTTGAATTTCATTGCAACAAGGCGATTTATCGATATGCAGTTTGAAGAAAAACATTTTACAGTGATACTAATCTACAATATTCATGACCTCTCTGTGGCACAAGTGACGATTACACCCTCAGCTGCTTTTTGTCTGGTGCTAATCTTTATTAGTGCTAATGTTCCCTAAGCGCGCAGAGAAGAAATAAGAGTTTGACGTTTTGAGTGTTTGTCGAGTTCAACAGAACATCAGTTAGTTGATCTAAGCAAGTTGGCAGAGGAATTAAAAAGTTTTGTATAGCGGACGTTCCCAAAATCGTTTTGAGACGAATTCCATACCCAAAAGAGCAAAGTATAGTTACAGAACGAGAACAATATGTGACTGCAGCTAAGCTCATAATCCAAGTGTTTGTCTACTCCACATTAATCGAAGTAGGATCTTTATATACGTGAAATTTTTTCACTCATTACTTAAAAAAATTCGTTTGTCTAGATATACCTTTTTGAATTAATCTTTAAATATGTTATCGCAATACTGTCGCTAAGGAACATATATGAAAAGTAAAACTGTCTGGTATCTATACTGCCATATGATTGATGAGTGGAAATGCATATCATCAGGAAACCTTTCTGATATCAAGAAAGCACAAAGCATGTACATACAAAGTGGAATAACATCTCCATTGAGAGTTCAGCATAGTAAATTAGATATTTCGAATGATTAAAGTGGATAGGTATTAGTTAAAACGAGAAAAATCATATTGCGCTGTATTTTTCGTTTTAACGCTCATTGAAGTTTGATAAAAATAATAACCAGTCTCGGTCTGTATGTATTGGCAAAAGTCACTGCCAATTAAAATATAGGTAAAATAGACGTCATTTTTCTTAAAATGAAAACACATGTTGGTATGTGATACTCCCCTTTTTGGTAAAAGTTAGGTACTTTTAAGTTAACAAAATCCGAACTAATTATTTTCCAAAGTGAACTTCTGCGTTATTGACCTATAGTTCTGTTTGGTCTGAATTTCTTAGCGTTTTCCCTTTATTCCACTAACATTACTGCATCCTCGACTGTCTTAAATTGGTGGTTTAGTTCGCATTCATGTTTAACCGGTTATTGGCAATAGTTTCTCATCAAAATACTCATGTTCTTATCTATGGGGAACCTCCGCTATCGGGAAAATGTCAGAGGAATGTGTTTGATATGCCATGTCCGCTATAGATAAAACAGACAAATATTTTCGGTATAGATTCTCAAAGACTAACTTCAGCAAAGTGGTATTAGAGAATACTGTTCAGAAAAATATTAGTTTAAAGCGGAATTAGTTTGCAGATTTTCAGCGAGTAAGTCGATAAAACTTCTGACTTTTGCGGAAGAAAATTTATCCTCTCTATGAACTATATTAATGGGTTTGGCAGGATACTCAAAATTTTCTAATAGTATTTTAAGCTTATTATTTTTAAGCTCTTCAGCAACTTGATATGAAATAATTCGGGTTATTCCTAAACCATTTTTTGCCGCATTAATTGCTGCCTGATTTGTAGTAACGGTCAACCTAGGGTTGATCTTTATTGTTTGATTTTTTTTATTAACCAGAAACTGCCAATCCGGATTTAGGCTACCGGTATTAGCCGCAATAAGTGTGTGCTGAGCCAACTCCTGACAGTTTTTTGGAATACCATTTTTCGCTAAATACTCAGGAGATGCAACGAGTATCAACCTAACGTTACCGACCTTTTTTGCACGCATACTTGAATCATGTAGCTCACCAATGCGAATGCCAACGTCATGACCTTCTTCGAGTAAATTAACCACCCTATCTAAAAAAACAGCATTCACTTGTGTCTGTGGATAACGCACTAAATAGTCGGTGATCGTTGGCAATACGAACTGCTGACCAAAAAGTACTGGGGCGGTAACGCTAATTTTTCCTTGTGGGGTAGCGTTGATACCTAACGCAGCTTCGTTGGCAACTTTTACATCGTGCAAAATTCTTTTTGCATCTTCCAAATAACGAGCACCAGCCTCAGTCATTCTGACATAACGCGTGGTTCTATTGAGCAACTTTACTTTTAATGTCTCTTCTAAGTGTGCGACTGCTCTGGTAACCGTGGGCGCAGACATATTGAGGCGTCTGCTCGCCGCTGAGAAGCCTTGCTCTTCAGCAACGGCAATATAAACCTTCATTAAGTGGAATGTATCCATTGTCTGTCTCTTCGTTGATTATTTCAGTATTTGAAATAATTAATTGTAAATCATGCTTATTCTTAATTAAACCGTTTTGTTTCACAATAGCTTCATCGCTTGGTTAGCCGCATTAAATCATCAGATGAGATGACAATAACTAAGCGTAATATTGCAACGTAGTAAAGAGTAATAACCGACAGTGCGTTGTTGAAAGATAGTTATTAACACCATCATGAACATGAGCATAACGTTATATGTCAGTTCATATTTTATATTTTAATGAGAATAAGGAAGAACAATGAGTCGTATTAATTTAGTTACCCCAGAGCAAGCAAATCCAGAACAAGCAGAGCTTTATGCTGCGATAACAAGCCAACTCGGCATGGTACCAAATTTTTTAAAAGTATTTGCAAACTCACCTGCAGCCTTAAAAGCATTTTTAGGTTTACACTCTATAGCTAACGAGGGAGAGTTAACCTCTAAAACTAAAGAGCGTATTGCCTTAGGTTTAGCTGAACAAAATGCCTGTGAATATTGTGTTTCGGCGCACACTGCAATAGGTAAAGGCGTTGGTTTAACGGAAGATGAAATGGCTGAAAATAGAGCGGGTGGTAGTCAAGATGCACAAGCAGCTATCGCGGTGAAGTTTGCGCGTTCTTTAGCTGAGCACAACGGTGAAGTGACCACTGCTGAGTTACTTGAAATACGTAATGCAGGTTATTCAGATGCTGAGATTGTTGAAATTATTACTCATGTGGGCATGAATATCATGACCAATATTTTGGGTAAGGCAAGTCGTGTAGCTATCGATTTTCCTAAAATTTCCCTGCAAAAAGCATCTTAATAATAGTTCAAATGAACAGGGAGTTCATTTGAATTATTTCAATTTGAAAGTTTTATTCAGTAAAAGGTGGTTATCAAAACGTTATAGCTAACAACAATTATCAGCTGTCAACATAGTGTAACCATTTACTTAGTCTAATAATCAGTTTAATGATCCTGTAGGAGTCGACCATGGCACATAAATACGCACAACTAGCCTTTACTGAGACAGTAAGAGCAATGCAGCAAGAGCAGAATAGCCGAGCAGGTTATGCCAGTATGGACCAAGGTGAGGATTACAATTTTCTCTTATCCGCAGTTGAAGCCGAGTTTATTGCCCAACGAGATAGTTTATATATGGCCAGCGTTAGTGAAACCGATTGGCCTTATGTTCAACACCGTGGCGGACCTAAAGGTTTTTTGAAGGTGCTTGATGCTTCTACATTAGGTTTTGCTGATTATAAAGGTAATCGCCAGTATGTAAGTGCAGGAAATTTCCGTAATAATGATCGTGTTGCTTTGATATTTGTCGATTATCCAAATAAACGTCGCTTAAAATTGATGGGACGAATCAGTCAAGTAGCTGAAGATGATTGGCAAACACTTGCCAGTCTTGAAGATGATGATTATCGAGCTAAAGTAGAGCGAGGTTTTGTTATTAAAGTCGAAGCATTTGATTGGAACTGCCCACAGCATATAACACCTAGATATAGTGAAAGTGAAATTGAGTCATTAATTATTCCGCTAACGAATGAGCTTTCAGACCTAAAAGCACAGTTGAAAACGCAGCAGCTTGCCTCGTCATCAGGTGAAGGTTTATCAAAAAACAGTGCAGTAGCCAAAGTAAGCTTACCTGATTATCCGAAAATATCTGGAGAGGGAGAGTTACCGTTAGTTATTAGTGGTATTAGACAATTGACCCCTCGTATTAGAGCTATTGAGCTCAGACATGTAAAGGGTGAGGCATTACCTGCTTTTGAGGCCGGTGCACACTTGGCAATACCTGTAGTATTAAATGATGGGAAAGTTACGCACAGACATTATTCACTTTGTTCAAATCCCAGTAGAACTGATTGTTATGAAATTGCCGTACTAAATGATCATAATGAGTTGAAAGAAGACAATAACGTAGATAATAGCGATATTGAAGAAAGTGGCTCTGCGGTTATTCATCAATATTTCACACTTGGGCTCAGGTTAAACTGTGTACAGCCGCAAAATTACTTTCCCCTTGAACAGTCAACAGATCCTGTTGTGTTGATCGCTGGTGGTATTGGTATTACCCCCATTAAAGCGATGGCCTTAACGCTAACCAGTCAGCAGCGTGATTTTTCACTGCATTATTGCGGTCGCTCAATCGATGAAATGGCCTTCAGTGATCGACTAAGCAGGCAACTAGGCGATAAATTATATCTATACGCGAGTGATGAAGGCAATAAACTAAATTTAGAAAAGCTATTAACTAGCTCTCCTATAAAGGCACACTTTTACTTTTGTGGCCCGCAAAAGATGATAGATCAGTTGCTTGAACTGGCTAAACAGCATGGCATTGATAGTACACGCCTACATTTTGAGCGTTTTGAGCATAAGATAGATGCTACGGCAAAACCCTTTACTGTGACACTTAAACGCTCTTCAAAACAATTTACGGTGTCGGCCCAAGAATCTATTTTAGACGCAGTATTAGCTCAAGGTATTAATGTGCCTTACAGTTGTAAAACGGGCGAATGTAAAACGTGTGTTGTTCCTGTAGTTAACGGCAATGTTATCCACAAAGATGAATGTCTAACTAACACCGACAAAGTAAATAAGCTTATGTGTCTGTGCGTCTCTAGAGCTGCCCAAGATACGTTAGAGCTGGATCTTTAAATAAGGAAAAACTATTAAGCTTTAACAAGGGCATAAGCTTTTGTCTTATGGAGCCGCTGTAAGGTCTAGAACCCGCAGAATATTCAAATCGGTTCAGGTAGTTTTTTAGGTGGGATCAGATATAGGCAAAGTCTTAATAAATTTTCCCACAGCTTAATTCTATTTATTAAAATGGCCGAGAAAACACATTTTCATGACTACTAATGTTCACTGTTTAGTTTACAGTGAATATTTCTATCTAGCGGAAAACTGTAACTATATTCATATAAAGTGTAAATATATGTAATAATTAGCAAAGTTCGCAATATTTTAATGAAATATATCTAGGTAGGTATTATGAAATTCTTGGCCATTACTTTAGTTTTTATGTGTTTTTCATCATCATCTTTTTCAGCTGATGATGAAGCACTAATAAAAAAAGTTAATCAATTAGAAAAAGAAATACAGGCGCTAAAAGATTCAGTTAACTCTGCTGATAGTGAAGTAGAGTTAACAGTAGATAAAAAAGAAGATACGGGTATTAAGTTAGGTGGGGCAGTCCGCTTTCAGTATTCTTATGAAGACTATAATGATGATAATACTAGCCGAGGAGGCGATTTAGATTTTGATGTTTTCCGTCTTGATTTAAATGGTGAAGTTGGCGGGGTAATTTTATCTGCTCAATATCGCTGGTTTCAATACATGAATGTAATTCATCATGCTTGGGCCGGTTATGATTTTGATGAAAAATGGCAAGGTCAAATAGGTATAACACGTGTGCCATTTGGTAACTTGAACTACAACTCACATAATTACTTTTTTAGTAGTAATTATTATGTTGGTTTAGAAGATGATTATGATGCGGGTATAAAGTTTATTAGAAAAACTGATGAACATGATTTAAGGATCGCTTTTTTCTTTACTGATGAAATGGGCGGCATCGATGGCTACGTAGATGATAGATCAGATCGATACTCTTACGATATTGTTGGTGTTCGTGCTAATGATGAAGGTATTTATGACGAACCTGACAATGCAGCTGCCGAGCATAATACAATAAGTTTACGTTATGCCTATCAGTTATCGAATGTTGAACTGGGCTTCTCTTACTTAAGCGGTGATTTGCGTGACTCAAGCTCATCCATAGGTGAACGAACTGCTTATGCGATACACAGTGATGCACAATTTGATCGTTGGAACGTAAAGCTACAATATACCGACTATGAGTATGATTTTGATGAATACTCGCCCTCCATTGCGGTTGGAGCTTACAGTTTTTATGATTCCATTCCAAGTGAAGCCAAGCTTTATACTGTTAATGTTGCCTACTTACAACCTGTTGAGTTTGGACCTATTACCTCATTAAATTTTTATAATAATTATAATTTGATGACAGATAAGTCGGGCGACTTTAATAATGACACTATTATGAACGTCTTGGGCGTCGCTATTTCAGCGGGTGGACTTTATACCTACGTTGATTTGGTTAGAGCAAAAAATCAGCCATTTGTCGGTGGCACCATGGCAGGCGATAGTGATGACTGGCAAACAAGATTTAATATTAATTTTGGTTATTATTTTTAAGTCTCACTTTAACTAGAAACTTTAGTTAACTCTCAGTTACCACTAAAAGGCTAATATTCAATGCCTTGAATATTAGCCTTTTTCATTTTCTAATCACTTTTCCATTCTGTTAAAGTGCAAGCATAAGTTGTCCTAGCTCTTCAACACCCCTTGTTGTTAATTGTTCTGCTATCTCTTTTTGTACTGCTTTCGATTTGTTTTGACTGAGCTTAAATCTGCCTTCAAGGTGAGTAATATTAATACTAAAAATAGTAATAGCATTAAGCATTTTTTTAATGGCAATTGCTGGAGCCTCTTCTATAGACCATGGCTTATCGATGTTGTTTGTCGAACGACGTTGCTCGAAGTAAGCGGTACTCGCTGCCATATATTGATACTTATCATCACTATCCTTTACCTCATGGGCGATACCAGATACATGTACCTTGGCATAATTCCAAGTGGGTACGCTTTGCGCATGGCTATGTTGCTTAGAAACATCCCGTGGTGATATGTACGCATCTTCACCATGAAAAACTAATTGAAGGGCTACTGTTGATGAACGCTGTAGCACTTTGGCTAACGGGTGATGATTACTCACATGAGCCGTAAGCGTGCTTCTTTCTAGTTGCTGTGTGTTCGTGTTAGAAGTCTTGAGAGAAAAGTGACAAGGAATATGACTAACGTCAATCTCTGATTCATGACTAAATAGTAGTGTTGCTAAGGGGTTACTCTCAATAATCTCATGATAATGGGTAATGTTTTCTTCATTTGTTTGATAATGCTTAGCTGGGTACATAACTGAATTCCTCTTGGTTTTTTCCTGTGCTTAACAAGTGTCGTTTTATTTGAGGCCATTCATCATCAATGATGCTAAATAATGCAGTATTTCTATAGTTACCATTCGGTGCTCGGCGATGTTTTCTTAAAACACCTTCAAAGTGACCACCAATACGGGCAATCGCTTGTCGAGATTGTTGATTATCTTCATGAGTACAAATTTCAACACGCGCCATGCCCAAGTGTTCAAAGGCATGTTTTAGCATTAAGTATTTTGCATGAGAGTTAACGTAACTTCGCTGGAATTCAGGGGTGATAAACGTATGACCAATCTCAATACTCTTATCTTTGTCATTACATCGAAACAAACGTGTTGAACCAATTATTTTATTAGTTCTCTTATCAATGGTGACAAAGGCGATCTGTAAACCTTGGGTCATTTCATCAATTGCTTCTTTCATCCACGCCGCTGCAATCTCTGTATTTTGACAACGATTTATTGGCATATGCTGCCATACTTGTGAGTGATTTCCTGCCGATAAAAAACCTGTTAAGTGTTGCAAGTTCATTGGTTCTAATTTTAGTAAACTGGTTTCTAACGTGGTTGGCTTTAGCCTTGGTTTTAACATAAGTTGCTCCATAAAAGGTTAGGTAATAGTTGTTATTATGCTTGTTATTATGATTGGTTTTGGTATAACTACTACAACCAGATATTGATAACTTGGTAGACCAGATTGAAAGCGTTAACGTTGAAAGTATTTTATGAAAACTCGGATCCTAATAAATCGTCATCGAAGCAAGCAAAGTATTTGGCGATTGCTGATGCCTTGAGAAAGGCGATTAGAGAAAGACAGATTGCGCCGACAGAAGCATTACCTTCTGCACGAAAACTTGCTCAGCAGTTATCGGTAAATCGTCATACTATTATGGCGGCCTTGGCTGAGTTAGTAGCGCAAGGCTGGGTTGAAGTAAGAGAGCGTTCAGGTTATCGAGTAGTAGAAAACCTGCCAATTCAAGGCAGTCGTACAATAAATAAAGTGGCGAAAACACCGCAAAGTTTTGACTGGAAATTTCGAGTCAAACAAACCTTTGCTGTTACGCCGAAAGTTAAAGCGAGCGAATATCCTTATAACTTCTCTGGTGGCCAGCCTGATATCAGGAAATTTCCTTTTGATGAGTTTAAAAGTCATTTTTCACAAACGTGTCAGCGTCCTAAAATAGATGATTTAAGTTACGGTGATAGTCGCGGAGAAGCTGAGCTTATTGAGGAAATAGCCACGTATTTACGACGCGTTCGCTCGATTACTGATAAAGAGTTGATGATTTGCAATGGCTCACAAGAAGCCTTGTATATGATTTCACAGTTACTTCTACAACCCGGTGATAAAGTTGCGGTTGAGCAGTTAGGTTATCCACCAGCTTGGGCTGCCTTTGAGCGCACAGGTGCGACATTAATTGCTGTTAAACAAGATGAGCGAGGCATAAATCCTGAGCATTTAGCGCAAGTATTTGCAAAAGGTAAGGTTAAGTTGCTTTATCTTACGCCATTACATCAATACCCAACGACTGTCTCTTTAGATATCTCTAGGCGTATGCAAATTTATCAATTAGCGGTGCAATACGGTGTCGCCATTGTAGAAGATGATTATGATCACGAATTTCATTATGACAGCCAGCCGATTGCACCTATGGCTGCTGATGATCCAGCAGGTTTGGTTATCTATATATCTACCTTTTCAAAACTGATGTTTGGTGGCGCACGTATTGGCTATGTTGTGGCAAATAATGCCCTAATTGAGCAAGTGGCGGCTTATAAAATGGTAATGAACCATAAGTGTAATGTTTTAGTTCAACAAGCGGTGGCTAAGTGGATGCAGCAAGGTGGCTTTGAAGCACATTTACGACGTATGACACGTTTATATCAAAAGCGTCGTGATTTTATGGTTCAACAGCTAAGATCCTTTCAAGATAAAGGCTTACCAATACATTTCGAAGTACCTGCTGGCGGTATGGCAATATGGCTTGATACCGGTAAGTCGATTATTGGGCTAAAAGAGAAGTTACTTCCACAGCAAGTGTACTTACAAACCGAAGTGGAATTTAGTAGATTTAATGAGTTGCCTGATGACTTACCTAGGACAAAATATCGGTTTATCCGGCTGGGTTTTGCGGCAATGAATGAAGCAGAAGTTACCCAAGGATTGGACATTGTGATGAATACTTTATATGGCTTGGTCAGCGAATAAGTTTATTAAAAAGTGATAACCTAGAGGGTTGAGAAGTACGTTGAAAGAAGTCATTTCCGTGACTTATTTCAACATCACTCCTTGGTCATAGGAAACCCCTGAACTTAATGTGCTTCATGATGTGTGTGTAGAGCCCGTGTATTCTGGCTGGCTGAAAACCCTTGATTAATCATAGCTGCTAAAAATGGCGTTGATTCGTTATCGCCAACATCGGCATAATCAGTACTTTGATAACGTGAATATTCAGCAAAGAGTACTGCGATTTGTTCGACGCTACCTTGATAATTTGTTAATGACCACTGGCGAGTCAAAGTTGGACTCTTGAGCTCGAAGAACTTGACTAACTGAAGGTTAGGTAACCAAACTAATTGATATTCTGATGTTTTAGTCTTATGAAAATAATGCTGTTCTAATTGGCAACCTGAATTTTTTTGCTCGACAAGCTGCATTTTATCTAAATCAGGTGTCGCGACTAATTGAAAAATATCTTGCCATTTCGGCTGATATCTTAATTCATTTGATTGATACTCAATGGTGTGTTGGTATTGCTCAAAAGCTCTATTTAACGATAAACGATTGCCCTTGTGCGACCAAATATCATTAACGCCTTGGTTAATATCTCGCTGCAAGACTCTATTATTGTATCGGTGTAATTCAAATGATTGTGTTTGTTTAGCTGCCAGTATCTGTATTTTGTTTCCTTCACTATTATTGCTTTTCTGTTGGTTAAAATCATAATAAGCGCTAAGTACCTTGGGTAATATTTTGCATTCGCCGGCGGTACTATTGACTGATGTGGTCACCCCTAATATTGTGAATAGCAGTAGGGTTAATCGTGATACAGAGATAATTTTCATACTAATATTGCTCTCATAAGAAATAGGTGAGTTGGTTAAACAATGTAAAATAAGTAAAGTAAAGTAAATGAAAGGAAGCTGCCTGTTTTTTACAAAACGTGGCAGCTTCTCTTTATATTACTTCTAAACAGGCTGATTAATGGCGAATTAGTTCATTGCCTTTTCAGCTTTTTTTACTAAGTCAGCGGCATAATCCATTACATGGAAAATAACACTTTGCTCATTTGTGCCGGTAATTAAGTGAGCGCCAGGTCCCATTGCATAAATACCGACATCTTCACCTGCATGTGTCTCTGAGCCTCTTGGTACTAGAGATTCTTGGTGGAAACCTGCTGAATTTGTATCAACCAGAGTGAGGTCCTGACGCCCTGTTATCGCATCACCGTTATATCCTTCATCGGCATCAGTTTCTGAGCCTAAATCTCTAAAACCTTTACCGTTGGTATAACCCAATGTGGTGTAAGGCATGCCATCCTTTGCTAAGCTTGGTTCAGTTTTTCCTACACTCACGACTTTACCTAAAATTGGATTACCACGTTTTGGATAACCTGCCATGGTAAATACATGACTATGATCGGCTGTAACAATAATCAAAGTTTCTTCAGGGTCAGTGTTTTCAACAGCAGTTTGTACTGCATCAGCGAATGCGATGGTATCGGTTAATGCTCCGTGCGCACTCCCTGCATGATGGCCATGATCTATGCGACCCGCTTCAACCATTAAGAAAAAACCTTCTTTATTATTATCAAGTATATCAATAGCTTTATTGGTCATTTCACGTAAAGAAGGTTCACCCGAAATATCATTTTTACGGTCGGCTTCATATTGCATATGTGATTCATTAAACAAACCGAATAAACGTTGTGTAGCGTTGCTATCAACTGCATCAAAACCCGCTTGGTCAATCACGAAACTACCCGTTGGATATTGCGCTTGCCACTCTGCCGTTAAGTCTCGACCATCAGTTCTATCACCTTCAACAGAACTGGTTGCATCAGCGGTATTATATGCTGCGTCCTTTGGTAAGAAGTGGCGTCTTCCGCCACCTAGCACAACGTCGATACCATCAACATCAGTACCGGAGAAACGGCTCTCAATATCACTTTCAAAGCTGATAAGCTGCGACGCTATGTCAACACAACCAGCGGCAATAGCTGTGGCAGGCATGTCTGAAATATCTTCCCAATTTCTCTCCGCAGATTTAGCATAGGTTGCTGCGGGCGTTGCATGAGTAATACGAGCCGTAGAGATAATACCCGTTGATTTCCCTGCAATCTCAGCCAATTCTAATGCTGTAACCAGTTCATTACCTGATGCAGTAGCACAATCGCCACGCTTAATGGCTTCGGCAACACCAATGACGCCTGCATCGGTTTTAACACCTGACATCATCGCTGTCATCGTGCCAGCAGAATCAGGCGTTTGTGCATCAACATTGTAGGTTTTTGCAAAACCAGAGTAAGGGAATTTATCAAAACTTAACTCGTGTTCTTCACCTAATTTTCCTAATTGCTGTCCTGCTAATATACGTGCGGCAGTAACGGTTGATAAACCCATGCCATCACCGACAAATAAAATGACATTCTTTGCTTTACCGCGAGCATTAACCAAAGATTTAGCATTTAACTGCGCTTGGCCTAAAATATTTTGTCCTTGTTCATACCAAAGGTTATTGGTCGTCGCGGTCAGTGATGAACCCTGCATTTGAGTCACTGTTGGTTTACAAACAAACTCTGTTGTTGTAATTTCACCCGCGTCTAAAATACCTGAGCTATCGCTATCTAAGCCTGAATCAATTTGTACGCCACCGTTAAGACATTGTTCGTGACCAACAGTAACTAAGGTTTGGCTGATTAAACTGCTTGTACCTTGGGTACCGTTATCACCACTTGTTCCGTCGCTGCCATCACAACCTGCTAATGCGGCTAACACGGCTAATGAGGTTAATTTTAATGTTAAATTTAATGTTTTATTTGATTTTTTATTTAAGGCTTTCATTGTTAATTCCTTTCTATTAGCAAGTTACTGAGCAATTAAGCCAAGAGATTGATTGATGATGTGAAAAACAACACTTTGCTCGATAACACCTTGTGCTAAATGAGCACCAGGGCCTGAGGCATGTAGGCTGATATCTTCACCAGCATGGGTTTCTGAACCCAATGGTATTGCTGCTTCTTGATGGAAACCTGTTGAACTTGTATCAACAGTGGTTAAGTCTTGACGACCAGCAACGGCATCATCGTTATAAGCAAGGTCGGCATTGGTTTCATTAACTAAATTCCTAAAGCCTTTACCGTTGGTATAACCTAAGGTGGTGTATGGCATATTGTCGTTAGCGAGTGCCGGCTCAGTATCACCAACATTAACTACCTTGCCTAATATCGGATTGCCACGTTTAGGGTAACCTGCAATGGTAAATACATGACTATGATCCGCAGTCACTAATATTAAGGTTTCTTCGGGGTTAGTATTGTTGATAGCTGCTTGTACAGCATTTGAAAACTCTATGGTATCGGTCAATGCATTGTAGGCAGAGCCTGCATGATGGCCATGGTCAATGCGTCCAGATTCAACCACAAGAAAAAAACCTTTGTCATTGTTATCTAAAATATCAATGGCTTTGCTAGTTAGCTGAGTTAATGAAGGTTCACCAGCAATATCATTTTTGCGGTCTGCTTCATATTGCATATGAGATTCATTGAAAAGTCCTAATACGCGCTCAGTGCTAGTGGCATCAATAGCATCAAAACCCGCTTGGTCAATAACATATTTACCGTTTTGATACTGCTCTTGCCACTTGGCTGTTAGGTCAATGCCATCAGTTCGATCACCTTCAATAGCACTACTGGCATCGGCGCTGTTGAAGCTTTCATCTTTAGGAAGGAAATGGCGACGACCACCACCAAAAGCGACTTCCATGCCATCAACATCAATGCCAGGGAAACGCTGTTCTAAATTTTTCTCAAAATCAATAAGTTGTGTTGCAATATCAACACAACCAGCCGTTACTGCAGCCTCAGGCATGTCAGAGATATCTTCCCAGTTGCGATCGGCAGATTTTGCATAGGTAGCAGCAGGCGTTGCGTGGGTTATGCGCGCCGTTGAAATAATGCCCGTTGATAAACCTTTAATTTCTGCAGCCTCAAGTGAGGTCACTAACTCATTACCTGCAACTGTGGAGCAATCACCTCGGGCAATATCTTCATCCACACCAATAACGCCGACATCTGTTTTTACGCCTGACATCATGGCTGTCATGGTACCAGCAGAATCTGGCGTTTGAGCGTCGACGTTGTAGGTTTTAACTTGCGCTGAATAAGGAAAGGTTTCAAAACTTAAATAACCTTCTTCTCCTGATTTACCTTCATTTTGTCCAGCTAAAATTCGTGCCGCGGTTAAGGTAGATAAACCCATGCCGTCACCGACAAATAAAATGACGTTTTTTGCTTTATTACGCGGCGTTAGTTTCGTTTTAGCGATAACAGATTGTTCGCCATCAGCAAACCACTGACTGTTTTTTTGTACGTCGGGTAAAACGCCAGCAACGGCGACGCTAGAGAGTAAAAATGATGACAAGGCTGAAAGTGAAACCCACATTGAGTTCATAGTGCTTCCTTTGTTTTTAATTTAAGGTTAGAAGTTAGGAAGTTAATGCGCATGCATTAACTTCCTCAGTATCCTAGTGATTTAAAATGACAGTTTGGTAAAGTAAAGATGAATCAACGATGAAGGATTTGTAACAGCATTGTGACAAGGTAACAGTGGTAAGCTGCTCAATAGACAATATAGAGTGCTCGGAGGGGAATCACATAAGGTAACAATTTCATCTTGCTATTAAGGCGAGTTTACGAGATAAACTTAGTTATACATTATGTTAATGTATAACTAATTTAACTAGATAATAGAGACTTAGGTGTTAGCAGAAATTTTAGTGGGGCCAATTTTACGACGTTTAACATCACAACAATTAGTGTTGTGGTGGCTTAGTCCGTTTGAGTGTCGTGGAGAGCTCTGTTGTTACTTAGGTAAGGATAGCTTAAGTAATGAAAACCTAAGTAACGATAATTCAACCTATGATGACGCCTTAACCAAGTCCCAAGATACACATACCCCATATAAAAATACTGTAGATACAGACAAATTAATCTTTACCGCAGTACTTGATGAAAGTAATTTAACGACTTTTCGTGTTGGTGAAAAAGCTGTTGTTCATTTATTTGATGTAAGTATTAACTTACCGGCAGAGACTTATATTGAATATGATTTACGACTTGTAAACTCAAGTGATAGCTTTGGTTTTAGTGACAATAAGGCTCAAGACAGTATCGATATTAGCGCTACTACTCGCGCTGAAGAGAGTAGTAAATGCCTAGCTGATATTATTCCGCATTTAGCCTATAGCAATAAAAGTCGCCCCTCCTTTATTATCCAAGAGAATATAAATAATTTACTTCATGGGTCTTGTCGTAATCCACATCATGAGAGCCCTGATAGCTTATTAGCAGGCGATCAATTAGTTGGAAAAACCTTATCAGATGTTGAAAGAAGGCCGGCGTTATTGATGATGTCTGGCGATCAAATTTATGCTGATCATGTTGCCGGCGTAACACTCCATGCAATTCACCAAGTGATCGCTTTATTAGGATTAAATGATGAAAGTTTTAGTGATGAAAATTTAGCTGAACAAGGCATTACTTGCGGTAGTGAGCTTTATCAGTTTAGTGAACAATACTTTCAACGGGAGTTACTGTTACCTAAAAGTAATTCACCCGCCGCTTTTTTTACATCAAGAAAACAACAAGCCATTTTTACCTCCACCTATGCTCACAATCATGTGATGACCTTTGCTGAGAATATGGCAATGTACTTTTTAGTGTGGTCACCGACCCTATGGCAGCAGGTGACATTGGACGATTTTATTGTCCCTGATAAATACCAAGCGATTCATCAGCAAGAGTTAGCCGCAATTAAAGGTTTTATTAGTGGTTTAGATAAAGTGCAGCGCTTACTTGCGCACACACCAACCTACATGATTTTTGATGATCATGATGTTACCGATGATTGGAATTTAACGGCTGCATGGGAGCAGGCTGCTTATCAAGACCCGTTGGCAAAACGTATTATCGGCAATAGTTTGTTTGCTTATTGGTTATGCCAAGGTTGGGGTAATGATCCTAAACAATTTCAAGGGGATTTTTATGCAGTTGCTAATGAGTACCAAGTGGCAAATGCTAATCAAAAAGAACCAAATTCAGCGCAACAAGACGATGATTCACAAGGATTAAGTTCGAAAGCCTCATGCTCGCAAGATAGGTTTATTGACTATCTATTGAAGTTCTCCCATTGGCAATACACCCTTGATAGTCAGCCTAAGTTAGTCGTGCTTGATAGTCGAACGCGTCGCTGGCGCTCAGAACAAGCGTTGGATGACCCTTCAGGATTAATGGATTGGGAAGCTTTATGTGAATTACAACAAGAATTGATAGGCCATAACGCTATCTTATTGGTATCACCAGCACCTATTTTTGGTGTTAAGGTTATTGAAACTATTCAACGCATTGCCACTTTAGCAGGACACCCCTTAGCAGTAGATGCTGAAAATTGGATGGCGCATCCAGGCGCCGCGAGTACCTTGTTGAATATTTTCAAACACCCTAAAACACCAGAACACTTTATTATTCTTTCAGGCGATGTGCATTACTCTTTTGTTTACGATATTGAATTGCGTTTTCGTCACCATTCACCCCATATTTGGCAAATTACTTCGAGTGGTATTAAGAACCAATTCCCTCAACCGCTCATTGGTTTATTTGACCGAATGAATCGTTGGTTTTATGGCCCTTATTCCCCCCTTAATTTATTTACAAAACGTCGCTCTATGCGTATTAAAGGACGTAAGTTAATGGTTGATGAGCAAGAGCAGAAATTGAAGTTAGGTCACCAACGTCTGCAACCTAAAAGTGGCTTGGGTTATTTAGAGATCCATGATGATGGCTCGCCACATTTTATAGCAGACTTGCATTGTGATGGCAGTAAAACTGTTTTCATAGAAACTAGCGAAGAGCTGCTTCCTTAGTGGTTTTTCTTTACCGGTAACATACGTGTTAGCGTGTCATCTTTTTGAATGTAATGATGCACTAACGCTGCTACTGCATGAAAGGCAATCAGATAATAACCCCATGAGCCAATTTCTTTGTGCCAGCCTTCTAATACTTTGCCAAAAGGTTTGTCATAGGGAATAAGAGCGGGTAACTCTAATCCGAAAAAGGGAATGACTTTGCCTTTTGCACTGAGCACAAACCAACCAAAAATTGGCATGGCAATCATGAAAACATAAAGCACCAAGTGCGCCATATGGGCGCCCCTAGCTTGAATAACTGAAAGTGGCGGGGTTATTTGGGGAATAACTTGTACACTGCGTAAATAGAGGCGCGCACAGACTAAAATAAATACCGATAAACCAAGCATGAAATGCCACATCTTGAAGAGATCTCGTAGCTCGGTACCTTTTTCAAAAAACACTCTGCCTTCAATACTGGCAAAAACAAAAATCATTAAAACCACCATTAACCAGTGCATTTTAATTGAAATCGAACCATAGTGATTTTGAGTGTTTTTCCAAGTCATGATCAGTTCCTTATTTACCTACTTCTTGGGGACAAAGGTGCTCGCCAGGTCGGCAATATCATCAACACTTTTTGCCAATTGTTCCATTTGCTCGGCGACATTGTCAGTTTGCTGCCAAGTCGATTCGGTATTTTGTGCAATATCTGTTAAGTGGCTATTTATTTCGTGAGATACGTGAGACTGCTCTTCAGCTGCTGTGGCTATTTGAGTTGCCGCTTGGTTAATATTTTGCATTTTTTCGACTACTGAATTAATTTGCTGATGAGACGCTTGAGCACTATCAACACAGAACTGCGCTTCATCTTTATTTTTATTCATCAAGGCGACCCATTCCTCTATGGTATTAAGCATAATGGTTAAGCGTTGATGAATTTTTACAGCTGAATCTTGAGTGCGTGATGACAAATTTCGTACTTCATCGGCAACGACGGCAAAACCTCGGCCATGTTCACCTGCACGTGCAGCTTCAATAGCTGCATTTAATGCTAATAAATTTGTTTGGTCAGCAATTGATTGAATTTCTTCCATCAAGGCACCGACGTTATTCGCCGACTGCGTTAAGCTATCAGCTGAGCTTGATGCACTTTCTACTGATTGTGCTAAATGACTTATTTTGTCACTAGTTTCATAAATACTTTGCTGAGATTGCTCACAATGTTCGAAAGTGATTTCTAATTCGCTGGCAACATTAACCGTGTTTTGTGCAATATCTTGCGTAGAATCTTGCATTTGATTCATTGCGGTACTGAGCTGTTCTAAATCATTTTTCTGCTGTGCTAATGTTGTTCTAGTATCTGTTAAACCTTGACTTACTTTTGCCATAACGGCTCTTATTGGTTTAGCTGCGTCAAGCGTACGCTCAATAATGGCTTTGATTTTGGTTTTTAACAGTAAGAAATTAAAATCAAAAACGCTGGCGGTGCCTTTACCGAAATACACTTTACGAGATACTGAGTCAAATACGCTCTGCATACGCTGGGCACGCATAGCGGTCGGAATGATATCAGACCAAAAAACGAGAACTGGGGTAATGGCGCTTAGCCCTGCAACAATGGAGGCGAACAAGCCTAGCTGAGTAAAAATAAAGCCTTGCGCGATAATGGACAGTAAAACTAGAAAAGCAAACTTATGGTTTTTAGTAAACTCAAAGGTTATCCAGTTGTTATTTTTATTTAGTGCTTGATAGATCTGTTCTGCATTGCTCGTAAGTGAAGTATCTGCGATGGAGCTAATACATTGGAAACCCGTTATTTTATTTTGACTGTATTGCGGGGTAATAAAAACATCTAGCCAAATTTTATTACCTGTTTTGCTTTTTAGCTTTAATAAACCGTGCCATGAAAAACCTTTTGCTAAGGTTGCTGATAGCTCATCAAGCACAACTTTAGGCATTTGTTCATGAGTTAAACTACGAGTATCAGTATTGAGTAATTCACTTTCTTGGTAGCCAGTTGTTTGGCAGTATGCTTGATTTACATAGGTATAATTACCCTTCAAGTCGGTAACGGTAATTAATTGTTTCATAGTAGATGACATAAATTGCACAACTTAAAGTGGTTAAGTTAATAATAACAGTGATAAAACGTTATTGTTTTGATCTATATCGGCAGCAGAGAATGAACTTTAATAAATTTTTAGTAAACTAAACTATATAAGTTATACCCGCTACCAATCAAGATGTAGGTTTCAGAGTGCTTGAGCAATTTCAATTCAAGGCGCTGTGATGAAATAATGGTTATTCAGGAGAATATGCTCCTGCATTCTCTAATAACACCATCCATGTAGCGCCATTATAAAGTCACTTAAATTCCCACTGAAAACCTGCACTTTGAATGGTAACGGGTATAGACCAATGATTTATTAAAGCGGTCTTATATTAATTAGCCTAATTTTTCATGGCATTAGAGTTTTCTAATTTGATTAACTTAGAAAGTATTTGTTTAAGTAGCTCTCCACCCAACTGATTACTCTCTAGACCATTTTCATTACCAAAACTGCCTAACTGTATATTTTTAAACTGCTTGGTTTGCGTTTTATTTTCATTAATAACGGTTAGGGTCAAGTCATCAATAATCACTGAACTTATTTTTACTCGTGTTAATGCTTTTCCTAATAAGCGTTTTTTCTGCTTAGCTTCATTGGAGGCGATTATCGCTTGGTTGGTTTCAACCGTTTGTACTTGTGGCTTGGTGTCTAACTCCTCTAAGGCCAATTTTTCGCTTCGTTCAGGGTACATTTTTGCATAAAGTCCTGCACTGATTTGTGGATATAAAGCGGGGTAATCAGTGGCTAGCTGGGCATTAATGCGATCAAACAAAACTTCTAAATTAGTTTTACCTGTTTCACTTGTTTTAGAAATCTCAGACCAAGCCTGTAAACTGCCTAGGCGAAGTTCTTCAATGTGAACAATAGTGGTTGTTTTTTTCTGTATGCTGGGCGAATCAAGCTGGCGGGTAGGTACTTTTGCCAGTTGTGCACTAATAGTATCTGCTTTAAAAAGTAAAGGCTGGATTAAGCCATCAATATTGCTCAGAGAAAAGTCAGTGAAGTTAGTGATGCCGGTATTATCGGAGTAATCAGCACTGAGTAGTTTTGCTTCTTGAGAACTATAGTAGTGACTCTGCAATATCACTTGGCTTTTGAGGTAATCATTTAAAGAGCTATTGGCGAGATACCATAACATGGTGCTAAAAAATAATAATAAGGCAAAGGCTAGTACGGCTAATTTGTTCAAGGGGTTATCTCATTTGCATTAATTTGCGTTAAGTGGTTAATATTTTAAGCTAAGTTACCGTCTAGGTAAATGCTATTAAGTAGGCTATAGGTTATAGTATTTGTGTACAACTATACCCAAACCACTTGAAGCTGCATATTTCAGGGTACCTGAGCGTCTTATGATCAAGGCGCCTCTTTTTATTAATGGTTATTCGGGAGAATATGCTCCTGCATTCTCTAATAAGCTACATCCATGTAGCGTCCTTAAAAAAGAGGCAACGAAGAGCATAAATTGCTCAGGAGTCCCCGTAGGGCTGATTTAGAAACGCTTTATGCTACGTTATTGATTTCGACAATAGAATAACTATTCTTTTCAATCAATGCCTTGCCTAAAGGTGTTTCTAATTCCAGCTGAAACCTGCATCTTCATGTAGTGTGGGTATATACGCTTTATACTTCACTATCAATATGCTACTAGAGAATTTTATGCCAAATAAGTCTGTGTCTACAGCACCTGCAAGTACTCCGACTCTCATCAGCCGTTTACCCCTATTTATTATCGTTGCCATCCTAGTGGCCTTAATTACTTATTTGCAATGGCCAGAAGCTAAGCAAGAAAAAAGTACATTCAAGCGTGTCGTTGCGGTAAAAATGGTGCCGGTATTACTTGCCGAATTTATTGAAAGCGTTGAAGCCGTGGGTACAGCGAGAGCCAATGAGCAAGTTGTTATTACCAGTAAATATTCAGACCTTGTTGATGAGATTTACTTTGATGATGGTGAGCGAGTTAAGAAAGGCGCTAAGTTAGTTAAGTTGAATAACCAAGAAGAGCTAGCAAAGGTTAACGAATTAAAAGCCAATTTGTCAGAGTCACAGGCGCATTTAAAACGACTATCTGAGTTACTCGCCAGTCGAGCTACTTCAAAATCTTTAGTCGAGCAACAAGAAGCAAAAACCAAGGCGATTGAAGCACAACTCGTTAGTGCACGCGCTAAATTAAATGACTTAACTATTCGTGCCCCATTTGCTGGCGTATTGGGTTTTCGTGAGGCGAGTAAAGGTGCTTATATTGATGCCGGTGATGTCATTACTAGTTTAGATGATTTGAGTATTATCAAAGTTGATTTTCACTTACCTGAGCGTTTACTAACCCATATTCATGTTGGACAACAAGTGAGTGCGGTAAACAGCGCTTATAAAGATAAAGAATTCATCGGTAAAATAACGGCCATTGATAGCCGAATTGATTCAAGTACGCGAAGTATTAAAGTGCGCGCCACTATCAGTAATAAAGCATTAAAACTTCACCCAGGCATGTTGCTCAATATTAGTGTGTTATTACAAGTAGAGAATATATTACAGTTACCTGAAAGCAGTATTATTCCTATTGAAGATATCCATTATGTCTTTGTTGAAAAGGAAGGGAAAGCGATACGAAAAGCAATCAAAATTGGTCGACGTCATCCTGGTGTAGTAGAGGTTTTATCAGGCTTAGTTGAAGGCGAACATGTGGTTGTTGAAGGGGCACTTAAACTGCGAGATGGCTCTGCTGTCAGTATCATTGGTCAAGTTGCTGAAGTTGAGGCTGAGGCTGGAGATAAGGCAAGCAAGTCAGCTAAGGAAAAGGCCAACAAAACTCCCGCTGAAAACGGGAGCAAAACCTAGTGATCCTTTCTGACTTATCGGTTAAAAGACCTGTTTTTGCTACGGTATTAAACTTACTTATTATAACTTTTGGCATTGTTGCTTTTTTAATGTTGCCGTTACGCGAATATCCGGATATTGATCCGCCTATTGTTAATATTAGTACCACATACCCGGGGGCTTCTGCTGCCATTGTTGAAACCAAAATCACTCAATTACTTGAAGATAGAATTAGCGGTATTGAGGGGGTTAAAACCATCAACTCTAATAGTCGTGTTGGTCGTTCAAGTATTACCATTGAGTTTAATTTAGATCGCGATATTGATGCCGCGACAAATGATGTGCGTGATCGTATCTCTCGTGCATTAAATAATCTACCAGAGCAATCTGATCCTCCTGAAGTATCAAAAGCCAATGACGATGAAAGCGTGATTGTGTGGTTCGTTTTACAAAGTGAAACCATGAGCACCTTAGCGCTTACCGATTACGCTAATCGTTACATCGTTGACCGTTTTGCCGTGGTTGATGGCGTTGCCCGTGTTCGTGTTGGCGGCGGTCGTACCTATGCCATGAAGATTCGCTTGAATCGTGCTTCTATGGCTGCGCGTGATATTACCGTACAAGATATTGAAAGTACCTTACGTGACGAGAATGTTGAGCTACCCGCAGGGCGTATAGAGTCAATAGACAGAGATTTCTCTATTCGCGTTGAGCGTAGCTACTTAACCGAGCAAGACTTTGCCAATATGGTGATTAATCACTCTGAGAGTAAGTCAGTTGTGCGATTAGGTGATGTTGCTGAAGTATTCATTGGTGCACAAGATGATGAAAATATGTTCCGCGGCAATGGTAAAAATATGGTGGGCTTGGGGGTAATAAAACAGTCTAAAGCCAATACCTTGGACGTGGTTAAAACGGCTAGGAAAGAAATGATCGCTATTCGTGATTCACTTCCTGTGGGAACAACCATCACCAATAGTTATGATAGCTCTGTGTTTATTCAAGGCTCTATCGATGAAGTGTATAACACCTTAATTATTGCCATGGTTATGGTGGTCTTAGTAATCTTTTTATTCTTAGGTAACGTTCGCGCTACGTTAATTCCTGCGGTTACGGTACCTGTTGCCTTAATTGGTTCAATGATGGCGCTATCTTGGTTTGGTTTTTCCATTAACTTACTTACATTATTGGCTTTAGTGCTCGCTATTGGTCTTGTTGTTGATGATGCCATTGTCGTACTTGAAAATATTTACCGTCGTATTGAAAATGGTCAAGCGCCATTAATGGCTGCATACGAAGGGGGGAGGGAAGTCGCTTTTGCGGTTATTGCTACCACATTAGTATTGGTTGCTGTGTTTGTGCCACTGGTCTTTCTCTCTGGCAATATGGGGCGTTTGTTTACCGAATTTGCCATTGCTATCGCTGCAGCCGTTGTTTTTTCAAGTCTTACCGCTTTATCACTTACGCCCATGATGTGCTCAAAAATGTTAAAGCATAGAGAGCGAAGCTCTTCATTTGGACAAAAGCTTGATCGCGCTTTTGCTCGCTTTGAAGCCGCTTATGGCCGTGCATTAGCCAGTAGTATTCATCAGCCATTATTAATTGTACTTGTGCTGGGCTTATCATTAGCTGCAGTATTTTTGTTGTTTAATAAATTACCTTCTGAATATACGCCTAAAGAAGACAGGGGGAATTTCTTCTTAATTATGCAAGGCGCTGAAGGGGCTAGTTATGAAAGTAACGTAAAGAATATGCATAAGATTGAAGAGAAGCTTTTAGGTTATCAAGCTGAGGGGGAATTAGACCGTGTGTTAGTACGTGTTCCTGGTTTTGGTGGCAGTGGTGGTATTGCTATTGTTGGTCTACCTGAGTGGGATAAACGAAGTATTGATACCTTTAGTTTTATTAACAAAATAAATCGTGATGTGCAAAATGTTACTGATGTACGTGCTTTTGCTATTATGCGCCGTGGCATTGGTGGCGGCGGTGGTAGTAATGCGCCAGTGTCTTTTGTTCTTCAAGGGAATACCTTTGCAGAGCTGGCTCAGTGGCGTGATATTTTGATCACGGAAGCGCAAAAGAACCCTAACTTGTCGAATATTAATAGTGATTATAAAGAAACGTATCCTCAGTTATTAGTACAAATAGATCGTGAACGTGCCTATGATTTAGGTGTGCCAGTAGGAGACATAGCACAAACGTTAGAGACTATGTTAGGTCAACGTCGCGTTACTTCCTTTGTTGATCGTGGTGAAGAATATGATGTAATTGTTGAGGGGGATGAAAAACAATTTCAAAGCCCGACTGATATCGATAATCTTTATGTACGTTCTCGAACCACGGAAAAACTAATTCCACTCGCTAACTTACTTACTATTGCTGAGAATGCGACTTCATCGAGGCTCAACCGTTATAATCGCTTACGTAGTATCACTGTTACTGCGAACTTAGCCGACGGTTATGCCTTAGGTGATGCATTAGATTTTCTAGTTGAAGTAACTAAAAATAAACTGCCAGAGCATGTACAAGTTGATTATAAAGGTGAGTCTTTATTATTAAAAGAGTCAGGTAATTCTATCTTGTTTGTTTTCTTGCTTGCGCTATTAATTACTTATTTGGTGTTAGCTGCGCAGTTCGAAAGTTTTATTCATCCTTTTGTTATATTACTTACCGTTCCACTGGCGCTGGTAGGAGCCCTTGCTGGGTTAGAACTTATGGGCATGAGCTTAAATATCTATAGTCAAATTGGCATTGTTATGTTGATTGGTTTAGCGGCAAAAAATGGTATTTTAATTGTTGAGTTTGCTAACCAGTTACGTGATAGAGGTATTGCTTTTGAAGAGGCGTTAATCAGTGCCGCGCAGCAAAGACTGCGTCCAATTGTCATGACTACTTTTACCACAGTAACCAGTGCAATACCTTTAGTGTTAGCCGTTGGGCCTGGTGCTGAAAGTCGTATGGTTATCGGTGTGGTTATTTTTGCTGGCGTATCATTAGCAAGTATATTTACCTTGTTCATTGTGCCGGGTGCATATTATTGGTTATGTCGTAATACCGGCTCACCGCAAGCTATTGCCAATGAAATTGAAAAGGCTAAGCAACTAGGATAATGACAATGTTCTATTTAGGTGAACTTATCTTGGTGTATTAATAACTAACAACCAAATAACAAGCTGATAAATGAAAAAAAGCCCTAGTAGACGATAGTCGCTAGGGCTTTTTACATTCAACATTGTTAATGAATATGTTTTGTCAGCATGTTTATTAGTATCAATTTATAATCATTAATTAATCAGAGTCAGTTGTTAAAAATTATATTTTAAATGCTTGAACTTGATTCGTCAGTTCTACTGCTAAAGCCGCCAATTCGTCACTCGCAGAAGATATTTCTTTAGTACTTTCACCCGTTTCAATTGAAATGTTGCTTATCTCTGTTGCTTGTTGGTTTATATCTCGCGCAACTGAGCTTTGTTGTTGTGTGGCAGTAGATATTTGAATATTCATATCAGAGATCATTGCTACAGATGACTCAACTTCGGTTAATGACTGTGTTACTTCATTCGTTTTATCAACGATGAGCTGGGCTTGTGTTGTACCTGCAACCATAGAGTTTGTTGCAGCACTTACATTTAACTCTAATGACTTAATCATTTTTTCGATTTCTACCGTCGAATTTTGTGTATTTTGTGCTAAATTCCTCACTTCATCAGCGACTACTGCAAAACCCCGACCTTGATCTCCTGCTCTCGCTGCTTCTATTGCTGCATTTAGTGCGAGCAAATTTGTTTGATCGGCAATGCCTTTAATGGTGACCAAAATATTCGCGATATCTTTGGTTCCCGCTTGAACGTCATCAATTAAAACTTTAGATTTAGTGATGTCATCTGATAATTGGAGGATTTGGTCTATGGTTTGATTGACTGCAATAGAGCTAATCTTGACTAGTTTGGTTGAAGTATCTGCTGCATTTGACGCTTCAGCAGTATTTTGTGTTACTTCGTCAATTGAAACACTCATCTCATTTATTGCGGTAGCAACTTGCTCTGTTGCTTGGTGTTGTCGAGATACATTTGTATTGGTTAACTCGGTAATGCTGGATAGTTCTTGAGAAGCAGTGGCTTGCTGATCGGCAGAACTCGAAATATGTTCAATCATATCCTTCAACTTAGCTATCATGTCGTGCATCGCCTGTTGCAATAAGCCTAACTCATCACTTTGATTAACGACTATCTTTGCCGTCAAATCACCTGACGAGACTCGTTGTGCTATAGCAACCGCCTGCACGATAGGGCCACTGATGTTTTTAGCAATTAAAATTGCTATAAACCCAATAACGACCGATACTGCGGCGACAATGCCTGTTGATATATTAATAAGATTATTGGACGTTTCAAAAGCTTCTGCTTCATCAATTTCTGCAATAAGTGCCCATTTAAAGTCTCCCAAATCTACCGTGGTAAACGAAGATAGTACGCTGTTACCGTTGTAATCAATAATAATACGGCTTGCAGTCTCACCGTTAAATGCCGATTTTACCGCATCGGTATTCACTCCATTATTACTAATATCACCAGCAAAAGATGCAATAACTGAATGTCCTTTGGGATCTAAATAAGAGTCTGAACGCATTCTCTGGTCTTCACCTACGAGGTATGTTTCTCCGGTATCGCCCATGCCATCACGTTGCTGCATGATTTCATTAACTTTATTTAAAGGGAACTGTAGAGCAATATAACCTATGTGCTTTCCACTTAAGTTAATTAGCTTTGTCATCATAAACGCAGCGGGCTCATCGTTGGATGGTGGGTAAGGTTTGAAGTCGGTAACTGATATTTCAGTTACGCCATTTTGTTGTGTTTTTTGAAATACATCGCCTAGACTAGTTTGGTTAATGTGAGATTGAGGAATATTAATACCTAAATCAGACTCTTTTGCGGCGGTAAATACAATGTCACCTTGTAAATTGATAAAAAAGAGATCATACCAAGCATTCACTTTATTAATTTTTATAAAACGATCAGCATATTTATTTTCTGCTTGTCGCCATGCATTACTATCTAAACCAGCAGAAGTTATTGCTTGATCAAAGGCATTGAACGCTTCGGATGCATAAGGATCATCATTTAATACCTGTAAACTGGCTTTTAATGATGAGAGGTAGTTAGATATTTGTGCTTTTTTAATCGAACGTACAGATTCTAATTGACTAAATGCTTGTGCCTGTATGGAGTCGCTTGCCATATTGATACTGATATAGGCAAAAATAATGAGTGGTGTTAAAGAAAGAGATAGAAATGTAAAAACAAGCTTGTGATTAATTTTTTTAAATTTGAGCATATAAGCTTATACCTTATTTTTGAGGGACCTATATATTTCCTCATCCATTTGGTATATAGAAAAATTTAAGTTAATAACTAACTCATAAACGAAATTATTAACTTATTGTAATAAACGTAGCACGAACTTAATAAAATTTCGCTAATTGATTAAAACTAAATTGAATTACCATGGCCATGCTGGCGAAAAGTATCGGATATGAACTTCTTTTATTTACTGTTTTTTAGTGTTAGTAATTTGCTTTATTGCTAATCAAATTATAGTTATTTCATTGTTTTTGTCAGTGAAATACATCAATAGCCATTCTCTTTATGTCATGTTTTGCTAAGATTTCTTTGGGATGACGCTAACCATTTTAATAGATTTTATGAAAATGAGAAAACATCTGAATTAGACCTTTTAATTACTAAGGTTTTTAAAAGAAATACTCGATTGAAGCAACTTACTCATGGTTTACATATGTAATAATAAAGCTGTGTAATAGGGGGGCTCCTTTAATTAGATCTCAATAATTATACAAATCATTGCTCGTTTAACTCTAAATGAGCAATATGAAAAATATGGATTGAGCCATTAATGATGTTTCAGACATCTGTATTCAATACGTTATTCTGTATTTTAAGTCGATAAATAGCCTATGGGAAGTGCAGGATAAATAGACTAGAAATAGTCAGCATTTTTGCTGTGATGAAATGGTTTCGACGGTAAAGCTTTTATTTTTAATCCCAATATTTCCTGGTACAGCTAATACAGTTGACAGGATAATTAATGATTTTTTTCAAATACCTAAAACATCCTGTTTGGAAGTAATTAGGTATAACATGTCGCTTTGACACTCATAAATTATGTAAGGTATATTTGTGAAACAGTTATTCAACCCCGCTATAAATTTAATGAACAATCTGAGTTACCCTCGTAAATTAATTGTACTTGGTGGACTTTCTCTTCTTTCCTTATTGATTGTTTCAATTTCTTTATTAGTCTATTTGTCTGAGTCAATTAGCACCGCTAATCAGCAGTTGGACGGCTTAAAGCAGACACAAAAAACATCAAGATTAATTCAATCACTTCAACAACACCGAGGAATGTCTGCGGCTGTTATTGCAGGTGTTAATGACAGTACTGAAAAACAGATGTCAGTGAATAAGCAAGTTGTTAACAATTTCTTAAAAGTTAGCAATAACTTGCCTTCAGAGTTAAAGCAAGTAGCCAAATGGTCTACAATTGTTGAGCAATGGCAATATTTAGATGCTAATGGAATGACGTTAGCACTTAATGAAAGTTTTAATTTACATACAGAATTAATTCACAATGTAAACTCCCTACAACTGCAAGTGGCTGACTATTATTATTTACTTGTAATGGATGATCTTGATTCTTATTATTTAACAAATAGTTTTTTATTCACCATACCCATTACTTTAGAATTACTTGGCCAGGCACGTGCTGTTGGTGTTTCATATCTGGGTAATAAGGAAGTAAAATTTAGAGGGGAAATGCTATCACTCTTATCAAAGACTATTGTGCCTCTTGATGTCTTTAAAGAGAATGTGGACAAAGTTAAGAGAGAATTGATTTCGGATGGAGAAAGTCTTTCCGCTCAGGAGCTAATTCAATCAATTGAGAGCCATATCAAATTTACCTTAGAAGGGATTTTAGCTGATACCACTTCTTTGAGTTCTCTTGAGCTTTATAATCAATCTACTTCAGTTATTGATGTCGGTTATCAGTTTTTAGATAATTCACTTTCTTTTACCTTAAGCACTTTACTTCGCAGTCGAGTTAAACAAGCAAACACTCAATTAATTGTAAGTATAGGCTTTTCGTCAGCACTCTTTCTTATAGTACTGTACTTTATAATAGGGCTGCATTTATCAACAATTAGAAGCATTAACTCTCTAACTAAAGTTACCGGTAAGTTTTATGGTGGTGATCTTGATGCTCGTGTAACGCTTGATACTCATGATGAGCTCAATAATATAGCGCTTGGATTCAATGAAATGGCGACATCCTTTCAAAATCTAATGATTGATAAAGAAGAAATAAGCTCAAGACTACGCGCCATTATTGATAATTCACCAATAGGAATTTGGTTTACAGGAATAGATGGTCGTTATCATTTCGTCAATAAGACATTTTGTAACTTAGCCGGAATAAAAGAAGAAGATATGCTAAATACTCCTTCATCTAATTTAGCTGAGTTATTGGGCGATGAAATAGCACATCATTGCTTAGATTCCGATAAAGCGGCTTTAGCACAAGATTCTCCTCATGTTTCTTTTGAAACTATTCCCCGTTCAAATGCCAAACCATACATTCTTGAAATTACCAAAGTGAAATTGAAAAATGCACAAGGTGAAGTTGTTGGTTTAATTGGTATCAGCAAAGATATAACAAATAAACGTCAGCAGGAAGAAGATTTAAAACTGGCAGACATTGTCTATCAAAATAGCTCTGAAGCGATGATGATCACCGATAGTAAGAATGAGATTATTGCGATTAATCCCGCTTTATCTGAGATTACTGGTTATAGCTCCAGCGAATTAATCGGAAAAAATCCTAATGTATTTAGTTCTGGAAAGCAAAACCCAGAATTCTATCAATTAATGTGGGAAGAAATAAAGTTAACCGGTACATGGCAAGGTGAAATTTGGAATACTAAGAAAAATGGTAAGGAGTACCCTGAATGGCTTTCAATTAGCACCATTTATGATGATTATGGCAACGTATTTAGACGGATTGCATTATTTTCAGATATAACAGAAAAGAAAAAGAAAGATGCATTGATATTAAGACAAGCTAAGTATGACAGTTTGACTAACTTACCCAATCGAATAATGTTTATTGATAGGTTGGAACAAGAAATTAAGGTATCTCATCGTAAAAATCAAAAGTTCGCTCTAATTTTTATTGATCTAGATAACTTCAAAAAAATAAATGACACTCGGGGTCATGTCTATGGTGATGCACTACTTATTGAGGCCGGAAAACGCATTACTCATTGTATTCGAGAAGTCGACACTGTTGCGCGATTAGGTGGTGATGAGTTTACTATTCTTTTGTCTGACATAGCCGATATACATAATGTTGAATCAATTTGTCAGAAAGTCTTACAGACTTTAAGTGAGCCTTTCTTTATTTCTAAAATGTATACCTATATCTCCGCTAGTTTAGGGGTCACCATCTATCCAAACGATGCAAGCAGCACTTTGGAGCTATTAAAAAATGCTGATCAAGCAATGTATCTTGCTAAGAACCTTGGACGAAATAGATTTTGCTATTTTACCGCCTCAATGCAGGAGGAAGCACTAGATCACTTAGAATTAATTAACGACTTGCGTAAAGCCATTAGTTTGAATCAACTTGAGGTCTTTTATCAACCCATTGTTGAACTACAAACAGGTGTTATTCGCAAAGCAGAAGCCCTGTTGCGATGGAAACATCCAGTGCGAGGCATGGTGAGTCCTGCAGAATTTATTCCACTGGCAGAAGAGTCTGGATTAATCATTGAAATAGGTGATTGGGTATTCAAGCAAACCGTTCAACATATTAATACATGCAAAGACCAGCTTGGTTTAGATATACAAATCAGTGTCAATAAATCACCGGTACAATTTAGAGAATCGATAGACCAATTAGATTGGCTAGCTTACCTTGCTGAAAATCAATTACCTGGTGAAAACATTGTTATTGAAATAACAGAAGGTCTATTAATGAATAATAATACAAGCACAATGGAGCGACTTTCTAAGTTCAGGTCTGCTGGTATTGGCTTGTCTATGGATGATTTTGGAACAGGTTATTCATCACTATCATACTTGAAAAAGTTTGCACTTGATTATCTTAAAATTGACCAATCGTTTACAAGAAATATAGCGCCAGGCTCTGAGGATATGATTTTGTCTGAAGCTATTATCACCATGGCTCAAAAGTTAGGATTGAAAGTTATAGCAGAAGGTATCGAAACAAAAGAACAGATGGAGTTACTCATTGGTGCAGGCTGTGATTATGGTCAAGGATATTATTTCTCAAGGCCTATACCAGCAGAAGATTTTTTACAGTTATTGGCTTCAGATTCTGGTGACCTAGGCATGAAATTAAAGGTTGCCAGTGGAGGGTAATCGTCAATGGGCGGGGAGGATTCTTTGTTCAAGGATCATCGAAGCTCTCTCTAAAGCAGATCTTTCAATTCAATACGAGCTTAATTCAAAAGGATGAGATATTTTCATGATATTACCTGAATATAATGAAACAGATTTTATGCAAGCCGTTATCAATGCGGCGCCAACGCCTATTTTTTATAAAGATGCACAAGGTCGATATTTAGGATGCAATAAAGCCTTTGAAGAATATATAGGGTTAAACCGTGAGCAATTAATCGGTAAAAGTGTCTTAGAACTCTTTGATGATGAGCTAGCTAGAACTTACTTTGAAGCAGACAATGCGCTTTTTGAGAGAAAAGGTACGCAAATTTATGAAGCTAAGGTGGAGTATGCTGATGGTACAACTCACGATGTTATGTTTCACAAGGCTTATTTTCACGCCGAAGGTATCGAAGGCATCGTAGGTTCAATACTTGATATTACTGAGCGAAAAAAAGCTGAAAAATCACTAGAACAACTGGCATTAAGCGATAGCTTAACGGGGTTAGATAATAGATACTCGTTAATGAAAAGTTTAAAACACTCACTGTTACGCCAGCATCGAGAAAACTTTACCTTGGCATTTTTGATGTTAGATTTGGATGGGTTTAAACAGATTAATGATAACTATGGTCACCCTGTAGGAGATGCTCTCTTAATAGAAGTAGCCAACAAGTTAAAGAATCACTTTCGAGAAAGTGATGTCATTGCTAGGGTTGGCGGTGATGAATTTTCTGTAATACTAGAGAATATTCATTCTACCGAGTCGTTAATAGTATTAGCAAATAATATCTTAGCTGAATTTCTTAAACCTTTTGTTATTGATAATAACAAGTTCACCATAGGGATTAGCATTGGTATTGCGACATCATCATTTAGCGAATGCTCATCTGAAGACATTATTAAACATGCAGATGCAGCACTATACCAAGTAAAAAATAGTGGTAAAGGGAGTTATCATTTAACGGTAGTCAATTAGAATACAAATCTGCATAATTTATCGAAGGTTGACTACCTAAATATCAGCTCAATAATCCTTCTGTTTGTGGGGAAATAAGATTTTTACTTAAGAACTAGTTGATTGAAATCAGTAAATAAAGGATAACTTTAGACTATAGTTTAATGAATTATTTATTAGTGTGATAAATATAAAACACTAGGAAATATCATGGCTGCTGTGCATCCTAAACTTATCGAAAGTTTAGTAGAACAAACACCAAGAGCAATGATTGCTATGCTAATAGTGTCTTCTGCTTACTTTTGGATATTCATTAAATTTATTCCATTTGAAATTTTAGTTGTCTGGTTTGTTTTTCAAATGTTTTTGGCTATGTATCGTTTCTATAATGCAATAATGTTTAAAAAACATTTAGCACAGAAGGCTCATGAAAAAATAGAAAAAAATGAACTATATTTCATGCTTTCTAATGTGTTTCAAGCAGCTATGTGGACAATATCTTCAGTTCTATCCATTGTATATGCACCTCAACCCTATGAGTTGGTTAGCTTGATTATGATCATCGGCATTATAACGGCTGCCGCACTCTCTATGTCATCGCTGTATAAGGCATATTTGCTCTTTTTCTTTTCAATGATAATTCCTCAAATTATTATTATGATTTCCTTTGGAGAACACCAACATATTGGTTTAGTTGTCTTAATTTTTATTTATATACCCGCTACTATTTTACTTTCAAGAGCCATATACAATAGCCGTTTATCGAGTGTTGAAGCGAATGACAGCCTTGAAAAAAGTGTCAATGAATTACATCGATTATCGATAATGGATAACTTAACTAATATATACAATCGACGTTATTTTTTTGAGATGTCCAAGAAATTAATTGCTACAGCATTTAGAGAACAAAAACCAGTTTCACTAATAATGCTTGATATCGATTTATTTAAAAGAGTCAATGATAATTATGGGCACCAAGCTGGAGATTGTATTTTAATAGATTTAGTAAAAGAGCTAGAAAAAGTTATGCGTAAAAGTGATGTTTTTGCTCGTATCGGCGGTGAAGAATTCACAATTTTACTCAATAATACCTCACTTGAGGGGGCAAAGGTCATTGCTGAGAAAATGCGTTTAACGATAGAAAATAAAGTCTTTATTTATAATACGACTTCGATAGACATAACGATTAGTATTGGTGTGTCTGAACTGAATACAGAAAATACTTCTATTGAAGATTTATATAAGCAAGCAGACAAACAGCTCTATAGAGCTAAACATAAAGGAAGAAATAGGGTCTGTACGTAATTAACGGCAACACAGCATTGAAGTAATATACCTAAATTTAGTGACTATACAGTTAAAAGTAGCATCAATTTCAATCTTCGTGCTACTTACTTCACTATCGCGTTTTTCTTTTCAGTTGAAATAGCTACAACATAGTTCGATTGCAATAAGTGGCTTTTTCAAAATCACTAATGTTCATCGCAATATTAGTAATATCAGGAAACATAGTTGTAAGCATAGTTACTACCATTTTTGATAAATCAGCTTTTTGCTCAGTTGTCCTGCCTTGCATTATATGAGTAAAAACGTGAATAAAATCGTCAGTTTTATTACCAACAATAAATTTCTTAAAGGGATTTATTCTGACTTTTATATCGCCTTCATCAAATAACCCTGTTGAGTAGGCAATAAGGTGAACTTGTTCGATGATAAACTCTTCTTTATGAGACTCTAATACGCTTTGTGAACAGTCCATTATAAAGTGTGGCATTACTATTCCTCTTTGTGGGGGACAATTATTGTTGGTTAGAACCCTAACAATAAGTTATTTTGTTTTAAATGCATAATATAGCTTGGTCTATTACAAATATATGAGACAATTTAGTTCGCAATAACAATCCAATGGTTCTTTATGAAACTTTTAGTTCGTAACCTTTCTCGCTCAACAACCGAGCAAGAACTTCGTATTTTATTTTCCGCCCATGGCACAGTCGCAGAATGTAGCTTAGTGTTAGACCAAGCAACAGCTAAATCGAAAGGTTTTGCCTTTGTAGAAATGCCTAATGAAGCTGAAGCAAAAGTAGCATTATCTAGTTTGCATGAAACAAGAGTTGCTAAGAATAAGATTCGAGTGAAAATAGCCCAGTAGGATTATTTTTAAAGTCAAAAACCAGCTTTTTCGCTGGTTTTTTTATGTGTAAAACCTTGTATTTATACTTTTTTACTAAGCTCTATACCCAAGTTACTTGTAGATGCAGGTTTCAGCTTTAATTAGAGACGATTTTAGGCAAAGCATTGATGACGATATGGAATTAATCACAGATGATTTTCTGATTGCTCCGCGTTTCATCTTGACCATCATTATTGTTATCTGTGGTCGCGTAAAATCGGCCTGATCGTGCTACCACTATAGCTCTTGATTTTTCCTCATAGTCTTTCGGGCAATACCTTAGCGTACCATTGCTTAACCCAAACAAATGCCCTGTTGCCTGATAAGTTATTCTGTTTCTATTTTTCGCATATATCAATATGTCACCTGATGTTATAGGGCTCTTTGTGGTAATTAAAAGTTCATTGTTGGCGATATCAAATTGCTGATTATTGTTAGTGTCGATAAATACACTGAGCTCTTCATGCCATTTCACTGAGCATGTGCCGTTGTCTTCTAAGGGGCAGAGAATAACGTTATCTCCGCTATTTATTGCATGATTTCGTGCCGTGAGTAATAAACGGCTAAGACGTGAGATTTCATTATCGACTCGCAGTTGTACAATAAAATCATTGAAACTAGGTAAAGCGATTGTGGTAAGTATGGAGGTAATTCCTATACCTACCATTAGTTCAATTAACGTCATTCCCAACGATAATTTTAATTGATGATAGGTATTAGAAGTTTTTTTCGGTGTGTTTTTTTCACAA
Source organism: Colwellia psychrerythraea 34H (assembly GCF_000012325.1). Lineage (NCBI taxonomy): Bacteria > Pseudomonadati > Pseudomonadota > Gammaproteobacteria > Alteromonadales > Colwelliaceae > Colwellia > Colwellia psychrerythraea. The sequence continues at coordinate 4,093,623 of NC_003910.7, read as the reverse complement.
TTAGACTGAGTATAAAGCATAAAAATTCCATTTTTATTAACTGCCCTGTGTCATTCAGTTATAGATAATAAAAATGGATTATGCGAAGCATTGATAGCCTATCAAATTACATTTAACCGTAAATTGTTGGTATCGCTTGTCTTTTATGTTGAGTTTTTTTATAAATATTGATGATGTGTTCGCTAACGGCAGTAGTGACCTGTTTACCTTCTAAAAAGTTATCTAACTGCTCATAGCTAATGCCTAAGGCATCTTCATCTGTTTTACCTGGCTCGAGTTCTTCCAAATCAGCAGTAGGGGCTTTGTCTACTAAGATACTTGGCGCACCAAGCTCCTTAGCAATGGCTCTCACTTGTCTCTTTGATAAACCAAAAAGTGGTGCTAAGTCGCATGCGCCATCACCCCATTTAGTGAAAAAACCCGTGATATTTTCTGCGCTATGATCTGTACCTATAACCAAAGCACCAATGATACCTGCAATATGATATTGACTTACCATACGGGCTCTAGCTTTCACATTACCTTTAGAAAAGTCAATTTGGGCATCGCTGGACGTCAATATTTGCGCTTTGCTCATTGCTTGTAATACTTCATGGTGAATACCGTCAGCACCAGCAAGTACGTTAGTTGTTAAACAATGACTTGGTTGAATAAAGTCTACCGCTTGTTGAGCATCATCTTCATCTGCTTGAATGCCGTAAGGCAAACGTACTGCAATAAATTGATAGTGTGTTTTATCTTCACCCTCATCTAGTTGTCCATTGAGTTCATTAACCGCAAGTTGAGCTAAGCGACCACAGGTTGAAGAGTCAACACCACCGCTAATTCCTAACACTAAATTAGTTAGTCCAGATTGCACTAGTTGCTTTTTGATAAAAGCAACACGGCGGTTTATTTCAAATTGAACATCAATTTCAGGTAAAACTTTCATTTCGGCAATGATAATTTGCTGATTCATAGAGTTTCCTAGCAAGGCTTGAGGGTAAAGTATCTAATTTCACTAGTTTAACAAAATTAAAAGCCAATTGGATATTGCTAAATTGCAATAAACACGCTGTAATAACTTTATTATTCTAATCAATACAACTTTAACTGACGAGCAACGCAGATGAAAAAAATAGAAGCGATTATTAAGCCATTTAAGATGGATGATGTAAGAGAAGCCCTTGGCGAAATTGGTGTTACCGGTATGACTGTTTCTGAGGTTAAAGGTTTTGGCCGTCAAAAAGGTCATACTGAGTTGTATCGAGGTGCTGAGTATATGGTCGATTTTTTACCTAAAGTAAAATTAGAAATCGTCATTGCTAAAGAAGATGTAGAGCGCTGTGTTAATGCTATTTTAGAAACGGCTCAAACTGGAAAAATTGGCGATGGTAAAATTTTCATTACTGATGTTGAACGTGTTATTCGTATCAGAACAGGTGAAGAGAACCGAGAAGCTATCTAATTTTAGCTTAACTATGTATTGCGACTGTAATATCGTTATAGTCGCACATCTCTTTGTTGTCTCAACTTTACTCGCCAAACAGATACTCCCATCCTATCAGTGAAAGCTGTATCTAAGTAAAACAATAACAATTCAGTTTATCCATTATATCAACTGAGCGATAATACTCAGGTGCTTTAAGTGTACTGAAGCATAAAGTTTTTTATGACCATAAAAAAAGCTAAATCACCTAAGTAATTTAGCTTTTTATTTTACACTAACCTAAAGTTAGTTTCGGTTGCTCTAACTAGTTCATTAGTTTGTTATTTGGGTAGTTAGCGGCAAGTACTTGCAGCGCATTTTTCTTCAAATCTGCTAGACCCAACTTATCGTAACAATTAATCATAATCTCTAATGCTTGCTCTATTTCCGGGCTTGGCGAAAAGTATTCAACTACGTAGCGAGCACGGTTAGCAGCGGAAGCATAAGCTTCACGTTTCACATAATATTTAGCAACAGCAATTTCATATTGCGCAAGGCGAGATTTTATTGAAATCATGCGTTTACGTGAATCTGCAGCATACTTACTGTCTGGGTAATCAGTGACTATGCTCTTAAAATCATTGAAAGCACTGCGTGAAGCCTCAGGATCACGATCGGAACGATCTATTCCCGCCAAATCTTGGAATAGGTTCTCTTCAGTAGATATATTGATAAGTGCACGCATGTAATAAACGTAATCAATATTGGAGTTATTGGGATTTAAACGTAAAAACCTATCGGCTAACGCAATGCCTTGTGCAGCATCACCGCTTTTATAATAAGCATAAATCAAATCAAGTTGTACTTGATGTGAAATAGGGCCAAAAGGAAAGCGAGAATCTATAGCGCCAAGTATTTGAATAGCTTTTTGGTATAACCCATTATCTAGGGCTGTCCGAGCATCAACAAATAGAGACTGTGCAGATTTATCTGGTACCTTGTCTATATCGTTTTCAGAAGAGGAACAACCAGTTAAGGCCAATGCTAGAACGGTCAAAATAATTTTTACTGTCAATTTATCCATGAAATTTATTATCGCTACTTTGTTTTAATTAAAATAAATATCAAACCATCGCGTAAACGGGTAAAATGCTTATATATTTAAGAATATGCATTCTACCCTAGCAATCTTACCTTGCACAGTGCAAATGGTAATTTGATTAATACGCTAGGTTTAATCGAGTTTAAAGAGAATTTAATGCCAGAAATCATCCAACATCAAGATATCGTACCTGAATCGTGTTTAGGTAAACGCTTTGACCAATCATTAGCGATAATGTTTCCTGATTATTCACGTTCGCGGATAAAAGATTGGATTTTAGCCGGACAAGTGAAAGTAAATGGAGACGTTCTCCTCATACCTCGTGAAAAAATGTATGGCGGCGAAGAGATTGATATCAATGCAAAAGTTGAAGCTGAGATACGTTTTGAAGCACAAAATATCCCGCTAAATATTGTTTATGAAGATGACTATATTTTAGTGATAAATAAACCAGCAGGTTTAGTTGTTCACCCTGGTGCAGGTAATCCGGATGGCACATTGCTTAATGCTTTGTTGCATCATTACCCGGCTCTTAATGTAGTTCCTAGAGCTGGTATTGTGCATCGTCTTGATAAAGATACTACTGGTTTAATGGTTGTAGCAAAGACTATTGCAGCACAAACCAACTTGGTTGATGCCTTACAATTACGTGAGATCACGCGCGAATATGAAGCGGTGGCAAACGGTGTGATGACAGCCGGCGGCTTAGTTGATGAGCCTATTGGACGCCATTCTACTAAGCGTACCCAAATGGCAGTCTCTTATATTGGTCGACCTTCGGTAACACATTACCGAGTTATGGAGAAATATCGTTTACATACACGTTTACGTTTACGTTTAGAAACAGGTAGAACACACCAAATTCGTGTTCATATGTCTCATATTACGCATCCGTTAGTCGGTGACCCTGTTTATGGCGGTCGTCCTCGTCCACCAAAGAATTCAACAGAAGCGTTATTAATGAAGTTACGTAGCTTCAAGCGTCAAGCATTACACGCGGCTATGTTATCTTTATTCCATCCTATAACAGGAGAGGAAATGACTTGGCATGCAGAACTACCTGAAGACTTTGTTGAGCTAATTGAGCTTCTTCAAGAAGATAACAAGCTTAATGCTCAAGACGAATACTAGTCATAGTAAACGGGCTCATTTTACCAACGCTACTGTTGAGTTGGTAAAATGGCCTTTTAATTCATCATATTCTCTCGATGATAAAGTCCTCGCGTTACAAACAACACGTCTTTCCCCTCAGTTATCGCTAAATTCATCATTAACCCCATCGTTAAACGAACAAGTTTCATCAGCTTTTGGTGACTTTAATTTAGGTATGCATGTTGGTGATAACGCAGAGCGAGTTACCTACAATCGCAATGTGTTAAACCGTTTTATTAGCCAGCAGCTCTTCAATAAGACGGTAAAGTCAAATACACAACTAATTGATGAAGTAAAAATTCAGTGGCTAGAGCAAGTTCATGGTAATGAGGTAGTGACAATCACTAGCGTAGATGAACAAGCTAGGGTTGCTGATGCCAGCATTACTAGCCAAAAAAATATAGTTTTGGCTATAATGACAGCAGACTGCTTACCAATACTTTTAAGTCATAAAACGGGCAGTGAAGTTGCCGCAATCCATGGCGGTTGGCGTCCGCTAGTTGCAAATATTATTGCTAAAACAATAGCAAAGATGAATAGTCAGCCCTCTGATATTGTTGCTTGGCTTGGTCCATGTATTGGTAAGAATGCTTTTGAAGTAGGTAGCGAAGTAAAACTAGCATTTACTCAACTAGACGTTGCTTTTGCTAATGCTTTTGTAAAGCAAGCCAATGGAAAATACCTAGCCGATTTACATCAAATTGCCCGACTACAGTTGGTCTCTTTAGGAGTCACTGTAATTAATAGTCTTGCAGAGTGTACCTACCAAGAAACAGAAAAATATTATTCATATAGAAGAAAGAAAATAACGGGTCGTATGGCGAGTCTTATTTGTAGACGTTAATGCTTGTGTGCATGAACTAAAGTAATAACGAACACCTTATTGACTTATATCAATCATATATCTGAAATTTCATTGAAAAATAATCTTTTAGCCTTATAACTTAACTATGTAATAGGGAAAGTTAGGAGAGTTAACATGCGATTAGATCGTTTTACCCAATCATTTCAAGAATCCATTGCCGATGCGCAATCACTTGCCCTTGGCAAAGACCATCAGTTCATTGAACCCGTTCATTTAATGATGGCGTTATTGAATCAAAACGGCAATTCTATCATTGCGTTATTGAAGAGTGCAGGTATTGATGTGCGCTCTTTACGTCAGAAACTAGATGAAGCGTTAAGCTCATTAGCACAAGTGCAAGACAGCGCTGGCGATGTACAACTATCAGCAGCTTCAGGGCGAATTTTAAATCTTTGCGATAAGCATGCGCAAAAAATGTCAGATAAATTCATTTCCTCAGAGATGTTTTTACTCGCGGTTATCGATGATAAAGGTCCTTTAGGTCAAATCCTGGCCGAATTAGGCGCAAACCAGCAACGGATAAAGTCGGCAATCGATCATGTACGAGGTGGTGAAAATGTTGACGATCAAAATGCAGAAGATGTTCGCCAGGCCCTAAATAAATATACGGTTGATTTAACAGAACTTGCTGAGCATGGAAAACTTGATCCTGTTATCGGTCGAGATGATGAGATCCGCCGCACTTTGCAAGTATTACAACGACGTACTAAAAACAATCCAGTACTCATAGGGCAACCCGGTGTTGGTAAAACTGCCATTGTTGAAGGTTTAGCTCAGCGCATTGTGAATAATGAAGTGCCTGAAGGCTTGAAAAATAAGCGAGTTTTGTCACTAGATATGGGATCTCTTGTTGCAGGAGCAAAATATCGAGGTGAATTTGAAGAGCGTTTAAAAGCTGTTTTAAATGAATTGTCAAAAGAAGAAGGGCAAGTCATTCTCTTTATTGATGAATTGCACACTATGGTCGGTGCTGGAAAGTCAGATGGTGCTATGGATGCCGGTAATATGTTAAAACCAGCATTAGCACGTGGTGATTTACATTGTGTGGGGGCCACTACGCTTGATGAATATCGAAAGTATATTGAAAAAGATGCTGCACTTGAACGACGTTTTCAAAAAGTACTGGTAGAAGAGCCAAGTGTGGAAGATACCATTGCAATTTTACGTGGTTTAAAAGAACGTTATGAACTGCATCATTCGGTAAATATTACCGATCCAGCTATTGTCGCTGCCGCAACATTATCCCATCGCTATATCAGTGATCGACAATTACCGGATAAAGCGATTGATCTTATTGACGAGGCCGCCTCAAGTATTCGTTTACAGATGGACTCCAAACCAGAAGATTTAGATAGACTCGAACGACGGTTAATACAGTTAAAGCTTGAGCAAAGAGCATTAGAAAAGGATGAAGATGAGGCTACCATCAAGCGTTTGGCAATCATTTCTCAACAAATTTCTGAAAAGCAGAAAAAGTATGATGAGTTAGATGAAGTTTGGACCACTGAAAAAGCAGCGCTTTATGGCGCTCATACGATAAAAGAAGAACTTGAACAAGCACGAATAGAACTTGAAGCGGCAAGACGAACTGGCGATTTAAATCGCATGTCTGAGCTGCAGTATGGAAAATTACCAGAGCTAGAAAAGCAATTAGATTTAGCAAGCCAAGCTGAAATGCAAGAAATGACTTTATTAGCCAATAAAGTTACTGAAGTTGAAATCGCCGATGTTCTTAGTCGCGCAACCGGTATTCCTGTTGCTAAAATGTTGGAGCAAGAGCGTGATAAATTATTACATATGGAAGATAACCTACACCAAAATGTAATTGGTCAACATGAAGCAGTAACCTCAGTGTCTAATGCGATTAGACGATCCCGTGCTGGTTTAAGCGATCCTAATCAGCCAATTGGTTCATTTTTATTCTTAGGCCCAACGGGTGTTGGTAAAACGGAGTTAACTAAAGCGCTTGCAGAGTTTTTATTTGACTCACAAGATGCTTTAATTCGTGTTGATATGTCAGAGTTTATGGAAAAACACTCGGTCGCACGTCTAGTGGGAGCTCCTCCTGGTTATGTTGGTTATGAAGAGGGTGGTTATCTAACCGAAGCAGTACGCAGAAAACCTTACTCAGTCATCTTACTTGATGAGATAGAAAAAGCTCACCCGGATGTCTTTAATATTTTATTACAAGTCTTAGATGATGGCAGATTAACTGATGGGCAAGGCAGAACAGTAGATTTTAAAAACACTGTTATCATCATGACCTCAAATATTGGCTCTGACATTATTCAAGAGTTAGCTGGTGAAAGTCAGTATCACCAGATGAAAGAAGAAGTAATGAATACATTAGGTCAGCATTTTAAACCTGAGTTTATTAATCGTGTCGATGAGTCAGTAGTATTCCATCCATTGGTTGCTGAACAAATCAAGAAAATTGCAAAAATACAAATTGAAGCGTTAGCAGACCGATTAATCGAGCAAGAGCTAAATTTAACTATAAATGAAGAAGCACTTTCACTCATTTCTGCGGCGGGATTCGACCCAATATTCGGTGCGAGACCACTGAAACGAGCAATACAGCAAGGTGTTGAAAACCCATTAGCCCAAAAAATACTCGGTAATGAATTTACTAAAGGCTGTATTATTGAAGTGAGTGTTGTAGAAGGACAATTAGCTTTTTCTGCTAAATCACCTCATTGATAACTTGAATAACAAGATTATTAGAACTATTACTTAGCGTTATTACTTAGTCCTACTGTGTTGTCAGTAGGACTAAGTTAATTTAGTTTTTCTACTTATTACAGTAAAGATTTTCGTGGTTTTTACTTAATGCCATCTTTTCTGATTTTTCGGGAGCGGTTAACGGACGACTACCTATAGTGCCATCACTCTTCTCTTCATTAATATGTATCTCATTCAACGAATTCAACATTTTGATATTAAGCCGAGCAGCTTTACAGTTTTTCTGATACGTAGCTTTATTTTGAGCTATAACATCATCTTGTTTTTGTTCTTGATCCATAACTTTCTGTTCTGCTGAATCTTCTTCAGCAATTAATTTTCTTTCTGCTTTCGATAATGCCTTATAAGATGAAATAGTACTAAATTCTCTATATTCATCACCTTTTGGGAGGTTTTGGCTAAAGTGCACTATGTTGTTTTCATCAACCCAGCGATAAATGGCTATTTCTTTTGCATTGACAAAGTTAACAACTGATGAGGTAAGTAGTACACCAGCTAAGCATACTGCAGTGAAAGATAATGCTTTTATTTTCATAGAAAAACCTTATTGATAACTTCTAAGTAATAGTAAAACGAATACTTAGCTCAAATACTGAGCCGATTTGGCTGTAAATTTGGCTGTAATAAGTATAGCCCTATTTTTATGATCATAAGCTAGCAAATTATTAATATAATAACAAATACTTAATATCACTGGCTTATTTATCAAAGTGTCAGCTTTTTTTACACTATCACTTTGTTGTGTTAAATAAATGTAATTTTATTGTTTACTTTGTGGTAACATGTTGTTATGTAATGTTATTTTTATTTGGGCGTGATTATTGCTTTGTATAATGCAATGTCGGCAAAGACTTATAAAGTCGTTGATTACTTTTTAAGTGATGCCGCTATTATTACAATAAAAATAAAACAGCCATATTATAAATAGGAAGTAACATGTTAAATAAATTAATTTTACGCGCTTTTTTGTCAATATCTTTAGCGTTAAGTTTTGCTGGTGCAGCTAATGCAACATTAATCAGCCAAGATATTCTTTCTGGTACTGATGTAATTGGTCATATATCTATAAATTTAGATACTGCTGAGGATGCTGGAAATGGTTTCAGCAGCGTGTTTGTTTGGGAAGATTTTTCATTGCTCGGTATTGATATGTCAGCACCTTTAATCGCGGATGGCTTTCAATTTCTTGCTGAATACAATACAGCTAATTTATTTGATGGTATTCAAAATCTTACCACAGATGTTGATGATGTCTTAGGTGCTTTTGCATGGCAGTTCAATGTTTTTGATGGTTTAGGTACCCTTGATGTGTTTAATAATAATACAGGGAATATAGCTCTTTTTGATGAGAATATCTCATTCGGTTCAGCTTCTGTAGTACCTGAACCTAGTGCTTTAATCTTATTATTTACTGGTTTAGTTGCTTTCGCTACTCGTCGTAAAGTTAGTAAATAATTTATTGATTTTCATTATAAAGGCCTTACTTCGGTAAGGCCTTTTTTATATCTGTCATTTACTTAATTGCCTCTCCAATAAGTTTAAAGCTTCTTACCTGATTGACTTTTTTATCATTTACTCATTAAATCTCCATCCCTATCCTATTTTATTGCTCATCAACTTAGCGCAAAATTATCAAAGTAATGTAGTGCGTTCATTGTTAGTTCTCTTAGCTTAATTCGAAGTATTACCTTTATGTTTGTTTAGCCTCTAAAAATTTATATGATTGCTGTTATTAAGCCTTTTATTAGCTAAAGCTGATATGAGTTAACTTATTCAACGACAAGACCGTTAGGCATTAATTAACTTCATCGAACTCTAGTTTCAATTTGGCTAATAGTTATGTGGTTTTACTTAGTAGATAGATAAGGGAAGGCGGGGAATTGTAGCGTTATGCTATTGTTTATTTCTATCAAAGCGATAGAAAGAGAACCATTCCCAAAGGTTTGACTAAAGTCATTTACAATGTTGTGTGAGATATAAGAAGTAAATAATACCTATGCAACAAGTTTAATAGCAGTTAAAAGACTAGGGGGATGTGATTAGAGAGAGTATTAAAAAGCCCCCTTAAATTATCTTTAAGAGGGCTTTGTTATTATTTAGTTAATTGACTCAATCAATGAGTTAACTAGCCATTTAATAAAGTGTTAACTAGTTTTTTAACTCAAGTACAGTAGTACCTTCAGCTTCACCTTCAGCATTGAAGTACGTAACAGCACCCATATAGGTAGTACCTGTTGGTAGACCTCGAGTTAATATACTGGTGTAGTTAAAGCGACCGTTAATTGCTCTTCGGCTTGAGATTACACGAGTAGTTCTTTCAGCCTGATCTGCAATCCAACCTACCATAGTATAATCTGTTTCTGTTGCTGCACCCGTTGAATAACCGTGGATCATAGTTACATAAACATCACCAACATCTACATCTGCACGCGGTTCAGGGTTTGTTAGTACAACATCTTCGTTTGAACCACCGTTTAATGAGTTAGCTACCTGTGCACAACTCCATTTATCACAACGGTAAACGTATAAATCAAGATCGCTACCTTCTTCTGTGACTAGAGCATCAGATAAGCTAAAGCGTGCTACTTGTGTTCCTTCTGGAATATGGAATAAGTGGTAATTAGTACCAGCCCCTAAGAATTCAAATTCTTGTGCAGGATCAGCTTCAACAGTACCCGCTGTTCCAAATGGAGCAACTAAACCAGCATGTTTAATGCTTGTTCTACCAGAATAAAGCATTTTAACAGGGAAGCGGAAACGTCCACGGTTAAGGTCACCTGAGATTAGTTCAGGTACTTCAATTTGAACGCTTGGTATCGCTTTAATTGCTAATGGTAAACGTACTGAATGACCAGCACCGTCTGTCCAAGTGATTGCACCAAACTTCCAAGCTTCAATTTCAGTAGTCTCAGTTTGACTAACTGTAATTGCAAAACTAGCTTTCCCGCCTTCAGCAGCAACATCTAATGTTGAAGCTTCAGTTTCTTCACCAGCAGCATCAAAGGTTTGAACACTAATGTCAAAACCAGCAGGGGCTTCAACTGTTGCAGTGTAAGATGAAGCGATTGGTGTTGCATTAGAAACAGTTCTGAAAATTGTTTCAGGTTCTAGTAACTCTGCAATAGCAATTGAAGCTAGGTTTAATTGACTAGCATCAGTACTAAAGCCTGCAGTTGCTAAGTCAGCACAACTTGTGTCGTAACCAGAAACAAAAGCTTCTTTGTCTTGACCACAAAGAAATGCTAAATAATCAGCAAGATTAGTATCAAACAATAAACCTGGGTCTAAAGCAGAAACTGGAGCTACATGACCAGAACCAAAATCATATGGGTCTGCCTGGGTAGTACCATCTTCTTTAGTTAAGTTTTGACGAGCTGTTGTCATCATCGCTGATTTAATTTGTGCTGGAGACCATGAACTGTTTGATTCTTTAAACAGTGCAGCTAAACCGGCAATATGTGGGCTAGACATTGAAGTACCTTGCAGGTACTTAAATGTTTCACCTTGAGTACCGAACATTGGTGCAGAAGTTGTTGCCGCCAATATTTTTACACCAGGAGCGGTAATATCAGGTTTGATAATATCGTATGTATTTAAGTTTGGACCACGTGAAGAGAAATCAGCCATAGTATTGCCAACTTCTACTGCTTCACCCGCGGCTGTATTATCAGTAAATGCAACCGATGTACTTCCATCTTCAATACTTGCCGTTAACGATTGACCATCAGCAAAAGAAATCATTGAACCTGTAATGGTTACTGCAGGATCAGTTCCGCCCATAGAAAATGGCGATGTACCTTCTGTAGTATAAATAATAGCACCTACCGCACCTGCATTTTGTGCATTGAGAAACTTCTCAGTAAAAGCACAAGAGCCACGAGCAATAAGAGCAATTTTTCCGGCTAAATCTTCGCCGTTAGTCAATGGAGCATCATTACATGCTTGTACTGGTTCTGCTAACGCAAGTTCACCTGAAAGGCCTACAGTTGCTGGAGAAAATCCAGAAGGTACTGATAAGATTGAAGAGCCAGCTAAAGTGCCAGAAGTAATATCAAGCGCTTTACCAACAATAGCTGAAGTACCATTATAAGTAGATGCTGCTACACTTGTCACCCAAGGAGCTGGAGTACCGACAGTTTCTTTATCAGGACCATCATTACCAGCAGAAACAGCAACGAATACACCAGCAGCCGTTGCATTTAACATTGCTGCAGTAGCAGGTACTGTTAAATCTGTTCTGCTACCACCAATAGAATAGTTGATTACATCAACACCATCAGTAACTGCAGCGTCGATTGCCGCCATAGTATCGCCACCGAAACAACCCGCTTCATCACCGCCTTCAGGGTTTTTATAATCGCTGTTCCAACAAACTTTATAAGCAGCAATTCGTGCACGTGGCGCCATGCCTGAAACTGTACCTACCGGTGTACCAGAAAGCATAGCAGCTACACTTTCATTACCACCTGCTGTACTTGCAGTATGACTACCGTGACCATCAGCATCGCGAGGAGAATCAAATTCACCTAGGTCATATTGAATATCATATTGGCTACTAAAGCTTGAATCAAAATATTTTGCGCCAATTAATTTGTTATTACAGGCAAACTCTTCATCAGTCCCTGTATCACATGAACCCAACCAACCTAAGTCTGCAGGGTCTGAATAAGAACCATCGTCAGCAAAACTAGGGTTTTCAGGCCAAACACCTGTATCGATAACACCGATAATGACGCCTTCACCTTTAATATTCATGGCGTGTTGACCGCCAGCACCAGTTAAACCAAGAAATTCAGGAGTATTTGCAGTGTTAACTGTTTCTAATTTATCTTCATATACACCGATAACATCAGGGTGAGATTCTAACTGCGCTTTTTGCTTTGCATTTAACTTGGCAGTGAAACCATTATAAGTATGCTTGAAAGAATGCAAAATATTAATTGAATCAATACTGCTGGCAACTTGCTTTTGCTTATTCTCAAGCGCTTTAGTATACGCTTCCATTGCAGGAGTATGAGCGTTATAACGGTTTCCGGTATTAGCAACTAATTGGTTGGTAGGTAAAAGCTCACCTATTTCTTGAGCTTGAGCAATTGCTGTCTTGCCTTTAAGTTGAACAATATAGCCAGTTGCTTTTTGTTTGGTATTAACTTCATTTCCCACAGATTTGAATTTACTGATATCACCTGAAACTTCATTGGCAAGAACAGTCGTGCTAGCAGTAGCTGTGATTGCTAAAGTAATCAGGCTCCGTACTAAGGATTTCTTAAAATGCATGTTTATCTCCGTTTTATTATTATGCCGTCGCTGTGTATATTTATTACACTTTCTTTATTTTCATTGATAAAGCGTCAATGAAAAATAGCGAGTCATTATTACAAGCAATAATAATGCCTTTGTTACAAAATTGTTAACATTAAAGCTGTGCGGCGATATTTGTGGGGTAATAGAGACGTTTTTACAAATAAAAAAGTTAATTTTGTAAAATTTATTTACATAAATAGTTTAGATATCCTTATATATAACCATAATTCAAGTGATTTTTGGATGTATGAAACATGATTTTATTGCTATCTAATTGTATTTTAGTGTTTTTTTGTTAGGGTTGAATGTGTTTATGCTTTGTTAATACTATGTAAAGAAATCTGACACATCGATAATGTGCGAGGATAATAACAGAGTTGCTGCTTTATTATGCAAACGAACCAATAAGTGAAATTAGTGCTTGTGCTACCCCAAGAACTCTTTACAATGCGCTCCAGTTCCAAGGGGTTCACGCAAAATGAATCATCAACGAACTGTTTTGATACGTTATCTACTCGCTTTAACGATAACTAACGTAAGTTAACATGATGTTTTAAATCTTTTCTAAATTATTTAAAATAAACGTTGACATCAAAACTTGGAAGCGTATTATACGCATCCAGTTCGGGGCAACAGCAACGAACAGCGCTACTTAACGTAGCTAAGGTGAAGAGCGAATGCGACTCTCATCTACTTCTTGATTTATCTTGAGAAGTTCTTCTTTAACAATTAGTTATCATGCAATTTGTGTGAGCACTCACATTATGTTGTTTTACATAGTTCTCTATCTTTTAGTAGGTAGGAACAAAAAAACGCTTAATGAATGATGTTCATGCAAATAAATATAGTTATTTATCTTTAGTTAGATAGGTAGCGACTATGTAATGCGATATCAGTTTCCTTTAGAGGGAGTTGGTATCACGACAGAATTCATTGAGCAGATGTTATCTTCGGATACATCACAAACGATTTTTAATTGAAGAGTTTGATCATGGCTCAGATTGAACGCTGGCGGCAGGCTTAACACATGCAAGTCGAGCGGTAACAGAGATAGCTTGCTATCTGCTGACGAGCGGCGGACGGGTGAGTAATGCTTGGGAATATGCCTTATGGTGGGGGACAACAGTTGGAAACGACTGCTAATACCGCATAACGTCTACGGACCAAAGGGGGGGATCTTCGGACCTCTCGCCATTTGATTAGCCCAAGTGAGATTAGCTAGTTGGTGAGGTAATGGCTCACCAAGGCGACGATCTCTAGCTGGTTTGAGAGGATGATCAGCCACACTGGGACTGAGACACGGCCCAGACTCCTACGGGAGGCAGCAGTGGGGAATATTGCACAATGGGCGAAAGCCTGATGCAGCCATGCCGCGTGTGTGAAGAAGGCCTTCGGGTTGTAAAGCACTTTCAGTTGTGAGGAAAGGAGTGTAGTTAATAGCTGCATTCTGTGACGTTAACAACAGAAGAAGCACCGGCTAACTTCGTGCCAGCAGCCGCGGTAATACGAGGGGTGCAAGCGTTAATCGGAATTACTGGGCGTAAAGCGTTCGTAGGCGGTCTATTAAGCAAGATGTGAAAGCCCAGGGCTCAACCTTGGAACTGCATTTTGAACTGGTAGACTAGAGTACTGTAGAGGGTGGTGGAATTTCCAGTGTAGCGGTGAAATGCGTAGAGATTGGAAGGAACATCAGTGGCGAAGGCGGCCACCTGGACAGATACTGACGCTGAGGAACGAAAGCGTGGGGAGCGAACAGGATTAGATACCCTGGTAGTCCACGCCGTAAACGATGTCAACTAGCCGTTTGTGGACTTGATCCGTGAGTGGCGCAGCTAACGCACTAAGTTGACCGCCTGGGGAGTACGGCCGCAAGGTTAAAACTCAAATGAATTGACGGGGGCCCGCACAAGCGGTGGAGCATGTGGTTTAATTCGATGCAACGCGAAGAACCTTACCATCCCTTGACATCCAGAGAAGAGACTAGAGATAGACTTGTGCCTTCGGGAACTCTGTGACAGGTGCTGCATGGCTGTCGTCAGCTCGTGTTGTGAAATGTTGGGTTAAGTCCCGCAACGAGCGCAACCCCTATCCTTATTTGCCAGCGCGTTATGGCGGGAACTCTAAGGAGACTGCCGGTGATAAACCGGAGGAAGGTGGGGACGACGTCAAGTCATCATGGCCCTTACGGGATGGGCTACACACGTGCTACAATGGCAGGTACAGAGGGCAGCAATACCGCGAGGTGGAGCGAATCCCACAAAGCTTGTCGTAGTCCGGATTGGAGTCTGCAACTCGACTCCATGAAGTCGGAATCGCTAGTAATCGTAGATCAGAATGCTACGGTGAATACGTTCCCGGGCCTTGTACACACCGCCCGTCACACCATGGGAGTGGGATGCAAAAGAAGTGGCTAGTTTAACCCCTCGGGGAGGACGGTCACCACTTTGTGTTTCATGACTGGGGTGAAGTCGTAACAAGGTAACCCTAGGGGAACCTGGGGTTGGATCACCTCCTTATCTTGAAGTAAAATTGCTTAATGGAAATCAGTTTTCGGATTGTATTTCACGAGTGTTCACACAAATTACATGATAACAAATTGAAAGATACCCTGATGGGGCTATAGCTCAGCTGGGAGAGCGCCTGCCTTGCACGCAGGAGGTCAGCAGTTCGATCCTGCTTAGCTCCACCAACTCATCACGTATCTTTTACTAAAGAAAGAGACCAAATTTAAATACACTTTTGTAGTGATTTTAAATTTGGTTTTTACTCTCATTAGAGAGATTAATCACGAATTATGCCGAATGCGTGCTAATTTGAATTCTTTAACAATCTGGAAAGCTGATATAAATATCGGTATTTATAAGGTAAACACGGTGTCGCGCTGTTGTTTACATGATTATAAGTACCAAGCTGTTATCTCATTCTCTTATCGTGAATGTGGTAATGGTGATAGTGCATCCCCCCAAGGATGTATTATCGAATTCATACTGTTCGAAAGAACATGATGTCTTATCAAGTAACTCATCGTATATCTTCGGATATACTGAGTACGTGAAAATGTCAGACTTTACAATTACCTTGGATTAGTCTCCGAGGTGTACTTCGTTTTCAAATCTTCGGATGAGACTACTTAGGGTTGTATGGTTAAGTGACTAAGCGTATGTGGTGGATGCCTTGGCAGTTAGAGGCGATGAAGGACGTGTTAATCTGCGAAAAGCTTTGGTGAGGTGATAAAAACCGTTATAGCCAAAGATGTCCGAATGGGGAAACCCACTTACCATAAGGTAGGTATCGTTACGTGAATACATAGCGTAACGAAGCGAACCGGGAGAACTGAAACATCTAAGTACCCCGAGGAAAAGAAATCAACCGAGATTTCGTTAGTAGCGGCGAGCGAACGCGAATCAGCCCTTAAGCTTATAGGGTGCTAGTAGAATGTTCTGGAAAGGACAACGATACAGGGTGATAGTCCCGTATACAAAAGCAACCTTTAAGTGAAATCGAGTAGGACGGAGCACGTGAAACTTTGTCTGAATATGGGGGGACCATCCTCCAAGGCTAAATACTACTAACTGACCGATAGTGAACCAGTACCGTGAGGGAAAGGCGAAAAGAACCCCTGTGAGGGGAGTGAAATAGAACCTGAAACCGCATACGTACAAGCAGTGGGAGCCCGATTTAGTCGGGTGACTGCGTACCTTTTGTATAATGGGTCAGCGACTTATATTCTGTAGCAAGGTTAACCGATTAGGGGAGCCGTAGCGAAAGCGAGTGTTAACTGCGCGTTTAGTTGCAGGGTATAGACCCGAAACCCGGCGATCTACCCATGGGCAGGTTGAAGGTTGAGTAACATCAACTGGAGGACCGAACACACGTATGTTGAAAAATGCGGTGATGACTTGTGGGTCGGAGTGAAAGGCTAATCAAGCCGGGAGATAGCTGGTTCTCCCCGAAATCTATTTAGGTAGAGCCTCGCACGAACACCATTGGGGGTAGAGCACTGTTAAGGCTAGGGGGTCATCCCGACTTACCAACCCTTTGCAAACTCCGAATACCAATGAGTGATATGCGGGAGACACACTGCGGGTGCTAACGTCCGTTGTGAAGAGGGAAACAACCCAGACCGCCAGCTAAGGTCCCAAAGTACTAGTTAAGTGGGAAACGATGTGGAAAGGCATAGACAGCTAGGAGGTTGGCTTAGAAGCAGCCATCCTTTAAAGAAAGCGTAATAGCTCACTAGTCGAGTCGGTCTGCGCGGAAGATGTAACGGGGCTAAACTAGTCACCGAAGCTGCGGATTTGAACTTAGGTTCAAGTGGTAGGGGAGCGTTCTGTAAGCCGTTGAAGGTGAATTGAGAAGTTTGCTGGAGGTATCAGAAGTGCGAATGCTGACATGAGTAACGATAAGGGGAGTGAAAAACTCCCCCGCCGAAAGACCAAGGTTTCCTGTCCCATGTTAATCAGGGCAGGGTAAGTCGGCCCCTAAGGCGAGGCGGAAACGCGTAGTCGATGGGAAACAGATTAATATTTCTGTACTTCTATATATTGCGAAGGAGGGACGGAGTAGGCTAAACAAGCACGGCGTTGGTAGTCCGTGTGAAAGTATGTAGGTGGTTGACTTAGGTAAATCCGGGTCTTCATTAACACTGAGATACGAGACGAGACTCTACGGAGTTGAAGTTGTTGATGCCATGCTTCCAGGAAAAGCTTCTAAGCTTCAGATATATAGGAACCGTACCCCAAACCGACACAGGTGGTTAGGTAGAGAATACTAAGGCGCTTGAGAGAACTCGGGTGAAGGAACTAGGCAAAATAGTACCGTAACTTCGGGAGAAGGTACGCTGCTCAACGTTAAACCCTTGCGGTGTAAGCGAAGAGTAGTCGAAGTAACCAGGTGGCTGGAACTGTTTATTAAAAACACAGCACTGTGCAAAATCGAAAGATGACGTATACGGTGTGACGCCTGCCCGGTGCCGGAAGGTTAATTGATTCGGTTAGTCCTCGGACGAAGCTGATGATCGAAGCCCCGGTAAACGGCGGCCGTAACTATAACGGTCCTAAGGTAGCGAAATTCCTTGTCGGGTAAGTTCCGACCTGCACGAATGGCGTAATCATGGCCACACTGTCTCCACCCGAGACTCAGTGAAATTGAATTTGCGGTTAAGATGCCGTATACCCGCGGCTAGACGGAAAGACCCCGTGAACCTTTACTATAGCTTGACAGTGAACATTGCTCCTACATGTGTAGGATAGGTGGGAGGCTTTGAAACCATGTCGCTAGATGTGGTGGAGCCAATCTTGAAATACCACCCTTGTATGCGTGATGTTCTAACCTAGGGCCCTTATCGGGCTTGGGGACACTGTCTGGTGGGTAGTTTGACTGGGGCGGTCTCCTCCCAAAGAGTAACGGAGGAGCACGAAGGTTGGCTAAGTACGGTCGGACATCGTACGGTTAGTGCAATGGCATAAGCCAGCTTAACTGCGAGACAGACACGTCGAGCAGGTACGAAAGTAGGTCATAGTGATCCGGTGGTTCTGTATGGAAGGGCCATCGCTCAACGGATAAAAGGTACTCCGGGGATAACAGGCTGATACCGCCCAAGAGTTCATATCGACGGCGGTGTTTGGCACCTCGATGTCGGCTCATCACATCCTGGGGCTGAAGTCGGTCCCAAGGGTATGGCTGTTCGCCATTTAAAGTGGTACGCGAGCTGGGTTTAGAACGTCGTGAGACAGTTCGGTCCCTATCTGCCGTGGGCGTTTGAGAATTGAAGAGGGCTGCTCCTAGTACGAGAGGACCGGAGTGGACGAACCACTGGTGTTCGGGTTGTCATGCCAATGGCATTGCCCGGTAGCTACGTTCGGAACTGATAACCGCTGAAAGCATCTAAGCGGGAAGCAGGCTTTGAGATGAGTTCTCACTGGAGCTTTAAGCTCCCTAAAGGGTCGTTGGAGACTACAACGTTGATAGGTCAGGTGTGTAAGTGCTGCGAGGCATTGAGCTAACTGATACTAATTACCCGTGAGGCTTAACCATACAACACCCAAGTAGTTTTGCTGAAAAGTGATACTGAAGTGATTTGTATAAAGACTGACATAGACCGAAAGGTAAGAAAAACATCACGTACTTACGTGTTACTTGAAAATAAAAAAACGATATTTATAGCTCATTGAGCAAAGCTTTCTAAGATTGTCCCCTTTTTGTTTAGCGACAATAGCGCTGTGGTCCCACCTGATCCCTTTCCGAACTCAGAAGTGAAACGCAGTTGCGCCGATGGTAGTGTGGGAGTTCCCATGTGAGAGTAGGACATTGCTAAACTTCTATTTAAAGAAGCCCGCTACGAAAGTAACGGGCTTTTTGCTGTCTGGGATTTAAAAAACGAAGTCCATATGAGCGTAGTACATTGCTAAGCTTCTCTTTAAAGAAACTTGTAGCTTACGCTACGGATTTTTTGCTTTCTGGCATTTGAACAATCCCACAGATAGTGAAGTGAAACGTAGTTACGCCGAGGGTAGCGTGACTTAGGTTAGTTAAGCCCATGTGAGAGTAGGACATTGTTACATTCTATTTAGAGAAGCCCGATTCGAAAGCGTCGGGCTTTTAGCTGTCTGGGATTTAAAAATGTGGCAATGCGTAGTTTGATTCATACTAAAGAAGACCATGTGAGAGTAGGACATTGCTAAAGATCTATTTAAAGAAGTAGAAAATAATTAAGCTGTTTACTTATTACTACTTAAATAAATATATAATTCATAAAGTTGTTTGTAAATAGTTTTAAGCTTTAAAAGGCTATGTTTTATAATGGGTTAGTGTACGGCTTGATTTTTATTTTAGGAATATATATTCATTTTACTTGCTTAGTTATGCTAAATAGTAATAGTATATGAAAAATAAGCTGTTTGTATTACAGACACTATAAGTTAATGTGAGTCGGTTAATAAATTGTGGTTTACTCCCTAAGCAACAAATTAATAACTGCATACTTATTGGTAAACCTGATCTGTCAATCATTTATCGCGAGTATACATTTCCGGAGTAGGACAACCTACTCCGGTATTTTCTTTCTATCTTGCGTTTCCCTTCCTATCCCAGATGAATACGATTTTTTACTGCTTAGTGAAATAGAAGAATCAATTAATTAATTTTAGCCATGAAGTTGAATTGTCGTTAGTTTATTGCTTTTCTTATTGTCAATTGATGAGCATTTATAGTTATCCCTTGAATTTTCTTTCCTCAGCCCCACATAGTTTCTAACAACTTTTTAAAAGTACATTAATAATTTTTCACCGGAGATATTTTAGATGTCAGAAACTAATCAAGTACAAAATCATGCGTTTGCATCGGACAATGCCAAAATACTACAATTAATGATCCACTCACTATATTCAAATAAAGAAATATTTTTGCGTGAGTTAGTATCTAATGCCGCTGATGCTGCAGACAAGCTGCGCTTTAAAGCATTATCAGATAATACATTGTACGAAAACGATGGTGACCTTCGTGTTCGTGTTAGCTGTGATAAAGAAAATAATACATTAACAATTTCTGACAATGGCATCGGCATGAACGTTGACGAAGTTATCGAGCATTTAGGTACTATCGCAAAATCGGGTACTGCTGAGTTCTTCTCGCAATTGTCAGGTGATCAAGCGTCAGACTCACAACTTATCGGTCAATTTGGTGTTGGTTTTTACTCTGCATTTATTGTTGCTGATAAAGTAACTGTTCGTACCCGCAAAGCTGGTGATAGCGCAACGGATGGTGTCGAGTGGATTAGTGCTGGTGAAGGTGAATTCACTACGGCTAAGATAGAGAAGACTAATCGCGGTACTGATATCATTCTTCATTTAAAAGAAGATGAATCAGAATACGCAGATGACTGGCGTTTAAAGTCTATTGTTACTAAGTACTCAGATCATATTTCTGTGTCAGTTGAAATGTTAACTGCAGAAGTTCCTGCTGTTGAAGCTGTAGCTGAAGTGACAGATGAAAAAGATAATGTAACAAGACCAGCTGCTGATGCAGTTGATGCTATTCCTGCACTTTGGGAACCTGTTAATAAGGCTACTGCTTTATGGACACGTGAAAAAGCTGATATTACAGATGAAGAGTATAAAGAATTCTACAAGCACGTTTCTCATGACTTTGGTGATCCTTTATTGTGGGAACATAATCGTGTAGAAGGTAAAACAGAATATACTTCTCTTTTATATGTACCGACTAAAGCACCATTTGATATGTACAACCGCGAAAAACAACATGGCTTGAAGTTGTTTGTACAGCGTGTATTTATTATGGATGATGCTGAACAATTCATGCCGACTTACTTACGCTTTGTAAAAGGTCTTTTGGATTCTAACGATTTACCTTTGAACGTTTCTCGTGAGATTTTGCAAGATAACAAGGTTACCCAAGCTATTCGTAAAGGCTGTACCAAACGTGTACTGAAAATGTTAGAAAAACTTGGTAATAAAGATGCTGATAAGTACCAAGGATTTTGGGATGAATTTGGTCAAGTATTAAAAGAAGGTCCTGCTGAAGATCATGCAAATAAAGAACAAGTTGCTGGGTTATTACGTTTTGCCTCTACTCATGAAGATTCTACGACACAAAATGTATCGTTAGCTTCATATATAGAACGTATGAAAGAAGGTCAGGACAAAATTTATTTTGTTGTTGCTGATAGCTTTGAAGCGGCAAAAAATAGTCCTCATTTAGAAGTTTTCCGTAAGAAGGGCATTGAAGTATTATTAATGTCAGATCGAATTGATGAGTGGTTAGTAAGCCATTTAACAGAGTTTGATGGTAAACAACTGCAATCGGTTACTCGCGGTGGACTTGATCTTGGCGATATGGATGATGCAGAAACAAAAGAAGCTCAAGAAAAACTTGAGAAAGAGTATGATTCTGTTGTTAAACGCATTAAAGCGAGTTTAGACGGCAAAGTTAAAGAAGTTAAACTTTCTCAACGCTTAACAGATTCTCCTGCATGTATAGTAGCTGATGATGATGATATGAGTAGCCAAATGGCTAAGCTAATGGCATCGGTTGGTCAAGAGGTACCTGATACCTTACCTATCTTTGAGATCAATGGTGAGCATGCACTGGTTAAGCATGTAGCTGATGAGCAAGATGATGATATGTTCAACCAATGGGTTGAAGTATTGTTTGAACAAGCGATGTTGGCTGAACGTGGTAGCTTAAAAGATCCAGCAAGCTTTGTTTCACGCTTGAATAAGTTAATGTTAAGTCTTACTAAGTAAAATATGCAATCTAAACGTAATATTTAGCTAGTACTTTAGTCTTAAAAAGGAGGGTTTCATGCATGAAACACCTCCTTTTTTGATCAATCGACCCTTTCACCACTTGTTTGCACATAGCCTAACTTGTATAGTGTCAGCGACTTTATTGTAAAGACAAGAAATATTACCTTTGTTCGATCAAATGAATATTTATGCTATTTAGCAAAGGTAATATTTACTTCCACACTTCAACCATCAATTTAAGGTTACATAATATGCGCATTGTTTTATTGGGTGCTCCAGGCGCTGGTAAAGGCACACAAGCACAGTTCTTAATGGCTAAATTTGGTATTCCACAGATCTCAACAGGCGATATGCTACGTGCTGCTATTAAAGCAGGATCGGAGCTAGGTAACAAAGCCAAAGCCGTAATGGATGCTGGTCAATTAGTTTCTGACGATTTAATCATCGGATTAGTTAAAGAGCGAGTAGCTCAAGAAGATTGTAAAGCTGGTTTTTTACTTGATGGCTTTCCTCGCACAATACCACAAGCAGATGCAATGAAAGAAAGTGGTATTGTTGTTGACCATGTTCTTGAATTTGATGTACCAGATGAAGTCATTGTTGAACGTATGGCTGGCCGTCGTGTACATTCTGGCTCAGGTCGTGTTTATCACCTTGTTTATAACCCACCAAAGGTTGAAGGCAAAGATGATGTAAGTGGTGACGATTTATCCATTCGTCCAGATGATGAAGAAGCGACAGTGCGTAAGCGTTTAGCTATTTACCACGAGCAAACTAAGCCATTGGTAGATTTCTATCAAGCAGAAGCTAAATCAGGTAGCTGTAGTTATTTAACTATTGATGGCACACAAGCCGTTGAAAAAGTTAACCAATTATTATCAGCTCAACTGGCTTAAGTTATAGTCATTTAGTTAATAAAAAACTCGCGTAAGCGAGTTTTTTTGTTTCTATGATCGCTAGTTATTAGCTAGACAGTCGAATCATAGCAATATGCGGTATGTCGTCTTCTAGGTACATTTCTGATACCTGAGTGAATCCGTGTTGCTGGTAATAGGCTTTTAAATGTTGTTGTGCTGAAATCTTAATATTTTCATTGGGAAAATGTTGCTGACACCGCGTTATAGCTTCTGTCATCAACTGATGACCTAAACCACCCCCCCTTGCTTGAGTTGCCGTTACGACTCGGCCAATACTGACATGATCAGGGTAACTTTGTCCTCTTGGTAAAATACGTAGATATGCCACAAGCTGATCTTCTTGATAACCCAATAGATGTAGTGTTTGAGAATGTCTATCTAGTAAGTCTTTATCACTATCTAAGTCGGGATAAAAACAGGTTTGCTCAACAACAAAAATATCAATACGTAGTTTTAGCACATCATATAATTGGTCAAGAGAGAGCTCTGTGAATTTTTTAGTTTGCCAAGTAGTTTTTATTGTCATAATTATTAAAAGTTTAAATGTTTAAATGTTTAGAAGTTTCAGGTAACCATAATACCTACGGTCACTAAGGTAGTCCTTGATTTCTTGTTTGTACTTTCTCATACATAACTCAGGAAATTCAGTAGCAGTAACTTTATTTAATGCACACGAATCAAGAAAGAGTAGATAACCAAGCGGCAAGTAGTTTGGATTGAAGTTACATTGATAAATAGTCGATCTGACTTGACTGGCATTATAAAAAGTTTGTTCGCCATAACGTTTTTGCAGCTTAGGTAATAGTTGATTGCCATACTTTTTTATTGCCATCCGCTTTAACATCGCTAGTCCTTAGCTGTTACTTATTATGCTGTAATATGAATACCACTCATTATTCTTGTAAACAATGCTTAGGTTCATTAAATAACTTTATTTGCCAGCATGGTACTACATGTCGAGAATGAATTCGATAAATACTCAGGGGTTAATAATGATGACTTTCTTGGTATCAACAAAAAAGCCTGCTTGTTGATACGCTTTAACAATAGCACCACGTGAGCGGAGTATTTTAAGGCCTTTATTTATAGCAATAAAAGCTTCCTGCCCTTTAGGGTGTATTTTACTAATAACAAAATGACGAGAATCTTTAAGTACAACACCAATATTTTTAACTGGCACTAAATGTACTTTATCCATAATAAAGCTTTGGTCTGGGGTCGAGTTAAATGGCATTAGTATGAAATCGATCCATTCTATATTCACCATACGTACCATAGATAACCAGGAATCATCCCTGGTGAGTTTTTTAAGGGGCAACTGCTCAAGAGTATGCCAGTCAGTGCTCCATTTAGGCGTTGACACAGCGGTAAGATCGTTAAGATCAGTCAGTTTTTTTACCGAGAGTGTTTTTTTATTATGAGGGCTAGTGTATATGCCAGCAACGTACTCACCATTTCTGATAACTTCGTCAGAAATATAAAGCTTGTCGGAGAGAGGGAGTGCATCTTGTTGCCAGTAGGAATCAAAACTAATCAGTAATTGGCCATTTTGTAACATCTTAGTGTTACGAAAGTTAACCTTACCAGGTGCATAAGTGAAACTATGCTTAAAGCCACCAAGCTTGAGTGCTCGCTGAGCAATAATCATGTCGACGACATCACGACGGATGTTTTTGCCGGAGAAGTTATCTATTAAGCTAATATCTCTATCATCTACAAACTTTAGATAGTCAATGTAGACATCGTCTCGAATATAGACAAGAACACTATCTGTTTTAGCATGCACAAATTGTGTGATGAAAAATAGTGCAAAGAGGAGTAGTGCTTTAAGGGGGAACGCTGGATATGAGCGATAAAATGAGTTTTCCATAAGCGAACGCCATCTAATTAAAACCTACTTCACTGGTGTTAGAATAAAAGCATCCCTGTTTTATAAAGATAACAAGGATGCTAGTAATTAGCAAAGTAGCTTAAACGTTCATTAACAGAGTTGGGGACTACTTGTTATGACGTGTTTGCAACACTTCCATAACCTCACTGAGTTCTATTTTTTGATCAGCGAGTAATACCAGGGTGTGATAGAACAAATCTGCACATTCCCCCAGTAAGTCTTCTTTGGTTTCAGCGACAGCAGCAAGTGCTACTTCAACACCTTCTTCACCTACTTTTTGAGCCATTTTAGTAGTACCGCGAGAGAATAAATGAGCAGTGTAACTCTCTTTAGGATCATCATCTTTGCGTTGTTGAATGACTTGCTCAAGTTGGCTAAGAAAGTTTTGTTGAGTAAGCTTTTGCTCAGGGAAACAAGATTCGGTTCCTAGGTGACAACTTGGACCAATGGGTTCACAAGCAATAAGTAAACTATCGTTGTCGCAATCAGTTAACACTTGTTTCACTTCTAGGAAGTTGCCAGAAGTTTCACCTTTAACCCATAGTGCTTGTTTTGAGCGGCTAAAGAACGTTGCCTTTCCCGTTGTTAGGGTTGCTTGTAAAGAGGCTTGGTTCATATAACCTTGCATTAAAATTGCACCTGTAGCGGCATGCTGAATAATTGCAGGAATAAGATTATCCATTTTCTGCCATGCCAAATCATTTATATTATCGTTAGTTACTAACATGGTCTTACCTCAATATTTTGTTCTTTTAAGTAGATTTTTAAATCTTTAATCGGAATGATACCTTTATGGAAAACAGATGCAGCGAGTGCACCATCAACATCGGCTTGTTGATAAACATCACTAAAATGTTCAATAGTTCCAGCACCACCAGAAGCGATTAAAGGCACACTACATTTTGCTCTTGCTTGTTTTAACTGCTCAATATCGTAACCTTGACGAACACCATCTTGGTTCATGCAATTTAGTACAATTTCGCCAGCACCTAAGCTAACCACTTTTTCAATCCAGTCGAATGTGTTCCAACCTGTTTGTTGAGTGCGTTTTTCATCACCAGTAAATTGATAGACCTGATATTCATCAGTCTCTTTGTTATAAAAGCTATCAACGCCGACGACAATGCATTGCTGACCAAACACATCCGCTAAACGTGTGATTAAGTCAGGATCTCGCAGTGCAGGGGAGTTGATACTGATTTTATCAGCACCCATCATTAATATTTCTTTGGCGTCGTTTTCGCTTTTTATACCACCAGCAACACAGAAAGGAATATCAATTACTTCTGCGATACGGCTTACCCAGCTTTTATCAACTACACGGCCGTCGCTACTTGCGGTAATATCATAAAAAACTAATTCGTCAGCACCCGCTTCAGCATATTGTTTTGCTAAAGGCACGATATCGCCAATGATTTCATGATTACGAAATTGTACACCTTTAACTACCTTGCCATCACGAACATCAAGACAAGGAATTATTCTTCTGGCTAACATTATTTATCACCTGTATTACTTGAGGTATTACTTTCAGCGTTGTTTGCTGAGGTCTTTGGCCAACAAGCAATTGCTTCTTCAAGCGTGAATTTTCCTTCTAACAATGAACGACCTAAAATAACGCCACTTACGCCAGTTGGTATCAAAGCCT
This sequence comes from Colwellia psychrerythraea 34H, assembly GCF_000012325.1. NCBI lineage: Bacteria > Pseudomonadati > Pseudomonadota > Gammaproteobacteria > Alteromonadales > Colwelliaceae > Colwellia > Colwellia psychrerythraea. The sequence continues at coordinate 4,067,328 of NC_003910.7, read as the reverse complement.
TAATATCAGCTAAGCTACCAATACCGCCTGAAGCTTGCCAATCAATATCAGGATATTTAGCACAAACCTCAGAGTATAAATCAACATTGGTGCCTGTTAACGTGCCGTCTTTACTAATGTCAGTACATAGTACGTGTTTGATACCAGCATCTTGGTATTGCGCAAGTAAATCTTCTAGGTTCACACCGCTATCTTCAATCCAGCCATGTGTCGGTAATGTTTTATTGCCCTGTGCGTCAATTTTAATGTCTAGCGCTAATACAATTTTTTCACAGCCGTAGGTTTTTACCCATTGTGTTACGAGTTCAGGTTGCTTGATAGCTAAACTGCCAATAACAACGCGATCTGCACCAAGCGCTAATAATTGTTTTACGTCATCTTCACAACGTACACCACCACCTACTTGAATAATCATAGATGGGTGGTTAACGACTGTTTTTAAGGTTTTTAGTTGACGTTTAGTGCTGTCTTTAGCACCATCTAAATCAACAAAATGCATAACAGTAGCACCTGATTCAGCATAGGCTTGTTGACGGTCTTGTACCGTATATTGGTAATTCGTTTTTTGAGCGTAATCGCCTTGGTATAAACGAACAACTTCACCACCGATAAGGTCAATTGCTGGGATCATCATAAGTTTACAAGCTCCTGATTAAGTTCTGTAGAGTCTAACTCGAGAAAGTTTTGAATTATTTTACTGCCTAATGCACTAGAGCGTTCAGGGTGAAATTGACAACCGATAAAGTTATCTTTCGCAATAGCAGCAGAAAAAGTACTGCCGTACTCACAACTGGCAATGGTGTATTCACTGATTGGCGCTGCGAAGCTATGCACAAAATAAAAGTAATCGCCTTCAGATATTCCCTTAAAAATAGGATGATTGCTTACTTGAGTGAGCGTATTCCAGCCCATATGTGGCAATCTATTTCCTTGTGCTTTTAATGGTTCAACGTTTGTTGGGATCAAATTTAAGCAAGGGACTATGTGACTAGTATTGTCATCATTATTACCTTCAGTTGAGGATTTTTTACCTTCGGTTGAAGACTCAGTCATTAACTGCATGCCTAAACAAAAGCCAAGTACAGGCTGAGTTAACCCTTGCAAAGCAGCCTCTAAATTTTTAGCTTTAATGTTTTTCATGGCATGCTTAGCGCTACCAACACCTGGGAATATAACTTTTTCAGCTTGTTGGATTATCGTTATATCATCAGTGATAGTAACCTCAAAGCCAAGTCTCTCAACGGCAAACTTAACAGATGATAAATTAGCACAGCCGGTATCTACAATGACATTTTTTGCTGAAGTCATTACCTTTGTCATTATAAGGTACCCTTTGAACTTGGCATTGCATCCCCATCAACCTTGATTGCTTGACCTAATGCGCGACCAAAAACTTTAAATAAGCTCTCAACTTGGTGATGACAATTACCTTTACTCGTTGATAAGTGTAATGTTATTAACATTGAATCAGCAAGGGAGCGGAAAAAATGAGGTACCATTTGTGTAGACATGGTACCGACATTGGCACTGGTGAAATCAGCATCAAATTCTAACCATGGACGACCAGAAAGGTCGATAGCACATTCAGCACGACATTCATCCATAGGTATTGTAAAACCAAAACGATTAATACCGCGTTTATTGCCTAATGCTTGTTTAAGAGCTTGCCCTAAAGCTAGTGCAGTATCTTCAACACTGTGGTGTTCATCAATATGATAATCCCCACTAACGTGACACTGTAAGCTAAAGCCGCCGTGAGTAGATATTTGATCTAACATGTGGTCAAAAAAACCTAAACCAGTATCTATACTGCTTTCACCGGCTTTATCTAAGTTAACGGTAACCGTAATATCTGTTTCTTTGGTTGTACGCGTAACAGTAGCTATCCTTGGTTGCTCTAACTGAGTAATTATTTGCTCACTCACTTGCGCCCAATTTAATGTCTCGGGGTCATATTTGATGCCAACGATGCCCATGTTAGCGGCAAGTCCCATATCTGTTTCTCTATCGCCAATAACAAAAGAGTTAGCGAAATCTACACGACCTTGTTGCAGGTACTCACTCACTAAACCAAGTTTAGGTTTACGGCAATTACAATTGTCTTCATCAAAATGAGGGCAAAGTAATACATCTTGAAAATGTACACCTTGAGAGCTAAATAAGTCCATCATCTTGTTGTGAGGTAAATCAAAGTCTGCTTGTGGAAAGCTGTTTGTTCCTAGCCCATCTTGATTTGAAACCATCACTAGTTTGAAACCTTTCGCTTGCAACTTTAATAACTCTGCAATGACATTAGGTTCGAATACAAGTTTTTCCAAAGTATCAAGCTGCTTATCGATAGCTGGCTCTTCCACTAAAGTACCGTCACGGTCGATAAATAATATTTTCTCTTGTGTATTACTCATAAAATGCTCTTCATTATGTTTGTTACGCCACACCTATAATGTAGCATTACGTTACTTATAGTGTTTCTAATAGCTGTTTTAGCTGCGCGATTTCGTCTTCACTGCCAATACTTATTCGTAGGCAATTTTCAAGCTGTTGTTGCTTAGACTGATCACGAATTAAGATGTTATGTTCTACTAAGAGGTTAAATACTTTGTTTTTTTCATCGATATTATTACAACGAAACAGTACAAAGTTAGCATTGCTATCAAAAACATCGCTACACCACTTTTGTTGCTTCAGCCATTCACTCAACTGTTCACGTAAACTATTGGCAGAAATTACTCTGGCTTGCATAACGTCTAAATCATTCGTTAATACTTTGCTGGCAATTTCAGCAACAGGTGCTGCGATAGGGTAAGGCGCAATAACCTTACTGAGTAGTGTGATGACTGCTTTATTCGATAAGGTAAAACCACAGCGTAATCCTGCTAAGGCAAAAGCTTTTGATAAGGTTCTTAGTATAATCACGTTATCATATTGGCTAATTAATTTAATATTTACTTGCTCAGCACCCAATTCTTTATTGGTATATTCATAATAGGCTTCATCTACAACAACCATAGCGCTGTCTTTAAAGATCTCAATAGCGGCTTTAATTTGTGCTGATGATAAGGTGTTACCTGTAGGGTTTCCTGGCGAGCATAAAAAGACAACTTTTGCTTTTCCTACTTGTTGCTTCAATCCTTCAAGGTCTAGCTGGCATTGTGCTTCTGGCGTATTCACTAATGGTACGCTAATAATACCAGCACCGTGATTTTCTGCGCTGATAGCATACATACCATAAGTTGGTGGGCAGATCAGGACGCTATCTTGATAAGCACGGCAAAAACTACGAATAATTAATTCAATACCTTCATCTGCGCCGCGAGTTGCCAGTATATTATCAACAGGCAAGTTACAATAATTACTATAAGCTTTTAATAGTGCTTGCGGTTGAAAATCAGGGTAACGATTAATATTCTCGCTGCTTAATTGATACTGACCTTGACCGGGCGCTTCATTAGCATTCAACCAAGTTCTGCTATTGGCTTGCTCATTATCACCGCTGGCAAAAAGACGTCTAGCAGATTGATAAGGAACCATATCGACTAACTCTTCTCTTGCTAACTTATCTATCAAGCTGTCAGTTGTTAAGGTAATACTTTCTGATGCGTCATTTACTGGCGAGGTCATAACTAACTACCTTCTTCTAGACGAATTGTTACCGCGCGCTGGTGTGCATCTAACCCTTCAGCATCCGTTAACTCAATAATGCATTCAGCTAAACTTTGTAAACCCGCTTTTGTTATTTCTTGTACAGTAAAGCGACGAGAGAAGTCCGCTAACGATAAGCTTGAAATAACTTTTGAGTAACCATAGGTTGGTAAAACATGGTTAGTACCACTGGCGTAATCACCCGCAGATTCTGGCGTATAAGCACCGACGAATATCGAACCTGCATTTCGTAATTTACTGAGTAATGTTGGAGCATCTTCTGTTTGAATTATTAAGTGTTCAGGTCCGTATTCATTTGATACTTCAACAGCCTGCGCTAAATCTTTAGTCAGAATTAAGCGAGATTGCTTTAACGCTTGTTCTGCAATTTTACAGCGAGATAATAAGGTAAGTTGCTGCGCTATTTCAGTTGATACTTTTGAGATTAAAGACTCACTATCACTGAGTAGTATTACTTGGCTATCTACACCGTGCTCTGCTTGGGATAATAAGTCAGCCGCGATAAAGGCTGGATTTGCTTGCCCATCAGCGATAACTAATACTTCAGAAGGGCCTGCTGGCATATCAATGGCGAAACCTGCGACTTGCTGTGATAACTGAGTTTTAGCTTCAGTAACATAACGATTTCCAGGTCCAAATACTTTATTTACCGCTGGAATTGTTTCTGTGCCGTAAGCGAGTGCCGCAATGGCTTGTGCACCACCAACGGTATATATTTCTGTAATACCACAAAGATCGGCAGCCACTAATATTTCATCAGCTAATTGGCCATTTTTATCCGGAGGACAAACAAGCACGGTACGTTGACAGCCAGTAAGTTGTGCAGGTACGCCTAACATTAAAACCGTAGAAGGCAATGGAGCAGAGCCAGCAGGAATGTATAAACCAACACTTTCAATAGCTTCCGTTTTTAACGTGCATTTAACGCCAGGCGTTGTTTCAACGGTAATGTCAGAAGCTGTTTGCGCGCTATGAAATGACTTTATCTGCTTGTAAGCGGTGTGAATAGCTTTTAAGCGTTTATCTGTTAATGCTAATTTGGCTTGGGCAACTTGCGCTGAGCTTACGGATAATGTGCTAAGTGCGATACCGTCAAACTGCTCAGTTAACGCAAGAATAGCTTTATCACCTTGATTTTTAACTTGCGATAAGATGTTAGCAACTTGCGTTGATAATAAAGCGCTGTCGGCAATAGCCGGTCGAGCAAGGGCACTATTTTTTTGTTGCGGTGAAAGCTCTTGCCAATTGATAAGTTGATTTATCATAATTATATCTCGGTATTAATATTTTCAATATTCAATGTTATTGTCTGAGAAACTAAGCTAAATAATTGTGACTTCAGCAAAGCTGTCAAGTTGTGAGTTGCCTGAGCTTAGCTTCTTTACTCGGTATTGCTAAGTGATTGCAACGAACAACGCAGACAATGCCGCTGAAGTTTCAAGTATACTGCTTATTTAGCCCATCATCTTCTCAATTGGCATCACTAGGATAGAGTGACAACCTAAAGCTTTTAATTGTTCCATGGTTTCCCAAAAGAATGTCTCTGTTGCGACTACGTGTACAGCGACCATATTGTCACGCTCAGCAAGTGGTAAAATAGTTGGTGTTTCTGTGCCAGGCATTAATTTGCTGACTTCAGCTATCTTATCTTTTGGCGCGTGTAGCATAATGTATTTGCTTTCTTTCGCTTTCATTACGCCATGAACACGTGGCAATAATGTATCTAAAATGGCTTGTTTTTCTTCACACAATGGGTCAGCTCGTTGAATCAGTGATGCTTTTGAACGGAAAACTTCAGCCACCTCTTTTAAGCCATTAGCTTCAAGTGTTGCGCCAGTAGAAACTAAATCACAAATACCGTCAGCTAAGCCAACGCGAGGAGCTACTTCAACTGAGCCTTTTAACAAACAAAACTCTACATTAATGCCGTTAGCTTTAGCAAAACGATTTAATAATTGTGGGTAAGTTGTGGCAAAACGTAGGCCGTCTAAACACGCTAAACCTGTGTATTCAAATTCTTCAGGCATTGCAATTGAAAAGCGACAGCCGCCAAAATCTAAAGAGGTAGTGCGAATGTACTCAGACTTATTACCTTTCAATTGACGATCTAATTCTTCTTCTTCGAGTGTGTTATCACCAACGATGCCTAAATCACAAACTCCGTCCATAACTAAACCTGGAATATCGCTACTGCGGACACGCATAATATCAATAGGCATATTGCTTACATGAGCTAATAATCTTCTATCACTCAAATTTAGCTTTAATCCACAAAGCTTAAGTAGTTTTTGGGTGTCTTCACTTAGGCGTCCTGATTTTTGCATGGCAATGCGTAAACGTGGCTCTGATGTGCTCATAATGTTAATTCCTATCGTTTTTAATCTTAAAATTCGTCATGTATATACAATTTATTATTCGCCAAAATGCGAAAACCCCCGAGAGAGTCGTGACTCTTTCGGGGGTTTAGCAATTACAATTACTTCTATTAAGAGGATGTATTATGCTTTTTTAAACCACTGAAAGGCCAGTTGCCCTTCAGTAATTTACTTATTAAGTAAACCTGAATGGGCTAGTTGTAGTGATGGTGATGATGTCGGCGATTCAGGTTAATAATCATGGTTAAAAAGTCTCTAATAGTAGGTCATTTGCTGTTAACTTGATGGTAATCTAAAATTAAGTTAACAGGTAGAAAAATAATTTGTTTTGATGCTGTTTACACTACTGTGTAATTAAGATGCCTGCAAGTAATAAATAAGGGTTTTTTATTATGATTTGTTATATGAATCATACTTAAAGTTATTACTCTAAATTGATTGTGTAGGCCAGTTAAAATATATAGCCTAAAGATTTTAAGCGAATAGTCGATAACATGGTATTGCAATATATACCCAAGCTACCTGAAACACGCATCTTCAAGTAGTTTGGATATAATGATTTATGTGCAACTTTTAAATTGCGGAGGAACTAAGAATGGATATTTTTACTACTCAATTAACGCGTGTAGTCCCTGTACCGATTAAGCCAGCAAACTTGAAGGTTAAGGCATTACTCAAAGAGGCAGCTAACAGTAAGCTTAGCCAAGACCCTGATCATATTGAAAACCATGAGTGTTATTTTACCACGGAAGAAGATCAATACCACTCCAGCCGACAAGGGGGTGAGCAAGAGCAGCATGCTAAGCAAAAGGAAGAACATAAAAATCAAACTGATAGCATCAAGAATGATGTTGCTTCAGAGCAAGACGAAAAAGAGATTAACGTTGAAAAATCTGACAATGGTAATAACGACGATACTAAGCACTTAGATCTTTATGCTTAAGCTGTAGTTAAGTATACTCTCTGCATAAATACTCATTTGTGTCCTCACATTTTACATGACCGAAAACAACGTTAGCCAAGTTAGCCAAGCATTTTCTCCAGAAGGCGCTTTGGCTAAAGCCATCAAAGGCTTCTCGCCACGTCAAGCGCAAACCGATATGGCACTTGATGTTGCCCATGCAATAGACAAACAATCATCGCTTATTGTTGAAGCAGGAACCGGTACCGGAAAAACCTTTGCTTATTTGATCCCTGCCTTTTTATCGTTAAACCCGAAAAATCCTAAAAAAATAGTAGTCTCTACGGGTACTAAGAACTTGCAAGAGCAACTCTTTCATAAAGATATTCCCCTAATTAAAAAGGCGCTAGCGAGTAATGCGCAAGTCGCTTTATTAAAAGGTCGCGCAAACTATTTATGTAACTATCGGTTAGCGCAGTATCAAGATAGTAGAGGTCAACTTGATGCTCAAATGTTGCAAGATCTAGTTAAAGTGAAAACCTGGGCAAATGGCACGCAAAGTGGCGATATTGGCGAATTAGTGAATGTCAGTGAAGACTCCAGTATTTTTCCTTTTGTAACGAGTACCTTGGATAATTGTTTGGCAAGAGATTGCCCAGACTATGAAGCATGCCACTTAGTTCGAGCCCGTCAAAAAGCAAGTGATGCTGATATTATTGTGGTGAATCATCATTTGTTTTTTGCTGATATGGCCTTAAAAGATACTGGTTTTGGTGAGCTTATACCTAAGGCTCAAGTGATGATTTTTGATGAAGCGCATCAAATTGGGGATATCGCGAGTGAATATTTTGGCGAGGCATTTTCTAGCAAGCAACTCGTTGATTTATGTACCGACGTATTACAAGTACACCGTAGTAGTTTAACTGATGTTAAACAGTTAGGTTTAGCAGCCGAAAAACTACAAAAGACTTGCCAAGAGTTTCGCCTGTTATTTAATTATGATCCGGAACGTGGCAATTGGCGGGAAAAGTATAAACAAGTTCAATTTCAGCAAAAATTCGCTAACCTAAAAATTGATTTAGATTTTCTATATCAAGTGATAAAACTGTGTGTTTCAAGAAATGAAGCGATAGATAATTGCTTTGACCGTGCTGTTAATTTACTTGCTCAATACGACGTGATGGCAAATGTTGAAGCATACGGCATGAGCTTTTGGTATGAAACCACTCCGCGGAGCGTGGTATTGCATCAAACCCCTTTAAACGTTAGTGAAAAGTTTAATACCTTTGTGAAAGAGTCGGGTGCCGGTTGGATTTTTACCTCAGCAACATTAGCTGTAGATAATAGCTTTAATCATTTTGCTAAACACTTAGGTTTACAAGATGCTAAACAGTTATTACTTGATAGCCCGTTTGATTACCAAGCGCAATCGCAGCTTGTTGTACCGCGTTATTTACCGCAGGCCAATGATAAAAATCGCGCCTTAAAGTTAGCTGAGTTGGCAGAGCCGTTGATTAAAGCCAGTAAAGGTGCCTGCTTTATGCTTTTTACTAGTTATCGTGTAATGCACCAGGTTGCTGAAGTTCTAGCTGAGAGTATTGATAACCCCTTATTAGTGCAAGGTAAAATGGCTAAGCGAAAACTGCTTGAGCAGTTCGTCGAACAAGATGATGCGGTACTGCTAGCTACGGCAAGTTTTTGGGAAGGTATTGATGTTCGTGGTGATAAGCTCACTTGCGTGATTATTGATAAGTTACCTTTTGCTTCACCGGACGACCCTCTGTTGCAAGCTCGGTGTGAAGATGTAAGACGTCAAGGCGGAGAGCCCTTTAGTCAAATTCAATTACCTCAAGCGGTTATCGCGTTAAAGCAAGGGGTAGGGCGACTTATTCGTGATGTTAGTGATCGTGGTGTGCTAGTGATTTGTGATGATAGGTTAGTGAATAAACCTTATGGTGAAACTTTTTTGAAAAGTTTGCCTGATATGAAACGTAGCCGAGATATTAATAAAGCTGCAAAGTTTTTGGAAACCTTATCCTAGGATAGCGTCTTCAAGGGTGATAATCATAACCCCGTATTTATTAACTATTGGTGAGTGAAATTGATATAAAAAACGAGTGCTCATGGCACTCGTTTTTGATTAGCATACAGTTAAATTAACGTGTTGCTTAATAGTAAAGCAGTCTTACTAAGCACTATTAACTAGATAGACTAGCGGGAAATATCTACCATTAAGTCATCTGCGATTTGCTCTAATGCACTGATAAGGTGATCAACCGATTTATCATCAATAGCAATTTGTACTTTCGCTTTAAAAATATCTTGGCCACTATGGGCCGCGCTATCGTGTGAGCTTACTAGCTTGATTAAGTTACCATTTTGATGATGAATAACAGAGGATACTTCTTGTACAATTCCCGCTCTATCATTAGCAGTAATTTCCAGTACTAAATTACTAATAACGTCGGGCATGTTAGGCTCTGCCACTTCAATTTGGCAACTTAATCCTTTAATAGCTTTTAATGCACTGATTAAGCTTTCACTTTTTTCACTTGCTACGGCAACTTCAATCACGCCGGCGAAAAAGCCTGATAAATGATGCAAACTACTAACTTGCCAGTTGCCTTGATGCTTGGAAATAACTTTAGATAAAGTGTCTACTAGGCCTGTTTGATCTGGGCCAATACAAGAGATGATTAGATGATTCATTAAGACTCCTTAAAGGTTTGGATAGAGATGTTGTAAATTTTTACTAATTTCAACTTAAACTAAAAAACAGGTATAATCAATAGCTTAACCTTACTTTGTACGTGATAACTGACCCAGTTCTTTATTAAGTTGTTCGTTATTACCTAGATTGAGTTCAACCAAACGACGTAAATGAGTAACACTGTCAATATCAATAGCATTACATTGCAAACCTGTTTCGTTTTTTTCTTCGTGAACAATGGCAATGCTCATGTTCACTTCTGATTCTTTATCTGATAATAAAAAGTGTAAGGTACCGACTTTACCTTTTAACGGTTGTTCACTCTCAATAGCGGTAACTAAAGCACCATTAAGTGATATATCATGAATAGACACATGGTATATATTTTTTTCAATTTTTAGCTCTGCTTTTATTGAAAATAAAATACGAGTAAATTGTCGTCTATCATCCATGTCTATTGTCCAACCTGACTAATGACTTTTGTCATCGATTGGCTTCAGCATAGTCTCATTTTATTGAAAAGTAAAAAATTATTGGGCACAAAAAAGCCAGCTAAAATCAAGTTTTAACTGGCTTTTATCGGTAAACTCATTAACAAATCACAGCAAAGTTACTAACGTACTAACAACGGCTGTTTTTATTTAGTGTTTACCCTATTTTTTTGTATTTAATTCTGTGTGGTTCTGTTGCTGCAGGGCCTAAAGTTTTCTTCAACCATGCCTCATAATCAGTAAAATTACCTTCAAAGAAGTTGATTTGACCTTCATCACGGTAATCTAAGATGTGAGTAGCAATGCGATCAAGGAACCAACGGTCATGTGAAATAACCATGGCACAACCAGGGAACTCTAATAATGCTTCTTCAAGCGCACGTAGAGTTTCAACATCTAAATCGTTGGTTGGCTCATCGAGCAGTAATACGTTACCACCCGTTTGTACAAGCTTGGCTAAATGAACTCGGTTACGTTCACCACCGGATAGCTCACCAATGATTTTTTGTTGATCGTTACCTTTAAAGTTAAAGCGACTAACATAGGCACGACTCGGAATTTCAAAATTACCAATTTGTAAAATGTCATGACCTTGAGAGATTTCTTGATAAACGGTTTTGCTGTTATCCATGTCATCACGGAACTGATCAACACTAGCAAGCTTAACCGTATCACCCAGCACTACATTTCCAGAGTCAGGTTTTTCAGCACCAGACATCATTTTAAAGAGTGTAGATTTACCTGCACCGTTTGGACCAATAATACCGACAATAGCACCTTTAGGAACACTAAAGCTTAAGTCATCAATAAGTACTCTATCGCCAAATGATTTGGTTAAGTTATTAACATCAAGTACCTTATCGCCTAAACGAGGTCCAGGTGGAATGTAAAGCTCGTTAGTCTCGTTACGTTTTTGATGATCTTGGCTATTAAGCTCTTCAAAACGTGCCAAACGGGCTTTGCTTTTTGATTGACGCGCTTTTGGATTTGAACGAACCCATTCAAGTTCTTGCTTAATGGTTTTTTGTAATGCACTTTCGGTTTTACCTTCTCGTTCAAGACGTGCATCTTTTTGCTCTAACCACGATGAGTAATTGCCTTCATAAGGAATACCATGGCCTCTATCAAGCTCTAATATCCAACCAGCAACGTTATCTAAGAAATATCTATCATGGGTGATAGCTACTACAGTCCCAGGGTAGTCATGCAGGAAGCGCTCTAACCATGCAACAGATTCAGCATCCAAATGGTTGGTTGGCTCATCGAGTAATAACATGTCTGGTTTTTCAAGTAATAAGCGGCAAAGTGCAACACGACGTCGTTCACCACCACTTAGTACGGCAATTTTTTGATCCCATTCTGGTAAACGTAATGCATCAGCAGCACGTTCTAAAACGTTATCAATATTATGACCATCTTGTGCATTAATGATATCTTCGAGATCGCCTTGTTCTTTTGCTAGGGCGTCAAAGTCAGCGTTTTCTTCAGCATATTCGTTATAGACTTGGTCTAAACGGGCCATAGCGTTTTTAACTTCAGAAACAGCTTCTTCAACGGCTTCACGTACTGTTTGATTTTCATCAAGTTGAGGTTCTTGTGGTAAATAACCAATTTTAGTTCCCGCTAAAGCAACCGCATCACCTTCAAATTCAGTATCAACACCCGCCATAATACGAAGCAAGGTAGATTTACCCGAGCCATTTAAACCTAATACACCGATTTTAGCGCCAGGGAAAAATGAAAGTGATATATCTTTTAAAATAGTGCGCTTGGGTGGGACTACTTTAGAAACGCGATTCATCGACATGATGAACTTATCTGGTAGTGGCTGAGCCATGTAGATACCTTTTTATTTGGAGGAAATTATAATTACGGTTATTTTAGGGCAATCATGAGGGGATAAGCAAAATAAACTTGTATTTTACTGAAATGAATTAAATAAACTTTAGAGGGCAAAAGGAGCCTGTGGGTGGTTAGGCTCCTTTAAAGTGTAAACTTTGCTTGTGGTAGCGTTAATAATAAATTTTTAGACCATTAATTCCATTTAAACTATCTAAATAATCCTTGGTGACATTCGTTAATGGATTATCAGTCAGGCGAAGGTACTCTAGTGCATCTAGCCCCGTTAAGTCTATTTGGCTTATTTTATTACTTGTAAGCTGTATTGACCTTAGGTACTTTTTATTACTTAGGTTTATTTCTTTTATTTGGCTACCTCCCAAAGTTAAAGATTTTAATAGATTTTGTGAGTCTAAGTTGATTAGTGTTAATGGATTAGCGGTTAGCTGTAAATTTTCGATCTTTTCATGGGCACTTAAATCAATGTCAGTTATCCCCCCTTCATTAATTACTAACGTCGTTAGCTCAGTATGTGCGGTTAAATTAATGTATTTTGCTTGGAAGTAATTAAAAGCTAAATAATCTAATTTTAAGTCAGGAAAAAGTTGTATGGTTTCAGGTTCAATATTATAAGAAGCGAAGGAAGTTAACTTGGTAAGATTTGTTAAGTTAAAGTTTTCTAAGTTACCCTTACTTATTGATAAAGTATGTAATTTTTTTTGCGCACTTAAATCAAGGGTTGTTAGTGGATTGCCATCTATGTGTAAAGAAAGCAAGTTGCTTTGTTGACTAAGGTCGATAGTTGATAGATTTAGATTACTCAATCTTAAATTAGACAAACCTGTTAACCCGGCTAAGTTAACTTCAGATAGATTATCATTCGAGCCTAAATTTAAGCTTTCTAGTTGTACTAGGTTACTTAAATCTATACTTGTCAGTTCATTATTCCATAAGATTAAATTTTTTAATTGTGGTTGGGCAGTTAAATCGATAGTTGTGAGCTTAGACTCTGTAAGGTCTAAATCTGTTATTTTTAATGGGGTGCTAAGGTTAATGGCTGTGAGATAATTATTCCAAATAGAAATACGGCTGAGTTCAGGCTGTGAAGATAAATCAAGCTCAGTAATTTGGTTATTGTCTATTGAAAAAGATTGTAGTTTTGTTTGATTCTTTAAATCTATCTTAGTTAGTTGGTTATCATCCAAATTGAGCCCTGTTAAAAATGTTTGAGTACTCAAGTCGACTTCTGTTAATCGATTATTGGATAAATCTAAACCAATTAAAAGTTCTTGGACACGTAAATCGACTCCTGTGAGTAGGTTATTGGATAAATCTAAATCAATTAAAAGTTCTTGGACACGTAAATTGACTTCTGTGAGTAGGTTATTGGATAAATCTAAATCAATTAAAAGTTCTTGGACACGTAAATCGACTTCTGTGAGTAGGTTATTGGATAAACCTAAAAGAATTAGCAATCTTTGGGCACGTAAATCTATGTCTGTTATCGGGTTATCATTCAAACGTAAGTGAGTTAACAATGGTTTAGTACTTAAATCGACTTCTGTTAGTTGATTGTTGGATAAAGCTAAATTAGTTAACAATTTTTGTTCACTTAAGTCGACTTTTGTCAGTTGATTGTCGGATAAAGCTAAATCAGTTAACAATTTTTGTTTACTTAAGTCGACTTTTGTCAGTTGGTTATTGGATAAATATAAATGAGTTAATAGTTTTTGTGCACTTAAATTAACTTCTGGTAGTTGGTTACCATCTAAAGCAAGATTAGTTAGTTGTGTTTGAGCTGCTAAATCTATTGAAATTATTTGGTTATTTGTTATAGACAAATAAGTTAATAAGACTTGATTCACTAAGTTTATGCTGGCTAAATTATTATCATGGAGCTCTAGATCTGTTAATAAAGTTTGCTTGCTCAAGTCTATTTCAGACAATTGATTACGGCTAAGCCAAATAGTTTCCAACCGTATTAAAGCACTCAAATCTATAGTTTTTATCTGAGTATTGATAAGTGTTAATGTCTTTAGTTCAGTAAAGTTTTCCAAACCTTGTGTTGACGAGATATTTTGATCACGACAGTCAATTTGTCTAAAATTTACCGATTTATGCAAATTTGCTTCCTTAGCTATATTAAAAATACAGCTTTTGAAGTTCTCATTTGCAAAAACTATGTCTTCAATATCACTTTCTAGGGCATGCAAGCGAATGATTATATTTTTAGTAGTAAGTGCGTTGTCGTCATCAGTAACTGTCAGCTCAAAAGTGAGTTGCTGGTCTTCACTCACATTAGGGGCGGTGAAGGTTAATGTACTTGAATCTGTTTCGCTTAAGTCAACGATAAGCCCTGATTTCTGTTGCCATAGATAACTGATAATTTCACCATCACTGTCCTCAGCTAAAGCACTAACAGTAATGTCACTATATTCGATGACTGAGTACTCGTCATTTAAGGTAATAACGGGCACTTCGTTAACTGATGGTAGCGTTACTGGAGGAATGACTTCTACCTGGTTAGCTTCGGGGCTTTCTTCACCACTTCCACCACAAGCAGTAAGAGTGATGACTAAAAATGAGAATAGTAATGTTTTGAAAATGGAGAAATGAATTGACAATGACTTATCCTTCCTTGAATAATATTTATTAGATTTTAGAGAGTAAAATACCTGAGGAATATATCAGAATACCTGATGGTTGTAACTTGATTTAATTGGACTATTTATCAGTTTCTGTGTAGGGAATTAATGTGGTATGCAAGAGGTGATAATAAGGTGTATTCTCAGTCTAAACGCGTGCGCTTGGGTGGAACTACTTTAGAAACGCGATTCATCGACATGATGAACTTATCTGGTAGTGGCTGAGCCATGTAGATACCTTTTTATTTGGAGGAAAATATAATTGCGGTTATTTTAGGGCAAAGCTGGATTGATTAGCAAAGTAAACTTTGTTTTATTGTCCTAAACACTGAAAAAGGAACTCATTAAGTAATAGTTCTTTTAAATAGAGAGATTGAGGTAGTTCTCGTTAGTTCTCTAAAATGAAAAAATTAGTTTTTTGTGAACGAAAGTTTAATACTTTTAATGTGGATGACAATTTAAATGATACAATTTATTATATTGATTTAACACATTAAACCTAGATGTAGAGTTGCAATGAAAAATTCTCTGTTAATTATATTTTTACTTCTTTCTTTTACTGCACGGTCCAACGAAGAAGAGCTAAAAGTGGTAACAGAAGATTGGCCGCCTTTTATTTTAAAGGGCCAGGAAGTCTCAGGAATAGTTACCAGTAATATAAGGGAAATACTGGCATACACCGATATTAAATATTCGATAGATGTCTATCCATGGGCAAGAAGTTTTCATTTAGCAACAACCAATCCTAATATACTTATTTATTCCATTTATAGAACAAAGCAGCGAGAGTCAAAATTTCATTGGTTTTGTCCCCTCTATAAATCCACCCCAATTCATGTGTATAAACTTGCGTCGAATGAGATCAATATAGATTCTCTAGAGGCATTAAAAACAAGTGTGGTAGGTATCATGCGTGGAGATAATAGCCACAGTTACTTTCTACAACAAGGATTTCAAGAGGGAGTGAATCTAGATATATCTTCTAATGAAGAAACAAACCTGAAAAAATTAATTAAAGGGAGGATAGATGTTGTTATTCAGTCTAAAGAATCACTAAACTATCGCTTAGGTTTACTTGGAGCAGCAGATTTGAATCTTATGTCAGGCTTAGAAATATCAAAAGGTGAAAGTGCTGAGCATTGCATGGCACTGAGCCTTGGAACTAAACCTGAAACAATTAATAAAATAAAAAAAGGATTCGAGCAGTGGCAAAAAACTCAATAATAATGTTTTGATTATTCCACTTTTTTTATTTACTACAGTTCTTTACGCCAAAGTTACGATTTTCAACAGTTACACTATTCTGTGACGCTAAAATGGTAGTCAAAATCAGTACCTAGTTAATGTGAAAAAAAAGTTGTTACATTAACAGTGCTTCAAGACCCAATATCATTTTAAGAAACGACAATGAATTCGTATATTACTATAACTATTACCACTTTATCACTATCGGGTTGCGGCTCTATAGGGGCATACACAGAAAGTCATACGGAAACAAAGGTGAGTTTTTCTGAGTACAGCGCTCACACGAATAATTATCTTAAAAAGCAAACCCGCTTAAAAGTGGCCCAAACTGGTTTGGTTTCTGGCAGTACTTTATTATATTCCGCTCAGGGCAGTAACTCACCAATTAGTACTGATAAAAATAGTTTCAATGTAACTTATCCTCTGTGGATAAATGAGTCAGAAGTTGATGATGTTGAGTATGCTATAGATAAGTACCGCCAATGGCAAAAACAGGAAACTCCTGATAAATACCTATTAACTTTACCAATCAATGAATACGTCTCCCAATGGATGAATGGTGTTACTTTCAAGTTTGGTTTGTATAGCACCAAGCAAGGAAGAGACTTTCTTAGTGTTTGTTATGAATTTAGTGAGTCAGGAACTTGCACTTTTACTTATATGATTGACGAGCAAAGTGTTGAGCTATTATCTAACGATTTACAGAAATTTAAGTTGCATTCATTTGAGTTAGGCAGCTAATAATATTAGCTGCACAACTCGTTAGGTCATTAAAAACTATAAATAAGTACCGCAGAAGTTTCTGTGTTTAAATTCTCTTTATCATCATCTACTTTGGAGTTGTAATCGATAATAAAACTAAGCTTAAGCTGCAGTGAATCAATTAATTTACTAGTAATTGATGTTTCAGCTTTATAAATACTGTTTTGCCCCTGTTCAATAGCGTGTTTGACCACGAAAAGTTGCTTAAACTCTATATGCTCATTTATTTTTCTTATATACAGGGCTTGTGCTTGTAAAATAAGGGTATCTTGGGTTTTACTCTTCATGCCCGTTTCTATTTCTTCAGGGGTAACTTGGGTAATATCCCTCTTAAAGCCGGGACCTATATCGGCATCAAAACTAGCTTCTTTATTTTCAAACCAACGGCGACCCCAACCGGTTGAGATTGATGCTTGTGAATCAAAACCAGAAAATCTATTTTCTTCATAAAAGACACTGCCATAGATATAGTTTTGTTTTATAGCATCAAGGGTGTAGTTAGTTTGCGAAGTAATACTCCACTTTTGATCGGTCGTTTCAAGGTTTTTTTGAATGACATCGCTACTCACTTCACTCTCAGTTTCAGTTTTTTTCACTAACAAATCAAAAACAAAGAAACTTCGCCAAAGGCCTCTTTCAAAACGTAAGTCTAAGCCTGTTTTAATATCGGCACTGCGGGTATTACCTGTCAAATAAAGTAAACCTAGCTCTGCTGAGGCGGTAAATAAAGTGCCAGATGCAGGTTGTTGGGACTCATCAGCTTTTTCAAGACTAAATAATATGTCTGAAGCATTAGCCGAATTTGTCCCTGCTTTTTGCTCTTGAGCATAAGACAGCGTAGGAAACGCACAATAGATTGAAAAAATGGGTACTAGAATAAAACGAGAAAACATCTTGAAAAAATTACTTAATAGAAATGAAACGTGATTATATTAAGCGATTATACCTAACTACCTTATTTTTTTCGAGCATAAAAAAAGGGCCTAAGCCCTTTTAATTAATAGTTTTTGTAACTACTTTGTATCGATGATGTTACTTGATGAGTGCTTTAAGCTCACCACTTTGGTAACGATCAAACATGTTATCAAGGCTTATCGGCTTGATTTTGCTGGCATTACCTACAGTATTAAATGCTTCATAACGCGCTTTACAAATGTCGTACATAGCATTAGTCGATACTTGTAAAAATTTACGTGGATCAAATTCACTTGGATTTTCTGCCAAGAAACGACGAATAGAACCCGTAGCCGCAAGACGTAAATCAGTGTCTATATTGATTTTACGTACGCCATTTTTAATGCCGTGTTGAATTTGCTCAACAGGTACACCGTAAGTTTCAGGGATCTTTCCACCAAACTCATTAATAACAGCCAACCAATCTTGTGGTACAGATGAAGAGCCATGCATTACTAAGTGAGTATGTGGAATACGTTGATGAATTGCTTTAATACGATCAATCGCTAAAATATCGCCTGTAGGTGGACGTGTAAACTTGTAAGCACCATGAGAAGTACCACAAGCAATAGCCAATGCATCTACTTGGGTTTTATTTACAAAGTCAGCAGCTTCTTCAGGGTCTGTTAACATTTGTTCTTTAGTTAATACACCTTCAGCGCCAACGCCGTCTTCTTCACCAGCCATGCCTGTTTCAAGTGAGCCTAAACAACCTAACTCGCCTTCAACAGAAACACCACAAGCGTGTGCCATTTCAACAGTGCGACGTGTTACGTCAACATTGTATTCATAACTACTTGGAGTTTTACCGTCATCCATTAATGAGCCATCCATCATTACTGATGAAAAACCTAATTGGATTGAACGTTGACAAATCGTAGGAGAAGTCCCGTGGTCTTGATGCATAACTACTGGAATATGTGGAAACTCTTCAATAGCAGCTAAAATTAAATGGCGTAAAAAAGGCGCGCCGGCGTATTTTCTGGCACCTGCAGATGCTTGCATGATGACAGGGCTATCAGTATCACTAGCGGCAAGCATGATTGCACGTACTTGCTCTAAGTTATTTACATTAAATGCTGGAATACCGTATTCAAATTCTGCCGCATGATCGAGCATTTGGCGCATTGAAATTAAAGCCATTTACTTACTCCTAGATAAGTTTTTGTTGCTAAGGTTGAAAGTTTTTATTCAGATAACAAAATTATAGCAAATAGCACCTTTATCTGACAGGATAATTTACTTAAAGTTGATTTTAAAACACTAATAGATGGAAAAGCTGAATTTTGTGCGAATATTACAAGATACACTTGTTTTACAATCTATATTAGTGGTTTTTCCGAGATTGTGATTGTAAGTTTACTACAATTGCATTGCAAGATGTTTCGATTGTATTTCGATTTTATTTCGTTCTTGTTTCGTTTTGGTCTTACTTGTCAGGTTTGTATTTCGTTTTGCTTTCTTTTTCTTTTAATATAAATATTTTAGCTATTAAAAAACGAGTGCCTTGAAAAGAGACTCGTTTTTTATTTAGTTCCAATAGTCGCTAATTGTTAGCGACCATTAGTCATTAGCAATGTTATTATTTAGCGCGTTGCTCTAATATTTCTACTGCTGGTAATTTCTTGCCTTCTAAGAATTCTAAGAACGCTCCACCACCTGTTGAGATGTAAGAAATTTTATCGGCAATTTCATATTTATCAACAGCGGCTAAAGTATCACCACCACCAGCAATTGAGAAGGCTGAACTATCAGCAATAGCTTGTGCAATCACCTTAGTACCTTCACCGAACTGATCAAATTCAAATACGCCAACAGGGCCATTCCAAACTATGGTACCAGCGTTAGCGATAATTTCAGTTAACGCTTTTGCTGTCTCAGGACCAATGTCAAAAATCATTTCATCAGCAGTGACTTCATTGACCGGTTTTAAGGTTGCAGTTGCAGAAGCTGAAAACTCAGTGGCAACAACAACATCACTAGGTACTGGGATATCACCGTTGTTTGCTTTCGCTTGTTTAGTTAAACGAGTTGCCTCTTCAACTAAATCAGCTTCATATAATGATTTTCCGACGTTATGACCATCTGCTGCAATAAAGGTGTTAGCAATACCACCGCCAACAACAAGTTGATCAACAATGCCTGCTAAAGAATCAAGCACAGTTAATTTAGTTGATACTTTAGAGCCACCAACAATTGCCACAAGTGGTCTTGCAGGATTATCTAAAGCCTTACCTAATGCTTCTAATTCACCAGAAAGCAATGGACCAGCACAAGCAGTCGCGGCAAATTTGGCTACGCCATGAGTACTGGCTTGGGCACGATGAGCAGTACCAAAAGCATCCATAACGAAAACATCACATAATGCAGCTAACTTTTTAGCTAGCGTGTCATCATTTTTCTTTTCACCCAGGTTAAAGCGAATGTTTTCAAATACGACTAATTCACCAGCAGCAACATCTACACCGTCTAGGTAATCAGTGACTAAGCGAACAGGGTAGTTTAATGCTGCACTTAAATAATCAGTTACAGGTTTAAGTGAAAATTTCTCTTCAGGTTGTCCTTCAGTTGGACGACCTAAATGAGACATAACCATAACTTTTGCGCCAGCTTCTAGTGCAAGTTTAAGTGTAGGTAATGCAGCGCGTAAACGAGCATCTGAAGTGATTTTACCATCGGTTACAGGTACATTTAAATCTTCACGAATTAATACGCGTTGGTTGGCTAATGTTAGATCAGCCATTTTGATAATCGACATTGTTGTCTCCTGTTTTCACTGTCGGTGAATTATGTGAAATATTGTCTATAAAATTTAGTAACTTGTTCTTAGTTTTCTGCTTGATGCATTGCCATAGCAGTATCTAACATGCGATTGGCAAAGCCCCATTCATTGTCACACCAAACCAGCATTTTAATTAAACGCTTATGGCTGACTCGTGTTTGATTACCATCGACGATACAAGAATGAGGGTCATGATTAAAATCGACCGAAACCAGTGGCTCTTCGGTATACGATAATACGCCATACAAATCATGGTTACTGGTCGCGGCTTGTATCGCTTGATTGATGTCACAAATGCAAACATCATTATTAACGGTAAGGCTTAAATCCATTGCGGTAACATTGATTGTAGGTACGCGAACGGCAATCGCTTCAAAGCGGCCTTTAAATTTTGGTAATATTCGTTCAATACCCGCAGCTAGTTTAGTATCGACTGGAATGATTGATTGGCTTGCTGCACGAGAGAGGCGTAGATCTTTATGATAAGCATCAATGACTTGTTGATCATGCATTGATGAATGTATGGTGGTGATGCTACCACTCTCAACGCCGAATGCTTCATCGATGACTTTAATCACGGGCACTATACAATTTGTTGTACAGGAGCCATTTGATACTACCCTATCACTTGACGTTAATGTTTGATGATTTATGCCGTAAATGATGGTTGCATCAATATCTTGGCTGCCCGGGTGAGAGAATAAAACTTTCTTAGCGCCTCGATTAATATGGCTTAAACCATCAGCTTTATTGCCGTACTTACCGGTACAATCAAGGACAATATCAATATTTTGTTGCTGCCAAGGTAGGCTATTTAAGTTACCAATATGCGTTAATGCTATTTCATCACCATTGATAATTAATTGGTTTTCTTTCTCACTAACACTGAAAGGAAATCGACCATGCGTACTATCATACTTTAATAGATGTGCTATGCCTGAAGCAGGTGCTAGTTCATTGATTGAAACTAAGGTGAATAAATCTGTCTTGCCACTTTCATATAGCGCTCTAACTACGCTGCGACCGATACGGCCAAAGCCATTAATGGCAATTCTAATTGTCATGATTTTACTGCATTTATGGATGGTGTTAATCGATAAGCTAGTAATAACTTATGGGATAATGCGAACTAACACTGCTATTTTCAACAGTGGTAGTTCGCTTAACTCATTTGCTTATAGCTTGTTTACAGTATTTACAACATTGTCTACAGTGAAACCAAAGTGCTCAAGTAATACATTACCTGGAGCTGATTCACCAAATGTTGTCATACCAACAACTGCGCCACTAAGACCAACATATTTAGCCCAGAAGTCAACATGTGCTGCTTCAATAGCGACACGTTTAGTTACGCTAAACGGTAATATAGCTTCTTTGTAGTCGCTGCTTTGCTTATCAAAAACATTCGTTGAAGGCATAGAAACCACACGCACTAGTTTACCTTGTTCAGTTAATGCTGTTGCTGCATTAACTGCCAAAGCAACTTCAGAGCCTGTAGCCATTAAGATAACATCAGGTGTGCCAGCACAATCAACTAAAATATAAGCGCCTTTTTCAATATCGCTTACTTGCGTTTGAGTACGACTCATTGCAGGTAAACCTTGACGTGAAAATATTAACGCTGTTGGCGCTTTTTGGCTTTGAACAGCAGCTTTCCATGCAACAGCAGACTCTGTTGCATCACATGGACGCCAAGTCGTTAAGTTTGGTGTAGTTCTTAAGTTAGTTAACTGCTCAATAGGCTGATGCGTTGGACCATCTTCACCTTGACCAATAGAGTCATGGGTATAAACAAAGATATTTTGAATGCCCATTAATGCCGACATACGAACCGCATTACGTGCATATTCCATAAACATCATGAAAGTCGCACCGTAGTTAACAAAACCACCGTGCAATGAAATACCATTCATTATGCTACTCATACCAAATTCACGTACGCCGTAAAAGATATAGTTACCAGCAGCATCTTCTTGAATACCTTTAGAGCCAGACCATAACGTTAGGTTTGAGCCAGCTAAATCGGCAGAGCCACCTAACATTTCAGGTAAAACGCTACCAAAAGCTTCAATCGCATTTTGTGATGCTTTACGTGAAGCAATGTTTTCACTGCTTTCGTGACACTGTTGAATGAAAGCATTTGCTTTTTCTTCAAATTCAGCAGGTAATTCACCTTTAATCACACGACGTTCATATTCGCTTGCAAGACCAGGGTGTGCTGCTTTATAAGCGGCAAATTTGTCATTCCAGCTCACTTGGCTCGCTTGACCTTTTTCTTTTCTATCCCATTGCTCATATATGTCACTTGGAATATCAAATGGAGCATGTGACCAGTTTAAAAATTCACGTGTTGCGGCAATTTCGTCATCACCTAATGGTGCGCCGTGACAGTCATGAGTACCTGACTTATTTGGTGAGCCAAAACCAATGATAGTTTTACAACAAATCATACTTGGCTTATCAATGACTGATTTAGCTTCTTCGATAGCGTGAGTAATTGCTTGAGGGTCATGACCATCAACACAAATAACATGCCAGCCGTAAGATTCAAAACGAGCAGGGGTATTGTCAGTAAACCAACCTTCAACTTTACCATCGATTGAAATGCCATTGTCATCCCAAAAAGCGATAAGTTTACCTAGACCTAAAGTTCCGGCTAGTGAACAAGACTCATGAGAGATACCTTCCATTAAACAACCATCGCCTAAGAAGCAATAAGTGAAATGGTCAACAATCGCATGATCTTCACGGTTAAACTGTGCTGCTAACGTTTTTTCAGCAATAGCCATACCCACGGCATTGGCAATACCAGCACCTAATGGACCCGTCGTTGTTTCAACACCTGGTGTGTAACCGTATTCAGGATGACCTGGGGTTTTTGAATGCAATTGACGGAATTCTTTCAAATCTTCAATAGATAAATCATAACCCGATAAATGCAATAGTGAATAGATAAGCATTGAGCCATGGCCGTTTGATAAAATAAAGCGATCACGGTCGGCCCAGTTTGGGTCAGTTGGATTATGCTTTAAAAAATCACGCCATAATACCTCTGCGATATCGGCCATACCCATAGGTGCACCAGGGTGCCCTGATTTTGCTTTTTGTACGGCATCCATACTTAATACACGGATAGCATTTGCTAACTCTTGACGCGATGACATAGTAGCTCCAGATCTTATAGTCTTGAAAGAATAAAAATTGCGCGTATTTTCGCTTACCAGAGCACGTAGCGCAAATTATATTATGGAATTCTTTATATTATTTTGTATAG
The DNA here is from genome assembly GCF_000012325.1 of Colwellia psychrerythraea 34H. Taxonomy (NCBI): domain Bacteria; kingdom Pseudomonadati; phylum Pseudomonadota; class Gammaproteobacteria; order Alteromonadales; family Colwelliaceae; genus Colwellia; species Colwellia psychrerythraea. The sequence continues at coordinate 4,043,687 of NC_003910.7, read as the reverse complement.
AGGTTAATTATTCAGATACTATAGTTGAAAGCTAAGATGAATATTTACAATTGATTAACGGACTGACCATGCCGATCTTAAATAATTACTTATGATGCAACTCCACTTACCGCGTATTATTATTTCTGCCATTTTATATCTTGCCGTTTGTTTTGGCGCGATATGGCTAATCAATCCACAATCTCTAGTAAACTTTGTCGGTCCTTCTGCGGCGCTTATTAGTGGTCTACTGCTTATTTGGGGGATCACACCACTTATCGCTGTATTACTGGTGAGCCCTCTATTGGCAGTTGGTCTGGGCTATTACTTTCATCTAGATGCCAATTTATCGGTGATGACTATTGCCGTACTAGCCATCATTTTACAAGGGTGTTGGACTAAACAGCTTGTTTATCGTTTTATTCATTATAAAGAATGGCTAACATCAAGAAAGCAGCTGTTTTTCTTTATATTACGTATAGGCCCAATTGCAAGCTTAGTGTCTGCCAGCTCAGTATTAGTGATTGCTATGCTTGATAATCAAGTAATGACAGGCACTTTCTTCTATACCTTTGTTAATACTTGGTCGACGAGTATGTTAGCTGCGGTATTTTTTATTCCATTATTGTTACTCATTAAAAATGCGGAACGGTTTAAATTGACTAAACGACTCTTTGTCAGTTTTACTTCTATTTTAGGTGGTTTAGCTATTTTATTACTGCTTAAAACCTCCCAGCATGAACAGCAAGACTATAGACAAGCACTTTTTAACCAATCTAAAACAGAGGTAGAACGTTTAGTACTCGCTGAAGTTGATGACGTTGTGAACAACATTAATAGTCTTGCCGCATTATTTAAAGCCAGAGAGAAGGTTTCATTAACAGAATTTAACTTATTTAGTGAAGGTATTCTTGAGCAGGGCTCAAGCGTAAGAGCGTTAGAGTGGGCTCCAATTGTTCCCTTTGCCGATAGAGCCGGCTTTGAACAAGAAAGCAGAAAAGCACTGAAAAAGGACTTTGCTATTATAGAGCTGTTAGCAAATGGCAATACCATACCAGCTCAGTCCCGTACTCAATATGCTCCTTTGTATTACATTTACCCTCAATACAACAACCAGGAAGCTTTAGGTTTAGATGTTTATAGTAATCCTACGCATATTTTGTCTATGCAAGTTGTTGTTAATAGCAAAGCAGTGATTGCTAGTGCACCAATCACTTTAGTACAAGACGAATTAGCTAAGCCCGGTATGTTATTTAGTAAGGCCGTTTTTTTACCGCCTGAGGTTAACGAACTTGCTAGTAACGAAGCTCAGCAGAAGTTATCAATAATTAAGGAAGGTAAATTATTAGGTTTTGTGGTCGCTGTCGCTCAGTTTGATAGTTTTTTTGAGCAACTCGCTCAGCAAAAAGAGCAAGAGGTCAGTTTTTTTATTCAAGATGTTTCAGGTAGCCAACCTCTTTCTCTCTTTGGCCAGGCTTTTCCTACGGTAAATCGCCATGTTGATACGATTACGATTGAGGTGTTTTCTCGACTTTGGCAAATTGACATTGCGGAAAAACAACCTTGGTTTAGTCAGGCAAAAAGTTGGCAAGCGTGGGCGGTTCTCATTGGAGGAACATTTGGCGCCGTATTATTTCAAATGCTGGTATTAATGATGGCCGCCTATTCGAGTGAGCTAGGGCAGCAAGTTGATATTAAGACCAGAGCACTTATTTTAGCTAAAGAGAGCTCAGAACAAAAAAGTTTAGCTAAAAGTAATTTCTTACAGAGCCTAAACAAAGAGTTGCGGGTGCCACTATTAGCAGTGAAAGCATTTGTGGAGCAGCTAAAGAAAAAAGGCATCAATAATAAGCAGGTCACAGGAATAAGCCATGCGGGCAGTAATGTTGCACTGTTACTCGATACTATGATGGACTTATCTAATATAGAGTCAGGAAAAATAACAGCTAAAGAAGACTGTTTTGATTTTTATGGTTTTCTACAGCGCACCGAGTCGTTATTAAAAGCAAGCAATGCGTATGAAGGGAAATCCATTTTTTTCTTGATTGATGAGAGTGTGCCTCACTACCTCAATAGTGATGAGTTATATATACAAAAACTGCTCAATGCTCTGATTGAAAGTGCACATCATTTATTGAAAGTCGATTCGCTGCGATTATCGGTTAAGCTTCACAAACATAAATTAGCAGATACTAGCCTGTTTTTTACTTTATCACCGTTAAACCCTGCTTCAACTAATTCAACTAATTTAACTAATTCAAATGAGCAAACGTTCCATGCTCAAAGTCATGATGATTTGACTGCAGATAGCACCGCATTGGCTATGGCTATTAAATACAGTCAATTACTAGGTGGTGATACCAGTTTAGGCGCTTTAAGTTCTGGCGCAGGAGTTTTAAATGCTTCTATTCGAGTCACCATATCATCAAGTGAACAGCAAGAAATTCAGCAAGGATTAATATTTGATTTAATGAGTTAATTTTATTCTAAAAAATGAGTGAAAAACCTTGTTAACAAAACTTCATGAAAAAACTTGTAAAAAAAAAGTTAATAGTTTAGTGTCATCGTGCCTGTTCATAAATAGTACAACTTAATAATAAATCAAACAGGCAGCGACAAAGGTAAAACAATGAATAATTCGTCTTCGCGAGGTTTCAAATTAACAACCGTGATATTTGCAGTAATTATCATGGCTGTGACCGCAATACTGAGTGGAAACTCAGTCGCTGATGACATGGATGTAGAAATAACACAATCAGAAGAATAGTAATTAAATCGATATTGATTTCACTACTATAGAAAATTTAAGCCTCACTACTGACTCAGTTGTGAGGCTTTTTCTTTGAAAATCCTTTGTAAGTTTCTATATTTTCTCGATTGATACCGCAATAGATTTGTACGTTGGTGTTCCACAATTATCAGCGATACTTTCTAATGGTACTAAAGGATTGGTTTCAGGATAATAAGCGGCTACACATCCTGAAGTTATTGGGTATTCAATAATTTTGAAATTAGATAGAGAACGTTCGATACCATCGTTTGAGATGGTTGTTATTTTTACATAATCACCATTATTTAATGCCTGCTTATTAATATCTTCACTGCTCATAAAGATAATGTTTCGCTCACCATAAACGCCACGGTAACGATCATCCATGCCATAAATGGTGGTGTTGTATTGATCGTGAGAACGCAATGTTTGCAGCGTTAATACTGGTTTATCGGTCAGTGATTGTGCACGTTCATGGGCGAGTTGTTCTGGTAGATTCGCATCAAAAAATGTCGCCTTCTTCGTCGGTGTGCACCATTGACGTTGTGCAGCAGGGTTTTTCAGGTGGAAACCTCTTCCTTCTTTTATGCGGGCGTTATAATCTTCAAAGTCAGGAATAACGACACTGATTTCTTGCCGAATGAGTGCATAATCACTCGCTAGTTTATGCCAGTCGACTATTTTATCGCCTACCGATGCCATTGCCATACCAGCTACAATAGCGGTCTCTGAACGAAGCGTCTCAGAGGCTGGTTCATTTTGCCCCGTTGAGCTATGCACCATACTCATAGAATCTTCTACCGTGATGCATTGCTCACCGCTGACTTGACGATCGACTTCTGTACGGCCAATACACGGAAGGATTAGCGCACGCTTTCCTGTTACCACATGGCTTCTATTTAGCTTAGTACTGATTTGAACGGTTAAATCACATTGCTGTAAGGCTTGATAACTACGTGCTGTATCGGGTGTCGCCGCTGCAAAATTACCACCTAGGGCAATAAATACTTTAGCCTTACCCGCAAGCATTGCATGAATGGAGTCAACGGTATTAAAGCCATGATCACGTGGAACATTAAAAGAGTAGCGTTTTTCTAACGCATCAAGAAAGGGCATAGGCGGTTTTTCATCAATGCCAACGGTACGATTTCCTTGTACATTTGAGTGACCACGAACAGGGCATGCGCCAGCACCAGCCTTACCTATATTGCCTCGTAGCATTAGCACATTAAGCAGTTCTTGTACTGTATCGACAGAATGACGGTGTTGCGTGATCCCCATCGCCCAAGTGAAAATGACTTTATCACTGCTGGCGTATATCGTCGTTATTTGTTCAATTTCTTCTCTACTTAGATTACATTGACCAAGGATTTTATCCCAAGCACTTGATGCTACGCTACGTTGATACGCTTCAAAACCATGGCAATGTTCTTGGATAAAATCAGTATCAAGTACCGATTTGTCCTGCTCAAACCGTTCGAATAAACATTTAGCCACCCCGCGTAATAATGCCATATCGCCGCCTAATCTTGGCGTGAAATAATGTTGACTAATATTTGTACCTGTTAAAAATATCATTTCTTTTGGGCTTTGTGGGTCTGAAAATTTTTGTAATCCACGTTCTTTTAAATTGTTTATTGAAACAATTTTAGCGCCTCTTTTACTTGCTTCTCGCAACGTTCCCAGCATGCGGGGGTGGTTGGTACCAGGGTTTTGGCCAAAGACAAAAATGGCGTCAGCTTTAGAAAAATCATCTATGGTTACAGTACCTTTGCCTGTACCTATACTATTTGTCATACCAATACCTGAGGCTTCATGGCACATATTCGAGCAATCAGGGAAGTTGTTAGTTCCCAGCACTCGGCCAAATAACTGATATAAATAAGCGACTTCATTACTTGCTCTACCTGAGGTATATAATAATACCTCATTGGGCGAAGAGAGTTGTTGCAGGCTATTACCAATCACCTTAAAAGCGTCTTCCCAGCTAATGGGTTGGTAGTGATCACTTATCCCGTCGTAAAACATTGGTTCGGTTAAACGACCACTTTTTTCAAGTGAATGACCATCCCATTGTTGCAGTTGAGTTATAGAATATTGTTTAAAAAAATTACTGTCGACTCGCTTACTGGTCGCTTCCCATGCAATAGCTTTAACACCATTCTCACAGAAATCTACTTTGCCGGCGCTTCCTGAATCTCCCCATGCACAGCCAGGGCAGTCAAAACCACCAGGCTGATTTGCTCTAAGTAATGCTTTAACGCTTTTGGCTGCATTTTCACTTTGGATCAAATGTTTAGCTGAGCTTCTTAGTGCGCCCCAACCACCAGCGGGTGAAGAGTAGGCAGGTTTTCTTTTTGAGGAGCAGGCTTTTGATGACTTTTTTTTTGCTGACGTAGACATGTAAGTTCTCTTGTTAAGCGTAGCGTTTTAGTTGCCCGTGTTGGAAGCAAAATAAGGCTAATTGTGTTTTACGGGCCGAACTAACTGCTAAGTCAGTTGGTTGCGCTAGTGTGACTAAGGTTGTTAAAGATAAACGGGCAGCCTTGGCGATTAAATCGTGGCTACAACGACTTGTTATTAAGACAAAGCCCTCATTAGTCGCTTGCTTTTTATTGGATAAACAACCAAGTAATTTATCCAATGCTGAATGTCGACCAACATCTTCTCGAAACGCGACTATATGTGCAGATAAATCAAAAAAGGCTGCGCAGTGATTTCCTCTTGTACCCCCTGAACTTTTCAATAGTCTTGGCAAGGCATCTTTCGCTTGAATGATCACCTGCTCGGACGGTAACTTGAGCGTTTTAGTCGTTTGGTCTTGGGGGACATTTAATGACATTGCCGCTTCAATGGAGTCAAGTCCACAAAGACCGCAACCACTTGGCCCCGCCATAGTGCGACGTCGCTGTTTAAGTTGGTGCTGAACTCTTGCTAAAACCTGTAGATCAACTTGCCAGCCACATTGATGAGAGTGAACAATGATATCCAACACGTCGTTGCATGAGTTAATCAAGCCTTCACTTAAGCTAAAACCAAGGGCAAAGTCTTTTAAATGCTCTGGAGATGCCATCATTACCGCTTGGCTAATGCCATTGATACTAATCGAAACCGCCACTTCAAACAGTTGTGTTTGGTGTAACTTTTGCTTAGGAGGTTCAGTAATAGGTAAGATACCGCTGAGGGGGGCTATTGCTAGATTATGCAAAATATTGGCACCTTAAAAGGAGGTTTTTATGTCGACAAATACCTTGTATCTGTCGACAGTAGTTAAAGGCCTTTTATACCAAACGATTAATTTATTGGTCACCTTAGAGCTACATTAGCGAGCTTAAAACAAGCAAAATGAGTTAAACATAGTTAGTCTATATTTCATTCATTTTGTGATGTTATCAGTTTGCTAATGAGCTCCCGAAGGGCGAGTTTGAAAGGCTTATAAGTGGCGTTATTGATTTTGACAATAGAATAACTATTCTCTTCAATCAATGCCTTGCCTCTAAGCCTTTTAATTCTCGCTAAGTGATCAATAAATTAGTCCGATTGGTATTAATTACCACCGGCATCTTTTCGTGAACGCTCGGTATTTTCAACTAATACGCCCAAGCCTATTTTATTAATTTCTTCCCAAACACCAGCATCAATTTCAATACCATGTTCAACAGTATGCTCTTTATTACTTTCAACTTGTTTAGGGCTAATAAAATGACTTTTACTATTTTGCAAAGAAGACGTTAAGTCTACTCGTGAGCTACAAATAATAGTAAGCGCTTGTTTGTCATTTTCACTGCTTGTTAGATTGGTAACCCCCTCACTGTAACTTGGGTAGCGTTGACCTGAGCGGATGGCAGCAGTATGTTCGGTCACGGTATCACTACCGTTTTGCCAATAAGCTGCGGCACTAATACCGCTACGACCACGATCTGTCAGTGCTTTTAGAATAAAAATTCTGTTGTGGCAATTATGCACTGTGACTGTGGCTATACCACTTTCTAATGCTTTAGCGTGTGCTAGGTCTACCGCTGCAGCAATGCAATTAAGGGCGCTACGATGGTGAGCATCAATAATTGCTGAAGTGCTATCTTCATAAATTACATTACTTAATGGTTTGTTTTTATCTTCACCAATATAAGGCAAGGCTAATTTGAACTCACTCAAGCCATTTAAGCCATGCTTTTCTAACCAAAGCACCATGTTGGCTGCATCTTCATAATTACCGACAAAGTAATCACTTGCTTCAAAGCATCTGCGTAGAGCTGCTTTTAATTCATTCATTGAAATATTCACGGAACTCTCCTATTGCTTTGGTGCTAGTGGCATAAACCAGTCGTCATTAAATGATTGGCCAATTTCTTCTAATAGTGGCGCGCCCTGGAACATGGTATTACGTACCCATAAACGAGAACGAGGATCAAACTTACTTACACCAAAAAAAGCTAACTTGGCGCGCAATAAGTGCATCGGTAATACTTCGCGATCTAATAGATTTGCTTGGATATCACCATAAACACAGCGGTTCATGCCCTGAATGCGTCGTACAATCCCACGTAATTTTGGATGTGAAACCATAAATCGAGCCGTGGTGTCATCGGGGTTTTGCGCGATATAATCAATTAATTGGTTATAACATTTACGTACGGCATAACCGACACCCAGTGCCATTTGCTTCTTCTTACCTTCAATATCAGCAACACTGCCTAGACGAGGTTCCATTTTTTCTTCTGAACGGTACCAGTAAGTTTCTCGAGCGCCTTCTGCGTCAAAATCTATTGCTAATGCCCAGTCATAACGTTTTTCGATGATATCTCTAAGTTGTCCAGCAGGCATGAGTGGGTCAAGGTCTAAAAACTCCTCTGCACTGTGAAAATCCTCTAATTCGTCGACAAGTTCGGGGTATATTTCTAACATGCAAGACACCAACATTTCTTGGCCCTGCAACGAGCAATGTTGTTCACTGTACTCAACTAGCTCGTTCCATGAGTCAAAGCCACCTTCAATACGACTTTTCAGGCAGGCCATATCTTCAATAACCGCTTTATTATTATTGGTTTGCCATTCATCTTCGGTCTGTGTTTCAAGGGTGTGTTGTGCACTGCGGTCAATTAGTTGACTAATGGTTTCACGTACTTGATCATTAACGCTGCCTAGTGCACGAACGCGTGCTAGAGCCAGTTCACGCATTTCTATCCATTGGTTGATAAGAAGCGGATGATTGACCAAATAGGGCGCCATGCCAAGGCCCGTTGAATTACCGATGCCAAAGTAGCGTTTTATCTCAGGCTTCATTGGATTGAATGTGTCGGGTTTTTTATGACGAGCAATATGTTCGACTTGTAATAAACTAAAGTTCCGTAGCATCAGACAAACAAACATTTCACCAGCAAATGGTCGGGCAAAATCTTTATGTTTTTCTCTGACTTTTTCCCAATCAGCCATACCGAGTTTACCACTGCCATAAACTGCTGTGGTGCGATACAAATAACCTACTTCAACAATCTTAGCCACATCAGGTTGTTCACCTGCAGCAAGTTGATTGACCACATAATCAAAGTTACGTGCACTGCGGTTGGCTCGAGATAAAACAAAAACACGGGCATCTACGCGTCCGGCTTCTTGTTTAGGGACGTTTTCACGTAATTGTTCAATATAAGCTTGGTCAACCTTACCTTCAACCAGGGCCATAGTAAGGTCCCATTTGGTGGCAATAACACGGTCATTACGTTCATCTGGTGAAAGGTAATCAGAAAATAAAACAAAGCTGAACAAACCATGTGGGGCTTGGACTTCATAGACAACCGTGCCGTAGCCATCATCATCGAGATTAAAAACGGAAGGTTCAATCTTCCAGCGTTCACGAAATATTCGACGTACCAAAGTACGCATAAAACTTAGGCGACTTTGATGGTAAGCGCCAAGGCGTTCCAATTTCATCACCTGACTTGCAGGGCGAAGAGGTAAAGAATTTTCACCCCAAAGCGATGAGTGGATAGCTGCATTAGTTGTCATTTACTGATCCTCATTTGCTATACAAAATATGTTATCTGAATTGACTTCGATTTTCTTGTTGTTCTTGTTCTGGTATAGAAGCAAATTCAAGCATTAACTCGTTGAAGCTTTAATAAATCAACGCGGATATTAATGAAGTCTAAAAAATGACCTCACTGAATGTGATGTTATTTTTCGCCCATTAAGTCACTTTATACAAGGCAATAAGGTCTATCGTCTGATAAGAAAAACTTATATACCTTGTCTAGTTAATTGAATAGTATAGTTATTATTTTATTTTACTTAAAGGTAGTCATATTGTTTGTTTGAAGAATGTTAAGTTTAATGAAAAGGCAATAGCAGGAGTAGTTGGTGAATTGGTGGGCTAAAACTTCAATGAAGCTTTTTAACTTTAAATAGAGGTAATAAGTTTTTTTTATCATTGTATATTATTTATTAATTTTTATTATCGAAAAAGGCTTACTATAATCATTGCATATCCAACAGCGGTAAATATTTAACCGCATAAATTGATTGAGGTGCACAATGAATTCACTAACCCATGACGAAAGTAATTATTTAAACGCTACAGGTTTAGAGCATAAAGAAGTGGCTGTTAGCGAGAATAAACACCCGGCTAATACCAATACACAACAGCATGTAAGTAAGCATGAGCAAACATTTTGTAATGATGTTAGTACGGAAAGTTATGTGCGTGGTTACAATTGATTTAGTCATTATAAGTCAAGTGAGTATTGTGCAGTTAATCAACTTTTGACAAGTTTTCGAAAGGGCCACTACCTAATAGGAAGTTAAAGCCTTAACTAAGCAGCGTTATTGGTCTCTGCATAGGTGCTACAGGAAGGTAGGCTATTAGACATGCAGGATAAGTTATCCTCACTAATGCTTGCAGTAAACCTGTTAACTGTCGCTGAGTGGCAAATAGTTTTATAGACTTGATATGTTCAATGAGTTGGCTGTCAATTAAAAAATCAACAGCCCTTAGGTATTATTCTGTTTTAAAACGCTCAATTAATAGCTGCATTTGACTGGTAAGTTGAGTGGTATAGTCACTTTTATTGGCTGTTTCTTGAGAGCCTTTAGCTGTGCGTTCTACATGTTGATTGATGTTATCCACAGTACGACGTATTTCCTCTATGCTGGCATTTAACTCTTCAGTCGCTGCGGCTATTTGGCTATTAATATCGGTAATTTCTCCTACAGATGAGGTGATTTTAGATAGGGAATGACCTGCTTGACCGGTATTTTCTACACAATCAGTCGTACGGTTTTTACTTTGTACCATCACCTTAACAGCATCCTTAGCACCAACTTGTAGTTTCTCAATCATTTGTTGAATTTCAGACGTTGAGTCTTGTGTACGCTGAGCTAAAGTCCGAACCTCATCAGCTACCACAGCAAAACCTCGTCCTTGTTCTCCGGCCCGCGCTGCTTCAATTGCAGCATTTAAGGCCAATAAATTGGTTTGGTCGGCAATGCCACGGATAACATCTAATACCGAGCCGATATTGTTAGTATCTTGTGCAAGTTTATTGATTACTCCAGAAGCATTATCAATATCTACTTCTAATAAGTTGATATTATTATTTGCTTGGTCCACCACTTGTAAACCTTCTTTTGCTGCTTCGTCAGAAAGCTTTGCTTGTTCAAGTCCTTGCGATGCATTAACGGCAACTTCCTGCACTGCGGGAATCATTTGCTCTATAGCAATAAGTACCTGTTCAATGCCAACTTTCTGTTCGATAACTGATTGCTCGGTTAAATTTGCCGTGGTATTTAATTGTGCTGAAGAGCTAGAAATTTCACCAATTGCGCTACGTAGTTCAATCACGACTGTTTGAATATAGCTGGCAAATAGATTAAAACCTTTACCTAAAGAAGATAATTCATCCTTGCCGTGTTCATGTAAACGTTGACTTAAATCACCATCGCCGCCACCAATATTATTCATGGCATTAATGACATGTTCTAAGGGTTTAAATAGGGTGACTTTCATAAAAAACATTAGAGAAAGTAATATTATGGCGACGATTACTTGCACGATTAAACTATTGCTTAACCAAAAGTTTGCATCTTGTTGTGAACGAAGTAAATCATCTGCGGTGCGTTTATCTAACGCATTAAAAAACGCGTTTACAGGCGTCATTATTTTCTTAACATCTTGCTGATACGCATCACTGAAGACTAAACGTAAAGCAAAGTCATTGATGCTTTCATTAGGGGATTTTTGGAATGGACCTTGCGCTACTTCTCCGTTTTTAATAGTTTGCATTGCTTGCTCTTCTGTAGCAATCAAGGTGTTAGAGTAACTGTTGGCTTTTTCTAATAAAGTGAACTCGTTCGCTGAGAAATTTAACTCTTTCATGATCTTACTTTGCTTAATGCGCTGATCTGGATATAAATTATTATCAACATTATTAGGACGCTCAACCTCGCCATTACGCCAATTAACAATGAGCCAATAAGCATCCCAATATTTTTGTTCTCCAGTAGCAACAAATAATCGGCAAAGACGGGTTAAGTCTATTGAGCTTTGTCTAAATTCATCGGCGATCAAGTAAGAAAGATAACGCGTATCACTACTTAGGGTTTGATGTTTGTTTTTGTTGGTGGCTATTTTTTGTGAGGTTATTGCGGTAGCGAGTAAAATAATCATTACAATTAATATGGCAGTTAGTCTAACTTTAATAGTCATTTGATAGTCCTTTAAATAATACTATTACTCTTAACAGAAGTACTGCTAAAACTATAATGTAGCAGTAATTTTGAGAGTTGCACGTTTGTAAATGTAAAGTTTAGTGAATTGCTATCTGTTTTAACTAAGAGTTAACTGATTGTTGAGTAAGGTGACTTATCCCAAGTTGAGACTATCTAACATACCGATGAGAGTCAGTAAGGTCAAAAGCTATCCTTGCTTTTGATAGTAACGGGTATGATTGTTTCAGCAGGCGTTATTGTGAAATTTTTCCTTGTAGTAAGTCGCTGTCAGAGTGATCGTTTCCAGCACTTATTCAGGGTTAAGGTCACTAGTCTTTTTTTGGTTAGTATTTTTTAAAATGAAGTTTGCTAAGGCTTCTGCTGCTGGGGATAACGATTTGTTTTTGAGTTGAACTATGCCGATATGACGGACAATTTTAGGCGTTGTCAGTGGGATAAAACGAAGTTTGCTATTATTTTTAGGAAAAGCAAACCAGGGTAACGTGGTGATGCCAAGACCTTCTTCAAGCATAGCGATTAATGACAACATATTAGAAATAAGAAATTGCGAGTCGCTCAATAACGGCTCTGCTTCAGTATCTTCGAGCAAGCGAGAAGTCCCATTTCTGATCAGTCGTTGTTTACGTAATTCTTTCCAATGCAGTTCAGTCATTTCCGCAAAAGGGTGATCTTCACGACAAACCACACCAAGCTGATCTTCCCAAATAGGCGTAAAAGTAATATCGGCATGTTCATGTCCATGAGGCAAACTAGCGATACCAATATCTACTTGTTGTTTTTCAACCTTTCTTAAGACCGCCTCGGAGTTATCATCATAAAAACTGATATGAAGCTCTGGCACATCAGCGATAAATTTTGACAATAATTCGGGCAACATCCTACACGCAATAGAAGGTACTGAGGCGAGGCGTAAATGACCTGTTTTATGTTCACTCATCAAGGCCATATCCTGAGCAACGTTGTCATGGTGGGCAATAAGCTCTTTCGCTTTAGGTAGAAAATATTGACCAAAAGGCGTTAGTTCAGTATTTGAGGTTTTCGCATTGCGCTTTTCAAATAATATCGTACTGAGTTTATTTTCTAGATCTCGAATTGATAAAGATATTGCCGGTTGAGTTCGACAAGCTTTTTCTGCTGCCGTATGAAACCCCTTTAATTCTGCTACCCAGACGAAGTGACGTAACTGGGCTATTTTAAATTCAGGTAGTGCCATAAGGAATCCTTATCAATAGATATTTTTTATTAATTTTTATTATTAAAACATACTGCCTATAATAAATTCAATTATTTTATGGAGGTATTTATGTCTGAATCAATTTTTTGCAATTACATCAATGGCACATGGGTAGAAGGCGAAAGCTCACTTGCTAACATCAGTCCAGCGGACATCAGTGATGTTATTGGTCACTATGCACAAGCTAACCAAGAACAAGCCGAAGCTGCTTTAGATGCAGCAATAAAAGGCCAACTTGAATGGCAAGAAAGTGGCTTAGAACAACGCTATTCAGTATTGATGGCCATCGGTGATGAGCTGATTGCACGTAAAGATGAATTAGGTAAGTTGTTAGCCCGAGAAGAAGGTAAAACGTTACCTGAAGGCGCTGGCGAGATTTATCGTTCTGGTCAGTTTTTTCATTATTATGCCGCTGAAGTATTGCGTCAAATGGGTGAAACAGCTGATTCAGTTCGCCCAGGTATTGAGATTGAAACCCGCAGAGAGCCAGTTGGCGTTGTCGGTATTATTACACCGTGGAATTTCCCTGTAGCAACCGCTGCTTGGAAAATAGCACCAGCATTGGCGTTTGGTAATTCGGTTGTTTTAAAACCAGCGAATCAAGTGCCAGCGAGTGCTTGGGCATTAACTGAAATCATCTCACGTCAAGGTTTGCCTGCAGGTACGTTTAACCTGGTAATGGGCCCTGGTGCAGAAGTAGGTGATTTGTTAATTAACTCTAAAAAGATTAACGCACTAACTTTTACTGGCTCTTTAGAAACAGGTCGTAAAGTTGCAATAGCAACGGCAACAAACTTAGTAAAATGCCAATTAGAAATGGGCAGCAAAAATGCACTAATCGTACTAGATGACGCTGATTTGGATAACGCTGTTGAGTGTGCTGTTGGCGGTGCTTTCTTTGGTACAGGTCAAAAATGTACTGCTTCATCACGTTTAATCGTGACTGAAGGTATTCATGATCGTTTTGTTGACGCGGTTGTTGCAAGAATGAAGCAACTTGTTGTCGGTCATCCATTACGTGAAGGCGTTCATATTGGCGCGGTAGCAGATGCTCGTCAAATGAAGCAAAACCTTAACTACCTTGAAATAGCCAAAAAA